>NZ_QOHH01000009.1 GCF_003319105.1 Blastococcus sp. TF02-09 | reverse complement strand
AGGCGATCACCCGGGCCATGGCCGACCAGGCCCGCACCATCCGCATCCCGGTGCACATGGTCGAGGTCATCAACAAGCTCGGCCGCATCCAGCGCGAGCTGCTCCAGGACCTGGGCCGCGAGCCCACCCCGGAGGAGCTGGCCAAGGAGCTCGACCTCACCCCGGAGAAGGTGCTGGAGATCCAGCAGTACGCCCGAGAGCCTGTCGCCCTTGATCTCCTCCTCGCGGATGAAGCGACCGCCGAGTCAATCGCCACGCTTGTCGTCGAGGACCACGCGGGGAAAACCGCCGCTTTGGGACCGAGCGTCACTGATGTCTTGGGCTCTCTACACCCGCGGGAAGAGCAGATTCTGAGGATGCGCCATGGTTTCCAATCGGATCCCATGACCTTAGGCGAGATCGGTCGAGTGTTTGGCGTAACAAGAGAACGCATCCGGCAGATCGAGGGCAAAGCCTTGAAGAAACTAGCCCGACTGATCTCGCGCGAATCGTCGTCCTAACCAAGTCTCTAGTCGCCTCTACGGGGCCGCAGCCGTTAAGGTGACACCCAAGTCGGCTTTACGATCCCCGCGCCACGCATTTCCCTTTGCGTCGAACCCTCGAACAAGTGCGCACCCAGGGCTAGAAAAGCATCGACGCCCGTCTTTCCTCGGCGCGAGAGCTCTTGCACACGTCCTGGAGCGGGCAGACGTCACAGAGAGGTTCGACCGGTCGACAGACACTGGCAGCCACCTCGATGAGTGCAAGGTGTGCCGCGCGAGCGTCGGGCCCAAAGCCGATCAGTCGGGCAACCCCGAGGCGCCCGTCCGTCAGCCGGTTCTTCCGGTCAACATTGTCACCACTGACTCGGGCAGCAACGCGGAGCACTCCCTTTGTGGTTAGGACGGGCTCCTCAGACTCCTCCTCCCCACTCACAGGAACCACTAATGATGCCAGTTCGAGGACAGCGGAGGGAGCGACAGGGATCGCGGCCGCCGAGTCCATCTCCTCGAGGGCGCCAGGATGTTCGACGAGCCAGTCGGCAAGCTCGAGCAGCTGTACAGCGCGACCGCCTCGACCGATCTGAATGCCAATCTCACGGAGCGCTTCATCGTTATCTTGCGTCGCCTCCGGCGTCGCCCACGACTCTAGGATCGGCCAGACGAATTTGATGACATCAGACGTTGCCCTGTCCAACAGAAGTTCCGCCGACACAACCTGCCACCTAGTCGATGCTCTCAGCCAAGGGACACCTCGCGGGGCTGTGTTGCTGATCCAAGTGGACAGAGACGTTGCGACCTGCTTCGTCGACGCGTTCGCCTTCTCGGGAGCGTCCAGCGCCTCTCGGATCGCACCGCCAAGACGTTCAGCGAGCAAGGGAGGCACCGCGTTGCCAATTTGTTTGAACGCAGCTGACGGCGGCCCAGCAAAGCGGTACCAATCTGGGAAGGTCTGAAGTCGCGCCGCCTCGCGGACGGTGAGAGTCCGACCCTGCCTAGGATGGATATACCAGTAGCCGTCCTTGGCAATGTGGGCAGTGATAGTTCGGGACAGATCGTTTTCGTCGAGACGCTTGTACTTGTCGTCGAATATGTCGTCGCGATAGCGCTTCATGTCGGATGGAAGATCCGAGTATCGAGTATTCGAGTCCATGAGCTCGAATACCCGGGCGTCATCCTCCCGCACTGGCCGAGTTATGTGGTCGTAGAGCTTCCGTCGGTCGCTCCCCTTTACCCCCTTCCGCATTGTGCGCTGGAAGGAGGTCACCGGACCCTCGTACTCCGCCCAACCCTCAGCGCCGCCGTCCGGGCGCCACCCGCCCTCGACTTCAGGCATGTCGCCGATGGCATTCCAAACGGAGACGCGCTCCGCCGCCTCCTCCGGCCAAGTGAAGCTCAGGCCGTCTCGAAGTGCCACAAGAATAAGTCGCTGCCGGAACTGCGGAACGCCGTAGCGCCACGTATCCACAATACGCTCTTCGACCCCGTATTCGAGGCCCTCGAGTTCCTCCACCATCGACCGCAGGATAAACATCTCGCGGTCAAGGGCCATGTCTGGGACGTTCTCCATCAGCACAGCCGGCGGCCGGACCAAATCAACGACCTCGAGGAAGGACCGCCATAGATCCCTTCGCTCGTCGTGAGGGTCACGGAGACCGTGTCGAACTCGGTGCCTAATGCCGGACCGGCCGGCCTTGGAAAAAGGTTGACAAGGCGGACCGCCGGCAATCACATCCACGTCGACAGCGGTCAACAAGTCTGCCAGCTCTTCAATGCGATCGACATCTGCGAGATCCCAGTCGAGACTCATGCCAGGGAAATGATGGGCGTGCGTCTCCACGGCCTCGGAGTAGTGATCCACGGCTACGACGGTGGTGAACCCGGCTCGCTCGAGTCCGAGGCTGATTCCCCCAGCGCCGCTGAACAAGTCCGCGGCTATGCGAACCCCTGCCGACTCCTCCCGTAACCGCCCGACCACGTCAAGCAGCTCCTCGCGCGTCGTGGCACGGCTACGGTGCGGTGAGAGCTTCAGGAACGGGCCGCGTACAAGCTTGACCCCGTACCCCGGTCTTGATCGGGTGGGTACCGAGGTTGTGTGCCCACTCAAGACGGCACCCTCGATCTTCACGATTGGCGTCGCATCACTCTCCGTCATGATGCTGCAAATCCCAAGGCCCGCCAGACATCCGGGGCGACTGTTTCAAGGCGGCTGGCAATCCGCTTAAGCGCCTCGTACTCGCCGGCCTGTAACGCGGCTGACCTGAGAGCGAGCCCAGTCGTGCCCGGCAGCTGCCCCCCGCCCAGCGAACCGCTCAATTGGTCATCCCTGCGCCCTCGTCCTGAATGGTCCCTGTACACCTGGTTGGCGGCTATGCAAAGGTCGTTGATAGGACGCTCCAGCAACTGCTTGATCTGCCCGGGAACGGAAACGCGCATTTTCGCTACGTTGATCTGGAAGAGGTCGTCGAGCTCCGTATCAAAATCGAGCGCCGCCCGCGCCAGTTTCAGGTGTTCGTCGATACCCCGGATACCAGCCCAGCCGCCCCACTGCACTAACCGGTCCCCGCGGTAGATGTAAAGTCCCTGCTGTCTATTCCACTTCAGAGGCCCAGACAGCTCTTCGAACCGCGCGGCAGTACTGAAGCGTTCCTTGGCGGGCAGGATGTAACGGTCAAGTCGTACTTGGCCGACCGTCTCACCCAGCGTGACCTCAAAGCTTTGAAGGCCTAGTCTTTGGGTGTGTTCCTCTTCCGGCGCGAACGGATTCCAAGGTGCAAGTTTCTCGCCGTTGACCGTGATCGTCAGCCGGCGCTCTGCCGCCCCTTCCAGGAAGCGGTGGAACACCATCGCCAAGTGGTCGGCAGTCTTCTTGGCCAAGGTCTCAATTCTACGACGCGCCCAGCCACCCTCGGGACTGCGCTCCGGTAGCACGCGGTCAAGATTGCGCCAAACAACCACAGTGCCCGAGTTTTCGCCCAAGAGCGCTTCAGCCTCTCGGACTCGATCCTTGGAGGGAGCTGTAATCAGCCAGTCGTCCCACTCGATGATCGTGTCTAGGTTGAGCTCTCGTGCGCTCGTGGTCCCGCCGGAGACACGACGACTGACGACGGTGAGGCTCCGGCACTGGGAGAGAGAAGCCGTCTTGAGTCCCAGCCCGTAACGGCCGAGATCGCTGGAGTCGTACGTTCGGCGACTACCGAAGCGCAGAGCCTCGACAAGGCCGTTCGCGCTCATCCCTAACCCATCGTCACAGATGAGGACAGTGGTGTTCGCACCGTCGAACCGGATAACGACGTCGATGCACTCGGCGCCCGCCATGACGCTGTTGTCAATGAGATCTGCAACAGCTGACGGGAAGTCGTAGCCGATGTCCCGAAGGGACTCGGTGAGACGTGCTGCAGAAGGAGCTACGGACCGATGACGGCTGGATGGCACACGGACTCCTTGTCGCTACGAACTAGCCCAGGTTCTCACACCTACAGCTCAGGACCTCGGCGGCTCGCCAAGGAGAGCCCGCCACATCGCCTCGATGCGGTCTGCTGCGAGGCCGACGGGCTCATGCTCCCAGACACGTATGACAGTCCAGCCCGCGTCCCTGAGCTGCTGGTCCTGCCGACGGTCACGCGAGACGTTCGCATCCAGCTTGGCCGCCCACCACGCTGCATTGTTCTTCGGCGCCGTTGCGTGGATCGGGCATCGGTGCCAGAAGCATCCATCGACGAAGACGGCCAAGCGAACCCGCGTGAAGGCGACGTCAGGCCGTCCGGGGAGTCCCCCGTACCCCTTGCGGAAGCGAAGGCCGCGGGCATGCAAGTCCCGGCGCAGAGCCACCTCGGGCTTCGTGTCCCTGCGCGGCATCCGCTGCATCTGCGCACTGACCGTCGAGTCACGCGGCGCGGGACGCTCACCCATCACACACCGGAAGAGGCACCTCGCCACGATATGCCGTGGGTGAGTCCCTCAAGGCCTTAGGCCGCGAACGTCACACACGTCGAAGGATGGGGTCTGGGAGACCCTCGCTGGCCGATCAAGTTCCGACCGTTTCCCCCATGCGTCTGCGCGCCTCAGCCTCCGAGGGCCACCCGAACAGGGCGCTCAGCCGAGCTGCAAGAAGCTCGGCCGTCGCATCAGGCAGCTCGTCATGCAGGTGCTGGACTGCGAGACGGATCTCCTCCGGAGGTACTCGGTGTGGCGGACGTGGATCCTCGTCGTACGGCACGCGCACCACGTCCACGCTCTGTCCGGGCACTCGCACGAAGCCATCTGCCCCAACGGATACGCGCTGACCTCCTATGGATGACCGCCGCAGGGCTCGATCCAGCGCCTCAGGCATGTTTCCCACGTACGGATCGACATCCCAGTCCCGGCGGAAGGACTGGTAGAGCGTTTCGAGGTGTACTGGGGCCTCGGTCCGGATGAGGCTCTCGAAGTAGCGGGTCACGTAACGAGTGGCCAGGGGGCTGTCTGGTCGAAATCGACAGTTGGCGGGCGATGCCTTTCCATGCGCCTCGCCGGGAACGTAGACGACGGCCCAAGTGGGAACCCCCCGATCCACCGTGAACTGCGGCGGGGCGTCGGCGTGCTGAGGCACGTGCGTGGGAGCAGGCGGCGGCAACTCGACAACAGGCTTGGATTTGTCCAAGGGAAGACCAAGGGCGACCAACGATTGGCGCATCGCTCGCTGTACCACAACTGTCAGATCTTGCTCAGTCAGGACGTCCAAGCAGAATGCGCCCTGCGTTCTGAGCATTCGCTTAGCGAGGTCTCGCATCACCTCACTGCGAGCCACGTTCACGCGGGGGCTCTTGACGATGGCATCCCCGATCAACTGGGCTAGGCGCCGATCCGCGGCCAGGGTGGGGCGCTCCATGATGTTGACCAGCTCGTCTTCGCCGAGGCCATCTGCGCAATTGATGAGGTCCACACCGACCACCTCTGCCCGCCACCACAGCCGGCGCAAGACGTTCCTCGGGCGACCAAGCAAACGCTCTTCCGCGCGTGCCGGCCAACGCCACACGCTCACGTCGGGCAGCACTACGAGGGACAAGAAGTTCCACACCTCCTCGGACGCGGCATCGGAGGGAAGGATGGCCATCCGGTCGTGCACTAGGGCGGTGGCGGGTCTGTCGAAGTCGCCGATGTGCGCGCGGTTGAGCGGCTCCGGGAACCCGAGACTGTCGGCGAGCTCACGGATGCCGGCAGCGAGGTGCGCGACAACCTCCTCTGGCACAGGAGGCCCTCCGACGGCTACTGGAGCCGCCTCAGGGTGCCGAAAGCTGGCACGCTCCCGGAGGGAAGCGGGTGACAGCTCGGCATACTCCGCCATTAGCTGGCGGGCAGCGGGCTCGGAGAGGCGGGGATAGACATACACGACGGTCACCCAGCCGCCTCGGTGAACAGACCGACCCGAGCTTGCAGGCTTACCTCGAATCGACCTCGGTCATTGGCTCGAGAGGCGCGCAGCGCCCGCGCGTCCTGGTAGGGCCAGAGTCGACGACACAGCTGCTCGAGCGTGTGGCCGAGAGAGCCGACCCGGAAGGCTCCCCAGCCGGTCACGAATTCGTCCGAGTCCAGCGCCGCGTGTACCAACAGGCGGTTCACGTCCCAGTAGAGAGCGCTTCGCGCGTCAGATGCCTCGGGACTCCCGTCGACGAGTCTGCTCCCTGCAGGGTGCGCGCTATTGATCCGTATGCGGAGGCAAGACAAAGGGTTCGCGTCGAGGTCCGAAAGGTCATGGTGCAGCCACCACACGCCCCCTGCGTCACCGAGACCTGTCTGCTCGAAATCCATGACATCCGTCGGGAATCGCGCGGCGTCGCCCTCAAGGGCGCAAACGGCTTGATCGTCGCGCGGCTCGCGCCACAACACCGAACCGGGCTTTTCCGCGGCCAGAGACTGCCGAACATTCCCTCCATGGTTGAGGACGATCAGGCGCTCGAGAGCGAGCCTTCCGCCCGCCGTCCCAGCTGGCACGTCGAACGCAAGGTTAAGACTGCGACTTCCCTCGATGCGGACCTGTGAACCGAGGCGTCGAACGTTCGTGGACGAGGCAGACCACCTGACAGCCAACGACAATTCTGCGTCCTCCGACAGGCCACACTCCGCCAGGATTTCACGGCGAGACAGCCGAACAGTGCACTCAAGACGCAGAGCGGTGCTGTAATCCCACCCCTTGAGCACGTCGGGCAGCGGTTGTCGACTCCCCCGCATCTCCACAATCCACGGCCCGCACTCAGGCGGTGTCTCCACTTGGAGGTACGGCAGCGCAACAAGCCTCATGCCGCTCCCTCCGCCGGCTCAACGCGCAAGTCGACCACCGTTCCCACATCAGCGGGTTGCAACACACGCAGGCACCACTTCCCCCGATCATCGGCAGGCACCTCCACCGCCTGGTCGCCGACCTGTCGGCTTCCCTTCCAGAAGCCCAGGACGATAGGTACGGGGGCGCCCAGGGGAGCGTCCCTCTCCATCGAGACCCCGTCCGGGCCAGCGGCACCCACCACAGCGGAGACCAGACTGCCCTTGGTCCCCTGCTGGGCAACGACGGCGAACTCAACGCACAGGTGGGATTGCCCATCGGCGCTGGTCTCCAGCCAGCGGCGCCCGATCTCGACGCGAGCCGTAGGGCTTCCGGACGTCCGGTGGCGGCCCATCGCAGGCCTCCGTCGTGAGGCGCCGGTTCCAGGCGCGAGGCTGATCAGCTCTCCAAGCTGATCGGCAACTACGACGCCGGATGCCTCAACCTTGGCCCCGCTCTGCTGTAACGCAGGCGCGAAGGCGCTTTCAGCCGCGGCCTTGATGTCTCGCAGGGCGACGTTGACGTATGTCCGCTGCCTTCTCTCGCTAACTAGGCTTGGCCTCCAGTCGTCGTGAGTGGGTGGTTCAGCGGCCGCGAAGGCGCCGTCAGCCTCCACGGAAGTTCTGAAGACGCCTGCCCACTCCAAGCCCTTGTCTGGAAGTGCAGGACCCGGACGGTATTGCACGACCAGTTCCGCCCTACGCATCACAGCGACATGGTGAGCCGGCCCTTCGAAGGCGGCAGCGGTCCGAGGCTGCTCATGATCATCCAGACCACAGTCGAGCGGCTGCCGCGACGCGAGCGGCACGGCGTTCATCGACAGCCATCCGAGGTCCGCGCTGGGCCTCTGGGACCGAATCCTCGAGACCCGCTGCATGGGGAAGTCGTCCGCCGAAGCCCCTTCGTCGTCACAGGCGCGCAGGGCATCAAGTGCCTGCGCAAACGCCGCAAGGGGGGCCGTTCGGCGAGGGTCGGGAACCTCCACGGTGCGACCGTCCATCGATACGTTGAACACCATGTCCGGCCGACTGCCGTCACTGGCAACCATCTTGGGCCAGAAGTTCCAAGCGATGGCCTCGGCGATGTAGTTGCAGACCTGTTCGGGAGACTGTCCACCCAGATCCGGACCCAGAATGGCAATCGTCGTGCCAGTCTCGGAGGTAGCAAAGCCGGGTAGACCGATTCGAGCTGCAAGGCGCCGAGCCGCATCACCGATTAGGGGCTCGATTGAACCGTCATTCCTCTGGACACCCCACCAGTGACGTCCTGTGTAGTTCCTGTTCCTGTACGAGTATTGGCGCCCGATCGTCTGGGCGATCAACCGCTGTTGGGTTCGGCCCTTATTGCCCGTGCTGGTGTGGATGAGAACAGTGCGACTCCGACTGACTAGGTAACTGATCGTCTTGCCGAAGCCGTAGGTTCCCCCGCCCATCTCTCGGTCGGATGGCTGACCGATGTTGAAAACGAGATCCGCGAAGTCCGTAATATCGCCATCTTCCGCCGGCCGATCGGCCCTCACCGGCCCACCCAGCCCCCGGGTTCCTCGATCAGTAATCGTGAGAACACGAAGATCTTTCTGCCCCAGAAGACGGAACAGCTCCACGTCCGCTCCCTCTACGGCGTCGCTGTAGACGCCCTTAGGAGGGAGCTTGGCGAAGACGTCGGAGCGCAGGGCGCTCCGCTGCTCGTCAGTAACCGAGTTAAGCTCGACCGAGACAGTCACCGGGCCAGCGCCGGTCCGGGCGTCCCAGCTGTTTTGCACAGCCTCTCGGACAAGCACCACGAATGGGTCGAGATCTGGCCTACCGAGCAGGTTGAGAGCCCCTTCGCCTGCCAAGCCACCATGTGCGGCGCGAGGCTCTGGGAAGTGATCGAGTTCCGTCACGAGTCTGCCAACTCCTTCAGCCACCTCGACTGCTCAGCGCCGCTCATGGGCGCCGGCGAGGTCGACAGGTCGAGACGGTAGTTGAGCGCCAGGACGCCGTCCGGAACGATCCCGCCAACGAAAGCCGATGGAGTTATACGAGGGAAGTTCTCATCGACTAAAAACCACGCCTCTTCGACCACCTCGAACGTGGGGCCCATGGGACGATGCCGCACCCCGGCGGCGGTGAGCAGCTCATCCAAGCTTGCGGGATCGGCACCGGCGGCTTCCAAGGCGGCAATAAGCCCTCCGACACTGACCCCGTCAGCGGACTCACGCACTCGGAGATAGACGAGAGCCAGCTTGCCATTAGAGGAGACGTCCAGCTGGTCGGCACCATGGATCTCCACCATGCGTCCGCTACGAGCTGTCGAAGTCTTGACCTCGACCGCCATACCTCCGCGTCCGAAGTCATGCACCGCCCGGCTTGGGCCGCCCCAGTGGTCGACCCGCCGAAGTGGGTCGACTTCTACCATCCGCCGCAGCACCCACAGCTCGCCGAAGACACCAACGAGCTGACTGGCCGACAGTGGCTCCCTGCCATCCTCCAAGAGCTGCCGCCACCGGGATAGCGTCCGGCTCGGGATAAGCAGATAGTCCTGCGGCTTGGCTGCCAAGCGTTCGCAGATCTCCGACGCTAGGCGCTCAAAAAGGTCACCTAGCTCGGGCTGATGACAAGCGACGTCGATGTAGAGGCGACGATCCCCTTCCACAATCAACTCTCTACGCTCGATCGTCACTGACTTGGATCGTCGGTCCGACGCCACGGGTGTCCCCACGGGGATCGGCACCAGGAGGTGACGAGTCCCCTCGAAGCTGAGGGCCGCGGCCACCCTTCCTTCAGGCGTTGTCACCGGAAGGACTGACAGCATCAGCTGCTCACCCGCTTCTCGGGACTGGGACAGTGCGTGGAACGCTGCCGTAAGGTCGTCGCGCACCTATGCCTCGATGCCGTTGAGGCTGGACTCGGTGTCCATACTCTCGATGTCGACCAGCTCGAGCTCTTCCGCATCATCGAATTCTTCGACGTCGCCCAAGGGCAGCCCGACAGCCTTGTAGGAAACCGCCGAGTCCTTGACAGAAGCCTCAGGGAAAACAAGGCCGACGCCCATAACGTCTTCCACGGCACTCAAGTCCGTCCGCACCTGAGTGCCAGCGGAATTGGACCTCAACCGCGGCCTTGAGTCCCTGTCAATTGGGTAGAGGACCAACAGTCCTACCCCTGCAGGCCGCGCCTCTTGGAGCTCCACATCCGACATCGCCCGCACGGTGGGCGCGTCCAAGTGCTCAAGATCGGCCACACGGTCCTCGTGCGACATCAGTGACTTGATGTTCGCGTGTGGCTTCGCCACGATCTTCATCGCAGCACGGTTGATGAGACCGACTTGGGGGATGCCGCCACCTAGGTCGATCTTCCGGCCGAGGTGGTCAGGTCCTCGTGTAACTACAGCAATATTCCATCGCTCCAGTTCACCGAACCCGTTCTGTCGGCGGATGTAGTCAGCGATACGGTCAGCAACCAGGTCTTGGGCATCTTGATGGAACCGGTAGCCGCCGAGGAAGTCCAGGACCGCTCCGACGGGGACGTCATCGTAGACGTACCGATTGCTGCCGGCTTCCCGCGGACTCCTTGCGATCGCGCGTTCGGCCGCTCCGAGCAGGCGCCGACTCGCGCGGATGTTGTCAGCAAGCCAGTCCCGGTCTCGGTGGTTGAACAGAATGGTCTGTATCCGCCTGCCGCTGTAAGACACCGCAACGTCTTCAGCCGCCTTCATCTTTAAGGCTGACGTGATGGCAAGCTGCGGATGCGTCCGCACGCGAACAGCAAATTCCCGAGGAGTTAGATCCTCGCGCTCGTAGCGGGAGATGTCCAGTCTTATCTCGGCCTCGACGGTCGCTAAGAACTGGAAGTACTCGGCGAGGTCCTGCGTCATCCAGATGCGAGGCAGATCCGAGTAGCCTGGGCGGTAACCAAACCACCTTCCCATCTGGAGGAGCGTGTCGTATGCACTCGCCGTACGCAAGAAGTAACTCACGACAAGGCCCTCGAGAGTCAGGCCCCGAGAGAGGGTGTTTCCACCCAGCACAATGACGACCTTGGGGGTGCCTCCATAGTCGAGTCGATCCGTGCTCTGAAAGTTGTCGACGACGACCTCCACGTCATTGAACACACCAGAGAGCTCTCGCTCGACTTCCTCGAAAGTGAGGGAAAGCTCACCGAGTTCTCTTGCCGAGACTCGTGCCGTCTGCTTCTCCCAAACTTCCCGAAGCATTGGTCGTGCGGTGGCGGTGCGCAGCCTCTCAATCTCCTGCTCAATCGGATCTCTGTAGCGAAAGTGAATCGACGACAGCTGTGTGGTATGAATCAGCATTGAGGAATGGCGCCCACCCTGTCCCCGCGCCCGCCGAGTAGCTGTAGCCAGCACAAACCAAGCGATCGCCTCGTGAAGCGTCGAGGTGATCTTGGGCTGCCACAGGTCCCGATCGGCCTTCTTTCGCGGGGGCCGCAGGTCTGCAGCCTCGTCTAGGGGCACCGCCGAAACGACGTCCAGACCGTCCGTGCCCTGCTCCGCCTCCTCCTCAGTGAGGGGATCGCGCCCGAAGAGACGCTCAGCGCCGAAGTATGCAGCGGGCCGCGGAAGGTCGACAATAAAGTCGCTCGGATACAAGTCTTCCGGGACAGACGGGTCAATGAAGATATTGGCGAACGGGGTGGCGGTGTAGCCGACGTATGCTGCCTTTGGCTGGTTCAGGAGGCGGAGGATAAGTTTGTTGATCTGCGCTCGGTCCGCACCCTTGGTATTGACACTGGCCTGATCGGCTTCGTCATCAATTATCAGGATGGGGCAGTTTTGACGCGTCGACTTTGAGGCACTCTCCAGCCATTCGCAAAGGTTGGTGAGCCTGGTCTTGTTTTTCTTCACCACCGCCAGCACTCTCAGCTGGTCCTGGGCGAGAAGGGCGTCGGCGTTGCCCGGATTTCCGAAGTCGGCTTCATCGCTCGTGAGCCCGATCCAGCGCTTAGGATTCAGACCAACGAGCTGCTCATCCAGACGAACCTGAGTCTGGCATCGCAGGTTGTTGTGAATCCCTGACAGGACAATGAACAGCCTGTATCCGGCATCGGCGGCCTTTGATATCACGGCCGTGAAGTTCGACGTCTTGCCACTCTGCACATATCCGAGGACGAGCCCTCGGCCGCGGAACTCCCTCCTCCAAGGCGCGGGAAGGCTCGCCACCACTTTCGTGGACGCGCGGTCGAGCGACTCGAGTCCGACCTGTCCGAGTGATCCGGCATCGGCGAGGGCCCGCTCGAGTGCAGGCCAGAAGTCGTCCGCGGGGCGCGACCCCGTGTACCAAGGGATTATCTTGTTTGGGTCCGACAGGGTATTGGGATCCCTGGCGGCGATGATGCCTTGCGCCGTCTCGTGGTACCGCTTGACGACGGCTTGTATCAGCTCGTCGTTAGGCATCAGATCGCGCATGGCCGCCTCGGCAGCCTCTGGCGACTTGTCCTGACGGAGTAGCCCGACGAACATCGCGTAGGCGTTGCTAATGGCACTGCTACTGACAGTCACGTCACTCCTCGGGCCCTCAGGCGTTCCGGTCAGGAACCCTAGGCGGTATCGATACGTTTCTGGCGCAACCGGTCCGGGGCCTACCACGTCGGGCTACTTGTCTCAGCGTCACCCAACCGGCACGGCGCCGATCCCGAGCTGTCGCCAGCGGGGGCGCTTGCGCACGCGACCGCAAGCTGGCTGTCGCACATCGCGGCGCCCTGCACACGGTTTGCTACGCCTGTGCGGTTGTACGATCGCCGGGGCTGGCAGTAGTCAGGTGGCCGAGTTGACACGCCAGCTACACCGAGCACGGACGTCACACCCCCGGAGGTGCTCTCCCGAGGCGGGATCGCCGGTGGTGTTGAATCCGATACGTGGAGCGAGCCTCGCGGGGTGGACGCATGCCCGTTCAGATCGTTGCCAAGGGCCCCGAGGGGTCGAGCCAGCGTCGAGCAGGCCCTCTCGGACTAGCCCGGAGAGCCGCTGCTGGCTCTCTGCGATGAGGCGCTGAACCGTGCTTCCGGCGACGTCCACGCCGACCACGACGACCCCCGCGTCGGAGGGTGGCCCACCACCAAGCTGGCGATCTCAGCCATCGTTAGCCCCCCCCCAGTCAGTGAGATTGCCGCCGGGCGGGGTGCTTGGGTCTGCCGAAGAGACGCCCAGAGGCCCCTCCCGTGCATCGCTTGAGGCGGATTGACGTCGATCGACCGAGGACGTTGCTGGTTGTGGGGCGCCTCCTAGCGGTCGTTGTGGAGTGACTTTCGAGCCCGCCAAAGGATTGATGCGAGGACCCCTCGACCGGGCTCCATTAACCAGCCGAACGGCGCATCGACCACATCTGCGCGGGGCGCTCGGACTGCATGGCGACATCCCACGGGATCGCGCCGTTGACGACCTCCTTGCGGAAGTTGCCCACCGCCACCCGCGACAGCTCAGGGTCGGCTGCCACGCGCTGCGCCAGCTCGATCGCGCGGTCCTCGACCGCGGCGTCGTCCAGCGCCTCCCAGGCCAGCCCGAGCTCCACGGCCTTGTCGCCGTTGATCTCCTCACCGAACAGCGCCATCGCCGCCGCGGCCTCACGGCCGATCAGCCGGGACAGGATCACGAAGTGCCCGCCGCCCGGGTGCATCCCGCGCTTGAGGAAGCCGGCGAGCAGCCGCACATCACGAGCCACGATCCGCAGGTCGGCCGCCAGCAGCATGTTCATGCCGGCGCCCACCGCCGAGCCGCGCACCGCCGCCACCGTGGGCACCTTCACCTGGCCGAGTCGGTAGAAGGAGTCGTATATCTTCCCCATGCCCTCGTAGGCGTCGGGCGTGGCCGGGTCCTTGCCGGCCGAGGTCAGCGTCGCGACGTCGCCGCCCGCGCAGAACGACCTGCCGACGCCACGGATGACCAGCGCGCCGACCTCCGGCTTGGCGTCCACCTCGTCGAAGGTCGCGATCAGCTCGTCGGCCATCCCAGGCGTCAGCGCGTTGCGCCGGTCCGGCGCGTTGAGCGTCACGATCGCGACGCCGCCGTCCACCTCGAGCAGCACTTCACCGGTTCCGGCCACGAGCCCACCTCTCGAACGAGCGCACCGGCCCCGACGCCGGCTCCGCCTCTCTGACAGGCATCAGACCACGCCCCGATCCGCCCCGCGCAGCCCGGTCAGTCGAGCGCCACCTCGGTCGCCGACTCCACCAGCCGGCACAGCGCGTTCACCTTGCGCAGCTGGTCCGGCGTCCGCACCGGCGCGTCCAGCAGCTCCGGGCTCAGCACCACGCAGGCCAGCGCCTGCGCCCGTGACACGGCCACGTTCAGCCGGTTCAGGTCGTACAGGAACGACACCCCGCGCGGCGCATCGTCGGCGCTCGTGCTGGTCATCGAGTAGATGACCACCGGCGCCTCCTGGCCCTGGAACTTGTCCACGGTCCCCACCCGCGCGCCGTCCGGCAGCGCCGCCTGGATCAGCCGGACCTGCAGGTTGTAGGGCGCCACCACGAGCACGTCCGCCGGCCCGATCGGCGCCTCCTCCCCCAGGTGGTTCCGCCACGTCGAGCCCTGCACGGAGTGCCACAGCCGCGCCACCGCGTCGGCTTCCTGCTGGCTCTTGTCCGCGCACGTCCGCTCGTGATCCACCGGCAGCACCCGCAGCCCACTGCCGGATAGCGGCCCCTCCCCCAGCACCGTCACGGACTCCCGGCCGTCCGCGGATTGAAGCCGGCCCTCGTAGGCCAGCTCCGACACGAACGCCGTCAGGTCCGGGTGCATCCGGTACGACCGGTCCAGGAACACCCCGCGCTCGGCCGGGATCGTCGGGTGCCCGTCGAGCAGGTGCTCCAGCGCCGAGGCGCCCGACTCCCCCGGGTGCACCGCCTGCGACGGCTGCGCGAGCTGCTGCGGATCGCCCAGCAGCACCATCGACCGCGCACCCCGCGCCACCGCCACCGCGTTGGCCAGCGAGAACTGCCCCGCCTCGTCGACCACCAGCACGTCCACCGCCTCGGCGACGTCGGCAAGGGTCCAGAACCAGGCCGTCCCCCCGACGAGCCGGGCGTCACCGTCCACCAGCCGCCGCGTGACCACCGCGTTGTCCGCCGACCACTCCACGCCGGGCGCCCCGCAGTGCTGGGACTCCTCGCACTTCTGCAGCGCCGGCCGCCCGGCCGCCTTGAGCAGGTTGCCGATGACCGCGTGCGAGGTCGCTGTGACCCCGACCCTCTTGCCCGCGTCCAGCAGCGCCCGGATCAGCGCGGCGGCCGCCGTCGTCTTGCCGCTGCCGGGCGGGCCCTGGATGGCCAGCACCTCGCCGTCGAGCGCCAGCCCGAGCCGCACGATCGCATCGGTCGTCGACTCGCCCTCGCGCAGCGGCGTTCCCGCGGGAACGCGACGCTGCACCAGCGCGGCACCCAGGCAGTCGCGGCCGGCCAGCACGACGTCGCCGGTCGCCGCGATCGCCTCCCGGAGCCCGCGGGTGTTCAGCGGCCCGCCAGGACCGAGTCCCCGCGGCGACGGCGGCGCGGCGGCCGTCGTCTTGAGGACGAGTCGACATCTGGCGACGTCGATCGTGTGCACCGTGCCGGCCTTCTTCGCGGTGTCGACGTCCAGCGCCTCGTCACCGACCGACAGCTTCGTGTCCTGCACCGGGAACGAGTACTCGTAGAGGTGGCTCCGCTTGTCCGGGCCCACGTACCGCTCGAAGGTCAGCCCGCCCAGCGCCGAGCCGTCGTCGATCAGCGCCTCGCGATCGAGTGAGCGCAGCCGGAAGACCTCCCACCAGGCCGGCTTGTCCTCGCGGCGGTGCCAGCCCACCAGGTCGCCCAGCAGCCCGTGCCCGGCCTCGTGCAGCCGCGCTGACAGCTCCAGCTCGGCCGCCTGCGCCTCGGTGACCTTCGGGTCCGGCTCAGCGGTCACCCACGAGGGCCGCGGCAGCGCACCGTGCACCGCCTTAAGTGCAGAGCGCTGAGCCTCCAGCCAGTCGTGCAGCTCGCGGGTGGAGTCGACGTCGTCCTTGTTGTATGACTCGATCGCGGCCAGCCGGGCGTCGTCGCCGTCGGCCAGCCACGCCTCGTACTCCAGGACGCTGCCCAGCGCGCTGGCCACCTCTCCCCCGTGCTCCCGGCCGTAGAAGGCCTCGACCTTCTTGATCGAGTACGACTCCTTGCTGATCCGCATCGACTGCCGGACGACGGGATAGAGGTCGACGAACCGCTCCTCGCGCAGCAGCTGGTCGAGCTCCGCCTCGCGCACGCCGTAGCCGCCGGCCAGCTTCTTGAGCGCGGTCACCTCGTAGGGCGCGTAGTGATAGACGTGCATGCCCGGGTCGCTCGCCACCGCGGCCACCAGCCGGTCGATCAGCTCGGTGAGCATCGCCTTCTCCGCGGCCCGGTCGTGCGCCCACAGCGGAGTGAACGCACCCGAGCGGTCGCCGAGGCCGGCGAGGTACTCCAGCCCGGAGCCGTCCTCGAACCAGGGGTCGCCCTCGAAGTCGAGGTACAGGTCGCCCGGCGACGGCGGTGGCAGCCGGAGCAGCCCCAGGCCCTCGACCGGCGGCAGCAGCGTCCGCGACGGCTGACCGGACGCCCGCTCCTTGAGCTGCTCGGCCGCCTGCTGCTGCAGCCGCGTCCGCGCGTCCACCCCGATCCCGGACGACCGCAGCAGCTCCGGCGACGCCGCAGCCAGCGCCGCCATCGTCGGGATGCCGACCGCCCGCAGCGCGTCGCGGTGATCGCCGCGCATCCCCGCGACGAGGCCGAGGTCGTCGGACTCCCGCAGCTCGGCATCGCAGCGGTCAGCCCAGCGGCACTGCTGGCAGTGCGCGATCGGCGAGGGGCCGGTGACCGGCGGATCCTCGGCGAACACAGACAGCCGGGCCCGCGCCCGGCGGGCATAGGCGGCGACGTCGACCAGCCGCCACGGCCGCGACTTGCCGTCCCCGGTCACCACGTGCACGAAAGCCGGCTCGACTCCCTGCAGCACGGTCAGCCGCTCGGCGTAAGTGGCCATCTGCAGCAGCGCCGCCACCTTGAGCTTGCGGGCCAGCTTCGTGTCGGCGATCTCGTACGACCAGCTGCCGAACACCGACGGCGTCTCGACCCGCAGCAGGAAGTCGGCCTGCCCGCCCCAGGCCCCGTCGAAGAAGGTCCCCTGGTAGACGACGTCGACGCCGCTGCGCATCGCCTCGACGGTCTCGGCCTCCGCCCGCCGTCGGCCCTCGAGCCCGGAGCCGGCGGCGATCTCAGTGACCGAGAGCCCGCGGGCCTGCAGCGACGCCAGGTACTTCCGCTCGTGCTCCAGGCCCCGGTCGAAGACGAACTGCGTCTCTGCCGAAGCGGGCTCAGCCGGCGCCGCCCACTCCCCCGCCGCCACGCCTAGGTCGAGCCGGGTCAGGTGCCGGCACTCCTGGTGAGCGGTCAGGTCGGTCGGGCTGAGTACCAGCCGCCCGTCGAGTCGCTGCATCGCTCGTCCTTCCCACCGTCGTCGCCCAGCACCCTGCCTGGCCGTAGGGGTAGCCGACACCTCCGACACGAATCGGCGCGTCGGGGCCGCTCCGCAGTCTCGTTCACCTGGACGGGCGAGTCCGGATCGTCACCGGCGACCGGCCCGCACGGGGATGCCCGCGGGCGCGCGGTAGGCGATTGACCGGCGCTCTGCCCGCCGCCACGATGGCCGGACCGAGCAGGCCGCCGAGTGCGCCGCCGCCCCGCAGTCGACGACGACGAGGGAGACCATGACCACCACGGACACCGTGCAGATCCCCCACCTCGGTGGCTCGACCATCGGCTACCGGTTGGGGGCGGCCTACGACCCGTCGCTCCCCACGCTGGTGATGGTCAACTCCTTCACCACGTCCGTCGAGCTGTACCGGCCCCAGTTCGCCGACCACAAGCTCACCGCCACCGCCAACCTGCTAGCCGTCGAGCCCTACGGCCACGGCCGGACCCGCGCCACCTACCGGCAGTTCACCTACTGGGACTCCGCCATCGCGGGGCTGCAGGTGCTCGACGCGCTCGGCATCCCCGAAGCGTTCGTCCTCGGCACCTCCCAGGGCGGCTGGATCGCCGCGCGCATGGCCATGCTCGCGCCCGACGCCGTCAAGGGCATCGTCCCGCTGGGCACCTCGATGGACTTCGAGAGCGAACGCAGCCGCGAGCTGGGCTGCTGGAACGGCGTCGAGTTCTGCACGCCGGCCATCGACGCACTCGCCACGCCCGTCGGCGACGACTGGGTCATCCCGATCGAGCTCGTCGACGCGGTCCTGCCGGAGGGCTTCGGCGGGGACGTGCCGGCCGACGAGCGCGCGTTCTGGCACGAGACGCACCAGCAGAACTACACCGGCGACGACGGACGCGAGCGGCTGCGCATCGCCAGCATCAACCTGCGCGACCGCGACGGCCTGCACGCCCGCCTGGACGGCGTGCGGTGCCCGGTCCTGTGGATGCACGGCACGGCGGACCGCGTCTACTCGGTGCCGAACGCCGCGGCCGAGATCGAGCTGTTCGTCAACAGCCCGCACGCCGAGCTCCAGGTGATCGACGGCGGTCAGCACTTCCTGAGCGCCACCCACCCCGACGACGTCAACGCCGCCGCGGTCGAGTTCATCGACCGCTGGACATAGCGCTGACTACCCGGTCAGCTCCCCCACCGCGAGGCCGGGCCAGCCGGCGCCCGGCCGGAAGCCCCCGCGGAGCGCCGGCGCCGGAGCTGCCACCGACGGCGGGGGGACGACGACCCGCAGGGCGGGCGCCGGGCGGGGAATGAGCGTGTCCCGGCACCACCGTTCGCAGTCGGCCAGCAGATGCCCGGTCGAGAGCGCGCGGGGCGCCCCGGACGACGACGTGCCGAACAAGCTCCAGGCTCCCTGCAGGTGGATGACGGACCCGATGACGTCCCGCCCCGCGGCAGGCAGAGCGGCATGGACACCAGCCCTGCGACGTCGTTCCCACGGTAGGCGAGAACGCCCCTCGGGCCCCGCACCCGGACCCTCGGCGTGCCTTCAGTCGACCAGGTCGAGGGCGGCGCCGACCACGGTGTCGCAGTCCAGGCCGTGCAGCCGGTGGACGCTGGCGAGGTCGCCGCTCTGCCCGAACTGGGTCACACCCAGGTGGGTCGCCTCCACGCCCCGGATGCCGGCGAGGAACGCCAGCGTGTGCGGATGCCCGTCGAGCACGGTGACCATCGGCGCCGCACGCCCGGCCGGGAAGGCGTCGTCCAGGACCGCCGTCGGCGCGTCGCCCAACCCGCGCCGGGCCTGCACGGCCCGGAAGAGCAGCCCGGGGCTGGTGACGACGACGACGTCGGCCGGCAGCCCGAGCGCGCCGAGCCGGTCGGCCGCCTCGAGCACCTCGGGCACGACCGCCCCCATCCCCACGAGCGTCACCACCGCGCCGTCCGGACGCCGGAGCGGGTACGCCCCCGCGACGACCTCCCGTCGACGCGCCGCACGCGCCGCGCCGTCGGAAGGGATCGCGGCGAGCGCGTGGTCGACCGGCCGGGTCGACAGCCGCAGGTAGGCCGAGGACCCGTCCGGCCGGCCGAGCCGCGACATCGCGGCGAGCAGGCACCACTCAGTGTCGAGGGCGAAGGCCGGCTCGTAGGCGACGCACCCCGGCTGCTCCAGGCCGATCGACGGGGTGGTGATCGACTGGTGCGCACCGCCCTCGGCGGCGAGCGTGACCCCGGACGGCGTCCCCACCAGGATCGACTGGCCGCCGGCGTAGATGCCGAACGACCATGGCTCCAGCGCCCGCTCGACGAAGGGGTCGTAGAGGACGCCGATCGGCAGCAGCGGCTGCCCCCAGCGGCTCCAGGTGACGCCCAGCTCGCTGATCGCCCCCACCAGGTTGGTCTCGGCGATGCCCAGCTCGATGTGCTGCCCGGTCGGCTTCTCGCGCCAGTGCAGGATCGTCTCGGCGTCGTCGGCGAACCAGTCGCGCCGGTCCTCGTGCGACCAGACGCCCACCTTGTTCACCCACCCGCCGAGGTTGGTCGACGAGCTGACGTCCGGGCTCACGGTCACCACCCGCCGGCCCACCTCGGGGGCGGCGCGGTTGAGGTCGAGCAGCGTGCGGCCCAGCGCCGCCTGCGTGGTCGCGGTGCCGTGCGGCGTGCGGCCGAGGTCGGCCGGGACGTCGGGGGCCGGCTCGGCGACGGAGTCGGCGCGCCGGAGGCGCAAGGCGGCCGCCCGCAGCAGCTCGGCGGGCTCGGTGCCGGGGTCGAACGTCCGCCACGGGTCCGCCGGGTCGACCCCCAGGTCATCGGCCAGCTGCTCCAGCTGGGCCTGCGTGAGCAGCGCCGAGTGGTTCTGCGGATGCCCCTCGATCGCCAGGCCGTAGCCCTTGAGCGTGTAGGCAATGACGAGTGTCGGCCGGGTGTCGTCGATCCGCGCGTACGCCTCCCGCAGCGCGGCCAGGTCGTGCCCGCCGAGGTTGCGGACGGCGCCCAGCAGCGTGGAGTCGTCGACGTCCCCGATGAGCCTGCTGATCTCGGCCGCGCCGGGACCGTCGCCGGGCAGGGTCGCCCGGATCTCACCAGGGGTGCGGCGCAGCAGCCGCTGGTACTCCGGGTTGGCCATCGCGTCGATCCGGTCGCGCAGCGCGGCCCCGCCCGGGCGAGCGAAGAGCTCCTCGAGCAGCCGGCCGTACTTGACGGTGAGCACCTGCCAGCCGGCCGCGGTGAACATGCCCTGCAGCCGGTCCGACCCCATGGTGGGGACGACGCGGTCCAGCGACTGCCGGTTGAAGTCGACGACCCACACGACCTCGCCCAGCTCGGCGACCATCGGGTCGAGCACGGCCTCCCACACGGCCCCCTCGTCCAGCTCGGCGTCCCCCACCAGCGACCACTGCCGGCCGGTGCCACCCGCGCCGAGCTGGGTGTTGACGTACCGGCGGGCGATCGCGCCCCAGATGGGCGCGGTGGCGCCGATGCCGACGGAGCCGGTGGAGTAGTCGGCCGGCACCGGGTCCTTGAGCCGCGACGGGTAGCTCTGCAGGCCGCCGAACTCGCGCAGCGTGGTCAGGTAGCGCGTGTCGAGGGAGCCGAGCAGGTACTCGAGCGCGTGCAGCACCGGCGAGGCGTGCGGCTTCACCGACACCCGGTCGTCCGCGCGCAGCTGCTCCAGCCACAGCGACGTCATGATCGTGACCATCGAGGCGCTCGACGCCTGGTGGCCGCCCACCTTCATGCCGCCCGGGTTGGGGCGGACGCGGTTGGCGTGGTCGACGATCGCCGTCGCCAGCCACAGCACGCGCTGCTCGATCGCCCGGAGAACGTCGTCGTGCTCCACCGCTCGCGCCCCCTGCCCGTTCCGACCGCCCCACCCTCGCAGATCGGGCGTCCCGGACGGGGTCCCGAGGGCGCCCGGAGGTCGTAGTCTGGCGCCCCCCACAGCGGCGAAGGAGACCCGGATGACCGCCACGGTCGCACCGGTCCGGCTGGAGGAGTTCCCGCTCTTCGTCGACGGACGGCGGGTCGACGCGAAGTCGGGCCGGACGTTCGAGTCGCAGAACCCGTATTTGGGCCGGCCCTGGGCGCGGATCGCCGACGGCGGCCCGGAGGACGTCGACGTCGCGGTCGCCGCCGCCCGCAGCGCACTGGACGGCGAGTGGGGCGCGATGACCGGTTTCCAGCGCGCCGCGGTCCTGCGCGCCTGCGCCGAGGCCCTGACCGCCCACGCCGAGCGGCTCGCCCTGCTCGAGGTGCAGGACTCGGGAAAGCTGCTGCGCGAGATGCGCGGCCAGATGGCGGCGCTGCCGCAGTGGTTCTTCTACTTCTCCGGGCTGGCCGACAAGCTCGAGGGCCGCACGATCCCGCCGGTCAACCCGAACTACTTCGGCTACACCCGCCGCGAGCCGGTCGGGGTGGTCGCGGCCATCACGCCGTGGAACTCGCCGCTGCTGCTGCTCACCTGGAAACTCGCGCCGGCGCTGGCCGCGGGCTGCACCGTCGTCGTCAAGCCGTCGGAGCACTCCCCCGCCTCGACCGTCGCCTTCGCCGAGGTGCTGGCCGACGCCGGCCTCCCGGCGGGCGTGCTCAACGTCGTCACCGCCTGGGACCGGGCGACCGGCGCGGCGCTGGCCGGGCACCCGGGCGTGGACAAGGTCGCGTTCACCGGGTCGACGGCGACCGGCGTGCGGGTGGCGCAGGCGGCCGCGGCCAACGTCAACGGGGTGACCCTGGAGCTGGGCGGGAAGAGCCCGCAGATCGTGTTCCCGGACACCGACCTCGACGCCGCGGCGAACGGACTGGTGGCCGGGGTGTTCGCGGCCACCGGGCAGACCTGCATGGCCGGCTCGCGGCTCATCGTGCACGCCGACGTGCACGACGCCCTCGTCGCGAAGGTGGCCGAGCGCGCGCGGACGATCCGGCTCGGCGACCCGACCGCGGCGGACACCGAGATGGGCCCGGTCGCCAACCGGCCGCAGTACGACAAGGTGCTCGGCTACCTGCGCAGCGCGCGGGAGGAGGGCGGCAGCTTCGCCTGCGGCGGCGGTCCGGACGACGCGCTGGGCGGGCTGTTCGTCCGACCGACCGTGGTGACCGGCGTGGGTCCGGCGAGCACCGTCGTCCGCGAGGAGGTGTTCGGGCCGGTGCTCGCCGCGCTGCCGTTCACCACCGAGGACGAGGCCCTGCAACTGGCCAACGACACCCCCTACGGGCTGGCCGGCTCGGTGTGGACCACGGACGTGCACCGCGCGCACCGGGTGGCCGCGCGCCTGCGGGCGGGCACCGTGTGGATCAACGCCTACCGGGTGGTCGCACCCAACATGCCGTTCGGCGGGTTCGGGCGCAGCGGGGTCGGCCGGGAGAACGGGCTGCAGGCGGTCGACGAGTACACCGAGACCAAGTCGGTGTGGGTCGAGCTGACCGGCGCCACCCGCGACCCGTTCCAGCTGGGCTGAGCCGGTCGCGCACAGGGGTCTGTCGGCGGGCCGCCGACGCGAGCAGCATGGCGGGCGCGGCGACGCCGCCGGGGCACCGCCGCGCCATTCCGAGAGGAGGGCGGCATGTACGCCCGATCCACCACCGTCCAGGCCGACCCGCAGCGCATCGACGACGGCATCGCCCACGTCCGCGACGAGGTCATGCCGACCGTGCAGAGCATGCCCGGGTGCATGGGCCTGTCCATGCTCTGCGACCGCGACTCCGGCCGCTGCATCGTCACCACCAGCTGGGACTCCGCCGAGACGATGGGCGCCAGCAGGGACGCCGTCCGTGCCATGCGCCAGCAGGCCGCCGACGCGCTGGGCGGCAGCTTCGACGTCCAGGAATGGGAGATCGCGCTCCTGCACCGCGCGCACCAGGCACCCGAGGGCGCGTGCTGCCGCGTCACCTGGACCCGCGGTGACCCCGCCCGCCTGGACGAGATGGTCGAGACCTTCCGCACGGGGATCGTGCCGCGGCTGGACGACATCGCCGGCTTCTGCAGCGTCAGCCTGATGGTCGACCGGCAGACCGGCATGGGGGTCCTGACCGCCACCTACGACAGCCGCGGGTCCCTCGACGGCTCCGCCGAGGCGGTCCGGGGCATGCGCGAGCAGTTCAGCCGGCAGACCGGCATGGACGTCACCGAGGTGGCCGAGATGGAGCTGGCCATCCATCACCTGCGCGTTCCCGAGATGGCCTGACCGACGGCGGCCGGCGCGCACCGGGTGCGCGCCGGGAGCCGCTGCCGATGACCGGCCGACGACGTACCGTTCAAGGTGACCGTCGTTCCACCGGGGGTGCCATGGCCCTGCTCCGCCGCATCGCGTCGGCCGGCAACGCCGCCCGCGAGGCGGCCGGTCTGGTGGGCGCCACCGCGGCACTGGCCGCCGTCCCGATGGCGGCCGGCGTGAGCCTGCTCGGGGGGACGGCGTCGCTCACCCGCAGCGTCGCCCGCGCCGGGATCGACGGCTCCCGGTACCTGGCACACGGCGCGGCGGTGCACACCACGCGAGCGGTCGGCACGCTGGTCACCGGCGCCGACCCGATCCCCGGCGGGCACCTGCACGAGCTGGTCCACACGGCCAAGGGCATGGTTCAGCCGCCGAGCGCCCGCTCGACCCGGCGGGTCTACCGCGACAAGGACCACCTGCAGATCGAGCTCGCCGCCGACGACGGGACACCGGGCGCCACGGCCGCGATCCGCCGCCACCTCGAACGGCTCGAGGGCGTCCACTGGGCCACGGTCAACGACGCCCTCGGCCGGGTGCTGGTCGCCGTCGACTCGAGGCAGGTCGGTGTCGACGACGTCGTCGGCGTGGTCACCGAGATCGAGCAGGCGCGCGGCGGCACCGGCGTGTTCCCGCAGCGGCCCGACCACCCCGCCGACCTCGAGCCGCTCCTGGCCGCGGTCGCGGCCGCCGCCGTCGACACCGCCGCCGTCGGGGTGGCCGTCCTCGGCAGGGCGTTGCCGATCCCCCCGCTCACCCGGCACGCCACCCTGCTCATGGCGCTGATCGACACCCAGCACTGGCTCAAGCAGGCGGTGTCGGACCGCATCGGCCCGGTCGGCACCGAGCTCCTCTTCGAGGGCACCGGCGCGCTGCTGCAGTCCCTGACCCAGAGCCCCACCGTGCCGGCGCTCAACGCCGTCGCCGCCATCGAGCAGGCCGTCGAGATCCGGGCCCGCCGCCAGGTGTGGCGCCGCCGCGAGCGCGAGCTCTGCCTGCCCGAGCCCGACGCCGGCACCGCCGAGCCCGAGCAGCCGCCCGGTCCGCGCCCCGGCCCGCTGCCGCGCGGTCCGGTCGAGACCTACCGCGCCCGCCTGGAGCCCACCGAGCTCGCCGGGGCGCTGGGCGTGCTCGCCCTCACCCGCCGCCCTGGGCGCTCCGCGGACCTGCTCAAGGCGCTCACCCCGAAGGCCGCCGTTCTGGGCCGGGAGTCCTTCGCCGCCGCGCTCGGCCTGCTGCTCGCCCGCCGCGGCATCCTCCCCCTCGACGGCTCGGCCTACCGCAGGCTCGACCGCGTCGACACCGTGCTCGTCGACGGCGCGGCGCTGTGCACCGGTCCGCCCGTGGTCGTGGAGGCCACGGCGTCGGCGGACGGCTGGGACGACGCCGCCGTCTGGACCGCCGCCGCGCACCTCCTCGGCAGCGCCGGCGAGGACGGCGTCCGGCTCGGTCCCCCGCGCACGACGGCGCACGTCCCCGGCGGCGAGGTCCGCTCCCTGCTCCAGGGCCGCCGCCGCGTCGGCACCGTCACCGTCGCACCCGAGCTCGACCCGTACGCCGAGGCGCTGCTCACCGCGGCCGGCGACGCCGGGCTGCGGCTGGTCCTCTCGGCGCACGTGGGCGCCGGCGAGATCGCCGGGCTGGCTGACGACGTCGCCCCCGCCGACGAGCCGCTCGTCGCGACGGTCCGGCGGCTGCAGGAGGACGGGCACGGCGTCCTGGTCGTCTCCGCCGTCGACGGCCCGGCGCTGCTCGCCGCCGACGTCGCGGTGGCGCCGGTCCTCGACGGCCGGGCGCCGGCCTGGGGTGCCGACCTGGTCACCTCCTCCGGTCTCGCCGACGCGTGCCGGGTCGTCGCCGCGGCACGGCAGGCCCGCGCGTTCAGCCGCCGCGCGGCGGGCGCCGCCCTGACCGGGAACGTCCTGGGCGGGCTGCTCGCCACGGTGGGCAGCGCGCGCTTCGGCCAGCGCAAGGCGACGACGCCGGGCAAGTGGGCGACCGCCACCACGATGGCCACCGGTGCCTGGATCGGCGCCCGCATCGCCCGCCGCCCCGTGCCGGCGCCCACCGTGCACACCCCGTGGCACGCGCTGGAGCCCGACGACGTCCTGCGCCGGCTGGCCGACCTGCCCGCAGGAGGTGAGCGGCGCACCGGCCGCGCGGCCGCCGCCGTCGCCACCGTCCGCGCCCACCCCGTCGTCTCCGGGCCGGCGCGGTTCGCCCGCACGGTCACCGCCGAGCTCGCCGACCCGCTCACTCCGGTCCTCGCCACGGGGGCGGCGGCGACCGCCGTGCTGGGCGACGCCACCGACGCGATCCTGGTCGGCAGCGTCACCGTCATCAACGCGCTCGTCAGCGGCCTGCAGCGGCTGCGCGCCGAGACGGTGCTGGAGGGCCTGCTGCTCGAGCAGGACAGCCCCGTGCGCCGCGAGACCGACGGCTTCTCCGAGGAGGTGCCCGCGTCGGCCGTCCGGATCGGGGACGTCGTCCTGGTCGAGGCCGGCGACGTCGTCACCGCGGACGCCCGGCTGCTCGAGGTCGACGACCTGGAGGTCGACGAGTCCGGCCTGACCGGCGAGTCGCTGTCGGTAGCCAAGTCGCTGCCCCCGACGCCGGGCGCCGAGGTCGCCGACCGCAGCTGCATGCTCTTCGACGGCACCACGGTCGTCGCCGGGCGCGGGCGGGCCGTCGTCGTCGCCGTCGGGCAGGCGACCCAGGCCGGCCGGGCCGCGCGGGCCGCCGGGGGCGCCGCTCCCCCGGCCGGTGTACAGGCCCGGCTGGCCGAGCTCACCCGCTCCGTCCTGCCGCTCACCCTCGCCGGCGGCGGGGCGGTCACCCTGCTCGGCGTGCTGTGGGGCCGGCCGCTGCGCGAGTTGGTGGCCTCGGGGGTGGCCATCGCCGTCGCCGCCGTCCCCGAGGGGCTGCCGCTGGTTGCGACGGTCGCCCAGCAGGCCGCGGCCCGCCGGTTGTCGCGGCGCGGCGCGGTGGTGCGCAGCGCGCGGGTGCTCGAGGCCCTCGGCCGGGTCGACACCGTCTGCTTCGACAAGACCGGCACCCTCACCGAGAACCGGCTGCGGGTGACCCGGCTGCTGCCCGAGGACGGGTCGGAGGACGAGCTGCTCCGACTGGCAGCCGCCGGCATGGGCAACGGGGACGACGGCGCGCACGAGACCGACCGCGCCGTCCTGGAGGCGGCCGGCGACGCGTGGGACGGCGCCCCCGACGCGAGCCTGGCCTTCGCGGCCGGCCGCGGGTTCTCCGTCGCCGTCCGGGACGGTCGCCTGGTCGTCAAGGGGGCGCCCGAGGTCGTGCTCCGCCGCTGCACCGACGCCCCGGACGTGCGCGACCGGGTCAAGGAGCTGGCCGGCACCGGGCTGCGGGTGCTCGCCGTCGCCGACCGCGCAGTCGACGGCGTCCCGACCGACTGCGACGCGGCGGCCGACGGGCTGACCTTCCGCGGGCTGGTCGGGATGGCCGACACGCTGCGGGAGTCGTCGGTGCGGGCGGTCGAGCAGCTGCGCGCCGCCGGTGTCCGGGTCGTCGTCGCCACCGGCGACCACCCCGAGACCGCCGCCGCCATCGCCGCCGAGGCCGGCATCCCGGACGCCGACCGAGTGGTCACCGGCAGCCAGCTGGCCCGCGCGTCGGACACCGAGCGGGCGCGGATGGTCGCCGGCACCGCCGTGTTCGCCCGGCTCTCCCCCGAGCAGAAGGTGACCCTGGTGGCGGCGCTGCGGCGGGCCGGCGCGACGCTGGCGATGACCGGCGACGGCGTGAACGACGCCGCGGCGATCCGGCTGGCCGACGTCGGGGTCGGCGTCGAGGGCGCGGAGTCCCCGGCCGCGCGCACCGCTGCTGACCTGGTGCTCACCGACCTCGACCTCACCCGCCTGGTCGACGCGATCGCCGAGGGCCGGGCGATGTGGGGCCGGGTCCGCGACGCGGTGTCCATCCTGGTCGGCGGCAACGCGGGCGAGGTGGCGTTCACCGTGCTCGGCACCGCCGTCGGCGGCCGCTCCCCGCTGGGCACCCGGCAGCTGCTGCTGGTCAACCTGCTCACGGACATGTTCCCCGCGCTGGCCGTCGCCGTGGCCGCGCCCCGGCAGGTCACCGATACCGACGACGACGGTCCGCTCACCGGGCACCCGCTCGCCGCGGTGCTGCGTGCCGGCCCGCACCGCGGCTTCACCGACGCGGTGCGGCGCATGGTCGTCGTCCGCGGGGCGGCGACCACCGCCGGCGCCACCGGAGCGTGGGCGATCGGCAAGGCGACACCGGTGTTCCCCGGACGGGCCGGGACCATGGGGCTGGCCGCGCTGATCGCCACCCAGCTGGCGCAGACGGCGTGGATGGGCCGGCGCAGCCCGCTGGTGCTCGCCACGGTCGCCGGCTCCCTGGCCGTGCTCGTCGCCATCGTGCAGACGCCCGGTCTGAGCCGGTTCTTCGGGTGCACGCCGCTGGACCCGTTGTCGTGGTCGGTGGTGCTCGGCTCCGCGCTCACCGGGGCCGCCGGAGCGGAGCTGGTCCCCCGGCTGGCGGCGTCCCACAGCTGAGTTCTGTGGCGCCCAACGCTTCCGCGTGCGGAGCTCTCGCGGCGGGCAGACCCTGGATGCCTGCGGTCAAGCACAGGCCGCGCCGCACCACCCCTCTGAGGGAGGCGTCATCAACGACTCCGTCGACCCGACCGATCACCTGGGGATGAAGTGGTCGGCAGTTCCCGAGGTCGCCACCCCGCGCGTGATGACCCAGGCGCTGGGGACCCTGTACCTGTTCGGCGGGTGCGCCACCCTGCTCGCCCTCCTGGGCGCGGACGCACCGTGGGCCGAGCGGGCGCTGGTCAGCAGCCTGGCGGTGTCCGCACTCGCCGCCGGTGGCGTCGTCCTCCGGTTCGGCAGCCGCTGGCCGCGGCCGGCCTTCCACATCGCGGTCCTGCAGGCCACGGTCGTCGTCGTCGCCGGGGTCGTCCTCTGTCCCGACGTGCCGACGGCGCTCGCGATCGGGGCGCTCACCAGCTTCCTCGCCATGGCCGCCTGCTTCTTCTTCAGCCTGCCGCTCGCCATCGGCCACACGGCGCTCGCGCTCAGCGGGCTCACCGCCGGCCTGCTGGTGCGCGGCGACGTCGCCGTGCCCATCGCCCTGTCGCTCGACGCGATGGTGCTGGGCCTGAGCGTGGTCACCCGCGGGCTCGTGCTGCGCGCCTCCAGCGCCAACCGGGATCCGCTCACCGGGCTGGTCAACCGGCGTGGCTTCGACCAGGCGCTGCACGAGCTGATGCGGGGCGTGGCCCGCACCGGCGAGCCGATGTCGGCGGCGCTGCTGGACCTCGACCACTTCAAGGAGATCAACGACCGGCAGGGTCACGACGCCGGCGACCGGGTCCTCCGCCAGGTCGCCGAGCTGTGGGGCCGGGCGCTGCCGCCGACGGCGACGCTGGCCCGGCACGGCGGCGACGAGTTCGCCCTGCTGCTCCCCGGGCTGCGCGGTCCCGCCGCGCTGACCCTCGTCGAGCAGCTGCGGGCCCGGCACCCCGAGATCGGCACGTCGTGCGGCGTGGCCGAGCACCAGCCCGGGGAGAGCGCCGCCCAGCTCATGCGCCACGCCGACCTCGCGCTCTACACCGCCAAGGCGGCCGGCCGCGGCCGGTGCGCGCTCAGCGCCGGCCCCAACTCCGCCGACCTCGTCTCCGACCTCCGGGCCGCGCTCGACGCCGGCGAGGTGGCGGTGCACTTCCAGCCGATCCTCGACATGCGCACCGACGCGATCGTCGGCGTTGAGGCGCTGGCCCGCTGGACCCACCCCGAGCGCGGCGAGGTGTCGCCCGAGGTGTTCGTCGCCGCCGCCGAGCGGCACGGGCTCATGCCGCGCCTCGGCGAGCACGTGTTCCGGTCGGCGTGCGCCCAGCTGGCCGAGCTGCACGCCACCACCGGACGCCGCCTGCGGCTGGGGGTCAACGTCTCCGGGTCCGAGCTGTCCGACCCCGGCTACCTCGCGCGGGTGCGCGCGGTGCTCGCCGAGACGGGCTGGCCGGCCAGCGAGACGGTGATCGAGGTGACCGAGAGCCTGGTGGAGGCCGAGTCCTCGACCGCGGTCGCCGCCCTGGACAAGCTGCGGGCATTGGGCTGTGGCATCGCCATCGACGACTTCGGCACCGGCTACTCCTCGCTCAGCCGCCTCGACACCCTGCCCGTCGTGATCCTCAAGCTGGACTCGTCGTTCATCGCGACGATCAACACCTCGCCGAGGCGCGCGACGCTGCTGCGCAGCATCGTCGGCATGGCCCACGTCCTGGGTCTGGACGTCGTCGCGGAAGGCGTGGAGACGGCGGAGCAGGACGCCCAGCTGCGCGCCATCGGCTGCAGCTTCGGCCAGGGCTGGCTCTACGGCAGGCCCGCGCCGCTGGCCGACGTCGCCACGCTGTTCGACCCGGCGGTGGGCACTCCGGCCCTGCTCGCCTGACCGCTCACCGAGGTAGGTGGCCTCCCACGGCCACGGCTACGCGTCCGCCCGCCCTAGCCGCGCTGCTCAGTCGGTGCATGTCGTGCCGCCTCCCGCCACCTGCGCCGGGCCTCGCGCACGTGCGGGTACAGCGGATGAGCGGAGTTGGCCGACTGGTTGAGCGGCGGTGCCAGCTCCGTGATGACCCGCGCCTCCACCGTCCAGGGTTGCTCGTGCACCGCCCAGCTCAGCGCCAGGTGCTGCTCCATCCATGCGGTGAGTCGCTGCTCGTCCTCGGGCACCAGCAGAGGGCGGTCGGTGAAGCGGCTGCGCCAGCCCTCCTGCTCGACCAGCAGCGAGGCGAGCGTCCGCCGCAGGGTCGACTGCCCGGTCGTCCCGCGGATGTGGTTGCCCACGACCCGGCTGTGCAAGGTGGCCCGTGACGACGGCGCACTCCGGGCCAGTCCGACGTAGAGCAGTTCGCGCTCGCCGACGGGGTGAGCCGGGCCGGTGATTCCCGAGAGCGCGCCCGGTCGTGCCCACCACGCGTAGAGCCCCGGCTGCGCCGGCACCGCCCCCCGCGCCTGCTGGACGCCGACGACGTCGCCGCGCAGATCACCGAGCGCCATGTCTCCTCCCGAAAGCCGGCCCTCGCGCGCGCTGCCTCGGCCACGCGCTCATCCCTGGGAGTGGCGTGCGTCGGGCGACACTCGATGAACGTCGCTGTGATGCCGATGGACCGAGCATGTTCGCGATCATTGCAAGTGGCGTGCTCGCCCTCGCCGGGACGACTCTCGGCTCTGTGTTGACCTACCGGCACCAAAGCAAGCTGGCGCGCCAGGATCGTGAGGCCAAGGCGGCGGCGGAGGAGCGCCAGTGGGAGCGCGAGCGAGACGCGGAAGGCCAGGCACGGTTCGACCGTGAAAGCGATGCGTGGATGGAGACCCGGCGCGCCGCAGCAGAGACGTTCCTCCGGCTCGTCGCAGCTCATGCGGAGGCGTGCCGCACCTACTGGGTTCTGCTGGCGGACAAGGCGGACGCGGAGCTCGAGGCCACCCGCTCCACCTATCTCGCGACCTGGCGAGACGTCTTCGCTGAAGTCACGACTTTCCAGTTGCGCGCTACTGCCGCGTTGAGCGAGCAGGGCCGCGAACTGTTCGATGCGCTGATCGAGTACAGCGACGCAGTCGAGAGGGTGACGACCAAGACCTCGCAGAAGGCGGAAGCGGCCCAGCAACGGTTCTATACCGCCCGCGACCAGTTCGTCACGAGCGCCCGGTCGGAACTGCTGCCCGCGACCGCGGCGATCGGGGTCCCGAGCCGCTGAGCGTCGAGACCGCGCGACCGGTGACCTTGGTCCGTGGACCACGTTCGGCCAGCTGAGAACGATGACGCCTGCGGCGACGCCGCAGGGGCGCCGCGCCTGTCCCGGGAAGGGGGCGTCATGTACGCCCGGACCACCACGATCACCGCCGAGCCGAAGCGCATGCACGAGGGCATCGCCGACGTGCGCGACCACGTCATGCCCGCCGTGGCCGGGATGGACGGCTACACCGGCCTGTCCCTGCTCGTCGACCGCACCTCCGGCCGGTGCATCGTCACCACCGGCTGGACGACCGCGGAGGCGCTGGCGGGCAGCCGCGAGAAGGTGACGGAGATGCGGCGCCGCGCCGCGGACCGGTTCGGCACCCGCGACACCCAGGTGCAGGAGTGGGAGATCGCCACGATGCACCGGCTGCACTCCGCGACCGACGACTCGTGCGCCCGCGTCCTGTGGAGCCGCACCGACCCGACCGTGCTCGACGAGACGCTGGACGCGTTCCGCCGCGAGATCGTCCCGCGCATGGACGACCTCCCCGGCTTCTGCAGCCTGAGCCTGCTCGTCGACCGGCGGACCGGCCACGGCTCGGTCACCACCGTCTACGCCGACCGCGCCGCCCTGGACGCGACCCGCGACACCATCTCGGCCATGCGAGACGAGTTCGCCGGCGCGCGGGGCGTGATGGTCACCGAGGAGGCCGAGTTCGAGGTCGTGCTGCACAGCCTCCGGGTGCCCGAGCTGGTCTGACCCTGGCGGCGCTCAGACGCCCAGGTACGCCAGCGCCTGCAGCAGCAGGGTGCTCTGCCCGTTCATCAGCTCCGCCAGCACGCCGGGGTCGCGTGCCTCCTCGGGGCTGAACCAGGTGAGCTCCAGCGCGTCCTGCTGCGGGGCGCAGTCCCCCTCGACCGGCACGACGTAGGCCAGCGACACGGCGTGCTGGCGCGGGTCGTGGAACGGCGTCACGCCCGGCGTCGGGAAGTACTCGGCGACGGTGAACGGCTGCGGCGCCGGCGGCACCCGCGGCAGCGCCAGCGGCCCGAGGTCCTTCTCGATGTGCCGGAGCAGGGCCGCGCGGACCCGCTCGTGGTACAGCACCCGACCGGACACCAGGGCCCGCTTGATCTGCCCGTCCTCGCCCGCCCTAAGCAGCAGGCCGACGGCGATCGCCGTGCCCTGGGCGTCCACGCGCACCGGCACGACGTCGACGTAGAGGATCGGCAGCCGCTCGCGGGCCAGGTCCATGTCCTCCCGGGAGAGCCAGCCCGCGTCGGAGTTCGTCACCTCAGTCATGTGCTCTGTCTAGCCGACGCCGCGCCGCCGCATCGCGCACGGGGCGGACGCGCGGGTCAGTTGCCGTTGTAGTTGGCGACGCCGAAGGTCTGGTCGCCGTCCTCGTCCTCGTGCACCAGGACCGAGTAGGCGGCGCCGTCGACGATGGCCGAGCACGAGCCGTCGTCGCACCGGACGCTCTGGACCTGCTGGCCCTGCTCCTCGATGAACTCGGTCACCGCCTCCTCGGTGTCGGCGTTCTGGTCGTCCACCGACTCCCGGTAGAAGAACAGCGTGACCAGCGCGGCCGCGACGGCGATGACGGCCACCGAGACGCTGATGACCAGCGTGGCGTTGCGCTCGAACCAGCCCGGTTCGGAGTCGTTCTCGGGGCCGGTGAACGGCTCCCCGGCCGGGGCGTCCGCACCGCCGAAGTAGGGCGCGCCGGGGTTGCCGGGCACCGGCTGGGTCGCGGTGGGAGCGGCGCCGGTCAGCTGGCTGTCGTCGGTGCTCATCGAGTTCGGCCTCACGTCGTGCGGTATCGGAGCGAGCACCTTGACACGCGGAGGCGCCGTACGCCGCATCGCGCGCCGAGTGCCCAGCACATGCTCAGCGTGTCGTCATCGTCACAGCGCTCGCGCCGGCCGCTCAGACGGTCTCGACCTCGCGGACGTCGGGGCGGCGGCGCATGGTGCGCACGGTCCGGGACGCCGCCTCGCGGGCCAGCCCGATGATCGGGCCGGTGTCCCACATGCGGCGGCCGGCGTCCTCCGGCACCGTCTCGGTGCGCGGCGCCGGGACGTCGGGGGTCTCCTGCGCGGCCACGGCAGCGGCCAGCCGCGCCCGGCGGCGGGCCAGCACCTGCTCCTTCTGCCGGTCCACGCGCTCCTTCTCCGCGAGCACCAGCAGGTCTTGCACCGCCTGCTCGACCTCCACCCGCGCCGACTGCTGCAGCTGCTCGACCTCGAGGTCGCCGTCGTCGCGCAGGTCGGAGAGCCGGTCGTAGGTGCTGCGCGGGCCGAAGTTGAGCAGCATCTTCATGAGCACCGGCAGCAGCTCGATGCAGATGAACAGCAGCGCGAGCATGTAGTGCGCGATCGCCATCGTGGCGTTGGACTCGCTGAGCGCCGACAGCGCCTGCAGCCGGATGAGGATGCCGGTGTTGTCGGCGTTGGTCTCGTCGAAGGCGGCCTGCAGCGCCGTCTGCTGCTCGGTCAGCCGGGCGAGCTCGGCCTGGTCGGTCTCCAGGTCGGCGGTCGCCTGCTGCATGCTGCGCGACGCCCCGGCGGTGATGGCGACGGTCGCGGCGTCCAGCTCGGCCTTGGCGGCGTCGACCAGGCCGGCGTGCGCGTCGGCCGCGGCCCGCGCCTCGATGTAGGCCTGGCCCGTGCCGGCGTCCCCGGTGCCGCAGGTGCCGTCCAGCTCGCACTGGGCCCGGGCCGACAGCTCCCGCTGGGTGGCCAGCGCGGCGTCGTAGGCCGCCTGCGCGGCGGCCAGCTCGCCCTGCAGCGGCGCGAGGTCCGCGGCCGACGTGCCCCCACTGGCGACGACGGCCTGCTCGGTGGCCACCTTCTCGCGCAGCTCGGGCAGGCCGGCGAAGCGCGCGTCGTCGTCGAGGCCCTGGTTGAACTCGTCCGAGGCCTCGGCCTGCAGCGCGACGACCTGGGTGTCGATCTCCTTGTGGAAGATCTGCAGCGTCAGGGGCGTGGAGATCACGATGCCCAGCACCAGGGCCAGCCCGACGCGCGGCACCGCCATGAGCAGATTCCGCTTCAGCGAGGAGTCGTGCGCCATCCCGACCAGCAGCATGCGGTCGAGGTTCACGATCACGAAGCCCCAGCCGATGCCGAGCAGCAGCGCGAACGGCCACCACACGCCCAGCGCCATGTGCACGGCGAACGCGGCGGAGAGCACCGCCAGCCCGCCGGTGGACAGCAGCACCCCGCCCAGGGCGACGAACTTCGCGCGGGCGCCCGGCACCGCTTCGAGCACGTCGGGCCGGGCGCCGGACAGCACCGCCAGTCCGTCGCCCAACCGTCCACGTCGTCGTGCCATCCCGCAGCCCCCTCGGGTGACGGGATCGAGGAGCTCCGCCACCTTCGGTGTACCTATCGGCGGGTTGGGTGCCCGAACGGACCGTCCGGGCAGGTCCGGGACGTGAGTGAGGCCTCAACCGCCCCGCGCGCGTGCGCCCGGGGGCATGCTGGCACCGACCGGGAGGAGAGCCCCGAGGTGTCGTTCCCGCTGAACCTGCCCAGCGCCGGCCCGGAGCCGATCCCGGCCGGCGCCGCGGTGGCTGCCGTCCTCGGGTACGCCACCGCGCGACGGCCGCTGTTCTACCGGGCGCCGAACGCGCGCACCGGGCGCTGGGCGGAGGTCCCGGCCTTCGGCTACGACCGCTTCGACCGGCGGCCGGCGTTGGACGGCCCGCTCGGCGAGGCCGACGTCCTGACCGCCGAGGGCCTGCACGGCCGGCTTGGCCGGGACGAGTGGACGGCGACGACCGCCGCGCTGGCGGCCGTCCAGGCGCTGGCCGACGACGTCGTCGCGCGGGCCGCGGGCCGGGCGTTCTGGGAGCTGCCCGAGGACGAGTTCTCCGTCCTCACCGAGCCCGGCACGGTCGGCGCGCTGCTCCGCTCGATCGGCGAGCTGTGCGGGTCGGCGGGGGTGAGCCGCCGGCACGTCACCGCGGTGCTCCACCACCGGCACCCCGACCTGTTCCCGCTGCTGCACACGGCCACCCGCTGGGCGCTGCTCCCCCACGGCCGGGAGGGCGACAGCGGGCTGGAGGCGGTGATCCACCGGGAGCTGCTCGACTCGGCGGAGGCCTTCGCCGGGCTCGCGTCCGCGCTGCACGCCGAGGGCGTCGCCCTCACCCGGCTGCGGCTGCACGACGTGCTGCTGTGGCTGCGCACCACGCTCCGGTTCGAGTACGCCGTGCAGGTCGGGTCGGGGTTCAGCGCGCCCGCCACGCCGGGTCGCGGCCGGTAGCCCCGAGCAGCCGGTGCAGCACCGGAGCGTCGTCGGGCACGGGGACGGCGGGGCCGTAGAGCCCGGCGCGCGCCTCGGGATCGTCCCCGACCGACGCGGCGAACCCCAGCGACCGCCGGGCCGACTCCTCGTCGCCGCGGTACTCCTGCCCCGTGGCGACGGCGAGGTCCCAGCCGTGCACCACGAGTTCGTCCAGGGCCACCACGGCAATCCCGGATGCGGGCATTTCGACTCCCCCGGCCTCGGCCACGCTCTCCCACGCGTCCGGCGGCCGCCAGGCCTCGACCAGTGCGTCGAGCTGGGCCGGGAGGCGGGTGCGCCAGTCGTCGGGCAACGCGGCCGGGTCCGCGCTGGCCGTACCGCCGGGCGCCTTCGCGGCAGCCCGCGTGAAGGCCGCGGTCAGCCCGACGAGGTGGTCGAGCAGCCCGGCCACCGGGGTGTCCCCGCACGGCGTCGGGTCGCCCAACTGCTCGTCGCGCACCCCGGCCAGCACCCGCCGGAGCTCCGCGGCCGCAGGGGCCAGGTCGAACGTCGTCGTCTCCATGCAGGGAGGACGGCGCAACTAGCCGCTCCTCATCGGTGCGGCTCGTCGGCGAAGGTCACCTGCGGGCGGGCGCCGTCGTTCCGCCACCCGGTTCGCTGGCTCAGCCCGCGCGCCTTTCCGGCGCGCAGGGCCTCGACGTGCTCGTCGCACAGGCGCAGCTCGAGCGGCTCGATCGGCAGCGGCACCTCGCCGACCTGGGTGGCGCGGCGGGTGCAGCCCTCGGCGTCGCAGACGGTCATGGGCCCGAGTCTCCCCCGCCGCCGCCCAGCGATGTCCTTGAGGCGGCCGTTCCCCGGTGGGGAACGGCCGGTCCAGGGACATCGCTCTCTCCGCTTGCCGCGCCGGCCGGTCGCGGGCAGCGTGCGCAGACGTGAGCGACCCCTTCGACCTGCAGCGCTTCGTCGACGCCCAGCGCGACACCTACGACACCGCGCTGGCCGAGCTCAGCGCCGGCGCCAAGCGGAGCCACTGGATGTGGTTCGTGTTCCCGCAGATCGCGGGGCTCGGCCGCAGCGCGACCGCCCAGCACTTCGCCATCAGCGGACCCGACGAGGCGCGCGCCTACTTCGCCCACCCGGTGCTGGGGCCGCGGCTGGTCGAGTCGACGCGGGCGCTGGTCGAGCTGGGCGGATCCGACCCTGTCGCCGTCCTCGGGTCGATCGACGCGCAGAAGCTCCGCTCGTCGATGACCCTCTTCGCGCACACGGCCCCGGACGAGCCGCTGTTCCGCGCCGTCCTCGACCGGTACTTCGGCGGAAACGAGGACGACGCCACGACCGGTCGCCTCTAGCGTCCCGGGGTGACCTACGACGCCCTGGCCGGCAGCGTGCGGCTGCTCGACGGCGCCCCTCCCGCGGACACCGCGCGGCTGAGCCGGCGCGTCCGGCACCTGCCGCTGGCCGTCGACCGGGACGGCGACGTCGCCGTCACCCTGTGGCTGCGCCGGGGCGTCAGCGGCGCCGCGCAGCTGGACGTGCACGTCCTGGAGCGGACGTCCGGTGGCTGGCGGGTGCTGGGCGGCGGTGGCGGCGCCGGCGACGACGTCCTCCGGGCGCGGCCGTCGCTGGCCGAACTGGGCGCCGCGGCGGTGAGTTCCGACGGCGGCGGGGTCCGGCGGTCGGACCGGGGACTGCTCCCCTCGCGCAGCGGGAGCTGGATCTCCTACGCCGGGGTGCGGGCCGCCCAGGAGGTGGCCGCCCTGCGCGTGGGCACCCGCCTGCTGCCGGTCGCCGGCCACGGCTGCGCGGTCGTCGTCTGGACCCGCCGGCCGCCCCGGGTCACCGCCCTGGACGCGGCGGGTGCGCCCGTCGGCGCGGTGCCGGTCGGGTCCCGCGTCCGGTGGTGACGGCGTCGGCGGGCTACCGGGCGCGCAGGATCGGGATCCAGTCCTCGGCAACCCGCAGCGTCGTCTTCAGCACCTTGCCGCCGGCGTTGCGTGGCAGGCCGTCGTCGATCACCCGCACGAACTGGGGGACCTTGTAGTCGGCCAGCCGCTCCCGGGCGAAGGCGATCAGCGAGGGCACCAGGTCCACCGCGCCCTCCCGGGGTAGGACGACGGCGCCCACCTTCTCCCCCATCACCGGGTCCGCGACCCCGACGACGGCGACCTCGAGCACGTCCGGGTGCTCGGCCAGCACGTTCTCCACCTCGACGGAGTACACGTTCTCGCCGCCGCGGTTGATCATGTCCTTGGCGCGGTCGACGATCCGCACCATGCCGTCGGTGATCGCGGCGACGTCGCCGGTGTGCAGCCACCCGTCGACGAAGGTCTCCGCCGTCCGCGCCGGGTCGCCCCAGTACCCGGCCACCACGTTGGGCCCGCGCACCAGCAGCTCCCCCACCCCGGTCACGGGGTCGGGTCGGTCGATGCGCACCTCGCACACCGGCGTCGGGAACCCGACCGACTCGGCGTGCTCCACGGCGTACTCGTGCGGCAGGAAGGTGGCCAGCGCCGAGGTCTCCGACAGCCCGAACCCGTTGCCCAGCCGCGCCTGCGGGAAGGCGACCTGCAGCCGGCGCACCAGCTCCGGGGCCATCGGCGCCCCGCCGTAGCTCAGCGTGCGCACCGAGGAGACGTCCGTCGTCGCGAGGTCGGGGTGGCGCAGGGTCAGCTCGTAGATGGTGGGCACGCTGGTGATCAGCGAGATGCGGTGCTCCTCGATGGCGGCGAGGAAGGCCGCGGGCGTGAACGCCGGCATCACGACCGACTCCCCGCCGAGGGCGCACTGGGTCATGAACTGCGAGCAGCAGCCGGTGACGTGGAACAGCGGCACCGAGATCAGCGAGACGTGCTCCGGCCCGCGCTCCATGGTCCGGCAGCGGATGACGCTCTCCACCGAGGACAGGAAGTTCTCGTGGGTGACCATCGCGCCCTTGGGGCGGCCGGTCGTGCCCGACGTGTAGAACAGCGCCGCGACGTCGCGGTGCTCCCGCTGCGGCACCTCGCCGGGCTCGCCGTCCGGCAGCGGCGTGTCCGGGAGGACGACGTAAGCCGCTCCGCAGTCGGCGAGGATGTACTCGGCCTCCGGCTCCGCCAGCCGGGTGTTCATCGGGACGACGACGGCGCCGGCGAGGTGCCCGCCCCAGAACGCCAGAACCCAGTCCAGGCCGTTGCCCAGCCGGATCGCCACCCGGTCCCCCGGACCGACCCCGGCGTCGCGCAGCCCGCCGGCGACCCGCAGCGCCCGCTCCCACAGTTCGCCGTACGTGGCCGACGGGCCGCCGAGCTCGACGACCGCCGTCCGCTCCGCGTGGCGCTCCACGGTGCTGCGCAGCATGTCGACGACGGTGCCGGAGACGGTGGTGTAGCGGCGGATGCCGTCCGCGCCGACCTCGATGCCGCTGGTGTCGAACGGGCTGTCGACCACGTGCTCCTCCGCTCCCGGCACCCCGCGGCGCCCGCGTCGGGCATTCTGCGCCCGGCCCAGCGCGGCCCGGCACCCGGACCCGGTCACTCGAGGCTGAGCATGAGGGAGTTCAGCATCCAGTCCAACTCCGAATCGGCCGTCGTCAGGACGGTGACCACGGCGTTGTCCGTGCGGAAGATCGCGGCGGTGTACGGCGGACTCCCGTCCGTGCAGGTGTCCTGGTACCGGACGACGGGGGTGAATGCCTGGACCGAGGGCATGCAGGTCGCGACGCCCCCGCCCTCCTGCTCCAGCTCGTACCCGGCGGTGCAGTTCCGCAGGAGCTCGGTCTGACGGTCGAGCTCGCGCTCGGCGGCAGCGGGGTCGGGGAGGACCTGTGCGGAGGCGACATAGCCGTAGCCCCCGAGGGTCGTCGTCATGACGTCGGGCGCCAGGCCGTGCACGTGCTGACCGCCGCACGGGATCAGTGCCCCGTAGACGCCGGTGAACTCGTTGTCCCCGGGGTACTCGTCGTCGGCGAACCACTCGAGCGCCGGCACGAGCCGCTCGACCGTCCAGAGCCCGCCGACCCCCCGGGCCTTGTACTTCTCCTGCTCGTCAGCCCGCTCGCCCGCCGCGCTCGTTGCCGCGGTCGCTCCAGTGGGCTCCGTCGGGCTCGCGTTCCCGCCGAGCGTGACCAGGAGAGCGGCGACGAGCGTCCACGTCAGCGCGCCGGCGGCGAGGGTGAGAGCGAACGCGGTGTAGTACCGGCTGCCGGAGACCCCGAGCTGTTCTGCCTGCCTGCTGTGCCGCGACGCCGGGATCAGGCCGAAGAGGCCGAAGAAGGCGGTGACGAGGACGGTCGTGCGCCTGCTCGGGAGGTCCGGCGCGTGCCGCCTCGGACCGTCCGGCTCCGAGAACCAGGGACTGCCGGCCTGCGCGAGGCCGGGCACCGGGCCAGAGGGCGCATCGGACGGCGGCTGGCCGAACTCGCTGGTCAAGGCGGGGGACCTCCGTCCGCTGGCGGGTCCGCCCGCCGTGCGGCGACAGCCTGGAGCAGCGAGGACGGTGGGTCAACCACCCGGGCCGAGGTTCTGGTGGCCCTCGGCGCCGGCCGGGCCGTGCACCGACCTCGGCTGGACCGGCGAGAGCAACCGATGACTTCGTGGGGCTCGACTGGTCCCACCCCCTGACGACCAGGGAAGGATCACCATGGCCGAACTTCTCATCGACTTCATCACCTCCCTCGACAGCTGCGCGTCGGGGAAGGGCTGGCCCGGGTTCTGGGGCCTGGAGAGCCCGGACTACCTCGCATGGCTGGGGGAACAGCCCGAGGTCACCTACCTGATGGGGGCGCACACCTACCGCCTGATGTCGGGCTTCGCGGCGGGCGAGATGCCGGATGGCACTGACGAATTCAGGCCCGAGGAGGAGGCGTCCGTCGACGGACTCACGCACGCGGCCAAGGTGGTGTTTTCCTCCTCGCTCGACGAGCCGCCGGCGTGGGCCAACTGCACACTCGTCCGCGGCGACGCCGTCGAGGCGGTGCGGGCGATGAAGGAGAACGACTCAGGGCTCCTCAGCACGATCGGCAGCCTCAGCCTGTGCCGGTCCTTGCTGCGAGCCGGACTCGTCGACCGCTTCCGAGTCGGGATCTTCCCGGTGATCACCGGGGCCACGGGAGAGGAACGCATCTACGACGGCTATCCGGACGTCGCCCTGGAGATGATCGACCACCGCACCTTCGAGGGCGGCATCCAGCTGGTCGAGTACAAGCCACGCGTGCTGGAGCACCCACCGCTGGGCAACCCGGCCTGACGTCGTCGCCCGCCCTCGACCCGGTCGACCGACCGGAAAGACCTTCCGCCCACGCGCTCGGCCGACCCGGCCAGCCTCACAGTCAGTCGACGTCGAGCTCGCTCATGAGCGGGGGCAGCATCATGTCCAACATCACCCGCTCGGGGACGGCGACGGTGACCACCGCGTTGTCGGAGCGGAAGATCGCGTAGAAGTACGTGCCGGCCCCGTCGTCGCAGTCCACCCGGTACCGGACGTCGGGCGTCAGGGTCTCGATCGACGCCGAGCAGTCGACAGTGGCGCCGTCCTCGCCGAACAGCTCGTATCCGCCCGTGCAACCTTGGACGATCTCGGCCTGCCGCGCGAGCTCGCGCTCGGCGGCCCGGGCGTCGGGGAGGATCTGCGCGGAGGCGATCGAGCTGTAGCCGCCCAGGGTCGTGTCGAGGAGGTCCGGCGCCAGCTCCTGCCCGTAGCCGCCGCACGGCATCAGGGCTCCCACGGTGTCGTCGAACCCGTAGTCGACGCCGTCCCCGCCGTACTCGTCGTCGGCGAACCCTTCGAGCACCCACGCCAGCCCCTCGACCGTCCACTCCCCCTCGACCTGCTGGCCCTTGGCCTTGTCCAGGTCGACGTCGTCCGTGGGAGCAGCGAGTGACTCGGCCGGCGCTCCGACCCGGACCACCGTGACCAGGAGAGCGGCGACGAGCGTCCACGTCAGCGCGCTGGCGGCCAGGGTGAGAGCGAACGCGGTGTAGTACCGGCTGCCGGAGACCCCGAGCTGTTCTGCCTGCCTACTGTGCCGCGTCGCCGGGATCAGGCCGAAGAGGCCGAAGAAGGCGGTGACGAGGACGGTCGTACGCCGGCTCGGCGGGTCCTGCGGCGGCGACGGCGGACCGCTGTACGGCTGCGGGTACCAGGGCCCGCCGGGCGGCCCGTACCCGGGCGGGCCCCACCCCTGGGGCGGACCGGACGACGGAGGGCCGAACTCGCTGGTCAAGGCGGGGAACCTCCGTCCGCTGGCGGTCCGTCCCGCCGCGCGGCGACAGCCTGGGCCAGGGAGGACGGCGGGTCAACCATCCGGGCCGAGGACCCCGGTAACGGCTGCACCGACCACCGGACTGCACCGTCGACGCAGGTCGGGGAGCATGAGGACGTGAGCGAGCAGAGCACCAGCGGATCGGGTTACGTCGAGCAGGAGTTCAAGCGGGACACGACCTACATCAGCGACCGGATCACCGCCGACGGGCGCGACGGCTGGCCGGTGGAGGCGGGCCGCTACCGGCTGATCGCCGCCCGCGCCTGCCCGTGGGCCAACCGGACGATCATCGTGCGGCGGCTGCTCGGCCTGGAGTCCGCGATCTCGATGGGGCTGTGCGGCCCGACGCACGACGAGCGCAGCTGGACCTTCGACCTCGACCCCGGCGGCCGCGACCCGGTGCTGGGCTACGAGCGGCTGCAGGAGGCCTACTTCGCCCGCGATCCCGAGTACCCGAAGGGCATCACGGTGCCCGCCGTCGTCGACATCCCGAGCAAGGCCGTCGTCACCAACGACTTCCCGCAGATCACCCTGGACTTCTCCACCGAGTGGCCGCAGTTCCACCGCGACGGCGCCCCCGACCTCTACCCCGAGAAGCTGCGCGACGAGATGGGCGAGGTCATGCAGCGCGTCTACACCGAGGTCAACAACGGGGTGTACCGCTGCGGCTTCTCCGGCTCGCAGCGCGCCTACGACAAGGCCTACCAGCGGCTGTTCACCGCGCTGGACTGGCTCGAGGAGCGGCTGACCGACCGCCGCTATCTCATGGGCGACACGATCACCGAGGCCGACGTCCGGCTGTTCACCACGCTGGCCCGCTTCGACGCCGTCTACCACGGCCACTTCAAGACCAACCGGCAGAAGCTGACCGAGTTCCGCGCGCTGTGGGGCTACGCGCGCGACCTGTTCCAGACCCCCGGCTTCGGCGACACGACAGACTTCCCGCAGATCAAGGAGCACTACTACGTCGTCCACGCCGACATCAACCCGACGCAGATCATCCCGGCGGGCCCCGACACCTCGGTCTGGCTGACGCCGCACGGCCGCGAGGAGCTCGGCGGCTCCCCGTTCGGCGACGGCACCCCGCCGGGGCCGACGCCGGAGGGCGAGCGGGTGCCCGCCGACCACGGCCCCGGGGGCATCCCGCACCGCTGAGCCCGGACGGGATCGGGACGCCGGGGCCGCGGACGGGCGCAGGTAGAGTCGCCCGGGACGTCGAGCACCGGCGATCCCGTCTCCCGGAGGGCCCGACCCGGTCCTCGCACCACCCTGAGGAGCCTGCTCGTGCGGCCCGCCTTCTTCACGCTGACCGACGGCCGCTTCGTCCCCGACGAGGACGCCCGCAGCTGGTGGACGCCCGGCATGCTCAGCGGCCCGCTGCTCGGCGGCCTGCTGGCCCGCGCGCTGGACACCGCGTTCGGCTCGCCCGAGTTCCAGTTCACCCGGCTGACCGTCGACCTGTTCCGCAACGCCCCGTTCGAGCCGGTCGAGCTCAGCACCCAGGTGATCCGCGAGGGTCGTCGCATCCGGGTCACCGAGGCGTCGGTGCTGACCAGCGTCGGCGTCGTCGCCCGGGCCAGCGCGGTGCAGCTGCGCCGGGGCGAGCAGCCACCCGGCGAGGTGCCCACGCGCACGCCGGCCTGGGACGCCCCCGACCCCACGGGCATCACCGATCCGTACTTCGGCTTCGCCCCCGACGGCGACCACTCCCGCCGGGGCATGTGGATCCGCGCGGACCGCCCGCTGGTGGCCGGCGAAGAGCTCACCCCCTTCGTCCGCGCCGCGCTCGCCGCCGACGAGGGCAGCCCGGTGGCCCACCGCGGCGAGAGCGAGCTCGAGTTCATCAACGCCGACTACACGCTCGCGCTGAGCCGCGATCCGGTCGGCGAGCACATCGGCCTGGCCGCCGGCGGCCACGTCAGCGAGGACGGCGTCGCGGTGGGGCACGCGACGATGCACGACGTGAAGGGGCCGATCGGCTTCAGCATGACCATCGCCGTCGCCAACGTGCGGACGGTCTGATGCGGCCGGCCTACTTCACGCCGACCGACGAGGGCTTCGTCCCCGGCGAGACCGCCCGGAGCTGGTGGGTGCCGGGCATGATCCACGGCCGCCTGCTGGGCGGTCTGCTGGCCCGCGAGCTCGAGATGGCGTACGGCGACCCCGGGTTCCAGTTCAGCCGGGTCACCGTCGACATGTTCCGCAACGCCCCGTTCGAGCCGGTGCAGGTGAGCAGCGTCGTCGTCCGGGACGGGCGCCGGATCCGCGTCACCGAGGCGACCGTCACCAGCAGCGTCGGGGCGGTCGCCCGGGCGAGCGCGGTGCAGCTGCGCCGCGGCCAGCAGCCGCCGAGCCCGGTCCCGACCCGGACGCCGGCCTGGGACGCACCCGACCCCGACACCATGCGCCGCTCGGTCACCGAGTTCGGCGACGACCCGTCCCGCCGCCGGATGTGGGTGCAGGAGAAGAGCCCGCTGGTGGACGGCGAGACGTTGTCCCCGTTCGTCCGCGTGGTGCTCGCCGCCGACATGGCCAGCCCGCTGGCGCACCGCAGCCACGACGAGCTCGAGTTCATCAACGCCGACTACACGCTGGTCCTCGGCCGCGACCCGGTGGGCGTCCACATCGGTCTGGAGTCCGGCGGCCACGCCAGCGACGACGGCGTGGCGGTGGGGCACTGCACGATGCACGACACCGAGGGGCCCATCGGGTACAGCATGGCCGTCGCGGTCGCCAACGTCCGGGCCGTCTGACCGCACTCGCTCGACTGGCCCCCGAGGGGTGTGCTGCGTCACAGTGTGCGCGGCGGCGGGGGCCTTCCGCGTTCTCGCCGGTGTCCGAGGGGGGACTGCGCATGTATGCACGCTCGACCAGCTTCCACGGCGATCCGCACCGGATCGACGACGCCGTCCGCTACGTCCGCGACCGGGCCATGCCGGCCCTCATGGGCATGGACGGCTTCGTCGGCATCTCGATGCTCGCCGACCGCGCCTCGGGCCGGTCGATCATCACCAGCTCCTTCGAGGACCTCACCGCGCTGCGCCGCAGCGGCTCGGAGATGCGCGGCATCCGCGCCCGGATCGCCGACGTCCTGCAGAGCCCGGCCGCGCCCGCGGAGTGGCGGATCAGCCTGCTGCACCGGGAGCGGAGCGCACCCGAGGGCGCCCGCAGCCGGGTCACCTGGTGCCGCACCGACCCGTCCCGCCTGCACGCCACGCTGGACGCCTACGCCGAGAGCATCGTGCCGCGCCTGACCGATGTGCCCGGGTTCTGCAGCGTCAGCGTCATGGCCGACCTCGCCCAGGGCACCAGCGCCACCGCGGTGACCTTCACCGACGACGCCGGCCTGGACGCGGCGAGGACGCAGCTGAACCCGCTGCTCGAGGAGCTCGGCCGGCAGCACGGCGGCGAGGTCACCGACGAGGCGACGTTCGACCTGGTCCTCGCCCACCTGCGCGTCCCCGAGACGGTATGAGCACGGGCGAGCCCCAGACCCCCGACCGGAACGCCGCACCGGCACCGGAGCCCGCGCCGACCACCGACCAACCGGACCGGCCGACCGAGCCCACCGGCGAGGGAGCCACGGCGACCACGGTGGACGAGGCGCCCGCGGCGACGAAGCGGCGGCGCTTCGCCCTGCGAGCCGGGTACCCGCTGGGCCGGCACCGCGCCGGCGGCCAGCTGCTCCTGGCCGCCGGGCTGCTGCTCGGCCTGTTCCTCGCTCCCGCCGTCCTCGACCGGCTCGACTACGACGTCCCCCGCCGGGCCGCGGCAGCCGCCCGCAGCGCCGCCACCACCTGGCCCGGCGGCGGCGAGCCGTGGTTCTGGCCGTCGTGGGTGGCGCTGCTCGCCGGCGTCGTGGCCCTGGTGCTCGTGGTCGTGGCCGTCGTCGGCGTCCGGCTGCCCGGCCTCGTCGTCGGCGCCCTCGGACTGGTGCTGGCGGTGACCACCGCGCGAGCGGCGTGGGCCACCCTCGACGTCGTCAACGGCCGGCTCTGGGACCTGCTGCCGGTGGTGATCGTCTGCCTGCTCGCGTTCGGTCTGGCGGTCGCCGGCACCGCCCAGTCGCGCGCCCCCGACGGGGACGGCGACGCGGGCTCCGGCGCCGGCGGTGCGGCGAGCACCGCGCTCGGCGGGGCGGTGCTGGCCGTGGTGCTGCTCGTCGGCGGCGCGACCGTCGCCCACGTGCAGGCCGAGGGGCTGGGGCCGGCCGGTCCGCCGCAGGACGTCGCGGGCCTGCTCAGCATCCGGGCCGACGACGCCGCCGCGGCCGACGACCTCGCCGGGCGCTGGGTGCCGCAGCTGGACGCCGCCGAGATCGCCGACGACGCGGCGGCCACCGGCTACTCGGCGCGGCACCGCGACCGGGCCGGGGTGCTGCCGGTGCTGCTCCTCCGGGGCGACGACGTCATCGCGGACGAGCTGGACGACGGCTGGTGGCTCACCGTCGCCGCGCAGGGGTTCCCCGACGAGGCCGCCGTCCAGCAGTGGTGCGCCGGCGCCGGGCTCGCCCCGCCCGCGTGCGTTCCCCGGGAGCTCGCCGGCTGAGCGACCAGCCCTTGTTGAGCAAGAGGAGCAGGCGGTCAGACCGCCCGCGTGAGCGCCGGCCAGAGACCGTCCGGCCCCTCGGCCAGCAGCCCCTCGGCCAGCACGCGCGACCAGTACAGCTCGCTGCCGGCCTCGTCCCGCCACGACCACAGCCGCTTGGTCAGGTGGTGCAGCTTGTGCTCCTGGGTGAACCCGATGGCCCCGTGCACCTGGTGGGCCAGCCGGGCGACGACCTCCACCGCCGCCCCGGCGCGCACCTTGGCCGCCGCCGCAGCGAGGGGGAAGGTGGCGTCGCCGTGGGCCAGCGCCTGCACCGCGGCGTCGGTCAGCGCGGTCACCGCCGTCACCTCGCCCGCCATCTCGGCGAGCTCCATCTGGATGGCCTGGAACTTCGCCAGGGCCCGGCCGAACTGCTGCCGCTCCCCCGCGTACTGCACCGTCCAGGCCAGCACCTGCTCCAGCGCCGCCGCCAGCTGCACCGACCGCGTCAGCGCGAAGCGGGCCTTCAGCTCGTCCACCTGCGCCGAGGTCAGCAGCGCACCCGAGGCCGCCACGTCGTCCAGCACCAGGGAGCCGCGCGGCTCCCCCGCGAGGTTCGCCGCGTCCGTCGCCTCGGAGCCCGCGACGTCGACGAGCGCCAGCACCGGCCCCGCGGCCCCGGCGGCCAGGACGACGAGGTGCCGGGCCGCGCCGCTCCACGCCACGTCGGTGACCGTGCCGCTGAGGGTGAACCGCCCGGGCCCGTCGCCGTCGTCCGACGCGTGCGCGGTGACCGCCGGACCGAGGGCGAAGGTCATCGGCTCCTCGACCGGCGGGAGGTCGAGGTCCGCGGCCACCACGGCCGGGCCGGCGAACAGGAGGTGCTCGGCCACCGGCACCGCACCGGCCCCCGCGGTCAGCGTCCGGACGATCGCCACGGCGTCGGCCAGGTCGCCCCCGGAGCCCCCGGCCTCTTCGGGCAGACCGACCCCGGTCAGCCCGTTCTCGGCCAGCGCGGTCCACAGCGGGGCGTCCCACCGGCGCTCGGGCGTCGGGTCGAACGGCTCGTGCTTCGCCAGCAGACCGCGGACGGTCTCGACCACCAGGTCCTGATCACTCATCGCAGGCCCAATCCTCGTGCCACGATCCCGCGCAGGATCTCGTTGGTGCCGCCGCGCAGCGTGAAGCCCGGCTGGTGCAGCTGCGCCTCGGCCAGCGCCCGCGCCAGCGGGTCCGGCGACTCTAGCGAGGGCAGCACGTCGACCACCTTCCGGACCTCCTCGATGACGTCGGCCTCGAACGTCGTCCCCACGTCCTTGACCAGGGCCGCGGGGATGTTGGGCAGCTCGCCGCGGTCCAGCGCCGCCGCGATGCGCAGCGACATCTGGCGCAGCGCGAGCACCCGCGCCGACAGCCGGCCGAGTGCCGCGAGTCCGGCGGGGTCCTGCGTCTCCGCCACCCGCCGGCCGAACTCGGCGATCAGTGGATAGGTCGACAGGAACCGCTCCGGCCCGGACCGCTCGAAGGCCAGCTCCGCGGTCACCTGGTGCCAGCCGTTGCCCTCCTCGCCGAGCAGCATGTCGGCGGGGACGACGACGTCCTTGAACACGACCTCGTTGAAGTGGTGCCCGCCGTCGAGGATGCGGATCGGGTTGATCGTGATGCCGGGCAGCGAGAGGTCGACGAGCAGCTGCGACATGCCCGCGTGCCGGTTGCTCGTGTCCACGGGCGCGGTGCGCACCAGCACGATGCCGTAGTGGGAGACGTGCGCGTTCGACGTCCACACCTTGGCGCCGTTGACCACGAAGTCGCCGGCCTCGTTGCGCGTCGCCCGCGTGCGGATCGAGGCGAGGTCCGACCCGGAGTCCGGCTCGCTCATCCCGATGACGAAGTAGCACTCGCCGCGGGCGATGCGCGGCAGGATCTCCTGCCGCTGCTTCTCCGTGCCGTACTGCAGCAGGTTCGGGCCGGACTGCCGGTCGGCGATCCAGTGCGCCGCGACCGGCGCGCCGGCGGCCAGCAGCTCCTCGGTGACGGCGTAGCGCTCCATCGCCGAGCGCTCGTGGCCGCCGTACTCCTTCGGCCAGGTCATGCCCAGCCAGCCGCGCTCGCCGAGCTTGCGGGAGAACTCCGGGTCGACGCCGGACAGCCAGGTGTCCACGTGGGTGCGGAAGGAACCCGCGGCCAGCTCCTCGGCGAGGAAGTCCCGGACCTCGGCCCGCACCCGCTCGGCGGCCTCGGACCGCGGTGCGGGCGCCAGTGTCAACGGGTTGCTCATGCGACTCCCAGCTCCAGGTGGACTGTCCTGCTCGGTTCTACAGGGTGCCCGGGCGCCCTGCCGCCCGCGGGTCAGCGGCGGGTCAGCACCAGCAGGGCGACGTCGTCGGCGCGCTGGGCGCCGGTCAGCTCGGACAGCAGGCGGGCGCAGAGCGCCTCGGGGTCCGACGTGCCCGCCGCCGACGCCACGGCGAGCAGCCGGTCGAGCCCCTCGTCGATGTCGGCCGAGCGGCTCTCCACCAGCCCGTCGGTGAACAGCACGAGGGCGGCCCCGCGCGGCAGGACGCCGGTCCACTCGACCGCCGGGGACGGCGGCGCGCCGAGCATCCGGCTGGGCCGCACCGGCAGGTACCGGGCGCGGCCGGCCTCGAGCAGCAGCGGCGGCGGATGCCCGGCCGAGGCGATCCGCAGCCGCCCCGAGACCGGGTCCAGGGAGGCGAACAGCGCCGTCGCCATCCGGCGCAGGCCCAGCAGCGGCCAGCCGGCCTGCAGCCGGTCGACGACCGCGCCGGGGGCGGGCCCGTCGGCCAGCAGCGCCCGGTGGACGCTGCGCAGCTGGCCCATCGTCGCCGCCGCGGTGATGTCGTGGCCGACCACGTCCCCGACCGCGAGGCCGATCTCCTCGCCGGGCAGCCGGACGACGTCGTAGAAGTCGCCGCCCACGTCGATGCCGTGGGTCGCGGGGAGGTACCGCACCGCGATGGCCAGGCCCTCCAGCGACGGGGGTGCCGGCGGCAGCAGGTTGTCCTGCAGCGCGTGCGAGGTGCTGACGGCGAGGTCGAAGCGCTGGGCGCGGGCCACCACCAGGCCCAGCTGGAGGGCGAGCTGCTCGGCCACCTCGACGTCGGCGACGGTGAACGGGCCGCGCCGGGCATCGGCCGCGATCGTCAGCACGCCCAGCTGCCGGCCCTCCCCCGTGAGCGGCACGGCGACCACCGCGGTGAGGTCCAGCGCCCGCATGACCGCCAGGTGCTCCTCGTCCATCGCGACCGCCCGCAGGACCGCGTCGTCGACCGTGCGCACCCACTGGGTGCCGCCGCTCTGCAGGGCCCGTACGCCGGGGTGCGAGATCGTCCGGCGCGAGAGATGGCGGGTCCGCAGCTGCTCGGCCAGGGCGGCGCGCGCCGGGTCGCGGTGGCGCACCGCCTGCCGGATCAGGCCCTCGTCGCTCTCCAGGTCGACCATGCAGACGTCGGCCAGCCGGTGCACGACCAGGCCGGCCAGCCGGTCCACCGTCTCCTCGACGTCGGCCGCCCCCGCCAGCAGCCGGGCCGCCTCGAGCAGGAACGACGCCCGCTCCGCCTGGCGCGCCGTCTGCTCGTGCAGCCGGGCCCGCTCGAGCGCCTGACCGGCCTGGCGGCCGATGGTCCACAGCAGGTCGACGTCGGCGGTGGTGAGCGAGGCCGTGCCGCCCGGCCGGTCGAGGTCGATGAGGTCGTCGGGGCCGCGCCCCAGCGCGAGCACCAGCACCCCGAGCCGCCGGCCGTCGGCGGTCACCGGCACGACCACCAGCTCGGTGAGGGAGCCGTCGGCCATGGCGGCGGACAGCCCCGGCTGCAGGCCGCGCAGCCGGTCGTCCAGGACGATCGACCGCACGCCGCGGGCCAGTTCCGAGGCGAGCTGGCTGCCGGCCGCGTGGCGCAGCTCCCGGAGCAGCTGGTCGGGGAGGCCGTCGGCACGCACCGGCTGCAGGGCGGGTGCGGCATCGGGGTCGTGGGGGTCGGTCTCGACCAGGACCAGCGCCGCCCCCCGGGCGTGCAGCGGCTCGCGGCTGCGCTCCACGATGACCGAGGCGACGTCCTCCACGGAGAGGGCGGCGGCCAGGTCCGAGACCACCATCTGCAGCGTCCGTGACCGGCGCTCGGACTCCTCGGCCCGGCGCTGGGCGGCCAGCATGCCCCGCTCGTAGCGCCGCCGCGCCGTGGCCTCGAAGACCGTGGCCCGCATGAGCAGCGGGGCGCCGTCGTCGTCGCGGATCTCCACCGCGTTGGCCAGGCACGCCAGGTCGGTGCCGTCGGCCCGCACCAGGTCCAGCGCGATCTCCCGCACGGCGCCCTGCATGCGCAGCAGCGGGATCAGGTGGGTCTCGTAGTAGACCCGCCCGCCCATGCTCAGCAGGTCCTGGAACCGCGACCCCAGGACCTGGTCGGCGGGCCGGCCGATCCACTCGCAGAACGTGCGGTTGACCTTGACGATCCGGCCGTCGGGCAGCGTCGAGAAGTAGCCCATGGGCGCGTTCTCGTAGAGGTCGGCGGGATCGTCCTCGAGCAGGTGCTCGAGCCGGCGGTCCGGGCCGCCGGAGTCCTGCAGCCTGGTCACGGTCACCCCGTCAGGAAGGCTCGCAGGGCCGCCGCCGTCTCCTCCGGGGCGCTCAGGTGCGGGCAGTGGCCGGTGGCCGCCAGCTGGGTGAACACGCTGCCGGGGATGTGCTCGTGCACGTACCGCCCGACCACCTCCGGCGCGATGACGTCGTCGCTGCACTGGAGCACCAGCGTGGGGACCTGCACCGTCGCGAGGTCGGCGCGGTTGTCCGACAGGAACGTCACGCGGGCGAAGTGCCGGATGATGTCCGGGTCGGTGCGGCAGAAGCTGTTCGTGAGCTCCGCGGCCTGCTCCGGCCGGTCGGGGGTGCCCATGATTACCGGCGCCATCTGCGCGGACCAGCCGAGGTGGTTGGCGTCCAGGACGTCGAGCAGCCCGGCGATGTCGGTGCGGCTGAACCCGCCCACGTAGTCGGCGTCGTCGACGTACCGGGGGCTGGGACCGATCATGACCAGCGCGCCGAACACGTCGGGGGCGGCCTGGAGGGCCAGCACGCCGATCATCGCGCTCACCGAGTGGCCGACGAAGACCACGTCGGTCAGCTCCAACGCGCGGCAGATCTCGACGACGTCGGCGGCGTACCCGCGCAGCGAGTTGTACCTCTCCCGGTCGTAGGCGCTCAGGTCCGACCGGCCGGCCCCCACGTGGTCGAAGAGCACGATCCGGTGGTCGGCCTCGAACTCCGGGACGACGAAGCGCCACATCTGCTGATCGCAGCCGAACCCGTGCGCGAACATCAGCGGCCTGCTCTCCGGCGAGCCGGCGAGGCGCACGCAGTTCCGCTGCAGGACGCGCTCCACGTCGGGCACCCTAGGGCAGGGTCCGGGGGCCTGTCTGCGCCCCGCGACCCGCAACCCGGTCACGGCGTGTCAGCTCCCGGGCACGCAAGGGCGTCGCCGTCGGCGCGCGGGACCCGGGCCGAGGGCTTCTTCCGGAACGCGCTGTCCCGCGGAGGCCGCCCCGTCCTACCCTCGCCGCGTCGTCCCGCTCCGGAGCCGCCCGGACCCCTGGGACGCCGAGCGAGGTGCACCATGACCACTGCCCAGGCCGGTACGGCCACCCGCGTGCTGCCGGTGCCGAGACGGGCCGTCGACGACGTCCTGCCCGCACCGCGCCCGCCGGGCAGCCGCGCCGGCTCCTACCAGCGGGTGCTGCACGGCAGGGTCCGCCGCGAGCTGCGCGTGCTCGCCGACCTGCTGTGCTGGGCGCCGGCCGACGAGCCCGCCCGCACCCGCGCGCTGACCGTCCACGCCGACCTCGTCGGCCGGCTGCTGCTGGCGCACCACCGGCTGGAGCGCGAGGAGCTGTGGCCGGCGCTGGTGGCCGCCGTGCCGGACGGGCAGGCCGCCCCGGCGCGGGCGGCCGTGGCCGACTGGTCGGCGCGGTCGGCCCGCATCGACGCGCAGGTGCGCGACCTGGGCACCGCGGCGCGGCAGTGGGCGGTGGCGGGCACCCCCGCTGCCCGGGACGTCGTGGCGCGCGCCTGCCGGGCGCTGGCCGACGCGGTCGACGCGCACACCGCGGCCGAGGAGCGCGACCTCGTGCCCCTGCTGGACGCGTACCTGGACAGCCGCCGCTGGGCACGGGTCGCCGCCGCGGGCTCCTGCCGGCTGACCGGCCGGGAGCGGCGGCTGGTCCTCGGGCTGGTGCTCGAGGACTCCTGCGCCGGCGACCGGGCCCGCCTGCTGGACGGCCTGCGCCGGCAGCAGCGGTGGGCGTGGCGGCTGACCGGGGTCCGCCGCTACCGGCGGGCCGTCGTGCGGCTGCGGGGTGAGCCCCCAGCTGTGTAGACCGGAGCGGTCAGTACCGGGACGTGCCGCAGTCGGTGCAGCGCTTGCGGACGGCGTTGGTCTCGGTCCGGCAGTTCTCGCAGGTCCAGGTGTCGGCGGGCGCGGACCCGTCAGGAGCGGTGCGGACGGCGGGTCGCTCGAGCGTGCTGGTGGTCATGGGTGGTTCTCCTCCCCCTAGCGGACGCCTCCGACGCTAGGCAGCCGCTGTGTCGGGAAGGTGTCCCCGGAGTTGCGACTTTCCTGTGGGCCGATGAGTTGGCTCACCCGGCGTGGTCTCCTGCACCGTGACGACTTTCGTGCTGGTTCCCGGGGCCGGCGGCAGCGCCTCCTACTGGCAGCGGCTGGTGCCCGAGCTCGAGCGCCGCGGGCACCGGGCCCTCGCGGTCGACCTCCCGGCCGCGGACCCCTCGGCCGGGCTGGCCGCCTACGCCGACACCGTCGTCGGCACCGTGACGACGGCTCTGGGCGAGGATCCGGAGCCCCTCGTGCTGGTCGCCCAGTCGATGGGCGGCCTCACCGCGCCGCTGGTGTCCGATCGGCTGCCCGTGCGCCTGCTGGTGCTGCTCAACGCGATGGTGCCGTGCCCGGGCGAGACGGGCGGCGCGTGGTGGGCGGCCACCGGGCACGCCGATCCGGGCGACCCGACCGAGGCCTTCTTCCACGACGTGCCCGCCGACGTCGCGGCCGCGGTGCAGGCCGAGCCGTTCGAGCAGACCGGCCGCCCGTTCGAGGACCCGTGGCCCCTGGACCGCTGGCCCGACGTGCCCACCCGGGTGCTGGCCGGCCGCGACGACCGGTTCTTCCCGGTGGAGTTCCAGCGCCGGGTGGCCGCCGACCGGCTGGGGCTCCCCGTCGACGAGGTGCCGGGCGGGCACCTGGTCGCGCTGAGCCGGCCGGTCGAGCTCGCCGAGCGGCTGATCGCCTACCTCCCCGGGTGACCTCGCGCGCGCATAATGGTCGGCCGCTCCCACCCGGGAGGTAGTGCACGTCCGACCGAAAGCGGCACGACTTGTCGACAGCTCCGCCCGCGGGCGCCCCTGACTCCGGGATCGCCGCGGAGCAGCCCTACGTGACCGCGCTGTTCCACCGGCTGGACGAGGTCCGCGCCCGCAGCGTGGGCCGGCTGGCCGACGCCCTCGCCCTGGTGCCGCACAACCCGCAGGCGGTGGGCGAGCGGGAGGCCGCCGTCGAGCTGCACAGCCGGCGGATCGTCGCCCTGGACGCCGCCGAGAGCGGCCTGGTCTTCGGGCGGCTGGACCGGCACGACGCCGGGACGCCGCGGTACATCGGCCGGATCGGGCTGTTCGCCGACGGCGCCGACGAGCCGCTGCTGGTCGACTGGCGCGCTCCGGCCGCTCAGCCCTTCTACACGGCGACCGCGCTGCACGACCAGGGCGTGCGGCGGCGCCGGCACATCCGCACCCGCGGCCGCACCGTGGTGAGCGTCGCCGACGAGACGCTGGACATCAGCGCGGCGGCGGCCGAGGGCGGCACCGAGCGCGGCGGGCTGGCCGGGGAGTCGGTGCTCCTGGCTGCGCTCAACGCCTCGCGCACCGGCCGGATGACCGACATCGTCCGCACCATCCAGGCCGAGCAGGACCGGATCATCCGCGCCGACGTCCGCGGCGTGCTGGTCGTGCAGGGCGGGCCCGGCACCGGGAAGACCGCCGTCGCGCTGCACCGCGCGGCCTACCTGCTCTACACCCACCGCGAGCGGCTGGCCCGCAGCGGGCTGCTCGTCGTCGGCCCCTCCCCCACGTTCCTCACCTACATCGCCGACGTGCTGCCCTCCCTCGGCGAGACCGGGGTGGTGCTGGCCCACCTGGGCGGACTGCGCCCGGGCCTGCAGGCGCACGCGTGGGAGGCGCCGGAGGTGGCCGAGGTCAAGGGCCGGCTGGCGATGGCCGACGTCGTCGCCGCGGTGGTGAAGCGGCGCCAGGCGGTGCTCGACCGCCCGGCCGAGCTCACCATCGACGGCATCCCGGTGCGGTTCACCAAGGCCGACGCCGCCCGTGTGCGCAGCCGCGCCCGGGCGGCCTCGCGGGTGCACAACGAGGCCCGGCCCGCCGCCGCGCGGACGGTGATCGAGCTGGTCGCCCGCAAGTACGCCGACAAGCTCGGTGAGAACGTCCTGGGCGGGGCCAACCTGCTCGACCGGGAGGACGTCGCCGCGCTCCGCCGCGAGGTCGCCGCCGAGCCCGCGGTGCACGCGCTGGTCGACCGGCTGTGGCCGCGGCTGACCGCCGAGCGGGTGCTGCGCGACCTGTTCGCCTCCCGCGCGCAGCTCGACGCCGTCGCCACCGGGCTGACCGAGGCCGAGCGGGAGCTGCTGCACCGCCCGCCGTCCGCCCCGTGGACGCCGGCCGACGTGCCGTTGCTCGAGGAGGTCGACGAGCTGCTCGGCATCGACGAGTCCGCGGCGCGCCGGGCCGAGGAGCGCCAGCGGCAGCGCCGGCTCCGCGACGCGCAGGAGACCCTCGACATGCTGCACGGGTCCCGGTCGATGGACGCCGAGACCGAGGACGAGTCCGAGGAGCTGCTGGCCGGCGACCTGCTCGACGCCGAAGGTCTGGCGCAGCGGCAGGAGGAGGCCGACCACCGCAGCACCGCCGAGCGCGCGGCCGCCGACCGCACCTGGACCTACGGGCACATCATCGTCGACGAGGCGCAGGAGCTCTCCGCGATGGCGTGGCGGCTGCTCCTGCGCCGCTGCCCCACCCGCTCGATGACCGTCGTCGGCGACGTCGCGCAGACCAGCACGCTGGCCGGGGCGACCAGCTGGGCGGAGGTGCTCGAGCCGCACCTGGGCCGCGCCTGGCAGCTGGAGGAGCTCACCGTCAACTACCGCACCCCGGCCGAGATCATGGCGGTGGCCGCCGAGGTGCTCGCCGCGACCGGGGCGCCCGCCTCCGCGGCGACGTCGGTCCGCTCGACCGGGGTGCAGCCCTGGGCGCAGCGGGTCGGCGAGGACGCCCTCGCCGGCGCCGCCGCCGAGGCCGCCCTCGAACTGGACAAGGAGGAGGGCACGCTCGGCGTGCTGGTGCCGCACAGCCGGCTGGACGCGGTGAGCGCCGCGGTCACCGCCCGACTCCCGGGCGACCCCGACCGCGCCGACGCCCCGGTCGTGCTGCCGCCCGAGGGCGCCAAGGGCCTGGAGTTCGACTCGGTGCTCGTGGTCGACCCCGCGGCGATCGTGGCCGAGGGCGTGCGCGGCTGGAACGACCTCTACGTCGTGCTCACCCGCGCCACGCAGCGGCTCGGCGTCCTGCACCCCGGCGGCCTGCCGGCCGAGCTGTCCGGGCTGGAGCAGCGCTCCTAGCGGACGTCGAGCAGGACGCCGCTGTCCGGCCGGGCCGGGATGCGGTGCAGCGCGATGCCGAGGTCCTGCTCCGGTGCGTCGAACTCCACGCGGGCCAGCCGGACGGCGAGCGCGGACAGCAGCGACACCGTCAGCTGCTCCCCCGGGCAGCGGTGGTTGGTGCGCGGATCTCCTCCGCCCTGCGGCACGAGCTCGAACTCGCCGATCTCCCGGTCGAGGAAGCGCTCGGGGCGGAACTCGTAGGGATCGGGCCACAGTTCGGCGTCGTGGTTCTGGCCGTAGAGGTCCAGCAGCACCATGGAGTTCTTCGGGATGCGCTCGCCGTCGTAGGACGTCTCCTCGGGCGCCCGGCCGCCGATGAACGGGGCGAACGGGTAGTAGCGGCGCACCTCGTGCGCCCACGCCTCGGCGAACGTCGGGTCGCCGGAGGCCAGCCGGTCGCGGTACTCCGGCCAGCGGATCAGCGCGTGGCCCGAGAAGGCCAGGAACCAGGCGACGGCGGTGGTCGGCCGGATGATGTTGAGCAGCTCGACGGCGGCCACGCGGGGGTCCAGCTGCTCACCCCCGGCGTCGGTGTGCCGGGCGACGACGTCGACGGCGGATCCCGCGGGCACGGTGACCGCACCGCTGCGGACGTCGGTGACCAGCTGCGACAGCCAGGCCTCCCGTCGCGCCCGGGCCTTGCGCGCCCGCCAGTGCCGGGGGCCGCCGGTGGCGAAGCCGTCGACCATCGAGACCAGGTCGCGGGCCAGCGCCGGCAGCTCGTCGTCGTCGACCGGGACGCCGGCCCAGCGGCAGACGCTGCCCGCGATGACCTGCGCGGACTCGTCGAGCAGCACGATGCGGTGGCCGCGCCAGCCCGCGGCGGCGTCGTCCCAGGCTCCGGTGGCGTGCTCCACCAGCGCGGCGATGCCGTCCTCCCGCATGAGCAGCGCGACGAACATCGCCTTGCGGACGCGGTGCATCTCGCCGTCCAGCGTGTGCACCGCGCCCTTGCCGAAGAGCGTGGCCTGCACCGGCTCAGGGATCGCCCGCGCCCGGCGGACGTGCTCCTCGTCGTAGAGGAAGCGCGCCGCCTCCGGGCCCTCGATGGCGAGCACCTTGAGGCCGCCCAGCCGGGTCGGGACCGTACGCCGGCCCAGCTGCCGCCGCTTGTCCGGCAGCCAGCCGTAGCCCCGGGTCAGCAGCTGCAGGCCGTTCTCCAGTCGCGCCATGCCAGGGCCGGTGCCCCGCCGGCCGGCAGGGCAATCGCGCTCAGGCGCCGCAGCCGCCGGCCCCGCAGGCGCAGCCGCCGCACCCGCCACCGGTCGGCGCCGGTGCCGGCCGGGCGGCGACGGCGCGCAGGTTGAGGGCGCTGACCAGCACGGGCACGGCCAGGACGGCGACGGCGACGGCGGCCACCACCGTGGCGGCGTCGGCCGCGCGAGCCCAGTCGTCGGCCACACCGACGACCACCAGGAGGCCGGTGACCAGCACGCCCCACACGAGCAGCGCCTGGCCACCCCGGCGGGCGGTCCCGGTGCGGGTGAGCAGCGCCAGCGCACCGCCCAGGAGCAGCACCGGCACCCCGACCAGCAGCACGCGGGCGGCGGCCGACGCGGAGACCAGGGCGACGACGAGCGCCGCCGCGCCGGCGAGGGCGGCCACCCACCCGAGGGTACGGGCGCGGCCGGCCAGCTCGCCGTCCAGACCCGGCGCCGTGCGCAGCAGCACCGCACCGCGGACGGCGAGGAAGAGCCCCAGCGCGCCGAGCAGCAGCCCTGCGCCGCCGGCGGACCAGGCGATCGACACCCCGGCGACGGCGAGCATCCCCACGCCCAGCGCGAGCCACTGCGGCCACGCGCGTCGGGCGACCTCGCGGGTCGGCTGGGCGGTCAGGACGGTTCCGGCGCTCGACACGCCACCAGTGTCCCTCACCCGCCGGGGCACGGCGGCAGGCACCGGAGCGCTGCGCGTGCCACGCTGAGGCGTTGATCTCCTTCTCCGATCGAGGTGGGCCATGAGCGAGCAGCGTTCGACCGGTGGAGCGCTGAGGGCCGCGGACGGCGACGGCCTGGAGAACCTGGCCCGGGTGGGTCTCGTGTCCTACGGGGTCGTGCACCTCCTGGTGGCGTGGCTGGCGCTCCAGCTGGCATGGGGCTCCACCAGCGAGTCGGCCGACCAGTCGGGCGCGCTGGCCACGGTGGCGGAGTCCCCGGTCGGGAAGCCGCTGCTGTGGATCATCGCGGTGGGGATGGTCGCGCTCGCCGTCTGGCAGGCGCTGGAGGTGCTGCGCTGGCGGTCCGGCTGGTCGGCGTCCGGGGACGCCCGCACCACGGCGGTGAAGAAGTCCGTGAAGGCGGTGGCGAAGGCCGTCGTCTACGCCGCGCTCGCGGTGCTGGCCGTCCGCTTCGCCACCGGCGGCCGGCGGGTCCAGCTCCCAGCAGCAGCAGAGCACCACCGCGGGTGTGTTCGGGTGGCCCGCCGGGCGGTGGCTGGTCGGGGTCGCGGGGCTGGTCCTGGTCGGCGTCGGGATCTACCACGTCTACAAGGGCGTCACGAAGCACTTCCTCAAGGAGATCGACCTGGCGCAGGCACCGCCCTCGGCCACCCGGCTGGTGACCCGGCTCGGCCAGGTCGGCTACCCCGGCAAGGGCATCGCCTTGGGCGTGGTGGGCGGCCTGTTCGTCTGGGCGGCGGTCACCTTCGACCCGGAGAAGGCGAGCGGCCTCGACGGGGCGCTGCGGACGATCCTCGACGCGCCGTTCGGCCAGTTCCTGCTGACGCTCGTGGCCCTGGGGATCGCCGCCTTCGGGGCCTACCTGCTCGTTCGCGCCCGCTACCCCGAGCGCACCTGAGCGCCCGACCCGGTGCGCCGACGCGTCATTCCGGGCGGCAGAACGACGCATCAGCGCACCCTGTCTGCTCCGGGGGCGCGTCGCCGGCCACCTCATGATCGAGCACGATCAGCCGGACGAGGCACCCCGACGAGCTCGGACCCTGCCCACTGGGGTGGGCAGGGTCCGAGCGTGCGGTGCCGTCAGTTGCGCGGGCCGCCGGCGACGTAGACGACCTGGCCGGAGACGAAGCCCGCGCCCTCGCTGACGAAGAACGAGACGGTGTGCGCGATGTCCTCGGGGACGCCGGCGCGGGCGACCGGGATGGCCGCGGCGCGCTTGGCCACGTATGCCTCCCACTCCTCGCCGATCCGCTCGGCGGTCGCCTTGGTCATCTCCGTCTGGATGAAGCCCGGGGCGATGGCGTTGGCGGTGACGCCGAACTTGCCCAGCTCGATGGCCAGCGTCTTGGTGAAGCCCTGTAGCCCCGCCTTGGCCGTCGAGTAGTTGGCCTGGCCGCGGTTGCCCAGCGCCGAGGTGCTGGACAGGTTCACGATCCGGCCCCACTTCGCCTCGATCATGTGCTTCTGGGCGGCGCGGGTCATGAGGAACGAGCCGCGCAGGTGCACGTTCATGACGACGTCCCAGTCGGCGTCGCTCATCTTGAACAGCAGGTTGTCGCGGGTGACGCCGGCGTTGTTGACCAGCACGACCGGCGGGCCGAGCTCCGCGGCGACGCGGTCGACGGCGGCCTGCACCTGCTCCGCGTCGCTGACGTCGGCGCCCACGGCCAGCGCCGTGCCGCCCGCGGACTCGATCGCGGCGACCGTGTCGGCGCAGTCCTCGGCCTTGAGGTCCAGCACGGCGACGGCGAAGCCGTCCTGCGCCAGCCGCTGGGCGGTGGCTGCCCCGATGCCTCGTGCGGCGCCGGTGACGATCGCGACCCTGCTCATGCTGCTCTCCTCTTCTCGGGGTTCCTGCGTCAGGCGACGCGCTCGAACACCGCGGCCAGGCCCTGCCCGCCGCCGATGCACATCGTCTCCAGTCCGTAGCGCGCCTCGCGCCGGTCCATCTCGCGCAGCAGCGTGGCGAGGATCCGGCCACCGGTCGCGCCGACGGGGTGACCGAGGGAGATGCCGGAGCCGTTGACGTTCGTCCGCTCCCAGTCCTTCTCGGTGAACTCCCACTCGCGGGACACGGCGAGCACCTGGCTGGCGAAGGCCTCGTTGAGCTCGATGAGGTCGATGTCGGCGAGGCTCAGCCCCGCGATGGCCAGCGCCTTCGCCGTGGCCGGCACCGGGCCGATGCCCATGGTCCGCGGCGGCACCCCGGCCACGCTCCACGAGACCAGCTTCGCCAGGGGACGCAGCCCCAGCTCGGCGGCCTTCTCGGGCGTGGTCACGATGCAGACGGCGGCACCGTCGTTCTGGCCGCTGGCGTTGCCGGCGGTCACCGTCGCCTCGTCGTCGTCCCGGCCCATGATCGGGCGCAGCCGGGCGAGGGTCTCGACGTTCGAGTCGGGGCGGATGTGCTCGTCGCGGTCGACGACCGTCTCGCTCTTCCGGCCCTTCACGGTGACCGGGACGATCTCGTCGGCGAACCGGCCGGCCTCGGTGGCGGCGGCCGCGCGCTGGTGGCTGCGGACGGCGTACTCGTCCTGCTCCTCGCGCCCGATCTTGTACTCGCGGCGCAGGTTCTCGGCGGTCTCCAGCATGCCCCCGGGCACCGGGTGGTTGATGCCGCCGGCGGTGACGCGGCCGCGGACGAGGCCGTCCTCGAGCAGCACACCGGTGCCGGCCCGCACGCCCCAGCGCATGGCGGTCGAGTAGAACGGCGCGTTGCTCATCGACTCCGCGCCACCGGCCAGCACCAGGTCCGACGCCCCCGACTGCACCTGCATGGCGGCGTTGACGACCGCCTGCAGGCCCGAGCCGCAGCGCCGGTCGATCTGCGCACCGGACGCGGTGACCGGCAGCCCGGCGTCGAGCGCGGCGACGCGGCCGATCGCGGGGGCGTCCATGGTCGGGTAGCAGTGACCGAGCAGGACGTCCTCGACCGACTCCGGCGGCAGGCCGGTGCGCTCGATCAGCGCACGGATGACCGTGGCCGCGAGCTCCTGGACCGGGACGTCGCGCAGCGAGCCGCCGAAGCCGCCGACCGGGGTCCGCAGGGGCTCGCAGATGACCGCATCTCGCACGGGATTCCTCCTGGTAGGTCCGCGGCCCTCCGAGCGGCCGGCGCACGTCGCTCGAAGTGTGCCCGGCGGCACATCAGGGCCTGCAGGCACCCTCCCACGCACCGTGCGCGCAGGCGCACCATGGGCCTAGCAGGTGCCGGGTCCACCCCCGGCCCTTCCGGGGGTGGATCAGGCGACGCTCTGGTCGCCGCGCGCCTCCTGGACCTGCTCGGCGCCCAGGAGCCGCCAGAGACCGGTGATCTCCAGGGGGCGCACGACGGCGCGCGTCGAGGCGAGCAGGCGCACGGGGATCTGCCGCTCGCGGGCCCGGCGGTGCGCCGAGGCCAGCACGCACAGCCCCGCGGAATCCAGGAAGGTGACGCCGCACAGGTCGATGACGAGCTCGCCGACCCGGCCCTCGAGCACGTCGTCCAGGGAGCGCTCGAAGACCGGCGAGGAGGAGGAGTCGATCTCGCCCCGGGCGGTGACGTGGACCGTGCGGTCGAACGTGTCGACGTCGATGCGGACCAGATCGGTCACGGGGGGTTCTACGAATGATGCGGCCATGGTGAGCCTCTCGGGCGGTTCGTACCGAAAACCCGGAACGGCGATCAGACGTGCCCGATGAGCGGCACGCCAGGAGCCGGAGGGCAGATGACGGCTGACTGTTGAACCGCTGGCCCCACGGTAGGAGCACGGCCCCCTGCTGGCAAGGGGCCGGCGGGGACACCCCTCCGGCCCCGCGGCCCACCCGGCGGATACTGGCCTCGTGACGACGAAGCGGAGGAGCGCGGCACGGGTCATCGGCGCGGTCCTCGCGACGGCGGTGACCGTCGTCCTCGTCGCCTGGGCCTTCGCCGCCCTCGACGTCGTGATCGCCGCCGCCGTCGCGATCGCCCTGGTCACCGCGCTGGGCGTCACCCTGGCGGCCAGCGGCTGGGACCAGCACTCCACGTACGAGGAGCGCGAGCTCGCCCGCGCCCGGCGGCGCCAGGAGAAGTGGGACCGCAACGCGGCCGCGCGCGCCCGGGACCGCCGCAAGTGGGAGGCGCACCAGGCCCGGCAGGCGGGCGGCCCGGACAGCGGCGCGTAAACCGCTCGACGGCTCCGCCACCCCTCCCTAGGCTCCCCGGCATGCGGTACTCCGTGCGCCTGCGCACCTCCTGAGATCCGGGCCCCGAGCTCCTCGCACGGCCCCCTCCGAGCCCTCGCGCTCCGCCGGATCCCGGTTCCGCCGGTCCGGCCGCGGCGACCGACGCCGCCTCCTCCCCTCTCCGTCCGTCGGGCTCTCTGCTGCCCGCGGACCCCCGCACCGCCTCGTCCGGAGGTTCCCCTTGTCACGCCCGAACTCCCTCCCCGACGGCCCGGCCGCCGACGCCCGCGCCGGCCTGCCCGAGTCCGACACCGCCGCCTTCGACCGGCTCGCCTCCGCCGTCCTCTCCTCCCCGTCGGCGCCGCTGGGGCCGCTGCTGCGCGCCCAGCTGCCCGGCACCACCGGGGTCCGGTGGCTGCGGCACGAGGGGCTGGCGCCGACAGCCCGGCCGACGGCGCTCACCAGTGCGCAGTGGCGCTCGCTGTTCGACTGCTGGGCCCGGACGTCTCGGGCGCCGCGACCCGGGGCGCCGGCGAACGGGCGCGGGAGCCGCCCGTCGACGCACGGTCACGCTCCCGGAGCCGCCGCCATCCCCCGCTGGGGTCAGTGAGAGGAGTGGAGCGAGTCCTCGGCCGCGAGGTCGGGGGCTCGGTCGGGGTGCGCGAAGGCCTCGGCCAGCGCCTGCCGGAGCTCCCACCGGCCGGCGCGCCAGGCCAGCGCCCGGCCGAGCGCCGCCGGGCTGCCGTCCACCAGGTCCGGCTCACCCGGCCACCAGGGCACCGGTGTCCCGTCGACGGCGAGCCGCTCGTCCACGGCCACCTCGCCGGTCAGCTCGTCCAGGTCCAGCCGGGCCGCCGCCAGCTCCGCACCGGGCAGCTCCGACCAGCGCCGCGCGGGCCCGGAGACCCGCGGACCGCGCCCGGCCACCACCTCGGAGGCCAGCGGCAGGTCCAGCAGGTCGGCGACCGCGCCGGGCCGGCCGCCAGAGGGGACGACGTCGGTTCGCACCAGTGACTGCAACCACGGCGCGTCCAGGACGACGGCGTCACTGGACACCCGGTCGGGGGCCACCCGCACACGGGCCGGGGGCTCGACGTCCACCCCGTCCAGCGCGCCGGCCAGCTCCGCGTAGACCGTGCGCAGCACCGCCCACCGCACCGTGCGGCGGTCGTCGCCCAGCCGCTCCAGCAGGTCCCGGGCGCCGTCCACGTCAGCGATCACATCGGCCACGGTGGCGGGCGGGCGGAGCCGGTCGAGCAGCTCCGGAGCGCCGTCGGCCGGTTCGTACAGTCCCTGTAATGGGCCTGGTCCGGGGCGGCGCAGTCGGTCGGGGAGATCTCCGTGGAGGACGGGGTGGGTGGCCAGCCACCAGCGCAGGTAGCCCGGCGCCGGCACCCCGCCCAGCACGACGTCGTCCCAGGCGGCGGCCGGCAGGTCGGTCAGCAGCGGGAGCGCGGCCGGCCAGTCGGCGACCAGCTCCAGGTCGCGGACGGCGGTGACGACCGGCCACGCGGGCGGCGGCGCGTCGGCGGGCAGCCGGTCCAGGACGGCGTCGATCCAGTCGTCGGCGCCGTCGACGTCGAGGTCCTCCGGGTCCTCGGCCGATACGACCGCGAAGGTCCCGAGGACGCCGGCGCGGCGCAGGGTCCCGCTGTCCACGGTCGCGGCGAACGCGGGGTCCAGGACGCCGAGGGAGCCGGGCTCGAGGACGCCGGCCAGCGGCGACCCCGGGAGCAGCAGCTCGCCGGCGGGGGCCCATCCCCCGTCGGCATCGGGCAGGGCGAGCTCGGCCAGCCAGGGGACGGCGTCGGCCGAGGGCCCGGCAGCCGCGACGAGCGCGAGCACCGCGTCGGCCAGCTCGGCCGGGTCGGGCGCGCCGGGGACGACGTCCTCGACCGCGTCCAGCGACCGCTCCACGGCGGCCCGGACCGCGGGGTCGGCGAGCACGGCCGCCGGGGTCGCCGGGCGGGCCCCGAGCCGTTCCAGCAATCGCCGTGCGGCCGGGAGCGCAACCGCCCCGGGATCGGCCAGCCGCAGCCCGAGCGCGGACAGCCGGTCCGTGGGCAGCCCCTCCGCGGGCAGCAGCACGTCGGCCGGCCCGTGCGCGGTCCGCCCGTCGGCCAGCGGCACGGGCAGCGCGCCCAGCTCCTCGCGGTCGGCGCCGTCCAGTGCCGCGTAGAGGCGCGCCCACCAGCCCGGCGGCCGGTCGACACCGCCCACCGCCTCCACGGCTGCGGCCAGGCCGGTGCGCCGCACGCCCAGCGCGGAACGCGCGGCCTCCCCGGCGCGCGCGGACCACCCGTGCGGCACCAGCCCTGTCAGCACCCCGGTGAGGGCCGTGATGCGCTCCGGGGTGGCGTCGTCGAGCACCGTGGCCCGCGGCGGCGCGATCCGGGTCCCCTCCCCCGCCTGCGGCAGCCACGCGGTGGCGCGCAGCCGATGCAGCACCGCGGCGCACACGGCGGCGTCCAGGTCCGCGCCGGCCAGGCGGAGCCGCGGGACGAGCGCCAGCAGGGCGGGATCGGGCGGCAGGTCGGCCAGGAGCGCGGCGAGGACGTCGGCGGCCGCGGTCACGAGCACGTCGGTCACCGGGCCGGGCAGCACGTGCCTCCGGTCGGGCCCCAGCGGGAAGGGTGCGATCAGCCGCGCCGGGATGCCGAGCGGCTCGTCGCTCGGAGTGGGCGCGTGCACGACCTGCCGTCCGGGCAGCGGTACGGGCACGCCGTCGTCGTCGACCGGCACCGCCCAGGTCACCGCCCAGGCCCGCCGTCCCCGCTCCTCGACCGGCCGGCCCGCGAGCAGCTCGGCCGACAGCTCCCCGGTCCCGGTCGCGACCGCCCACGAGGTCACGACGTCGCCGTCGGCGAGCCGGACCAGCGGCGGGGTGCCCTCGCGGGCCAGCACGCGGCGGGTGCCGTCGGCGACCACCTCGATCCGGGTCAGCCCGGGGAGCGCCAGCAGCAGGTCGGCACCCAGGCCGGTCAGCGCCGTGGCGACGTCGTCCCGCGTGCCCGGCCGCAGCGGGAGGACGACCTCGGTGTCGTAGCCGTACGGCGGTGCGCCGTCGGCGGGCTCCGGGAGCCGCAGCACGGGAACGGCGCCGTCCCGTGCGGCCAGCTCGGCGGCCAGGTCCGGCACCGCCGCGACCGCTGCCCGGGTCCGCGCGGCGCTGAACCGGACCCCGCCGGTGGTCGACAGGACCGCCGGCTCGTCGGTGACCGCGAGCACCGCGGCGAACCCGACGCCGAAGCGGCCGACCGCGTCCGGGTCCTCGCGCTTGGCGGAGGCGCGCAGCGTCGCCAGCCCCTGGACGCCCGCCGCGTCCAGCGGTGCGCCGGTGTTCGCGGCCCGCAGCAGCGGCGCGCGCCCACCGGTCAGCTCCAGCCGCAGCCGGCCCGACGCCCCGGCCCGTACGGCGGCGTCGGCGGCGTTCTGTGCGAGCTCGACCAGCAGCCGGTCGCGGTACCCGCCACGGACCAGGTCCTCCTCGGCGTTCGCGTCCTCGCGGAAGCGCGCCGGGGAGTCGGTCCAGGCGGCCAGGACGCGGCGTCGCAGCCCGGCCGTGTCGAAGGGATCGGCGACGAGCGGGCTCCCCATGGCCCGCGACCCTAGGCCGCCTCCCCGCCCCCTCCGGGTGACCTGTGGTTCGGCTCGGCACCGATCGGGCAGGACGTGCACCGGCGGCCGGTGCACGGTCGCGGGAGCTCGGGAAGGCGGTGTCGGTGGTGCTCTGGGAGTACCTGCGCCCGCCGCGCGGCTTCGCCGAGCTGTGGTGCGAGGACCTGCACACGCTCGCCGAGCTGGCCCGGCTGCGCTCGCGGCTGCGGTTCACGACGACCGGCAGCGCCACCGTGGCGCATCCCGAGCAGGACCACTGGTCCGAACGGCTGGTGCTCATCGCCGACGAGCTGGCCTCCAACGCGCTGCGCCACGGCGGCGCCCCGGTCGCGGCCGCGCTGAGCCGGCTCGGGGACCGGTGGCTGATCGCGGTCAGCGACTCCGCCGCCGACGTCGCGCCCGCCCCGGCCCAGGGGCGCGATCCGGGCAAGGGGGGCTTCGGCCTCTACCTGGTCGCCGACCTGTCGGTCGCGCACGGGTGGACCAGCGTGGGGCGGGTGCGCAAGACCGCCTGGGCCGTCATCGTCGCGGCCTGACCGCCTCGGTCGGTCAGCCACCACCCTCCGTGCAGTCGTCGCCGGAGTGGCAGACCGCTCGGTCCGGCTCGGGCTCCGGTACACCGTCGGACCGCCCGTCCAGGTCGGTCGTCAGCTCCTGCGCCGAGCCCTCGACCCACATGGTGTCCCGAACCTCGACGCCGTCCGGGCAGTCCACCGGTTCGGTGCGCACGTGCCCGCGGTCCCGACCGCCCTCCCCCGGCTCCACTGTGACCTCCAGGCAGGCCGCCAGAGAGCGCTGCTCGTAGGAAAGGCCACCCCCGCGCTGCACCCTCACGCCGATCGCCTCCACCAAGACGACGCTGTCGCCCTCGACCCGCGCCTTCAGCGCGTAGCCGTACGGGTCGAGTGACTCCAGCGCCTCCCGCCCGGTGCTGTATGGGTCGTGGGAGCGATCCTGAAGGTAGTGGCCGTGCCGTGAGTCGAGGCGGTCCTGCAGCGTCCGGGCCAATTCGTCGTCGATCGACTCCGCGCAGCCGCAGAGGAGCGCCGCCAGCCCGATCACGACCACCCGCCTGCCCGGCACGGCTGCAGCATCGCAGGCAGGCACCGGGTGGGTCTCGGGAACCCGATCAGAAGCTTCTCCCTGACCCCTGCGCCGCGCCTGGTGACGCGCCGTAACCTTCGTCTCATGTCGCTCGCCGAAGAGATAGACACGGTCACTAGGGAGTCGGCCGGCAGCGTCGACCGGCACGCCACCTCCCGCACGTTCGACTCCACCGACCCGGCCACCGGGGCGGTCGTCGGGGTCTTCCCGGTGCACGACGCCGAGGCCGTCGACGCGACCGTCGGGCAGGCCCGCGACGCCGCGACCGCCTGGGCAGCCCTGGGCTTCGACGGCCGCCGGCAGCGCCTGGACGCCTACCGCGGCTACCTCGCCCGTCGGCTGCACGAGCTCGCCGACCTCGTGCACCGCGAGAACGGCAAGCCGCACGCCGACGCGATCCTCGAGATCAGCCTCGCCGTCGACCACCTGGCCTGGGCGGCCGGGCACGCGCGCAAGGCACTCGGCCCGCGCCGGGTGCGGGCGGGCATGCTCGCGGCCAACCACGCCGCCTACCTCGAGTACCAGCCGTTGGGCGTGGTCGGCGTCATCGGCCCCTGGAACTACCCGGTGTTCACGCCGATGGGGTCGATCGCCTACGCCCTGGCCGCGGGCAACGCCGTCGTCTTCAAGCCCTCGGAGTACACGCCGGCCATCGGCGCGTGGCTGGCCGCGGCCTGGCGGGCCGCCGTCCCCGACGCCGCCGACGCCTTCCAGGTCGTCACGGGGTTCGGCGACACCGGCGCCGCCCTCTGCCGCGCCGGCGTCGGCAAGATCGCCTTCACCGGCTCGGCCGCGACCGGCCGGAAGGTCATGGCCACCTGCGCCGAGCCGCTGACCCCGGTGCTCATGGAGCTCGGCGGCAAGGACGCGATGATCGTCGACGACGACGCCGACGTGGTGGCCGCCGCCGACGCCGCCGTCTGGGGCGCGATGAGCAACGGCGGGCAGACCTGCATCGGGGTGGAGCGGGTGTACGCCACCGAGGCGGTCTACGACCGGTTCGTCGCCGAGGTCACCGCCCAGGTGCGCTCGCTGCGCCCGGGTTCGGACGACGAGGCGACCTACGGCCCGATGACCATGCCTTCGCAGATCGAGGTGGTGAACCGGCACGTCGAGGATGCCACCGGCAAGGGCGCCCGCGTGATCACCGGCGGCACGGACGACGACGCCTTCCCCGGCGAGGGCTACGTCGCGCCCACGGTGCTGCTCGACGTCCCCGAGGACGCCGCGGCGATCCGCGAGGAGACCTTCGGCCCGACGCTCACCATCACCCGGGTGCGCGACGCGGAGGAGGCGCTACGGCTGACCAACGACACCAGCTACGGCCTGGCCGGCTCGATCTTCTCCGGCTCAAAGGCGAAGGCCCTGGACCTGGCCCGCCGGATGCGCAGCGGCATGACCTCGATCAACTCGGTGCTCACCTTCGCCTCGGTGCCCGCGCTGCCCTTCGGCGGCGTCGGCGACTCCGGCTTCGGCCGCATCCACGGCGAGGACGGGCTCAAGGAGTTCACCCGCGCCAAGGCGATCACCCGCCAGCGGTTCGCCCTGCCGACCAACCTGATGAGCTTCCGCCGGCCGGCCGACGCGGCCGACCAACTCGCCCGGGTCGTCGGCATGCTGCACGGGCGGCACCGCTGATGCGCACCGCGGAGGAGTTCGACGTCGTCGTCGTGGGTGCGGGGTCGGCCGGGTGCGCGCTGGCCGGCCGGCTGAGCGAGGACCCGGCGCTGCGGGTGCTGCTGCTCGAGGCCGGCGGCTCGGACAAGGTGCTCGAGGTCCAGATCCCGGCCGCCCTCTACAAGGTGTGGCGCACGCGGCGGGACTGGAACTACACGACCGAGGAGCAGCCCGGCCTCGGCGGTCGGAAGCTGTTCTGGCCGCGCGGCAAGGTGCTCGGCGGGTCGTCCTCGATCAACGCGATGATCTACATCCGCGGCGCAGCCGCGGACTACGACGCGTGGGCCGACCTCACCGGCGACCGGTCCTGGTCCTACGAGCACGTGCTGCCGCTGTTCCTGCGCATGGAGGACAACGCCCGCGGCGCGGACGAGTGGCACGGGGTGGGCGGCCCGCTGCGGGTCGAGGACCTGCGCTCCCCGCACGAGTGGACGAAGGCGGTCGTCGAGTCCGCGGTGGCGGCCGGCCATCCGCGCAACGAGGACTTCAACGGCGCCACGCAGGAGGGCGTCGGGCAGTACCAGGTGACGCAGAAGCGCGGACGTCGCTGGTCGTCCGCCGACGCCTACCTGCACCCCGCGGCGGACCGGCCCAACCTGACCGTCCGCACCGGCGCCCTCACCACGCGGGTGCTGGTCGAGGGCGGCCGGGCGACCGGGGTCGAGTACCGGTGGAACGGCGCGCTGCACACCGCCCGGGCCGCCGCCGAGGTGGTGCTCTCCGGCGGCGCGGTCAACACCCCGCAGCTGCTCATGCTGTCGGGCATCGGCCCGGCCGACCACCTGCGCGAGGTCGGCGTCGACGTCGTCCACGACCTGCCCGGCGTGGGTGCCGGCCTGCAGGACCACCCGCTGGTGCCGGTCGTGTGGAACACCCGGTCGGGTCGGTCGCTGTCCCGCGCGGAGACCCCGTCGGGCTACGCGCGGTGGTTCGGCGCCCGGCGCGGGCCGCTGACCTCGAACCTGGCCGAGGCGGGGCTGTTCACCCGCTCGCGGCCGGACCTGGCCGAGCCCGACCTGCAGTTCCACTTCCTGCCGGTGAAGTTCTGGAAGCAGGCCGAGGTCGACCCCGACGTCGACGCGTTCACATCGGCGATCGTGCTGGTGGACGTGCACTCGCGCGGTGCGGTGCGGCTGCGCTCGGCCGACCCGACGTGGGCGCCGTCCATCGACGCGGGCTACCTCACCGACGAGCGCGACCTCGACGCGCTGGTGAGCGGGGTGGAGCAGGCCCGCGAGATCGCCGCGGTCGGTCCGCTGGCGTCCTACCTGGCCGACGAGTGGTCACCGGGGGCGGCGGTCACGGGCCGCGACGCGCTGCGCGCCACCGTGCGGGAGACCCTCGAGTCGCTCTACCACCCGGTGTCCTCCTGCCGGATGGGCACCGACGAGCTCGCGGTGGTCGACAGCGCGCTGCGGGTGCACGGCATCGCGGGGCTGCGGGTGGCCGACGCCTCGGTGATGCCGACGCTGGTCCGCGGCAACACGAACGCACCGACGATCATGATCGCCGAGCGGGCGGCCGACCTGATCCGCGGCCGCACCGTCGACCCCGCCCTCGCCACCGCCCGCTGACGCCGTCCCCCCTCTGCTTTTCCGCGGAAAAGCAGCCCGCCTTTCCGCGGAAAAGCAGGGACTTTCGGTACTGAAAGTCCGGGGTGGGTCAGCTGCGGCGGCCGAGGCGGGCGAGCAGGCGGGCCGCGCGGTCGGACCCAGCCGGCGGCTCGACCCCGTCCCGGCAGATGCCCTCCATGTACAGCACCGGACCGAAGCTCTCGATGCCCCGCTCGATGCGGTCGAGCTCCGCGTCGTCCAGCGAGCCGTCCAGGCCGGCGGTGCGGGCGACGTCCCAGCGGTGCACGACCATGTCCCAGACGTAGAACTGCTCGAACGTCGCGCCGACGGTGCTGGGACCGAAGAAGCCCTCGTAGGGCGCCGCGACGACGTCGTCGGTGAGCGCCTCGCGGACGCGCTTCGCGTGATCCCGTCAGGCGGCGGCGGGGTCCGCGGCGACGTCGGGCGCGGCACCGAGCTCCACGCCGCGCTGGCCGAGGAAGTCCCGCTGGGTGTCGACCATGTGCGCGACGACGTCGGCGGCGGTCCAGCCCTCGCACGGTGACGGCTCGCCCCAGGCCGCGGCGGACAGCGAGTCCAGGACGGCGGTGAGGGCGAGGTCGGCGGTCTCGAAGGACGACGCGGTGGCGTTCATGCCCGTGACCCTGGCCCGGTGCGGCACCCTGGGTCTTGATGAAATCCGACAGCCCCCGCCTGGACGCCATCGCGCGTGGTCATCTCAAGGACCCGGGCGACGCCTCCCATCGGATGCACCGGTACGAGGCGCCCGCGGAGTTCGACGGGCTGGTGCGGTGGTTCTGGTTCCCGGTGTGGTCGGTGCCGCCGGGGCAGGAGGCCCCGCAGAAGGTGCTGCAGTACCCGAACTCGCTGCTCGTCGTCGCGCACGACTACGCCCGCTTCTACGGCGTCACCGCCGGGCTGTCGACGACGACGCTGACCGGCGAGGGCTGGGCGGTGGGCGTCGCGTGCACCCCCGCGGCTGGATACCTGCTCACCGGCTCACCCATGGCCGCGTTCACCGACCGCGCCGTCGACGTGGCGGAGGTGTTGGGCGACGCGGGGTGCGTGCTCACCGACCGGGTGCGGACGGCGATGTCCGGCGACCCGTACGCACCGGAGGCGCACGCCCGGGCGACGGCGGCGTTCACCGACGCGCTCCTCCCCTACCTCCCGGTCGACGCCGAGGGCGAACTGGTCAACCGGCTGGTCGCGTTCGTCGAGTCCCGCAGCGACGTCACCCGTGTCGCCCAGGTGTGCGCGGAGTTCGGGCTCTCCGAGCGGGCGCTGCAGCGGCTGGTGCACCGGCGCATCGGGCTGACCCCGAAGTGGCTGATCCAGCGCCGTCGTCTGCAGGAGGCCGCCGAGCGGCTGCGCACCTCCGACACCTCCCTGGCCGACGTCGCCGCTGCGCTCGGGTACGCCGACCAGCCGCACTTCAGCCGCGACTTCTCCGCCGTCACCGGCATGACACCGCGCGCATTCGCCACCCACCACGCCCGCTGACCCCCCTGCTTTTCCGCGGAAAAGCGGTCTGCTTTTCCGCGGAAAAGCAGGGGGCGTCAGCCGTGGGCCTGGGCGGCGGCGGCCTGCTGCGGGTCGGGAGGCGGCGCGGCCGGCGGCAGGTTCCGGCGGATCGAGACCGACATGACCGCCGCGGCCATGCACAGCGCGCCGGCGAGGAACCAGGCCAGGTCGTAGGAGCCGGTGACGTCGCGGATGACGCCGCCCCCGAACGCGGCGAACGCCGACCCCAGCTGGTGCGAGGCGAACACCCAGCCGAACACCACCGGCGCGCGGGCGCCGAAGTGCTCCCGGCACAGCGCCAGCGTGGGCGGCACCGTGGCCACCCAGTCCAGGCCGTAGAAGACGATGAACACGACCATGGAGAGCTGCGGCTCGGGCCCGAACAGCGGCGGCAGCAGGAACAGCGAGAACCCGCGCAGGCCGTAATAGCCGAGCAGCAGCAGCCGCGGGTCGACCCGGTCGGTGAGCCAGCCGGAGAAGATCGTGCCGACGATGTCGAAGACGCCGACGACGGCGAGCAGCGAGGCCGCCGTGGTCACCGGCATGCCGTGGTCGTGTGCGGCCGGGATGAAGTGCGGCTGCACCAGCCCGTTGGTCGACAAGCCGCAGATGAAGAACCCTGCGGCCAGCAGCCAGAACGGCCGGGCGCGGGCGGCGAGGGTCAGGCCCTGCAGCGCGGCGCGCCCCGCGCCCACCCGCACCGGGTCGACGTCGTCGGCCGCGCTGCCGCCGTAGGGGACGACGCCGAGGTCGCGCGGCCGGTCGCGCAGGAACCACCACACCAGCGGGACGACGGCGAGCGCGGCGGCCGTCGTCCCCAGCGAGGCGGCGCGCCAGCCGTGCTCGGAGTCGATCCAGGCCACCAGCGGCAGGAACACGAGCTGACCGGCCGCGCCGCCGGCGGTGAGGATGCCCGAGACCAGGCCGCGCCGGGCCACGAACCACCGGTTGGTGACCGTCGCGACCAGGGATAGCGCCATCGAGCCGGTGCCCAGCCCCACCAGGACGCCCCACAGCATCACCAGCTGCCAGCTCGCGGTCATGAACACCGTGAGCCCGCTGCCGACGGCGACCACGAGCAGCGCGCACATGACGACGCGGCGGATGCCGAACCGTTCCATCAGCGCCGCCGCGAAGGGTGCGGTGAGGCCGTAGAGCGCCATGTTCACCGCGACCGCGGCCGAGATCGTGGAGACCGACCAGCCGAACTCCTCGCGCAGCGGGTCGATGAGCACGCCGGGCACCGCGCGGAAGGCGGCCGCCCCGACCAGCGCCAGGAAGGTCACCGCGGCCACCCACCAGGCGGGGTGGATCCGATGCGCGCGCGGTGGGGCGGGGACGGTCACGGCAGAGAGCATGGCGGACCACCCGCCGTCGAACCAGTGGCCCGGGAGCCACCCTGTGCAAAGATCCGGCCATGAGCCAGCCGCACGAGGTGGTGGTCCTCGCCGTCGACCGCGTCGTCGGTTTCGAGCTCGGCCTGCCGTACCGGCTGCTGGGCCTGGCCGAGGACGCGGACGGCCGGCCGCTCTACCGGGTGCGCGTCGCGACGCTGGACGGGCGGCCGGTCCGGACGGCGGACGGCTTCTCCGTGCAGCCCGAGCACGACGGTTCGGTGCTCGAGACCGCCGGCACGGTCGTCGTCCCCGGGATCATGGGTGGCCCGGTGGTGCGCGAGGGCCGCATCCCGCCGGAGCTCGGCGACGCGCTGCGCGACGCGGCCCGGCACGCCCGCCTGGTCTCCATCTGCACCGGGTCCTCCGTCCTCGCCGCGGCCGGCCTGCTGGACGGGCGCCCCGCGGCCACCCACTGGCGGGACGTGGACGCGTTCCGTGCGAACTTCCCGTCCGTGCGGCTGGACCCCGACGTCCTGTTCGTCGACGACGGCGACGTGCTGACCTCCGCCGGCGTGGCGGCCGGCATCGACCTGCTGCTGCACCTGGTGCGGCGGGACCACGGCAGCGAGGTGGCCAACCGGGTCGCCCGGCGGAACGTCGTCGCCCCGTGGCGGGACGGCGGCCAGTCGCAGTTCGTCGAACGGCCGGTGCCCGACCCGGGCGACGCCGGGACGGCGGCCACCCGCGCCTGGGCGCTGGAGCACCTGGGCGACCCGCTCACCCTCGCCGACCTCGCCGCGCACGCCCGGATGAGCGTCCGCACCTTCACCCGCCGCTTCCGCGAGGAGACGGGGCTGTCGGCCGCGCGCTGGCTGGTGCAGCAGCGGGTGGCCCTGGCGCGCCGGCTGCTGGAGTCGACCGACGTCCCGGTGGAGCGGGTCGCCGAGCAGGCCGGCTTCGGCACCACGGCGTCGCTGCGGCAGCACCTGCACGCCGCGATCGGCGTCGCCCCGCTGGCCTACCGGCGCACCTACCGCGGGCCGGTGGCTCACCCGATGTGACCGGCGACTCGCCCGCGGTGGGACCACACGGCCGTCCTCTCTGGTTATGTGGTCCGTACCGGCGCCGCCCTCGCTCATCCGGAGCGGCAGGAATCGACGTCGGGCTGAGGCTGCGCCACCGAGGCGCGCCCGGCTGACCGACGTCTCGCCGACGATGCGAGCCCGCCCTGCCCCGTGCAGTGGCGCCGGCGCTCGCGCGCGCCGAGGTGCTCGTGCGGCCACCGAATCGCCGAAGGGCTCCCGTGACCCCCATCAGCAACTCCCCCGCGTCCTCCTCCCCGGACGGCGGCGCCCGCCGCCGCCGGGGCGGACGCGGCCGCGGCGGCCGACCCGGCCAGCCGCAGACCACCCCCACCGCCGCCGTTCCCGCGCCGGCCGTCGTCCCCGTGGGCGCCGACGCCACCGTGCTGCCGACCGACACGACCTTCGCCGCCCTCGGCGTTCCCGCGCCGATCGTCGAGGTGCTGTCCGGCAGCGGCATCACCGCGCCGTTCCCGATCCAGGTGGCGACGCTGCCCGACAGCCTCGGCGGGCGCGACGTGCTCGGCCGCGGCCGCACCGGCTCGGGCAAAACCCTCGCTTTCTCCATCCCGCTGGTCGCGCGCCTGGCCGCGTCGGACAGCAAGCGGCTGCCCAAGCGCCCGCGCTCGCTGATCCTCGTCCCCACCCGCGAGCTGGCCAACCAGGTCGCCGCCGTCGTCGACCCGATGGCCCGCGCCCTCGGCATGAAGATGGCGACGATCTTCGGCGGCGTCGGCCAGAACCCGCAGGTGCAGGCGCTCGCCGGTGGTCTCGACGTCGTCATCGCCTGCCCCGGCCGGCTCGAGGACCTCATCGGCCAGGGCCACTGCGACCTCGGCGCCGTCGAGATCACCATCCTCGACGAGGCCGACCACATGGCCGACCTGGGCTTCCTGCCCGGCGTCAAGCGGCTGATGGACCGCACCCCGAAGACCGGCCAGCGGCTGCTGTTCTCCGCGACCCTGGACAACGGCGTCGACGTGCTGGTCAAGCGCTACCTGAGCGACCCGGTCACCCACTCGGTGGACCCGGCCGTCGCCCCGGTCAGCACGATGACCCACCACGTCTTCCACGTGCAGACCGCCGACAAGGCCGAGGTCGTGCGCCAGCTCGCCTCGGGCCTGGGCCGCAGCGTGCTGTTCACCCGCACCAAGCACCAGGCCAAGAAGCTCGCCAAGCAGCTCACCGCGTCGGGCATCCCGGCCGTCGACCTGCACGGCAACCTCAGCCAGAACGCCCGCGAGCGCAACCTCGAGGCGTTCAGCAACGGCACCAGCCGGGTCATGTGCGCGACCGACATCGCCGCCCGCGGCATCCACGTCGACGACGTCGCGCTGGTCGTGCACGTCGACCCGCCGACCGAGCACAAGGCCTACCTGCACCGCTCGGGCCGCACCGCGCGTGCGGGCGCCGGCGGCACCGTCGTCACCGTCACGACGCCGGACATGGTCGGCGAGGTGCGCACGCTCACCCGTCAGGCCGGCATCAGCCCGGTCGTCAGCCAGATCCGGCCGGGCGCCGAGCTAATCGCCGAGCTCGCGGGCCCGCCGGCGCCCCACGTCGAGCCGGCGCCCGCGCCGGAGCCGCAGCCCCAGGGCACCGGCGGCGGACGTCGTCGGCGCGGCGGCGGTTCGGGCTCGGGCGGATCGGCGGCCAAGCCGGCGTCGTCCGGGGGTCGTTCGGGTGGCTCGGGTGGTGGCCGCCCGACCGGACCGGCGCGCACCCGCGCCGAACTCGCGGCCCGGGCCGGCACGACGTCGGCCGCCTCGTTCAGCGCCCGCTCGCGTCGGGGCCGCTGACCCGGGCGGTCGACGTCCTCCCTCACCGCCGCGCGTCCTCCCTCACCGCCCACCGCGAGGGAGGACGCTCTGGGATCAGGTGACCTGATCCCAGCGGGCAGGCCGGGCGGCGGGGCGGCGCTCCAGGGTTGACCGGGGCGGAGGTGGGCACAGGTCCCGCCGAACCTGCGCGGTCAGAACTCGCCGCGCGACCTGCTCGAAAGCCGAGGACGTCATGCTCAAGCTGCCCATCACCCTGCCCGAGATCGCCCCCCGCATCAGTGCCGGGGCGTTCATCCTCAACAGCGGGCTCAGCAAGCGCGCTGCCGACGAGCAGACGGCGGCGGGCCTGCACGGCTTCGCGTCGGGCACCTACCCGTTCCTCCAGAAGGTGCCGCCGCAGCAGTTCGTGCAGGGCCTGTCGACCGCCGAGATCGCCGTCGGTGCCGCGCTGCTGGCCCCGATCGTGCCCACGTTCACCGCGGGCGCCGTGCTGACCGCCTTCTCCGGCGGCCTGCTCGGGCTGTACCTGAAGACGCCGGGCATGCGGAAGCCGGGCAGCCTGGCCCCCACCGAGCAGGGGCTCGCCGTCGCCAAGGACAGCTGGCTGGTCGGCATCGGCATCGGGCTGATGACCCGGGGGCTCGTCGAGCGCCGCCCCCGCGTGACCGTCAAGAAGGCCGCCAAGCAGGCGAAGCGGGCCGCGAAGCAGGCCCGCCGCGAGGCGAAGGCCGCCGCCCGCGCCTGACCCCGGCGGGCCGGCGGCCCTACCTGTCAACTCCCTGGGAGAAGGCGCCACCCCTTCCCCCGGGGTACTGGAAGGTTGGAACATCCGGGCAGGCGCGCACCGCACCCGCCCGGTGAGCGGGCCGCCGGACCTTCTGGAGGTTTCCGTGCCCGTGCACCCCGGCTCCACGTCCGTCCGTCCCCTCGCCCGCCGTCGACGCACCAGGGCCGCTGCCGCGCTCCTGGCCGTCGCGCTGGGATCGCTGACCGCGTGCGGGGACGACGACGCCGACGCCGAGTCCACCGCGACGTCGACCACGAGCGAGAGCTCCGCGACGTCGTCCTCCCCCTCGTCGTCGGCGAGCGAGTCGTCGCCGGCCGGGCAGACGCAGACCCTCGCCGTCGACTCGGTCGACTTCGGGTTCGAGCTGCCGGACGGCGACCTGGCCGCGGGCACCTACGAGATCACGCTGACCAACACCGGCAACGCCACCCACGACCTGGTCGTGGAGCGCGACGGGGAGGACGTCGCGGAATCGGAGCAGATCGGCCCTGGCGAGAGCTCGACCTTCGAGGTCACCCTGGAGGCAGGTGACTACGTCTTCTACTGCTCGGTCGGCAACCACCGCCAGATGGGCATGGAGGTTCCCGTGACGGTCACGTCATGACCACCGCCCCGGCCCGCGCGACGACGTCGTCCGGCTGGTCGACCGGCGTCCTCTGGGTGCTGCGCGTCGCCGGTGCCGCGCTGCTCGCCGCGATCGCCGCCATCCACCTGCACCTGTGGCAGGACGGCTACGACAGCATCGACGTGATCGGCCCGGCGTTCCTGCTGCAGGCGGTGGTGGGGTTCGGAGGGGCGCTGCTCCTGCTGATCACGCCGCGACGGCTGCTCGTGTGGGCCGCACTGCTCGGGCTGCTGTTCGCCGCCGGCTCCCTGGGCGCGCTGCTGCAGTCGACCTACGGCGTGCTCGGCCTGGAGCCGGGGATGTTCGACTTCGTCGAGTCCGACGTCGCGCCGTGGTGGCAGGAGACCTTCTGGGTCGAGATCGCCGCCATCGCGGTGCTCCTCGTGCTCACCGTGCTGGCCGCGGGCCGCCGGCGTCGCTGAGCCGAGGGGGGTCCGCCGGGCAGGACCCGGCGGACCCCCCGGCGTCAGTTGCCGCTGGCGAAGGCGGCGTCGAAGGCGGCGGCCGGTGGGTCGAAGGCGAGCCGGCGCACGAACGCGAGCGCTTCGGGGGCGCCGACGAGGCGGTCCATGCCGGCGTCCTCCCATTCGACGGAGATGGGCCCGTCGTAGCCGATGGTGTTGAGCATCCGGAAGCAGGCCTCCCACGGGACGTCGCCGTGGCCGGTGGAGACGAAGTCCCAGCCGCGCCGCGGGTCGGCCCAGGGCAGGTGGGAGCCCATCCGGCCGTTGCGCCCGTTGCCGACCTGGCGCTTCGCGTCCTTGCAGTCGACGTGGTAGATCCGGTCCTTGAAGTCCCAGATGAACGACACCGGGTCCAGGTCCTGCCACACGAAGTGCGACGGGTCCCAGTTCAGCCCGAACGCCTCCCGGTGCCCGATGGCCTCCATGGTGCGCACGGTCGTCCAGTAGTCGTAGGCGATCTCGCTCGGGTGCACCTCGTGGGCGAACTTCACGCCGACCTCGTCGAAGACGTCGAGGATGGGGTTCCACCGGTCGGCGAAGTCGCGGTAGCCGTCGTCGATCATCGACTCGGGCACCGGCGGGAACATCGCCACGGTCTTCCAGATCTTCGAGCCGGTGAACCCGACGACGACGTCGACGCCGAGCTTGCGCGCCGCCCGCGCGGTCAGCTTCATCTCCTCCGCCGCCCGCTGCCGGACACCTTCGGGGTCGCCGTCGCCCCACACCCGCGGGTGCACCATGCCGCGGTGCCGCTCGTCGATCGGGTCGTCGCAGACCGCCTGCCCGTTGAGGTGGTTGGAGATCGCGAACACCTGCAGGTCATACCGCTTGAGCAGGTCGAGCTTCTCCTGCACGTAGGTGTCGTCGGTCGCGGCGCGCTCGACGTCGAGGTGGTCGCCCCAGCAGGCGATCTCCAGGCCGTCGTAGCCCCACCCCGACGCGAGCCGGGCCACCTCCTCGAACGGCAGGTCGGCCCACTGGCCGGTGAACAGCGTGACGGGACGGGGCATCAGATCTCTCCAGGGATCTCGGTCCAGCGGGAGCTGTCGGCGGCGCTGCGCTCGACGGCGTCGAGCACCCGCTGCACCTGCAGGCCGTCGGCGAACGACGGCGCAGGGTCGGTGTTCTCCGCGATGGCGGTGATCAGGTCGACGACCTGGTGGGTGAAGCCGTGCTCGTAGCCCAGCCCGTGCCCGGCCGGCCACCACGCGCCGACGTAGGGGTGCCCGGGCTCGGTGACCACGATCCGGCGGAAGCCGGCGGTCTCGTCGGGCTCGTCGCCGTCGAAGAAGTGCAGGACGTTCATGTCCTCGAAGTCGAACGCCAGGCTGCCCCGGGACCCGTTGATCTCGATCCGGATCGCGTTCTTGCGGCCCAGCGCGAACCGGGTGGCCTCGAAGCTGGCCAGCGCACCGCCCGAGAACCGGCCGAGGAACACCGCCGCGTCATCCACGGTGACCGCACCGGTGCCCTCCCCCGCCACCCCGGCCAGCGACCCGGCCGCCGCCGGCAGCGGACGCTCACGCACGAAGGTCTCCAGCAGGGCGCTCACGCCGGTGAGCGTCTGGCCGGTGATGTGCTGGGTCAGGTCCACGATGTGCGCCCCGATGTCGCCCAGCGCACCCGAGCCGGCCTTGTCCTTGTCCAGCCGCCACGACATCGGGGCGGTCGGGTCGGCGATCCAGTCCTGCAGGTACTGAGCCCGGACGTGCCGGATCTGCCCGAGCCGGCCCTCGGCGACCAGCTGCCGGGCCAGCCCGATGGCCGGCACCCGGCGGTAGGTGAACCCGACCATCGACCGCACCCCGCGGGCCGCCGCCTTGGCCGCGGCCTCGGCCATCGCCTCGGCCTCCGCGACCGTGTTGGCCAGCGGCTTCTCGCACAACACGTGCTTGCCGGCCTCCAGCGCGGCGATGGCGATCTCGGCGTGGGTGTCGCCGGGCGTGCAGACGTCGACCAGGTCGACGTCCTCGCGCTCGACCACCCGGCGCCAGTCGGTCTCGGTGCTCGACCAGCCCAGCCGGGCAGCGGCCTGCGTGACGGCGGCCCGGTCGCGTCCGGCGAGCACGGTCAGCTCCGGACGCAGCGGCAGATCGAAGAAGTGCGGGGCGGTGCGCCAGGCCTGGGAATGGGCCGCGCCCATGAAGGCGTAGCCGATCAGGCCGACGCCGAGCGTGCGGGTCATGAGAACTCCAGGAGGGCTCGGAGCCGCCGGGTGATGAGGTGCACCCACCCGGCGGCCCCGGATCGGTCGGTCAGGACTCGAACGCGGCGTCGATGTAGTCGTCGACGTTGTCACTCGTGACCACGGGGGCGTCGAGCACCGTCGTCCGCGGGACCCCCTGCGAGGCCAGGTCCGACAGGCTCTTGCCCTGGGCGATCAGCCGGGCCAGCTTCACGCCGTCGGCCGCCTGGGTCGACGGGTAGATGACGGTGGCCTGGAGGACCGAGTCGCCGGACTGGATCTCCCGCATCGCGTTGGCCGAACCGGCCCCGCCAACCATGAAGAACTCGTCGCGGCCGGCGTTCTCGATGGCGGCCAGGACGCCGACGCCCTGGTCGTCGTCGTGGTTCCAGATGGCGTCGATCTGCGGAGCGGCCTGGAGCAGGTTGGCCGCCTCGGCCTCACCGGACTCGACGGTGAACTCGGCCGCGACGCGGTTGCTCACCTCGAGGCCGCAGTCGCCCAGCGCGTCGGCGAAGCCCCGGCTGCGGTCCTGGGTCAGGGGCAGCGAGTCGATGCCGGCGATCTCGGCGACGACGGCGTCGGGCTGGTCGCCGAGCTGCTCGCAGATGTAGGTACCGGCCGAGACGCCCATGCCGTAGTTGTCGCCGAGGATCGTGGCGCGGGCGGCGAACGGGCTGTTGAACTCGCGGTCGACGTTGATGACCGGGATGCCGGCCTCCATCGCCTGGAGCGCCACCTGCGTCAGGGCGTCGCCGTCGAACGGCAGCAGGACGATGGCGTCGACGCCGTCGTTGATGAAGGTCTCGACCTGGCTGATCTGGGTGCCGACGTCGTTGGTGCCCTCGGCGACCCGCAGCTCGACGTCGTCGTACTCGTCGTCGACCGCGCGGGCGGCCTCGGTGATGCCAGCCATCCAGCCGTGGTCGGCCGCGGGAGCCGAGAAGCCGATGACGACGTTGTCGCCCTCTTCGTCGTTGTCGCTGGCCGCGGCGTTGCCGCCACCGCCGTCGCCCGAGCTCTCCGGCTCGTTGCTGGTGCAGCCGGCCACCAGGGCGCCGGCGCTCATCAGGGCGACCGCGGTGTAGGTCATCCGGCGGAAGGGTCGCTGCCTCGCTGCAGACATGGAGATCTCCTCGGGGGTGTGTCGCCTCCCTGGCTGGACCGCCAGGTCGTCGGGGTGCGTGGTGGGTGGGAGCGATGGGGCTGGGTCCGGCGGGCGGGAGCCCGCCGGGGTGGTTCCGGCCGGGGTGCGGCGGTGAGAGGTCGCCGCACCCCGGTCAGGTCGTGAGCGCGCCGGGCCGGGCGCCTCCGGGGCCGCCGGGCTCGCTGGTGCCGCCGGAGACCGCGCCCGCGGGGGCGCCCTGGACGACGCCACCGCCGGACGACGCGGCCCCGCCGTCGGACCGGCGGAACCGGAAGCCGCCGGTGGCCACCCGCTGCTGGAGCAGGACGGCGAGCACGATGATCACGCCCTGGGCGACGGCCTGAGCCGAGCTGGACAGGTTGTTGAGCGTGAAGATGTTGTCCAGCGTCTGGAAGATGAGGACGCCGAGGACGGTGCCGACGATGGTGCCCCGGCCGCCGATCAGCAGCGTGCCGCCGATGACGACCGCCGCGATGGCCTCCAGCTCGAGCAGCGTGCCGTGGGTGGAGCTGCCGGTCGTCGTCCGGCCCATGATCATCACCGCGGCGATGCCGCAGGTGACGCCGGAGAGCACGTACAGCTTCACGGTGTGCCGCTGGACCCGGATGCCGGCCAGCCGGGCGGCCTCGGCGTTGCCGCCGACGGCGAACGTGCGCCGGCCGAACGTCGTCCGGTTGAGCACCACCCAGCCGGCGGCCGCCACCAGGGCCCAGACGATCACCAGGGTGGGGACGCCGAGGACGTCGCCGGAGAAGAAGTCGAGGAACGCGCCGTCCCGGACGATCTGCGTCCGCCGGTTGGCGATGATCTCGGCCAGTCCGCGGGCCGCGGTGAGCATGGCCAGGGTCGCGATGAAGGCGGCGAGCTTGCCGTAGGCGATCACCACCCCGTTGATCAGGCCGGCCACGCTGCCGACCACGACCGCGGTGAACACCAGGACGATCCAGTGGATGTCCTCGGCCAGCTGCTGGGTGGCCAGCGTGGTGGCCCAGACAGAGGCCAGCGCGACCAGCGCGCCGACCGAGAGGTCGATGCCGCCGCCGATGATCACGAAGGTCATCCCGACGCTGACCACCCCGAGGACCGCGGCTCCGCGCAGGATGGTGAGCACGTTGTCGGCGTCGGCGAACCGGTCGCCCGCGGTGATCAGGCCGACCACGCAGAGGATGGCCAGGGCGACGACGAGGCCGAGGTTGCGGCCCACCGGCCCGGACATGAGGCCCGACCCCCTGCCGGTGTCCCGCGCGTTGCCGGCCGGCGTGGCGGACACGTCGGCCACGCCTCCGGTCGTCGCGGTGGTGCTGCTGCTCATGCCACGTCCCCTTCGTGCTGCGTCGTTGCGGTGAGCGGGGCGCCCCGGTGACCGGTCCCCTCCATGACGAGGTCGAGCACCCGGTGCTCGTCGAGTGCGTCGGCCCGTTCCTCGGCGACGACCGCGCCGTCGGCGAGCACCAGCACGCGGTCGGCCAGCCCCAGGACCTCGGGGATCTCGCTGGAGACCACGACCACGGCGACCCCGCGGTCGGCCAGGTCGCGCACCAGCGCGTAGATCTCCGAGCGGGCTCCGACGTCGACAGCCCGGGTGGGCTCGTCGAGCAGCAGCACCCGGCACTCCCGCAGCAGCCAGCGGGCCAGGACGACCTTCTGCTGGTTGCCGCCGGACAGCGTGCGCACCTCGCGGTCGACGTCGGCGGGGCGGACGTCGAGGGCGCGGACCTGCTCCTGTGCGGCCGACCGCTCGGCGCCCCGGGCGAGGAAGCCGGCGCGGACGAAGCGGGCCAGGCTGGAGATGCTGATGTTGCGGTAGACGGAGTCACCGAGCAGCAGCGCCTGGCTCTTGCGCTCCTCCGGCGCGAGCCCGATGCCGGCCGCGACCGAGCTGCCGACGTCCCCGGGGCGCAGCCGCCGGCCGCCCACCCGGACGGTGCCGGCGGTCGCCCGGCGGGCCCCGAAGACCGTCTCCAGGACCTCCGAGCGCCCCGCTCCGACCAGCCCGGCCAGGCCGAGGATCTCGCCGGGGCGGACGGTGAAGGAGACGTCGGCGAAGCTGCCGCGCAGGCCGAGACCCTCGACCTCCAGGAGCGGCGCCTCCCCGGCGGACACCCCCGCGGTCCGCTCGGGGAACACGTACTCGATGTCGCGGCCGGTCATCAGCGTGATGACCTCGCGCGTGGCGGTCTCCCGGGCGGGCAGCCCGGTGGCGACGGTGCGGCCGTCCTTGAGGACGGTGATCCGGTCACCGATCTGGCGGATCTCCTCCAGCCGGTGGGAGATGTAGACGACGGCGACGTCGTGGGCGGTGAGGTCGCGGACGACGGCGAAGAGCCGCTCCACCTCCTCGTTGTCCAGGACGGCGGACGGCTCGTCCATGACGATGAGCTTGGCGTCCTGGGACAGCGCGCGGGCGATGCTGACCATCTGCTGCGCGGCGGCCGAGAGCGAGCCGACCTCGGCGGTGGGCCGGATCTCGGGGTGCCCGAGCCGGGTGAGCAGCTGCGTGGCCGCCCGGTTGGCGGCGGCCGGGCGGGTGAGGCCGAACCGCGACTGCTCGCGGCCCAGGAAGATGTTGTCGGCCACCGTGAGGCCGGAGACCAGGTCGAGCTCCTGGTAGATCGTCGCGATGCCCAGGGTCATGGCCGCCTGCGGGCTGCCCAGGGCGACGTCCTCGCCGCGCCAGGCGATCCGGCCGGCGTCGGGCTGGTGCGCTCCGGCCAGGACCTTGATCAGCGTCGACTTCCCGGCGCCGTTCTGGCCGAGCAGGCAGTGCACCTCACCGGCCCGCACGTCGAGGTCGACGCCGTCGAGCGCGCGCACCCCCGGGAACGTCTTGACGATGCCGTGCATCTCCAGCAGCGGGGCGTTCCCCGCGGCCGGTCGATCCGGTTCGCTCACGCTGCGTGCTCCAGACTTTTGCTCACCGCTGATCATTAGTCGGTTGAGGCAGCAACATATGAGTGCGGTCACACGCGGTCAAGGGCCGGCCGTCCCGGTTACCGGATCGAGACCGGAGGCAGCACGGGCACCGCCGCCGCGAATGCGGGGCGGGAAGGGACCGCTCGGGTCAGCGCTCGGCGGTGAGCACGGCGACGGAGTCCTCGTCCAGGAACTCCTCGATCGCCATGCGGGCCGCGCCGATGCGGCCGGACAGATCGGGCGCCTCGCTGACCGTGATCTCGAGGGCCCGCGCCGCCAGCGGCATCGAGCGCGCGTAGACCGCCTCGCGGATGCCCGCGAGCAGCGGCACGCCGGCCTGCGCCACCCCACCGGTCATGACGATCCGGTGCGGGTTGAAGAAGTTGACCAGCGCCGCGAGCACCGTGCCGATGGTGCGGCCGGCGTCTCGGACCAGCTCCAGGGCCGCGCCGTCGCCGTGGGTGGCGAGGTGGACGACGTCCCGGACGGTCTCGACGGGGAGCCCCGCGGCCCGGGCGTCACGGAGGAGCGCCTGCCCGCCGGCGATGGCCTCCAGGCAGTTCTCCTGCCCGCAGCGGCAGGTCACCGTGCGGCCGTCGGGCCGGCCGACGTAGATGTGCCCGATGTCCCCGGCGCTGCCCTGCGCCCCGCGGTAGACCCGGCCGTCGACGATGACGCCGCAGCCGATCCCGGTGCCCACCTTGACCACGAGCAGGTCCTGCACCGACCCGGCGACACCGATCTCGCCCAGGGCCATGACGTTGACGTCGTTGTCGACGTAGACCGGGCACGCGTACCGGCCGAACGCGCTCGGGATCGGGTAGTCGTGCCAGCCCGGCATGATCGGCGGGTACGACGGCCGGCCGGTCGAGAACTCGACGGGACCGGGCACGCCGACGCCCACGGCACAGACGTCGCCGGGGGTCAGCCCGGCCTCGGCCAGCACCTTCTGCGCCAGCCGGTCGACCTCGGCCAGCACCGCCTGCGGCCCGACGGCGATGTCGATCGGGTGCCCGACGGTGGCGAGGATCTGCGCCGAGAGGTCGGTGACGGCGACGTCGACGCTGCTCGCCCCGAGGTCGACGGCCAGGACGCACCCCGCGCGGCTGTTGAAGCGCAGCAGGGTCGGAGGCCGGCCACCGGTGCTCCCGCCCCGGCCGCCTTCCTCGAGCAGGCTGGCGGCGATGAGCTGGTCCACCCGCGCGCTGACGGTGTTGCGGGAGGCCCCGGTGAGCGCCACGAGGTCCGCCCGGCTCCGCGCACGCCCGGTGCGCACGTGCCGCAGCAGTGCGCCGGCCGACGCGGAGGTGGACGCCACGCGGCCATAGTGGCACGGCGCGGCGGGCGCGCAGGCCCTCCGCGCCCGATCGGGGCACCGCTCGGGGGGCCGGGGCGCGGCCCCGGCCCCCCGGGTCAGCGGACGCCGAGCAGGTGCTCCATCGCGAGCTGGTCCAGCCGCTCGAACTCCAGGCCGCGCTCGCCCAGGGCGACCGGGTCGTGCGGCTCCTCGCGGAGCGCCTCGAGGGACTCGCCCGCGGCCAGGGTCGGGACGGCGAGCTCGCCGACGCGGGCCGCCTCCAGGGCCGCGGCGACCTCCGGATCGGCGCGGAATGCCTGCACCTTGTCGCGCAGGATCAGGTAGTTGCGCATGCAGGCCCGCGCGGTCTCCCAGACGCCCTCGATGTCCTCGGTCCGCGGCGGCTTGTAGTCGAAGTGGACGTAGCCGTCGTAGGCCTTCCCCGTGCCGGAGCCGAGCATCGTGTCGACGGTCCAGAAGGCGCCGCGCAGGTTGCCCGCCCCGAACCGCAGGTCCTGGTCGAAGCGCGGGCCGTGCTGGCCGTTGAGGTCGATGTGGAACAGCTTGTCGTGCCACAGCGCCTGGGCGATGCCCTGCGCGAAGTTCAGCCCGGCCATCTCCTCGTGCCCGACCTCGGGGTTGAGCCCGACGCGGGAGGGCTCGTCCAGCTCGTCGATGAACGCCAGCGCGTGCCCGATGGTGGGCAGCAGGATGTCGCCGCGCGGCTCGTTGGGCTTGGGCTCCAGCGCGAAGCGGAGGTCGTAGCCCTGGTCGCGGACGTAGCCGCAGAGCAGGTCCAGAGCCTCCTTGTAGCGGTCCAGCGCCGCGGCGACGTCCTTGCTGCCACCGGACTCCGCGCCCTCGCGGCCACCCCACAGCACGTAGGTGCGCGCGCCCAGCTCGGCGGCGAGGTCGATGTTGCGGAGCACCTTCGCGATCGCGTACCGGCGGACGGCGCGGTCGTTGGCCGTGAAGCCGCCGTCCCGGAACACCGGCGCACCGAACAGGTTGGTGGTGGCCATCTCCACGCCCATGCCGGTCTCGTCCAGGGCCGCCCGGAAGCGCTTCAGAGTGGCGTCCCGGGTCGCGTCGTCGGGCACGAGGTCGTCGTCGTGGAAGGTGACGGCGGCGGCACCCAGCTCGGCCAGCCGGTGCACGGCCTCCACCGGGTCGAGGGGCGGGCGCACCGCGCCGCCGAACACGTCGACGCCCTGCCAGCCGACGGTCCAGAGACCGAAGCTGAACCTGTCGTCCTTGGTCGGGGTGTACTGCGTCATGCGGGTTCTCCGTCCGGGAGTGGGTCGGGTCGAGGTCAGGGGTGCGACGGCTCGGGGGCGCGGGGGCCGCCGACCGGCACGAGGGCGGGGTCGTCGAAGACCGACTCCAGGGCGACGTGTGCGCCACCGCGGACCGCGGCGGTGAACCCGAGGGTGGAGAGCACGACCCGCGCGCCGGCGCGGTCGGCGGCGAACACCCGCCGGCGGAGCGCCTCGGTCATCGGCTCCACGAGGAAACGGCCCAGGACGGCGAAGTAGCCGCCCAGCAGCACGACCTCCGGGTCGACGACGTTGATCAGCACGGCGGCCCCGGTGCCCAGCGCGGCGCCCACCTCCGCGAGCGCGTCGAGGGTCCGGCGGTCGCCGGCGTCGGCCCGTGCGGCGATCTCGGCCAGGCGCGTCTCGAGGTCCCGGCTCGAATCGCGCACCGGGTCGCCCGGGTCGGCGGCGGCCCGCAGCAAGGCGCCCAGGCCGACGGCGGTCTCCCAGCACCCCCGACGGCCGCAGCCGCAGACGACCGAGGGATCGCCCAGCGGGTTGTGGCCGACCTCCCCCGCGAACCCGGCGGTTCCGCGCAGCAGCCGCCCGTCGACGATCACTCCCCCACCGACACCGACCTCACCGGTCAGGTAGACGAGGTTGGGCGTCCGCGCCTCCGGCCCGCTGGCCCACTCCGCGATGGCCGACAGGTTTGCGTCGTTCTCGACGCGCACCGGGTGGTCCGGGGCGAGACGGGCAGTGAGGCCCGCGAGCACGGGGACGTCGCGCCACCCGAGGTTCGGCGCGAAGGTGACGACGCCGTCGACGCTGCGCACCAGCCCCGGGACGGCGACGGTCAGCCCGACCGGGACGGCGTGGGCCGTCGCGGCCCGCGCCTGCTGCACGAGCCGGGCGACCTCGTCGAGCGTGCCCTCCGCCCCGAGCGCGGGGACGTCGAGGGCCATCCGGTGCTGGAGCAGGACGTCGCCGCGCAGGTCGAGCACCAGGATCGCGACGAAGTCGACGTTCAGCTCGACCCCGATGGCGCAGACCGCCCGCCCGTCGAGCTGGACGAGCAGCCCCGGCCGGCCGACGGACCCGCCCCGGTCGACGTCGCCGTCGGTGACCAGGCCGCGCTCGGCGAGCTCGGCGACCAGGCTGGAGACGGTGGCCTTGTTCAGGCCGGTCTCCTCGGCGATCCGCGCCCGCGAGCGCGGACCCTCGTCGCGCAGCAGGCGCAGCACCCGGCCGAGGTTCCCGCGGCGGACGGCGGACTGGTCGGCGGGCGCCTCGCGGGCGACGGCGCCGTCGGCCGGGGGACGCGCCACGGTCACGACCCGGCCTCCTGTCGGCTCGGTAGAGATAATTCGTCGGTCGGGTCAACAAATTAGGGCCGGACCCCTGTGTGGTCAAGGTCACCGGCGCTACAGTCCGCCGCGTGACCTCCCCCCGGCGGCCCCGATGACCGGCGCCCGGCGCCTCGTCGCAGGAGTCGACACCTCCACCCAGGCCTGCAAGGTGGTCGTCCGCGACGCCGACACCGGGGCGCTGGTGCGCAGCGGCCGGGCGCCGCACCCGCCCGGCACCGAGGTGCCGCCGAGCGCGTGGGAGGAGGCGTTCACCCGCGCCGCGGCCGAGGCCGGCGGTCTGGACGACGTCGCCGCGCTCGCCGTCGGCGGTCAGCAGCACGGCATGGTCTGCCTGGACGAGGACGGCGAGGTCGTCCGCGACGCGCTGCTGTGGAACGACGTCCGCTCGGCGGCCGCCGCGCACGACCTCGTCCTCGAGCTGGGCGACGGCGACGAGGCGGCCGGCCGGCAGGCGTGGGCGGACGCCGTGGGCCTGGTGCCGGTCGCCTCGTTCACCGCGAGCAAGCTGCGCTGGCTGGCCGACGCCGAACCCGACCACGCCGACCGCACCGCCGCGGTCTGCCTCCCCCACGACTGGCTGACCTGGCGGCTCTCCGAGGGCCGCGCGCTGGGCACGCTGACCACCGACCGCGGGGACGCCAGTGGCACCGCCTACTGGTCGGCCCGCAGCGGGGAGTACCGCCTCGACCTCCTCGAGCGGGCGATGCGCGGCCGCCGCCCCGCCGTGCCCCGGGTCGCCGGTCCCGCCGAGCAGGTGGGTGCGCTCGCGGGCTCCGGGGCGGTGCTCGGCCCCGGTACCGGCGACAACGCGGCGGCCGCGCTCGGCCTGGCCGCCCGCCCGGGCGACGTCGTCGTCTCCATCGGGACCTCCGGTGTCGTCTCGGCCGTCACCCCGACCGCCGTCGCCGACGTGACCGGCACGGTCGCCGGGTTCGCCGATGCCACCGGCCACCACCTGCCGCTGGTGGCCACCCTCAACGCCGCCCGGGTCCTGGACGCCGCGGCGCGGATGCTCGGCGTGGACCACGCCACCCTCTCCGACCTCGCGCTGTCCGCCCCCTCGGGCGCCGGCGGGCTGGTGCTGGTCCCCTACCTGGAGGGCGAGCGGACCCCGAACCTGCCGCACGCCACCGGAGCCGTGCACGGGCTGACGCTGCGCACCGCCACCCCGGCGCACCTCGCGCGGGCGGCCGTCGAGGGACTGCTGTGCGGGCTGGCCGACGGCATCGACGCGGTCGCGGCGCAGGGCGTCCGGATCGAGCGGGTGCTCCTGGTGGGCGGTGCCGCCCGCTCCCCCGCCGTGCAGCAGCTGGCCCCGGGCGTCCTCGGGCACCCGGTGCTCGTGCCGCCACCCGGTGAGTACGTGGCCGACGGCGCCGCACGCCAGGCCGCGTGGGCGCTGTCCGGCGCAGCCACCCCGCCGGAGTGGGCGCAGCCCGGGCTGCAGACGTTCGAGGCGCCGCCGGCTCCCGCGGTGCGCGAGCGCTACGCCGAGGTGCGCGGCCGCACCGACGGCCAGTAGGAGGACCCCCTCGCTCCTCAGCCTTCGCAGGCCACCGGCTCCTCCCCGAGCCGCGAGCCGACCTCGCCGGCCAGCGTCTCCAGCGGCGGAACCGGTTTCCCGAGGCCCATCCCGGGCAGGTGGAGGGCGAGCTCGGTGGACATCCGTGCGGTCCACCGGACCGTTCCGGCACCAGCCAGCCGGGAGCGCAGGACTGTGGCAGGTATCGCCCGGAGTCCCGAGGGACCGACGAGGCCCGGAATGGGAGAATCGTGAGCATGACGACACCAGCGACGCGTACCTCCGACGGACGCGGGACCGACGGCGGCCGGCCGCGCGTCGTCATCATCGGGTCCGGTTTCGGCGGGCTGTTCGCGGCGAAGGCGCTCCGGCGCGCTCCCGTCGACGTGACGCTGATCGGCAAGACCGCCAACCACCTGTTCCAGCCGCTGCTCTACCAGGTGGCCACGGGCATCCTCTCCGAGGGCGAGATCGCCCCGGCCACCCGCGAGATCCTCAAGCACCAGGACAACACTCGCGTGGTCCTGGGTGAGGTCACCGGCGTCGACCTGGCCGCGCGCACGGTCACCTCGACCGTCCTCGGCCGCACCACCGTGCACCCCTACGACGAGCTGATCGTCGCCGCCGGTGCCGGGCAGTCCTACTTCGGCAACGACCAGTTCGCCGAGTTCGCCCCCGGCATGAAGAGCATCGACGACGCGCTCGAGCTGCGCGGCCGGATCTTCGGCGCCTTCGAGCTCGCCGAGCTCGCGACCGACCAGGCCGAGATCGACCGCCTGATGACCTTCGTCGTCGTCGGCGCCGGCCCGACCGGGGTGGAGATGGCCGGCCAGATCGCCGAGCTCGCCCGGCGCACGCTGAAGCGGGACTTCCGGACCATCGACCCCACCCAGGCGCGCATCGTCCTGCTGGACGCGGCGCCGATCGTGCTGCCGTCCTTCGGCGAGAAGCTGGGCGACCGCGCCCGCCGGCACCTCAACCGCATCGGCGTCGAGGTGCAGCTGGGCGCGATGGTGACCGACGTCGACGCCGACGGCCTCGACGTGAAGGACGCCGACGGCCAGGTCCGCCGGATCAACGCCGCCACCAAGATCTGGGCGGCGGGGGTCCAGGCCTCCGACCTGGGCCGGATCCTCGGCGAGCAGTCCGGCGCCGAGGTCGACCGGGCCGGCCGCATCCAGGTGCAGCCCGACCTCACGCTGCCGGGCCACCCGGAGGTGCACGTCGTCGGCGACATGATGGCGCTGGACAAGCTGCCGGGTGTGGCGCAGGTGGCCATCCAGGGCGGCCGCTACGCCGCCGACGCGATCAAGCGCCGGCTCGACGGCAAGGAGCCGAAGCCCCCCTTCAGGTACAAGGACAAGGGCTCGATGGCGACGATCTCGCGGTTCTCCGCGGTCGCCGACATCGGACGGTTCAAGTTCGAGGGCTTCATCGCCTGGGTGCTGTGGCTGGTCGTCCACCTCATGTACATCGTCGGCTTCAAGAGCCGGTTCACCACGGTGTTCCACTGGCTGATCAGCTTCCTGGGCCGGGGCCGCTCGCAGCGGGTGGCCACCCAGCAGCAGGTCTACGGCCGTCTGGCGCTCGAGCAGCTCGGCGCCGGGTGGGAGGTCACCAAGACCGGCGGTCCCAAGAACCCGGCCGCGGACGACGTGGACGTCACCCAGCGCGACTCGGCCTGAGCCTCCGGCGTCGGACGTCGGTCGGACGTCGGTCGGACGTCGGTCTGACCTGTCCGTGACCCGGTCCTCCTCCGGGCCGGCGACGGTTGCCGTCTTCTGACGGGAGCGCGCCCGCATCCGGTACGGGCCCGGGTCGTTGGAACGTGCAGAATCGCCCCGACCGCGCCCGCCCCTGCTCCCCGGTGAGAACACGCCGGGGCCCCGGGCACCGGGTGTGGCCCGAGATCTCGAGGTGATCGGCATGTACGGCCATCGGCGAGGCCCGGCCGCGACGCTGCTCGCCGTCCTCTACCTCGTCAGCGGAACCCTGTGCTTCGCGGGCGCCACCTGGCCGATGGACGCCGACACCCCGGTGGGCCTGCTCTGGGGCCTCGGCGTCGTCGGGATCGCCGGGGGCGTCGCGCTCGCCGCGCACCGCCGGCCGCTGGAGCCGGCGCTGGTGCACACGGCCGTGGCCGTGATGTCGGTGCTCGTCGCCGTCCTCGCCTGGCGCTCGGCCACCGCCGTGGGCATCGTGGCGCTCGGCCCCGCACTCCTCGCCGTCGCGCTCTACGCCGCCCACGTGCTCCCGCTGCCGGCGGCGCGCGCGCACGCGGTCTTCCTCGTGGTCGTGTGCAGTGCCGGCGCCGCCGCTGCCGAGCCCTCGGGTTTCCTCCAGGCCTGGGTGGTCCTGACCGTCACCGTCCTGGCGCTGGCCGAGGCCCAGGGCCGCCTGGCCCGGAGGCTGCACGACGCCGCCGACACCGACCCGCTGACCCAGGTGGCCAACCGCCGGGCCTGGGAGATCGAGGCGTCGCGGCACCTGTCCCGGGCGGTGCGCACCGGGGAGCCGTTGGTCATCGCACTCCTGGACCTGGACGACTTCAAGCAGGTCAACGACCGGGAGGGCCACGGAGCCGGTGACGCCCTGCTGCGCGACCTCGCGACCGGCTGGACCACCCGCCTGCGGCACGCCGACCTGCTCGGACGCTACGGCGGTGACGAGTTCGTGCTGTGCCTGCCGGCCACCGACGGCGACGGCGCCGCGGAACTCCTCGCCCAGCTCGAGGAGACCCACCCGTTCCGCTGGACGGCGGGCATGGCCACCGTGCAGCCCGGGGACACGCTCGGCAGCGTGCTGGCCCGCGCCGACGAGGACCTCTACCAGCGCAAGGCCGCCGGCCGCCGAACCCGCTGACGCTCAGCCGCGGCGCCAGTCGTCGCTCTCCAGGTGCGAGCCGGCCATCGGGCCCATCTCGAGCATGCCGCCGTCCACCGGCCAGGACGCGCCGGTGACGTAGCCGGCCGCGGGCGAGGCCAGGAACGCCACGACGGCGGCGACCTCCCGGGCCGAGCCCGGGCGCCGGAGCGGCACGCCCGGCCGCTCGTGGCCGGGCGCGGTCGGGTCCTCGTCCTCCTGGCCGGTCATCGCCGTCGCGATCTCCCCGGGCGCGACGGAGTTGACCGTGATGCCGTGCTCGGCGAGCTCCAGCGCGGCGACCTTGGTGAGCAGCCCGAGGCCGCCCTTGGCCGCGCAGTACGCCGCGGCACCGACCCGGGGGGCGTGCTCGTGGACGCTGGTGATGTTCACGATCCGCCCGCCCCGGCCGGCGGCGACCATCCGGCGGGCCGCCCGTTGGAGGCAGAGGAAGGCGCCGTCGAGGTCGGTGGCCAGCACCTCGCGCCAGGTGGCGAGGTCGAGCTCGAGCAGCGGGGTCCGGTGCCCGGTGCCGGCGTCGTTGACCAGGACGTCGACGCCGCCCAGGGTCTCGGCGAGGTCGTCGACGACATCGGCGGCCTCGGGGAGCCGGGTCAGGTCGAGGTGGCGGACCTCGGCGCGCCGGCCCAGCGCCCGCACCTGCCGGGCGGTCTCCTCCGCGTCCTCCTCGGACCGGTACCAGGTGATGCCGACGTCGCACCCCTGCTCCGCGAGGGCGACGGCGACCGACCGCCCGATGCCCGACTCCGAACCGGTGACGATCGCGACGCGCTGCGAGTCGGCCATGGTGCGACGCTAGGGCGGCCCCGCCCGCGCCGCAGGCCGGCGCCGGAACCCCTCGGAATCGTCGTACCCCCGGCCTAGCGTCGGGCCATCGACGACGGGAGGCAGCCATGACCACGACCACCCTCACCGGCGAACGGGCCGACCTGCTGGAGCTGCTGCGGACGCATCGGCACTTCCTGCGCGTCACCGTCCAGGGGCTCACCGACGAGCAGGCGCGGCAGCGCACGACGGTGAGCGAGCTGACGCTGCGCGGCCTGATCAAGCACGTGGCGCACACCGAGGGGAACTGGGCGCGGTTCGCCGTCGAGGGGCCCTTTGCCGTCGCGCCGCCGCAGGACGAGGCCGGGTACGCGGCCTGGGCGGACGCCTTCCGGCTCCTGCCGGACGAGACGCTGGCGGGCGTGCTGGCCCGCTACGACGAGGTGGCCGCCCGCACCGACGAGCTCGTGGGCACCCTCGACCTGGACGCGTCCTGGCCGCTCCCCGAGGCGCCGTGGTTCGAGCCCGGGGCGCGCCGGTCGGTACGGCGGACCTTCCTGCACATCGCGGTCGAGACCGCGCAGCACTCCGGTCACGCCGACATCCTCCGCGAGTCCCTCGACGGCCAGAAGACCATGGGCTGACCTGTTCGCCCTCGGCGTGATCGCTGTCCCAGGGCCGGGACGAGGCGTTCACTGGTGCGCGTAATCCCGTAATCAGGAGCGTGCCATGACCTCCGAACCCGAGGCGCTCGCGCCGGAGACCGCGCTGGACGCCTACTCCCGCATCGTCACCACGGTCGCCGCCGACCTCACCCCGCACGTGGCCGCCCTCGAGGTGGAAGGCGCCGACGGGCGCTCGGGAGCCGGATCCGCCGTCGTCGTCGACGACGCCGGCCTGCTACTGACCAACGCGCACGTCGTGGCGCGGGCCCGGAGCGGCCGCGCGGTCTTCGCCGACGGCACCGAGATCGGCGTCGACGTCGTCGGGGCCGACCCGCTGTCCGACCTGGCGGTGGTGCGGGCCCGGGGCGCCACGCCGCCGCCGGCCGAGCTCGGGGACGCCGCGTCGCTGCGGGTGGGGCAGCTGGTCGTGGCGGTGGGCAACCCGCTGGGGCTGGCCGGCTCGGTCACCGCCGGCGTGGTCAGCGGACTGGGCCGGTCGCTGCCGACGCGCGACGGGCGGACGGCGCGCGTCGTGGAGGACGTCATCCAGACCGACGCCGCGCTCAACCCGGGCAACTCCGGGGGCGCACTGGCCGACTCCTCCTCGCGCGTGGTCGGCATCAACACCGCCGTCGCCGGGTGGGGCCTGGGCCTCGCGGTGCCGATCAACACCACGAGCCGCCGGATCCTGGCGGCGCTCGTCGCCGACGGCCGCGTCCGCCGTGCCTACCTCGGCGTGGTCAGCACGCCCGCACCCCTGCCCGCCGAGCTCGCCGCCCGGACCGGCCGGCGGCGCGGGCTGCGGATCGTCGACGTCGTCCCCGGCGCGCCGGCCGACCGGTCCGGGCTCCGGCGCGGTGACCTGGTTCTGGAGGCCGGGCGTCGGCCGGTCGCGGACGCGCAGAGCCTCCAGCGGCTGCTGTTCACCGAGGCGATCGGGCAGCCGCTGCCGATGACGGTGTTCCGCAACGGCGCCATGGTGGACGTGATCGCGGTCCCGGGCGAGCTCTCCGGCTGAGCGCGCTCCTCGGCGTCAGTCCCCGCCGAGGGACGCGACGTGCGCGGCGGCGCGGTCCCGCGCCTCCGCCGCGTCGGCCGCCTCCCGCTCGGCGGCCGCGCGCCGGCGTTCCTCGCGCTTGAGCGCGGCGGCGGCGTCGGCCACCTCCCGTTCCGCCTCGGCGAGCTGGTCGGCGAGCTCGTCCACCCGCGCCTGCAGCTCCGACCGGCGGGCGGCGAGCTCCTCGGTCCGCTGCCGCTGCTCCTCGAGGAGGGCGGCGGCCTCGTCCGCGGCGGCGGTGGCCTCCTGCTCCACGGCGCGGGCCTCGGCCAGCTCGCGCCGGCGCTTCTCCTCCGCCGCGCGCCGGCGCTCCTCCTGCTCGCGAGCCCGGCGGTCGGCGGCGGACTCCCCCGCCTGCTTCGCCGGAGCGCGCGTCCGTGCCGGCTTCTCGCTGCGCTCGGTCGTGCGGGTGTGGCGGGGCGCGGGGTGCACCAACCGGAGGTCGGGCTTGGACACCGTCGTCCCCAGGCCGCTGTAGGACATCGGCGAGGTGAGCCGGCCGGTGAGCAGCGCCTGCCCGGCGTCGGGATCGGCCATGGCCGCGCGCAGGGTCTCCTCGACCTGGGTGGCGACCGCCGTGCTCACCGGGTGCCCGCGCCCGGCGGCCAGGCCCCGGGCCTGCCGGGTCAGGGCGGTGACCAGCTGGCGCCGCTGGACGTCGAGGGCGCGCAGCTGGTCCCCGGCCAGGTTTTCCTGGGCCGCGCGCAGCAGGTCACCGAGCTCGACGAGGTCCTCGATCTCCGTGCGGTGCTCGCGGACCAGCAGGTTGCAGGCCCAGGCGGCGGCCGAGGGCTTGGGCAGCGCGCCGATCTCCTTGGCCAGCGCCTTGTCGCCCTCGGCCTTGGCCTCGTCCTGGCGGGTCGTCCGCAGCGCGACGAACTCCTCGGGCGGCACCTCGTACAGCTCGTCGGCCACCTGCTCCAGGTCCACGACGGCACCTCCCCGACTGCGACGAACCCGTGGCGATCAGCGCGTGATCACCACGAGTTCGTAGCACTCGCCGGCGTCAGCAGCAGGCGGGGGCCCGCTCGACCGTCGTCATTCCCTCGAGGTCGGGGTGGGCGTCGGCGGTCACGGTGTAGACCTCCCACGGCTCGCCGCCCGGGCCGGTCACCCACACCTTGTCCTGGACGGCGTAGCAGCAGGTGGTCCCGTCCTCCACGCGCGTGGCCAGCCCCGCCTCGGCGAGCCGGTCCGCGGCCGCGGCGACCAGGTCGGTGGACGCCACCTCGACGCCGAGGTGGTCCATGCGGGTGGGCTCCCCGGCCTCGCCCTCGAGCAGCACCAGCTTCAGCGGCGGCTCGGCGATGGCGAAGTTGGCGTACCCGGGCCGGCGCTTGGTCGGGGCGGTGTCGAAGAGGCGCGAGTAGAAGCCGACGGCGGCCTCCAGGTCGGCGACGCGCAGAGCGAGCTGCACACGGGACATCGGGGATTCCTCCTGGTCAAAACGTATCGACGGTTGTCGATATTCAGACGTTGCAGGTAGCATCGACGGCTGTCAATACGTCATGTCGGAGAGGTCGGAGGGTCCGGTGACGACGATGCGCGCCCTGCCCGTGCTGGAGCAGCCCGCGGCCGAGGCGTGCTGCGCACCGCTGGCCGCCGAGGTCCTGGGCGAGGCCGACGCGGTCACGCTCTCCCGGCAGTTCGCCGCGTTGGCGGATCCGGTGCGCCTGCGGCTCGTGTCCCTCCTCGCCACGGCCGAGGGCGGGTCGGTGTGCGCGTGCGACCTGGTCGAGCCGGTCGGCAAGAGCCAACCGACCGTCTCCCACCACCTCAAGGTCCTCGTCGATGCGGGGCTCGCCACGAGCGAGAAGCGGGGGCGCAACGTCTGGTACGCGGTCGTCCCGGCAGCACTCGAGATGCTCCGGAGCACCCTCGCCCTCTGAGCGGGTCAGCGCTCCCGGGTGAGCAGGAAGAAGAACGGCTCGGGCAGGCCGCGCAGGTCCATGAGCCCGAGCCGGACGTCGTCGGACAGCCGGCGGAACACGTCGACGATCGGCAGCGCGTCGTAGACCATCGCCGCGGTCGGCACGCCCCGGTGCTCGATCGCGCGCAGCCGGGCCCGCGGCTTCGACGTCGTCACCAGCGGTCGGAGCAGCCGGAAGGCGGTCCGGGCCGGCCGGGAGTGCGCCAGGCCGGGGCGGTCGCGGAGCAGCGCCATCGGCACCAGGGCCGGGTCGACCGGACGCGGGCCGGAGCGGGTGCCGAACAGCAGCGGGTGCACCGTCTCGGCGTCGCGGAACTCCTTGCCGTACCAGCCGTAGGCCTCGAGCAGCCCGTCCAGCGGCGACCCGCTGGGCAGGCCGCTCCCCCGCCACCGGCCGAGCATCTCCCCGACCGCCACCGGCGGGGCGGCGTCGAACAGGGCCAGCGCCTCGCCGCGCGGGAGCCCGCCCGCGAGCCGCCCCGGATCCAGGGACTCCGGGCTCACACCAGCGGACGCTCGAAGGTCACCAGCACGCCCTCGACCCCACCCGGGCCGATGCGCCCCTTGACCTCGACCGCGGTGATGGCCTTGAGCTGCCAGCCGTCGGCGGCGCGGTCGTTGAGCACCTTCTCCAGCTTGTCGCCGCTCATCTTCCCGCCGAGCATCCCCTCGCGGATCTCGTCGACCTTGTACTCGAACCGTGCCGCCATGGCCTACCTCCTCGGAGAAGCGCCCAGACTGCCCGGGCCGGCGTCCCGCGTCGAGGGATCAGCCCAGCACCGGCAGGCTCCGCCGGGCGGCCAGCCGGTCCATGCCGGCCTGGATCTCCGCCTCGACCTGGTCGTAGATCTTCTGCACGTAGGCCTCGTCGTCGGCGCGCTCGGGGTCGTCGTCGACCTCGATCGGCTCGAGCAGCTCGGTGCGGATCTTGGCCGGCAGCGGGACGTGCGCCGGCAGGATCTCGACCGCGATCGGGAACGGGAACCCGGCGATGATCGGCAGGTTGGCGCCGCGCAGCGTCTTCTTCAGGCCGAGGAGCCGGTCCAGCCCGTTGGCCAGCCACTTGCCCTCGGACAGCACGAACACCGTGTCGTGCCCGCCGACCGTGGCCACCGGCAGGATCGGGACGCCGGAGCGGATGGCCTGCTTCACGAACCCGCGGCGGCCGGCCAGGGTCGCGACGTCGCGCTTGAACCAGCTGCGCATGGAGTCGACCTCGCCCCCGGGCCAGACGACGACGTCCTCACCCTGGTCGAGCGCCGCGGAGACGCTCGTCCGGTTCGCCGCGATGACGCCGACGGACCGGAAGTAGTCGCCCAGCCCCGGTGCGGCCATGAGGACGTCGTGCGCGGTCCCGTGCAGGAACCGCTTGCCCTCGAAGTGCTTGTGCCAGGCGCTGACCAGGCTCCAGGCGTCCATGGTCAGCGCGGCACCGGAGTGGACGCCGACCACCAGGCAGGTGCGGTCGGGCACCCGCTCCCACCCCTCGACCTCGAGCCGGAAGTAGTACTTCTCCAGCAGGTCGACGAGCGGCTGCTGGAGCCGCATCACCGTCTCGTTGGGCGGGTGCGGCTCCATCGCGGCGCTCACGCGCCAGCTGATGAGTCGCTGGAGCAGGTTCTGCTGGTTCTCGGCCATGCTTGTTCCCTCGCTGCTGAAGGACGACGGCTGTTCCGTGCGGGACAACGGCCACGCGCCCGGATGGTGACGTGGCGTGGGACACAGTGCCTGCTCAGGGCTCCGTCGGCACCTCGGGCGCGGCGTCCGTGGGAGGTGACCGGTCGTCATCCCCGTTCGCGGGTGAGTCGACGGCGCGCCGTGGGTAGTGGAGGCCGCGGGCCCGAGCACCCGGGACCCCAGCACCAGATGCACTCGAGGAGCGATCCGTGGACCACCGGATCGAGGTCTGCTGGAACTGCCCGCCGTGCGAAGTGGGCGGGCGCGACATGCAACGCAACGGGGTCGAACCGAACTGCTGGAACTGCGGCGGGCCGGTCGTCGTCACGGCGCGGCCGACCCTCCGGACCGGAGGCAGCCCGGGCACGCGGTGAGTGCCCGGGGTGCTCCCCCGGTCGGTCCGGCAGCCGGCTTCCCCGGTGGGAACCACCCCGCACGCACACGACCCCCGCACGGTGCCACCCGGGCATAGGCTGGAACTCCCCGCGACCCCTGGAGACCCCGTGCTGCGTCTGCTCGGCTGGCTGCTGGTGATCTGGCTCGCGCTCAGCATCCTGGGCGCGGTCGTCAAGGGGCTGTTCTGGCTGACCGTCCTCGCGCTGCTGCTGGCCGGCGCCACCCTCGCGCTCGGCTGGTCCCGGCGCGGCCGGGAGGAACTGCCCCGCCGCTGGTGAGCGCGGTCAGCGCATCTCCCCCGCTCCGACGTAGGGGAACGGGCTGGTGAGCAGGTGCCCCTCGGCGAACCGGGCGAGCCGGAAGTCCGACTCCGGGACGTCGGGGTCCGAGCTCTTCCCGTCGACCACGAGATCGGCGACCAGCCGGCCGACCGCGGGCGAGATCTTGAAGCCGTGCCCGCTGAACCCGGCCGCGACCACCAGCCCCTCGACCGGCGTCTCGGAGATGACCGGATTGAAGTCCGGCGTCACGTCGTAGCAGCCGGCGTAGGTGCCGCTGACCGAGGCGTGCTCCAGCCCCGGGAAGCGGTGCGAGATCTTGCCGACGGCCATCTCCAGGAAGTCGTCGGTGGCCCGGTTGAGGTAGCCGTCCGGGTCGGCGGGCTCGGGCACCGAGAGGTCGCTGTTGCCGAACAGCAGCTGCCCGCCCCCCTCGGCCCGGATGTACTGCAGCGAGACGAGGTCGGAGAAGACCGGCACCGGGCCGAGGTCGGTGCCCGGGTCGAGGAGCACGATCGCCTCGCGGTGCACCCGGACCGGCAGGTCGATGCCCAGCGGCGCGAGCAGTCCCACCGACCAGGGGCCGGCCGCCACGACGACGGTGCCGGCCGCGACGGTCGAGCCGTCGGCCAGCCGGACCCCCGCCGCCCGGCCGCCCTCGACCAGCACCTCGGTGACCGCCGTCCCCTGCCGGATGCGCACCCCGGCACGGCGGGCGGCGGCGGCGAAGGCCTGGGCGGTCCGGTAGGCGTCGCCGTAGCCGCCGCGGGGTTCCCAGCCGAAGGCGGCGAAGTCGTCGAGGTCGGCCGCCGGCCACAGCCGCGCGACCTCGTCCCGGTCGATCTCGCCGGTCTGCACGCCCAGCGCGCGCTGGTTGGCCAGGCTCGCGCGCAGGGCGTCGACGTTCTCCGGGCCGACGCCGACGACGTAGCCGGTCGGCACGAAGCCGACGTCCTCCCCCAGCAGCTCCTCGGCCTGCTCGAAGACCGCGAGCCCGGCGTTGGCCATGGCCGCCAGGGACGAGACGCCGTAGTGGCAGCGCACCACTCCGCTGGACTTGCCGGTGCCGCCGGAGCCGACGGTGTCGCGCTCGCAGACCAGTACGTCGGTGACGCCGCGCTGCGCGAGCGCCCAGGCGGTGGCCACCCCCTCCAGCCCGCCGCCGACGACGACGACGTCGGCGCTGCTCACAGCGCCTGCCCAGGGATCCACGACGTGCCGGCCAGCGGCACCCGCGCCATGGCGGCCGCCTCGATGGTGAGGGCGACGAGGTCCTCGGGCTCCAGCGAGTGCAGGTGGGCCTTGCCGCAGGCGCGGGCGATGACCTGCGCCTCCATGGTCATGACCCGGATGAAGTTGGCCAGCCGCCGGCCGCCGACGACCGGGTCGAGCCGGTCGGCGAGCTCGGGGTCCTGGGTGGTGATGCCCGCGGGGTCCCGGCCGGCCTGCCAGTCGTCGTAGAACCCGGCCGCCGAGCCGAGCTTCCGGTACTCCTCGTCCAGGTGCGGGGCGTTGTCGCCGAGCGCGACCAGCGCCGCGGTGCCGATGGCCACGGCGTCGGCACCCAGGGCCATGCACTTGGCGAGGTCGGCGCCGTTGCGGACGCCGCCGGAGACGACCAGCTGGACCTTCCGGTGCAGCCCCTCCTCCTGCAGCGCCTGCACCGCCTGGGGCAGCGCGGCCAGTGTCGGGATGCCGACGTGCTCGATGAACACGTCCTGGGTCGCGGCGGTGCCGCCCTGCATGCCGTCGAGGACGATGACGTCGGCGCCGGCCTTGGCCGCGAGCTTGACGTCGAAGTAGGTGCGGCTGGCGCCGATCTTGACGTAGACCGGCTTCTCCCAGTCGGTGATCTCCCGCAGCTCCCGGATCTTGATCTCCAGGTCGTCCGGGCCGGTCCAGTCGGGGTGCCGGCAGGCGCTGCGCTGGTCGACACCCATCGGCAGGGTGCGCATGCCGGCGACCCGCTCGGTGATCTTCTGGCCCAGCAGCATCCCGCCGCCACCGGGCTTGGCGCCCTGGCCGAGCACGATCTCGATGGCGTCGGCCATGCGCAGGTGGTCGGGGTTCATCCCGTAGCGCGACGGCAGGTACTGGTAGACGAGGTGCTTGGACTGGCCGCGCTCCTCCGGCGTCATCCCGCCGTCGCCGGTGGTGGTGCTCGTGCCCACCTCGCTGGCGCCGCGGCCGAGCGCCTCCTTGGCCCGGCCGGAGAGCGCGCCGAAGCTCATCCCGGCGATGGTGACCGGGGTGGAGAGGTGCAGCGGGTAGGTGGCGTTGCGGTCGCCGAGGACGACGTCGGTGTCGCACCGCTCGCGGTAGCCCTCGAGCGGGTAGCGGGACATGCTCGCGCCGAGGAACAGCAGGTCGTCGAAGTGCGGGACGCGGCGCTTGGCCCCGCCGCCGCGGATGTCGTAGATGCCGGTCTCGGCCGCGCGCTGGATGTCGGCGATGGTGGCGCGGTCGAAGGTGGCGGATTCGCGCAGCATGGAGGTCGCTCCTCAGTACGCCGAGGCGTTGTCGACGTGGAAGTTGTAGAGCTGCCGGGCCGAGCCGTAGCGGCGGAAGCCGGCCGGGTCGCACGCCATGCCGGCGGCGGCGAGGAGCTCGGCGAGCTCGGCGAGGTGCTCGCCGCGCATCTCCTTCTCGACGCAGTCGGCACCGAGGGACTTCACCGAGCCTTGCACGTAGATGCGGGCCTCGTAGAGCGAGTCGCCGAGCGCGTCCCCGGCGTCGCCGCAGACGACCAGCCGGCCGGCCTGGCCCATGAACGCGCTCATGTGCCCGACGTCGCCGCCGACGACGATGTCCACGCCCTTCATGGAGATGCCGCACCGCGCGGCGGCCGAGCCCTCCACCACGAGCAGCCCGCCGTGGGCGGTGGCACCGGCGGACTGGCTGGCGTTGCCGCGCACCCGCACCGTGCCGCTCATCATGTTCTCGGCCACCCCGACCCCGGCGTTGCCGTGGACGGTGACGGTGGCGCTCTTGTTCATGCCGGCGCAGTAGTAGCCGACGTGCCCGTCGATCTCCACGGTCACCTCGGCGTCGAGGCCGACGGCGATGCCGTGCCGCCCGTCCGGGTTCGTCACCCGCCAGGACGGCGCCTTCTCCGCGACGTCGGGCGCGTGCAGCGCGCCGTTCAGCTGCCGGACGTCGGCGATCGAGAGATCGACCACCGCCTCCGTCGTGCTGCTGGGCTCCTGCACGTCCAACGGCGTGCTCAGCGCTGCCATGCGTAGACCTCCTCCGGCTCGGGTTCGAAGATGCGGGCGCGCTCGACGCCGGGCAGGCCGGCGAGGGCGCGGTACTCGGACGCCATCGCGACCCACTCCGGGGTCTCGGCGACGACGGCGGGCTTGCAGGCGATGGCGTCGCGGACGATCGCGAAGCTGTCCTTGGTGGAGACCAGCAGCGTGTAGAAGCCGTCGAACCGCTCGCAGAGCAGCTTCAGCGACTTCTCCAGGTCGTAGCCGGCGGCGAGCTGGGCGGCGACGAAGCGGGCGCCGACCTCGGAGTCGTTGTCGGAGTCGAAGACGGCGCCGCCGGCTGCGAGCTCGCGTCGGATCGTCGCGTGGTTGGCGAACGAGCCGTTGTGCACGAGGCACTGGTCGGTGCCGACGGAGAACGGGTGGCAGTGCGCCGGGGTGACGGCGGACTCGGTGGCCATCCGGGTGTGCGCCACCCCCTGCCAGCCCTGCGCCTGCGCCAGCCCGAACTCGGCGGCCAGCAGCTGCGGGTGGCCGACGCCCTTGAGGACGGCGACCTCCTCGCCCGAGCCGATGACCAGGAGCTCCGGCAGCGCGGTGCGGACCGCATCCACGAGCGTGTCGACGTCGACCGGTGCGTGGACGACCAGCGTCTGGCCGGCGTCGACGACCGCGACGTCGGGGACGCGCTCGCGCAGCGCCGTCGCCACCTGGTCGGGCGTCGCCGTCCCGGGGAGGAGGGAGACCGAGGCGTGCCCGGGCGGTGACCAGCGGGGGTCGCCGTAGACGGCGACGCCGGCGGAGTCGGGGCCGCGCTCGGTGACCTGGCACAGCATCCCGGTCAGCAGCTCGCCGAGCCGGGGGTACAGGGAGGGCTCCCGAAGGTGGAGCCCGACGATCCCGCACATGGGTGGGTGGATTCCTTTCGACTAGGGGTCAGAACGCGGTCACGTAGCGGTCGACCTCCCAGGAGGAGACCTGGCCGTGCCATTCGAAGAACTCGTCGCGCTTGAGGCCGGCGAAGTACTGGCACACACCGGGACCGGCGGCGTCGAGCGCACCGGTGACGACCGGGTCGGCCTCGAGCTGCTCGACGGCGTGCAGGAGGGTCGGCGGCAGCGGCTCGCTGCGGGTCGCGCCCGGGTCGCCGGGGTCGAGGTTGCGGCGGATGCCGTCGAGGCCCGCGGCGAGCGCGGCGGCCGCGGCGAGGTAGGGGTTGGCCGAGCCGTCACCGCCGCGCAGCTCGACCCGGTTGCCGTCGGGGATGCGCAGCAGGTGGGTGCGGTCGTTGCCGCCGTAGGTCGCCTGGCGCGGGGACCAGGTGGCGCCCGAGCGGGTGGAGGTGGCGCCGGTGCGCTTGTACGAGTTGACCGTCGGCGCGAGCACCGCCTGAAGCCCGCAGGCGTGGTCGAGCAGGCCGGCGACGAAGGAGTAGGCCAGGGGGCTCAGGCCCAGACCGCGGGCGTCGTCGGCGTCCGGGAAGGCCGGGGCGCCGTCGCGCCACAGGGACAGGTGCATGTGCAGGCCGCTGCCGGTGCGGTCGGTGAACGGCTTGGGCATGAAGGTCGCGGTCATGCCGCGCTCCTCGGCCATGACCGAGAGCAGGTACCGGAGGGTGACGACGCGGTCGGCGGTGGTCAGGGCGTCGGCGTAGGCGAAGTTCTGCTCGAACTGCCCGTTGCCGTCCTCGTGGTCGTTGGCGTAGTTGCCCCAACCGAGGGAGTTGATCGCCTTGGAGACGGCGGTGAGGTGCTCGTACATGCGGGTGAGGCCGCGGGCGTCGTAGCAGGGGCGCTCGGCGGTGTCCTTCGCGTCCGCCGGGCGGAGGGCGCCGTCGGGGCCGCGCTCGACGAGGAAGTACTCGACCTCGGCGCCGACCTTGAGCTCCAGGCCCAGCTCGGCGGCCCGGGCGAGCTGCTCGCGGAGGATGACCCGCGGGGCGTAGGGCCACGGCGCGCCCTGGACGTGCGGATCGCAGTGCACGATCGCGAGGCCTGGTCGCAGGAACGGCACCGGCATGTAGGACGACGGGTCGGGGATGGCCATGAGGTCGGGGTCGCGCGGCTCCTGGCCCATCGCGCCGACTGCGTAGCCCGCGAAGCCGACGCCGTCGGTCTGCAGCTCCTCGACCGCCTCGATCGGGACGAGCTTGGCGCACGGCTTGCCGGTGAGGTCGACGAAGAGGGCGAGGACGAACTCGATGCCGTCGGCGCGGGCTCTGGTCGCCAGGTCGGGCGTGGGCCGGTCCGCGGCGTCGAGCGGCACGCGGGGCAGCTGCTCGGGGACCGGCGGGGCGTCGGGACGGGCGGCGGTGAGCGACACGGGGACCTCCGGAGTAGCTGTTCACTGACGTGAACCTCTGTCGCCTGCGAGTAGACGCGGCTCCCGTTTCGCCGGCGTTACCGCGGCGCGGAGTTCGTGTTGCCTCTCGTCCCGCGCGGCGTTCGCCGGGTTGGCTCCGACGTCCGGCACTGCCCCTTGTTCCTGGCTCCACGAGCCGTTGACCAGCCAAAACTGTCGTACCCCGGCGCTAGCTTCGTGGTGTGTCGGGAAGCGGTGGCGTCGGGGTCGCGGTCACGGTGGTGCCCACCCGCCTGACCCGCGCGATCGCCGAGGAGGTCGACGACGGGTTCCGCTTCCGGCCGGTCCGGCTCGGTGACCTGGTGGACGTCGGCCGGCTGACCGCGGCGGAGAAGACGCGGGAGCTGCAGCGCGTCGTCCGGGCCGAGAGCGCGCTGGCCGCCTACAAGGCGCAGCTGGTGGTCGCCCTGGCCGACGACCGCTCCGACGCTGCCGACCGGCGCCACGGTCTGCCGGGGGCCGCCGCACCGGAGTGGGCGCGCGACGGGGCGGACGACCCGCTGCCCGGGGTGAGCGAGTTCTTCCCCGACGAGCTGGCGCTGGTGCTCAACTGCGCGCGCACCGGCGCGACGGTGCTGGCCGAGCACTCCCACACGCTCGTCGAGAAGCTGCCGGCCGCCTGGGCCGCACTGGCGGACGGGCTGATCGACCGGCCGCGCGCGCGTGCCTTCGCCGCGGAGCTCGGCTGGCCGGCGCGGAACACCGACCCCCGCCTGGTCGCCGAGGTGGAAGCCGCAGGCTTGCTCGTGGCCGCCGAGATGTCGGTGAGGCGGTTGCGGAAGTTCCTCCGCCGCGAACTGATCCGCCGCGACCCGTCCGCCAGCGAGCGCCGCCGCAAGGGGGCCGCGCGCTCCGCGGACGTCACGGTGCACGGGTGCGAGGATGGCATGGCCGAGGTGCGCATCTTCCTGCCGGCGCCCGAGGCGGCGGCCATCAAGGCTGCCGCCGACGCGCGAGCGCGTGCTGCCAAGCTCGCTGGTGACCTGCGCCCGCTCGGCATGCTGCGCGCCGCCTTCGTGGCCGACGCCGTGCTGCGGCCCGGGGGTCGTGGGGAGTCCACGGTCAGTGCGCACGTCACGGTCATCGCGCCGCTGCCGACGCTGGCCGGGCCCGGCTGCGACCACGCGGCGGAGGTGCTGCCGGCGGGCGCGCTGCCCACTCCCGTCGAGCCCGGCGAGGTGGACGGCCACCCGATCACCGCCGGCCAGCTCCGTGACCTGCTCACCCAGCTCGACTCCCTCTGCCCCGGTGGGCTGCAGGCGCCGACCGGTGGAACCCTCGGCATCGCGCTCGTGGACCCGGCGACCGGGGCCCTGCGCGCCACGGTCACCCGACCCGAGCTGGAGCGGCTGGTCCGCCGCGGGTGCCGGGCACATCCCGACGGCGACTGCGGGTGCCCGGTGCTCGGTCGACCGGCGCGGGTCGACCGCTACCGCCACAGCCCGGCGCAGGAACGCTTCGTCCGGACCCGCGACCGCACGTGCCGGCATCCCGGCTGCAGCGGCCGGGCTGCCTGGGCCGACCTCGACCACGTCACCGCGCACGACGATGGCGGCCCGACCGACTGCGGGAACCTCTGCTGCCTGTGCCGCCGACACCACCGGCTCAAGACCCACGCCCGCGGCTGGCGCTACTCGATGACCACCGACGGCGTGCTCACGGTGACCACCCCCGGCGGCGTCACCCGCACCACCCGCCCACCCGGCTGGCGGGTGCACGCGGACGAACCACCCCATCGCGCAACGCTCGAGGACCCGCCCCCGTTTTGACGGAGCGGGTCGTGTCACCGGGTCGGAGCGTCGTGAGCGGTGGTGGAAGCGTCACTGGTCAGGTTGTCGACCGATCCGCATGCTCGTGCGCATGGACCCTGTTTCGGTCTGCGCCCGACCGGTTCTTCGCCGCGACGCGCAGGCTCTCATCGGCGTGCTCGCGACCCTGGAAGCTCTGGCGATGGTGTCCCAATTGGACGCCGATCTCGTGGATCGACTGTCCCGACGTTTCGCCTCGCTGGGGCTGATGGCCGAGGGCGGGACGGAACGGGAGTTTCGGCAGGCACTCGCCGACCTGAACCAACGCATGCGGTACGCGCTCGGCGAGTACGACGATCCGCCGCAGTCGCTGCCCGTGCCGTAGACCTGCTTCCACGGCGGGCGCCGCTAGGGCCGTGCGGTGTCAGGTTCTGTACGGTCACTCCGGCTGACCGGACGAGGTTGTTGCTCACGAGCCCTGCCCTTCCGGTGCGGGTGCATTGGGGGTCATGGCTAGCAGCGTCCACACCAGGGCGGGAGGAAGAAGCAGGGCGTCCGTGGCACCCGGGTCGCTCACGGCCCGTGTCGGAACACCGGAGCGCGTGAACATGCGACATGCCACGGTGCGGCTCCGAGTCCACCCGTACGTTGGCGATCATGAAGCCGATGCCTGCTCGCCTCGCTGCGCTTGTGGTCATCGGCGTGACCGCCGGCTTGTTCATCCTGTACCAGGGCCTCGCTTCCGAAGGACGCGATCGGGCGGTCTCCTTGTTCTTCGGATGTCTCGCGCTCGTCGGCGTTTCTGTCATGGTCTGGGGCTGGTGGCGCGGGCCTGGTCGCCGCTAGCGGATGTCCCAGAGCGGTCCGCTTTCGAACGGAGCACTCCCGGTCTGGGCATCAGCCCTGCAGGATCGACAGGAGTTCGGTGAGGTCGTGGGCGGTGTGGGTTGGCGCAGGTCCCGCAGGGAGCGGGCGTCCGGACCGGTTGATCCACGCTGATCTGATGCCCAGCGCCTCGGCGCCGGCTACGTCGGCTGTGAGCGAGTCGCCCACATGGAGCACATCACTTGTCGTCACGCCGAGTGCCTTCAAGGCGAGTTCGAAGGGCTCCGGCCGGGGCTTGTAGGCCCGTGCGTCCTCGCTCGTGACGACGGCGGCGACCTCGACATCGAGGTGTCCCATGGCAGCGTGGAGGTCGTCGCGATCGATGTTGGACACCAGGCAGATAGGTACGCCGACCCGGTGCAGGAAAGCGAGGCCGTCCGAGAAGATCGGAGGTCGCCGCCAGAACTCGAACTGGGCTGCACACAGCCGATCAGCGTCAGCGGCCACCTCGAAGTGCCGCAAGGTCGCGGCGAGTGTGTCTCTGCTCAAGTCGGCTTGCAGACGGAAAGCCTCACCGTGTGACTCCTCCGTGGCCTGCCTGAAGAGTCGCCACCACAGCTCAGCCACCACGGGCGTCGAGACCCGAGCCCATTTGCCGATTCGCTCGCAGATGGGCCCGAGCACCGCATTGTCTTCGTGTACCAGGGTCCCGTAGACGTCCAGCAGGACCGCTCGGTACACGGCGGCAGGCTAGCGCCCCCCCGAGCCGGAAACACTCCCGTATCGAGCCGAAGTACCAGGCGCAGGTGGCGCCCTTGGGGCGAGCCAACGCCTGTCTCTGAGCGGCTCACTGAGGGCGGAACTGTGGTCTCCGCGAGGCAACTCAGAGCCAAGGAGCCCGCGTGCGAAGGTCAGCCGCATGCAGGGCCTCCCGGCCGAACCGGCGTCATGATCACGAAGGGTTTCACCCTTATGGGCCGTTCTCGCAAGCTCGCTGCGACACATCGAGCAGAGGTTGGGCTTCGGGTAGTGGACGGCCACCAAGCGGGGCTGGGGCCGCGCTGGCGTCACGGCGTCGGAACGCTCGCACCGGGACGGTTGGAGTTCCGAGGGACGATCGGCGGGGTGCGCTTCCTCCGACGTGCACCCATCACCATCGACGTCCTGACCATCAACCGCGACGCACCCCGGACGACGGGACTGCGTGAGGCTTGGTCTGTCATGCCAGGCATCCAGGTCGTCCGGCTCATCACCCCCACGGCCACACTGGAGTGGGGAGTGCCGGCCGCGCAGATCGACTGGGCCATTGAGGAGCTCCTGCCTTCCGGGGATGCCGCCAGCGGGCGTCATTGAAAGCCTCCTTCGGGGCGGGCCGGCCCAGCTGCCCCCTGAGCGGCCCACTCAGCGACAGCTACTCCGCGGCGCGGGAGCCCCGCCGAGTGACACCTCCGTGCAACGCCGCCCAGGCTCCGCCATCTTCTGTGCATGACCCGACGGAGAGATCAACTGTCGCTGGCAGGGGAGATCGCGTGGTTGCTCGTCTCGACAACTGCGCTGCTCATCGCGGCACTGAAGGACTCGAGCTACTGGCGGCTCCTCTGGCTGACGATGCTCGTCGTCAATACCGCCGTGGTCGGCTACCGGATCAGACGGATGTCTCGGCAGCTGCGAGCGGGACCGTCTCGCGCCCAGCCCGGGGCGATTCCCTGAAGCCCCCGTCAGGGCGAGACGCGCAGTAGAGCAGCCCCGATCCATCAGCCTCGTGCGCCCGATCAGCCCGCGGTGAGCCAGTCGACCGCGGCGGCGCGGAAGCGGGTCAGGCCCTTGTAGTCGGCCATGTCGTCGGGCAGCTCGGCGAGGACGGCACCGAATCGCTGCCGCCACTCCGGCACGGTCGCCAGCTCGCGCAGCGACAGCAGATGGGTCCGCACCAGGAAGCAGATGGCGTTCGAGACGCCGAGCCGGATCAGGTGCTGCACCTCCACCCGCAGGTGCAGCCGGTCGGGCAGCGCCGGGTCGCCTACCACCAGCCGCCGGTCGCGGCCCCACTCCGCGTAGGTCTCCGTCGAGGTGTCCAGCCGCCGGTCGACCGTCATCGTCCAGTTGGTCCGCCGGTACTCCTCCCCCGGCTGCAGCCGCATGAGGAACCGCTCCGCCCGCTGCACCACCCCGGCCTCGTGCACCCGCGGCACCGGCCCGTGCACCTCCAGGAACCGCATGCCGACGTCGAAGCCCATCGACCAGTCGGCCGCGAACGTCACCAGCCCGGCGTCGGCCCACAGCGCGCCCTCGCGCTGGTCGAGCAGCACCACGTCGTCCTGGATCTGGCTGCCGAGGAACGCCAGCGGGCCCTCCGGCAGCGAGTCGTCGTCGCCCACCGTGAAGGTCCGCGCGGTGCCCAGCAGGTCGTTGCGCCACGTCCACCGGTCGCCGTCCCGCTCCAGAGACGTCTCGCCGGGGCACGCAGCGGCCAGCTCGGGCAGCAGCGTGGTCAGCGCGTCCCACGACGCCACCCGCATGTGCGGCAGCTCCTGGCAGCGGGTCGGGTCGGCGGCCAGCACCGCGGCACGCTCCGCCAGTTCCACGGCGTAGTCGTCGTCCACGTCCAGCACCCCGGCGCCCCAACCGCCGGCCGCCGTCGTCACCGGCGTCCGCGCGGGCTCGACGTTGGTCAAGTACCGGTAGCTGTCGGTGGCGAAGGGGAACGGGAAGCGGGCCACCCGGGCGGAGAGTGCAGTGGTCACAGGTCCAGCTCCAGCTCGTCGTCGACGCTGCGGGAGACGCAGCACATGACCGCGTCGCCGGCGGCGCGCTCGGTCTCGGACAGGTACAGGTCGCGGTGCAGCGGCCGGCCGCTGCGCACCGGCACGCGGCACTCGCCGCAGACGCCCTGCCGGCACAGGTTGGGCACCGCGACGCCAGCCTGCTCGAGCGCCGTCAGCAGGCTGGTGCCCGACGGCACCGGCACCCGACTGCCCGACCGGGCCAGCACAGCGGTGAACGGCTCCCCCGCATCCAGGTCGGCGGAGAACCGCTCGGCGTGCACCCGCTCCCCCGGCCAGCCGAGCTCCGCGGCGGTCTCCTCGACGAAGCCGATCAGCGGCGTCGGCCCGCACACGTACACGTGGGTGCCCAGCGGCCGGTCGGCCAGCGCCGCCCGCACCGCCGCCAGCATCTCCGGCGTCGACGTGTACGCGGTCAGCCGGTCGCCGCACAGCCCGCGCAGCTCGTCCAGGTGCGCGCCCGCACCCGGCCGGTGCCTGTAGAGCAGCTCGAACGAGCGCCGCCACCGCACCGCAGCGCGGGCGTGCGACAGCATCGGCGTGATCCCGATGCCGCCGGCGACGAGCAGGTGGTGCCGCGCCGTCGACACCGGCGCGAACGCGCTCCGCGGCCGCGAGGCGCTGACGATGTCGCCCACCGCGAGGCGGTGCACGAACGCCGAGCCGCCCTCCCCGTCCGGGCAGAGCAGCACCGACACCCGGTACTCCTCGCACGGCGAGCCGTCACCGGTCAGCGAGTAGGCGTTGCGCCGGTCGCCGCAGTCGAGGACGACGTGGCTCCCGGGCGGGTGGGCAGGCAGCAGCCCACCCCCGGGACGGCGCAGCACGAGGGTGCGAGTGCCCGGCACCTCGTCGACGACCCCCGCGACCTCGAGCACGAGCCGGCCGTCGTCGGCGCGCAGCGCGCCCGGCGCCGTCAGCGTCGCGGTCACGCCACCTCCTCGGCGTCGGCCATGAAACCCAGGTACGCACCGGCGCGGCGCGAGACGTGCGCGTAGACGTGCAGCCGGCGAGCGCAGCCCTCGCACGGGGTCTCCCCCGCCACGGGCGCCGTCGTGGTCGTCGTGGCGCGGCAGTGCGGGCAGTACACCCGCTTGCGGTCGGTGCTCGTCACCGCGCAGCGGATCTCCGCGTCCAGCACCCCGGCCCGCAGCGCCACGGCGCGGGCGGCCAGCACGTCGTCCTCCGGTCCGGCCAGCATCAGCCGCCACCCCACCCGCGCCCCGGCGATCCGGGCGGTGAGGACGGCGAGCACCGACTCGTCCGCGTCGTCGGCAGCCAGCACCTCGACCGGACGGCCGGCCGGGACGTCGGCGGCCCACGCGGCGGTGATCGCGCACCCCCGGGCACCGAAGCCGACCAGCAGCACGGTGCGGGCCGACGGGTCGGGTGCCGGCCACTCGCTGCCCCAGCGCGGCACGCTGGTGTGCTCTGCGCCCACCGCGGTCAGGGGGCGAACGAGCGGTGGCCGGTGTAGAAACCCAGCGCCCGGTCCGGTGTCTCGAAGCGGATCCGCGAGCCCTTCGGGAAGAACAGCACGTCTTTCGGCCCGGCCACGACCTGCTGGCCGCTGTCGAGGTCGGTCAGGTGGAACTCGCCCTCGACGACGACCTTCATCTCGTCGTAGGTGTACTCGTAGTCCAGCGGCGCGCCGGCGAACAGCTCGAAGAAGCCGCCGCAGATCCCGGCCCCGCCGGGGTTGGCGAGGGCGTCGCCGATGAAGGCGCGGGTGCCCGGGTCCTCCATCCGCGGGAGGTCGCGGAAGGCTCCGCTGACGTGTCCGATACGGGTCGCGCTGGTGGTCATGTCCGCTCTCCAGGTCGTCCACTGGTGGTGGACAGACGGTAAGGACGGTGGACCCCCGGACGGGTTACCCGGCCGTTACGTTCTCGCGGCATCGCCGTTCGCAGCGCCTCACCGCACCTATGCTCGCCCCGTGGAGGCCATGCCGGAGCCCGACAGCACCCCCCGGGAGGAGACCCCGAGCGGTCATCTCGAGGACGTCATCGCGATGCGCGTCCGCGAGCTGCGGCTTGCCAAAGGCATCTCGCTGGCCGAGCTGGCGCGGCTGACCGGCATGAGCAAGGCGATGCTGTCGAAGATCGAGAACGCGCAGACCTCGTGCAGCCTGTCCAGCCTCGCCCGCCTGGCCGAGGCGCTCGCCGTCCCCGTCACCGCGCTCTTCCGCGGCCTGGACGCCGAGCGCGAGGCCGTGCACACCCCCGCCGGCCACGGCGCGCAGATCGCGCGGCGGGGCAGCAACGTCGGCCACCTCTACCAGCTGCTCGGGGCGCTGCGCGGCGAGCACAAGCGGCTCGAGCCGCTGCTGGTCACCCTCACCGAGGCCAGCGAGGTCTTCCCGCTGTTCCAGCACCCGGGCACCGAGTTCCTGTACATGCTCGACGGCGTGATGGTCTACGGGCACGGGCAGGCGCGCTACGAGATGCGCCCGGGCGACTCGCTGGTCTTCGACGGGGAGGGTTCGCACGGCCCGGCCGAGCTGGTCGAGCTGCCGATCCGCTTCCTCGCCGTCACCGCCTACGCCCACCTGGCCTGACGCAGGCCGCGCACGACAGGAGGGGCCGGCACCCTGCGGTGCCGGCCCCTCGTCGTCCCACGTCGCTCAGGGAGTCGGTCGGTTCTCCCCGGCCGACGAGGCCACCAGCCGCTCGGCCGAGGCGATGACCGCCTGCGGCGTCGGGGCGGTGCCCGGCGTGTGCACCGTCCCCTCGAGGTCGTAGGCGGCCTCCGCGTGCTGGTCCAGGTCGATGCCCTTCGCCTCCGCCTCCGGCGACAGGCGCAGCCCCAGCGTCTTGTGCACCGCCAGCGCGATGACCAGCGTGACGACGAAGCCGTAGCCGATCACCGCGGCGGCAGCCACCGCCTGCACGCCGAGCAGCTCGAGACCGCCGCCGTAGAACAGGCCGTCACGGCCGCTGGGCGCCGCAGCGGTTCCGAAGAGCCCGACGAGCAGGGTGCCGACGATGCCGCCGACCAGGTGGACGCCGACGACGTCGAGGGAGTCGTCGTAGCCGAAGCGGTACTTCAGCGAGATCGCCAGCGGGCAGATCGCGCCGGCGATGGCCCCACGGCGAGGGCGCCGAGCGGGCTCACCGCGCCACAGGCGGGGGTGATGGCGACCAGGCCCGCGATGGCGCCGGACATCCCGCCCAGCGTCGTGGCGTGTCCGTCGCGCAGCTTCTCGACGACCAGCCAGGCGAGGATCGCCGCGCAGGTGGCGTTGAAGGTGTTGAGCATGACCACCGAGGCGCTGTTGCCCGCGGCCAGCGCGGAGCCGCCGTTGAAGCCGAACCAGCCGAACCACAGGATGCCCGCGCCCAGCGCCACCAGCGGCAGGTTGGTGGGCCGGGCCTGGCGCGGCCAGCCGGTCCGCTTGCCGACGACGAGGACCAGGGCGAGCGCGCCGATGCCCGCGTTGATGTGCACCGCGGTGCCACCGGCGAAGTCGACCGCCGCGAGCCGGTTGGCGATCCAGCCCCCGGTGACGCTGCCGTCGGCGGAGTCGAACGCGAACACCCAGTGCGCGATCGGGAAGTAGACCAGCGCCGCCCAGAGCCCGGCGAACAGCAGCCACGGGCCGAAGCGCACCCGGTCGGAGACGGCCCCGGCGATGAGCGCGGTGGTGATCACCGCGAACAGCGCCTGGAACACCGCGACCAGCGCCGGTGGCAGCGCCGCCTCCTCGTCGCCGGCGACCAGCGAGCCGAGGCCGGCGTACTCGGTGACGTCCCCGAGCAGCCCGACGCCGCCGTAGGAGTCGCCGAAGACGGCGGAGAAGCCGAACAGGGTCCACAGCACGCCCACGACCGCGACGGCGCCGAACACCATCATGATCATGTTGAGGATGCCGCGGGAGGAGACCATGCCGCCGTAGAACAGCGCGAGGCCGGGGATCATGAGCGCGACGGCCATCGTCGCGGCGAGGATGAATGCAGTGCTGCCGACGTCCACGGGAGCCCTTCGTCTACTGAGAGTGGTCGCTGTCCTGCGGCAGTAGACGCATCCTCTGTTGCCCCGGCTGTCCATCCGCGTGACGTTCAGGTGACATCGGCCCGCCCCCGGCGCGTCGGTGGCATCCGGCCCGCGTGCCACGCTCGCTCCGTGACGACCGACCCCACCGCGACCATCCGGAACGCCACTCCCTACCTGCGCACGTGGCTGGAGACGCAGGCGGCGCACCGGCGGGTGCCCGGCGTGCAGGTGGCCGTCCGCTCGGCCGGCGAGCTGGTGCTCTCCGCCGCGGTCGGGGTCGCCGACGCCGGCACCGGTGCCCCGCTCACCCCCGCGCACCTCTTCCACGTCGCGTCGCACTCCAAGACGTTCACCGCCACCGCCGTCCTGCAGCTGGTGGACGCCGGCCGGATGCGGCTCGACGACCCGATCGGCAGCTACGTGCCGGAGCTCGCGGACGCCGGCTCGCCGGTCGCGCGGGTGCCGGTGCGCGAGCTGCTGGGCCACCAGTCCGGCGTCACCCGCGACGGCGCGCACGCCGACTTCTGGCAGCTGGAGACCGCGTTCCCCGACCGCGCGGCGCTGCTCGCCGAGGTGCGCGACGGCGGGGTCGTGCACGCCCGCAACGAGCACTTCAAGTACTCGAACGTCGGCTTCGCGCTGCTCGGGCTGGCCGTCGAGTCGGTCACCGGCACCCCGTTCGCCGAGCACGTCCGCACCGCCGTCCTCGATCCGCTCGGCCTGACCCGCACCGGCGCCGACCACGACCCTGCGCGAGCGGACGAGTACGCCGCCGGCCACACCGGGCTGCTGCCCGGCGAGCAGACCCGCCTGGTCCTCGGGCACCGCGGCACGGGCGCGTACGCACCGGCCACCGGGTTCTGGTCCACGGCCGAGGAGCTCAGCGCGTTCGCCGAGGCGGCGCTGGTCCTGGGCGACGGACGGCTGCTCTCCGACGACGCCCGGCGGCTGATGCAGCGGCTCGAGTCGGTGGTCACCGCCTACGGCACCGAGATCGGGCGCTACGGGCTGGGCGTGGAGCTCAGCACCGTGGGCGAGCGCCAGCTGGTCGGGCACAGCGGCGGCTGGCCCGGCCACCTCACCCTGACCGTCGCCGACCCGGCGGCCGGACTGGTCGTCAGCGTGCTGACCAACGCGATCGACGGCCCCGCCCAGGAGCTCGCGCACGGCCTCGTGAAGCTGGTCGACGTCGCGCTCTCGCCCCGCGCCGTCGTGCCGCCCCCGCCGGCGGACGCCCCGCCGCTGCACACGTTCACCGGCCGGTTCGCCGGCCTGTGGGGCATGGTCGACGTCGTCGAGCTCGGCGGGCGGCTGGTGCTGGTCCGCCCCACGGCGCCGGACCCGCTGCTGGGCATCGAGGAGCTGCAGGTCGTCGACGACCGCACGCTGCGCGTCGCCGCCCAGCCCGGCTTCGGTGCCGCCGGCGAGGACGTGCACCTGGAGCGGGACGCCGACGGCGCCGTGGCCTCCGTCCGGCTGGCCGGGGTGACGCTGCGGCCGATGGCCGACTTCCTGCGCCGGCGCGGAGCCACGGCCCGCGGACCGGAGGCCGACCTCCCCGGTGCGGGGACCAGCGGGAACGCTCCCTAGCGTGTCCGCCATGGACGACGACGCACGACCCGGCCCGCGCCGGGTGCTGGTGACCGGTGGCGCCTCCGGGCTGGGGGCCGCGCTCGCGGAGCGGTTCGCCGCCCGCGGGGACCGCGTACTGGTGACCGACCTGGCGCCCGACGCCACGGTGCCCGCCGGCGCGGTGTACCAGCGCCTCGACATCACCTCCCCGGAGGACTGGGCCGCCGCCCTCGACCGGGTGCGCACGGACCTCGGCGGGCTGGACGTGCTGGTGAACAACGCCGGCATCGCCGCCGGCGGGCGGATCGACAGGCTGGGCGCCGACCACTGGCGCCGGGTGCTGGACGTCAACGTCCTCGGCGCGGTGACCGGCTGCCGGACCTTCGTCCCGCTGTTCAAGGAGCAGGGCGCGGGCCGGATCGTCAACGTCGCGTCGGCGGCCGGGCTGGTGCACCCGCCGGCGATGACCTCCTACGACGCCGGCAAGGCCGCCGTCGTCGCGCTGTCCGAGAGCCTGCGCTGGGAACTGGCCCCGTGGGGCATCGGCGTCTCGGTCGTCTGCCCGTCGTTCTTCCGCACCAACCTCGCCGCCTCCCTCGGCGGCGACGACCCGATGATGGAGACGGTCGCCACCCGGCTCATCGAGGGCTCGAAGCTCGGCGCGGAGCAGATCGCCGAGCGGGTGGTGCGCGCCGTCGACGCCGGGCGCTTCCTCGTCCTCCCCGACCGCAACGCGCGGATCGCCTACTGGACCAAGCGGCTCGCCCGGCCGCTCTACGACCGGCAGATGCTGCGCATGGGCGCCCGCATCCACGGCGCCGAGCAGCAGGACGGGGTGTCCGCGTGAGCCGCGGCGTCGTCCTGATCACCGGCGCCAGCGCCGGCCTCGGCGAGGAGATGGCCCGCCAGTTCGCCGACCTGGGGTACGACCTCGCCCTGTGCGCCCGGCGCACCGACCGGCTGGACGCCCTGGCCGCCGAGATCACCGCGCGCACCGGCCGCCGGGTCGAGACCGCGGCGCTCGACGTCACCGACCCCGACGCCGTCCCTGCGGTGTTCGGCCGGTTCGCCGACTCCTTCGGCACCATCGACCGGGTCGTCGTCAACGCCGGCATCGGCAAGGGTGCCGCCCTGGGCACCGGGCGCGCGGACGCGAACCGGGCCACGGCCATGACCAACTTCGTCGGCGCCCTGGCCCAGACCGAGGCGGCGCTGGAGATCTTCCGGCGCCAGCAGCGCGGCCACCTGGTGCTGATCTCCTCGATGTCGGCCCTGCGCGGCATGCGCAAGGCGATGACCACCTACGCCGCGACCAAGGCCGGCGTCGCGGCGCTCGCCGAGGGGCTGCGCTCCGAGCGCATCCCCGGCCTGGACGTGTCGGTGGTCTACCCCGGCTACATCCGGTCGGAGATGAACGCGCACGTCGAGCAGAAGGTGCGCTTCATGGTCGACACCCCGACCGGCGTGCGCAGCATGGTCGCGGCCATCGAGAAGCGCCGTCCCAAGGCCTACGTCCCGGCCTGGCCGTGGGTGCCGATCGGCGCCCTCATGCGCGTGCTGCCGCTGTCGGTCGTCCGGAAGCTGACGTGACGGCGCCGGACTCCGGGGGCGCCCGGGACGTCCGGTCCGAGGACGCCTTCGACGTCGCGGCGATGGCCGGCTGGCTGGCCGCGCACGCGCGGGACGCCGGAGTGGACCTGACCGCCGTGCCCGAGGTGCGGCAGTTCTCCGGCGGCGTCTCCAACCTGACCTACCTGCTGCGCTACCCCGACGGCGACCTGATCCTGCGGCGGCCGCCGAAGGGCACCCACGCCGGGAGCGCGCACGACATGGCGCGCGAGCACCGCATCCAGACCGAGCTCGGCCGGGTCCTCCCCTACGTGCCCCGCACCGTCGCGCTGTGCACGGACGCCGGCGTCATCGGCACGCCGTTCTACGTGATGCAGCGGCTGGTCGGCCCCATCCCGCGCACGGAGCTGCCGCCCGGGGTGGAGCTGGACCGCGACCAGGTCGCCGCGCTGTGCCGCAACGTGCTGGACCTGCTCGTCGGGCTGCACCAGGTGGACCTCGCGGGCACCGGCCTGGCCGACCTCGGCAAGGGGCCGGGCTACGTCCGCCGCCAGGTCGAGGGCTGGTCGCAGCGCTACCGGCGCGCCCGCACCTGGAACGTCGGCACGTTCGGGTCGGTGATGGCGTGGCTGGAGGAGAACCAGCCCGCCGACCGGCCGCACACCCTGGTGCACAACGACTTCCGCTTCGACAACGTCGTCCTCGACCCGGCCGACCCCACCCGCCCGGTCGGTCTGCTGGACTGGGAGCTGGCCACCGTCGGTGATCCGCTGATGGACCTCGCCGGCGCGCTCGGTTACTGGGTGCAGGCCGACGACGGCCGGCTCATGCAGGCGTTCCGCAGGCAGCCGACGCACCTGCCCGGGATGCTCACCCGCGAGCAGGTGGTCGCCTACTACTGCGCGCGGACCGGCACGTCGGTGACCGCTCGAGAGTGGGCCTGGTACGAGGTGTTCGGGCTGTTCCGGGTGGCCGTCATCGCCCAGCAGGTCTACGCCCGCTACCTGGCGAAGCAGACGACGAACCGGCAGTTCCGGCTGTTCGGCGTCGCCGTCGTCGTCCTGGAGCTGCGCTGCCGCCGGATCATCGCGCGGACCCGGCGGATGAGCCCGGAGCGCGCCGCCGCACCGGTCGGCAGCGGCGCCTGAGTCAGCCGGCCCGGCGGGCGCGGACGGTCGCCACGGTGCCCCACACCGCGGCGGCGAGCAGCACCGCCAGGTCGATGAGCAGCACGTTGCGGCCGATGTCGTGCGGCAGGAACGAGTCGTTGCCCGGCCGGGCACCCGGGCCCAGGACGTAGGGCAGCGCGATCAGGCTGAGCACCCCGGCCACCGCGACACCGACGACGGCGGCCGGGCGGGCCGGCCGTGGGAGCACCTTCGCCGCCAGCCAGCCCAGCGCGATCCACAGCGGTGCGATCACCAGGTCGTGGAGCAGCGCGCTGCCCACGAACCAGGTCGCCCAGGCGGGCAGCGGCACCCGCTCGCCGGCGGTCAACAAGCCGTAGCCGCCGTAGCCGACCGCCACCAGGCCGGGCAGCAGGAAGAGCCAGCGCCACCACGGGCCGCGCGCCGACGTCGCCGGTCGGGCCGGGTCGGAGGCGTAGGGGTCGGAGGGGCTCATGCCGGCGTCACCCGGGTGACCCACTTCGTCTGCATCACACCCGGGCGGTTCGGCGCGATCAGCCGGACCGGGTAGCCGTGGTCGGGGTCCAGCGGCGAGCCGTTCAGCCCGGTGGCCAGCAGGGTGCGCCGGCTGCGGGCGTGCGGCGGCGCCACGGTCGAGCGCCGGTACAGCCCGCCCTCCTGCAGCGACTCGACGACGACCTCGGTGTCCCGGGCCAGCCCCGCCTCCTCGAGCAGGTCGCCGAGCCGGACGCCGGTCCAGGTCCCCTCGGCGCTCCAGCCCTCGACGCAGGCGATCGGCAGTCGCTCGGTGCGCTGGGGGAACCGGGCCAGCTCGTCCAGCGTGAGCTCCAGCCGGTTCGGGCCCTCGACGACCAGCCGGTACCCCGCGCCGACGTCGGTGACCCCGGCGGCGCGGGCGGCCTGCCGGACCGGCAGCGCCTGCGGGCCGACGCCGGGCTGCCGGGGGGCGAGCACCGACACCTGGCCGAGCGGGGAGAAGGTCTGGCCCACGGTGGTGAGGGTGACCGCGCCGACGCCCAGGCCGGTGGCCAGCACGAAGGCCCGCCGCGGCACCGCGTTCGTCTCTGCCGCCTCGTCGACGGCCGCCCGCTCGGCGGCCTGCGCGGCGGTCAGGCCGGCGACGGCGCCCGGGGTGCCCCGGCGGGCCAGCCCGCGGCGGATCTCGGGGGCCTTCGCGCCGACGTGCACCGCGACGGCACCGATCGCGATCCAGCCGGTCCAGTAGTGCGCCGTCGTGAAGAAGAAGCCGAAGGGGTACCACTGCGCGGTGTTGATGACGCCGGTGACCAGCTGCATCGATGCCGCCCCGACCAGCACGAGGATCGACAGCCGGCTGACCACCCGCGAGACCGAGCCGGCGGGCGGCCACTCGAAGAGCTTCGGGTAGACCGCCCAGAGCTTGACCAGCAGCAGCGGGATCGCCGCGAGGCCGGTCGCCACGTGCAGCCCCTGGGTGAACCGGTAGAGCCAGGCCGGGGACGCCGGCCAGACGAACCAGCCGGGCGGGTTCTGGATCAGGTGGCTGATCAGCCCGGTGGCGAAGCAGACGGTGAAGGCGATGCCGAGCCACAGGCCGACGCGGGCCGACCGGCGCTCGGAGTGCAGCGGGCTGCGAAACGCCCCGGCGCGGAACGGCCCCCGGCGCAGCGCCTCGGGCGGCCCGGGCACGCGGGCACCGAGCAGCCGGTCCAGCGCGCTGCTCACGCCGGGGCCTCCATGGCCGCGGCGACGGAGGCGACGACGCGGGCGGTGCGGCTGTCCGGCGGGCACTGCGCGGCGACGGCCAGGGCGTCGGGGAAGTGGTCGATGTCGGTCAGCTCGGGCAGGTCGAGCACCAGCAGCCCGAGCGCCTCCAGCGCCTCCCGGGTGCGGACGGCGGTGTCGTCGCGCGACATGGGGACGTCGGCCAGCACCGCGGCGTCGTCGGCGGCGTGCAGGCCGAGGGCCCACCAGCCGCCGTCCGGGGCGGTGCCGAGGACGGCCGTGCCGGGCCCCCCGAACTCGAGCCGCTCCGCGCACCGGGCCAGCAGCTCGGCGGTCACCTGGGGGGTGTCCATGCCGATGAGCAGGGTCGGCGGGGCGGTGCGGGCCGTGGCGTCGGCGAACGCGGCGGCCAGCCGGGTGCCCAGGTCGCCCTCGACCTGGGGCACCACGGTGAAGCCGTCGAGGTCCAGGCCGCCCGGAGCGCCGTCGAGCGCCACGACCCGCCGGGAGACCGGGGCCGCGCGCACCGCGTCGAGGGTGTCGCCCACCGCGGCGGCGGCGATGCCGGCTGCCTGCTCGGGGCTGCACGGCGGGCTGAGCCGGGTCTTGCTCCGGCCGGGCACCGGCGCCTTCGTGATGACCAGGACCTGCGTGCGGAGGGAACCGGTCACCGGGCCAGCACCCCGCGCATGTCGCGGATCGTGCGGGCGGTGCCCAGGACGGTGCCGGTCACCTTGGACTTCGAGCCCTCCGTGCGGAGGGAGTAGTCGACGTCGACCTCGCGGACGCGCCAGCCGGCGTCGGCCGCGGCGGTCACCATCTCCAGCGGGTAGCCGAACCGCCGGTCGGTGAGCCCGAGCCCGACCAGCGCCTCGCGGCGGGCGGCGCGCATCGGGCCGAGGTCGTGCAGCCGCAGCCCGGTGCGCCGGCGCAGCATGCGCGCCAGCGCGATGTTCGCGACGCGGGCGTGCACCGGCCACGCACCGCGGGCGGGACGCCGTCGGCCGAGCACGAGGTCGGCGTCCCCGACCAGCACCGGGTCGGCGACGCGCGGCAGCTGGAGGGGGTCCATGGAGCCGTCGGCGTCGCAGAAGCACACGACGTCGGCGGTGGCGGCGAGCAGGCCGGCGTGCGCGGCGGCACCGAATCCGCGCTGCGGCACGTCGACCACGGTGGCACCGTGCTCCGCCGCGATCTCCGCCGAGCCGTCGGTCGAGCCGTTGTCCGCGACGATCGCCCGGTAGCCCGCTGGCAGCCGCGAGAGCACCCACGGCAGCGAGCCGGCCTCGTCCAGGCAGGGCAGGACGACGTCGACCGTCGGGGGGTGCGGGAAGTCGGCCACGAGGAGCGTTCGTACCTGATAGCGGATCGGTTCGTTCCGGGCACCCCCGGCTCCGGCCACCTACTCTCCGGCGGGTGACCTCCGCCCCTCCCCAGGCCGATCGAGCGCCGGCGACCTCTGCTCCGGGCCGTGCCGTGCGCGGTCTGGCCGTCGGAGCGGTCGCCGCCGGGGTGCTGGCCGTCTGGCTGTGGGGGCGGGAGATCACCCGGAGGGGCGGCGACCTGCACCTGCGCGAGGGGTACGTGGTCGTTGGCCCCGTCGACGTCGTGCTGTCCGCCCGGGTGCTGCTTCCGCTGGCGCTCGCCGCCGCCGTCGTCCTGTGGGGCCCGGAGCTGGCCCGGCGGCTGCGCTGGCCGGCGCTGCTCGCCGCCGGTACCGCCGGGGCCGCCGGGTGGGCGGTCGCCCTGGCGGTGAACGGCGGGTGGGACGCGCTCGCGGCCCCCATGGCCACCGAGCACGAGTACGTGGCCGACGTCGGCCGGGTCGGCGACCTGGGCACGTTTCTGTCCACCTACGTCGACTCCGTCCCCGTCGGTTCCGCCGACCCCTGGGTCACCCACGTGTCCGGGCACCCGCCGGGCGCGCTACTGGCCTTCGTGCTCCTCGACCGGATCGGCCTCGGCGGCCCCGGGTGGGCGGCGGCGCTGTGCATCGCCGGGGGCGCGCTGGCCGTCCCGGCCGTGCTGGTCGCCGTCCGCACGGTCGCCGACGAGGCCGCCGCGCGCACCGTGGCGCCGTTCGCCGTCCTCCTCCCGGGCGCGGTCTGGATCGCCACCAGCGCCGACGCGCTCTTCGCCGGGGTCACCGCGTGGGGCGTGGCCCTGCTCGCGCTCGCCGCCGCGCGGGCGCCGTCGCGGGCCGGGAACGTGCGGGCGCTGGCCGGCGGGCTGCTGCTGGGCGGAAGCCTCTACCTGTCCTTCGGGCTGGCCGCCGCGGGGCTGCTGGCGCTCACCGCGGTGCTGGTGCAGTGGTCGCGGCTGGGCTGGTCCGGAGTGCTGCGGGTGCTCGCCGTGGGCGGCGTGGGGGTGGCGCTGGTCGTCGCGGTGGTCACCGTGGGCGGCTACTGGTGGTTCGACGGCCTGGAGGTGGTCGCCCAGCGGGTGCGCGACGGCGCCGCCTACGCCGACCGGGAGGAGCAGTCGAGCTGGTTCCTGGTCGGCGACCTGGCCGCCGGCGCCCTGGCCGCCGGGCCGGCGGTCGTCGCCGGGCTGGCCGGCATCCGCGGCCGGACGGCGCTGCTGCCGCTGGCGGCCCTGGCCGGGATCCTCGTCAGCGACCTGTCCGGCTTCGTCCTCGGCGAGACGGAGCGGATCTGGCTGCCCTTCGTGGTCTGGCTGCTGCCGGCGACGGCCTCGCTGCCGGCCCGCTCGCACCGGTTCTGGCTGACGCTCTCGGCGCTGCTGGCCGTCGCCGTGGAGGTGACCGTCCGCACCCCCTGGTGACCCTCTCCCGGACTTTCTGTACCGAAAGTCCGGAGGGACTTCCGGTACCGGAAGTCCGCTCAGGGGGCGGGGCGCAGCGGGTCGGTCGCGAAGGCGCGCATCCCGTCGGCGAAGGAGACCTCCGCCCGGAACCCCAGCTCCTCGGCGGCGCGCTCGGGGCTGGCGACGACGTGTCGCACGTCGCCGATCCGGTACTCGCCGGTGACCTCGGGATCCGGGCCACCGAACGCGTCGGCCAGCGCGCGGGCCATGTCGCCCACGGTGTGCGGCGAGCCCGAGGCGACGTTGTAGGCGCGCAGAGCGGCGTCTGGAGGATCGGCGGACAGCGCCGCGAGGTTGGCCCGCGCGACGTCGGTGACGTGCACGAAGTCCCGCTGCTGGCCGCCGTCCTCGAAGACCCGGGGTGCCCGCCCGCCCTCCAGCGCGCTGCGGAAGATGGCCGCCACGCCGGAGTACGGGGTGTCCCGCGGCATGTGGGGGCCGTAGACGTTGTGGTACCGCAGGGCGATCGCTCCGCCGCCGGTCGAGGAGGCCCAGGCCGCGGAGAGGTGCTCCTGGTCCAGCTTCGTCGCCGCGTAGGTGTTGCGCGGGTCGAGCGGCGCCTCCTCCGGCACCGTGCGCCACGCCAGCGGGCGGCCGCACCGGGGGCAGGGGGGCTCGAAGCGGCCGGCGTCGAGGTCCGCGCGGCGTCGCGCGGCGGCGGGGACGACGCCGTCGACCGGGCACTCGTAGCGGCCCTCGCCGTAGACGACCATCGAGCTGGCCAGCACCAGCCGGCCGACGTCGGCGCGCGCCATGCCGGCCAGCAGCACCGCGGTGCCCAGGCCGTTGATGCCGGCGTACTCGGGCATGTCCTGGACGTCGACCCCGAGGCCGACCATCGCGGCCTGGTGGCAGACGGCGTCCACCCCGCGGAGCGCGCGGTCGACCATGGCGGCGTCGCGGACGTCGCCGTGGAGGAACTCGACCCCCGCGGGCAGGCGGGGCACGGTGCCGGCGGGGTGCACCGCCGGCAGCAGCGCGTCGAGCACCCGCACCTCGTGGCCGGCGGCGACGAACGCCTCGACCACGTGCGAGCCGATGAACCCGGCGCCGCCGGTGACCAGGACGCGCACGGTCAGGACGCCCGGCCCAGGCGGGCCACCGGCCGCGCCGGGGCGGTCAGGGCGGCGAACCAGCGACCGTCCCGCTCCCAGGTCGCGGTCACCTCCAGCCCGGCCGCGGCGGCCGGAGTGGCGACGGCGTCGACCCCGACGTGCGCCCACGGGAACCAGGTGCCCCGCTCGGCGCCGCGCTCGAGGCGGACCCGGGCCGCGCGCAGTCCGGTGCCCGGACGGTCGAGCTCGGCGAGGACCCGCCCACCGGGCGCGAGGAGGTCGCGGCACCGGGTCAGCAGGGCGGCCGGGTCACCGCCGATGCCGATGTTGCCGTCGGCCAGCAGCACCGTGTCCCAGCTCCCCTCCCCCGGCACCGGCTGGAAGACCGACCGGCGCACGGCCGTGGCCCCGAGGGCCCGGGTCAGCGCGACGGCCACCCGGGAGGTGTCGATGCCGACGGCCTGGCGGCCCTGGGCGGCGAGCTCGGCGACCAGGCGGCCGGGACCGCAGCCGGCGTCGAGGACGGTGCCCCAGGCGCGGGCCAGCAGGTCGCGGTCGGCGTCGTCGGCGCGCCCCACCCACTGGCCCAGCGCATCCGCGAGGGAGTGCCGCGCACCGCCCTCGTACCGGGCGAACCAGTGCCACCGCTCCTCCGGGCGTGCGGCCGACCGCAGCGCGGTGTCGTACAGGTCGGTCGGGGCCGACTCGACGATCGCGAGGCTCATCGGCCGGCAGCCGGGTGCAGGGGCCTGAGGACGACGCTTCGGTTTCGGCTCACGAGCGGCGTTCGTGCGCGCTCGCCGCTCCGGTTCATGTCGTCCCTCGCTGGCACCCATCACTCCTGACGTCGTCGGTCCCGGTCCGGGTGCCCGCCCCCGACCGGCGACAACCGCCGGCGGAAAAGTTTCGGTCGGGTGCAATCCGATTTCCCGCACCGGTTCGAAGACCTCGTGACATCGACCGATCCACGCAAGGAGTTCCCATGAACGCCTCTTCCCGCCCCGCGAAGCTCCTGGTCGCCGGCGTCGCCCTCAGCGCGGCCCTCGGCCTCAGCGCCTGCGGCAGCGACGACTCCGACGCCGGCTCGTCGAGCGCGTCCTCGTCGTCGTCCTCGAGCGCCGAGTACGCCCGCCCGGAGCCGGTCGCCTCGCTCCCCGCCATCCCGGCCGAGGGCGGCAGCACCTCCGTCGCCCTGGACCAGGCCTTCGTCGACGCCCTCGGCACCCTCGGCGTGACCCCGGGCACCATCGGCGGCGCCACCCTGGCCGACGGCTCGGTGAGCTTCCCGATCACCGGTGGCACCGTGACGGTGTTCGACAAGGAGACCGGCTACAAGCCCTACGTGCAGGGCACCGTGTTGCACGAGGGCAGCGGCCTGAGCCTGGCCGCCGGTGGCACCACGGTCCAGCTGACCGACTTCACCATCGACCCGGGCACCCCCTCGCGTCTGTTCGGCAACGTCTCGGTCAACGGCCAGCTGGCCGTGCCCAGCGCGCCGCTGTTCGACCTGGACGGCAGCACCCTGAACCCGCCGGCCATCGAGGGCGGCGTCGCCACCCTGCAGGGCACCGAGGTGCTGCTCAGCGCCGAGGCCGCCGAGCTCCTGAACCAGACCTTCATGGTCGACGCGTTCGCGGGCGACTTCCTGATCGGCGTCGCCACCATCGAGGTGCCGACCGCCTGATCGAGCAGGACCGGCGGCCTTGAGGCCGCACGCACGGGAGGGGTGGAGCCACGGGGCTCCACCCCTCCTCGCGTTCCCGGGGAGGGACCTAGCCGCGCCCCTCCACGGGGAGCCACGTCCGGGCGGCCGAGACCAGCGCCTTGACGCCGGTGCCCAGGGTCGGCTCGATGACCGGGGCGAACTGCGCCGAGTGGTTCGACGGCAGGTCGCGGACCACGCGCTGCAGCCCCTCGCGGTCGCTGACGCCGGCGAACGCCGCAGGGTCGGCGCCCCCCAGCAGCCAGTAGACCAGCGGCACGCCGGCCGCGGTGGCGAGCATGCCGACGTCCTCGCTGCCGGTGACCGCGCCCGGGTCGATCGTCAGCCCGGCGCCGAGGTCGCGGTCCCAGCCCGCGATGGTGCGCGCACCGGCGTCGTGGTCGTTGATCAGCACCGGGAACGACTCCTTGAGCGTCACCTCCGGCTCCTGCGGCGCCCCGGAGGCGGCTGCCTCCGCGCGCACGATCCGCTCGATCGAGGTCATCAGCCGCTCGCGGACGTCGGGGTCGTACGAGCGCACGCTGACCCGCATCTCCGCCCGCTCCGGGATCACGTTGCCGGCGTTGCCGGAGTGCAGGGAGCCGACGGTCACCACGGCGGACTCGCCACCGGCCACCTCGCGGGAGACCACGGTCTGCAACCGCAGCACGGTGGCCGCGGCCATGACGACGGGGTCCACGCACGTCTCGGGCCGGGAACCGTGTCCCCCGCGGCCGTGCAGCACGATGTGCAGCATGTCCGCGCCGGCGAACGCCGGGCCCCGGCGCAGGCCGAGCAGGCCGGCGGGCAGCGGTCCGACGTGCTGGCCGAGCACCACGTCGGGACGGCCGAAGCGGTCGAACAGGCCGTCGTCGATCATCGACTGGGCGCCGCCGCCGACCTCCTCGGCGGGCTGGAACACCAGCTGCACCGTGCCGCTCCAGGTGTCCCGTTCGGCGGCGAGGGTCGCGGCGGCGCCGAGCAGGCAGGTGACGTGCACGTCGTGCCCGCAGGCGTGCATCACCGGCGTCTCGACGCCGTCGGCACCGATGCCCGTGGCGGTGCTGCGGTAGTCCAGGCCGGTCTCCTCGAGCACCGGGAGCCCGTCCATGTCGGCGCGCAGCAGCGCCGTGGGACCGGGCCCGTTCCGCAGGACGCCGACGACGCCGGTGCCCCCGACCCCGGTGGTGGTCTCGTAGCCGAGTGCCTCGAGCCGCTCCGCGACGATGCCGGCGGTGCGGTGCTCGGCGAAGGCGAGTTCCGGGTGCGCGTGCAGGTCCCGGTAGATGGTCGCCAGGTCGGCGAGGTCGTCGGCAGGGCTCACGTCGGAGGCTCCTCGGGTGGGCGTCGGCTGGGAGGCGACCGTATCCCGCGGTGTTGCGTGCGTCACCGCGCCGGGACGCTGGTTCGCTACGGTCCGAGGCATGTCCGATCGCGCCCCGATCCGCATCGGCAACTTCTCCGGCTACCTCGGTGACCGGGCCAGTGCCATCGAGGAGGCGCTGGCGGGCGATCCGGTCGACGTCCTCATGGGCGACTACCTGGCCGAGGTAACGCTCGCCGGGATGGCGACCGCGCACCGGCAGAACCCCGAGCGCGGCGGCTACGCGCCCTCCTTCCTCCGCCAGCTGGCACCGCACCTCGCGGTGATCGCCGAGCGCGGAATCAAGGTGGTCACCAACGCCGGTGGGTTCGACCCGGCCGGGATGGCCGCCGCGGTGCGCGCCCTGGTCGCCAAGGCCGGGGTCGCGCTGCGGGTGGCGCACGTGGAGGGCGACAACCTGCTCGGGCGGCTCGACGAGTTCCACGCCGAGGGGTTCGCGATGGAGAACCTGGATACCTCCGCCCCGCTCAAGGACTGGGGCGTGCAACCGATCGCGGCCAACGCCCACCTCGGCGGCTTCGGGATCGCCGAGGCGCTGCGGGCCGGCGCCGACGTCGTCGTCACCGGCCGGGTCACCGACGCCTCGCTCACCGTCGGGCCGGCCGCCTGGTGGCACGGGTGGACGCCGGACGACTGGGACGCCCTGGCCGGCGCGGTCACCGCCGGCCACGTCATCGAGTGCGGCGCGCACGCCACCGGCGGCAACTTCTCCGGGTTCCTGACCGTGCCCGGTATGGCCCGGCCGGGTTTCCCGATCGCCGAGGTCGCCTCCGACGGCAGCAGCGTCATCACCAAGCACGCCCGGGACGGCGGGATGGTCACCGTCGACACGGTGACCGCCCAGCTGGTGTACGAGATCCAGGGCCCGCGCTACCTGAACCCGGACGCCACGGTGCACCTCGAGACGGTCCGGCTGACCCAGGTCGGCCCGGACCGCGTGGCGATCGGCCCGGTGACCGGGTCTCCCCCACCGGCCACCGCGAAGGTCGCCGTCTTCGCCCCGATCGGCTACGAGATCTCCGCGATGCTGTTCTGCACCTCGCCGCACGTGCCCGAGAAGGTGGCTCTCCTGCGGGAGCAGCTGGGGCTGCTGCTGGACGACGTCGTCGACGAGCTGGACGTGACCGCGCTGGGCACCGCGGCACCGGACCCGGCCACCCAGTGGGAGGCGACGGTGCCCATCCGGGTCATCGCCACCGCCCGCGAGCGGGAGCAGCTGCGCGGCTTCCCCGCGGCCGTCGGCAGCCTGTACCTGCAGGGCTTCCCCGGGTTCCACCACGACGGGCACGCGCAGGCGGCCCGCGAGCCGTGGCCGCGGATCGACTACTGGCCGGCGCTGCTGCCCGCCGAGGTGCTGGTGCACCGGGCGGTGCTGGACGACGGCACGGTGCTCGACGCGCCGACGCCGTCCCGGACGGCGACCGACGAGGAGGTCGCGCAGCCCCGCCACCCGGAGCCTGCGGGCGCCCCGGTCGCGGATGGGCGGTGGGTGCCCCTCGGCGAGCCGGCGCACGCCCGGGCCGGCGACAAGGGCGGCAACTCCAACGTCGGCATCTGGGTGAGCGACCCCGCGCACTGGGAGTGGCTGCGGACGACGCTGTCCACCGACGGGCTGCGGGCGCTCCTGCCGGAGGCCGCGGACCTGCCCGTGGTGCGGCACGAGTTCCCGCACCTGCGCGCGGTGCACGTCGTGCTGCAGGGCCTGCTGGGCACCGGCGGCTCGTCGAACCTGCGGGTGGACCAGATCGGGAAGTCCGTCGGCGAGTACCTGCGCTCGAAGTCCGTGCCGGCCCCGCCGGAATGGCCGGACGGCGCGCCGACGTTCCGGTGACCCAGACCACTCGACCCCGGGAGCGCCCCATGCAGGCCGCCGTCTACTACCGCAACGGTCCCCCCGGCGTCCTGCAGTACGAGGAGGTCCCGGATCCGGACGTCGGCCCGGGGATGGTGCTGATCCGGGTGGAGGCCGTCTCCGTCGAGGGCGGGGACACCCTCAACCGGCTCGGTGGTCCGCTGCTCTCCCAGCCGCACGTCGTCGGATACCAGGCGGCCGGGACGATCGTCGCGGTCGCCGACGACGTGACCGACCGGGCCGTCGGCGACCGGGTGGTCGCGACCACCGGCCACGGCTCGCACGCCGAGCTGTTCGCCGTGCCCGCGCGCACCACCTGGACGGTCCCCGAGGGCGCCGACATCGTCGCGGCCGCCTGCGTGCCCGTCGCCTTCGGCACCGCGCACGACTGCCTGTTCGAGTTCGGCCGGCTGCGCGAGCGCGAGACCGTGCTGATCCAGGCCGGTGCGGGTGGCGTCGGCGTCGCCGCCATCCAGCTCGCCGAGCGGGCCGGGGCGCGGGTCATCGCGACCGCGTCGTCGCTGGCCCGGCTCGAGCCGCTCGCCGAGCTCGGGTTGGACCACGCCGTCGACTACTCCCGGAAGGGGTGGGTGGAGGAGGTCCGGGCCCTCTCCGACGGCGGCCGTGGGGTCGACCTCGTCGTGGACTCCGTCGGCGGGGCGACGCTGCAGAAGTCCGTCGCCTGCCTCGGCCGCCGGGGCCGCGCCATCACCGTCGGCAACGCCGGCCGGGACCTGACCCCGTTCAACGCCGGCGTGCTGGGGCTGCAGAACCAGTCGCTGACCGGCGTCTACCTGGGCGGTGAGATCACCACGCCACGCGTCCGGGCGATGGTGCAGGAGCTGGTGGACGACGTCGCCGCGGGCCGGCTCACCGTCCTGGTCGACCGCACTTTCCCGCTCTCGGCCGCCGCGGCCGCGCACGAGTACATCGAGAGCCGCAGAGCGGTCGGCCGCGTCGTCCTGATCCCCTGACGGGACGTCGGGACCTAGTGCCCTGGGGAGGAGCAGCCTCCGTCGGTCACCGTGACGGGGTGCGTCAAGACGGGGCCCACGACCACTCCGGCACGAGCGAGCACCGCGCCGCGACGGAACCGGATGCGACCGAGAGCGGACGATCGCGACCTCCGCTGTTCACCGCCCGGACGGACCGGGTCACCGGGGTCATCCGCTCCCGCGGGCACCTCGACGGCTTCGCGGCTGAGGCCCTGTGCCGGGTCGCGAGGGGGCTGCACGACCTCGGCCACCGGGACGTCGTCGTGCAGCTGGGCACCACCACGATCGACGACGACGCGGCCGCGCTCCTCGCCGAGCGCGCCCGGCCGTGGGACTCCGGCAGCCTCCGCCTGCTGCGCTGACGAGGAGTGGGCGTCGACCTCGGCCTCCGCCGGGCGGTGGTCGCTACCGGCCGCTGTCGCTGCCGTAGACGCTGACCCAGTTGCGCCCGTCGGTGAGGCGGTCGGTGGCGGCGTCGTAGCTATAGCCGCCGAGGTCGTAGGTGGCGCGGAGGTACGCCATGTCGAGCGGCTCGGCGAGGTAGGCGTTGTACCCGCCCTGGGTGCTGACGAAGGCCTCGCCCCGCTTCCCGGTGATCGTCAGGCGGTTCCCCCGCCGCACCAGGTCCTCCACGAGCGGGACCAGGTGGGTGTAGGGCCGGTAGGGGTCCTGCGGTTCCCCGAGGTCGATCCTGGCCTGCTCACTCATCGGTTGACCCTTTCCGGTCGATCCTGCCGCGCTCGCTCATCGGGAGGCGCCTTCCAGCCGGTCCAGCGTCTGGGCGCCCGTTCCTGCTGCGGCTCCACCGACGCCGTTGAGCACGTTCTCGCCGAGCGTGCGTGGCGCCATGGCGTCGACGCCCGGGACGCCCGGTGGCTGGATGGTGGCGACCGTCCCGTTCATGGTGACCTCCCCGGCCGGGCGGATGAACCCGTCGTCCAGGAGCTGGCCCAGGTTGTCAGGGACGTAGTACTGCGGCAGACCTCCGGGACCGAACTGCGGGTTGTGCCGGGCCACGGACACGCCCAGGGGCATGGGCTCGACGACCTCGTAGGTCTTGAGCTGCGGCCGGTACGTCGCCGGACTGCCGTCGGGGCTGAACGACTGCACCTGCAGACCCTCGTAGTAGCGGCCGGCGTCCCGGCCGACGTCGTCGGCCAGGTGGTGGGGCGCCACGAACTGGCTCGGCCCCGGCCAGCCGCTGTTGAACCGCAGGCCCGGCTCCGCCCACCCGGTCGCCCACTCGTCGACGCCCCCGTAGGGGGTCTTGCCCTGCACCGCGAGGACGTCGCGTCCCGGGTCGCCGAACCGCTCCGCCCAGCTCGCACGCAGCTCCGCCGGCGCGTCGACCATCCGGCGCAGCGCCTGTCCGCTGCCGGCGAGGTCGTCGAGCACCCGGCCGGCGCGTGCGGTGCGTACGGCAGCCGTGCCGGCCCCGCCCGTGGCGAGGGCCAGCAGCAGGTCGGGGACCAGGTGCCCGAGGGCACGTGCGGGGTTCTCGGCCCAGGTGTCCCAGTCCAGCAGGGCCTTGCCGAACTCCCTGGGGTGCTGGATGCCGTACCAGAGGCCCTCGGCCAGCCCGGTGGCGTTCTCGACGAAGCCCTCCGGGTCGATGAGCAGGTAGGCCGGGGACAGCTTGAACGCGAACTCGGCCAGCCCGTAGAGCGCCTCGCCGGCGCCGGCGAGGAACTGCCCGACCTGCCCCACGGCCTTGCTCAGCAGCCCCGGCTCGTCCGGCGCCAGCTCGGCGGCGTCCCGCAGCGCGCGGGCGGCGTGCTCGGCGGAGTCCTCGACGTCGGCGCGGGCGTCGCGGAGCAGGCGCTCGGCCTGTGCCCGGTCCGCCGCACCGGGGTCGGAGCCCGCCGGGGCCGCCATGCCCACGTCGGCGGGGTCGAAGCCGGGCTCGGCCCGGTGCGTCCGGTGCTGCGCGACCGCCGCCCGGTAGTCGGTCCGGTGCTGCTCCCAGCGGCCGGTCAGCTGCTCGGCATGGGCGTACAGGTCGATGGCGCGCTGCGCCTGCGTCCGCGCCCGCCGCAGGTCCTCGACGTACATCCGCACGACCCGGACGGCCTCCCCGAAGGCGGTCGCCGCCCGGTCCAGCTTGCCCGGGAGTTCGTCCACCGCCGCCCGGAAGGCGTCGGCCGCCTCCCCCACCCAGGCGCCGTCGTCGATGGCGCGCAGCGTCTGCACCGCCTGCGTGCAGCCGTCGCCGTAGCGGCGCAGGACGCTCGCGAGGGACTCCAGTCCCGCCTCGTCGCCGGGTACCAGCTCCTCGGGCCGGGCAGCGGCGTGCAGTCCGCTCACTGCGCCGTCCCACCGAGGACGACGACGGGGGCCGGCGGCACGGCTGCTGCCGCCGCCTCGTCCGCGGCCCGGTAGGTCGTCACGGCCTGCTGCAGCATCTCCACGAGGACCTGCGCGTCGTCGGCGATCAGCCCACAGCCGTAGGACCACTCGTCGAGAAAGTCGTGTACCGCGTTCCGCAGGACCGGGCTGCCGAAATCACCGACCTCCGCGGCCACGCCAGCGCCACGGTCGTGCACCTGACGCGCGACACCGAGCGCGTCGTCCAGTCGCCGGCCGGTGCGCGCGAGCCCGTCGAGATCGACGACGAGATCAGCCACGTCCACCCCCCAGCTCGATCCGGTCGCCTCCCGCGTGGTCGACGCGGACGGCGCGCTTCAGCCGACTCGTGCGCAGCACCACGGAGTGCGCGCTGCCCGGGTCCAGCAGGAGGTCGATGTCCGGGGCCTGGGCGAGCAGATCGGCGCCGGTCGTGGAGAACCACGGCACCGGGCCGCGCTGCTCCGCGAGCAGCTGCAGGTCGCTGAAGACGGGCGTCAGCGTGCCCGCTGGGGTCTGCACGGTCATCACGCCCGGCCGCTGCGGAGCCTCCAGGAACACCGTCGCCTCGAGCAACGACTCGAGGATGCGCTGCGGCCGATCCGCGGCGTCGACAGAGCGCACTGCGTCCCCGAGAGCAGTCACCCGCGGAGTGTCACCCATGGAGGACGACGGCCGCGACACCGGCCCGGTAAGTCCGCCCGCACGGGCGTCCTCTGGAGCGCCGGAGGCGTGGCACCGCCCGGCGGTGGGTGGAGCGCCTCGTTCGACCGGACGCGGCGGCGCGTGTGAGCCGGCCCGGCACCCGACCAGCCCGACGTGCACCGCTCCTCTGCAACCCGGCGCCGGGTGCATAGTCGGGAGGCCGGTCCCCGTCCGACCCGAGAGGCGACCCCGATGACCACGACCACTCCCGACCCCGCCGCCCTCGAGGCCGAGCGCGCCCGCATCCGCGCCGAGCACCTCAAGCCCGCCGGCGAGCGTCCCGCCTCCACCGCCCGCGGGCTGCACCACACCGCGCTGATCAGCGGCGACGTCGAGCGGACCGTGCGCTTCTACCAGGACCTGCTCGGCTTCCCGCTCACCGAGCTCATCGAGAACCGCGACTACCCCGGGTCGTCGCACTTCTTCTTCGACATCGGGAACGGCAACCTCCTCGCCTTCTTCGACTTCCCGGGGCTGGACGTCGGCCCGTACGCGGAGGTGTTCGGCGGGCTGCACCACATGGCGATCAGCGTGGAGCCGGAGCGCTGGGAGGCCCTGGTCGAGCGGCTGACCGAGGCGGGCGTGGAGCACGTCGTCCACAGCGGCGTCTCGGTCTACTTCCGCGACCCGGACGGAGCTCGCATCGAGCTGATCGCCGATCCGCTGGGCGAGATGTACGGCCACCACGTGCTCTGAGCGCCGGGCGCCCCGCCGCGGGAACTGCTCGGCCGCCCGGCCTGACGCCCGGTTCACGGTCCGACCACCGGACGCCGAACGGCCCGGTCCTCCGTGGGAGGACCGGGCCGTCGGACTGTGGGAACCGCTTGGGACAGAGGCCGTTCCCGGCCGGCTACATCAGCTGCAGCCGCTGGTGGAGCCGCAGCCCTCGCAGACGTAGCAGCTGCCGGCGGGACGCATCTTCGTGCCGCAGGTCATGCACAGCGGCGCGTCGGTGGCGGTGCCGGTGACCAGCTCGAGCAGCTCGGCCGACGAGTGCGCCTCCTTGACCGACTTCGGGCCCTCGGGGGTGACCTTCTCCTCGACCTTGGTGGTCTCGATCGGCGCGGAGCCACGCAGCTGCTCCAGGTCGACCTCCTCCTCGACGACCGTGGCCGTCGACGCGGACGTGCCGTACCCGGAGACCTGCGCGGCCCGCTCCTCGGCGGTGAAGATGCCGAGGCCCGCGCGCTTGTCGACGGGCAGGTGGTCCAGGGCCAGGCGACGGAAGATGTAGTCCATCACCGACTGGGCGATCCGGATGTCCGGGTCGTCGGTCATGCCGGCCGGCTCGAAGCGCATGTTGGTGAACTTGGAGATGTAGGTCTCCAGCGGCACACCGTGCTGCAGCGCGAGCGAGATGCCGATCGAGAAGGCGTCCATGACACCGGCCAGGGTCGAGCCCTGCTTGCCGAGCTTGAGGAACACCTCACCGAGGCTGCCGTCCTCGTACATGCCCGCGGTCATGTAGCCCTCGGCGCCCGCGACGCTGAACGAGGTGGTGACGCTCGTCCGCTTCTTCGGCAGCCGCTTCCGGACCGGGTGCGAGAGCGCCGACGGAGCAGCCGCCTCCTCGACCACGACCTCGGCCTTCTTGGCCTTGGCGTCGGACAGCGGCTGACCGACCTTGCAGTTGTCGCGGTAGATGGCCAGCGCCTTGAGGCCCATCTTCCAGCCCTCGAAGTAGATCTTCTCGACCTCTTCGACGGTGGCCGTCTCCGGCATGTTGACCGTCTTGCTGATCGCGCCGGAGATGAACGGCTGCACCGCGGCCATCATGCGGACGTGGCCCATCGGGGAGATGGCCCGCTCGCCCATGGCGCAGTCGAAGACCTCGTAGTGCTCGGGGCGCAGGCTCGGGGCGTCGACCACGTGGCCGTGCTCGGCGATGTACTCGACGATCGCCTCGATCTGCTCCTCCTGGTAGCCCAGGCTGCGCAGCGCCCGCGGCACCGTCTGGTTGACGATCTGCATCGAGCCGCCGCCGACCAGCTTCTTGAACTTGACCAGCGAGAAGTCCGGCTCGATGCCGGTCGTGTCGCAGTCCATCATGAAGCCGATGGTGCCGGTCGGGGCCAGCACCGAGGCCTGCGCGTTGCGCCAGCCGTTGTCGGCGCCGATCTCCAGGCAGTCCTGCCACTGCTGGGTGGCGGCCTTCAGCACGTCGGCGTCGTCGGCGCCGACCGGACGGATGGCGTCGTTGGCCGCGGCGTGCTTGCGCATGACGCGGGCGTGGGCGTCGGCGTTGCGGGCGAACCCGTCGTAGGCGCCGACGATCCCGGCCAGCTCGGCCGAGCGGCGGTAGGCGGTGCCGGTCATCAGCGAGGTGATGGCCGCGGCGAGGGTCTGGCCACCGCGCGAGTCGTAGGCGTGGCCGGTCGCCATGAGCAGCGCGCCCAGGTTGGCGTAGCCGATGCCCAGCTGGCGGTAGGCGCGGGTCGTCTCACCGATCGGCTCGGTCGGGAAGTCGGCGAAGCAGATGGAGATGTCCATCGCGGTGATGACCAGCTCGACGGCCTTCACGAAGTTCTTCGCGTCGAACGTGCCGTCGGCCTTGAGGAACTTCATGAGGTTCAGCGACGCCAGGTTGCACGAGCTGTTGTCCAGGCTCATGTACTCCGAGCAGGGGTTGGACGCGTTGATCCGGCCCGTCTCGGGGTTGGTGTGCCAGTCGTTGATCGTGTCGTCGTACTGGATGCCCGGGTCGGCGCACTCCCAGGCCGCCTGGGTGACCTTGCGGAAGAGGGTCTTGGCGTCGACGGTCTCGATGACCGAGCCGTCGAGGCGGGCGCGCAGACCGAACTCGTCGCCCTCCTCCACCGCGCGCATGAACTCGTCGGAGACGCGGACGGAGTTGTTGGCGTTCTGGTACTGGACGCTGGTGATGTCCTTGCCGCCCAGGTCCATGTCGTAGCCGGCGTCCCGCAGCGCGCGGATCTTGTCCTCCTCGCGCGCCTTGGTCTCGATGAACTCCTCGATGTCGGGGTGGTCGATGTCGAGGACGACCATCTTCGCGGCGCGACGGGTCGCGCCACCGGACTTGATGGTCCCGGCGGAGGCGTCGGCGCCCCGCATGAAGGAGACCGGGCCGGAGGCGGTGCCACCGGAGGAGAGCAGCTCCTTGGAGGAGCGGATGCGGGAGAGGTTGAGGCCGGCACCGGAGCCGCCCTTGAAGATCAGGCCCTCCTCGCGGTACCAGTTCAGGATCGAGTCCATCTCGTCGTCGACGGCGAGGATGAAGCAGGCGCTGACCTGCTGCGGCGCGCTCGTGCCGACGTTGAACCACACGGGCGAGTTGAAGCTGAAGTACTGGTGCATGAGCATCCAGGTCAGCTCGTGCTCGAAGATCTCGGCGTCGCCCTCGGAGGCGAAGTAGCCGTGCTCGCGACCGGCCGCACCGTAGGTGAGCACCACCCGGTCGATCAGCTGGCGGAGGCTGCTCTCGCGCTGCGCGCTGCCGACGGCGCCACGGAAATACTTCGTGGTGACGATGTTGGTGGCGTTGATGCTCCACTCGGCCGGGAACTCGACACCGCGCTGCTCGAAGTTGATCGAGCCGTCCCGCCAGTTGGTCATGACGACGTCGCGGCGCTCCCACGTCACCTCGTCGTAGGGGTGCACACCGGCGGTGGTGAAGACCCGCTTGATCTTCAGGCCCTTGCGGCTGGGCGCCTTCGGGGTGCGCCGCGCGCGCGTGCCGGCCAAGCGGTCGTCGGTCTCGGTCATGGTGTGGAGCTCTCCCGTGGTCGTGTGGTGCTCGGTGTGGTGCTGGGTGCGCGCCGTGGAGCCGCGCGGTGACGGATCGGGGGCTGGGGAAGAGCCGCGATCGAAGTGCTCGAGGTGTGTCTAGCGGTAGGTGGTGACAGTTCTCAGGAGCCGTCGGAGGGACCGGCGGAGGAGGTGGCCGCACCCGCGGGGCGGGCCTTCAGCTCGGCGATCTCCTTCTCGAAGTCGGCCACCGAGGTGAAGGAGCGGTAGACGCTGGCGAAGCGCAGGTAGGCGACCTCGTCGAGCTCCCGGAGCGGGCCGAGGATGGCGAGACCCACCTCGTGAGCGGGTACCTCCGCCGCGCCGCTGGCGCGGATCGTGTCCTCGACCTGCTGGGCGAGCAGGGCCAGCTGGTCCTCGTCGACCGGCCGGCCCTGACAGGCGCGGCGGACACCGGCGACGACCTTGGAGCGGTTGAACGGCTCGCTGACGCCGCTGCGCTTCACGACGGCGAGGACGGCCTCCTCGACGGTGGTGAACCGCCGCCCGCACTGCGGACACGAACGGCGACGACGCGTGGTCGCCCCCTCGTCGGCCTCCCGCGAGTCAATCACCCGGCTGTCGGGGTTGTGGCAGAACGGGCATCGCATCGCGGTCCACCTCCCTCAGCGGCACCTCGTCCGGGCCTCCTGTGGACCCCCTGGGGACATCCGGTGGACGCCGCGGGGAGAACCTGAGGACTGGCCTGTGGACAAGGCTTACATCTCTGTAACTACTAGATCTAGTGGAACCCTAAGCCTGGGCCCACTAGATGTGCAAGACATCCGCCGACCGGCGTGTTCCACCCTGACCCGGCCGTCACCCGCAGGAACACGGCATCCCAGCCGTCACACCACACGCCCGGACGAGCCCTCCGGAGGTGTAGAGGGGACGCCGGTGGTGCCGAGCGCCGACCGCGGTCGACCCTCCCGGGGCGACCCGGCAGCCCGGACCCCGCACGGCCCCGAGGGGCGACGACCGGCTGGCCGGGGCCGTGGTGAGCCCACCGCGTCAGCGGTCGCGGCCGGCGGCCAGCGGCCGGCCGAGTGACCGAACAACAGAGCGAGCCGGGGCGTCAGGCCCCGACGACCGAGCCGCCCACCGTCGGGCGACGGGAGCCCGGCGTGAGGTCGCCCAGCCGCATGGGACGGGTGAGCAGGTCAGACTCGGCCTCGGTCCGCCCGGCGCAGACCTCCGCGCGCCCGTGAGACTCCTCGGGCCGGGCCGTGCGCGCCAGGGGCATCGACCGTCCGGTGCCGGCGTGCGACCGGACCGCACGACGCGAGCCCACGGCCCCGGTCGACTCTTCGACCGCCGCACCGCCCCGGTCGGCCTCGTCGGTGATGACAGCGAAGACCTCGGTGTCGTCGGCGCGGTGCCGGCCCTCGTCACGGGGGGCGCGGTGCCGGCCCGGCGGGACCGCGACCTCGGCCGCGGCCACCACCTGGATGTCGACGTCCTCGGGCGCCCGCCGGCGTCCGCCGGGCCGCGGCACGGAGACCGTGGGCGCCACGGCGGCGGCACCCATCGCCGGAGCCGCGGGCGCCGCGATCTCGTCGCGGATCATCGGCAGCGCAGCGGTGGCGGTCGCGTCGGCGGTGAGCGGGCGGCCGCGCAGCGCGGAGATCGCCTGGGCCGGCGGGAGTTCCTGCTTGACCCGGGAGTCGATCCGGCTGGGCGCGGTAGCCGGATCGACCGGCGCCTCGGGCAGCCGCAGGGCGGCGAGGTCGATCCACGCCGTCTCCTCGACGCCACCGGCGACCACCCGCACCCACATCTGGCAGGCACCCGAGGCGTCGTGCCGCCAGCCCAGGAGCTCGCCCCGCCACCACGTCCCGGCCTGGTAGACCTCGACGGACTGGGGAGAGCTGGTGAACACAGCGGCGCGGCTGTCCATGGCACCTGACACACGACGACCGTATGCGTTCGACCAGCGACTACGGGTGAAGACGCCTCTGCGGATCATTGACGAAGTCGGCACCCCAGGTTGGAGAGGTGTTGCCCTGTCGCCGGACCCGTCACCCGGGCTCTCCTCCCTGGTCACGGCAGGAGGAGGAGCTGCCCCGGCACGACGACGGCGTCGGACAGTTCGTTCAGCTCGCGGATCTCGGCGACGACCTCACGGACGTCGTCCCCGTCGCCGGCGACGGCGGCAGCGATGGACCAGAGCGAGTCGCCCGGCTGGACCACGACGCTGCTCTCCCCCACCAGCCGCAACCCGCTCTCGTCACCCCCCGCGACGGCCGACCCCACCCACGAGCCGAGCGCGACGCCGACGGTCAGGCCGACGACCGCCCCGAGCCGGCGCGCCCGCCGCGTCAGCCGGAGACCCGGCGCGGGCCGCACGTCGACGCCCCTGCCCGGAGCCACGGGGCGGCGCGGGGTCGTGGTGCCCGCCGGGACGGGCCGGCGCACCGGGGTGCCCGTCGTCCGCCGACGGCCCGCTGCGACCTCCGGCAGGTCCGGCACCGCACGCAGGGCGCGCCGCTGCCCGGACCCTCCTGCCAACGGCGGCCGCCACGGGGCCTGTACCGCTTCGTCGAACTCCACCACGGCTTGCGCCACTCCACCCATGACCACTCCTCCCGACCTGCACCGATGCCCGGGCCTTCGAACGGCTGTTCGATTCGAACGTCTGTGCGATGTCTACCGGAGACCGCCGACAGAAGCGAGCCGACACGATGACGGGCTTCGAACACGTGTTTGAAAGGTGAGGTGATCAGCGCTACGGTTCGGAGGACGCGACCAGCAGGGCTGCACCGGCGGCCCGCGAGGAGGAGACGTGGCGGAGACCAGCGGGACGTCGGGCGGCCGGCGGACGCGCAGCACGGCGACGGAACCGGAGGGCGGCACGGCCTCCGTGCGCTCCTTCCCCGACCGCGGCACCGACGGCGACGGGCTGACCCAGCGCCAGCGCCGGGTCCTGGAGGTCATCCGCGACTCCATCGACCGGCGCGGCTATCCGCCGTCGGTGCGCGAGATCGGCGAGGCCGTCGGCCTGTCCTCCGCCTCGTCGGTGGCCCACCAGCTCTCCGTGCTGCAGAAGAAGGGCTGGCTGCGGCGCGACCCGAACCGCCCCCGCGCGCTCGACGTCCGGCTCCCGGGCGACACCTCGAGCCCCGCGGCGCCCCTCGCGGAGCAGGTGGCCGGCACCGACGAGCCGGCTGCCGCGCCGACCTACGTGCCCCTGGTCGGCCGGATCGCCGCCGGTGGGCCGGTGCTCGCCGAGCAGGCGGTCGAGGAGGTCTTCCCCCTCCCCCGCGAGCTGGTCGGCGAGGGCACGCTGTTCATGCTCAAGGTCGTCGGTGACTCGATGGTGGAGGCCGCCATCTGCGACGGTGACTGGGTGGTCGTGCGCCAGCAGCCCACCGCGGAGAACGGCGAGATCGTCGCCGCGATGATCGACGGCGAGGCGACGGTCAAGACCTACAAGCGCCGGGACGGCCACGTGTGGCTGCTGCCGCACAACCCGGCCTACGAGCCGATCCCCGGCGACGACGCGACCGTGCTCGGCCGGGTCGTCTCGGTGCTGCGCCGGGTCTAGGACCTGAGCGCTGCCTGGGGTCCCGCCCAGCCGGGCAGGACCCCAGGCAGTTCGGGTCAGATTCCGTTCAGGCCTTCGGGCGGCGGCGGAACAGCGAACCCACCCACACCACGACGGTCGCCACGGCGGCGGCGATCAGCGCCGAGGTGATCGGCGACCGCTCGGAGCTGGTGAGGTCGCTCAGGCTGGGCACCGGACCGTCCGTCGTCCCGGTGGCCGCCGCAGCTGCCCCGGCCGGCAGGGGCACCACGACCACGTCTCCGGGCACCCCCTCACTGGCGACGACGAGCTGCCGGTTGTCCCCGGTGAAGCTGATCGCCTCCCCCTGCGGTGACTCGGGCAGCGCCGTGCGCGCCGGCGTCCCGGCCAGGGCGCCGACCACGTCGGAGCCCACCAGCGGCCACACGTAGGCGTCGGTGTAGGTGCGCAGCGCCAGTGCGTGCCCGTCGCCGGCCACCGCTCCCCCGGTCACCAGCAGCTGGCCGGCCCGTCCGACGGGGCCACCGGCCGTGCCGGTGAGCGTCAGGTTGACCGTCGCCACGCGCTCCATCGGCACCGTCGTCCCGGCCGACAGCGGGGCGGTGGGCCGGTAGACCCCGCTGGAGCCCAGCACCTCCTTGGTCACGAGGTACGGCGTGCCGTCCGGGGCCAGCAAGAGCGCTTCGGAGTCGTGCGCGCCGTCGGGGTAGCTGAGCCGGTGCACCGCGGCGGAGCCGTCCGGACGCAGCGCGATGAGCGCGACGGTCGCCCGGGAGGCGTTGTTGTCGCCGGCGTCGGCCAACCAGAGGGTGCCGTCGGCCGCCAGCGCCAGGTCCTCGGGGTCGTAGGGGTCGACGTCGGCGGTGCGCGTCTCGAGCACCTGGCACCCGGAGTCGAGCACGGTGACGGCGACCTGCTCGCCGCCGTCGTTCATCACGAGCATCCGCTCACCGAGGTCGACGAGCCCGGAGATCTCGGCCAGCGCCGGATCGGTGATCGAGCACCGCACCACCGGCGCCCCCGGCTCCTCAGCGGCGGCGACACCGGTGGCGCCGACGGGCAGCACGACGCCGAGGACGACGGCCAGGCCGAGGGGAACGACCCGGGTGGCGCGTCCTCCGCCGCCGCTACGCGGTCTGCCGGCCTGCTCGGGCACGAACCCAGCGTGACAGAACCAATGCATCGAGTGCGTGAACCACGCCCAGCAGCACCACGCCCACCGCTGCGCCCACCACGGCGTCGGTGACCCAGTGGAAGTTCAACGCGATCATCGACAGCCCGGTGAGCACCGGGCCGACGACGGCCAGCCACCACGCGATCTGCTGCACCCGGACGGGCAGCCCGTACTCGACGGCCTGCCACCGCGCCACGCCCCACATGAGGACGGCGTTGGCGACGTGCCCCGAGGGGAACGACGCCCCGTCGTCGTGGAAGAAGTAGCTCCCGGGAAAGCGCGGCGCGGTCCGCCCCGTCCCGTACTTGATCGCGTACACCGCTCCGGTCAGGAGCGCGAGGGCCACCAGCACGCGGGCCAGGGGCAGCAGGGTCCGGCGGGTCCAGGCGAGGTAACCGACCAGGCCCGCGAGCACCACGAGGATGGTCACGCGGCCACCGAGCTGGGTCACCACCCAGACCAGCGGATACGCCGCCGAGTCGGCCAGCCCCCACCCGTCGACGACGTCGGAGACCCGCAGGTCGAGGCGCTCGGACGCGCCGTACGTGAGCAGGTCCAGGGTCACGAGCCCGCCGACCACCAGGGCGGCGAGCACCGCCCACCACGAGGGCCGGCCCACCGGCGTCCCCGAGGTGCTGCCCCGGGGGCCGGCGTCGTGCACCACGCCGCTCGTCACCGGGTCACCGTACCGGTCCGTGACCTGCCTGTGATCCGGCGAGCCGGGCGGACCGGTCAGCCGACCGGGGCGCCGAACTCCTCGAGCGCGGCGGCCAGCGCGCCGTCCACCCGTGCGGTCAGCCGGGTGCCACCGGCCTCGTGCACCTCGGCGAGCACCTCGCCGTCCCGGTGCACGCGGGCCACCAGGTCACCCCGGTCGTAGGGCACCAGCACGTCGACGTCGACGTCGGGATGCGGCAGCCGGGCCGCGACGAGCTCGCGCAGCTCCTCGATGCCGGCACCGGTCCGCGCGGAGACCCACACGGCCCCGGGCAGGGCCTGGCGCAGGGTGAGGATGGCCTCCTCGTCCATGGCGTCGACCTTGTTCACGACGATCACCTCGGGCACCGAGGAGGCGTCGATGTCCTGGAGGACGACGTGGACGGCGTTGATCTGACCGAGCGGGTCGGGGTCGGACCCGTCGACCACGTGCAGCAGCAGGTCCGCGGCGGCGACCTCCTCCAGCGTTGACCGGAAGGCGTCGACAAGCTGGTGCGGCAGGTGCCGGACGAAGCCGACGGTGTCGGTGAGCGTGTACTCCCGGCCGTCGGGGCCCTGGGCCCGGCGCACGGTCGGGTCCAGGGTGGCGAACAGCGCGTTCTCCACGAGCACCCCGGCGCCGGTCAGCTGGTTGAGCAGGCTCGACTTCCCGGCGTTGGTGTACCCGGCGATCGCCACGGACGGCGTGGCGTTGCGGTCGCGGCTGTTGCGCTGGGTCGCCCGCGCGGTCGCCATGCCGGCGATCTCGCGGCGCAGCTTGCTCACCCGCGCGCGGATCCGCCGGCGGTCGGTCTCGATCTTGGTCTCACCGGGGCCGCGGGTACCGATGCCCCCACCGCCGGCCACGCGGCCACCGGCCTGCCGGGACATCGACTCACCCCAGCCGCGCAGGCGCGGCAGCATGTACTGCATCTGCGCCAGCTCGACCTGGGCCTTGCCCTCCCGGCTGGTGGCGTGCTGGGCGAAGATGTCGAGGATCAGCGCCGTCCGGTCGACGACCTTGACCTTGAGCACCTTCTCCAGCTGGTTGAGCTGGCCGGGGGTGAGCTCGCCATCGCAGATCACGGTGTCGGCGCCGGTCGCGGCCACGATGTCGCGGATCTCGCCGGCCTTGCCCGACCCGACGTAGGTGGCCGCATCCGGCTTGTCGCGGCGCTGGCTCACGGCCTCGAGCACCTGGGAGCCGGCGGTCTCGGCCAGGGCGGCCAGCTCGGCCAGCGAGCGGTCCGCGTCGGCCTGCGTCCCCTCGGTCCACACCCCGACCAGCACGACGCGCTCGAGGCGCAGCTGCCGGTACTCGACCTCGGTGACGTCGGCCAGCTCGGTGCCGAGCCCGGCGACGCGGCGCAGCGCGCCACGTGCCTCGAGGTCGTAGGAAACGGTGGTGTCGTCGGCGGGGCGGGCGGCGGCGGCCTTGTCGACGCGGGCCTCGGCGTCGTCCAGGATGGCGCGGTTCTGAGCGGTGGTCATCGTCTCCAGCGTGGCACGGTCTGCGGCAGGTAGCACCTGAGTTGTCATCACCGGGCACAACACCGGACGGGCCCCGGTGCATCCCGGACGGGGGCGCGGGTAGGGCCTCCCCCGACGAGATCCCGCACACCAGGAGGAACCGATGACCACCGGATCGAGCAGCGTGGGTTCGAACAGCGAGCTCGACGACCCCGGTCGGGACCCGAAGGGCATCGGCGGTCCGCCGCGCAACCCGTTCGGCGGCGCCGACCAGGACACCGGCACCGGAGAGCCGCGGGGCACGGGCAACGTGGGTCCCGGGGACAAGCCCGAGGCGCCGACCGACGACCCGGAGACGCGGGCCGACACCCCCGACTCCCCCTGAGGGTCAGTCGCCGAGCCACTCCGGGCACAGCGATCCGGCCGACACGAGCACCGCGGGGCCGGTGAGCACCGTCGTCCGGGGGTCGATCTGCACCGACAGGCGGCCCCCGGGCACGTCGACGACGACGGTTCCCTCCGTGCGGTCCTCGTGGGTCAGCGCCGCGTAGGCCGCAGCGCAGGCGCCGGTGCCGCAGGAGCGCGTCTCGCCCACCCCGCGCTCGAACACCCGGAGCCGGATGTGGGCGCCCGGCTGGAGCACGTTGACCAGCTCGACGTTGACGCCCTCGGGGAACAGCTCGGCGTCGAACACCGGCTCGCGGGTCAGGTCCAGGGTGTCGACGTCGACGTCGGTGAGGGCGGCCAGGTGCGGGTTGCCCATCGACACCGCGATCCCGGGGAAGTCCACACCGTCCACCTCGGCCGAGCCCCGGCCGAACTCGCGTGCGGGACCCATGTCCACCCAGTAGCCGCCGCCCTCGGCCGTCCCGACGCGGCGCGGTCCGCCGCGGGTGCCCACCAGGACGCCGGCGGTGCACGCGGCCCGGTCGAGCAGCCCCTCGGCGATCAGCGCGTGCAGGAACAGCCGGATGCCGTTGCCGCACATCTCGGCGTACGAGCCGTCGGCGTTGCGGTGGTCCATGAACCACTCGCAGGCGTCGAGGTCGGCGCCCAGGACCGCCGCGGCGTCGGGCACGTGCGCGCTGCGCACCAGCCGCAGGACGCCGTCGCCACCGAGTCCGGCACGGCGGTCGCACAGCCGGCGCACCAGGGCGGGGTCCAGGCGCGCCTCGGGCCACACCGACCCGTCGGGGTCGGGCAGCACGACGAAGTCGTTCTCGGTGCCGTGCCCGATCAGCACGCGCGAGGAGGCGGTCACCGGCCGATCGTACGGTCGCCGATCACGGCGAGAGCGGCGTCGCGCAGGTCGGGCCGGGCGGCGTCGAGCCACGTGGTGGCCGCGCTCCGACGGAACCAGGACCGCTGGCGGCGGACGAAGCGGCGGGTGGTGACGACGGTCCGCTCCCGGGCCTCGTCCGGGGTCAGGGTGCCGTCGAGCTGGGCCAGGACCTGCGCGTAGCCCAGCGCGCGCGAGGCCGTGGGGCCCTCGCGCAGACCGTCGGCGGCCAGCGCCTCCACCTCCGCGACGAGTCCCCGCTCCCACATCCGGTCCACCCGCCGGGCGATCCGCTCGTCGAGCTCGGCGGGGTCCCGGTCCAGACCGAGGAGCACCGCCGGGTAGTGCGGCACCGGCTCGGGCAGCGTGGCGCGGAACGGGCCCCCGGTGATCTCGACGACCTCCAGCGCCCGCACGATGCGCCGTCCGTTCCCGGGCAGGACGGCGGCCGCCGCGGCGGGGTCGACTCCGGCCAGCCGAGCGTGCAGCGCCGCGGGCCCGAGCTCCACGAGCTCCGCCTCCAGGCGCGCCCGCACGGCGGCGTCGGTGCCCGGGAAGTCCAGCTCGTCCAGGACCGCCCGGACGTAGAGCCCCGACCCTCCGACGAGCAGCGGGACGACGCCGGCCGCCCGCAGCCGGTCGATCTCCGCCCGCGCGCGCTGCCGGTACTCGGCCACCGACGCCGGTTCGCGCACGTGCCAGAGGTCCAGCAGGTGGTGCGGCACCCCGTCGCGCTCGGCGGCGTCGGGCTTGGCCGTGCCGATGTCCATGCCGCGGTAGAGCTGCATCGAGTCGGCGTTGACCACCTCGCCACCGAGCCGGTGCGCCAGCCCCACGGCGAGCGCGGTCTTGCCGGTGGCCGTCGGCCCGACCACGGCCACCACCGGCGGTTCGCTCATCGCGCTCGCCAGTCGGCCACCAGGTAGCCGACGCCGAACGGAGCGGTCGCGGCATGCAGGCGCCCGACGACGGATCGATCGCTCAGCGCCGCACCGACCGCGCGCCAGACCGGCACCCCCTCGGCCAGCAGCCGCTGCCCCTCGGCGTCGTCCAGCGTCGCGAGAGCCGCCGCGTCGCCCCGACCGAGCGCGTCGGCGACCGCGTCGTCGAAGGGTTCCGCGGCCGGGTCGAGGTAACCCGGTGCCTTGACGCTGCGCCGCGCGGAACCCTCACCCATCGCCAGGACGCCCACCGCCCCGGGCAGGGACCGCACGAACCCGGGCAGGTCCTCGGGACCGACGCCGACCCGCGTGCCGGCGTAACCCGCCTCGTCCAGCAGCCAGGCGCCCAGCAGGTGCGCCAGCGGCAGCCGGCGTCCGCCGGGGCGCACCCGGCCGGCGAAGGGGAGTTCCAAATCGACGCCGTATCCCCGCAGATCACCGGCGTCGCCATCGCCGAACCGGACCCCGGCTGGGGCGCCCGTCCCCGCCACCACCACCACCTCCGGTCGGAACGCCAACATGGCGGCCACGGCGTCCGCGCAGGCGCGCCGCAGGGCCGCGGTGGCCTTCTCCGGCCGACCCTCGACGGTGGGCACCAGCAGCGGCGGCGCCGGGCAGAACGCGACGGTGACCCCGACGGGGGTGAACGGGACCGGCGGTCTCCCGGGAACGGCACTCACATCCAGCAGTCTCGCCGATGCGACGTGGGACACTGCCCGGGTGTCGAGCACGGACAACCCCGGCAGCGGGGCGCAGCAGGACGCTCCACCGATTGTGGAGACCCCCGACGTGGCCACCCCGAAGGTGGAGCAGGGACCGGACGCGGTGACGCCCGACGCCGGGACGGCCGCCGCGCCGACGCCGGCCGAGGCCGCCCTCCCCGACCCGACGGCGGAACCGGCCCCCGGCGAGGCCGCTGCCGAGGGAACGGCTCCCGAGGTGGCCGTCCCGGCGGCCGAGATCCTCGAGGCGGCCGCCCCGGAGGCCGCCGTCCCGGCGCCGGCGCCCGAGAACGCCGCCGACCTGCCATCCGCCGCCGCGCTAGCCGACGCCGAGACACCGCCCGCCGCCGGTGCGGCCGACCCCGCGACGCCGACCCCCGCTCCAGCGGTGCCCTCCCCCGCGTCGATGGCGCCCTCGGCCGAGGCGGTCGCCGACCCCTCGCGATGGGGCCGCGTCGACGAGGACGGCACCGTCTACGTCCGCACCTCCGACGGCGAGCGGGCCGTCGGCTCCTGGCAGGCCGGCGACCCCGTGGCGGGCCTGGCGCACTACGCCCGCCGATTCGACGACCTGGCCACCGAGGTCACCCTGCTCGAGGCCCGGCTGAAGGCGCACACCGGCAACCCCGCGGAGATCAAGGGCAAGGCGCAGGCGCTGGCCGAGTCCATCCCGAGCGCCGCCGCCGTCGGCGACCTCGACGGGCTCGCCGCCCGGGCGCGCGCCATGGTGGGCACGGCCGACTCCGCCGCCGCGGAGTCCCGCGCCGAGAAGGCCGCCGCGCGTGCCGCCCAGGTGGCGCGCAAGGAGGCGCTGGCCGCCGAGGCCGAGACGATCGCCGAGGAGTCCACGGCGTGGAAGGCCGCCGGCGACCGGCTCAAGGCGATCGTCGAGGAGTGGAAGACGATCCGCGGGATCGACCGCAAGACCGACGAGGTGCTGTGGACGCGGTTCGCCGCGGCGCGGGATGCCTTCGGCCGCCGTCGTGGGGCGCACTTCGCCCAGCTCGACGCGCAGCGCGGTGAGGCCCGCGCCGCCAAGCAGGAGCTGATCCGGGAGGCGCAGCGGCTGTCGACCTCCACCGAGTGGGGCCCGACCAGCGCCGCGATGCGCTCCCTCATGGACCGCTGGAAGGCGGTGCCGCGCACCGGCCGGGACGGCGACGACGACCTGTGGAAGCAGTTCCGCGCCGCGCAGGACGTCTTCTTCACCGCGCGCACCGAGTCGGACAAGGCGCGCACCGACGAGGAGCTCGCCAACCAGCAGCGCAAGGAGGAGCTGCTGGTCGAGGCCGAGCGGATCGATCCGTCCAAGGACCTCCGCGGGGCGCAGAACGCGCTGCGCAAGATCCAGGAGCGCTACGACGCCATCGGGCACGTGCCGCGCGGGGTCATGCGCCAGCTCGAGGACCGCATGCAGGCCGTCGAGCAGAAGGTCCGGGGCGCCGCCGACGCCGGCCGTCCCCGCGCCGCTGCGGAGAACCCCATGGTCACCTCCATGCGGGCCGCGGTGACCAAGGCCGAGGAGCAGCTGGCCAAGGCCGAGGCCGCCGGTGACCGGCGCCGGATCGACGAGGCGCAGGCCAACCTCGCCACCCGCCGGGAGTGGCTGGCCGAGGCGGAGAAGTCCGCCCGCCGGTAGTCAGGACGCCAGCAGAGCCCCCGTCCGACCGGACGGGGGCCCTGCTGCGTCGGTCAGCAGCTGGTGACCGCCGGGAGCGGGTCGGGGACGCCGATCCGCGGCATGCCCAGCGAGACGCCGGCCGTCATCGGGCGGGTGCCGGCCTCGCTCGCGTCGCCCGCGCGGGTGCGCCGGTGGGACAGCAGCGCGCCGTCGGCGACGAGGAAGTGCGGCTTGGCGTCGGTCACCACCGTCTCGACGACGTCACCGGGCCGGACGCCGTCGGCAGCCGTGAAGTGCACCAGCCGGCCGTCGCGGGCGCGACCGGAGAGCCGGCCCGTCGCGGCGTCCTTGCTGCCCTCCCCCGCTGCGACGAGCAGCTCGACGCGACGGCCGAGCTGCGCGCGGTTCTCGGCCCAGCTGATCTCCTCCTGGAGCGCGGTCAGCCGCAGGTAGCGCTCCTGGACGACCTCCTTGGGCAGCTGGTCGGCCATCTCGGCGGCCGGCGTCCCGGGGCGCTTGGAGTACTGGAAGGTGAAGGCGCTGGCGAAGCGGGCCTGCCGGACCACCTCGAGGGTCTGCTCGAAGTCGCCCTCGGTCTCGCCGGGGAAGCCCACGATGATGTCGGTGGTGATCGCGGCATCGGGCATGGCGGCGCGGACGCGGTCGATGATGCCGAGGTAGCGATCCTGCCGGTAGCCGCGGCGCATCCGGCGCAGCACGTCGTCGGACCCGCTCTGCAACGGCATGTGCAGCTGGTGGCAGACCGCCGGCGTCTCGGCCATCGCCTCGATGACGTCGTCGGTGAACTCCCGCGGGTGCGGGCTGGTGAAGCGGATCCGCTCCAGGCCGTCGATCCGCCCCGCCGTCCGCAGCAGGTCGGCGAAGGCGCCCCGCTCGCGGAACTCCACGCCGTAGGCGTTCACGTTCTGGCCGAGCAGCGTCACCTCGAGCACGCCCTGGTCGACCAGCGCCTGCACCTCGGCCAGGATCTCGCCGGGGCGGCGGTCCTTCTCCTTGCCGCGCAGCGCCGGGACGATGCAGAACGTGCAGGTGTTGTTGCAGCCCACGCTGATGGAGACCCAGCCCGAGTAGGCCGAGTCGCGCTTCGCCGGGAGCGTCGAGGGGAAGACCTCGAGGGACTCCACGATCTCCACCTGGGCCTCGGCGTTGTGCCGGGCGCGGTCGAGCAGCGCCGGCAGCGACCCGACGTTGTGCGTGCCGAAGACGACGTCGACCCACGGAGCGCGACGGACGATCTCCCCGCGGTCCTTCTGCGCCAGGCACCCGCCGACGGCGATCTGCATGCCGGGGCGGGCGTCCTTCACCGGGCGCAGGTGGCCCAGGTTGCCGTACAGCCGGTTGTCGGCGTTCTCCCGCACCGCGCAGGTGTTGAGGACGACGACGTCGGCGTCGTCACCCTCGGGTGCCGGCCGGTAGCCCGCCTGCTCGAGCAGCCCGGACAGCCGCTCGGAGTCGTGCACGTTCATCTGGCACCCGTAGGTGCGCACCCGGTAGGTGCGCTCGGGGCTCTGCGCTGCGCTCTCCATGACAGCAGGAAGGGTACGTCGCCACGAGCATATCGATTGTCATTGCTATCGACTGTCGATATGGTCCCCGCCATGCAGCCCCAGCTCCGCTTCCCCGGCCGTACCGGCACGAGCCTCGTCTCGGCGGTGCTGCTGGTAGCCGCCGTCGTGGCGCTCCTCCTGGCCGTCGCGCTGCCGTTCGAGCAGCTCGGCGAGTCGAGCGGCTCGGTCCCGGTCACCCTGGCCGAGCCGGCCGGGAGCGGGAGCCCGGACGTGGCCGGCCTGCCGGAGGACGTCGTCGTCGCGGACGTGAGCAACGAGTTCCGGCTCACCGCGCTCGAGCTGCCGGCGGGGCTCCGGGTGCTCACCGGGCTGCCGGACGTCCTCACCCTCCTCTCGGTGGCCGTCGGCGCCTGGTTGCTGGGACGGGTGCTCTCGGCCATCCACGACGGGCGCCCGTTCGACCGGCGCAACCCGGGCCGGCTGGCCGGTCTCGCCGCTGCGGTCCTGGTCGGCGGCCTGGTGGTACCGGTGGTGGAGGCGGTGGGCACCAGCGCCGTGCTCGACCACCTGGACCTCGTCGGCCCCGACGGCCCGTTCCTCGCGTTCGAGGCGACCCTGTCGTTCGTCCCGGTCGGGGTGGCGCTCGCCTTGGTGGGCGCCGCGGAGGCGTTCCGCCGCGGCCGGGCACTGGAGGACGAGCTCGAGGGGACGGTGTGAGCCGCCGTCCGGCCGCCGCCCTCCCCGAGGAGGACAGCCCGTCGCGGGTCGCCTGCCACCTCGACCGGCTCCTGGAGGCGCGCGGCATGACGCTCGTGGAGCTGTCCGAACGGGTGGGCGTGTCGGTCGTCAACCTCTCGGTCCTGAAGAACGACCGCGCCCGCGCCGTCCGCTTCAGCACGCTGACCGCGCTGTGCGACGCCCTCGACTGCCAGCCCGGCGATCTGTTCTCCGTGCCGCCGCCGGGCTGACCGGGCCACCGGGCCGCGGGTGACCCGCGCGGGGGAAAGATCGGCCTTCGTTACGGCTTCGTGATCCCACGGTGCGGGATCCGGCACCTTCCCCCCTTAGTGTCGCCGGGGTGACCAGCCGCCCGAACGGAGAGCCTCTCGTCCGCCTGTCCGGCGTCAACAAGTGGTTCGGCGAACTGCACGTCCTGCAGGACATCGACCTGGAGATCGACCGCGGCGAAGTCGTCGTGGTCATCGGCCCCTCGGGGTCGGGCAAGTCCACGCTGTGCCGTGCCATCAACCGGCTCGAGCCCATCGACAAGGGCCAGATCACCATCGACGGCGCCCTCCTGCCCGAGGAGGGCAAGGAGCTCGCCCGGCTGCGCGCCGACGTCGGCATGGTGTTCCAGAGCTTCAACCTCTTCGCCCACAAGACCGTCCTGGAGAACGTCGTGTTGGGGCCGGTCAAGGTGCGCAAGAAGTCCAAGGCCGAGGCGGAGTCCCGGGCCCGCGAGCTGCTCGAGCGCGTGGGCGTGGCCAGCCAGGCCGACAAGTACCCCGCGCAGCTCTCCGGCGGTCAGCAGCAGCGCGTCGCGATCGCCCGCGCCCTGGCCATGGAGCCCAAGGTGATGCTCTTCGACGAGCCCACCTCCGCGCTGGACCCCGAGATGATCAACGAGGTCCTCGACGTCATGGTCGGCCTCGCGAAGGACGGCATGACCATGGTCGTCGTCACCCACGAAATGGGCTTCGCCCGCCGGGCGGCCAACCGCGTCGTCTTCATGGACGGCGGCCGCGTCGTCGAGACGGCCGACCCGGAGACCTTCTTCACCCGCCCGGAGTCCGACCGGGCCAAGGACTTCCTCTCCAAGATCCTCACCCACTGACCGACCGACCCACCCAGCGAGAGGACCGACCCATGAAGTTCCGCCGTACCGCCCTGGTGGCGACCCTGTCCGTCGTCGCCCTGACCGCCGCGGCCTGCGGCAGCGACGACGACTCCTCCTCGTCCGCGCCCGAGGTCGCCGACGCCCCCGAGTTCGAGGCCGGCACCACGATGGCCGAGCTCGCCGAGGCCGGCACGATCCGCATCGGCACGAAGTTCGACCAGCCCGGCTTCGGGCTGGAGAACCTCGAGGGCGAGATCGAGGGCTTCGACGTCGAGGTCGCCAAGATCATCGCCGGGGCCCTGGGCATCGCCGAGGACGACATCGAGTTCGTGCCGACCCCATCGGCGGTCCGCGAGGACGTCATCGAGGGCGACGAGGTCGACATGGTCGTCGCGACCTACACGATCAACGACACCCGCAAGGAGCGGATCTCCTTCGCCGGCCCGTACTACCTGGCCGGACAGCAGATCATGGTCGCCGAGGACAACGACGACATCACCGGCCCCGAGTCGCTGCGGGAGAACCCCGACGCGAAGGTCTGCTCCGTCACCGGCTCCACCCCGGCCGAGCAGATCGCCGAGTACCTGGCCAGCCCCGACCAGCTGACCCTGTTCGACGAGTACTCGCAGTGCGCCGACTCGCTGCGCAACGGCCAGGTCGACGCCGTGACCACCGACAACGTGATCCTGCTGGGCTTCGTCTCGGAGTCCGACGGTGCCTTCAAGCTGGTCGGCGAGCAGTTCACCGAGGAGCCCTACGGCATCGGCATCACCAAGGGCGACGTCGCCTTCTGCGAGTTCATCAACGACACGCTGCAGGAGAACGAGGACGCCTACATCGAGGCGTGGGAGTCCACCGCCGGCCAGGTCGAGGGCACCGAGACCCCCGAGCTGCCCGAGCCCGCCCCGTGCGCCTGACCGCCTGAGCACCCCGCGGCCGGCCGGCACTCCTCGCCGGCCGGCCGCGGAGCCCCGTCCTGACCCACCACCGCCGGCGCCGAGGGAGAGCCAGTGAGTCCTGTCTTCGACAACATCGACCTCTTCGTCGACGGTTTCCTGACCTCGCTCGAGATCATCCTGTACGCGCTGGCCGGGTCCGTTCCCCTGGGCGTGCTCATCGCCGCCTGCCGGGTGTCCCCCATCCCGCCGCTGCGTGCGTTCGGCACGTTCTGGGTGACGACGTTCCGCAACACCCCGCTGACCGTCGTGCTGTTCTTCTGCGCCTTCGGGCTCCCCGAGCTCGGCATCAACCGCTCGTTCTTCTTCTTCGGCGTGCTGGGCCTGGTGCTCTACACCTCGGCCTTCGTCTGCGAGGCGGTCCGCTCGGGCATCAACTCCGTCCCGGCCGGCCAGGCCGAGGCGGCCCGCTCCCTCGGGCTGAACTTCACCCAGGGGCTGCGCTTCGTGGTGATCCCGCAGGCGCTGCGCACCGTCGTCCCGCCGCTGGGCAGCGTCCTCATCGCCATGATGAAGAACTCCGCGGTCGCCGGCGCCTTCGGCGTGGGCGGCGACCTGTGGAGCACCGGGCAGCGGCTGACCAGTGCCCTCGGCTACGCGACCTTCCCGATCTTCGTCGGCGGCGTGGCCGTCGGCTACCTGATCATCACGCTCACCGCCGGCGCCCTGCTGCAGGTCCTCGAGCGGAAGGTGGCGATCGCCCGATGAGCCAGCAGCAGACCGTCCTCTACGACGCGCAGGGGCCGCGGGCCCGGCGCCGGACGCTCATCGGCACCGTCGTGGCGGCCCTGGTCCTCCTCGGCCTGGCGTACCTCGTCTACCGGCGGCTGGACGAGCAGGGCCAGTTCACGATGGAGAAGTGGGGTCCGCTCATCGACCCCGGCAACGAGGTCTTCGACTCCGTCTGGCGGCTGATCGGCACCGGCGTCGTCAACACGCTCAAGGCTGCGGCGGTGGCCATGGTGCTGTCCATCGTCCTCGGCACGCTCATCGCCGTCGCGCGGCTCTCGCTCGGCCGGGCCGGCCGGATCCCGCTCATCGGGCTGATCGAGATCTTCCGCGGGCTGCCCGTGGTCGTCCTGGTCTTCATCGGCGTCCGGGTGCTGCCCGACATCGGGCTCGACATGCGCAACCTGCCCGGCGGGCAGGTCTTCTGGGGCCTGGTCCTCGGCCTCACCGTCTACAACATGGTGATCTTCGCCGAGATCGTGCGCGCCGGCGTCGCGTCCCTTCCCCGCGGTCAGCGGGAGGCGGCGCTGGCCACCGGGCTCACCACCTGGCAGACGATGCGGATCGTGCTGCTCCCCCAGGCCTTCCGCACCATGCTGCCGGCAATCATCAGCCAGCTCATCGTCGTGCTCAAGGACACCTCGCTGGTCACCTTCATCGCCAACTACGACGAGCTGCTGAGCCAGGGCGAGAGCATCCAGCGCAACCTCGGCAACCCGATCCAGACCTTCTTCGTCGTCGCGCTCATCTACATCGCCATCAACTACGCACTCGGGCGGCTGGCGCAGTACATCGAGCGGCGCCAGGGTCGCGCGGGCCGCGCGGCCGAGGAGACCGCGGAGAACACGGGCCTGGTACCCGTCGGCGGTGCGCCCGTCGGCGGAGGCGCCTGACACCTCTTGGCCACCCGGGGGGCTCGCCGTCGCTCGACGGTGGCGGGCTGCCCGCCCCCGGCCGGTCGGGCGACGATTTTCCCGTCGCGGAGCGCTCAAGGAGGGGCCCCTCCCGTCCGATGCAGTAGGCAAGGAGCCTCCGCCGACGAGAAGAGTGGGACGTGACCGCATCCGTGGCGCCGACCGGTGCGGGTGACGGGGCGTCCTCCACCGCGGACGCCGCCGGTCGCGGGCTCCTGCTCCGGTCGTTCGCCCGCCCGCTGTGGTGGGTGGAGGTCCTCCTGCTCGCCGTCCTGTACGGCGTCTACTCACTGGTGCGCAACAGCGTCGGGGACGTCGTCGCCCGCGCGTACGCCAACGGCCGGGAGATCCTGGCCGTCGAGGACACCTGGGGCCTGGCCCAGGAGCGCGGCCTCAACGACTGGGTGCACCGCACCGACGTGGTCGCGGCAGCGGTCGCCCTGCACTACGCGACGCTCCACTTCCTCGTCACCCCGGCGGTGCTGACCTGGCTCTTCGTGCGACGCCCCGGCCAGTACCGGGCCGCCAGCGGCATCCTCATGGTGACGACGGCGCTGGCGCTCATCGGCTTCTACTGGGTGCCGACCGCTCCACCGCGACTGCTTCCCGACGAGGGCTTCGTCGACGTCATGAGCCAGACGTCGGCCTGGGGGTGGTGGCCGGCCTCGGGCACCCCGGGGTCGGACGCGATCTCCAACCAGTTCGCGGCCATGCCGTCGCTGCACTGCGCCTGGGCCGCGTGGTGCGGGGTCGTGCTCGTCGTGCTGGTCCGCCGCACCTGGGTCCGCATGGTGGCGCTGGGCTACCCGTTCAGCACCTTCTTCGTGGTGCTGGGGTCGGGCAACCACTACCTCCTCGACGTGGTCGCGGGCGTCGGCGTGCTGTGCCTGGGCGCCGCCGTGGTGCAGGTCGCCGGTTCCGCCGGCGCTCGGCTGCCGGGCCCGGCTGCCGACGACGCCGCCGCCCTGGTCAGCCGCGCCTGAGGGTCGCTCGCGACCCGCCCGTCCCACTCGCCCCACCGTCGGCGCGCCCCCGGACAGCGCCCCGCGGCGTGGCGAGACTGATCATCACCATGGAGACGATCCACGCCGGTCCGCGCCGCAGCCTGCCCCCCGTCCCGCGGACCGCCATCGACGCCGCGCTGCCCCTCGAGACGGTCGCCAGCGCCGGCGCACTGGCGCTCTCCCTCATCGCCCGGGACTCCCCCGTCGACGACGCCCAGCGCTTCGTCACCGCGCTGCGGAGCGCCGCGCCGGAGTTCGCCGCCGCCGCGGGAGCCGAGTCCGCCGTCGTCCGCGAGGCCGTGCCCCCGGCGCGCCACCGCCGGGCCCGGTGCCGGGTGGTGCTGCGGCACGCCGACGGTGCGGTGACCGACGTGACGTTCGTGGGCGACGTCGGCAGCCCGTCGGCCGACGCACGGGCGGCCTTCGCGCTCGACACCGCCCGCTGGCTGGCCGGTGGACAGGTCCGCGAGGACGCATGGCTGGTCCCGGACGCCGATGCGCACGACGGGGCGGCGGTCGACCTCAGCGCCTGGCGCGCCGCGGGCTGAAGCGGGAGCGCCGCTCCGGGTTTCCGAACCGGCTCGGGTGGGCGACGATGGTCGTGCCGCTCGGAGCAGCCGACCACGCGGCGCCGTCACCGATCTCCGGGGGCCGACATGTCCGGCATCTGCATCGCGTCCCGACGGTCGTCCGGTCGCGCGTCGACGGGGTCCGCCTCGTGACCGCCATCGCGCCGCGGCCGATCGTCAGCCGTCCGAGCCCGGCGGCGACCCCCAGCCGGGGCTCGCGGTTGTCCAACCTGCTGCGGACCACCGACCACAAGACCATCGGCCTGATGTACCTGACGGCCTCGTTCGCCTTCTTCCTCCTGGGTGGCCTCATGGCCATGCTGATCCGGGCCGAGCTGGGACGCCCCGAGCTGCAGTTCCTGTCGCCCGAGCAGTACAACCAGCTGTTCACGATGCACGGCACGCTGATGCTGCTGATGTTCGCGACGCCGCTGTTCTTCGCGTTCGGCAACCTGATCATGCCGCTGCAGATCGGTGCGCCCGACGTCGCGTTCCCGCGGCTGAACGCGCTGTCGTTCTGGCTGTTCCTGTTCGGCTCCACGATGGTGGTGTCCTCGTTCCTCACCCCGGGCGGGGCGCCGGACTTCGGCTGGACGGCCTACACGCCGCTCTCCGACGTCGTGCACACCCCGGGCGTGGGCGCCAACCTGTGGATCGGCGGTCTGGCCGTCTCGGGGCTGGGCACGATCCTCGGTGGCGTCAACTTCATCACCACGATCGTCTGCCTGCGCGCGCCCGGCATGACGATGTTCCGGATGCCGATCTTCACCTGGAACACCCTGATCACATCGCTGCTGATCCTGCTGGTCTTCCCGGTCCTGACCGCGGCGCTGATGGCGCTGCTGGCCGACCGGAACCTCGGCGCCCTCGTCTACTCCCGCGAGAACGGCGGAGCGATGCTGTGGCAGCACCTGTTCTGGTTCTTCGGGCACCCCGAGGTCTACATCATCGCGCTGCCGTTCTTCGGCATCGTCACCGAGGTCATCCCGGTCTTCGCCCGCAAGCCGCTGTTTGGCTACAAGGGCATGGTGGGCGCGACCCTCGCCATCGGCTTCCTCTCCCTGGCCGTGTGGGCTCACCACATGTTCGCCACCGGCGCGGTGCTGCTGCCGTTCTTCGCGTTCCTGACCTACCTGATCGCGGTGCCCACTGGGCTGAAGTTCTTCAACTGGATCGGCACCATGTGGCGCGGCCAGCTGACCTTCGAGACGCCGATGCTGTTCTCCATCGGCTTCATGGTCACCTTCCTGCTGGGTGGGCTGACCGGCGTGCTGCTGGCCTCCCCGCCGCTGGACTGGCACGTCCACGACTCCTACTTCGTCGTGGCGCACTTCCACTACGTGGTGTTCGGCACCGTGGTGTTCGCTGCCTACTCCGGCATCTACTTCTGGTTCCCCAAGATGTGCGGCCGGATGATGGACGAGCGGCTCGGGAAGCTGCAGTTCTGGATGACGTTCGTGGGCTTCCACGGCACGTTCCTGGTGCAGCACTGGCTGGGCAACGAGGGCATGCCGCGCCGCTACGTGGACTACGCGGCCACCGACACCTTCACCACGCTGAACATGATCTCGACGATCTTCAGCTTCGTGCTCGGGGCGTCGGTCCTGCCGTTCCTGTTCAACGTGGTGCGGTCGTGGAGGTACGGGAAGCTCGCCCTGCGCGACGACCCGTGGGGTCACGGCAACTCGCTGGAGTGGGCGACCTCGTCCCCGCCGCCACGGCACAACTTCGTGGAGATCCCGCGGATCCGCTCCGAGCGCCCCGCGTTCGAGGCGCACTACCCGCACCTGGTCGAGCGCCTGCAGGCCGAGGCGCACGCCGGCAAGCGGCACGAGCCGTACGGCGGGGTCAGCGAGCTCGGCGTCAGCGCCGGCCCGCGCCAGGGGCCGAACGACCCCGACCCCACCTGAGACTGGACCCGGTCCTCCCCGGTGCTCGTCTCCGCGCCGGTCAGGAACCGTGGGCGTGGTCGCAGAGAACCTCTTCGCCGTCGGGGATGCGGCCGCCGGCGATGCCCTCGAGCGCCGCGAACGGCCCGCACGGGTGCGACTCCAGCCACACGTGGATCATCGGCGTCTCGACCGGCTTGACCAGACCCGCCGGGCACGCGCCGTCCGCGTCCGTGAGCCCCCGGACCTTGCCCTCGGCGTTGTAGCAGAGGTTGTCGTGGGTGTGCCACTGCATGAGGTTGCCGCCGATGTCCGGAGCCTCCTCGAGCGGCGTGCCCCGCTTGAGCATGTACATCGCCGCCACCAGCCGGCGTCCGCCGCCGCTGGTGTCGTAGACGAGGGACTCGGGGACGTCCGGGTCGAGGATGACGTCGTCGTCCATGTTGGCCTCGTTGATCAGGTGCTCGATGCCGGTGAAGCCGTCGCCGATGGAGTGGAACCCGTTGGCCTCGGCGTAGGCGGGGTCGGCCCACTGCGGGAGGCCGTGGAGGGTCACGGCGATGACGTTCTCGGCCGCGGCCTGCTGCTCGGAGGTGACGCCGTCGACGCCGCTCAGGTCGATCGGCTGGGTCGGGTCGTAGGGGACGGTGGCCGCCGAGGCGTCCTCGACGTGGTCCGCGGCCTCGTGCTCGTGCTCGTGGCCGGTGGCGACCGTCCCGTCCGAACCGTGGTGGTCCCCGCCGGCATGGGCGTGCGAGCCGGCAGTCATCATGCCGAACACGGTGAGGGCAGCGACGCCGACGGCCAGGAGGGGCAGCGGCGCCCGCAGCCGGGGGCGGGCGTCGTGCTCCGGCCACAGGGCGGCGCCGACGGCGAGCACGGACGCGAGGGCGAGGCCGGCGGCGAGGCCGTCCGCCGTCTGGACCGGCTCGGCGACGTCGAGGCCTGCGACGAACGGGATGCCGCTCACCTTGGCGAGGGCCCAGCCGGCCAGGGCGCCGGCCCCGACGAGCAGGCCGACGACGGCGACCAGGCGGTTGCCGCGGACGAGCGCCAGAACACCCCACGCCAGCTGGGCGGCGGCGACGGCGGTGAACGCGAGGACGGCCGGCCGGTGCTCGCTGTGAACCCCGATCGCGGCGGCGTGGATCGCCCCGGCGCCGAGCGACGTGAGTCCGGCCAGCCCGACGAGGCCCGTGGTCCTCGTCACCGTGGCGCCGGTGCGCGTGCCGGGATCGTCCGTGGCGAGTGTCAACAGGATCTCCAGGGAGCCAGGAGGCCCGCGCGCGACGCATCGGACACGCGCGGTTGCGCCCGACGGGCGGCCTGCACCTTCTCGCGCGGTCGATCCTCCGGTCAATGGGTCGTCGGCCCCTGCCCGTGCACCCCGCGGTCACGCCTGCTGGCAGGGCCCTGCGGCTAGCTCTCGCCGTGGCTCACGGCAGCAGGGCGTCCTCGTCGAGCTCGTCGAACTCGGCGACCTCGACGTCCTCCGCGCTGTCGGCGTCCAGTGCCTCGCGCACCACCCCGGCGGCCAGCCCACCGCTGTAGCCCTTGCGGGCGAGCATCCCCATCAGGCGCCGGGTCGCCGTCGCGCGGTCGAGCCGCCGCATGCTGGGGATCTTCCGGTCCACGAGCCGACGCGCGGTCTCCCGCTCGTCGTCGTCGTCGACCGCCTCCACGGCCGTGGCGGCGACGTCGTCGTCCACGCCCTTCGCCCGCAGCTCGGCCCGCAGCGCCCGCCGCGCGAGCCCGCGGCCGGCCTGGCGCGAGGAGACCCACGCCCGGGCGAAGGCCTCGTCGTCGATCAGCCCGACCTCGCCGAGCCGGTCGAGCACTGCCTCTGCGGCGTTGTCGGGCACGTTCCGGTCGGCCAGGAGATCGGCCAGCTGCTGCCGGGTCTTCGGCGCACCGGTCAGGGCCCGCAGGCAGAGGTCCCTCGCGACCGACTCGGGATCGGTCATCTCCTTCGGCGGCGCATCGGCGCCGTCGGCCGAGGCGGTGCGCCGCCGCGGGCCCCAGGAACTCCCGGAACCGCGGCGGCGCCCACTCGCCCGCTCGGTCACCAGCGGCTCAGAAGTCCACCGGGGCGCCCGCCGCGGCGACCGGGGAGTCCAGCTGCGGCCCGATGCCGAGCTTCTCCTTGATCTTCTTCTCGAGCTCGTCTGCGAGGTCGGGGTTGTCCTTCAGGAAGTTGCGCGAGTTCTCCTTGCCCTGACCCAGCTGGTCGCCGTCGTAGGTGTACCAAGCCCCGGACTTCTTCACGAAGCCCTGCTCGACACCGACGTCGATGAGCCCGCCCTCGCGGCTGAAGCCCTGACCCCAGAGGATGTCGAGCTCGGCCTGCTTGAAGGGTGCGGCCACCTTGTTCTTGACGACCTTGATGCGGGTCCGGCTGCCGACCGCGTCGGTGCCCTGCTTCAGGGTCTCGATGCGGCGCACGTCGAGGCGGACCGACGAGTAGAACTTCAGCGCGCGACCACCGGTGGTCACCTCGGGCGAGCCGTAGACGACACCCACCTTCTCGCGCAGCTGGTTGATGAAGATCGCCGTCGTCCCCGAGTTGCTCAGGGCGCCGGTGATCTTCCGCAGCGCCTGGCTCATCAGGCGGGCCTGCAGACCGACGTGGCTGTCACCCATCTCGCCCTCGATCTCGGCGCGGGGCACCAGGGCGGCGACCGAGTCGATGACGATGATGTCGAGCGCGCCGGAGCGGATCAGCATGTCGGCGATCTCGAGCGCCTGCTCACCGGTGTCCGGCTGGCTGACCAGCAGGGCGTCGGTGTCCACGCCGATGGCGCGGGCGTACTCCGGGTCGAGCGCGTGCTCGGCGTCGACGAAGGCGGCGATGCCGCCGGCGGCCTGGGCGTTGGCCACCGCGTGCAGCGCGACCGTCGTCTTACCGGAGGACTCCGGGCCGTAGACCTCGATGACGCGGCCGCGCGGGAGACCGCCGATGCCCAGCGCGATGTCGAGGGAGATGGAGCCGGTCGGGATGACCTTCATGGCCACCTCGGGGCTGTCGCCCAGGCGCATGACCGAGCCCTTGCCGAACTGCTTGTCGATCTGGGCGAGGGCCATGTCGAGGGCCTTGTCGCGGTCGAGTGTCGCCATGGTGGTCACCTTCGGTCTCGCGGGAAGCGGGTCGGGACCGACGCTAGGACGAGCCACCGACAATTCTCGGGTCGTGACCGGAGTTGTGGAGATCCCGGTCGCCTGTGGACGCCACTGTAGGCCGAACACGTGTTCGACTGCCAGGCCGACACGCCGCTCGGCTCAGCGCTCCTTCGGTGGCACGTCGTAGGCCTCGCAGATGGCCAGCCACACCTTCCGGACGGGCACGCCGGCCTCGATCGCGTCGACCGCGCTGCGGCCGCCGAGCTCGGAGAAGAAGTGGTCCCGGGCCACGCTCTGGGCACGCATCGTCCCGAACTGGTCGTCCAACCGGGACCAGAACTCCTGCAGGCGCACTCCCCGACGCTAGCGCGCCCCGGCGGGGAGGCGGCGGGTGACCGCTAGCCGGGCCGGACGGGGCACAGCGCGACCGACGCCCAGAGCACCGCGAGCGGCAGGACGAGGGCCGCCGACACCGCCGACACGAGGCCGAACCCGCCCCACGCCAGCAGCGGTCCGCCGATCGCGCCGGCCAGCGCTGCGCCCAGGCCCATCAGCAGGTCGGTGCCGCCCTGGGCCGTGGGGCGCAGGTCGGCGTCCACCGCCGCGGTCACGAGGGTGGAGCCGGCGATCAGGCCGCAGGACCACCCCAGCCCGAGCAGGAGCAGCCCGATCCCCAGCTGCACGGAGTCCGACGACCCGGCGGTCCCGGACACGGCCGTGGCGACCAGCAGGAGGACGCCGCCCAGCGCCACGACCGACGGCGCCCCGACGCGGTCGGCCAGCGCACCGACCAGCGGGGAGAACAGGTACATGCCGGCCACGTGCACGCTGATCACCAGCCCGACCACGCGCAGGACGGCGTCCTCCCCGCCTCCGGCGTGGCCCATGTGCACCGGAGTCATCACCATGACCCCGACCATCACCGAGTGGGCGACCACCACCGACGTCAGGCCGAGCCGGCCGGCCGGCGTCGCCCACACCGCGCGCATCGCCGGCCGGGTGCCGGTCCGCGGCGGGGGCGCACCGGCACCGCCGCCCAGCCGCCGGGCGAGCACCAGGGGATCGGGCCGGAGCAGCGCCAGCAGGAGCAGCCCGACGACGGCGAAGACCGCCGCCGACACGACGAACGCCCCGGCCAGGGGCGGCAGGCCGAGCGCGTCGCCCAGGTCCGCGCCCGGGGCGGCCAGGTTGGGTCCGAGGACCGACCCCACCGTGGTCGCCCACACCACCATCGACAGGGCCCGGCCGCGCTGCTCGGGCACCGCGAGGTCGGCTGCCGCGTAGCGCGCCTGGAGGCCGCAGGCCGTGGCGGCACCGAACAGGAAGAGGCCGGCCACCAGGAGCAGCAGCGAGGAGGCGGCGGCCGCCGCGACCGTGACGGCCGCACCCAGGACGCTGACCGCGTAGCCGGCGGCCAGGCCCGCGCGCCGGCCGGCGGAGCTGCTGATCCGCGCCAGCGGGACGGCGAGCACCGCGGCACCGAGGACGCCGGCGGTCTGACCGAGACCGGCTGCGCTGTCGGTGCCGGCCACGTCGCGCGCCAGCAGGCCGCCCGCGGTGATGCCGACGGTCACGCCGAGACCGGCGAGCGCCACCCCGCCACCGAGCACGCGCACGGTCCGCCGCTGGACCGCGGCGGCGTCGGGGAGGTCGACGGCGCCCGGTGCAGCGGGGCCGGCCGGTCGCATGCGCGGAGTCTGCCGCACCGGCGGCTGCGGGCCGACCGGTTTCGCCGTCGGCGCATCCCCGGTCGGGTGGTCGGGGCCGCTCGACCGGCGAAGTGTCGTACCGCGCGGGGACACTGGGTCCGTGGCCTCACGCCGGACCTCCACCTCGACGCTCGACCGGTTCTCCGAACCGACCCGGGCGTGGTTCACCGGTGCCTTCCAGCAGCCGACGGCGGCGCAGGACGGCGCGTGGGACGCCATCAGCAGCGGCGAGCACGCCCTCGTCGTGGCCCCTACCGGCTCCGGCAAGACGCTGGCGGCCTTCCTGTGGTCGCTGGACCGGCTCAGCACGACGCAGCCGGTCGACGAGCAGTCCCGGTGCCGTGTCCTCTACGTGTCCCCTCTCAAGGCGCTGGCGGTCGACGTCGAGCGCAACCTGCGCGCGCCGCTGACGGGCATCGGGCAGGCCGCGGCCCGGCTCGGCCTCCCGCGGCCGGAGATCCGCGTCGGCATCCGCTCGGGCGACACCCCGGCCGACGAGCGGCGCGCTTTCGCCAAGCGCCCGACCGACATCCTGATCACCACGCCCGAGTCGCTGTTCCTGCTGATGACCAGCGCCGCCCGCGAGGCGCTGCGCGGGGTGGAGACGGTGATCCTCGACGAGGTGCACGCCGTTGCCCACACCAAGCGCGGCGCGCACCTGGCCGTGACGCTCGACCGGCTCGACGAGCTGCTGGAGCGCCCCGCCCAGCGGATCGGCCTGTCGGCCACCGTGCGGCCGATCGAGGAGGTCTCGACCTTCCTCACCGGCGGCCGGCCGGTGCGGGTCGTGGCGCCGGCCTCGGCCAAGGAGTGGGACCTCTCCGTGGTCGTCCCGGTCGAGGACATGAGCGAGCTGGGCCAGCCCACCGGCGAGCTGGAGGGCTCGGCCGCCGGCAACCAGCCGCGCAGCTCCATCTGGCCGGCGGTCGAGGAGCGCGTGCTGGACCTGGTGGAGGCCCACCGCAGCACCATCGTCTTCGCCAACTCCCGGCGCCTGGCCGAGCGACTGACCAGCCGGCTCAACGAGCTCGCCTACGAGCGCGCGACCGGGGAGCCGGTCCCGCCGGGCACCAACGCGGCCGCGCTGATGGCGCAGGCCGGATCGGGTGGCGGGACGCCCGACGACTTCCAGCCGGTGGCCGCGGCCCACCACGGGTCGGTGTCCCGCGAGCAGCGCGCGATCGTCGAGGAGGCGCTGAAGTCCGGGCGACTGCCCGCCGTCGTGGCCACCTCCAGCCTGGAGCTCGGCATCGACATGGGCGCGGTCGACCTCGTCGTGCAGGTGGAGTCGCCGCCCACGGTCGCCGCCGGGCTGCAGCGCGTCGGCCGGGCGGGCCACCAGGTCGGCGCGGTCAGCCGGGGCGTGCTGTTCCCCAAGTACCGCGGTGACCTCGTGCAGTGCGCGCTGGTCGCCGAGCGCATGAAGTCCGGGGCCATCGAGTCCGTCCGGTACCTGCGCAACCCGCTCGACGTGCTGGCCCAGCAGATCGTGGCCATCGTGTCCGAGCGCCCGCGCACCGTCGACGAGGTCGCCGCCCTGGTGCGCCGGTCCGCCGCCTTCAGCTCGCTGCCCGAGTCCGCGCTGCACGCCGTGCTCGATATGCTGGCCGGGCGCTACCCCTCCGACGCCTTCGCCGAGCTCCGCCCCCGCCTGACGTGGGACCGGGTCACCGACACGCTCACCGCCCGTGCCGGAGCCCAGCGGCTGGCCGTCACGAGCGGCGGCACGATCCCCGACCGCGGCCTGTTCGGCGTCTTCCTGGTGGGCGGCGAGGGCACCGGCGGACGGCGGGTCGGCGAGCTGGACGAGGAGATGGTCTACGAGTCCCGCGTGGGCGACGTCTTCCTGCTCGGCTCGTCCTCCTGGCGGATCGAGGACATCACCCACGACCGCGTGCTCGTCACCCCCGCCCCCGGACAGCCGGGGAAGATGCCGTTCTGGCACGGGGACGCCCCCGGCCGGCCGCTGGAGCTGGGCCGGGCGCTCGGCGCCTTCCTGCGCGAGGTCGGGACGGCGACGCCCGAGGCCGGCCTCGAGCGCGCCCGTGCCGCCGGTCTGGACGAGTGGGGTGCGGCCAACCTGCTCGCCTACCTGACCGAGCAGAAGGCGGCGACCGGTCACCTCCCCGACGACCGCACCCTGCTGGTGGAACGGTTCCGCGACGAACTGGGCGACTGGCGCCTGGTCGTCCACTCCCCCTTCGGTGCGCAGGTCAACGCGCCGTGGGCGCTGGTGCTGGCCGCCCGGCTGCGCGAGCGGTACGGGGTCGACGTCGCCTCCATGCACTCCGACGACGGCATCGTGCTGCGGCTGCCCGACACCACCGGGGAGCCGCCGGAGGCCGACCTCGCCGTGCTCGACCCGGACGACGTCGAGCGCGAGGTGACCGCCGAGGTGGGCTCCTCCGCGCTGTTCGCCAGCCGGTTCCGGGAGTGCGCCGCCCGCGCGCTGCTCCTCCCCCGCCGCGACCCCCGCCGCCGCACGCCGCTGTGGCAGCAGCGCCAGCGCGCCGCCCAGCTGCTGTCGGTCGCCAGCGAGTTCGCCTCCTTCCCGATCACCCTCGAGGCCGCCCGCGAGGTGCTGCAGGACGTCTACGACGTGCCGGGGCTGGTCGAGCTGATGCGCGACGTGCGTTCCCGCCGGGTGCGGGTTGCCGACGTCCAGACCGAGACGGCCTCGCCGTTCGCCCAGTCGCTGCTGTTCGGCTACGTCGGGCAGTTCCTCTACGAGGGCGACGCCCCGCTCGCCGAGCGCCGCGCACAGGCGCTGGCCCTCGACACCGGGCTGCTCGCCGAGCTCCTGGGCCGTACCGAGCTGCGCGAGCTGCTCGACGGCGACGCAATGGCCGAGGTCGAGTCCGAGCTGCAGCGGCTCCCCCAGCAGCGGCACCCCCGCGACGTCGACGGCGCCTCGGACCTGCTACGCGGCCTGGGCGATCTCACCGTCGCCGAGGCCGCCGCCCGCGGGGTGCCGGCGGAGTGGCTGGCCGAGCTGGTGGACACCCGCCGGGCGCTGCAGGTGCGGATCGCCGGCGAGGAGCGGTACGTCGCCATCGAGGACGCCGGCCGGTTCCGCGACGCGCTGGGCACCGCCCTGCCGGTGGGCGTGCCGGAGATCTTCACCGAGCCGGTCGCCGATCCGCTGGGCGACCTCGTCGGCCGGTACGCCCGCACCCACGGCCCGTTCCAGCCGCAGGAGGTGGCGGCCCGGCTGGGCCTGGGCGTCGCCGTGGTGACCGCGACGCTGCAGCGGCTCACCAGCACCGGCCGGCTCGTGTCCGGCGAGTTCCGGCCCGGCGGCACCGGTCAGGAGTGGTGCGACGCCGAGGTGCTGCGGTCCATCCGGCGACGCAGCCTGGCCAAGCTCCGGCAGGAGGTCGAGCCCGTACCGATCGGCACCCTGGCCCGCTTCACGCCCTCGTGGCAAGGCGTCGGCGGGCGGCTGCGGGGTCCCGACGGGGTCCTGGCCGTCGTCGAGCAGCTGGCCGGCGCGATCGTCCCGGCCAGTGCGCTGGAGTCGCTCGTGCTCCCCACCCGGGTGCGCGACTACGCCCCTGCCATGCTCGACGAGCTGACCAGCGCCGGCGAGGTGCTGTGGGCCGGCGCCGGCGGGCTCCCCGGTGGCGACGGCTGGATCAGCCTCGTGCCGGCCGACCTCGCCCCCCTCCTGCTGCCCGAGCCGCTGGAGCTGCCGGAGGCCGGCGGCCCCCTGCTCGACCTGCTGTCCGGCGGTCAGGCGCTGTTCTTCCGCGGCCTGTCCGACCTCCTCGGCGCGACCGACGACACCGCGCTGGCCGACCTGGTCTGGGACCTCGTGTGGGCCGGCGCGCTCACCAACGACACCCTCGCGCCGCTGCGCACCCGGCTGGGCGGCGGCGGCACGCACAAGCGGACGCCCGCCCCTCCCCGGGTGCGGCTGGACCGCGCGCGCGGCGGCCGCGCCCGGCTCGGCCGCCCGGCCATGCCGACCCGCTCCGGTCCCCCGTCGATGGCCGGCCGCTGGTCCCGGCTGCCGGACCGGGAGGGCAATGCGACGCGCCGGACGACCGCCCGCGCCGAGGCGCTGATCGAGCGGCACGGCGTGCTCACCCGCGGCGCGGTGATGGCCGAGCAGGTGGCCGGCGGGTTCCCGGCGGTCTACCCGGTGCTGCGGGCCTTCGAGGAGAACGGGCGCGCCCGCCGGGGCTACTTCGTCGAGACGCTCGGCGCCGCGCAGTTCGGGACACCGGGCTCGGTGGACCGTCTGCGCAGCTTCGCCGCCCCCGACCGGCTGCCCGGTGGCGCCGTGGTGCTGGCCGCGACCGACCCGGCCAACGTCTACGGCGCCGCGCTGCCGTGGCCGGACCGGGCGGCCGCCGCAGACACCGACGCGGTGGACCTCGGCGAGGGCACCGGCGCGACCCGCAAGGTCACCGGGCACCGCGCGGGGCGCAAGGCTGGGGCCCTGGTGGTGCTGGTCGACGGCGAGCTGGTCCTTTACGTCGAGCGCGGCGGCAAGACGCTGCTGTCGTGGACCGAGGACGAGCAGACGCTCAAGGAGGCGGCGACCGCGCTGTCCTCCGCGGTCGCCGCCGGGGCGCTGGGCCGCATGGTGGTGCAGAAGGCCGACGGCACGTCGGTGCACGAGTCCACGCCCCTGTCGGCGGCGCTCCAGGCCGCCGGCTTCAGCGCCACCCCGCGGGGCCTCCGGCTGCGCGGCTGACCCGGGCCGGCCCGCTCACGGATCGGCGTCCCAGAGCAGCCGGTAGTAGGCCATCCGGCCGGGGTCGGGCTCCACGCCGTAGGCCGCCAGCAACCGGCTCTCCCAGCCCGGCCCGTAGTTCCATCCGGTGCTCCACGCCGCCACCGCGAGGTCGGCCCAGCGATCGGCCACGCCCAGCGCGCCGAGGTCGACGTGCCCCGACCAGCTGCCGTCGTCCTCCACCAGCGTGTTCGGCGCGCAGGCATCGCCGTGGCAGACCACCAGCCGGTCGACGTCCGGGACGTCGGCCAGCCGGGCGAGCACCTCGGGCACCGACAGCGCGGCGTGCTCCGGCCAGAAGCGCTCCCGCCGCATCGCCTCCGGGCGTACCCCTGCGACCCGGGCTCCCGCCGACCAGTCGAAGGGGCACCCGACCACCGGCAGTGCGTCGTGCAGGGCGCGCAGGCCGAGACCGATCGCGTCCACGGCCGGCCCGGGTTCGGCCAGCCACCGCGGGTCGACGGCGCTGCGCCCGGGCAGCCCGGCGGTGAGCAGCCACTCGCCGTCGTCGTCCCCGCCGTGCTCCAGGACGACGGGGACGGGCGTGAACCGGGCCGCCCAGCGCAGCCGCTCCACCTCGCTCGCGAGCTCCAGCCCGATAGCGGCCGGCGCCCACTTCACGAACCGCCGCTGTGGACCGTCCCCGAGCCGCCAGGTGAGGCCGCCGAGCTGGTTGCGCCACACCGGTGTCAGCCGAGCCGCACCGGCGAGGGCAGCGACGGCTGCCGGCACCGCCACCGGCGCGCCCGGGGCCCCCGCGATCGCCTGCGGGATGCTGCCACGGGAGACGGAGGTCGCGGGCCGCTGATCGGCGCCGACCCGCTCCGCAGCGGATCATGGTGCCGTGCCCGAAGGAGACACCGTCTGGCTGGCGGCCAAGCGCATGAACCAGGCGCTGGCCGGCGCCACCCTGCGACGCGGGGAGTTCCGCCTGCCGCAGCTGGCCGCCCTCGACCTGGCCGGCGTCACCGTCCGCGAGGTGGTCCCGCGCGGCAAGCACATGCTGATCCGCCTGGCCGACGAGCGCACCCTCCGCACCCACTACCGCATGGACGGCAGCTGGCACATCTACCGGCCGGGCGCCCGCTGGCGCGGCGGACCTGGCTACGACGTCCGCGTGGTGCTCGCCACCGACGAGTGGGAGTGCGTCGGCTACCGGCTGCACGACGTGGAGATCGTCCCCACCAGCGACGAGCACCGGCTGGTGGGGCACCTCGGGCCCGACGTCCTCGGTCCCGACTGGGACCTGGCGGAGGCGCTGCGCCGGCTCCGCTCGCACCCCGACGAGCAGATCGGGGTCGCCATCCTCGACCAGCGCAACCTGTGCGGCCCCGGCAACCTGTACAAGGTCGAGTCGCTCTTCCTCTGCGGGGTGCACCCCTGGGCCCGAGTGGCCGACGTGGACGACCGGCTCGAACCGCTCGTCACCCGCGCGCGCACCCTGATGCTCGCCAACCGCGACCACCCGGAGCAGAGCACCACCGGCGATCTGCGCCGCGGCCAGGACCACTGGGTCTACGGGCGCAAGGGCAAGCCGTGCCGCCGCTGCGGCACCCCGATCCTCGTAGGCGACCAGGGACCGCACACGCAGGAGCGGGTGACCTACTGGTGCCCCCGCTGCCAGGCGACCGACGCCCCCATCGACCCGCTGGCCCGCACCGGCGAGCCCGGCCGGCCGCGGCCCTTGGCGACCCCCGGCTGACCCACCCCGGACGCGCCGCGGGCGGCCCCCGGAGAACCGGGGACCGCCCGCGGCGGTGTGCACGAACCAGGGATCAGGCGGGCTCGGGCCGCTCGACCGGCTGCGCCTGCCGCTGCTCGGCCGACTCCTGCTGACCGGCGGGCGCGCCCTGCTCCAGGGCGGCGGCCGGGGAACCGCTCTCGACGGCCGGCGTCCCCCCGCCCATGGCGGCGCGGATCTGGTCCAGCCGCGAGGCCCCCGCCACGTCCAGGGTGGCCTTCTCGACCTCGAGCATCCGGCCCTCGACCGAGCTCTGCGCCAGCTCCGCCTGGCCGAGCGCGTTGGCGTAGCGGGCCTCGATCTTGTCGCGGACCTCGGCCAGGGACGGCGTGTTGCCCGGCGCGGACAGCTCGTTGACCTGCTTGAGCGAGCTCGCCACGTGCTCCTGCATCTTGGCCTGCTCGAGCTGGCTCATCAGCTTGGTGCGCTCGGCCAGCGTCGTCTGCAGCCGCATCCGGCTCTGCTCGACCGCGCCGCGCGCCTGCTCGGCGGCCTGGAGCGCCTCGTCGTGGCTGCGCTTGAGGTCCTCCATCGCCTGCTCGGCGGCCACGAGCTGGGTGGCGAAGGCCTGGGCGGCGTTCTCGTACTCGGCGGCCTTGGCCGCGTCACCGGCGGCGCGGGACTTGTCGGCGAGGGTCAGCGCCTGGCGCGCCGAGGACTGCAGCTTCTCCACCTCGCCCAGCTGCCGGTTCAGCCGCATCTCCAGTTGGCGCTGGTTGCCGAGCACCGCGGCGGCCTGGTTGGCCAGTGACTGGTGGCGCTGCTGCTCGGCCTCGATCGCCTGGGCGATCTGGATCTTCGGGTCGGCCCGCTGGTCGATCTGCGCATTGGCCGACGCGGTGAGGTACTTCCACAGCTTCACGAACGGGTTGGGCATGGTTCCTCCTGCTCCGGCACCGACGCCGGGGGTGGGTGGCCGGCGCGGCGGTGTTCGTCGTTCCCATCGTCCCAGGTGAGTGCCGGGGCTGGCCAACGGGCCGATCCGAGCGGTGGACACGGGCGGGCCCCTACGGTGGGTTCGTGCCCGCACCCATCCCCACCCTGTGCGTCCTGGGCGAGCTGGTCGTCGACCTGCTGCCCGTCCCGGAAGCCGGCTCCGGCCCCGAGGGGACCGCGCCCCAGTACGTCGCGCGGCCGGGCGGCAACGCCCTGAACGTCGCGGTGGCCGCCGGCCGGCTGGGCGCCCCGGTGGCGCTGGTGGCGCGGCTGGGCACCGGTCCGCTGGGCGCCGCCCTGCGCCGGCACGCGGAGATCGCCGGGGTCGACGTGGGCGGGTTCGTCGAGGCGACCGAGCCGGTGAGCCTGGCCGTCGTCGGGCTGCGCCCCGACGGCTCGCCCGACTACGGCTTCCACGTCCTGGGGGCGGCGGACTGGCAGTGGACCGACGAGGAGCTGGCCACCTCGGTGCCCGAGGCCACCGCCGTCCTGCACGTGGGCTCCATCTCCAGCTGGACCCGGCCGGGCGGCGACGCCATCGCCGCGCTGGTCGACCGGCTCGCCGGCCGGGTGCTGGTGAGCGTCGACCCCAACATCCGGCCTCCGCTGGCCGAAGGCCCGGTGGGCGCCACGCTCGGCAACGACCGGGCCTCGGTCATCGCGCGCCTGGACCGCCTCCTCGCGCACGCCGACGTCGTCAAGGTCAGCGCGGAGGACCTCGCGTGGCTGGAGCCCGGCGCCGCCGACCTGGACGACGCCGCCCGGCGCTGGGCGGCGCGGGGGCCGGCGCTGGTGCTGCTCACCGACGGCGGCTCGCCGCTGCGGGTCGCCCGCCCGGGACGCCCCGTCCTGCACCGCGACATCCCCCGGGTCGAGGTGGCCGACACCGTGGGCGCCGGTGACTCCCTCGCCGCCGGACTGCTCAGCGGGCTGCTGGCGGCCGGCGTCACCGACCGGGCGGCCCTCGAGGCCCTCGACGACGACGATCTGCTCGCCCTGGTCGACGACGCGGCGCTCGTCGCCGCCCTGAACTGCACCCGGGTCGGTGCCGACCCGCCCACGCGCGCGGAGGTCGAGGCCGCACGGACCCGGCGGTGACCGGCCAGGTGCGGATCGTCGGGCTCTCCGAGCTGTCGGCCACCGTGGTGCGCGCCCGGCTGCTCGATGAGCACGACCGGTTCTGGGACACCGACACCCGCGCGTTGCACCACCCGGTGTGGTTCCACCAGTTCGGTGGCTTCGGGGCCGTCGCGATGACCGGCGACGGTGACGACGTGGGCTACGTCCTCGGCACCGTCACGGCGGACCGGCTGGCCTACCTCCACCTCGTCGCGGTGCGGGCGGACCGGCGGCGGTCGTCGCTGGGCAGGCGGCTGTGCGGGTGGTTCGACGACCTGGCCCGGAGCGCGGGCGCACGGTTCGTGCAGGCGGTGACCCGGCCGGACGACGAGGTGGCTCTCGCGTTCCACACGTCGCTGGGCGCGGCTCCCCACCTGTCCCGGGACCATGCCGGCCCCGGCGCCGACCGGGTGGTGCTGACCCGGCCGCTCGCTCCGGCCTGACGCCGACCCTGTTCAGCGGTCGACGGGGACGCCGACCACCGCGGCCAGCCGCGCCGCCTGGCGGTGCCGGTCGATCGACCGTCCCGGCTGCACGACCACGCCGACCAGCCACCGGGCCGCCAGGTCGGCGCCGTCGGCGTCGGTGCGCAGCGCGGCGGCCAACCGGTCCCGCAGTCCCGCCCAGCGATCGCCCTCGACGGCCAGCAGCCTCACCAGGACGTCGGGCTCGACCTCCGCCAGCCGGCGCAGCACCGGATGGCCGCCCAGCTCGTCGGAGAGGGCCGCGAGCGCCTCGCCGGGTGGCCGGGCGCCGGCCAGGTCGCTGAGCCGGTCCAGCTCGACAGCCAGCAGCGCGCGGGCGACGTCGTCCTTGGTCCGGAAGTGGTTGTACAGCGTGGCCTTGGCGACGCCGGCCGCGGCCGCGATCGACTGCATGGTGCTGCGCCGCACTCCGTGCTCGGCGAAGGCCCGGGCCGCACCGTCGAGCAGGCTGCGCCGCGTGGGGTTCACGACGGCGGCCCGGGGACGCGCGAGCGCATCAGGCGGCGAGCGAGACCGTTTCGCCGCGGCGCAGGGCCGAGCGGGCCGGACCTCCGACGAGGGCCAGGGCGGGCTCCGCCGCGGGCACCGTGGTCTCCTCGGCAGCGGTCTCCTCGGCCGGGACGGCGGCGTCGGCGGCCTCGGCCGGCACCGGCTGTCCCAGGGCGCGGACGCCACCGGCGCCGGCGACACGCAGCTCCAGACTCACCTCGGCCAGCAGGTCGGCCAGCTCGACGTCCAGGGCGTCGCAGATCGACGCCAGCAGCTCGGAGGACGCTTCCTTCTGCCCTCGCTCGACCTCGGACAGGTAGCCGAGGCTGACCCGGGCGGCACCCGAGACGTCGCGCAGCGTCCGGCGCTGACGCAGCCGGTGCCCCCGCAGGGTGCTGCCCAGCTGGGTACGCAGCAGCAACATGGCCACTCTCCTGTCCTGCGAGCGGGGAAGGCCGGCGCCCTCGTCGAGCGCCGTGCGCTCACCGTACGCGGCGCTCGGTCCGGTGGCTGGCCCACCGGGCTCGCGTCCTCTCAGGGCGTAACGCCCTCACCCCGACGGGCGTTCCCGCAGCTCGGTCAGCCGAGCCGGTCGAGCAGGGCGTCCACGGCGGCGTCCACGGCCGCCGCGCGCACCGCCGCGCGATCCCCCGGCAGGTCCAGCTCGACGACGTCGGTCCGCTGCCCGTCGGAGACGCCGACGTAGACGCGGCCGGGCCCGTGCCCGTCGACCGGGGTGGGTCCGGCGACCCCGGTGAGGCCGACCCCCCACGTCGCCCCGCACCGCTCCCGGACGCCCTCGGCCAGGGCGGCCGCGGTCGGCCGGCTCACCGGGCCGTGCTCGGCCAGCAGGTCGGCGGGCACACCGGCGAGCTCGGACTTGAGGTCGGTGGCGTAGACGACGACTCCTCCGCGCAGCGTCGCGCTGGCGCCGGGCACCTCGGCCAGCAGGGCGCAGAAGAGCCCCGCGGTCAGCGACTCCGCGGCGGCGACCGTCTCGCCCCGGGCGAGCAGGGCCTCGTGCAGGGCGGCCGTCCGCGGGCCCGGCATCAGGCCGCGGTGTCGGTGCGCTCGCCCGCCGCGTCGGCGGTCCCGGCAGCCGAGCGACGGGCGGCGGCGGCCTTCATCGCCCGCGCGCTGGTCCGGCGCAGCCGCAGAGCGCGCACGACGTAGTCCAGACCGCTGAGCACCGTGAGGGCCAGGGCCAGGGCCATCACCCACCACCGCGCGGAGGCCAGCAGCCCGGTGAGCGGCAGGATGTAGAGCCCGATGGCCAGCGCCTGCGCGACGGTCTTCGCCTTGCCGCCGCGGCTGGCCGCGATGACGCCGTGCCGGATGACCCAGAAGCGCAGCACCGTGACCCCGACCTCGCGGACGAGGATCACCCAGGTCACCCACCAGGGCAGCATCCCCAGCGCGGACAGCCCGATGAGCGCGGTGCCCGTCAGCGCCTTGTCGGCGATCGGGTCGGCCAGCTTGCCGAACTCGGTGACCTGGCCGGTGCGCCGGGCGATCATCCCGTCGTACCGGTCGGTGATGATCGCCAGCGCGAACACCAGGGTGGCCCAGTAGCGCCCGGCGTCGTCCAAACCCTCGTCGTGGAGGAGCAGGTAGGCGAACACCGGGACGACGGCCAGGCGCAGCACCGTCAGCGCGTTGGGCAGGTTCACGAGGCGGGCCGTCTGCGGCGGCGTCGCGGCCGGGTCGGGCAGCACCTCGCTCATGCCGTCACCGACCGGGTCCGACGGCCGGGACGACGGCCCGGGCCACCAGGTCGATGCCCTCGGTGCCGACGACCAGCGCCGGCACGAGCTGACCGGCTCCGGCCCCCGCGGGCACGCCCACCACCGTCGTGGTGCCGTCGGCGTCGGGGTCCTGGTGGGCGGCGTGGCCCAGCCACACCCCCGGGCCCTCGTCGGCGGAGAGGTCCTCGGTGAGCAGCACCTCGACGTGCTCCCCGATGCGGTCCTCGGCGCGCTGCGCGGTCAGCTCCTCGACCAGGTCGGTGATCCGCCGGACCCGCGCGTCGATCTCGGCCTGGTCGAGCTTGCCGGGCAGCCCGATCGCCTCGGTGCCCTCCTCGTCGGAGTAGCCGAACACGCCGACGGCGTCCAGGCGGCCCTCGGTCAGGAAGCGCTCGAGCTCGGCGACGTCCTGCTCGGTCTCCCCCGGGAACCCGAGGATGACGTTGGTGCGGAACCCCGCACCCGGGGCGAGCGCGCGGGCGCGCTCGATCAGCGCGAGGAAGTCGTCGGTGCCGCCGAACCGGCGCATGCGGCGCAGCAGGGACGGCGACGAGTGCTGGAAGGACAGGTCGAAGTACGGGGCCACCCCGGGCGTGCCCGCGATGAGCTCGAGCAGGCCGGGCCGCAGCTCGGCCGGCTGGAGGTAGGCGACCCGGACCCGGGCGATGCCCTCGACGGCGGCCAGCGCGGGCAGCAGACCCTCCAGGGAGCGGAGGTCGCCGAGGTCCTTGCCGTAGGAGGTGGAGTTCTCGCTGACCAGGACCAGCTCGGTGACACCTTCGGAGGCCAGCCACTGCGCTTCGCCGAGCACCTCGGCCGGTGGGCGGGAGACGAAGGCGCCGCGGAAGGTCGGGATCGCGCAGAAGGCGCAGCGGCGGTCGCAGCCCGACGCCAGCTTCAGCGCCGCGGTGGGACCGGGGGCCAGCCGTTTGCGGCGCAGCCAGTCGTGGCCGGGGATCGCCGGGGCGTCGACCGCGGTCCGGGCAGCACTGCGCTGGACGGGGCTGATCGGCAGGAGGGTGCGGCGGTCGCGGGGCGTGTGCGGGACCAGGGGGCGGCCGGCGAGGACGTCGTCGAGGCGATCGCCGATCTCGGCGTAGTCGTCGAAGCCGAGGACGGTGGCCTCGGGCAGCGCCCCGGCGAGCTCGGAGCCGTAGCGCTCGGCCATGCAGCCGACGGCGACGACGGGGGCGCCGCCGTCGGTGGCCGCCAGGATCGCGTCGACGGAGTCCTTCTTGGCCGACTCGATGAACCCGCAGGTGTTCACCAGCACGGCGTCGGCGGCGTCCGCGTCGTCGACGAGCTCGTAGCCACCGGCGGCCAGCCGGCCGGCCAGCTCCTCGGAGTCGACCTCGTTGCGGGCGCACCCGAGGGTCACCAGCGCCACCGTCCGGGCAGGGTGGGGCGCAGCTGTCACCGGTCCATCCTAATCGTCGATCGTGCGCCCCTCCCGATGCTGAGAGTGATCCGCGTCAGGCGCCGCCGCGGAGGACGAACAACGTGGACTCCAGCTCGTCGGGCTTGATGAGCACGTCGCGGGCCTTGGACCCCTCGGACGGGCCGACGATCCCGCGGCTCTCCATGAGGTCCATGAGCCGCCCGGCCTTGGCGAAGCCGACCCGCAGCTTGCGCTGCAGCATCGAGGTGGACCCGAACTGGCTGGTGACGATCAGCTCGACCGCCTGCAGCAGCAGGTCGAGGTCGCCGCCGATGTCCTCGTCGATCTCCTTCTTCTCCCCGGCGTTCCCGGCGGAGAAGACCTCCTCGCGGTACTCCGGCTCGGCCTGCCGCTTGGCGAACTCGACGACGGCCTCGATCTCGGCGTCGGTGACGAACGCTCCCTGGACGCGCATGGGCTTGCCCGCGCCGATGGGCATGAACAGCGCGTCACCCATGCCGATGAGCTTCTCCGCGCCGGGCTGGTCGAGGATGACGCGGCTGTCGGTGAGGCTCGAGGTGGAGAACGCCAGGCGCGAGGGCACGTTGGCCTTGATCAGGCCGGTGACGACGTCGACCGACGGGCGCTGCGTGGCGAGGATGAGGTGGATGCCGGCCGCACGCGCCTTCTGCGTGATGCGGACGATGTGCTCCTCGACGTCCCGCGGCGCGACCATCATCAGGTCGGCGAGCTCGTCGACGATCGCGAGGATGTACGGGTAGGGGCGGTAGACCCGCTCGCTGCCGGGAGGCGCGGTGATCTCGCCCTTCTCGACCTTGCGGTTGAAGTCGTCGATGTGCCGCACCCCCGTGGACTTCATGTCCTGGTAGCGCTGCTCCATCTCCTCGACCAGCCAGGCCAGCGCGGTGGCGGCCTTCTTCGGGTCGGTGATGATCGGCGTGATCAGGTGCGGGATGCCGTCGTAGGGCGTCAGCTCGACCATCTTCGGGTCGACCAGGATCATCCGGAGCTGGTCCGGGGTCGCCCGCAGCAGCAGCGAGGTCAGGATCGAGTTGACGCAGCTGGACTTACCGGCACCGGTGGCACCGGCGACCAGCAGGTGGGGCATCTTCGCCAGGTTGGCGCAGACGAACCCGCCCTCGATGTCCTTGCCCAGGCCGACCAGCATCGGGTGCGGGTCCTGCTTGGCCGCCCCCGAGCGCATGACGTCGCCCAGCGACACCTTCTCGCGGTCGGTGTTGGGCACCTCGATGCCGACGGCGGACTTGCCCGGGATCGGGGCGAGGATGCGAATGTTGTCGTTGGCCACCGCGTAGGCCATGTTGCGGGTCAGCGCGGTGATCTTCTCGACCTTGACGCCCTGGCCCAGCTCGACCTCGTACCGGGTGACCGTCGGGCCACGGGTGAAGCCGGTGACCGCGGCGTCGATGTTGAACTGCTCGAGCACGCCGGTGATCGCCTCGATGGCGACGTCGTTGGCCTTCGAGCGGGCCCGCGGCGGGTCACCGGGGCGCAGCATGGACAGCGAGGGCAGGACGTAGTCGCCCTCCACCGGCTGGATGGACAGCTGCTCCGGCTCGGTGATCGGCGGCAGCTCCTCCTCGGGGAGGGTGCGGTCCACCACCGGCGGCCGAGGGGGCGGCGGGCGCAGCTCGGTGTGCTCGGGCTCGGTGGTGAGCGTGGCGTCGGCGGCCGCTGCCATCGCGCCGTGGTCGATCGGGCCGGTGGCGAGCAGGTCCTCGGCGAGCTTGCGCCGCGACTTCCGGCCGGTCGGCGCCGTCTCGGCCTCGTCGTCGTACTGGTCGAGGTCGTCGTACTCGTCGTCGTCGTAGTAGTCATCCCGGCCGAGCAGCCGGTCGGTGAGCTCGCGCAGGCGCTCGGGGATCTGGTGCACCGGGGTGGAGGTGATGACCAGCAGCCCGAAGAACGCCAGCAGCGCGAGCAGGACGACGGGGACCACCGGCCCCATGCCGGCGACCAGCGGCGTGCCGACGGCCCAGCCGATCAGCCCACCGGACCCCGGCAGGCCGCGCTCGGGGTCGGCAGGGCTCCCCACCACCTGGGCGATGCCGAGCACCGAGGCGGTCACGCAGACCCAGCCGATCACCAGCCGGCCCCGCGCCTCGGGCCGGGGCCCGCTGCGCAGCAACCGGAGGGAGGCGAAGAACAGCACGATCGGCAGCACCATGACCAGCGCGCCGATGATCCAGCGGACCCCGTCGGTCAGGGCGACGCCGACGGGGCCGATGCCGTTGCTCCAGGCGGCGGCGCCCAGGACGACGGCCAGGCCGAGGACCGCCAGGCCCACGCCGTCGCGGCGGTGCTCGGGCGCGAGCGGCTCGGCCTCCTCGGGCCGGGCGACCGACCGCGCGAGGCCGCCGGCCCCGCGAGCGAGCAGCCCCCAGGTCCCGCTGGCGGCGCGCCACAGGCTGAAGCCGGCATCCTTCTGGCGCGCGGGCGGCCGACGGTTGCCGGACCGCTTGGCGGCCGGCCGCTTCTTGCTGGCCGCGGTCGATCCCGAGCGGCTGCGCGTGGACGCCGGCCGGCGCGTCGACGTGGTGCGGGCAGGCATGCGTCGAACGGTAATCCGCACCGCGGCCGTGACGGGGCAGGCAGAGCGTCGTGTCCCGCCCCGGCGCGGGATCTCATAACGTCACAGGCATGAGCCTCTCGCTCCCGTCCGGCAGCTGGCCGACCCCGATCACCTCCGAGCTCGTGGTGCGGGCCGCCGCCCGGATCGGTGAGGTGGTGGTCGGCGGCACCGACGTGTGGTGGGCGGAGTCACGGCCCGACGAGGGCGGCCGGACGGTGGTCGTCCGCCGCTCCGCCGACGGGACCGTGGCCGACGTCCTGCCCTCCCCCTGGAACGCCCGCACCCGCGTGCACGAGTACGGCGGCGGCGCGTGGACCGTCGCCGAGGGCACGCTGTGGTTCACCGAGTTCACCGACCAGCGGCTGTACCGGCTGGACCCGGGCGGCGACTCCCCCGTGCCGGTGACCCCGGAGCCCGCGGTGCCCTCGGGCGTACGGTTCGCCGACCTGCACGTCACCGCCGACGGCGTGCTGGCGGTGCGGGAGACCCACCCGGCCTCCGGCGGCGCGGCCGACGTCGTCAACGAGATCGTCCGGATCACCGCGGAGGGCATCGAGGTCCTGGTCTCCGGCCCGGACTTCGTCTCCGACCCCCGCCTGGCGCCGGACGGCGTGACGCTGTCCTACCTCCGCTGGAACCACCCCGACATGCCCTGGGACGCCGCCCAGCTCGTGGTCCGGGCCGCCGACGGCACCGAGCACCTGCTCGCCGGCGGGTCCGGCGAGTCGGTCGTCCAGCCGACGTGGGGCGAGGACCTCGCGCTGTGGTGGTTCAGCGACCGCACGAACTTCTGGTCGCTGTACCGGAAGCGCCCGCACGAGGCACCGGAACTCGTCGTGGACGTGGGGGCCGACATCGCCGGGCCGCAATGGGTGTTCGGGCAGTCCCGCTTCGCCCTGCTACCCGACGGCCGGGTGGCGTTCGCCTACGGCCGCGACGGCGCCGACCGGCTCGCCGTCCGCGAGGCCGACGGGAGCCTGCGGGAGCTCGACCTGCCCTACGCGTCGTTCCGCAACGTGGTGGCGGCCGGCGACGGCGTCGTCTGCGTCGCCGGGGGCCCGGACAGCGAGCCGGTGGTGCTGCACGTGCCGGTCGACGGGGGCGTGGGGGCGGGCGGGCCGGGGATGTCAGTGCTGCGCCCGGCGCGCGACCTGGGCCTGGACCCGGCGTGGTTCTCCCGCCCTGAGCACGTCACGTTCGCGACCGAGGACGCCGGCACGGGCATCGACGTCGCCCACGCCCTGGTCTACCCGCCGGCGAACCCCGACGTCACCCCCGTCGAGGGCGACCTCCCGCCGCTGCTCGTCGTCGTCCACGGCGGGCCGACGTCCGCGGCCTCACCGGTGCTCAACCTCGCCGTCCAGTACTGGACCTCCCGCGGTTTCTGCGTCGCCGACGTCGACTACCGGGGCTCGACCGGCTACGGCCGCCGGTACCGCGACGCGCTGCAGGGCCGGTGGGGCGTCGTCGACCTGGACGACGTCGTCGCGTGCGCCCGCCACCTCGCCGCCACCGGCCGGGTCGACCCCGCGCGGATGGCCATCCGTGGCGGCTCGGCCGGCGGCTACACGACCCTGGCCGCGCTCTCGCTGCGGCCGGGCGTCTTCACCGCGGGCGCGAGCCACTACGGCGTGGCCGACCTGGGGGCGCTGGCCGCGGAGACCCACAAGTTCGAGTCCCGCTACCTCGACGGGCTGGTCGCGCCCTGGCCGGCCGGCGCGGAGGTCTACGCCGAGCGCTCGCCGATCAACCACGTCGACGCGCTGGACACCCCGCTGGCCGTCTTCCAGGGCGACGAGGACGCGATCGTGCCCCCCGACCAGGCCGAGGCGATCGTCGCCGCCCTGCGGGAGAAGGGTGTGCCGCACGCCTACCTGCTCTTCGCCGGCGAGCAGCACGGGTTCCGCCGGGCCGCGAACATCCGCGCCGCCCTGGACGGCGAGCTGTCCTTCTACGCCCAGGTGTGGGGCTTCGACCTCCCCGCCGACGAGGACATCGAGCCGATCGCGGTGCACCGGTGAGCCTCGCGCCGGGTGAGTTCGACGCCGAGGGCTGCTACCTCGACACGGCGTCGCTGGGCCTCCCCCCGCGCAGGTCGCTGACCGCGCTGCACGCCGCCCTCGACAGCTGGGCGGCCGGCCGGTCCCGGGCGCCGGACTTCGACCGCGACGTCGAGTCGGCCCGCACGGCCTACGCGGCGCTGGTGTCGGTGCCGCCGGCCGGCGTGGCGGTGGGCAGCCAGGCGAGCGTCTTCGCCGGCCTGGTCGCGTCCTCGCTCCCCGCCGGCAGCGAGGTGCTGGTGGCCGCGAACGAGTTCACCAGCATCGTCTTCCCGTTCCTGGCACAGGCACCCCGCGGCGTGCGCGTCCGGGAGGTGCCCCTGGACCGGCTGATCGAGGAGGTCAGCGCGGCGACCAGCCTGGTCGCGGTGTCCGCCGTGCAGTCCGCCGACGGCCGGGTGCTCGACCTCGACGCGCTGGCGACGGCGACGACGGACGCCGGGGCGGACGTGCTGCTGGACACCACGCAGGCGGCGGGCTGGCTGCCGGTGGACGTCGGCCGGTTCGCCTACAGCGTCGGCGGCGGCTACAAGTGGCTGCTGGCACCGCGCGGCACCTGCTTCTTCACCGTGCGACCCGACCGGCTCGACACCCTGACGCCGCACGCCGCCGGCTGGTACGCGGGCGCCGACCCGTGGACCAGCATCTACGGCGGCCCGCTGCGGCTGGCTCCCGACGCCCGCCGGTTCGACGTCTCCCCCGCGTGGCACTCGTGGGTGGGTCAGGCGCGGTCGCTGGAGCTGCCGGGCGAGATCGGCCGCGAGGCGCTGCACGCCCACGCCACCCGGCTGGCGGACCGGTTCCGCGCCGCCGTCGGCCTGTCACCGGGCGATTCGGCCATCGTCAGCCTCACCGTCGACGACGCGGCCGCGGGCCTGCTGGAGGCGGCCGGCGTCCGCGCGAGCGTGCGCGCCGGGCGGCTGCGGCTGGCCTTCCACCTCTACAACACCGACGAGGACGCCGACCGGGTGGCCGAGGTGCTCAGCGGGCGGGTGCTGGCCTGATCCCCTGCGGTCCGGCCGGCACCGAGCGCTCGGTCGGCCGTCACACCTCCAGGACGGTCGGGATGATCATCGGGCGGCGACGGTGGGTGTCCGACACCCACTTGCCGACGGTGCGCCGGATGATCTGCGACAGCCGGTGGGCGTCGACCTCGTCGTCCTGCAGCGCCCGGCGCAGGTTGTCCTCGACCAGGCGCAGGACCTCGTCGAAGGCGGACGGGTCGTCGGAGAAGCCCTTGGTCGACAGGTGCACCGGACGCACGATCGTCCGCGTCGACGGCTCCACCACCACGGTCAGCGCCACGAAGCCCTCGTCGCCGAGGATCCGGCGGGCCTGCAGCGACTCCTCCCCGACGTCGCCGACGTTGAGCCCGTCGACGTAGACGTTGCCGATGGGCACGCTGCCCACGATCGTCGCCTTGCCGTCGACGAGGTCGATCACCACGCCGTCCTCGGCCAGCAGCACGCGGTCGGCCGCCATGCCGGTCTCCTCGGCGAGCTTGGCGTGGGCGCGCAGGTGGCGCCACTCCCCGTGCACCGGCATCAGGTAGCGGGGCTTGGCCACGTTGAGCAGCGTGCGCAGCTCGCCGGCGGGCGCGTGCCCGGAGACGTGCACCCGCGCGGTCTCCTTGTGCACGACCGTGGCGCCGAGCCGGGACAGCCCGTTGATGACCTTGTAAACGGCGGTCTCGTTGCCCGGCACCAGCGAGGAGGCGAGCACGACGGTGTCGCCGGCCTCGATGGTGACCTGGTGGTGGTCACCGCGGGCCATGCGGCCCAGGGCGGAGAGCGGTTCGCCCTGCGACCCGGTGCTCACTAGCACGACCTGCTCGGCCGGCATCTTCGCGGCGTCGTCCAGGGAGACCATGAGGCCCGGCGCCATGTGCAGCAGCCCCAGGTCGCGGGCCACCCCCATGTTGCGGACCATCGAGCGGCCCACCAGGGCCACCTTGCGCCCGTGCTTGTGCGCGCAGTCGAGCACCTGCTGGATGCGATGCACGTGGCTGGCGAAGCTGGAGACGATCAGCCGCTGGGTGGCCCGGGCGAACACGTCGTCCAGGACCGGGCCGATGCTGCGCTCGGGGGTGACGAAGCCGGGCACCTCGGCGTTCGTGGAGTCGGCCAGCAGCAGGTCGATGCCGGAGACCCCGAGGCGGGCGAAGGCACCCAGGTCGGTGAGGACGCCGTCCAGAGGCAGCTGGTCCATCTTGAAGTCACCGGTGTGCACCAGCAGCCCGGCGGGGGTGTGCACCGCGACGGCGAGGGCGTCGGGGATCGAGTGGTTCACCGAGATGAACTCGCAGTGGAACGGCCCGGCCAGGTGGTCGTCGCCGGCGGCCACCTCGACCAGCACCGGGTCGATGCGGTGCTCGCGGAGCTTGGCCTTGACCAGCGCCAGGGTGAACCGGGAGCCGACCAGCGGGATGTCCTCGCGCAGCCGCAGCAGGTACGGGATGGCCCCGATGTGGTCCTCGTGCCCGTGGGTGAGGACGACGGCGGTGATGTCGTCGAGCCGGTGCTCGATGACCCCGAAGTCGGGCAGGATCAGGTCGATGCCGGGCTGCTCGGCCTCGGGGAAGAGGACGCCGCAGTCGATGACGAGCAGCTGACCGTCGAACTCGAGCACCGCCATGTTGCGGCCGATCTCGCCCAGCCCGCCCAGCGCCATGACCCGCAGGCCGCCCTCGGGCAGCGGTGGCGGCGCCTTGAGATCGAGATGGGGCTGGGTGACCTGGCCACTCACAGTTTGACGCCTCCGTCGGCGAGGTCGATGCGCAGTTGCGCGAGCTGGTCGTCGGTCGCCTCGACGAGCGGCGGCCGCAGCGGGCCGGCCGGCAGGCCGAGAGCGTTGAGCGCCGCCTTGACCAGGATCGCGCCCTGGGTGCGGAAGATGCCGGTGTAGACCGGCAGCAGGCTGTCGTTTACGGCGCGGGCCCGGGCCAGGTCGCCGGCCTCGACCGCCGCGATCAGCTCCGCGAGCCGGGGACCGACGAGATGACCCACCACGCTGACCACCCCGACGCCGCCCATCGCCAGGATGGGCAGGTTGAGCATGTCCTCGCCGCTGTAGAAGGCGAGGTCGCTGCGTGCCCTGGTCCAGGCCATGGCGCCGAAGTCGCCCTTGGCGTCCTTCACGGCGACGATCCGCGGGTGCTCGGCCAGCCGCACGAGGGTCTCGACCTCGATGGGCACCACCGAGCGCGGTGGGATGTCGTACAGCATCACCGGCAGATCGGTGCTGTCGGCCACCGCGGTGAAGTGCCGCAGCAGCCCGGCTTGCGGGGGCTTGTTGTAGTAGGGGGTGACGACGAGCAGGCCATGGGCGCCGAGACGCTCCGCGGCCTGGGCGCGGTCGACCGAGTGCGCGGTGTCGTTGGTGCCGACCCCGGCGACGACGGCGGCGCGGTCACCGACCGCGTCGATCACCGCCTCGAGGACGGCGTGCGACTCGCCGTCGCTCAGGGTCGGGGCCTCACCGGTCGTGCCGAGCACGACCAGGCCGTCGTGCGCCTGGCGGTCGACGAGGTGGGCGGCCAGCTCCTGGGCGCCGGCCAGGTCGATGGACCCGTCCTCGGCCAGCGGCGTGACCATCGCCGTCAGCACGCGCCCGAAGGGCCGGGCGGGGTCGGTGGTCATGGGCTGAATCTACCGAGCCGCGCGCCGCTGGTCGGTCCCGGTCGCGGCGGCGCGCTCGTACTCCGACACGGCGTAGCGCAGCCTCCCCGTCGCGGACTCCGACCAGCCGTGCTCTGGCGTCCGGGTGGTGCGGGTCCAGGCCCCGTCCAGGACCGGCGCCCAGGTGTCGCCGTCAACGTCAACGTCGACGTCGGTGACCACCAGCCGGTCGGCGTGCGGCAGGAACGCGGCGTACACCGCTCCCCCGCCGATGACCCAGACGTCCGGGTGCTCGGCGAGCACCTCGTCGACCGACCCGGCGGGATGAGCGCCGTCGGCGGACCAGCCCCGGTCGGAGGTGAGGACGACGTTGCGCCGGCCCGGCAGGGGGCGGAAGCGCTCGGGCAGCGACTCCCACGTGCGCCGGCCCATGACGACGGTCGAGCCCGTGGTGAGCCGGCGGAACAGCGCCAGGTCCTCGGGCAGGTGCCAGGGCAGGCCGCCGTCGGCACCGATCACGCCCCCGCGGGCCTGCGCCCACACCATGCCGACGGTCATCGGGAGCGGCCGGTCAGACGGCCACGGCGCCGCGGATGGCGGGGTGGTGGTCGTAGTCGCGCAGCGCGAAGTGCTCGTAGGTGTAGTCGAACAATGAGGGCGCCGGCGCGAGCTCCAGGGTGGGGAACGGCTTCGGCGCGCGGGAGAGCTGCTCGGTCACCTGCGCCACGTGGTTGCTGTAGATGTGGCAGTCCCCGCCCACCCACACGAAGTCGCCCGGCTCCAGGCCCACCTGGGCGGCGACCATGCGGGTGAGCAGGGCGTAGCTGGCGATGTTGAACGGGACGCCCAGGAACATGTCGGCGCTGCGCTGGTAGAGCTGGCAGGAGAGCTTGCCGTCGGCGACGTAGAACTGGAACAGCGCGTGGCACGGCGCGAGCGCCATCTCCGGCAGCGCACCGACGTTCCACGCGGAGACGATCATCCGGCGGGAGTCGGGGTCGGAGCGCAGCGTGTCCAGGACGGCGGAGATCTGGTCGATCTGCTGCCCGTCCGGCGCCGGCCACGACCGCCACTGGACGCCGTAGACGGGACCGAGCTCCCCCTCGGGCGAGGCCCACTCGTCCCAGATCGTGACGCCCTGCTCGCGCAGCCAGCCGACGTTGCTGTCCCCGCGCAGGAACCACAGCAGCTCGACCGCGATCGACTTGAAGTGCACCTTCTTCGTCGTCACGAGCGGGAAGGTCTCGGACAGGTCGTACCGCAGCCGCTCGCCGAACAGGCTGACCGTGCCGGTGCCGGTGCGGTCCTGCTTCGGCGTGCCCTGCTCCAGGATCCGGCGCAGGAGGTCCTCGTACTGGGTGTCGATCGGCGCTGCCACGCACCCGACACTACGGCGGAGCACCGACAGCCGGCACGCGCCGGCCGCATCCGCCCCAGGGGGCTCAGCCCTCCCCGACCAGCGGGCTGGCGGCCACCTCGCTGCCGTCGGCCAGGGTGCTGATCCGGAAGTCGCCGAACACGTTGCCGGCCACCCGCTGCAGCTCGCGCAGGCAGGCGATGGCCAGGCCGCGGAGCTCCACGTCGGCGTGCTCGCTGGCCCGCATCGCGACGAAGTGCCGCCAGGCCCGGTAGTTGCCGGTGACCAGGATCCGGGTCTCGGCGGCCGCGGGCAGCACCGCGCGGGCCGCCTGCCGGGCCTGCTTGCGCCGCAGGCTCGCGTTGGGCAGGTCCGCGACCCGCTGCTCCAGCCCGGCCAGCAACCGGTCGTGGGCCTCGATCGCCGCCCCGGTGGCCGCCACGAAGAGCGCGTGCAGCTCCGGGTCCTCGGCGATCGCGGCCGGCTCCACCATCCCGGCGTCCCGCTCGGGCAGGTGGCGCGGGGAGAGCTGGCTGTAGGAGAAGTGCCGGTGCCGGACCAGCTCGGAGCTCAGCGACCGCGAGACACCCGTCAGGTACATGCTCACGCTGCCGTGCTCGAGAACCGACAGGTGACCCACCTCGAGGAGGTGCCGCAGGTAGGCGGCGTTCGTCGCGGTCGCCGGGTTGGGCTTGTCCCACGACTGGTAGCAGGCGCGCCCGGCGAACTCGGCCAGCGCCTGCCCGCCCTCCGCATCGGTCTGCCACGGGACATCGGCCGGCGGGGTGAACTGCGTCTGGGCGACGACCTGGACCTTCAGCGGCACGATCTCGGGCACGCCGTGAGCGTACGGCCGGGACGGCGGCAGACTGGGCCGGTGGACTGGGTGCGGGCACTGGCCGCCGTCGCCGGTGGGGTGCTGCTGCTCTGGCTGGCCCTGCTCGCGCTGCTGTGGCGGGCACGCACCGACGAGCTGACCGCCCGCACGGCGCTCCGCCTGCTTCCCGACGTCGTCCGCCTCGTGCGCCGCCTGGCCGCCGACGGTTCGCTCCCCCGCGGGGTGCGCGTCCGGCTGTGGCTGCTGCTGGGCTACCTGCTGCTGCCGATCGACCTGGTCCCGGACGTCATCCCGGTGATCGGCTACGCCGACGACGTCGTCGTGGTGGCCTGGACGCTGCGGTCGGTGGCCCGGCGCGCCGGCAGCGACGCGCTCGCCCGGCACTGGCCGGGCGAGCCCGAGGGGCTGGCGCTCGTCAGCCGGCTCGCGGGCCTGCCGCCCGCCGGGCCGCCACCGGGCTGAGGACGCCGCCCCTGGTCCTGCGGGCCCCGCGACGGCAGGCTTCGGCCATGAGGAACCCGAACTGGTCGTCCGTGCTCCGCCGGCTGCGGCCCTGGCTCGTCGGCTGGTTCACCTTCCAGGCGGTGGTGGCTGCGGCCGGGTTCTACGGCGCGTGGCGGCGCAAAGAGGGGGACGCGACGAGCACGAGCATCCGCCGGGTGGTCACCCACAACGGACTGGAGCTGCGTCCCATCAACCCCGACCTCACGCGGCTGCGCGTCGACCTGGCGATGGCCGGCGCGGAGATCGACCTGACCGCCCTGCCGCTCCCCGCGCACGGTGTCGACCTGACGGTCCGGATGGGGATGGCCGGGCTCGCCGTCCGCGTCCCGGCCGACTGGCGGGTCTGGTGGCGGTTCCGGGGCGTCGGCGGCATCGGTGCCGACGGCGGCGTGCAGCGCACCCACGACGAGCACGCGGCCGACCTGCGCATCCACGCCGTGGTGCTGCTCGGCGGGCTGGGCGTGGAGTCGGGCGGGCTCAGCGCAACGCCACCGCCCGGCTGAGGTCGCAGGCGAGGTCGCCGCGCTCACCCACGACGACGTCGTCGAGCTCCATCCAGTCGGCCATCAGCCGCAGCTCGTCGGCGAGCTCGGCGGCCACCTCCTCGTGCGCGACGCCGTCCTCGGCGAAGGCGGACTGCACGCGCAGCACCGACGCCTGCCGGTCGGCCTTGAGGTCGACCCGCCCCACGAGGCGGTCGCCCAGCAGGAAGGGCAGCACGTAGTAGCCGTGCACCCGCTGGGGCGCCGGCGTGTAGATCTCCAGCCGGTACCGGAAGCCGAAGATCCGCTCGACACGGGGGCGCTCCCAGATCAGCGAGTCGAAGGGGCTCAGCAGCGCCCGCGCCCGGATCCAGCGCGGGCGGTGGGCCTGCGGGTCCAGCCAGGCCGGCCGGCCCCAGCCGTCCACCTCGACGGCCAGCAGCTCACCGGCGTCGGCCAGCTCCGCGATCGCCGTGCGCGCGTCCGCCGGCGAGAGCCGGAAGTAGTCCCGCAGGTCCTTCTCCGTGCCGACGCCGAGGGCGCGGGCGGCGGTGCGGACCAGCTCCCGGACGGCGTCCGCACGGTCCGGCACGGGCTGCGCGAGCACCGCGGCCGGCAGCACCCGCTCGGTGAGGTTGTAGACCCGCTCGAAGCCGGCCGTGCGCCCCCGCGCGGTCAGCACGCCGGTGAAGAACAGGTACTCCAGCGCCGCCTTGCCGGCGTGCCAGTTCCACATGCTGCCGGGGCGGTCGGGACGGGCCTCCCCCAGCTCGGCGGCGCGCAGCGGGCCACCGGTGCGCACCCGCTCGACGAGTGCGGCCACGTACTCGGGCCGCTCCCTGGCCACCCGGGTCATCGAGCCCCACGCCTCCTTCTCCGCCGCGGACATGCGCCAGCGGAGGTAGGGGTGCAGCCGTACCGGGAGGAAGGACGCCTCGTGCGCCCAGTACTCGAACAGCGCGCCCCGCCCGTTCGTGAGCCCGTCGAGCGCCGCTCGCGGATAGGGGCCCAACCGGCTGAAGAACGGCAGGTAGTGCGCGCGGGAGAGGACGTTGACCGAGTCGATCTGCACGACCGCCAGCCGCTGGGCGACGGCCCGGAGCTGGCGGGACCCCGCCGGCGTCGAGGGCCGCGGAGCGGCGAAGCCCTGGGCGGCGAGCGCGATCCGCCGCGCCAGCCCGGCCGGCAGTCGGTCCACGGGGGTCACGGTGCGATCCTGCCCGCGGGCACCGACATCTGCGCCGCCAGGGCCTGCCTAGGCTCGCGGACGTGGACCCCACGCCGTTCCCCCGCCTGACCGGCTCCGTCGAGGTGTCGGTGCGGCCGGCCCGCCCCGGAGAGGCGACAGACATCGCACGGGTGCAGGCCGTCGCCTGGCGCACCGCGTACCGGTCGGTGCTGCCTCCCGAACTGCTGGACACCTGGGACGAGGCCGCCGCCGCCCGGACGTGGCGCACCGCGGTCGAGGCACCCCCGACGCCGGCGCACCTCGTGCTGGTCGCCCTCGAGCGGGAGACGGTGGTCGGCTTCACCGCCCTCGGGCCGGCGGAGCTCGCCGACGGGGAGTCCCCGGATCCCGCAGGGCCCACGTCGGAGATCTCGACGCTTCTGGTCGAGCCGCGCTGGGGGCGCCGCGGTCACGGCAGCCGGCTGCTGGCGGCCGCGGTCGACCTCGTCCGCGCGCAGGGGGTCGTGCGGCTGCGCACCTGGCTGCCCCAGGCTGACACCGTCTCCGCATCGTTCTTAGAGTCGGCCGGCTGGGAGCCCGACGGCTGGGCCCGCACGCTGGACACCGGGACGACGCCGCTTCGGGAGCTGCGCTGGCACACCGGACTGGTCGAGGAGGGGCCGGCATGACGTTCACGGGCTTCCCGGACGAGGGGCTGGTCTTCTACGAGGGCCTCGAGGCGGACAACACCAAGACCTTCTGGACAGCGCACCGCGACGAGTACGAGTCGTTCGTCCGCGCCCCCGTGCTCGCGCTGCTCGAGGAGCTGGCCGGCGAGTTCGGGACGGCGAAGGTGTTCCGGCCGTACCGCGACGTCCGCTTCTCGCACGACAAGACTCCGTATAAGACGCACCAGGGCGCGGTGGTCACGCCCGAGGGACGCGGCGCCGGCGCCTGGTACGTGCAGATCTCCGCCGATGGGCTCATGGTGTCGGGAGGCAGCTGGCGGCTCGAGAGCGACCAGGTCGCCCGGTACCGCCGCGCCGTCGCCGATCCCGTCCAGGGCGTACGGCTGGAACGGGAGGTGGAACGGCTCCAGGCCGCGGGCTGGGAGATCGAGGGAGAGCGCCTGGTGCGCGTCCCCGCCGGCCACTCCGCCGACGACGAGCGGATCGAGCTCCTCAAGCACAAGGCGCTGCACGCCACCCGGCGCTGGATTCCGGAGGACTGGCTGCACACCCGCGAGGTGCTCGACCGGGTGCGCACCGCCTGGCGCGACCTAGCGCCGCTCAACTCGTGGCTCGCGGACAACGTCGGCGCCACCACGAAAGAACCCCGCCGCTGACCGACGGATTTTCGGTACCGAAAGTCCCGGGGAGGGGCCGGACTTTCGGTACCGAAAGTCCGGAGACAGCACCCCGGCCGCCGGGGTGGGGACGTCTGCTTTTCCGCGGAAAAGCAGAAGGTCGACAGCGACGGCCAACACCGGGGTAACCGGTGCCGGCCGCGGTCGGGGTCTGCTTTTCCGCGGAAAAGCAGAGACCTTGGGCCCGGGGAATGCCGAAGGGCCCCAGCACGGATGCTGGGGCCCTTCGGGGAATGGTTGTCCGGCGGCGTCCTACTCTCCCACCCCGTCTCCAGGGCAGTACCATCGGCGCTGAGAGGCTTAGCTTCCGGGTTCGGAATGGGACCGGGCGTTTCCCTCTCGCCATGACCGCCGTAACT
>NZ_QOHH01000008.1 GCF_003319105.1 Blastococcus sp. TF02-09 | reverse complement strand
GACCGTCGGCAGGCCCTCGCGCACGCCCCGCCAGAACGCCCGCCGCAGATGCTGCAGCTCCACCGTCGCCGTCATCGCCCGACCTCCAGGTCAGTCAGGGCGTTGCAACGACCCCTTGAAGCCGGGTCACCTGATCCCAGCCGGGCCTATCAGGCGAGGCCGAGGTCGGAGAGCTCGTAGGCGGCGCGGTACTCGAAGCCGGCCGCCTCGACCGCCGCGCGCGCCCCGCGGTCGACGATCACCGCGACACCGACGACCTCCGCCCCGGCCTCCTGCAGCGCCTCGGCCGCCGTCAGCGGGCTGCCCCCCGTGGTGGAGACGTCCTCGACCACGAGCACCGCCCGGCCGGCGACGTCCGGGCCCTCGATGCGCCGCTGCAGGCCGTGGGCCTTGCCCGTCTTGCGGACGACGCAGGCGTCGAGGAACCCCTCGCCCGCCGCCGCGGCGTGCAGCATCGCCGTCGCCACCGGGTCCGCGCCCAGGGTGAGCCCGCCGACGACGTCGTAGCGCAGGTCGCCGGTGAGCTGGCGCATCACGCGGCCGACCAGCGGGGCGCCCTCGTGGTGCAGCGTGAGCCGGCGCATGTCGATGTACCAGTCCGCCTCCCGCCCCGACGAGAGCGTCACCTTCCCGTGCACGACGGCGAGGTCGACGATCAGCTCGAGCAGGCGGTCGCGGTCGGGGTGGTACGCGGGAGCCGTCATGGTGATGACCCTAGGAGGGCGGTCAGCTCACCAGCACCTCGACCGAGTGCCAGCCCGTGGCACCGGCCGGGAAGGGGTCGGCACGCGCGTCGGTCTGCACCTCGCCGTCGGCACCGGTGGCCCGCACCGTCAGCACGTGCCGGCCGGGCGCGAAGTCGTGCGGCAGCACCCACTGGCGCCACAGGTCGGCGTCCACCGCCGGTGACAGCCGCGCCTGCTGCCAGTCGCCGTCGTCCACCCGCACCTCGACCGTCGCGATCCCGCGGGTCTGCGCCCAGGCGACCCCGGCGATGGCGCGGCGCCCGGCCGGGATCGCGCGCCCCGCGCCGGGGGTGTCGATGCGCGACGCGATGCGGATGGGCCCGTCGGCCGCCCAGTCGCGCTGGATCCAGTAGGCGTCGACGGCGTCGAACGTGGTCGCCTCGATGCGCGTCAGCCACTTGCACGCCGAGACGTAGCCGTACAGCCCGGGGATGATCATCCGCACCGGGAAGCCGTGCACGACCGGCAGCGGCTCGCCGTTCATGCCGAAGGCCAGCATCGCGTCCTCGACCTCGAGCGCGCTGCGGGTGGGCGCCCCGATCGTCATCCCGTCCGCCGACCGGCACAGCAGCTGGTCGCTGCCGGGGCGGATGCCGTTCTCCCGCAGCAGGGCGGCCAGCGGGACGCCGAGCCACCGCGCACTGCCCACGAGCGCGCCCCCGACCTCGTTGGAGACGCACGTGAGCGTGATGTCGCGCTCGATCACGTCGGCGCGGGCGAGCAGGTCGTCGAGCGTGTAGGTCCGCGGGGAGTCGAACATCCCGGTCAGCTGGAGCCGGTAGTCCGCGGGCCGGATCCGCGGGGCGATGAGCGCGGTGTCGATCCGGTAGAACTCGCCGTTGCGGGTGACCAGCGGGGTGAGGCCCTTGACGTCCCCGGCGAGGTCTGCGCCCGGCGGGAGCGCGCGGGCCGGGGACGACGGCGTCGGCAGCGTGACGCCGGCGCGCAGCGACGTCACCTCGGTGCTGCGCTGCAGCAACCGGCCGGCGCCCCCGCTGACGGCGGCCACGCCGACGGCGGCCGCACCGGTGAGGACGAACCGGCGGCGGTCCAGCTGGCCCCCCGGCCGGTCCGGGGCTCCGGCGGGGGCGGCGGTCGCCAGCGGGGCGAGCAGCGCCAGCAGCGCCAGCACGCCGGCGGCCGTGCCGGCGAGGGAGGGCAGCACGTCGGCCGACTGGCCCGCGGGCCGGGTGAGGGCGGCGAGGGCGCCGACGGTCCCGAACAGGACGATCCCGAGGACGGCGAGGCGGCGGTCCCGCAGCCCCAGGACGCCGACGAGCAACGCGTACAGGGCGACGACGACCAACGTGCCCGCGATCAGGGCGACCTTGTCGGCCTCGCCGAAGATACGGATGGCCAGCGCCGTGACCGGCTGGGGCACCAGCGCGATGACGGCGTCCCCCACCGCGACGACCGGGGAGGACGCCGGCCGCACGAACCCGGCGACCAGCTCGCCCACGCCGAGGGCCACGGCCGCCGCCAGCAGCCCCGCGAGGGCGGCGAGACCGCGTCGCGCCGGGCCCCGGCCGGCCGGGGCGGCGTCCGGGGCGCACAGCGTCGTCGTCACGCCTTCTCTTCGCAGCCCGGGCCCATCGGGATTCATCCCCCGATGATCGGAGCGCGCCGGAACTGTCAGGCTGGGCGGGTGCCGACCGCCCCCTCGCCCGCCCCCCGCCCGGTCATGCCGCCCTCGGTGCGCGTCGCCGTCGGGGTGCTGGCGGTGCTCGCGCTGCTGCTGCTGTCCAACGGCCTGCTGCTGTGGGCCGGGTTCGACGTCGCCGTCGACCGCGTCGTCGAGGCGGCCGACGACATCACCCGGGACGAGGCCGAGCAGTTCGTCCTGCTCGCCCTGGTGCCCTACCTCGTGCTGGGGCTGGTGCTGGCCGTGGCCGCCGTCTTCCTGGTGCGCCGGCGGGGCTGGGCGCGGTGGGCCGGCGTCGTCGCCACCGGGGCGCTGGCCCTGCTGACCGTGGTCAGCGTGCTGGCGTCCGGCGGCGTGACCATCGCCTCGCTGCTGCTGCTCGTGCTGTCGATCGCGGGCCTGACCAGCCTGCTGGCGGGCACGACTCGCGCCTGGCTGCCCGGGGCGGAGCGCCCCGCCTGATCAGCGGGACCGGCCCGTGGCCCGCGCCCAGCCCATGTACCGGTACCAGTCGTTGCTGGGCTTGAGCGCCAGCAGCACGATGCCGGCGATCGTGAGCAGCAGGCTGAACACGTTCAGCCCGTCGATGTAGCCGACCCCTGTACCCCCGCTGCCCATGCCGGCGAATCCGCTCAGCACGGACAGGCCGCCGAGCACCCACAGCACGATGCGGGCCCAGTTGCGCCCACGCCAGGCGAACCAGAGGAACAGCAGGTAGACCGCCGTGAAGATCGCGCTGACGACGAGGCTGAACTGCACGACGATCTCGGCGATGTCCTGCGCGGTCTCGCGGTCCTCGCCGGTCAGGCCGGCACCTGCCTGAGCGATCGCCTCGTCGAGCACCGTGTCGTAGTTGAAGAACATGACCACGGAACCGACGAGGCCGAGCACCACGGTGGCGACGAACGCACCGATTCCCGCCCGCACGGTGAACGGCTGGTCGGCCGAGCCGGGCGGGGGCGGCGGCTCGTAGGGGTTCCCGTAGCCGGGCCACTGTCCCGGCTGCTGCCACCCCTGCTGCGGCTGACCCTCCCAGCCCTGCGGCGGCGGGGCGCCCCACCCCTGCTGCGGAGGCGGGGCGCCCCATCCCTGCTGCGGAGGAGGCGGCGGTGCGTTCCAGCCCTGCAGGGGAGGAGGCTCGGACCCGCCTTCGGGGCGACCGGCGGGCTCGCCCTGCGTGCCACCCTGGTCCGACGTCATGTTTGCTGCCTCCCCGGCTCGGTGTGCCTCCCGATCATGGCCGACGCGTCCAGTCGGGTCCGCCGCCGCCCCGCGGTCGATCAGCCCCGCGTGACGCTCAGCCCGGCGTCGCCCTCGGTGACGTCGGCCGGCCAGTCCACGACGACCACGTCGCCGTCCCGGATCTCGCCGGAGAGCAGGGCGCGGGCGAGCTGGTCGCCGATGGCCGACTGCACCAGCCGGCGCAGCGGCCGGGCGCCGTAGACCGGGTCGAAGCCGTTGAGCGCCAGCCACTCCCGCGCCGCGTCGGTGACCCGCAGCGTGAGCCGCCGTCCGGCCAGCCGCCGGGCCAGCACGCCGACCTGGAGGTCGACGATGCCGGCGAGCTCCTCGGTGCCCAGGGCCCGGAAGATGACGACGTCGTCGAGCCGGTTGAGGAACTCCGGCTTGAAGTGGCTGCGCACGACCTCCTGGACCGCCGTGCGCCGGCGGTCCTCGGGCACGGACTGGTCGGCGATGATCTGCGAGCCCAGGTTCGACGTCAGGATCAGCAGCGTGTTCCGGAAGTCGACCGTGCGGCCCTGGCCGTCGGTGAGCCGGCCGTCGTCGAGCACCTGCAGCAGCACGTCGAAGACGTCGGGGTGCGCCTTCTCGACCTCGTCGAGCAGCACCACCGTGTACGGACGGCGCCGCACCGCCTCGGTGAGCTGGCCACCGGCCTCGTAGCCGACGTAGCCGGGGGGCGCCCCGACCAGCCGCGCCACCGAGTGCTTCTCCGAGTACTCGCTCATGTCGATGCGGACCATCGCCCGCTCGTCGTCGAACAGGAACTCCGCCAGCGCCTTGGCCAGCTCGGTCTTGCCGACACCCGTGGGGCCGAGGAACAGCCAGGAACCGGTGGGCCGGTCGGGGTCGGCGACGCCGGAGCGCGCCCGGCGGACGGCGTCGGCGACGGCGCGGACGGCGTCGGGCTGGCCGACGACCCGCTTCGCGAGCTCGTCCTCCATGCGCAGCAGCTTCTGGGTCTCGCCCTCGAGCAGCCGGCCGGCGGGGATGCCGGTCCAGGCCTGGACGACCTCGGCGATGTCGTCGGGGCCGACCTCCTCCTTGAGCATGGAGTCACCGGTCTCCACCGAGGTCTCCGCGTCGGCGAGCGACTTCTCCAGCTGGGGCAGCCGGCCGTAGCGCAGCTCGGCCACGTGGGCGAGGTCGCCGTCCCGCTCGGCGCGCTCGGCCTCGAGGCGCAGGCGCTCCAGCTCCTCCTTGATGGCCTGGATGCGGCCGATCGCGCTCTTGTCCTGCTGCCAGCGGGCGGTCAGCTCGGCCAGCTCCTGCCGTCGGTCCGCCAGGTCGGCCCGGAGCGCCGCCAGCCGCTCGAGGGACGACGGGTCGTCCTCCTTGGACAGCGCCATCTCCTCGATCTCCAGCCGGCGCACCGCGCGCTCGACCTCGTCGACCTCGACGGGACGGCTGTCGATCTCCATGCGCAGCCGGCTGGCCGCCTCGTCGACCAGGTCGATCGCCTTGTCCGGCAGGAAGCGGGCCGTGACGTACCGGTCCGACAAGGTGGCGGCCGCGACGATCGCGGCGTCGGTGATGCGGACGCCGTGGTGGACCTCGTAGCGCTCCTTGAGCCCGCGCAGGATGCCGATGGTGTCCTCGACGCTGGGCTCGCCCACCAGCACCTGCTGGAAGCGGCGCTCGAGCGCGGGGTCCTTCTCGATGTGCTCGCGGTACTCGTCCAGCGTCGTCGCGCCGACCATGCGCAGCTCACCGCGGGCGAGCATCGGCTTGATCATGTTGCCGGCGTCCATGGCCGACTCGCCGGTGGCGCCGGCCCCGACGATGGTGTGCAGCTCGTCGATGAAGGTGACGACCTGACCCTCGGCGTCGATGATCTCCTGCAGGACGGCCTTGAGCCGCTCCTCGAACTCACCGCGGTACTTGGCGCCGGCCACCATCGCGCCGAGGTCCAGCGCCATGAGGCGCTTGCCCTTGAGGCTCTCCGGCACGTCGCCCGCGACGATCCGCTGGGCGAGGCCCTCGACGATCGCCGTCTTGCCGACGCCGGGCTCGCCGATGAGGACCGGGTTGTTCTTGGTCCGCCGCGAGAGCACCTGCACCACGCGGCGGATCTCGGTGTCGCGGCCGATGACCGGGTCGATCTTGCCCTCGCGGGCGCGCTCGGTGAGGTCGACGGCGTACTTCTCGAGGGCCTGGAACGTGCCCTCCGGGTCCGGCGTGGTGACCTTGCGGCTGCCCCGGACGGTGCGGAACGCCGCGAGCAGCGCGTCGCGGGTGGCCCCGGCGCCGGTCAGCACCGCGCCGGCCTCGCCGCCGGCGCCGGCCAGGCCGACCAGCAGGTGCTCGGTGGAGACGTACTCGTCGCCCAGGGCGCTCGCCTGCTCCCCGGCGTCGTTCATGACGCGGAGGAACTCGCGCGTGGGCGAGGGCGCGGGCACGGTCGCCCCGCTGACGCTGGGCAGCCGGCGCACGGCGGCCTCGGCCTTCGCCCGCACGTCCGCGGCGTCGGCGCCGACGGCCTTGAGCAGCGGAGCGGCGATGCCGTCGTCCTGCTCGAGCAGCGCCGCCAGCAGGTGCAGCGGCTCCAGCGCCGCCTGGCCACGGGCGACCGCGAGCCGCTGGGCGGCGGCGATGGCCTCCTGCGAACGGGTGGTCAGCTTGCTCTCCATGGTCGCGGACCGCGTCCTTCCGTCTGTCGTGCTGGTGCCGCCTCGTCGGCGGCCCGGTGGTCGCTGTCACCAACGACCGTGGAGTTGAGTCTGTTCCACTCAACCCTGGCGAGTCCACCCGAGCGCCGGGACGCAGCTCACGCCGGGGCCGCGGACTCGGCGGTCCGCATCCACGCCCGGGCGCCGTAGACTCCAGCCATGACCGCCCTGCCGGCACCCAGCGTGGCGCTCGACGACCAGCTCTGCTTCGCGCTGTACGCGGCCTCCCGCGCCGTGACCGCGCGCTACCGACCCATGCTCGACGCCATCGGTCTGACCTATCCCCAGTACCTCGTCATGATGCTGCTCTGGGAAGAGGACCACCAGACCGTGGGGCAGCTGGGCTCCCGCCTGGCCCTGGACAGCGGCACGCTGTCCCCGCTGCTCAAGCGGCTCACCGCCGCCGGTCTGGTCACCCGTCACCGCCGCGTCGAGGACGAGCGCTCCGTGGCGATCGCGCTGACCGACGAGGGGCGCGCGCTGAAGGAGAAGTCCTACGGCATCTCGCAGGAGATGATCGGGGCCATCGGCTTCGACACCGACGAGTTCGCCGACCTCAAGCGCCGGCTGCAGCTGCTGGTCGAGCGGGTGAACGGCGGAGCAGCCGTCTGCTGAATGCGTGGACCCGGGACGTCCCGGGGTAGGGGCTGCCCCGATGCGCCGTCCAGGAGCGGGCGGCGCCCGGCACGGGAGAAGTGACATGCCCACTCGCACCGCACGCACCGCGTGGAACGGCACCCTGCAGGAGGGCTCCGGCCAGGTCGAGCTCTCCAGCTCGAAGGTCGGCACCTACGAGGTCTCGTTCCCGAAGCGGGCCGCCGACGAGGCCGGGGGCACCACGAGCCCCGAGGAGCTCATCGCGGCCGCGCACTCCTCCTGCTTCGCCATGGCGCTGTCGAGCGAGATCGGCAAGGCCGGCGGGACGCCGACCGCCCTGGAGGTCACCGCCGACGTCACGCTGGGCCAGAAGGACGGCGCCCCGACGATCACCGGCATCAAGCTGACCGTCCGCGGCGAGGTCGAGGGCCTGGACGCCGACGGCTTCCAGACCGCGGCCCAGGCGGCCAAGGTCGGCTGCCCGGTCAGCAAGGCGCTGACCGGCACCGAGATCACGCTGGACGCCGCCCTCGACTGACGAGGAACCCCCTGACGGACGAAGGCCCGGCCCCCTGACGGGGCCGGGCCTTCGTCGTGCTGGTCCTTCGTCAGACGCCGACGACGTCGGGGGTGCCGGACTCGTCGCGCAGCCGCTGGTCGCCGCTGCGGGTGCTCAAGGCGATCTCGCGGATGAAGGCGATCGCGATCACCGCGGCCACCGCCACCACCGCGGAGACCAGGAAGATCCGGCCGGTGGCGTCGCCGTAGGAGATCCGGATCAGCTCCTGGATCGCCGGCGGGGCGTCCGCGAGGTCGGCGAGGCCCACGCTGCCGTTGCCGGCCGCGGCGGCGGCCTCGGGCGGCAGGCCCGCGGTGATCAGCGTGGTGACCCGGGCGCTGAGCACCGCGCCCAGCACCGAGACGCCGATCGTGCCGCCGAGGCTGCGGAAGAAGGCCACGGCGGAGCTCGCCGCGCCCAGGTCCGACGCCGCGACCGTGTTCTGCACGGCCAGCACGAGGTTCTGCATCGTCATGCCGATGCCGACGCCGAGGACGAAGAGGAAGACCCCCAGCAGGACCATGTCGGTCTCGTGGTCCAGCAGCGACAGCAGGCCGAAGCCGAGCACGACGAGCACCGAGCCCGCGGTGAGGAACCGCTTCCACCGGCCGGTCCGGGTGATCAGGATGCCGGAGACCGTGGAGGAGAGCAGCAGCCCGCCGACCATGGGGACGGTGAGCAGACCGGCCGCCGTCGGCGAGTACCCACGGGAGATCTGCAGGTACTGACCGAGGAAGACCGTCGACCCGAACATGGCCACACCGATGGCGATGCTGGCCACGACCGCCAGCGTCGTCGTCCGGTCCCGGAAGAGCCGCAGCGGGACGATCGGCTCCAACGCGTGCGTCTCGGTGACCAGGAAGGCGGCGATGGCCAGGACCGAGCCGCCGACGAAGAGCACCGACTCGGTGGAGAGCCAGTCGAAGCTCGACCCGGCGAGGGTCACCCAGATCAGCAGCGCGGAGACCGCGGCGGTGAGCAGCGCGGCGCCCAGGTAGTCGATGTGCACGTCCCGCTTGGTCACCGGCAGGTGCAGCGTCCGCTGCAGCAGCACCAGGGCGGCCGCGGCGAAGGGGACGCCGACGTAGAAGCACCAGCGCCAGCCCAGCCAGCTCGTGTCGACGAGCAGACCGCCGATGAGCGGCCCGCCGACGGTGGCGACGGCCATGACGCTGCCGAGCAGACCGGAGTACCGGCCGCGCTCGCGCGGGCTGATCATGGCCGCCATCGCGATCTGGACCAGCGACTGCAGGCCCCCGAGGCCCAGCCCCTGGAGCACGCGCCAGGCGATGAGCGTCTCGACCGACCCGGACAGCCCGGCCAGCATCGAGCCGACGATGAAGATGACGATGGCCAGCTGGAGCAGCAGCTTCTTGCTGAACAGGTCCGAGAGCTTGCCCCAGATGGGCGTGGACGCGGTCGAGGCCAGCAGGGTGGCGGTGACCACCCACGTGTACTGGCTCTGCGAGCCGCGCAGGTCGGTGATGATCGTGGGCAGCGCGTTCGAGACGACGGTCGAGGACAGGAACGCCACGAACATCGCCAGCATCATCCCGGACAGCGCCGAGAGGATCTGGCGGTGCGTCATGCGCCCCTGCTGCTCGAGGGGGGCCTCGACGACCGGCCGGTCGACGGTGCTGGTCATGGTTCTCCTGCCGGGCTGCGAGGGGCGTTCGTGCGTGGTGGGCGGAACGGCGGGGCGCCGGTCATCGACGGGCCTCCTGCGGTTCGGGCCGGGCCGTCCGGGGTGCCGGGACGGCCACCTCGATGTCGGCGCGGAGGCGGTCGAGCAGGTCGGTCAGCCGGAGGGCGTCGTCCTCGCTCCAGCCGGACAGCGCGGCCAGCGCCCAGTCCGCGCGCATCGCGCGGGTCGCGGCGAGCGCCTCGGCGCCCTGCGCGGTGAGCCGGAGCAGGCTGGCCCGCCCGTCGCGGGGATCGGGGTGCCGCTCCACGTAGCCCGACCGCTCGAGAACGGCGAGCTGGCGGCTGGCCACGGAGACGTCGACACCGGCGCGCGCGGCCAGCGCGCTGCAGCGCTGGTCGCCGTCCTGCTCGAGGGGCAGCAGCAGCGTCCAGCCGTAGGAGGGGAGCTCGCCGTAGAGCTGGGTGGCCGCGCGGGTGCTGACGTGGCGGCCGGTCCGGATGAGCTGCGCGATGCTGGCGGTCAGCCGGTCGCGCGTCCCAGGACTGATGGGCATGACGGGGGTCCTGACGATCGGAAAGCGTGCAGAGTGCAACCATAGACTTTTTGGTTGCTGTCTGCAACGAACAATGCGTCAGGCTTCTTCCCGGGCGGCCCTCAGTCCACGGGCTCCTCGTCGGCCTCGCGTGCCCACGCGTCACCGATCCGGTTGAGCCGGTGCAGCAGCTCGGCCAGCGTGGCGACGTCCTCGGCGGGCCAGTGGCCCAGGTCGGCCTCCCAGCGCTCGCGGCGGGCGTCGCGGATCTGCGCCAGGCGCGCCGCGCCCTCGGCCGACGGCGTCAGCACCTGCGCTCGACCGTCGTCGGGGTCCGCGCTGCGCTCGACCAGGCCCAGCCCGACGAGGCTGGCCACCTGCCGGCTCACCGTGCTCTTGTCCAGGCCCAGCCGCGCCACGAGGTCGCTGGCCCGCAGCGGACCGGTGTCCTGCAGCAGCGCCAGCAGACCGAAGGCGGCGCCGTCGAGGTCGGGGTGCAGCTGACCGGCCAGCCGGGACGAGATCGCCCGGGAACGCCGCAGCAGCAGGCCGATCTCGCGCTCCAGCTCGACGAACGCGGCGTGCGGGTCGAGCTCGCTCACCGACCGCTCCGCGGGCGCCACACGACCAGCGCGTTGCCGGGCCGGCGCTGCGGCACGAGCTCGGCGCGGTAGCCCGCCGGGACCGCGGCCTCGGCGGCCATCCGGCGGTGCTCGCTGTGCTCCAGCTCGGCGAGCAGCTCGTGGACGCGCGCCTGGAGCGCCTCGACCTGCGACTCGAGCTCGATGATCCGCTTGATGCCGGCGAGGTTGACGCCGTCCTCCTGCGACAGCCGCTGCACCTCGCGGAGCAGCGCCACGTCCCGCGGGCTGTACCGGCGGCCGCCGCCGGGCGTGCGCCCGGGGCTGACCAGGCCGAGCCGGTCGTACTGGCGCAGCGTCTGCGCGTGCATGCCGGCCAGCTCGGCCGCCACGGAGATGACGAAGACCGGCGCGTCCTCGGCGACCGACCGCGCGGCGCCCCGCGCCGGGTCGACCGGGCCGGTCACCGCTGGCCTCCCGCCTGGAGGGCCGCGGTGATCTGCGGACGCGGGTCCTCGTCCATCTCCTCGGCCAGCTGCTCGACGAGCTTGCGCTCCGCGGGCGTGAGCCGGACCGGCACCGCGATGTCGAGGGTGACCAGGAGGTCGCCGGTGCGCTTCTTCGCCGGGACGCCGCGGCCGCGCACGCGCAGCGTGCGCCCGCTGGAGGTGCCGGCGGGCACCTTGAGCGAGACCGTCCCGTCGAGGGTGGGCACGGTCAGCGTCGTCCCCAGCGCCGCCTCGGCGAAGGTGATCGGCACGGTGAGCGTCAGGTCGTCGTCCTTGCGCCCGAACAACGCGTGCTCGGACACGTGGACGACGACGAAGAGGTCACCGGCCGGTCCCCCGCGCCGTCCCGGGGCACCCTTGCCGGCCAGCCGGATGCGCTGGCCGTCGCGGACGCCGGCCGGGATGCGGACGGTGATCGTGCGGGTCTGGCTGGTGATGCCGCTGCCCGAGCAGGTCGAGCAGGGGTCGTCGACGACGGAGCCGGTGCCGCGGCAGTTGCGGCAGGGCTCGGAGAACGCGAACGCCCCCTGGCTGCGACTGGTGACGCCGGCGCCCTGGCACACCGGGCAGGTGTGCGGGCTGGTCCCCGGCTTCGCGCCGCTGCCGGCACAGGTCGGACAGGTGCCCGGGCTCTGCATGCGCAGCGGCACAGTGACGCCGAGCACGGCCTCCTCGAAGGAGAGCGTCGCCTCGGTCTCGACGTCCTGACCCCGGGCGGGGCCGGACGCCGCCTGGCTGCGCGCCCGGGCGCCTCCCCCGGCGCCCCCGAAGAGGCCGCCGAGCAGGTCACCGAGGCCGCCGGCACCGCGACCACCGGCCGCGGTCCCGGCGGAGCCGGCGTTGAACAGGTCGCCGAAGTCGAAGGTCTGACCGCCGGCACCGGGGAACCCGCCGGGGAACCCGGCCCGCGCCCCGGCGCCGCCGGCGCCGAACAGCCGCCGGGCCTCGTCGTACTCTCCGCGCCGCTTGGGGTCGGAGAGCACGTCGTAGGCCTCGGAGACCTCCTTGAACCGGGACTCCGCCTCGGCGTTGCCGGGGTTCTTGTCCGGGTGCAGCTCGGTGGCCAGCTTGCGGTAGGCCTTCTTGATCTCCGCGGCGTCGGCGCCCTGGGGAACGCCCAGCGCGCCGTAGTAGTCCTTCTCGATGAAGTCGCGGGTGCTCATCGGGTGTCCCCCTCCCTGTGGATCAGTCAGATGCCGCGGCGCCCGGGTCGGCCGGCACGGCGCCGTCGACGGCGGGCGCCGGGTGCTCCGGCTCCGTCACCGCCACCATCGCCGTCCGCAGCACCCGGTCACCGCGGCGGAAGCCCTGCCGCAGCACCGTCGTCGCGGTGGGCACGACCACGTCGGCGGACGTGTCGTGCATGACCGCCTCGTGCAGCGACGGGTCGAAGGCGTCACCGGCCGCGCCGAACGCCTCCACGCCGAGGCCGTCCAGCAGCCCCAGCACGCGGTCGGCCACGACCTTGAACGCCCCGGTCAGGTCGCCGTGGTCCCGCGCCCGCTCGATGTCGTCGACGATCGGGAACAGGTTCGCGGCGAACCGCTCGGCGGCCTGGTCGACCACCAGCGTCCGGTCGCGGTCGACCCGGCGCCGGTAGTTGGCGTACTCCGCGGTGACTCGCTGGAGGTCCTCGGTCCGCTCCGCCAGCTGGGAGGACAGGTCGTCCCCACCGGCCGACGGCACCTGCTGCGGCTGGTCGTCCACGGGCATCTCGTGCTCGCTCATCTGCTCCCCTGCGAGGGTCGGGCCGGGCGGGGCACCGGCCGGCTGCTCGCCGGCCGGTGCCCGCACCTCACCACTGTTCGGGTCGATGCGCCGCTTGTCGCGGATGACGACGCGCGGCTGCTCCTCCCCGCTCGTCATCGGCGGTCGTCACCCTCGTCGACGATCTCGGCGTCGACGACGTCGTCGTCAGCCGTGGAACCGCCGGCCGAGGCTCCGCCGGCCGTGGCACCGCCGGGCGCGGCACCCTCGGCGCCGGGGGCACCCTCGGCGCCGGCCGCCTCGCCCGCCTGGGCGTAGAGCGCGCCGCCGACCTCCTGGGAGACCCGGGCGACCTTCTCCTGCGCGGTCTTGATCGCCTCGATGTCCGAGCCGCCCAGCGCGCTGCGCAGCTCGGTCAGCGCCTCGCCGAGCTCGTCCTTCTTCTCGGCCGGGATCTTGTCGCCGTTCTCGGCCAGGAACTTCTCGGTCTGGTACTGCAGCGACTCGGCCAGGTTGCGGGTCTCGGCCTCCTCGCGGCGCTTCTTGTCCTCCTCGGCGTGCGCCTCGGCGTCCTTCATCATCCGCTCGATGTCGTCCTTGGGGAGCGCCGAGCCGCCGGTGATGGTCATCGACTGCTCCTTGCCCGTTCCGAGGTCCTTCGCGGTGACGTGCACGATGCCGTTGGCGTCGATGTCGAAGGCGACCTCGATCTGCGGGACGCCGCGGGGCGCCGGGGGCAGCCCGGTCAGCTCGAACATGCCGAGCTTCTTGTTGTACATCGCCATCTCGCGCTCGCCCTGGAAGACCTGGATCTGCACGGACGGCTGGTTGTCGTCGGCCGTCGTGAAGATCTCCGAGCGCTTGGTCGGGATCGTGGTGTTGCGCTCGATGAGCTTGGTCATGATCCCGCCCTTGGTCTCGATGCCCAGGGACAGCGGGGTGACGTCGAGCAGCAGGACGTCCTTGACCTCGCCGCGGAGGACACCGGCCTGCAGGGCGGCGCCGATGGCCACGACCTCGTCCGGGTTGACGCCCTTGTTGGGCTCCTTGCCACCGGTCAGCTCGCGCACCAGGTCGGTGACGGCCGGCATGCGGGTCGAGCCACCCACGAGGACGACGTGGTCGATCTGGCCGACGGAGATGCCGGCGTCGCGGACCACCTGGTTGAACGGCGCCCGGGCCCGGTCCAGCAGGTCCTGGGTCATCCGCTGGAACTCGGCGCGGGTGATGGTGACGTCGAGGTGCAGCGGGCCCTCGGCGCCGGCGGTGATGTAGGGCAGGTTGATGTTGGTCGACTGCGCGCCCGACAGCTCGATCTTGGCCTTCTCGGCCGCCTCGCGGAGGCGCTGCATGGCCAGCTTGTCCTTGGACAGGTCGATGCCGTTGCTCGCGTTGAAGGTCTTGACCAGGTGGTCCATGACCTTCTGGTCCCAGTCGTCACCACCGAGGTGGTTGTCACCGGCGGTGGCCTTCACCTCGATGACGCCGTCCCCGATCTCGAGCAGGGAGACGTCGAAGGTGCCGCCACCGAGGTCGAACACGAGGATCGTCTGCTCGGTCTCGCCCTTGTCCAGGCCGTAGGCCAGCGCGGCCGCGGTCGGCTCGTTGACGATGCGCAGGACGTTGAGGCCCGCGATCTCACCGGCCTCCTTGGTGGCCTGGCGCTGCGCGTCCTCGAAGTAGGCCGGCACGGTGATGACGGCGTCGGTGACCGGCTCGCCCAGGTAGGTCTCGGCGTCCCGCTTGAGCTTCTGCAGGATGCGCGCGCTGATCTCCTGCGCGGTGTACTTCTTGCCGTCGATCTCGTCGGTCGTCCACGCGGTGCCCATGTGGCGCTTGACCGAGCGGATGGTGCGGTCGACGTTGGTGACGGCCTGGTTCTTCGCGGACTGGCCGACGAGGACCTCGCCGTTCTTGGCGAAGGCGACCACCGACGGGGTGGTGCGCGAACCCTCGGAGTTGGCGATGACCGTGGGCTCGCCGCCCTCGAGGACGGTGACGACGGAGTTCGTCGTGCCGAGGTCGATACCGACAGCTCGTGCCATGGGGATGGCCTCTCTTCCGTGTGCTGGGGTGGTGCTGGTCCGTGTGGGGAGTCGAGCCCGGGCCGCCTTGCGCGTGGTCCGCTCAACTTTCCTGCCCACGATAACGGCAGCCCCCGACCCCGTGTTCCCGGGAGGTCCGGTCATGTTTCTTCGGCTCGCGGTACGACCTCGACCACGCGGTGTGGCAGTCGAGCGCGCGGTCGACGTCGAGGTCGGCTGCCACATGCCGCGCCCGAGTCGCTCCCGCGCGGTCGAGCACCTGCGGCTGTCCACAGGGAGGCCCCGACATCTCCGCCCACGGCGCCACACTTCGGCCGTGCACCCCCTCCTCCGCGCCCGGGCCGAGCGCCAGTTCGGCCTGTTCACCGCGCCCGACGCGCGCCGTGCCGGCTACGAGCACGGCGAGATCCGCCACCTGTGCTCGTCCGGCACGTGGACGCGCATGCGACGCGGGATCTACGCCCTGACCGACGAGCTCGCGGCGGCACGCGCCGCAGGCCGGTCGCACACGGTCGACTGCACCGCCGTGGTCCTCGAACTCGGCAGGCCCGACCTCGCCGTGAGCCATTCGTCCGCCTTCCGCCTCCTGGGCCTGCCCGCGCGACGCCTGCTGCTGCCGGACACCGTCCGACTGACCGACCCGGAGCTGTGGCGGCGCGGCAAGGGGTTCACCGTCAACCGGGCGCCTCTCTCGGCCGGTGAGGTGGAGGTGCGTGGTCCGCTGCGGATCACGACGCCGGCGCGCACGCTCGTCGACTGCGCGCGACAGTGGCCGCTCGAGGACGCCGTCGTCGCCATGGACGCCGCGCTGCTCCGCGGTGCGGTGTCCCGCCAGGCGCTCGACGCCGCGGTCGCCGCCGCCCGGACCTGGCCCGGGGCGCCCCGGAGCGCGCGGGCCGCGGGCCTCGCCGACGGGCGGGCCGAATCACCGCTGGAGACCCGCGGCCGGCTGCGCATGCTGGGCGCCGGCTTCCCCCTCCCCGAGCTGCAGGTCGAGATCCACCTCGCCGGCCGGCTGCTCGGTGTGGCCGACGCGTGGTTCGAGGAGGCCGCGGTCGTCGTGGAGTTCGACGGGCGGATCAAGTACACCGATCCGTGGCGTGGCCGCTCTCCGGAGCAGGTGCTCTGGGAGGAGAAGCGCCGCGAGGACACGATGCGCGCGGAAGGCATCCGCGTGCTGCGCATCGTCGACGCGGATCTGGACACCGGGTGGGATCCGGTGGAGGACCGGCTGCGCTCGATGCTCGCCGTCCCCGGCCCCGCCCGCCGTCGCTTCACCACGACGGCCCGGGCGCGGGGTATCGTCCGCGCCGGCTGACCTCGACCTCGCCGTATCGCAGCGAGGTGCGCCGTCGACCGCGCGGTCGACTGCCACACCGCGCGGCCGAGGTCGCCGGTCGAGGCTCGGCGCGGGGGCCGGAGGGGTGACGGCCGGATCGTGATCACCGGCCCGGGCTACGCGCGAGTAGCCTGCGGGCACGCCAGCTATCGTGCGACCCGTGCGGGCACGCCGTGCCCGCATGCGTTCCGCGCGCCGGTCCCCCGACCGGCGCTGACGACGGCGCATGCACCGACCACAGCTTCGCCGTCGCGCATCGGCGCACGGGAGTCAACCGACGCCGCCAGGCGTGCGGGGGAGGAAAAGATGACGGGCCCGCTGCAGATCGTCCTCGGGACGATCAGCGTCCTGTTCCTGATCGTCGCGTCCGTGATGGCCTACCGGGCCGTCCGGGCCATGGTGCGGATCATCCGCACCGGCCAGCCCGACGGCACCCGCTGGGGGCCGGTCGCCACCCGTCTGAAGACCACGGCCATCGAGTCGCTGGGGCACACCCGGATGCTCAAGTGGTCCTCGATCGGGATCGCCCACTGGTTCGTGTTCCTGGGCTTCTACGGCCTGTTCCTCACGCTGGTCGAGGCCTTCGGCGAGGTGTGGAACCCCGAGTTCCACCTGCCGATCATCGGCGAGTGGTTCCTGTGGAACCTGTTCGCCGACATCATCGGCACCGGCACGATCCTCGGGATCATCTACCTGATCTACCGGCGCCAGAAGGACCACCCGCGCCGGCAGGGCCGCAAGAGCCGCTTCGCCGGCAGCAACGAGGGCCGCGGCTACTTCGTCGAGTTCGTCGTCTTCACCGTCGGTCTCTGCATCCTGCTGATCCGCGCGCTCAAGGTCTCCTCCGACCTGACCGACGCCCCCGGCTGGTCGCACCCGATCTCCGGCGCGCTCGGCCAGATCCTCCCGGACAGCCCCGACCTGCTCAGCGTCGTCGCGTTCGTCAAGATCGTCGTGAGCCTCACCTGGCTGGTCGTCATCAGCCGGATCCTGAACATGGGTGTCGCCTGGCACCGCTTCAGCGCGTTCCTCAACATCTACGCGAAGCGCAACGCCGACGGCGCCCCCGCGCTCGGCCCGCTGCAGCCCATGACCTCGGGCGGCAAGCCGATCGACTTCGAGGACCCGGGCGAGGACGACATCTTCGGCCGCGGGAAGATCGAGGACTTCACGTGGAAGGGCATGCTCGACTTCACCACCTGCACGGAGTGCGGTCGGTGCCAGAGCCAGTGCCCGGCGTGGAACACAGGCAAGCCGCTCAGCCCGAAGATGGTGATCATGGACCTCCGCGACCACCTCTACGCGAAGGCCCCCTACCTCCTCGGTGAGAAGACCGCGTCGGAGACGGCTCCGGACTACGACGTCCTCGAGCCCAGCGACGAGCAGGTCTGGGCCAGCGGCTACGCCCGCATCGAGGGCACCAACGACGCCCAGGCGCACCGCCCGCTGGTCGGCACCCTCGAGGAGGGCGGGGTCATCGACCCCGACGTCCTGTGGAGCTGCACCAACTGCGGCGCCTGCGTCGAGCAGTGCCCGGTGGACATCGAGCACATCGACCACATCGACGACATGCGCCGCTACCAGGTGCTCATCGAGTCGAACTTCCCGTCCGAGGCCGGCGTCATGCTGAACAACCTCGAGAAGCGCGGGAACCCGTGGGGCATGGGCGGCAACGTCCGCGAGGACTGGATCAAGGAGCTCGACTTCGAGGTCCGCGTCGCCGACGGCCCGCTGCCGCACGAGGTCGAGTACCTGTTCTGGGTCGGCTGCGCCGGCGCCGTCGACGACCGCGCCAAGAAGGTCACCAAGGCCGTCGCGGAGCTGCTGCACACCGCGGGCGTCGAGTTCGCCGTCCTCGGCAACGGGGAGACCTGCTCCGGCGACCCGGCCCGCCGCCTCGGCAACGAGTTCGTGTTCCAGCAGCTGGCCATGGAGAACGTCGAGACCCTCAACGGCGTCTTCGAGGGCCGCGTCCCCGGCACCCGCAAGATCGTGGCCACCTGCCCGCACTGCTTCAACTCGCTGGGCAAGGAGTACCCGCAGGTCGGTGGCGAGTACGAGGTCATCCACCACACGCAGCTGCTCGGCCAGCTGGTCGAGGAGGGCCGGCTCACCCCGGTCACCCCGATCGACCGCAAGGTGACCTACCACGACCCGTGCTTCCTGGGCCGGCACAACAAGGTCTACACGCCTCCGCGCGAGATCCTCGACTCCGTCCAGGGCCTCACCACGCAGGAGATGCACCGCTGCAAGGACCGCGGCTTCTGCTGCGGCGCCGGCGGTGCCCGCATGTGGATGGAGGAGAAGATCGGCAAGCGGATCAACATCGAGCGCACCGAGGAGGCGCTCGAGCTCGATCCCGACGTCATCTCCACCGCGTGCCCGTTCTGCATCACGATGCTGTCGGACGCCCTCACGTCGAAGAAGCAGAACGGCGAGGCCGGCGAGCACGTCGAGGTCCTCGACGTCAGCCAGATCCTGCTGCGCTCGATGCAGCCGGTGGCGGCGGGCGTGCAGGGCGCGGCCTCCGGTCCCGACGTCGGCACCACGAGTGACGACGTCGTCGGGCTGGACTCCGCCGCGACGGAGCACGACCCGAAGTAACGCACCGAGCAGTGACGGCGCGTGTTCCCCGCCCGGGGAGCACGCGCCGTCGTCGTTCGTGCATCGTGTCCGCGTGCTCCTGCAGCTGCGCGTGACCGTTCCCGCCGACCGGACGGCGCAGGTCGAGGACCTGTTCACCGGCGACCCCGGCACCGCCCACCTGTCGGTGCTCCCCGGTGCGTCGGTGGCGCCGGCGGGGGACCTGGTGATCGCGGAGGTGGCCCGGGAGTCGGCCGACGGGCTGATCCACGCGCTCCAGCAGCTCGGCGTCGACGAGGACGGCGGCATCGTCATGGTGTCGGTCGACGCCGCGGTGTCCACCGCCGCCCGCCGGGCCGAGGAGCGCGCCCCGGGGGACGGCGCCGACGCCGTCGTCTGGGAGCAGGTGGTGCGCACCACCGACGCGGAGTCCTCGCTCTCGGCCTCCTACCTGGCCTTCCTGACGATCGCCACGCTGCTGGCCGCGACGGCGATCATCAACGACTCCGCGATCCTGGTCATCGGCGCGATGGTGCTCGGGCCGGAGTTCGCCCCGCTCGCGGCGCTCGCGGTCGCCGTCGTCCACGGGCGGCCCTCGATCGCCCGCCGGGCGGCGGTGTCCCTGACCGCCGGGTTTGCCCTCGCCATCGGCGTCACCGCGCTGGCGGTGCTCGCCGGACGGACCCTGGGCTGGTTCGGCCGGGAGGTGCTCACCGCCGAGCGTGCGGAGACCGGCTTCATCACCCAGCCCGACCGCTGGTCGGTCGTCGTCGCCGTGCTGGCCGGGATCGCCGGGGTGCTGTCGCTGACCGCGGCCCGGAGCGGCGCGCTGGTCGGCGTCTTCATCTCGGTGACCACCGTGCCGGCGGCGGCCGACATGGCGGTCGCGATCGCCCTCGGCGGCGGGGCTGAGTTCTCCCGGGCCGCCACGCAGCTGGGCATCAACGTCGTCGGAATCCTCGCCGCCGCGCTGGCCACCCTCGCGCTGCAGAAGGCCGTCTGGCGCCGGATGCCGCGGGTGGTGCCCGACCTGCGGCGCGTCCAGCCGGCCCCCTGAGCCCCCGCTCGGTGCGGCTCGCGGCACGGAGGACCATGTCCGGAGTGAGCCGCGCCGCCCCCTCCAGCACCGTGACCGCACCCGCCCCCGGAGGGCTCGCCCTCATCGGCACCGCAATCGTGCTCACCGGCCTCAACCTCCGCACCGCGGTCAACAGCGTCGGCCCGGTGCTGGAGGAGATCGAGACGGCGCTGGGCGTCTCCAGCGGGGTGGCAGGGCTGATCACCTCGCTCCCGGTGCTCTGCTTCGCCGCGATCGGGTTCGCCGGGCCGCCGCTGTCGGCGCGGTTCCGCGACGCGCACGTGCTCGGCGGGGCGCTGGCCGCCATGGCCGTCGGACTCGTGCTGCGCTCGCTGGCGGGCTCCTTCTGGCTGTTTCTGCTCGGCACCGTGCTGGCCATGTCCGGCGGGGCGCTGGGCAACGTGCTGCTGCCCGGCCTCGTCAAGCGCTACTTCCCCGACCGCACCGGCCTGATGGTCGGCGCGTACGGCACGGCCCTGAGCGCCGGGGCCGCCGTTGTGTCGGTGAGCACGCAGCCCATCGCCGACGCCGTGGGCACCGAGGACGGCTGGCGCTGGGGGCTGGGCGTGTGGTCGCTGCTGGCGCTGGTCGCCGCCCTCGCCTGGCTGTTCGTCCGGGCCGCGCCGGGGGTGTCGCGGGCCTCGCACGTCTCCGTCCGGATGCGGGACCTGGTGCACAGCCGGCTGGCCGTCGCGCTGACGGTGTTCTTCGGCCTGCAGGCGATGCAGGCCTACGTGATCGTCGGCTGGTCGGCGCAGTACCTGCGCGACACCGGGCTCAGCGCGGCCACCGCCGGGCTGCTGCTCGGGATCAACTCGATCGTGGCCATCCCGGTCAACGCGATCGTGCCGGCGGTGACGGTGCGGCCGCGGGCGCAGTGGCCGCTGCTGTCGTTCTTCATGGCCTGCTACGTCGCGGGCTGGGTCGGCCTCTGGGCGGCACCCCTGGCGGCCCCGTGGCTGTGGATGGTGCTGCTCGGCCTCGGGCTCGGCACCTTTGCGATGGTGCTCACGCTGTTCGGGCTGCGGGCCCGCACCCCGGAGACGACGGCGGCGCTGTCCACGGTCGCCCAGGGGTGGGGCTACCTGATCGCCGGAGCCGGGCCGCTGCTGGTGGGCGTGCTGCGCGGTGCCACCGGCGGCTACGACGGGATGTTCGTGCTGGTGCTGTCCGGTGTCGCGGGGCTGTGGCTCCTCGGCCGGCTGGTCACCCGGCCGCGGTTCGTCGACGACGAGGTGGACCGGTCCGTCCCGGGCTGGTCGACGGCCGGCCGCCCACCGGAGGACGCCGAGCTGGTGGAGAGCGCCGGCGCCGAGGCCCCGGTGACCGCGCAGGTCAGGCCGGGCGACGGGTCTCCGCGCGGGTGAAGTTGCGGAAGGACCGGGACGGCGTGGGGCCGCGCTGGTCCTGGTACCGGGAGCCGTAGACCGCCGAACCGTACGGGTGCTCGGCCGGGCTGGTGAGCCGGAACATGCACAGCTGGCCGATCTTCATGCCCGGCCAGAGCGTGATCGGCAGGTTGGCCACGTTGGAGAGCTCCAGCGTGATGTGCCCGGAGAAGCCGGGGTCGACGAAACCCGCGGTCGAGTGCGTGAGCAGGCCCAGCCGGCCCAGCGAGGAGTTATGGGTCGGCACATAGGAGCTCCCGATGAGGAACATCCCGCTCGGTGCGGACACCTGGATGCAGCGCACCGGGACGGTCGGCACCTCGCGCACCGCGCGGATCGACCGGAACTCGTGACCGCGCTCGTCGGTCTCCAAGCGGGCGAGCTTGCGGGCGAGACGGAAGACCGGCACCCGCCGAGGCGTGAACGTGACCTGGAACGCCGGGCCGTGGTCGATACCGCCCAGCATCGCCGGCCTCTTGCGGGTGGTGGGCCGCAGACCAAGGCTCGCGGCGAGCTCGTGCACGGCCCAGGCGATGTCCTCGCGCATGTTCACGAACTCGCAGCGGCCGACCTCATCCACGTAGCCGTCGGAGTCCATGAGCCCCTGGAGCAAAGCAAGCCGTTGGTCGATGTCGCCGATCAGATAGCGATGCGGGACGTGCTTGTTCCCCAGGACCCGGAGCGCACGCAGATGGCTGCTCAACGAGCCGTTCCCGCCGAATCGCCCGCCCTCGCCGCGGCGGTGCTCGTGATCGGGATGGCGAGCTGCGCCGCCCAGTCGGTAGGCGAGCGGCGAGGACGACGGCCAGACGGTGTACCCGGCCGCCTCGAAAGAGGTCAGCACCTCGACGTCTCCCGCACCGACGGTGATCTCACCCTTGGTGCTGGTGCCGTCCCCCAACCAGTAGCCGAGCACGTAGGGATCTACTGGTAGGTCGGCTGTCGGGTACTGGGCGGCCCCGGCGAGCGCGATCTGATGGCTGTTCTCGGTGCCGTAGCGGAGCGTGCGGGCGATGTCGTCGGTGGTCTTGACGGACGAGGTCCGCGGGCGGCCGGGCCGTCGTTCCTGCTTGCTGGTCGTGACCCACAGGTGCGCCGCATCGGCGATGAACACCGAGCCGTCACTCAACTCCACCTCGCGGCAGGGCCGTCCCAGCATCACCTCGGTCGCGGCCAGCACCCGACACGGAGCGCCGTGCTCGTCGAAGACTTGATCTCCGACCGCGAGCTCGCCCATCGTCGTCCAGCCGGCCGGTGTGGGCACCTGCGTCTCGAGAGCGAGGGCTTTCCCCTCCAGCCGGGCCGCCAGGTCGTCGGGGAGGCTGACGACCTCGAGCGTCGAGCCGAGCACGAACTCGCCGGGGTGCAGCACGAACGGGTCGTCACCGTCGGGCTCCACCGGCGTGGTGAGGTCGTCCTGCTGCTCGGCCGGATCGATGTGGGTGTACCGCGAGTTGTTGAAGACGCGGAAGAACCGGTCGAGCCGGACGTCGATGCTCGAGGGCTGCACCAGGCCGGGGTCGTAGGGCTCGATGCCGAGGCGTCCCTCGGCGATCGCGGCCGTGATGTCGCGGTCGCTCAGCAGCATGGCGCGGAGTCTAGGGAACCGCCCTCCCCCTCCCCCGGGTGAACCTCCTCGAGCCCGCGGGCACACGCGCCGTTGCGAGCCCGATGACGCCTGCCGGCGCCCTTCGGGGTGCCGGCTGCTTCCGGACGGGCCGGGACGCGGGCGTACGGAGGGGCCACTACTCCGTCACCCGCGGCCGGGGCGCCGGACGTGACGGGCGACATGACACGTCGTGTGAGTGCGCTGTGACGGTGTCGCCCGCACCACGTCGTCGTCCGGTGCCGGGGATCCCGTCGGCTGCCGATGACTCCCGCGGATCCGTCGTCGTCCCGAGGAGGAACTGCGTGCTCGACATCCGGCCGGCACCCCGCGGCTCCCGTCCCGCCCCGCGGCCGACCGGTGTGGAGCGGACCTTCGCCCCCGACGAGCTGATCGTCTCCAAGACCGATCCGCGGGGGGTGATCAGCTACGCCAACGACGTCTTCCTGCGGGTGAGCGGCTACGACGCCGACGAGGTGCTCGGGCAGCCGCACAACCTCATCCGCCACCCCGAGATGCCCCGCGCCGTCTTCAAGCTGCTGTGGGACACCCTGGCCGCCCGCCAGGAGGTGTTCGCTTACATCGACAACCTGGCCGCCGACGGAGCGCACTACTGGGTGCTGGCACACGTGACGCCGTCCTACGGCGCGAACGGCGCGGTCGTGGGCTACCACTCCAACCGCCGGCGGCCGGCTCCCTCCGCCGTCGCGCGCGTGCAGCCGCTCTACCGGGCGCTGGTGGCCGAGGAGCGCCGGCAGCCGACGGCCAGAGCCGCGGTGGAGGCATCCACGCGCGTGCTCACCGAGACGCTGGTCGACCGGCAGCAGACCTACGACGACTTCGTCTGGTCGATCATCAACGACGAGGAGAGCTGAGATGGGCCTGCGCAGCCGCGTCGCCGCCCGCACGGACGCCGAGGAGCTGGCGGTCTACCGAGCCTTCGTGCAGCAGCTGACCCGTACCTGTGAGGCCGCCGCCGCCGGCGATCTCGAGGCCCGCAGCAACGCCCCGGCCGCCGGCATTCCGGAGCTGGCCGCGCTGAACGACGGCGTCAACCGGGTGCTGGACGTCTCCGACGCCTTCGTGCGCGAGTCCTCGGCCGCGCTGACCACCGCGGCCGAGGGCCGCTTCCACCGGCGGCTGCTCCTCACCGGGCTGCGCGGAGCGTTCCGGAGGGGCGCCACCGACATCAATGTGGCACGCAGCGCGATGCAGGAGACCGCCGGCCGCGTCACCGAGGCGCAGACCTCGCGGCTGCGGCTGGCCGACGAGTTCGAGTCGGTCGTGCTGGCCATGTCCGAGCAGGTGGCGACGGCGGCGACGGAGGTGAGCGCGTCGGCGTCCGGGTTGACCCAGGCGGCATCGGCCGCGAGCTCCGAGGTCGGCACCGCCCGGGAGACGATCTCCTCGCTGACCCGTTCGTCGGCCGAGATCAAGGACATCATCGCGCTGATCGACTCGGTCGCCGCCCAGACGCGGCTCCTGGCGCTCAACGCCACCATCGAGGCGGCTCGCGCGGGGGAAGCGGGCAAGGGCTTCGCCGTCGTCGCCTCCGAGGTCAAGGACCTCGCCGACCAGACCGGCCGGGCGACCGAGCGCGTCACCGCGCAGGTGGAGCAGATCCGTCAGGTGTCCGAGGACGTCGCCGCGGTCATGGCCGAGGTGGGGACGACGGTCGGCGACATGAACCGGCTGGTCGACGGGATCGCCGCGGCGGTCGACGGATCGGCGTCCCTGGGCGTGGACGGCTCCGACGTGACCGGGCTGTCGCAGATGGCCGAGCGGCTCCGCTCGGAGGCGATCGGATTCCTCGCCGAGATGCGCCGCTGACGCGACGAGCCACCGGCGCGATCGGGCTGGCCGCCGTGTACTCTCAGCGCGACCGCTCGACCGTCACCACGACGGGGCGCCAGCACGAAAGTGCTGGTCAGAGCGGTACGCGGGTGTAGTTCAATGGTAGAACATCAGCTTCCCAAGCTGACAGTGCGAGTTCGATTCTCGTCACCCGCTCCACCAGGCGCCCTCGCGCGGCCTCCCGCGGAGAGCGCAGCCGCCGCTACGGATGGCACACGTCACATCACGCCACGCGCGGGAACGGGCGGCCGTGGGCCCTTGGGCCCTGGGGAAGAGCTGTCCACCGGGTGACGATCGGCTGCATGAGCCGGCCCGCTTTCTACGCATCCCAGGCCGACGACGGACGCCCCGAGGTGGCACCGATGTCCCGACGCCGCACCCCGTGGGTGCTCGTGGAGGTGGACGGGTCCGCCGAGTCGCACCACGCGCTCGTCTGGGCCTTCCGCGAGGCCGCCCGGCGCGAGGCCACGGTGGTCGCCGTCAGCATCCTCGACGGCGCCGACGGCGATCCCCTGTCGAGCGTGACCCGGGTGTCCCGGCGTACGCAGGAGGTGATCCGGGACCACCTCGAGGCGCTGGTCCTGCGCGCCATCGCCGAGACCGGCTTCTGCGGGCGGGCCCGCACCGCCGTCCTCGAGCGCTCGGTCTTCGACGCGCTGGACGCGGCGATGCATGGTTCGGACCTGGTGATGGTGGGCGCCGGGGGCAAGCGGCTGCTCCGCCCCGTGGTCGCGCGACAACCGCTGCGCCGTGCCGTCGCGCGGGGGGCATGACCTGGCGCGGCAACCCCTTCCCGCCGTCGGCGGGTCCACCTACCGTCGGGCCGTGACCCCGCCCGACGGGGTGGTGGGCCGATGACGGGTGCCACCCCCCGCAGCGCACCGGAGCTGGCTGCGGCCGTCCTGGCCGCCGCCTCCGGCAGCCACCTCGAGGCCACCCTGCGCGAGGTGCTGCACGCGGCCGTCCTGCACGTCGAGGCGAGCTTCGGCGCGCTGGGCGTCCTGAGCCCCGACGGCCGCCGGCTGGACCGCTTCGTCATCGAGGGGATGGAGGAGGACGATCGCCGCGGCATCGGCACCCCGCCCACGGGGCAGGGCCTGCTCGGGTTGCTGGTGGCCGAGCCGGTCGCCCTCCGCCTGGCCGACCTCGCCGACCACCCCGCCTTCCGGGGCTTCCCGGAGGGCCACCCGCCGATGCGGTCCTTCCTGGGCGTGCCCGTCCGCGTCGGTGACGCCGTCTTCGGCAACCTCTACCTGACCGAGAAGCAGGGCGGTCGGCCGTTCACCGACGCCGACGTCGAGGTGACCCAGGCGCTGGCCGCCGTGGCGGGGCTGGCCATCGAGAACGCCCGGCTGCTGGAGCGGGCCGAGCGGCGGGCCTGGGCGCAGGCGGGGCTGGACGTCTCCACCGCGCTCCTGAGCGGCGCCGACCCCGGCGAGGTGCTGCGCAGTGCCGCGGCCCGGGTCGCCGCCCTCTCCGGGGCGCAGGCCGGCGGGGTCCTGACCCCGGTCCCGGGGAGCGACGGTGCGCTGCGCGTCATGGCGGCCGTCGGCCCCAACGGCCCCGACGCCGAGGGCGTGCACGTGCGCGTGGACGACGAGGTGCTGCGCGAGGTGCAGCAGTCCGGAACCCCGCGACTCGTGACCGACGTCGAGTTCGAGCGGCTGGCCGCCGGGGCCCCCGAGCTCGCCGCGCTGTTCTCCCATGCGTACGGCCCGGCCGTGCTGATCCCGCTGGGCGGGCCTCCCGCCCTCGGCACGCTGGTGGTGATGCGGCGGCGCGACCTGGAGCCCTTCGAGCCCGAGCTCCTCGACCTGGCCGGGGCCTTCGCCGCCCAGGCGACGGTGGCGCTGGAGCTGGTGCGCAGCCAGGAGCGCGAGCGCCGGCTGCAGGTGCAGGCCGACCGCGATCGCATCGCCCGCGACCTGCACGACCACGTCGTCCAGCGGATCTTCGCCACCGCGCTGGCGCTGGACCGGATCGGCCGGTCCGTGGAGGCCGAGACGCCGGACCTGGCCCGGCGCCTGGCCGAGCGGGTGGACGAGCTCGACGGCACGATCTCCCGCATCCGGACGTCGATCTTCGAGCTGCAGCACCAGGACGCCTCGCCCGAGGGCGTGCGCCACCGGCTGGTCGAGGTGGTCCGCTCCGTGGTGGACGGGCACGGCCTGCGTCCGGACCTGCGGGTGCACGGCGAGGTGGAGGAGCTCCCGGCCGCGCTCGTGCCCGACGTCGTCGCCACGGTGCGCGAGCTGATGACCAACGTGGTCCGGCACGCCCGTGCCGAGCGGGTCACCGTCACCGTGACCGTCAGTGACCGGGTGCGCGTGCAGGTGACCGACGACGGCTGCGGGCTGCCCTCGATCACCGTGCGGAGCGGGCTGGCGAACCTGGCCGACCGCGCCGAACGCCGGGGCGGGCGGCTCGGCGCCACGGGCGGGCCGTCGGGCACCCAGGTCGAGTGGTGGGTGCCGCTGGCGCGCTGAGCGTCAGCCGCCGGCCGTCTCGCGGAGCTGGGTGGCCAGGATCGCCGCCTGCGTCCGCCGCTCGAGCCCCAGCTTGGCCAGCAGGTGGCTCGTGTAGTTCTTCACCGTCTTCTCGGCCAGCCCCATGCGGTCGCCGATCTGCCGGTTGGTCAGCCCCTCGCCGATGAGCCGCAGCACGATGCGCTCCTGGTCGGTGAGCAGCTCCAGCCGGTCCCCGCCGGCGGGTGCGGCCGGACGGGGGCGGGGCGGCGGGCCGGGGAGCTCCTCCAGCAACGTGCCACCGGAGGCCACGGTGTGGACGGCGGACACCAGGGCCGGGCCGCGCACCTGCTTGAGCAGGAAGCCGGTCGCCCCGGCCCGGATCGCCGCCTCGCGCGCCTCGGGTTCGGAGTAGCTGGTCAGCACCAGGCACGGCAGGCCGGGGAGCCGCCGGCGCAGGGACCGGCAGAGGTCCGCGCCGCTCCCGTCGGGCAACCGCATGTCGAGGACGACGACGTCGGGCCGGACCGCGGGCACCCGGGCCAGTGCCTCGGCCACGGAGCCCGCCTCGCCGGCCACCATCAGCCCCGGATCGTCCTCGAGCACCTCGGCCACGCCCCGGCGGACCACCTCGTGGTCGTCCACGAGGAACACCCGCACCGCCGGCCCGACGTGATCCACGGCACACACGGTAGCCCCCGCAGGCCGCCAGGGTCACCGCTCGGCTCCTGCGAGAGGAGCGGAGCGGGCTCAGACGGGGAGCAGCAGGGCCGCGTACAGGGTGAGGCCGGGACCGAACGCCATGGCGACCACCGGCCCGTCGACGTCGGCCATCTCCTGCAGGACCAGCAGCACGGTGGCCGAGGAGCAGTTGCCGTGCTCGGACAGCACCCGGCGGGAGGCCGCCACCTGCTCCTCGGCCAGGCCCAGCTCGTCCCGGACGACGTCGATGATCCGCGGTCCACCGGGGTGCACCGCCCAGCCCGCGACGTCCTCCACCCGCAGGCCGGCGCCGGCCAGCAGCTCGTCCACCACGTCGCCCACGTGCTTGGACAGCACCCCGGGCACCCGCGGGGACAGGCCCATGCGGAAGCCGAGGTCGGTGACGTCCCACGTCATGAGGTCCGCGGTGGAGGCGTCGGTGCGGGCGACGACGCCGGCCAGCCGGCGGCCACGGCCCGCGCCGGGCTCGACGACGACGGCGGCCGCCGCGTCGGAGAACAGGGCGTGGGCGACCACCTGCTCGAGGTCCCGCTGCGCCGGCTGCACGTGCAGGCTGGTCAGCTCGCAGCACAGCAGCACCGCGGGACGGGAGCGTGCCGCCACGAAGTCGCCCACCGCGGCCAGGCCGGGGATCGCGGCGTAGCAGCCCATGTGGCCGATCAGCAGCCGCTGCAGGCCGGCCGGCATGCCCAGGTCGCTGGCCAGCCGGATGTCCAGGCCCGGGGTGGCGTACCCGGTGCAGGTGGCGACGGCGAAGAGGCCGACGTCCCCCGGCGCGAGCCCGGCGGCGTCCAGCGCCCCGGCGACGGCCTGCTTGCCGAGCGGCATGGCCTCCTGGACGTAGCGCGCCATGCGGGCGCCGGTGCCCCATGCGCTGAGGTCCTCGTCGACGGGGTTGGCCACCGCGTGGCGGCGGCTGACGCCGGCGCCGAGGAAGATCCGCTCGGCAGCGCGGACGTCGGCGTAGTGGGCGGCGAAGAAGCCCTCCCAGGCCGCCTGCTGGTCCAGCGCGGCCGGCAGGGCCGAACCGGCCCCGGTGACGACCGCCGCGGTCACGGGCGCCGCTCCGCGACGCGCACGCTCGAAGTCATGGCTCCGACGGTACGTGCGTGCTCGGGCGGTTGTCGCCTTCCCGCTTCCGCCCGTAGCCGGCGAAGACCACGGCCGTGGACCGGATCGGCTTCATCCGCACCTCCGCGCGCCGGCCCACGACCCAGCGGACGGCGTCCCGCATCGAGGGCCGCAGCCCCACTAGCCTCAGGTCCAGGCCGAGCCCGTCGGCGGCGGCGAGCAGGCGGGCGCGGTCGACGAACAGCGCGGGGTCGTGGATGCCCCGGGGCGGCCCGCCGGGCAGCCGCTCCGCGATCGTGACCATGAGCAGCCGGCCGATGCGGGTGGCGGCCAGCGCGTCGACGACCAGCGTGCCGCCGGGGCGCAGCAGCCGCGCGCACTCGGCGAGGACGGCGACGTCGTCCTCGACGTGCTCGAGGATCTCCCCCGCCACGACGACGTCGGCGCAGCCGTCGGCCAGCGGGACCGCCAGCACCGAGCCGACCACCGGGCGCACCCCGTGGGCCCGGGCCACGCGCAGCCCCGCCTCGCCGACGTCGACGCCGACGTGCCGGTACCCGAGACGAGCCGCGTGCGGCGCCATCAGCCCACCCCCGCAGGCGAGGTCGACCAGCACCTCCCCCGGGGCGGCGGGCGGGAGGTGCTCGGCCCGCGAGGCCGCGAGCCAGTGCAGGGCCGCGAACCCGCCGGACGCCTCCCACCACTGGTCGGCCAGCTGGTCGTACTGGGCCGGGTCGTTGAGGGCGAGGGGCGTCGACGGCACGGGGGCTACCCCTTCTTCAGCGGATCGTGGCCCCAGTTCATCAGGGAGTACCGCCACCGGGAGGTCTCGACGTCCTGCTTGGCCGGTTCCTGCGCCAGATGCCGCTGCACGTAGCCGTGGACCGTGCGCATGTGCGCGAGGTCGTCGTCGGTGAGGTCGTCCTTCTTCGTGCGCAGCAGCTCCACGATCCGGCGGCCGGAGGCGTGCCCGGTGGACTCGCCGTCGCCGTCCTTCTGCCCGACGGCCTGCGACTCCTCGCTGTCGAGCCAGGTCTCCAGCTCCGACGCCGTCATGTTCACCGCCTCGCCGAACTCGCGCCGGATCGTCCCGGTGTCCTCGTCCGCCATCGGTCCTCCGCTCGGGGTTCCTGCAGGTCAGGTGCTGGTCCTCCGGTACCGCTCGGCCGGAGCGCGGAAACCGCCGTCTGGTTGGGTGGTGCGGCCATCGCAGGCCCACCTACCCGTCCCCGTGGAGCTCCCCGTGTCCGTGACCGTCGTCGGCAGCGTCAACGAGGACGTGCTGGTCGCCGTGGACCGGCTGCCCGGCCGCGGCGAGACCGTGGTCGGCCGCTCGGTCACCCGTGCGCCCGGCGGGAAGGGCGCGAACCAGGCCGCCGCCGCGGGGCTGCTCGGACCCGGCGTGCACATGGTCGGCCGGGTCGGCGAGGACGCTCCCGGCGACCGGCAGCTGGCCGCGCTCGCGGGCTCCCGGGTCAACGTCAGCCGGGTGCACCGCACCCCCGGCCTGCCCACGGGCTCGGCCACCATCCCGGTCGAGGACGACAGCGGCGAGAACCTGATCGTCGTCGTCCCCGGGGCGAACGAGGCGCTCACCCCCGACGACGTCGACGTCGAACCCGTGCACCGCGCCGAGGTGCTGCTGCTCCAGCTCGAGGTGCCGACGGAGACGGTGCTGGCCGCCGCCACGGCCGCCACGGGCACCGTGGTCCTGACCCCGGCACCGCCGCAGGCCCTGCCCGACGGGCTGCTCAGGCGCGTCGACGTGCTGGTGCCCAACGAGCACGAGCTGGTGCAGCTCGCCGGCGCGGCGCCGGGTGAGCGGACGCCGGCCGAGCTGGCCGGCCTGGCGCGGGGCCTGGGCGTGCGGTCGGTCGTGGTGACGCTCGGCGCGCGCGGGGCGCTGGTCGTCCCCGCCGACGGCGGTCCGGCGCTGCTGCAGGGAGCGCTCGCCGTGGATGCCGTCGACACCACCGGCGCCGGCGACTGCTTCACCGGCGCGCTGGCGCAGGGCCTCGCCCGCGGGGAAGACCTGGCCGGCGCGGTCCGCTACGCGGTGGCGGCCGCCGCGCTCTCGACGACCGGCGTGGGAGCCCGGGGCGCGCTGCCCGGCGACGACGACGTCCGGGCGGTCCTGGACCGGGTGCCCCCGGCCGGCGAGGTCGGCTGACGGTTTCCGGTCCGGAGGCACGGGCACAGGGCCGGGAAGGACCACCGAGCCCGAGGAGGCACCGCGATGACCGAGTCCGACCGCGCATCCGACGTCGACCAGCCCGAGGGCGGCGCCCCGTCCCGCGAGGCCGAGGGCACGGGCCGGACGCCGCACCCGGAGGAACCGGCCGAGGGCAAGGAGCTCGAGGGGGGCGCGGACACCCCCGACGCCTGAGCCGGGGCGCGGGCCTTCCGGACGATCCGGACCGCCATACTCGGCTGCCATCGGTCGCCGGCGGAGGAGGACGCGTGCGGCACGCCCCCCTCCGCGCCGGGGTCACGGTGCTCGCGCTCCTCGCCGCGTCCGCCTGCTCGGCCGACCGCGCACCGGGCAGCGAGGCCACCGTCGCCTCCGGGGATCCGGCCGCCTGCCCCGGCGAGGTCCTCGACGTCGTGGTCTCGGTGGCGGCGTGGAGCGACGTCGTCCGGCGGCTCGGCGGGGACTGCGCCACCGTCACCACGATCGCCGCCTCCCCGGCCGGGGTCCCCGACGACGTCGTGCCCGCCGACCGGGCCGCGTTCGCCGCGGCCGACCTGGTCGTCCTCAACGGAGCCCGGTACGACCGGTGGGCGGTCCGGGCACTCGAGGCCTCCGACGGCGACCCCGTGGTGATGACCGCGGCCGACGTCGCCGACGACGACGCGGCCCGGCCCGGCCCCCAGCTCTGGTACGCACCGGACGTCGTCCCGGCGGTGGCCGAGGCGGTCACCCGGGAGCTCGCCGCCCTCTCCCCCGACGCGGCGCCCTACTTCGACGCCCAGCACACCGCTTGGACCGCCGAGCTGCAGCCCTACCTCGCCGCGGTCGCCGCGCTCCGGGAGGGCTCCGCAGGGCACACCTGCGCCACGACGCTGACGGCGTGGGGCCCGATGGCCCGCGCCGTCGACCTCGCCGACGCGACCCCGTCGGGGTTCCGGCGCAGCCTGCGGTCGGGCTCCGAGCCGGCCCCGGAGGACGTCGAGGCGTTCGAGACGGCGCTGCGTGCGGGGGACGTCGACGTCCTGGTCCACGACGGCGCCGCTGAGGGCACGACGGCGGACCGGCTCCGCGACATCGCCGAGGACGCCGGCGTGCCCGTCGTCGAGATGACCGCGTTCCCTCCGGACGACGACGGGTTCGTCGACTGGCAGGTGACCCAGCTCGCCGCGGTGGCCGAGGCGCTGGCGGAGGAGGGCTGACGGAGGTGCGCCGTGAGCCAGATCTCCCACCCGGACTGGTGGAAAGTGCCTGATCAGCGTGTTTCCGGAACGGTTCGGAGGGCAGGCTGGAGACATGGACGACGACCAGCGCGACGACCGGGCAGCCGACACCTCTCCGCGGACCACCGCCGACGACCCCCGGGGCGTGGAGTCGACCGCGACCACCGTGGCCCGGATGCTGGCCAACCCCCGCCGGGTGCGCCGCTCCTGAGCCTTCCCGGGTCCCGACCGGGCTCCGGTCACGCTCGGTGATCACAGCCGCCCCACCGGCACGTCTCACCACGTAGAACACGTCAACCTCTCGTCACTCAGAGCGACCACGATCGGCGCGCCGCGACCGAGGGCCTCCAGGGCTGGGGCAGCATGCCTGCCGTGACCGCCGCCATGACCCTCGCCTCCGTCGATGACATCTCGACCCCGGTTCGCCGGAGCCGGGCCGAACGTCAGGCGATCGTGCTCGACACCGCGGAGCGGCTGTTCTCCAGCCGCAGCTCGCGCAGCGTCGGCATGGACGAGCTGGTTCGCGAGACCGGCCTGGGCAAGATGACCGTCTACCGGCTCTTCAAGAGCAAGGACGACCTGGTCGGGGCGTACCTCACCCGCAAGTCCGCGACGGTCCTGGGCTTCATCGACGCCGACATCGTCCGGCTCGAGGGCGACCCGCGCGCGGCCCTGCTCTCCGTCGTCGACGCCGTCGAGCGCGACGTCACCCGCGTCGGCTTCCGCGGCTGCCCGTTCACCAACGTCAGCAGCGAGTACGACGACCCGCAGCACCCGGCCCGCAGCGCGGCGGCGGACTACAAGTTCGAGCTGCACACCCGGCTCGAGCGGCTGACCGACCAGATCGTGCCCGGTGGCGGTGAGGACCTCGCCGCGCAGATCCACCTGATCATCGACGGCATGTACCTCTCCGGCGGCCTGCTGGGCCCCGACGGCCCCGCCGCCCACGGCCGCCGGCTCGCCGAGAAGCTGATCGACGCGGCGGTCGCCCGCGCCTGAGCACCCAGGCACAGGAAGCTCTGCCTACGGCGGCCGCCGCTCACGCGCAGGTAGAGCTTCCTGAGCCTGACGTCGGGCGTGGTCGGAGGACTCCCCGCACGATGGTGCGGTGAGCGACGACCACCGCACCCCCGACCGCACCCGACCCGACCTCGACGACACGACGGTCGAGGCGCTCGGCAAGCTCTCCGAGGCCCTCGAGACGGTCGACCAGGCCCGCGGGTTCCTCTACGCCTTCCACCAGCTCACCGGGAAGGCCGACCGCCTGCTGCAGGAGTCGGTGGACCTCTTCGAGAAGGCGGGCGCGACCGGGCTCGCCGCGGACCTCGACCGCGACCTCGTCGGGCGCAACGTCATCGCCGACCGGTGGACGTTCCAGATCGTCGAGGACTTCGACGCCGGCTACTGGAGCGCCTTCCGCGGCTACGACGAGCGCGCCCGCGAGGAGCACTCCGGCGGCGACCGGCACGTGTTCGAGGCGCGCATGAAGCAGCGCGAGCGGACGCACGGCCACCCGCGTCACGAGGCCGGTCCCTCCCTCGCCGACCAGGGCTGATCCCGTTTCCTTCCCCGGAGCGGCGGGAAGGACCGCACGGTGACCATGCCCGACGAGAACGACGCCGGCACCGACCGCGAGGCGAAGCCCCTGGGCGCCGAGAAGGCGCCGGGCGAGGACAGCGACTCCCTCGGTGCGACCGAGGGCCCCGCCGACGGGATCGCCGGCCCCGCCTACCCGCCCGCCGACACCGAGCCGGACGCCCGGTGACCGCCCCCGACCCCCGGACGACCGGCGCACCGTCGGACCCCCTGAGCGTGGGCCTGGACCGGCCCGCGGCCTCAACGGAACCGGCGCGACCCACGGCGCCCTCGGGGCCCGGCCGCACCCGGCAGGCGGCGGGCACCGTCGGCCTCGGGATCGCGCTCGGACTGCTGATCTTCGTGACGATCGTGCTGGTGCTCTTCGTCGTCTACAACGGCGAGACGGTGCCCATCAGCCTGGTCTTCACCGACATCGAGGCCCCGCTGGTGGTGGCCCTGCTCATCGCCGCCGCCCTCGGTGCACTCATCAGCGGGCTGCTCGGCCTCGTGCTCCGCGCCCGCCGCCGACACCGCTGACCCTCCGTCCACTCGGGCACCCCTCCGGGGCGTGTCCGGGTGGAACGGTGCGTGCTCCTTGCTACCAGCCGGTAATATCGCTTGTTACCGGCGAGTAGCTTCGCCGTTCCCAGGACGATCCGGAGCACGGGAGCACCAGCGCGATGACGCACTACACGGCGAACCTGCGGGACCTCAAGTTCAACCTCTTCGAGTTCCTCGACACCAAGGACCGGTTCGGCACCGGACCGTTCGAGCAGATGGACGCCGACACCGCACGCGGCGTCCTCGCCGAGATCCGCAAGCTCGCCGAGGGCCCCATCGCAGCGTCGTTCACCGACGCCGACCGCAACCCGCCGGTGTTCGACCCGGCCACGAACTCGGTGACCCTGCCCGAGTCGTTCAAGAAGTCGGTCCAGGCGCTCGCCGACGGCGAGTGGTTCCGGCTGGACCTGCCCGAGGAGATGGGCGGCTTCGGCGCTCCCGTCCCGCTGCGGTGGGCGGCCTACGAGATGATCCTGGGCGCCAACCCCGCCGTCTTCATGTACGGCTCGGGCCCGAGCTTCGCCACCGTCCTCGACGAGCTGGGCACGCCCGAGCAGAAGAAGCTCGCCGCGCTCATGGTCGAGAAGCAGTGGGGCGCCACCATGGTGCTCACCGAGCCCGACGCGGGTTCCGACGTCGGCGCCGGCACCACGAAGGCCGTGCAGCAGCCCGACGGCTCCTGGCACATCCAGGGCGTCAAGCGCTTCATCACCTCGGCCGAGCACGACCTGAGCGACAACATCATCCACCTGGTCCTGGCCCGCCCCGAGGGCGCGAAGCCCGGCACCAAGGGCCTGTCGCTGTTCGTCGTCCCCAAGTTCCACGTGGACCTGGAGACCGGTGAGCTCGGCGAGCGCAACGGCGCCTACGTCACCAACGTCGAGAAGAAGATGGGCCTCAAGGTGTCCACCACCTGCGAGGTCACCTTCGGCGACGGGCCGGTGCCGGCCCAGGGCTGGCTGGTCGGCGAGGTGCACGACGGCATCGCCCAGATGTTCACGATCATCGAGTACGCCCGCATGTTCGTCGGCACCAAGGCGATCGCCACGCTGTCGGCCGGCTACCAGGTGGCGCTGGACTACGCGAAGACCCGCGTCCAGGGCGCCGACCTGACGGCGACGTCGAAGGACGCCCCGCGCGTCACGATCACCCACCACCCCGACGTGCGCCGCTCGCTGATGCTCCAGAAGTCCTACACCGAGGGCATGCGGGCGCTGTACCTGTACACCGCGAGCTTCCGCGACCAGGTCACCGCCGCCGAGGCCGAGGGCAGCGCGGACAGCGAGCAGGCGACGCTGGCCGCCCGGCTCAACGACCTGCTGCTGCCGATCGTGAAGGGCTTCGGCTCCGAGCGCGCCACGCAGCTGCTGACGGCGGAGTCGCTCCAGACGCTGGGTGGCTCGGGCTTCCTGCAGGACTACCCGATCGAGCAGTACATCCGCGACTCCAAGATCGACACCCTCTACGAGGGCACCACCGCGATCCAGGGCCAGGACTTCTTCTTCCGGAAGATCGTCAAGGACGGCGGGGTCGCGCTGACCTGGCTCGCGGGCCAGATCCAGGCGACGATCGACAGCGAGGCCGGCAACGGCCGCCTCAAGGAGGAGCGGGCGGCGCTGGCCGCGGCGCTGGGCGACGTCCAGGGCATGCTCACGGCGATGTTCGGCCACCTCACCGAGGCCCAGCAGGACATGAAGGCGCTCTACAAGGTGGGCCAGAACAGCAGCCGCCTGCTGCTGGCCGTGGGCGACCTGGTCACCGCGTGGCTGCTCGTCCGCCAGTCGGAGGTCGCGCTGGCCGCCCTGGCCGGCGACGTCAGCGAGAAGGACCGGTTCTTCTACGAGGGCAAGCTCGCCGCCACCCGCTTCTTCACCAGCCAGGTGCTCCCGCGGCTGGCGAGCGAGCGGGTCATCGTCGAGAACACCGACAACTCCCTCATGGAGGTCGACGAGGCTTCGTTCTGAGGCTCACGGCCGCCGCTCCCTGGCAGGGAGTGGCGGCCGTCGTCGTTTCCGGGCGGGGGTGCCCGGGCATGGCCGGACCGACGACGACGTCGATCGAGGAGGCACCGTGAGCGACCCGCAGGGCAGCGACCGGATCCAGCAGGACGTCCCCACCGCATCGGGCACCGGGGACAACAGCGACACCGCCTCCAACATCGACGACGTGCCCCTCACCCGCGAGGACGCCTTGGAGCGCGACGCCGCCCAGGGCGACGACCTGCCCGCCGGGGCCGACAGCGACGTCGCCCGCGCCCGGCGGGCCGGTGCGTCCGGCGAGGTCGAGGGACCCACCACGAGATCTGGAGGACCAGACGCATGAGCGACCCCACCGGCTACCACGAGTCCCCCGACACCGCCGACGGCACCGCGCCGTCCCCCGACGACGCACCCGAGGCCTCGGCGACCCTCACCACCGACGACGAGGCCCAGCGGGACGAGGGCGTGGCCCGTCCCGGCAACGACTGAGCACGCCCCCGCACGCGGCGCGGTGCCCGGACGGCGCCACCTATGCTGGCCGGGTGCCCGCCGCCGCCCTGACCGTCCTGGCGGCGGCGGAATGGCGGGCGCGGACCACGGCGCACGAGGAGCGCATCGATCGCTGGGCGGCGCCGCACCGCGCGCGGCGGTCGCGGGGCGAGACCCACCCGGTGCACGACTTCCTGTTCACGTACTACTCCGAGACGCCGGGCCGGCTGCGCCGCTGGCACCCCGGCGCCGGCACCGGGCTGGCGCCCTCGGACGACGGCCCCGCCCCGCACGCCGGGTGGCGCTGGTACCGCACCGACGACGACGGCGTCGTCGCGCTGGACCGCGCGGCCTACCTGGCCGACCGCGGCCCGACGGTGGAGTTCGTGCGCGGGCTGCTCGCCGCCACCGCGGGCCGGCCGGCCTTCACCGGCTGCTTCGGGCTGCACGAGTGGGCGATGGTCTACCGCGCCGACGAGCGCCGGCACGCGCTGCCACTGCGGCTGGGGCGGGCCGGCACCGACGCGGTCGTCGAGAGCCACCAGATCCGCTGCAGCCACTACGACGCGTTCCGCTTCTTCACGCCCGACGCCGTCGGCCGCAACCGCCTGCAGCCGACCCGGGAGACGCAGACCGCGACCGAGCAGCCGGGCTGCCTGCACGCCACCATGGACCTCTACAAGTGGGCCTACAAGCTCGGTCCGCTCGTGCCCGGCGAGCTGCTCGCCGACTGCTTCGCGCTCGCCGCCGACGTGCGCGAGCTGGACATGCGCGCCTCCCCCTACGACCTCCGTGACGCCGGCTTCCCGGCCGTCGCGATCGAGACGCCCGAGGGCAAGGCGGAGTACGCCGCTGCCCAGCGCGGGTTCGCCGCCCGCGGGGCGGAGCTGCGCCGGCGCCTGCTGGCCGTCTGCGGGTCGCCGACCCTGGCATGAGCCGGACACCCGCTCGCCGTACGGTCAGCAGGTGACCTCTGCACACGACGGCCGCTGGATCCGCCTGGACGGCACCGCGAACACCCGCGACCTGGGCGGGCTGCCCACCACCGACGGCGGCCGCACGCTGCCCTCCCGCATCCTGCGCAGCGACAACCTGCAGACGCTCAGCGACGACGACGTCCGCCGCCTGGTGGGCGAGATCGGCCTGCGCCAGGTGCTCGACCTCCGGACGAGCGCCGAGGTGCTGCTCGAGGGCCGGGGGCCCCTGAGGTCGCGGCCGGAGGTTGTCCACCGCCACTTCACGCTGCTGCCCGAGCGCGGCGAGTACACCGACGTCTTCGCCGCGGACGAGCCAGAGGTCCCCGACCTGCCGTCCGGGTGGCTGGAGTCGGTGCTGCCGCGAGGGATCGCCGAGCGCGACCAGGACGAGCCGCCGTCCGTCCGCATCTACCTCGGGTACCTCGCCGACCGGGGCGATGCCGTCGTGGCGGCGCTGCGCGCGCTGGCCGCGGAGACCGACGGCGCCTCGGTGGTCCACTGCGCCGCCGGCAAGGACCGCACGGGCGTGGTCGTCGCGCTCACCCTCGCCGTGGCCGGGGTGCCGCACGAGGAGATCGCGATCGACTACGGGCTCAGCGGGGACGTGATCCACGAGATCATGGCCCGACTGTCGGCGTCCCCCACCTACGCCCGGGACGCCGCCGCCCAGGAGGGCCCGCGGGACAGCTCCGCCCACACCCCGCGCGCGGAGACGATGACCCGCGTCCTCGAGCTGCTCGACGAGCGGTACGGCGGGCCGATCGGCTGGCTGGAGTCGCACGGCTTCGGCGCCGACGAGCAGGCCGCCCTGCGCGCCCGACTGCGCGGCTAGAGCAGGTCAGGCGCCGGCGGAAAGCGTGCCGGCCGTGGGGGGTAGGTGGGTCTTCCGCTTGTCGCGGTACATCGCGGCGTCGGCCTGGCGGAGCAGGTCCTCGGCCCCGTTCCCGGGCGCGTGCACCGCGACCCCGACGCTGGTGCCGACCGCGACCTCGCGCCCCTCGAGCCGGAAGGGCTCGCGGAAGCAGTCGACGACCCGCGCGGCCAGTCGCTCCGCGTCGACGGGCTGCTCCAGGCCCGGCAGCACGATGGCGAACTCGTCACCGCTGAGCCGCCCCACGGTGTCGCCGGGGCGGACGGCGGCCCCCAGCCGCGCCGCGACCTGGCGGAGCAGCTCGTCGCCGGCCGCGTGGCCGAGGGTGTCGTTCACCCGCTTGAAGCCGTCCAGGTCGCAGAACAGCACGCCGAGGTGGGCACCGGGGCCCGCGGTCGGCAGCGCGGCCAGCAACCGCTCCATGAACAGGACGCGGTTCGGCAGCCCGGTGAGCGAGTCGTGGTGGGCCTGGTGCCGCACGGTCTCCAGGAGCCGGGCCCGCTGGAGGGCGGAGACCGCCTGGTCGCCGGCACCCCGCAGCCGGGCGAGCACGTCGCCGCACAGCTGGTCGGGCGCCTGGCCGGTCTCCCAGCTGGCGGTCACGACGCCGAGGAAGGTGCCCGCCGTGACCAGCGGGACCGCGACGACATCGGCGACGTCGATGTCCGCGAGCAGCCGGCGCAGTGCCGGGCTGCTGTCCGCGTCCCGGATGATCTGCGGCTCGCGGCTGGTCAGAAGGTTCATGAGCTCCGGGGTGTCCTCCGGGCGCAGCCGGGCCCCGAGCAGGAGGCCCGTCGCCTCGCGGCTGAGGTTGACCGACGCCCGCGCCTGCAGCTGGCTGCCGGCCGGGTCCCAGAGCATGACCGCGGCGCTGGCGCAGCCGACGACCTGCGGCAGCGCCTCGGCGACCACGGCGCAGATGGAGTCGACGTCCTCCACGGCGGCCAGCGCGTGCGCCAGCGCGAGCAGCGCACCGGCCCGGTCGGCCTCCCGCCGGGTGTCCTCGAGGGCGATCAGCAGGTCCAGCGCCGCCGCTGCGTGACCGGCGTAGGCGGCCAGCATGGCGGCCTCGTCGCCCATCGGCTGGTCGCCGGGGCGGTACAGGGCCGCCAGCCGTCCGTGCGAGCGGCGGGGGGAGACGATGTCGGCGACCACCGCGCCGCTCCCGAGGTCCCCGCCGCTGAGCAGCGCGGCCGCCAGCTCCGCCACCCGCTCCTCGGGCACCCCGGCGCTGTGCACCAGCGGCCCTCCCCCGGTCGGCGACCGGACGGCGAGCAGGTAGGCGGGGGCCAGGACCGCCTCCGCGGCGCGGCCCACGATGCGCTCCAGCACCGTCTCGAGGTCGTCGCTGGCGACGAGGTCCGTGGCCGCGGACTGGAGGATCTGCAGCTGACCGCGCAGAGCGTGCAGCTCGGGGTCGACGGCCGGCGTGCGGCCGCGCCGCCACGGCAGCCGCGAGCGGTGCGCCCACTCCAGGCGGTAGATGCAGGCCGCGTGGCCGTCGGACTGGCACTCGTCGTGCTCGATCTCCGCCGGGGGCAGCGCGAAGATCGCCGGGACCGTGCTGAGCAGCCCCTGCGCGTACAGGCAGTCCAGCCGGGAGTGCGGGTAGCCCTCATGCAGCCGGTAGCGGATGGTGGCCGTCGTCCGCCCGGTCTCGAGGATCTCCATCGTCGAGGTGGTGCTGAACTTCTGCACGGCCCTGGGCAGCGTGCCGAACACCTGGCGCGGCGAGCCCATGGCGCGCAGCAGGATGACCAGCGAGTGCGCGAGGCCCGTCTGCAGCGCCGCGGCGCCGACCTCGTACATCGTGCGGGGATCGCGCAGGACCTCGGTCGCCGCGGTGAACAGGCGGATCCGGGTGTCGTAGCTCCACCAGCGCGACTGGTCGTCGAGCTGGGCCGCCGTCGCCGCCGTGCCGGCCCGGGCCAGCACCTCGGCCACCGCGTCGTCACCGCCGATCCGGCGGACGTACCGCAGCAGACCGCCGGTGGTCGCGCCACTGGTCTCGGGGGCCTCGACGGGGGCCGTCATCGCAGCCTCCTCGTCGGGGGGTGGTGCGCCGGGTGCCGGTCCCAGACCCTACCGAGGAGCCGGGGCCGTCTCCCGGTCGTCCGTGCGCGCGTCACCCTCGGGTGGTCGGCAGGATGCGGCACCACCCTGAGCGGCATCACCCCTTCGGGGGAGTCCCCGGACAGCGGACGACCCCGGTCTCGACGGAGAACCGGGGTCGGTCGGAGGGGGGCGCCGCCGCGGCGGCGCGACCCGCGTCAGCGCAGCGAGGTGCTGCGGCTCGCGAGCGTCAGGAGCTCGTCCCGCATCGCCGGGCTGCTGCTGCGGGCCAGGGCCGCGTCGATGGCGCGGCGGGTGCGGGCCGCCTGGCGCCGCTGCCGCCAGGTGGAGGTCAGGCTGTTCATGGTCATGCCTCTTTCGTCGTCTCGATGTGCGCGTCACCTGAGATAAGCAGGGCGAGCGCCACCATATTCCGACGAAACGTAATGAGACGGACAGCCAGGCCGATGTTTCCTCACCCTTGCGAGTGATGCTCCTCACCGAGACGCGACAGCGCCCGCCCTCCGTCGGGAGGGCGGGCGCCGTCGGGTGGGACCGCCTCCGCTCGCCCGTGGGCGAGCGGGGTCCTGCGTCAGTTCGGGCGGGGGACGTCGCCGCGCCAGGCGCCGGTCTCGGTGCCGCGGCTCTCGATGAACTCCTTGAAGCGCTTCGCGTCCGCCTTCACCTGGCGGTCGTCGAAGCCCAGGGCGGCACCGGCCTTCTCGATCAGCCCCTCGGGCTCCCAGTCGATCTGGATCATGACCCGCGTCTTGGCGTCGTCCAGACGGTGGAAGGTCACCACGCCGGCGTGCTTGGCCTCGCCGCCGGTGCTGGTCCAGGCGACCCGCTCCTCGACGTGCTGCTCGGTGATCTCGGCGTCGAACTCGCGCTTGACGCCGTCGATGTTGGTGACCCAGTGGGTGTGCGTGGGGTCGATCTGGGTGATCTTCTCGACCCCGCCCATGAACTGGGGGAAGGACTCGAACTGCGTCCACTGGTCGTAGGCGACCCGGATCGGGACGTCGACGTCGACGGACTCCTGCACGGTGGCCACGGTCTCAGCTCCTCGTGTCGTTGATCGGTCGTGCGGCACCTACCCGGGAGCCGCGGCACCGACACGTGCGAGTTCGCAGGTCAGGCGGCTGCACCCGGCCGGACGACGACGGTCGGTCAGCCCTGGGACGCGTCCCGGCGGGCCGCGGCCACGTCGAGGGCCACCTGGACGGTGGCCCCGCCGACGAGCAGCAGGCAGACCAACCGGGCCAGCCCGGCGCCGATGTTCGCCCCCTCGTCCTCGGCGGCGAGCAACGTCAGCCCGTCGACGAGCAGCATCACCGCGGCGGCGGCGAGCACGAGCCCGCCGAGCCGCCTGCCCCGCTGGTCGGAGGCGCGCACCAGCACGACCCCGCCGGCGATGGCGCACGCATAGGCGAGCAGCTGCACGACCCCGGGCGCCGTCCCCTGGGCCGAGGCGGGGCGCGAGCCGCTGACCACGATCGCGACCCCGGTGAGGACGACGAAGAGCATCAGGGCTGCGAGTGCACGCTCACGGCGGTCCACGTCGGTCTCCTCGGGGTCGGGCCGCCGGTCAGCAGAGCAGCGCGCTCCCCGGATCCTGCAGCACCGCGCCGACGTCGGCCAGGAACCGCGAGCCCAGTTCGCCGTCGACGATCCGGTGGTCGAAGGAGAGCGCCAGCGTGGTGACCTGCCGCGGCCGGACCTTCCCCTTGTGCACCCACGGCCGTTCGCGGACCGCCCCGAACGCCAGGATCGCCGCCTCGCCCGGGTTGAGGATCGGCGTGCCGGTGTCCACGCCGAACACGCCCACGTTGGTGATCGTGAACGTGCCGCCGGTCATGGCTTCCGGCGCCGTGCGCCCGGCGCGTGCCGTCGTGGTCAGCTCCGCGAGGGCGCCGGCCAGCTCGGGGAGGGTCAGCCGCCCGGCGTCCCGGATGTTCGGGACGACGAGGCCCCGCGGGGTCGCCGCGGCGATGCCGAGGTCGACCCGACCGTGGACGACGATCTCCTGCGCCGCCTCGTCCCACGAGCTGTTGATCATCGGGTGCCGGCCGATCGCGAGCAGCACCGCCTTGGCGACGAACAGCAGCGGGCTGACCGGCACCCCGGCCAGCTCGGGCCGCTCGGCCAGCCGGCGGCGCAGCTTCATCGTCCGGGTGACGTCGACGGTGAGGAACTCGGTGACGTGCGGCGCGGTGAACGCGCTGGCCACCATCGCCGCGGCCGTGTGCTTCCGCACGCCCGTGACCGGTATCCGCTGCTCGCCCGCCGACGGTGCCGGGGGTACCGCCACCGGGACAGCGGCCGCGCGAGCGGCGTCGACGTCGGCCCGGGTGATGACGCCACCCGCCCCCGTGCCGCTGACCGTGGCGAGGTCGACCCCGCAGTCCTTGGCGTACCGCCGCACCGGCGGCTTGGCCAGCGGCCGCGGGCCGCGCCGGCCGGGCGCGACGGCGGTCGACGAGGCGGCGTCCGCTCGGACGGCGGCCGCCTCGGCCTGCCGGCCGACCTCCAGGCCGCCGTGGCGCACCGGCTTGGTGCGGGCGTCCGGCGCGGTGGCGAGCAGCGGTGCGCTCCCGGTCTCGGCGGTGCGCCGCGGCCTGCGGCGGGCCTCGGTGGTCCGCGGGCCGTAGCCGACAAGGACCGCCGTCCGCCCGGTGGCCGTGGTCTCGCCGATCAGGCCCGTGCCGGCGGGCTCGGACGGCGCCTCGCCGGTGTCGATGGTGATGATCGGCGTGCCGACGTCGACGGTCGCGCCGGCGTCGACGAGCAGCTCGACCACCCGCCCGGCGTGCGGCGAAGGCAGCTCGACGGCCGCCTTCGCCGTCTCCACCTCGCACAGCGGCTGGTTGACGGCGACGGTGTCCCCCACCGCCACCAGCCACTGGAGGAGCTCCGCCTCGGTCAGGCCCTCGCCGACGTCGGGCAACCGGAACTGGCGCAGCGCGCCCGCGGTCTGCGTCATGTCAGAACCCCATCGCGCGGTCGACGGCGTCCAGCACCCGGTCGAGGTCGGGGAGGAGGAGCTCCTCGACCTTCGACGGCGGATAGGGCACGTCGTAGCCCCCCACCCGCAGCACCGGCGCCTCCAGCGAGTGGAAGCAGGTCTCGGTCACCCGCGCGGCGATCTCGGCACCCGGCCCCAGCGTCACCGGGGCCTCGTGGACGACGACGCAGCGCCCGGTGCGCCGGACGGACTCGTGGACGGGCTCGAGGTCCAGCGGCGAGATCGTGCGCAGGTCGATCACCTCCAGGGACCGTCCCTCGGTGGAGGCCGCCTCGGCCGCCTGCAGCGCGGTCGTGACCATCGGGCCGTACGCCAGCACGGTGACGTCGTCGCCGGCGCGCACGACTCGCGAGGTGAACAGCGGCCCGGGGGTCGCGGAGGTGTCGACCGGCCCCTTCTCCCAGTACCGCCGCTTGGGCTCCAGGAAGATGACGGGGTCGGGCGCGGCGATCGCCTGCTGGATGCCCCAGTACGCGTCGACCGGGTTGCTGACGGCGACGACCTTGAGCCCGGGCGTGTGGGCGAAGTAGGCCTCGGGGCTCTCGCTGTGGTGCTCGACGGCGCCGATGCCGCCGCCGAACGGGATCCGGATGACCATCGGCAGCGGCACCAGGCCCCGGGAGCGGGCGTGCATCTTGGCCACCTGCGTGACGATCTGGTTGCAGGCGGGGAAGACGAAGCCGTCGAACTGGATCTCCACGACCGGCCGGTAGCCGCGCATCGCCAGACCCACCGCGGTGCCGACGATGCCCGCCTCGGCCAGCGGGGTGTCGACGACCCGGTCCTCGCCGAAGTCCTTCTGCAGCCCGTCGGTGATGCGGAAGACCCCGCCCAGCCGGCCGATGTCCTCCCCCATCAGCACGACCTTCGGGTCGTCCTCCATCGCCCGGCGCAGCCCGAGGTTGAGCGCCCGGCCGATGGTCAGCTCCTGGGTGGCCGGCGCGTCCAGCACCTCGGCGCTCACGAGCGCTCACCCCCCTCGAACGACGCCTGGTAGGCCTCGAACTCGGCGCGCTGCGCGGCCAGCGGCGGCGTCTGCTCGGCGTACACGGCGTCGAACATGGCCGTGGGCCGGGGATCGGGCATGCCGATCGTGCCGCTGCGGATGCGCGCTGCCAGCGCGTCGGCCTCGGCCTCGACGCCGGCGAAGAAGGCGGCGTCGGCCAGTCCGCTGCGGGAGAGGTAGGCCATGAGACGGGCGATGGGGTCGCGCAGCTTCCACTCCTCGACCTCGGCGGCCAGCCGGTAGCGGGTCGGGTCGTCGGAGGTGGTGTGCGCGCCCATCCGGTAGGTGAACGCCTCGATGAACGTCGGGCCCTGCCCCTCGCGCGCCGCCTGCAGCGCGGCACGGGTCACGGCCAGCACGGCCAGGACGTCGTTGCCGTCGACCCGGACACCGGGGAAGCCGAACCCGGCGGCCCGGCGGTAGAGCGGCACCCGCGACTGCCGCTCGAGCGGCACGCTGATCGCGTACTGGTTGTTCTGGCAGAAGAAGACCACGGGCGCGGAGAAGCTCGCGGCGAAGACCATCGCCTCGTTGACCTCGCCCTGGCTCGTGGCGCCGTCGCCGAGGAAGGCCAGCACGGCGCTCTCCGCGCCGTCGCGCTGCACGCCCATGGCGTAGCCGGTCGCGTGCAGGGTCTGGGCGCCGATGACGACCGTGTAGAGGTTGAAGCCGAGCGCGACCGGGTCCCAGCCGCCGTTGTCGACGCCGCGGAACAGGCTCATGACGTGCAGCGGGTCGACCCCGCGGGCCCAGGCGACGCCGTGCTCGCGGTAGGTCGGGAAGGCGGTGTCGCCGTCCCGCAGCGCGCGGCCGGCCCCGAGCTGGGCGGCCTCCTGACCGAGCAGCGAGGCCCAGATGCCCAGCTCGCCCTGCCGCTGCAGCGCCGTCGCCTCGCCGTCCCACCGGCGGACGAGGGCCATGTCGCGGTAGCAGCCGCGCAGCTCCTCGTCGGAGACGTCCAGCGGGTAGTCGGGGTGCTCCAGCCGCTCGCCCTCGGGCGTCAGCAGCTGCACCAGGTCCATCTGCCGGGGCAGGTGCGGCGCACCGGCCCCCGGTACGGGGTCGACGACCTCGTGCAGGTCGCCGATGTCGGCGTCGTCGGTCTCGTGGCGCACAGCGGTCACCGCTCGCTCCTCGTCTCAGCCGCCCTGGCCGGGGTCACCGGCACCGTGCGGAGGTGGACGTCTGCGCGGCGCCGGGGTGTGGCACCACTCACACATCCTGGCACGTGGGCGCGCCGGGACACGACCACGACGCCCACGACCGCCACGGGTCACCCGTCGGGAGGTACGCCCGTGCTTGTCCTGGGGACGGCTGGCGAGCATCATCCGCGCATGCGACGCACGGGGGTCCTGCTGCTGCTCAGCGCGCTGCTGGGCGCCCTCGTCGTGCTGGGCGCCTCGCCGGCACAGGCCTGCGAGTGCGTGACCGGCACGACGGCGGAGTTCACCGAGCGGGCGGACGCCGTCTTCACCGGCCGGCTGATCGCGCGCGAGGAGCCGAGCGGGGTCATCATCAGCAGCACCGACCCCGCCCTCCACGTGTTCGCCGTGGACGCCGTCGCCAAGGGTGCGGTGTCCGAACGGCAGGAGGTCCTGTCCCCGGTGTCCGGCGCCTCGTGCGGGCTGGAGATCCCCGGGGGAGGGCCGGTCGCCGTCTTCGCCACCCGCACCGCCGATCCCCACCTCAGCCCGGGGTCGCCGCCGCTCGAGGACGACCAGTACTACGCCTACCTCTGCGGCGGCACCGCACCGCTCACCCCGGAGCTCGAGTCCGCCCTGGGGCCGTTGCAGCCCGTCGCCGGCGCGCCCGCACCCGCACCTGCTGTCGAGCCGCGGGCCGTCGCGACCACGGCACCGGACAGCGACGGGCCGCCCTCGTCGCTCCTGGTCCTCGGCGGTGGAGCAGTTCTCCTCGGCGCGGGAGCGCTGCTCGTGCTGCGCCGTCGACGGGCCCGCTGACCGGCGTCAGCTCTCCCGGCGCCTGATCCGGACCGGGCCGCGGGCGGTGGCGACGTCGACGACCACCCCGCCCTGGGTCACCTCCACCTGACCCGCCGCGGCCAGTCGTCCGGCCGCGTCCCGGGCGGCGGGCATCAGCTCGCGCCACTCGTCGGCGCCCACCTGCCGGGCCGCCTCGGACGGGCAGATCGTGGCGCCCGCGCGCCGGAGGTCGAGCAGGTCGCTGATCGCCTGCTCCAGCCGCGCGCCGACGTCGTCCACACCCCCGAGCCTGCGCGGCGATCCGCCGGAGCGCCAGCGCACCGCCCGGGCGGGTTGCGGGAACTGGCGGCGCGGCGGGTCGGCGGGCGCCGTTCGGGTACTGGCCCCGGCATGGTGGAGCGGACACCCTTCGGGGTGCGCGGCAAGGGCAAACGCGGGATCAGCACGCTGGGCTGGGCACTGCGCGGCGCGGCCGCCGGTGCGGCGGGCAGCACGGCGCTCAACGCCGTCACCTACCTGGACATGGCCGTCCGGGGGCGCGGCACCAGCTCGACGCCCGAGGACACGGTCGAGCAGCTGGCCGCGAAGGCGCACGTACCGATCCCCGGCGACGGCGTCACCCGGCAGCACCGGGTGCAGGGCCTCGGTCCGCTCCTGGGCCTGGTGGCCGGCGTCGGGGTGGGGACGATCGGCGGGCTGGCCCGCGCCCGCGGCTACCTCTCGGCCAAGCCCGTGGGCATCGCCCTCACCACGGCCGGGGTCATGGTCGCGGCGAACGGCCCGATGACGGTGCTCGGCGTGACCGATCCGCGCACGTGGTCGGCGACGGACTGGCTCAGCGACGTCGTCCCGCACCTGGCGTACGGCGTCGTCGTCAAGAACACGATCGACGCCTTCGACAGGCCCTGACCCCACCCCGCGGAAGGGGGCAGGATGCGCGGGGTGGAGGAGATCACCACCGAGGAGCAGCTGCGCGCGCTGCTCGGGGACCCCGTGCCCGCGGCGCTGGCCAAGGAGCGGACGGCGCTCACCGACCTCGACCGCGAGTGGCTGGCGGCCAGCCCGTTCTGCCTCATCGCGACCAGCGGCGCCGACGGCAGCTGCGACGTCTCCCCCAAGGGCGACCCACCCGGCTTCACCCTCGTCCTGGACGACCGCACGATCGCGGTGCCCGAGCGGGCCGGCAACCGCCGGGCCGACGGGTACCGCAACATCCTCGCCAACCCGCACGTCGGCCTGATCCACCTGCTGCCCGGGCCGCACGGACACCCTCCGGATCAACGGCCGGGCGCGCCTGGTCACCGAGCCGGCGCTGCTGGACCGGATGGTCGTCAAGGGGCACCGCCCGGTGCTGGCCGTGGTCGTCGAGGTCGAGCAGGTGTTCCACCACTGCGGCAAGGCGTTCCTGCGCTCGCAGCTCTGGGATCCGGACAGCTGGGCGCCCGACGCCGTCCCCTCGCGGGCCCGGATCGCGCACGCGCTGGAGCGCAAGGACGAGCCGCTCGAGGAGCTGGAGCGCTACTACTCCGACGCGACCTACGCGGCTGGGCTCTACCCCTCGACCGTCCAGCCGGCCTCGTCCACGCCGCCGGGCACGGGCGCGTCGGGGTCGTAGGGCGTGCGGGTGAAGACGAAGGTGCCCAGGTCGAGGTGGTCCGCGGCGATGCGCAGCGTCTCGCCGGCGTAGTAGCCGTCCAGCCCCACCCAGCGCCCGTCCCGCTGCTCGAACCGGCTCGCCCGCCCGGTCCGGCCCGGCAGCGGCCCCAGGTGCAGTCGCCCGCCGGCCACCGCCCGCAGGATGCTGGGCGAGACGCCCCAGAACCAGACGCCGAGCACGTCCAGCGGCACGGGCGACGGCGACGGGCGCCAGGCCTCGACCACCCGCGGCTCGGCGGCCCGCAGGTCGGCCAGCACCCCGAAGACGACCGGCTCCACGCCCGCGGTGGCGTTGGCCAGCGAGACGGCGCCGGTCTGCTCCTCGCGGTCGACGAAGACCCCCGCGAGGAAGCCGGGCATCGAGCCGCCGTGCCCGACGAGGGTCCGCCCGTCGACGCGCATCACCTGCAGCCCCAGCCCGTACGCCGACCAGCCGGGGACGGAGGAGTCCACGCCGGCGGGCTGGGTCATCTCCTCGAGCGTGGCCGCGTCGAGGACGTCGGCGGTGTCGCCGAGCAGGAAGGCGGCGAAGCGCCCCAGGTCGGTGAGCGTCGCCCAGAGCTGCCCCGCGGCCGCCATCACGCCCGCGTGGTGCTCGGGCTCGGCGAGGACGACGTCGGCCCACGGGTGGACGGCGCGCCCCTGGGCTGCGGGGGCGACGGGGCGCGGCGTCGTCCGGGTCATCCCGAGCGGTGCCAGCACCTCGTCGCGGACGGCGTCGTCCCACGAGGTGCCGCGCATCCGCGCCGCGAGCTCGCCCAGCAGGCCGAAGCCGAGGTTGGAGTAGTGGAAGCGCCGGGCGGCACCGAGGACGACGTCGGCGTCGCCCAGTCCGAGGTCCTCCAGCGAGCCGCCGGGCACGCGCTCCCACCAGCCGCCGGGGCTCTCCGCCGAGGCGCCGGCCAGGTGCGAGAGCAGCTGCCCCACGGTGCGGTCGCCCAGGGGCGTGCCGGGCAGATGCCGCTCCAGCGGGTCGTCCAGGGAGAGCCGGCCCTCGTCGCGCAGCCGCAGAACCAGCACGGCGGTGACCGCCTTGCTGATCGACCCCAGCCGGTACTGGACGTCGGTGTGCGGCTCGGCCACCTCACCGCGCCCGGCCGACCACACGAGCCCGCCGTCGCGCACCGCGCCCACGACCAGGCTGGGCGCCCGGCCGTCCCGCTGGGTGCGCGCCGCGCGGGCGAGCAGCGTGCGGGCGGTGGCGGGCAGCACGGGTTCGGGCATGCCGGCGACCGTAGCGCCGCGCCGCCGCGCGGGTCAGGTGGTGGGGACGACGTCCCGCGCCGGGAGGCGGCCGGTGCGGGTGGCCCACCGCTCGAACCAGACCGTCACCAGCGGGGGGATGGAGGCGGCCAGCGCGAGCACGGTGGTGCCCGGCGACCAGCGCAGCACCCGCGCGGCCAGCAACGTGATCAGCACGTAGGCGAGAAAGATGCCGCCATGGATCGGCCCGAAGATCTTCACCCCGATCTCGCTGGTCTCGGGCACGTACTTGACGAACATCCCGATGAGCAGGCCGACCCAGGAGAAGGCCTCGGCGATGGCGGCGACACGGAACGCGCTGGCGACGGTGCGGGGGGTCACGTCCCCGATCCTGCCCGAGCCCTCGACCGAGGCGGGCCCGTCCACGGTGTGAGATCCCGTACCCACCGGGCGAGGCCATGGTGGCAGGGTCGCGGCCGTGCGGGGTCTGGCGCGGCGGGAGTTCTGCCTGGTCCTGCTGCGCCGGATGGCCGACGTCCGCCCCGACCTGGTCGCCGAGGCGCTGCCCCGGCTGGGCGCCACGCGGGCCGAGGCGCACGCCGCCCACACCCGGTGGCAGTAGAAGGACCCCGTCCCTCTCACGCCTCGCACGCTCGGCGCGAGCCTCCGGACGGGGCCGAACCCGAGGAGCTGGAGGATTGCCGGTTCGGCGACCTCGACGTCCAGGTGCGCCGCTGGCCGCTGCCGCTGTGGCCGCACCTCTTCTGGGAGGTGGTGAGCGGCCCCGGTGGCTCGGTGCTGGACGAGCACCTGGCCCGCGCGCCGGGGTCCCCGGTGCCGCCGGCCGCCCCCGGGCAGCTGCTGGTGTGGGAGCACGTGCTCGACGACGTCGTCGCCGTGCCGGGAGCCCGCAGCATCGACCCCGGGGTCGTCACCCGGCGGCAGGTCGAGCTCCCCGGAGGGGTCCGGGCGACGTTCGTGTGGGGGCTGCTGCAGCGGGTCGATCAGGCCGCGAGCCGGCGGGCGCCGGCGTAGCCGCCCATGACGTCGATCGACGCGACCTTCACGACGTCGCCCGACGTTGGGGCGTGGACCATCTGGTTGCCACCGATGTAGATGCCCACGTGGCTGACCGGGCTGTAGAAGAACACCAGATCGCCGGGCTGCAGCTCGCTGCGGGAGACCGAGCGGCCCATCTGGGACTGCATGCGGCTGGAGTGCGGGAGGCTGATGCCCGCCGCCGCGAAGGCGTACTGGGTGAGGCCCGAGCAGTCGAACGCGCGGGGACCGCCCGCGGCCCAGACGTAGGGCTTGCCGCGCTGGGCCATGGCCGTGTCGATGGCGACCTGGGCGGCACCGCTGTTGGCGACGACGGGAGCCGAGGCCGCGGCCAGCGGCTCGGTGCGCTCGGCGCGGCTGGCTCGCGTGGTGTGCCCCGCGGCGGCCACGGCCTGCTTCTCCTCGTCGCTGAGCCGGTCGTGGACCGCCTTGTACTCGGCGATCTCCCGCTCCAGGTCGGCCTGCTGACCGAGGAGGGCGTCGTACTGGCGCTGGGCCTCGGCGACCGACTCCTGGACCTGCTGCTGCGCGGCCACCGCGGCGGTGTTCGCGTCGGCGGCGAGGCCGAGCAGCTCGTTCTGGTGCCCGGCGACCATCTGCAGCGTGGACATCCGGTTGACGAACTCGTCGGCCGAGCCACTGATCATCAGCGCCTGGAAGGAGTTGAGCCCCTCGCCGGTGTAGGCGGTGCGGGCCACGCCCCGGACGGTCTCCTGCGCCTGTGCCAGCACCGCCGCGGCCCGGTCGAGCTCGACCTGCGCCGCCTGAGCCGCGGCCTGCTGCGCCGTGAGCGTCTCGCGCGCCTCGTTGAACTTCTCGGACAGGGCCTCGAGGTCGTGCCCGCGGGCGGCGACGAGCTCGGCGGCCTCGGCGGCCGTGCCCGGCGTGGCCGGGGCGGCGGAGGCGGGCGTCGCGGCCAGCAGGACGCCGACGGCTCCGACGAGGGCGAGGGCGGCGCGACGGGCGGTGCGGCCGGGGAAGGGCTGCAGGCGGGACGCCATGAGCGGCGGCTCTCCGTTTCTTCGGTACAGCGGCGATCTGACGCCCGTTTGGTGACTGAACGCCTCGGCGGGCGCACTGACCGTAAGCCTGTTATCGAGCCGTGACAATGGGTGAATCACAAGTTTGTGGTTTGGCCCGGAGGTGGCCGGGTAACGGTGCAGGTCAGCCCGCTACCACTGTGACGAACTCGTCCGGCTTGTCGCGCGCGCCACGCGCGTCCGACCCCGGCCGCCACGCCCGAATCGGTTTCGCATGGCGCCCCGGGGACCACTACGGAGTCATGGACCTTCGCCGCCCCCTCCTGCTCCTGGTCGTGGCAGGATCGCTCGTCGCCTGCGGCGACAACACCGATCTCCAGCGCGGTGAGACCAACTGCGACTCGACGTCCGAGGAAGCCAGCAACCCCCACGACGCCAGCTGCCAGGAGCCCGGCACCGACGCCGACAACTGATGACCCGGAGGCCCCGCTGAGCGCACGTCCGCTGCGCTCCTGGGCGCGGGCCCTCCTCTCCGGCGCGCGGCGACGGCTGCGGGGCCGCGACCTCGCGCTGATCGCCGCCGGGCTGACCTTCTACGCGGGCATCGCGGTGGTGCCCCTGCTGGTGCTGGCCTTCTCGCTCACCGCCCGGCTCACCTCCGCGGACCGCGTGCGCGAGCTCGGCGACCGGGTGGCCCAGCTGCTGCCGTCGGAGCTCGGCGCGCCCGACGCTCTCGACCGGCTGGTCGAGGCCGGCGTGGGGCTGGGCCCGCTGGACATGCTGCTCGCGCTGCTGCCCATGTCGCTGTATGGCGAGGGCCTGCGCCGGGCACTGCTGCGCTTCAGCGCCCGCGAGGAGGGGATGACCGCCTGGCGGGGCCGGCTGGCCGCCCTGCCGCTGCTGCTCGTCTCACCCTTCCTGCTCTACCCCCTGCTGCTGGCCGCGGGCGCGATGGCCGGCCTCGCCGACGACGGCGGCGCCTGGGCGACGATCGGCCGGGTCGCGGTGGGCTTCTACGCCTGCCTGGCCGCCCTGGCGCTGCCCCTGGCCTGGGGCTTCCGGGTCGTCGGCGGTGGCCGGGTGCGGTGGCCCGCGCTGGTCTGCGGCGCCCTGTTCACCGCCGCCTGCGTCTCGGGCTTCCTGCAGGGGTTCGTGCTCTTCCTGACGCTGCCGCTGGACCTCGGGGCCCCGTTCGGCGGGCTGGAGGTGGTCGGTGGCGTCGTGGCGATCGGCTTCTGGCTGTTCCTGCTGCACCTCGTGGTGCTCGCGGGGTGGCTGCTCACCGGCTCGCTGGACGAACTCCTGGAGCGCCGCCGGGCGGGCGCCCGGGACTGAGGCCGGATCAGCCCGGGACGGCGGCCAGCTGCGGCGGCAGGTCGTCGCGGTGCAGCACCACCAGCGTGCTCACCGCCCGGGTGAGCACGACATAGAGGCGGTGCAGCCCGCGCGGTTCGGCGGCCACGATCGCCGCCGGGTCGGCCACCACGACCGCGTCGAACTCCAGGCCCTTGGCGAGGGTCGCCGGCACGACCGCCACCCGCGCCGGGGGCTCGCCGTCGTCGACGAGCGCGGCGGCCGGGATGCCCGCGGCCGCCAGCAGCTCGACCACCTGCCCCACGACGTCGTCGGCGCACACCACCCCGACGGAGCCGGGCTCCGCGGCCAGCTCCCCCACCACCGCGGCCAGCGGTCCGGCCAGGTCGGTGATCGGCCGGATCCGCAGCGACCCCGGCTCGCCGCGGACGGCGGTCGCGGCGGGCAGCCCCGGCGCGATGACCGGCAACAGCCGGTTGGCGTAGTCGAGCACCTCGGCCGGCACCCGGTACCCGCGGGTCAGCGGCCGGACGACGGTGTCGGGCCGGCCCAGCCCGGCCAGGGTCTGCCGCCAGTCGGCCGAGGACCACGGGCTGGTCGCCTGGGCCAGGTCACCGAGCACGGTCAGCGACCCGGCGGCGAGCCGCCGGGCGACGGCGCGGCACTGCATCGGGGAGAGGTCCTGCGCCTCGTCGACGACGACGTGCCCGAACCCCTGCGTCCGCTCGAGCAACCCGGCCGCCTCGTCGACGAGCACGGCGTCGGCCTCCGACCAGCGCGCCGAGCGGACCGACCGGGGCGGTGCCGACCAATGCAGCAGGGCCTGCTCGGCGTCGTCCAGCACACCGCGCGCCGCACGGGCGAGGAGCGCGGCGTCGGTGAAGAGGGCGGCGACCAGGCCCGCGGCGTCACGGGCCGGCCACGTCTGATCGCAGAAGGCGCGGACTTCCGGGCTGCGGGCCGCCCGGCGCGTCTCGGCGTCGGTGGGGCTGCCGCCCGCGGCCTCCTTCTGCCGGCGGGCGTCCCCGGCCAGCAGCATCGCCAGCCGCTCCCGCCCGGCGGCGTAGTGGAGGAGCTGCTGGTCGTCGTCGCCCCGGGCGCGGCGGCGCAGGTCGTCGACGTAGCGCTTGAGCCGCTCGACGGGGACGCGGTAGCGGCGTCCGGCCAGCGGCACCATCACGTCGTCGGCCGGCTTGCGGATCTCGCCCTACAGCGCCCGCCGGAGCACCTCGGCCATCCGGACGTCGCCCTTGAGGACGGCGGCGGCGGGCGTGTCCGTCCCGCGCACCGGCACCCGTCCGGTCAGGTCGGCGACCGTGGACTGGACGACGTCGACCTCGCCGAGCGTGGGCAGCACCTGCTCGATGTACCGCAGGAAGGCGCGGTTGGGCCCCACGACGAGGACGCCGGTGCGCGCCAGCTGGCCGCCGTGCGTGTAGAGCAGGTAGGCGGCGCGGTGCAGGCCGACGGCGGTCTTGCCGGTGCCCGGGGCGCCCTGCACGCAGATGGACTCGCCGAGCGGCGCGCGGACGATGTCGTCCTGGTCGGGCTGGATGGTGGCGACGATGTCGCGCATCGGCCCGCTGCGCGGGCGCTCGATCTCCGCACGGAGCAGAAGGACCCCACTGCCCCCCTCCGCTCGCGAGCTCGCGGCGGGGCCCTGCAGCGGGGCCACACCGTGGTCGGCCACCAAGATTTCGTCCTCGTAGCCGGTGAGCTCACCGCCGGCGAAGCCGAACCGGCGCCGCCGCGCCAGGCCCTGGGGGTCGGCGGCGGTGGCCTGGTAGAACGGCCGGCTCATCGGGGCGCGCCAGTCGATGACGACCGGGTCGCCGGCGTCGTCGCGCACGTGCCGGCGGCCGATGTGGAAGGTCTCGGGCGCCGGGCCGCCGCTGTCGGTCCGCCCGAAGAACGGGGGCACGCCGGGGTCGGCGGCGAGGGCTCGCAGCCGGGCGGCGCGGGCGGCGCCGAGGCGCTCGGACGCCCAGGCGTCCACGCCGGCATCGGTCACCGCGGTGGCGGCGGCCCGCATCTCGGAGAGGCAGTCCAGCGCGCGGGCCAGGTGGTCGCGCTCGGCGGCGAGGACGGGATCGGGAGGGGAATCGGTCTCGGACGGGGCGAGAGGAGACACGGTCGGAGGACGTTACGCCGACCGCGGCGGATGGTCGAGGGACTTCCTGCCGGCCCTAGAACGACAGCGACGCGAGAGCTGCCTTCCCGGGGCAGTTCTCGCGTCGTCATCGCGGCCCTCGGTCGACGAGGGCGAAATGGCTCAGCTGTGGGCGCGGAGGATGCGTCCCAGGCGGGCGATGAAGCGCACGCCGTCGCCCTGCGAGGCGCCGATTGGGGCGCGGTCGGCCTCGAGGTAGGACGGGTCCGCGAAGAGCATCGGAGCGAAGCTCATCGGGATGTTGCCGAGCGTGCTGGGCCTGTGAGCGGTGTGCGTTCCCATGACTGTCTCCTGACGAGTGGTCCGTGGTCGCGGTGTTCATCGGCCACATCGGGGTGGTGCTTTAGTGATAACGCCGAATGGCGCGGATGACTCCCGGACATTTGTGAGACGCTGCTCACTGGAATGAGAAAAAGTGTCGGCCGCCACGTCCAGGAAGTGACGGCTGACACTTTTCGGCCATTCGGGCGAAGCCGGTCAGGCGCGGTCGCCGGGCTCCACGATGGTCACCTCGACGGCCCGCAGCTGCCCCGGCGTCTCCAGGAGCACCGCCTTGGTGGGCTCGCCGACCTCCAGGGACGGCTCGCGGCGCAGGGCGGCCAGCCCGGTCAGCCTCCGGTCGGCCAGCACCTCGTCGACCAGCCCCCGGTCGCCGCCGGTGAACAGCGCGACGACGTCGGCCAGGTGCGGCAGCAGCACGCGCGCCGCGGTGTCGGCGGCCGAGGTGACGACGGCGTCGGTCTGGTGGCCGCGCCGGCGGGCGAACCGCTGCTGCGACCAGCCGCCGGCCGCCGTGCGCCCCTGGACCTGGCGCGCGTCGACCTTGGAGGCCACCAGCCGCTCCCCCGTGCACACGCCGACCGCCCACCGGCCCCGGCGCACCAGGAGCACCGCCGCCGTGCGCTCGGCGCGGGCGGCCTCGGTGAACCCGGCGAGCACCGGCTGCTCCGGCGTCCAGCCGAACGGCGCGCGCAGGACGATCGTCGTGGTGTCCGTGCAGGTGAGCCGGACCGTGCCGTCGTCGTCGGCGACGACGTCGGCGAACGCACCGTGCCGCTCCGCCACGCCGTCGAGCCACCTGCCCAGCCGCTCGGGTGCGACGCGCAGCCGCCGGCCGCCTCCGGGAGCCGGCCGCGGCCGGGTCACCGGGACCGCAGGTCGAGCAGCCGGCCGAGCACGTCCCCGGTGCGCAGGCCGTCGTGCTCGAACTCGTTGGTCACCCAGGTGCGCACGTTCCCCACCGCCTCGGCGGTCTGCAGCGAGAGCTCGGTGTCGACGTACATGTCGTCGAAGTACACGGCGGCGTCGACCGGCACCTCGTTGGCCGCCAGCCGGGCGGGGTCGTACAGCTCCGGGAGGTCCGCCCGGGCGGCCAGCGCGTGCGCGGCCGGGCCGAAAGGCCGCAGCGAGGCGATCTCGTCGAACATCCAGGGGTAGATCATCTCGCCGGTGAACGGCAGGGGGCGGACGGCGCCGTCGAACTCCGGGCCCCGCTCGGCCTCGGCGGCCCACGCCGTCGCTCCGGGGCCGGCGGCGTAGATGCTCTCGTGCAGGGCCGCGTAGAGAGGGTTGTCCCAGAACGAGGTCCGGCGGGCCACCTGGTCGAGGAAGGTGTCGGACAAGCCGCTCGGGGCGCCGTCGTCCAGGGCCTCCTCCAGCAGCCAGTGCAGCTCCTCGGCGCCGGCCTGGCTGCCCAGCACCTGCCCGACGGTCTGCAGCCGGCGGACCGAGAGCACGTCGCCGTCCGGGAGCCGTACGGGTGCGGCCGCCAGCCGGTCGGCGACCGCACCGGCACGGGCCACGTCACCGGGGTACCGCTCGTAGAAGCGGCGCACCTTGGCGGCCACCCGTGGATAGGTGCGCCGGTACGGCTCGCGGGCGTCGGGCTGCAGCGCGGGGAGCCCCCCGGTGATCAGGCAGCGCTCCAGCCCCTGCGGCGCCCGGGACAGGTAGGTCAGGGTGACGAAGCCGCCGTAGCTCTGCCCCAGCGTCGTCCAGCGCCGTCCGCCGTAGAGGGTGGCGCGGACGTGCTCGGCGTCGGCCACGATCGAGTCGGCGCGGAAGGCCAGCAGGTGGTCGGCGGCGGCCCGGGCGTCGGGGAACCGCTCCACGACTGCGCCGGTGACGCGGGAGCTGCGGCCGGTGCCGCGCTGGTCGAGGAGGACGACGCGGAAGGCCTGCAGCGCGCGGGCGATCCAGCCCCCGCGGGTCGGCCGGGGCGATTTCCCGCCGGGCCCGCCCTGGAGGAACAGCAGGAGCGGCAGGTCGCGGTCGCGCTGGTCCGGGTGCACCAGCTCGCGGACGAAGACCTCGATGCCCGCGCCGTCCCCGGTGCTCCAGTGCAGCGGGACGTGCACAGTCCGGTCGCGGACCAGCGCCCCCGGGATCTCGTACCGCTCGTCCACCTGGCGTACTCCGGTCAGCGCGCCAGCGCCGGCACGGAGGCGTGCTCTGCGGGCACGTGCAGCGCCCGCTGGGTCAGGGCGACGACGACGGCGGCGATCGCGGCGGCCACGGGAGCCACCGACAGGGCGGCGTTCGCGCCCGAGACGTCGACGACCTTGCCCGAGACGGACGCACCGACGGCGACACCGAGGGCCAGCGCGGTCCCGATCCAGGTGAACGCCTCGGTGACCGCGGCCCGCGGCACGAGCCGCTCGGCGAGGGTGAAGGCGCTGATCAGGGACGGCGACACGGCGATGCCGGCCAGCAGCACGAACGGCACCATGAGCCACACGTCGCGGACCAGCATCAGGGGGGCGCTGAGCACCGTCAGCAGCACGAGCACGCCGGCCAGGCGGTGCCGCAGCGGCAGCCGCCAGTGGACGCAGCCCCAGCCGATGCCGCTGATCATCGACCCGACCGCCAGCGCGGCGATGAGGACGCCGGTCATCGGCCGCTGATCGAGCTCGTCGGCGAAGGCGACCAGGCAGATCTGGAAGGTCCCGAGGACGACGCCCACCCCGGCGGCGACGACGAAGAGGACCTTGAGCCCGTCGCACCGCATGGCCGAGCTGACGGGGCGGTGCTCGGACGCCGTGGGCAGCGGCTCGGTGCGGCGCTGCGCGGCGAACAGCAGGCTGCCCACGGTGGCGAGGACGAAGGCGGTGACCAGCCCGGCGGTGGCGTGCCCGGTGGTGGACAGGATCGTGACCAGCACCGGGCCCAGCACGAACACCAGCTCGTCGACCGCGGACTCCATGGCCATCGCGGTGGGCAACCGGTGGCTGCCCCGCAGCAGATGGGTCCAGCGGACCCGGATCATCGAGGACACCGGGGGCAGGCAGGCCCCGGCCAGCCCGGCGGCGAGGAACACGACGGCCAGCGGCCAGTTTTGGCGGACGGCGACCAGGAAGGTACTGCCCGACGCGACGAAGACGGCGAGCAGCGGGAGCAGCACGCGCCGCTGCCCGAGGGCGTCGGACAACCGGCCGACGACCGGGCCCGCGACCGCCGTCGTCACGGCACCGACCGCGGCCACGGCGCCGCCGAGGCCGTAGGAACCCGTCTCGGCCGCCACGAGGAGCACGCACCCCAGGCCGACCATGGACAGCGGCAGCCGGCCGACGAAGGCAGCCAGCACCATCGGCAGGGCGTGCGGCGTGCGCAGCACCTGCAGGTAGGGATTCGCCACGTGGGGAAGAGCCTCCGTCGAACGGGTTGCGGCTCTCCCACGCTAACCGACCCGGGGCGCCGTCGCCGGGCTCACGGAGTGGTCGACCCGGCCGCCGACGCCGTTGTCGGCGGACGGATCGCGGGCACGCTATCGCGGGGGGCGCGGCTCAGCTGCGCCCGTACGCGGGCCCGACCTCGGCGAGGAAGTCGTCCCACACCTCCGGGGCGGGCGTGCCGGTCACCTCGGCGCCGAACTTCTCCAGGTACCAGTGCCAGCCCAGGGCGAAGTCGACGACGTCGACATCGGCGCCGAAGACCTGGACGAAGCGGAGCACGGTGCGGTCGCCCTCGGTGGCCAGGTCGAGATCGATCCGCCAGTTCTCCGAGCCCTCCTGCTCCCACTCGACCGCCAGCCGCCGCGGGGGGTCGCACTCGAGGATCGTGGTGGGGCTGCCCTCCTGCTCGCCCTCCTCGTGCGTCATCGTGAAGGTGCCGGTTCCCCCGGTCCCCCGCTCGCCCTCGTAGGTGCCGATCCAGCGGGCCATCCGGTCGGGCTCGGTGAGCGCCGCCCAGACGTCGTCGATGGGGTCGGGCCACTCGCGGCGGAACTCCAGTCGCTGCCGGCCGTCGTCGAGCCGGGTGACGACGCCTCGCCGCTGGTTCTCGCTCATTCCGGTTCTCCGTTCCTCTTCGACCGCCCACCGCGGGCGATCTCGGTGTCCAGTGCGTCCAGCCGCTGGGCCCACAGGTCGCGGTAGGGCTCCAGCCAGTCGTCGAGCTCGCGCAGCGGCGCGGGGTCGAGCGCGTAGAGACGCCGCTTGCCCTCGGACCGCACGGTGACCAGGCCGGCCTCGCGCAGCACCCGCAGGTGCCGGCTGATGGCCGGACGGCTCACCAGGAAGCGGCCCGCGAGCTCGCCGGCGGCCACCTCGCCGCGCGCCAGCAGCCCGACGAGCTCCCGGCGGACCGGGTCGGCGAGGGCAGCGAGCGCGTCCACCGGCCGGGCGTAACACACCGGTTACGCGTCGGCCAGGGGTTCCGTCGTCCCGCATCGGGGCATCCGAGTGAGCATGACCGTCACCGATCCCGACACCCCGGATCCGCTCAACGACCCGCGCACGCTGCAGGCCGACCCCGGCGCGCTGGGCGAGGGCGAGGACCTGGCCTCGACCGCCGACGATCCGGTCGCCTCCGGCGAGGACGAGCTCGCCACCGAGGACGAGGGCGAGACCGGCTACACCACCCCGTAGTCGTTGCGGACGTGTGACGGATCGGTCCGGCACGGGTATCCCTCGGGTGCACCATCGAGCACCCGAGGAGGACCCCATGGCCACCGGAGAGACCGGCTTCGAGGACGTCTTCTACGACCTCGTCTCCGTCCAGTACCACTCGCTCAAGGCCGGGCACGACTACGGCCAGTACGTCCGGGACGCCGAGAACGCCGGCCTGGACGACATCGCGGGTTTCTTCCGCGAGGTGATGGAGCAGGACTCGGCGCGGGCAAAGCGCTGCCACGAGTTCCTAGGACGTCTGCAGCGCACGTCGCAGGGCGGCCCCGCCACGCAGTGACCCGGTCGCGGGGCACGATGGGCGCGTGATCAGTACCCCGCTGACCCGCTGGTTCGACCTCACGACGCCGGTCATCGGCGCCCCGATGGCCGGTGTCTCGGGTGGCGCCCTGGCGCGCGCCGTCTCGCAGGCCGGCGGGCTCGGCATGATCGGCGTGAGCGGCCGGCACAGCGCCGAGTTCGTGACCGCGGAAAGCGCCGTGGCCGGGGAGGACCAGCTCCCGTTCGGCGTGGGGCTGATGATCTGGACGCTGGCAGACCGGCCCGAGCTCTTCGAGGCGACGGTGGCCGCGCAGCCCAGCCTGGTGTCGATGTCGTTCGGCGACCCGGCGCCGTACGTGGGGCCGCTGCACGACGCGGGGATCGCGGTCGCGGCGCAGGTGAACACCGTCGCCGACGCGCACCGTGCGCTGGAGGCGGGGGTCGACGTCCTGGTCGCCCAGGGCACGGAGGGCGGCGGGCACACCGGGCAGCGGGCGCTGCTGCCGCTGCTGAGCGAGGTGCTCACGCTGACCGACCGGCCCGTGGTGGCCGGGGGCGGGATCGCCACGGGCCGTGCCATGGCCGGAATGCTGGTCGCGGGGGCCGTCGGGGTGTGGATCGGGACGGCGCTGCTGTCGTGCACCGAGGGGCTGAACGGCGCCGGCGCGCGGCAGCGCATCCGCGAGGCGTCGGGCGACGAGACGGTGCTGACCAGGTCGTTCGACGTCGCGGAGGGGATTGCCTGGCCCGAGCGCTGGCCCGGCCGGGCGCTGGTCAACGACTTCTCCCGCACCTGGCACGGCCGCGAGGACGAACTCGTGGACGACGCCGCCGCACGGCAGCTCGTGGGCGAGGGCCGCCGCACGGGCGACCCGGCGCACGCCCCGCTCTACGCTGGCGAGGCGGTCGGGCTCGTGACGACGGAGCGCTCGGCAACCGACGTCGTCCGCGAACTCACCGCCGACGCCGAGAAGGCCCTCCGCGCCGTCCCGGGCCTGCTCAGTCCGTGACCCGGGCTCTCGAACCGGTTCCAGGATGAGGCGACTGGACCCCAACCCTAGTGCCTCGATATGTGTCTGACCTGATTGCCGCCGTTGCACGAGGGTCTCCCTGGCGGACCGGATCGCTGCCGACAACGCCTGGAGCGACAGGCTCGCCGACCGCACCCCCTTAACCCCGCCAGCGAAGCCGTGATCCCGATGGTCCTCAACGGCCCTGGTCATGAAGAAGCAATAGTCCCGAGCCGGTTCAGCAGAGCCGGCTGGGCCCTACGGCCACAGGTCGATGCAGCTCAACGCCACCGGCCGGGGCGCACCGTCGGACGGGGAACGGACCAGCGAACGGTACACGGACTGCTCCGGGACGAGAGTCAGGACATGGGCTCCCTTCAACCCCAGTCGATGCCCATCATGAATTCCGCCGCTCCCCATCGTTGGCGTCGAGTCGGTCCGCTGTGGCTATTCGCAGAGGATCAAGTCGGAACACCGTTGCTGACCGCTGCTCGTCAAGCAGCATGGTGAAGCGGATTTCCTCAAGGTCCGCCTCAGCTGCCCGGATGTCGTCCTGCAAGCTGCTGCCGTCTCGCTCCAATACATTGAGAGACAACTGCAGGTGGCGCTGTACGTCCTCGACACTGAGCCGACCGTGCACGAAGTCGTCGAGGGCGCCAAGCAGCTCCTCCAGCACAGCTTCGTTGCCGACGCTCACCGCGTGATCACCGTGAAGCGTGGCACGCGTACTCCCTACGGCAGCACGACTCCGTCGCCAACTGTGCGGGCGTACCAGACCTCGAACTCAACACCAGGCGTGACGTAGATTCGGGCGAGGTCACTCCAGAACAACAGGTGGACACGTAATCGGCCATCGAGCTGCTCCTCGAGTTCCTCGATGACAGCGCCGAACATGTCGCCGTTCTCATGTTCTCCCGCCTCTCGAAAGCGGAACATCACGCTGGGTGACCCCTCTCGGAACACGCTCGTCAACAGCCGTGCCCGCTCCGCCTCTTCGAGCCGAATCAAGGCGTCAGCCCGGTGACCAGCCGCTACATCGCTACGGGCCATGAACGATGATGTCCCTAAATTGCGGCAATAGTTCCTCCGGAATGAAGTATGCCGTCCCCTCACCTGCGGGACTGATCGTTTCGATGCCGTCAAGCGTAGACCTAGGGATGCAACCCGACGTAATGCAGTACGGGCCTCTTCCCGTTTTGCCCATCAGATTCGAGAAGTGCTCGGCCTGGTCTTTGGTCGGGAAGAAGTACTTCCCCTCCGTGCCGCCGGGAGCTGACCTATAGGTTCCCGAGCCCACAAGGTCTCTAAACTCTGCAGGTTCAACAGCGCGGTATAAACGGGTCAGGTCGTCCCCTTCACCACTCGCGGCCCTTAAGGTGCGACCCGCCCTGACTCCATTGATGCCGCCCTTGACAAACCCTCCACCCGGCACGAAGGAAACGGCGGCTAGTGCGCATCCAGCCTTCGAAGGGCTTGTAAGGCAGTTGACGGCATCAGTGAAGCCTGAGAGCTCGCCCAAGGTTCTCATGACCTCGCCCGGTTCGGGGTTGTACGAGGGCCCGATCCGGGGCATACCCCCGTTCTGGTATACGACCCATTGTTCCCGCGCATTGGCGCTGGTGCCTATAGGCGATGACCGCTTTACGGCAGGCACTATGGCGCGGGGAATGGAGCGCTCCGCTGCGCTCGTGCTGCTGACTGGCGAAATAGGTCGGGGTCGGGTCGGCGCCGCTGGGGCAGGCTTACCGCGGCCCGTGTAATGCCAATTGCGACAAGCGGCGTCACCTCCGCAACCCGGCATCATGGGCTCCAGTCCGCTCGGGTCGGATTTGGTGACTGGGCTGTTGTCGGCATACGCGTAGGCGGAGAGTGATCCGGGATTGGTCACCGTCAGGAGCGGATCGACGGTGAGGAAGCGACCGAGTGAGGGGTCGTAGGCACGCGCACCCAGTTGCGTGAGACCGCTGAAGGGCGACGCCGGTGCGTTCAGGTATCCGCGCGCGCTCGACCACGTGACCGCGGCGCCGCGAGCGACCCCGAACGGGTCCTGGAAGCGCCGCGTCACCTGACCGTCGGTAGCCCGGACCTCCACCGTCGCGGTACCCAGCGGGTCCGCATCCAGGAAGAACAGGGTCGACCCGGCAACGCCGGCGGTGGCGTTGCGTTCGGCCACCGCGACGCCGTTGAACGAGTACGTCCGGCTCGCCGAGGCAGTGCTCCCACCAGGAGCCACCCGGAGTTGTGTGTCCCCAATGAAGGCCGTGGCGCCGTTCGTCGGGTCGCTCTGAACGAGCAGGTTGCCATCCGCGTCGTACACGTTGGTCTGCTTCTTGCCGTCGGCCGTCACGGTGACCGACCCGAGGTTGCCGCGGGCGTCGTAGTCGAGAGTCTGACCCGGACGGCTCGTGGTGCGCCCGACGCCGTCCCAGCCATAGGTGCTCGTGGTCGTCGCGGTCCCCGTCTTCCGGGTCACCGACTGGACGGCGTGCGGACGTGGCTGACCGGCCGCCGGGTAGGCATAGGTATCCGTCGTGTCCGCCCCACCGCTCACAGAGTGCTTGGTCACCGACATGCGGTTTCTCGAGGCGGGGTCCACCACGTAGCTGTTCCAGTAAGGCGCAGGTCCACCTAGACCAGTGACCGAGGGAGGCAGAGAGCAGTTTCCGCTCGACGGCGTCCACGCTTCCGTGAGGCTGCCCAGGCGGTCGTAGCTGAAGCACTGATTGTCTGCAGCGACACCGTCCGCGCCGGTACTGACCGCGGTGACGTTGCCGGCGTGGTCATAGCTGTACTTCCGATCGGACGTGACCGTGTTCGTCGTCCGGCTCGCGATACCGGACTGCTGGGTCAGCCGATTGGTGCCGTCGGCGAAGGTGAATGTGCGGTAGAAGTACTGGCTCGCCCGCGACTGCCCGTACTGGGCCACCTTGCCCAGGTACGTGTAGGTGATGCCGCCTGCGTAGGTGAACGAGCTGCCGGAGATGGTTCCGGTGAAGCTGGCGATGTTGCCGAGCCCGCCGTAGGAGTACTTGAGCGTCTCCGCCGCAATTCCACCCATGGCCGGCTTGGACACCTGCTCGATGGAACCGTCCTGCGCGTACGTGACAGACGTCGTGTAGGTGCCTGACAGCGCGGTTCCCGCCGGCAGTGTGGTCGAGTTGCCCGTGGGCCGCCCCGCCACGTCATAGCCGGTGACTGCCTGCGTGTAGGCCGTCCCTGGCGCGGTCGCCGTCGACCCCACGTAGCTCGACGACCGGGTCAACTGGCCCTTGCTCAGGGTGTCGAAGGTCCAGTCGGCGAGCAGCGGGCCGGAGGCCGTTCCCTGCCGCTGGGCGACCTTGCGGTCAAGGGCGTCGTAGGTGGATGCCACCGTCGCGCCGCTCGCGTCGGTGGTGCTCACCGCACGGTCGGCGTCGTCGTAGGCGATGACCGTGGTGCCCGAGTCGGGATCGTTCGCCGTGACCTGGCGGCCGAGGGTGTCGAACGTCCAGGTCCACACGTTGCCGGCCGCGTCGGTCATCCCGGTCCGGCGCCCGGCGGCGTCGTACCGGTAGGTGGTCGCCGTCTGCTGCGCCGTCGGCGACGGGGACGCCGCCTGGTACTCGATCAGCCTCGTCATGTTGCCTGCGCTGTCGGTCAGCGTGGTGGTCGGAGTACCGCCCGCCGGCGGCGTGGTGTCCACCCGATCGGCGCCGAGGTGGGAGAACGAGGTCTGCCACGCCTTCACCTCGTTGACCCACTGCTGATCGGTGAGCACCCGGCCGGCGCCGTCGTAGGTGCGGAGCTGCTGTCCTGAGATCGTCGTCGTCGGTACGAAGAGGGTGCCCGAGGGCTCGACCGACGTCGTGTAGTACGGCTGGTTCTGCTGGTAGTCGCGGCCGGCGGCGTCGTAGTAGGTGTCGGCGACGACGGTGCCGCCGCCGGGAGCGCTCTCCTGGGTCTGCCGTGGACGACCGAGTCCGTCGTAGAGGGCCCAACCGGTCACGGTCCCGATCGGCGTCAGCCGTGTCGTCGAGACGGCCAACGGCGCGGTCGTCGACACGGTGTACCCAAAGGCAACGGTCGGTGTGGGATTGGACGCCTGCGGGCGACCGGGCGTCCACACGGCGGCCCGTCGGCCGAGGGAGTCGTACGTCGCGGAGGTGATGCGTCCGTTCTGGTCCGTGACAGACGTCTCGAGGCCCCACGCCGGGTTCACCGTGGTCGTCGTCGTCCAGCCCAGCGGGTTGGTGACTACCGTCTTGGTGAGCGGGCCGCCGGCAGCGGGCGTGTAGGCCGTAGTCGTGGTGCGGTTCAGGCCGGCCCTCGGGTCGGTGACGGAGGTGACCCGGCCCAGGGAGTCGTACGAGGCGGTCGACGTCGTCAGCCACACGGCGGTGGCAGCGGTGCTCCCCGTGTAGGCCTTGGCCACCTGCGTGGACGTCGCGTCGCCCTTCACCGGCGGAGCGCCGAGCGCCCCACCGTCGTAGAAGGTGCGGGCAGCCGAGATCGCGTCCGCTGGGTAGCTCGGTGCGACCAAGCAGGGCTTTCCGACGAGGGTCGCCTCGGACGGGAAGTCGAGGAGCCAGGCGCCGGTGTTCGTGGCGTAGCTCGTCCGGGCGCACGTCGTACCGGCGTCGGGGGTGATCGCCTCGACTTGCACCGCTCGCCCGAAGGCGTCGTAGGACGACCGCGTCTCTGTGCGGCGGGTGCCGCCGGTGGAGAGCGGCTCGCTGGTGACGACGCTGCCGTCTGCAACCATCCGGGCGGTGTTGACCCCGTCGTTCGCGGTGACGGCCGACGCCCACGGCGTGTTGACGGTGCTCGACACCACGGCCCCACCCACACCGTTCAGCACCCGGGCCTCGCGAACGCTCCCGGCGAGCCACAGCGAGTCAGGAACGCTGGACCCGTCGCTGGCACCGACCGACGCGGCCTTGGCGCCCCCGCCGGTGGACGCGCGGTCGCCGTCCATGCCCCGGAAGAACGTGTAGGCGGTGGTCTGCTGGGCGGCCGGCTTGTTCGCGTCGCCGACCCGGACCTCCACCGAGTTGTAGCCGGCGTAGGTGGACCAGGTCCGCCGGTTCTCCGGGGTGAGCGGGGAGTTGTCGTACCGCCAGGCCGGCGTGCCGGTGTAGACGTAGTTCGTGTGCTGGACGGCCGAGTTCGAGCCGCCGGTGCGCGGGTCGGCGAGGACCGACGTCACCACGTAGGTGTGAAAGAGGTCCTGCTTCGCCGGTTGTGGCGGCGTCGTCTGCGGCGCCCACCACTGCGGGAAGCAGCGCCGGTTGTTCGCAGGAGCGTTGGCCAGGATGGCGGCAACCTCGGTCGGGGCGCAGTCCTGAGCCGAGTAGTTGACCGAGATGACGGCACCGGTCTCGGTCGAGATCGACGAAATGCGGTACTTGTCCAGCGGCGCCAGCCCGTCGATGGCCCAGACGCGGTTCTGCAGCGGCACTCCGGCGAACTTCACGTCGGGCACCGTGACCGCGGTACCACCGGCCGTTCCCGAGTGACCGATCGAGGCGAGCCACAGGGCCGCGCTCGTCCCGTCCCCGGGGTCGGGGAACGAGTGCTTGAGCGTCCAGGTGTCCACCCCGGCGTAGGCGCTCCCGGTCCAGTACTGCGTGGTCACCGTGCTGAGCCTTGTCGTCGTCCAGAAGCTCGGGGACAGCTGCGTGCAGGGCGCGGCCGTGCAGTTCTGATCCCACGGGACGTCGGGCCAGTTGGTGGGGTTGGTGCTGACGCACCCGGTGCTCGATGCACACCGGTCCGCGTAGCCGAAGAGCACCTTGTCGCTCGCGCCGTTCGCCGCGTACACGGTGCTCGCGGTCAGGCCGTACTCGATGCGGTCCAGCTGACCCCCGCGCACGTAGGGCGTCGCGCCGGAGCGGTTCTGCGCGTACCGGTTGGTCTCGGCCGTGTAGTAGTAGGCGCTGGCGTTGCTGTGCGTGTCGACGACGTAGTCCAGGTTCCAGCGCCACGCCTGCGTGCAGGACGATGCCGCGAAGGTGCCGGCGTTGCAGGGCTCGCCCGCGTCGTTGCCGTAGACCGGCGTGGTCCACGCCGAGTTAGTGGTGGCCTTGCCCGCCGACCAGCCCGGCAGCTGGTTGAGACCGAAGAAGTACTGCGTTCCGTCGGTGGTCGTCAGGCGCCAGTGCTCGCCGCCCAGCGCGCCGTTACCGGCGCCGGTGAGCTTCTCGAGCCGCGAACCGTCGTCGTTCTGCAGCTTCCAGATCCCGGTCGCGTTGTCGCGCACCAGGCGACCGGACTGCCCGCCCATGCTGAGCACGGCGTTGTCGGTCTTCCAGCAGAGATCGCCGGAGGTGGTCACCGGGCCCGACGAGCCGCTGTCCAAGGAACAGGGGACGTAGGCACGCTCGATGAAGCCGCCGCCGGAGAGGTCCCAGCCCTCGCCTACGGCCGAGGGCTGGTTGTTCGTCGATCCGGTCTTGCCGTCGACGCGCTGCGAGTTGTAGTCCAGCGCCAGCGACGGCGAGGGGCCGGCCGCCGCCGGTGGTACACGCAGCGGGTAGGACCAGGCGAAACCGCCGGTCTGGGCGGAGACGTCCCATTCGGAGGCCGGCGAGAGACTGGTGGCACCGAAGTCGCCGGTCCCGCTCGACGACGTCGCCGAGCTGGTCGCCGCGAGCATAATCGTCGAGGCGCCGGCCAGCGACGGAGAGACGATGGTGTCCTCACCACTGATCCCGGTGGGCACGGGCTGCTGGTCCGCACCGGGGGCGCGCCCGTTGTCGGGGTACTGCACCCAGCGGACGCGCCCGGCGTAGTCGGCGGCGAACATGCCTGCGAGAACCGAGTTGGGCACGCGCACAGCGACCGGATCGCTGTCGCCCTTGTCCGTGCGACTCAGTCGCAGCGCGACCCCCTGGGCCACGTACTTCTTGCCCTGCTCAGGGTTCAGGACCTCGACGGTGACCGCCGTGTCGTCCGGCTCGTCCGAGGCGGCGCCGTCAACCGGGCTGGCGGGCGCGATGGCCAGCCCGCCGCCGACCTCCTGCCATTCCCCCGTGACGACGGCCGGTGGGGCGCTGCCCGGCTCGGTCGTCCGCGTCTGCGGTCCCTTAGCGGGGCGGCCGGGCTGCTTGAGGCTCACCTCCGTGCGGCTGCCCTCGAGTGCGGTCCGCGGCGGTACGACCGAGGAGTTCACCTTGTCGGGTGCCGCACCCGGCTCCCACTCCTGCCCCTGGACCACCTTGCCGAGGTAGGGCTTCGGGGGTCCGGGCGGAGCGGCCGATGCGGGCGACGTAGCGGAGACCACGCCGATAGTCAGCGCGAGGCTGATTCCTGCGGCCGTGACCAAGCGCAGCGCGACCCGCGTTCGGGCGGCCGGGCGAACACTGGAACTGGACACAGAACTCCTCAGGGAGGCTGGTGCGCGGGTGAAGTGGCGAAGGTCGTCAGTCGAGCCCGGGAAAGAAGCCCCCGGAACTCACGTCCTGAATCTGCTGTGGGGTGAGCACCCCCTGGACCACGAATGGGTTGCCGATCCTGCCGGTGTAGAAGTCGCCTGCCACCCCGTTGGCAAAGCCCGAGCCGAGCGTGAACCCGAGGCTCGCCGTCGGACCGGCGGGTTGCCGGTAAGCCCGGGTGGCCGAAAGTACGCCGTTCTGATAAACGCGAAGTTCGTGGTTGATCGCGTCGTAGACGCCAGTGACATACACCGGCACTCCGAGAGTGATTGGCGTGCCGACTGTCGCCCGCCCGGCGTTGTTCTGCGTCGTTGCGCTCACGACGAAGGACCATTTCCGCTCTGGGGTGAGCTGGAGAGAAAAGCCGGAGCTCGTCTGTCCGCGCTCGGAGATTGCCGTCTGGTGGAGGGTGCTGGCCACGGTCGGCGTCATCCACCCGCCGACCGTGAAGCTCTTGGTGGTGTCCACCACGACGCCCGGTGCGCTCATCATGGGCGTCTTGGCCGTGGACGCAAAGTTGAGCGTGCCCTCCGCGCCGAGCGTGACGCCCTCGGGAACGGCTATCGGGTATTGGCCCGTAGCCCTGTCGGGGTGGGGATTGTTGTCCGCTACACAGTTGACCGGCGTGCTGGTCGAATCACACTCGGCCAACGGAACGGGACCACCTGCATCAGTGGTCCACTGGTGCGCCGTCGCGTAGAGGTTGTCCGGACTCTGGGCCATCGTCGACCACCTCAGGGTCGTCGGGGCCGATCGGGCCTTGGCTTCTCCGAACGCCCAGACGGTCAGCTCTCCCACCGGGGCATCCACCGGCGCCACCGTGATCGTCGCCGTCGAACCGCAGACGTAGTGGATGCCGCCAGCCTGGCTGTCGCTGCCGCAGGCCGGAAGCGCCGTGTACGTCGGCGCGTTCGCCGAGGTTCCCCACTTCCAGGCGAAGCCCACCACGTTGTCTGCAGCCGATCGTTGCGCGAGCGTGACCGTCATGGGCGTGCCGACGCTTACGATGGTGGTCGTCGGGACCGTTGCAGTGAGCACCGGAGCAGCCGGTGCGGCATTGCGGATCTGGAAGTAGCAGTACGGGGAGAAGCCAGACGAGTCGATCCCGTCGACCGCCTGCGAGAGCCACCGATACGAGCCGTCGGGAAGGCCGTCCGGGACCTTGACGTCGAACACGCCGTTCTGTTTCGTGCCGGCGTTGATAAAGTCGTACGGGTTGGCCGGGATCACACTCCTACCGGCGGAATCCTGTACCCAGAAGACGACTGTCACACCTCCGGGGTCCCAGTCGGATGCCAGCACCGCGAGAGAAATTTTGTTGACGTCGTTGTGGCGCAGGACGGGACCGGGGCCGGTGGTCGCGCACCCTTGGCCCGCGGTGTTCATGCCCCACGGCGTCCCCGGGGGCGTATTGTAGCGGACGGTCATCGACGCGCCCGAGGTGAACCTGCGCCACGACGTCCAGTCGCCCTCGTTGTCCGCAGTCAGCCCGACGGTCACGTGGGGGGCGCCGTTCCCTGCTGCCCAGTTCGCGACGTACATGGCGTCAAGGCCCACCCCGTACTGGTGGGCGCAGTTGCTGCGCTGCGGCCCGAGCGTCGTCTTCGAGACGGGCGCGATGAAAGCCGGCTGCCGGTTCCACGTCGTGTTCGGGTCGACCATGCCCGTGAACCAGAGGTTGTAGACGTTGCTGGTGCACGCAGACGAGTAGAGCTGCTGCGTGTTGAAGTGGGCGTTGAGGATGTGCTTTCCCGCCAGCCCCTCGGTCTTGAGCTGCCAGAACGTGCGGTCGGTGTGCGCGCGACCGTCGGGGCTGTTGGCCGCATTGATGTGACCCACATGGGCCTGGTTGTCCGCGCCGCGGTTCGAGCCGAGCCAATAGGACGCGTTCGGGTAGGCGCTGTCGACGAGGGTCCAGGCCTGGGTACCGCCGGTGAAGTCCGGGTCGACGTACGCCGGGTAGGTGACGTCCTGCGCTTCCGCGGGCGCCGATGCGTCCACGGTGATCGCCGCGGCGGAATTCTGCGCCTCGATGGGCTGAGCGAGGCCCGCACCACCGGGCCCGTCGGCGTCTCCCCCGTCGGCCGAGTCCCACCACATGGGGGACGGCGACACCAGCTGGGACCCATCGGGCGCGGTGGCCGTGGCGGACTCTGCCGCCTGGCCGTCCGCGACCTTGGCCCCACTGATCCCGAAGCGCACCTCGTCGAGGCGGGGGTTGTCGGCGGCCTCGGGCGTCTTGATGACCAGGACCTCGGTCATCCCGTTGATGGTCGCCGTGAGACGGAGGTCGACGCCGGGGAGGACCTCTGGATAGGTCACCGATGAGTCGTCCACCACCGCATCGGGCAGCTCGCCCAAGGGAGAGGCGATCGTCATCCACGTGCCCGTCGTCGTCTGCACGCGAGCGAGCGGTCCGGTACCGCCAGGAGAAAACTCGACCTGGACCGGCGATGCCGTGGGAGCGAGCATCCCGTCCGACTTCTCGGCGAGCTCCGTGGAGACGTCAACCCAGCCGTCGTCCTGCCGCACCCGGACGGGCTCGGCGGAGATGGTCAGCTGCTCGGTCCCGTCCGGCAAAACCTCCACCGTGGTGGTCTCCGTCAGGGACGAGTCATCAATGACCGGGTGGTCGTACTCCTCCGCGATGGCCGCGGCCGTCGCCTTGTCGGGAGCCGACTCTGCATCGGCAATCTCAGGTGGCGCCGCGGGAGCCGCCGGAGCGGCCTGCGCCGGCATCGCGACGGTCATGCTGCCGCAGGCAAGCGCGGCCACGAGGAGCGTTCGGAGGGACAGTGCGGAGCGCCCGGCAACACGCTTGCGGATCGATGTCGACGACACGAGACCTCATCACAGGCAGAAGGACCAGCGGTGGTCTTCTGCCCCTCCGTGGGCGACCGCGGGCAGCCTGAACCGTGCTCGTCGAGCGCAGCAACGGGGTGGCGGAGTCTCGTTATCTAAACGTTACCCAGCACGGGAATGCCCGCCGGAGGTCTTGTGTCCTGGAGCCCACTCTGAGTAGCTTCCTTGCAAACTCCCTGTTCAGACGCGCGACCGCCCGCGTACACCTTCGACAGCGTATTTACTCTGCTATAGGCGGCTGTGACTTCACGTCACGAGCGATGCCGATCGATCGGCACTTCCCTACCCATGCAACGGTTCAGGCGTGAGGGCCTGCAGGGGGCCAACAAGCGCTCGTCTGCGCCTTGAGCCACGCAGCGACGGGTTCGTCGGCACGGCGCCTCGCGACAGCACGTGGCGAAGGCCCGACGCAGGAGGAATCCGGCGCACGCCCCTCTTTATGCCGGTGAGGCGGTGGGCCTGGCGACGGCGGAGCGTTCTCCGACCGGCGTCGTCCGCAAGCTCAACGCCTACGCCGAGAAGCGCTCGGCGCCGCAGCCCGGCTGATCGGCTCGTGATCACTGCGCTATGAGCGCCGGCGTCAGACGGCGCAGGTGTCGTCGGTGCAGCCGTCGGCGGCCGGCACCGTGATCAGCGGGTTGGCGTCGGCCCACGCCCGCTGTAGGATCTGCAGCAGCTGCTCGGCGGGCTGAGCCCCCGCGGCGCCGTACTTCCGGTCGACGACGAAGAACGGCACGCCCCGCGCGCCGAGCTCGATCGCCGTCGCGCTGTCCTCGCTGACCGCCGCGCGGAACCGACGGTCGGTCAGCGCCTCGCGCACCTCGGCCTCGTCCAGGCCCACCTCGACGGCCAGGGGCACCAGCGACTCGACGTCGAAGACCGAGCGCTGCTCCTCGAAGTAGGCGTGCAGCAGGCGCTCCTTGAGCTCGTTGCGCTTGTCGTGCTCGGCGGCCAGGTGCAGCAGCTCGTGGGCCAGCAGGGTGTTGCCGCTGATGCCGTCGGCCAGGTGGTACTCCAGCCCCTCGGCGGCGGCGAGCTCCTCGAGCCCGCGCATGTTCTCGCGCATCTGCTCCTCGGGCACGCCGTACTTGGCGGCCAGCGCCGGCAGCGTCGGGTGTGTCTCGCCCTCGGGGGCGGTCGGGTCGAGCTGGAAGGAACGCCACACGACCTCGACCTGGTCGCGGTGCGGGAACCGCTCCAGGGCGGTCTCCAGCCGGCGCTTGCCGACGTAGCACCACGGACAGACGACGTCGGACCACACCTCTACGCGCATGCCCGGCCCAACCCTGGCGTCCGCCAGGGCATTCCGGCAGTTAGCCGGCCGGCGGCCGGTGGGCCCGGGCCCGCGCCCGGCCGTCTCCCCGCGTGGGATCGAGGAAGACGTAGCGCACGCCCTCGTGCCGGGCGACCAGGCGCCGCTTGGCCTCGTCGGACGCCCGCTCGATGTCGGCGACCGTCGCGGTGTCGTCGAAGTCGACCTTGGCCATGACGATCAGCTGCCCCGGCCCGATCACGGTGGTCATCAGCACCGGGACGGCGCTGACCTGCTCCACCCCCGCCAGCTCCTCGCGGAACTGCGCCTCGATCGACGGCGCCACGGACTGCCCGATGAGCAGCGACACGTTGGCCCAGGCCAGCGCACCCGCCACGAAGAGCAGCAGGACACCGATCAGGATCGCGGCGATGCCGTCCCACAGGGGGTCGCCGGTGACCTGCTCCAGGAAGAGGCCGAGCGCGGCGAGCACCAGCCCGATCAGCGCGGCACTGTCCTCGAAGGTCACCGCCTTGACGGTCGTGTCCGACGTCTCGGCGAGGTACCGGCGGGGCGTCGTCCCCCATCGGCGGGCCGAGCTGCGCACCTGCCGGACCGCCTTGAGCCAGGACTCGCCCTCCAGGACGAACGAGACCGCCAGCACGATGTAGGCGACGAGGGGGTCGCCCTGCTCCTCGCCCTCGAGGATCGTCGAGATGCCCTGCCAGAACGAGAAGCCCGCGCCCAGCGTGAAGGTGGCCAGGCAGGCGAGCAGCGCCCAGAAGTAGGTCTCGCGGCCGTAGCCGATCGGGTGCCGCGCGTCCGGGTCCCTGGCGCCCCGCTTGAGCGCGACGAAAAGCAGGACCTCGGTGATCGTGTCCGCCAGCGAGTGCGCCGCCTCGGACATCATCGCCGAGGAGTGGCTGATCAGGCCGCCGACCAGCTTGGCGATCGCGATGCCCAGGTTGGCCAGCCCGGCGACGACGACGGTGCCGGTGGACTCGCTGTTCCCCTGGCCCTCCCCGGCGTCCTTCGCCAGGACGTGCCCCGGGGCGGGGGCGGGCTGCGTCATGCGCGCTGCGGTGCCCCGCGGGCGGGCGCGCCATGCACACCCGCCCGCGGGTCGCGGTCAGCGCACGCCGACGAGGTCCACCACGAAGACGAGGGTGGCGCCGGGCTTGATGACGCCGCCGGCGCCGCGCTCCCCGTAGGCCTTGTGCGGCGGGATCGTGAGCCGGCGGCGGCCGCCGACCTTCATGCCGGTCATGCCCTCGTCCCAGCCCTGGATGACCATGCCGACGCCGAGGCGGAACTCCAGCGGGTCGCCGCGGTCCCAGGAGGCGTCGAACTGCTCGCCGCCGTCGTGGGTGACACCGACGTAGTGGGCGCTGATGAGGTCACCGGCCTTGGCCTCGGGACCGTCGCCGACGACGAGGTCCTCGATCACGAGGTCGTCGGGGGCGGGTCCGGTCGGCGGCTCGACCTCGGGACGGGTCAGTTCAGCCACGGTGCTCCCTCCTGCGCCGGGGCTCTCCCGGCGCCGCGACCCATCCAAGCAGCGCGGGGAGCGGGTCGCCCGGTCGGTCACTGCACCGCGGAGGGGTCCGTCCAGATCGCCTCCCAGACGTGACCGTCCGGGTCGGTGAAGCTGGTGCCGTACATGAAGCCGTGGTCCTGCGCCGGCTGCCACGGCTTGCCCTCCGCGGCGAGGGCCCGGACGAGCATGTCGTCGGCCTCGGCGCGGGAGTCGACGGACAGGGCGTTGATCACCGTCGTCGCCTGCGCCGGGTTCCCCACGGTGCCGCTCGGCACGAAGTCGGCGAAGCGCGCGCGGGTGAGCAGCATGGCGGTGATCTGCTCGCTGATCTCGACCGATGCCGTGTTCTCGTCGCCAACTGCTCGTCGAAGCCAAATCCCCTCGGGGGGGTGGGTGGCACGCCGGTGTGCGTGCTCTCATCCGTTCCGACCCGCGACGGCAGCGGAACCCATCGACCGCTGTCAGTGCCCGTCGCTACGGTCCGGCGATGATCGACCACCTGGGCCTGCAGTGCACCGACCCCGCGGCGGCGGCGGCGTTCTACGTGCGCGTCTTCGAGCCGTGCGGCGTGCACGAGATGATGCGCTTCGACACCCCGCACGGGCCGGTGATCGGTCTGGCGGGGCCGGCCGGCCAGCCGCAGCTGTGGACGTCGCCGGTGGAGGGACCGGGGAATCGGCCGGTGCACCTCGCGCTGGCCGCGCCGTCCCGGGACGCCGTCGACGCGGTGTTCGCCGCCGCGCAGGAGGCCGGCGCGGAGATCCTGCACGCGCCCCGCGAGTGGCCCGAGTACCACCCGGGCTACTATGGCGTCTTCGTCCGCGACCTGGACGGCAACAACGTGGAGGCCGTGCACCACAGGTTCCCGTCGTCCTGATCCGGGCAGATTCGGGCATGGACTCCGCAGCCGCGCCCTGGTGGACCCGCGCCGTCGTCTACCAGGTCTACCCGCGCTCGTTCATGGACTCGGACGGCGACGGCATCGGTGACCTGGGCGGGATCCTGCAGCGCCTGGACCACCTGGCCGACCTCGGCGTCGACGTCCTCTGGCTCTCGCCGGTTCACCCGTCACCGCAGGCCGACAACGGCTACGACATCAGCGACTACCGGGACATCGACCCGCTCTTCGGCTCGCTGGCGCAGCTCGACGAGCTGATCACGGCGCTGCACGCGCGCGGGATGAAGCTGGTCATGGACCTGGTGGTCAACCACACCAGCGACGCGCACCCCTGGTTCGTCGAGTCCCGGTCGTCGCCGGACTCGCCCCAGCGCGACTGGTACTGGTGGCGGCCGCCGCGCGCCGGCTTCTCCGCCGGCGAGCCGGGTGCCGAGCCGACGAACTGGCAGTCGTTCTTTTCCGGTCCGGTGTGGGAGCTCGACGGGGCCAGCGGCGAGTACTACCTGCACCTGTTCGACCGCCGGCAGCCCGACCTGAACTGGGAGAACCCGCAGGTCAGGACGGCGGTGTACGAGATGATGCGCTGGTGGCTCGACCGCGGGGTCGACGGCTTCCGGATGGACGTCATCAACATGATCAGCAAGGACGTCGCCCCGGACGGCTCGCTGCGTGATGGCCGGCCCATCCCCGGCTCGTCGCTGGGCAGCGGTTTCTCCTCGTTCCTGAACGGGCCGCGGATCCACGAATTCCTGCAGGAGATGCACCGCGAGGTGTTCGCCGGGCGGGACGGAACGTTCCTCACCGTCGGCGAGATGCCCGGCGTGACCGTCGAGGAGGCGCGGAGGTACACTCACGACCAGCCGCGGGCGGTGTCGCGCTTCGGCGACGACTCCCCGCGCTTCCGGCGAGACTCGGCCACGTGCCTCGCCACGCTGCTGCACCTGCACCGGGGGACGCCCTACGTCTACCAGGGCGAGGAGCTCGGGATGGCGAACTTCCCGTTCCAGGCGCTCGAGGAGTTCGCCGACGTCGAGTCGCTCAACCACTCGGTGCAGGCGGTCTCGGCGGGGCACGACCCGGGCGAGGTGCTGGCCGCGCTGCGGGCGATGAGCCGGGACAACGCCCGCACGCCGGTGCAGTGGGACGCCTCGCCGAACGCCGGCTTCACCACCGGCACGCCGTGGCTGGCGGTCAACCCCGACCACGTCGAGTGGAACGCGGCCGCGCAGCGCGAGGACCCGACGTCGGTGCTCGCCCACTACCGCCGGCTGATCGCGCTGCGGCACGAGCTGCCGGTGGTCGCACTGGGCGACTTCTCCATGCTGCTGCCCGACCACGACGAGGTGTACGCGTTCACCCGGTCGCTGGACGGCGTCACGCTGCTCGTCGTCTGCAACCTCTCGCGCACGCCGCACGACCTGGCGTCGCTGCTGCCCGCGGCGGTCGACGCGGAGCTGGTGCTGGGCAACCTGCCCGACGCCGGCGCGGAGCTGCGCCCGTGGGAGGCCCGCGTCCTGCAACTGTGAGTGGCAGATCGCCCACCTAGGGTTCGACGGGTGAGCCGGATCGTGGACGCAGTGCTGCCGGCCCGCATGGGGACGCCGTTCCGCTGGCTGGTCGGCTCGTCCTGGTCGAGCAACCTCGGTGACGGCATCGCCCTGGCCGCCGGGCCGCTGCTGGTCGCCTCGCAAACCTCGGACCCGCTCCTCGTCGCCCTGGCCGCCCTCCTGCAACGGCTGCCCTGGCTGCTCTTCGGGCTCTCCGCAGGCGTGGTCGCCGATCGGGTGGACCGCCGACGCCTGGTGATCGTCGTCAACCTGATCCGCGCCGGCGTGCTCGCCGTGCTCGCGCTGGCGCTCGTCACAGGTGCGGTCGACGTCGTCGTCGTCCTGACTGCGATGTTCCTCATGGGCGTCGCCGAGGTCTTCGCCGACACCACCAGCGGCACCCTCCTGCCCATGTTGGTGGCGAAGCGCGACCTCGGCGTCGGCACTGCGCGCGTGATGGCCGGCCACCTGACCATGAATAACCTCGCCGGGCCCGCCATCGGCGCATTCCTCTTCGCGGCGGGCGCGGCCTGGCCGTTCGTCGTCCAGGCGCTGTGCCTCGTGCTCGCGGTGATCCTGGTGTCCCGCATGGCCGTGCCCGCCGTCCCGCGACCGGAGACGCCGAGCCACCTGCGGCGCGACGTCGCCGAGGGCTGGCGCTGGACGTGGGGCAATGCGCCGGTCCGGACGCTGACGCTCACGATCGTCACGTTCAACGTCACCTATGGCGCCGCGTGGTCGGTGCTCGTCCTCTACGCCACGGACACCCTCGACCTGGGTGCCGTGGGCTTCGGTCTGCTCACCTCGGTCAGCGCCCTCGGCGGGGTCCTCGGCACGATCGGCTACGACTGGCTGGAGCGGCGGGTCGGCCTGGCGGACATCATGCGCGTCGGCCTGGTCATCGAGACGTTCGCCCATCTCGGCTTCGCGCTTACCACGACCGGCTGGGTGGCGATGGTGATCATGTTCGTCTTCGGTGTGCACGCCTCGGTCTGGGGGACCACGGCACGCACCGTGCGCATGCGTGCCGTCCCGATGGCGCTGCAGGGCCGGGTGGGCAGCCTGTACCTGATCGGCGTCTTCGGAGGGATGGTCGCCGGGCAGGCGCTGGGCGGCGTGATCGCGAGGATCTGGGGCATCACCGGCCCGTTCTGGTTCGCCTTCGTCGGCTCCGCGCTCATCCTGGTGCTGATCTGGCGGCAGCTCGAGCACATCGCCCACGCGGACGAGGAAGCCCTCGCCGCGGCGTGACGAGTGCGCGCTCAGCGTGGGTCCGCAGTCCGCAGAACCACGCTGAGCGCGCACTCGCTCGGCTCAGCCGTCAGCTTAGGGGGGAGCGGGGGAGCAGGCGGTCGCTGATGATCCGCTTCTGGATCTCGCTGGTGCCCTCGAAGATCGTGGTGAGGCGGGCGTCGCGCCAGTGCCGCTCGACCTGCCGCTCGGTCGTGTAGCCGTTGCCGCCGTGCAGCTGCATGGCCTGGTTGGTCACCCGAACCGACATCTCGGTCGCCTCGAGCTTCACCATCGACGCCTCCTTGGCCACCGGCAGCCCGAGGTCGATGAGGTGCGCGACCTGGCGGTAGAACGCCCGCGACTGCTCGATCTGCGCGGCCATCTCGGCGACGGCGAAGCGCAGCGCCTGGAAGTCGCCGATCGGGTGGCCGAACTGCTCGCGCTCCTGCAGGTAGAGGATCGAGTCCTCCAGCGCGGCGCGGGCCAGGCCGACGGCGCGGGCGGCGGTGTGCACGCGCGCGGTGTTGAGGAACTTCTGCGCCTCGGCGAACCCGGCCTGCTCGGCCGCCTTCCCCTCCTCGTCGCTGTCCTCGCGCGCCGCCTTGGCCTGGTCGACGACGTTGTCCCTGGGGATCCGCACACCGTCGAAGGTGAGGTCCCAGGTCAGGAAGCCGTGGTAGCCGATCTTGTCGATTGGGTGCCCGGTCAGGCCCTCGGGGAACTCGCCGCGCTTCTTCTCCAGCAGCAGGTTGATCAGCCCCGCCGAGCGCGACTCCCCCTCCTCCGGATCCCGCTCGCGCACGAGCACCTGGATGAAGTCGGCCGCCTCGGCGTTGCCGCACCAGCGCTTGCGCCCGGTCACCACCCACTCGTCGCCCTCGAGGACGGCGCGGGTGGAGACGCCGGCGAGGTCGGACCCGGCGTCGGGTTCGGAGAGCGCGATCGCCCCGATCCACTCGCCGCGGGCGCTGCGCCGGTTGAGCTCCTCGCGCCGATCGGCGTCGGGCACCGCCGTCCCCAGGCCCTGGGAGCGGGCCAGGATGCTCGCCGTCGACATCCAGGCGCGGGCCAGCTCCTCGCTGACCATGCAGTACTCGAAGACGCCGAGGCCGAGGCCGCCCTGCTCGGCGGGCACGGTGATGCCGAAGTAGCCGAGCTCGGCCAGCCGGTCCAGCAGCGACGCCGGGATGGTGCCCTTCTGCGGATCCAGCTCGTTGGCGAGCGGCAGCACCTCGTCCATCGCGAACCGGCGGGCCTGCAGCTGCAGTTCCTCGCGCTCGGGCGTGTGCCACGGGGGCAGCAGCGCCGGCGGCGGGGGCAGCAGGGTCTCGGTCTCTTCGGTGCTGGCGCTCGACGTCATCGTCGGTCGGCCCTCCTCGACGGCGGATGTTCCGTTCACCTTGGCCGGTGCCCCTTTCCCCCGCACGCCGCCGTCATCCGCCCGCGTGACGGGCCTCACCCGCTTTACCGCGGAAAAGCAGATCAGGGACGCCGACGCTGCCGGGCCAGGGCGATGTAGTGCTCGACCGCGGCCGGGTCGTCAACGGTGCCCACGTTCACGGCCGTCGCCGGGTCCACGCCCTGGAACAGCCGCTTGAGCGGCACCTCCAGCCGCTTGCCGGTCCGGGTGTGCGGCACGGCCGGGACGGCGAGGATCTCGTCGGGCACGTGCCGTGGGGAGGCCTGCTCCCGGATCACCTCGCGCAGGCGGCGGACCAGTTCGTCACCGAGCTCCACCCCCGGCGCGAGCTGCACGAACAGGGGCATCCAGTAGCCGCCGTCGGGCTGCTCGACCCCGAGGACGACGCAGTCGAGCACCTCGGGCACCGACTCGACGGCGGCGTAGATGTCCGCCGTCCCCATCCGGACGCCGCCGCGGTTGAGCGTGGAGTCCGAGCGCCCGGTGATGACGCAGGTGCCCCGGTCGGTGATCTCCATCCAGTCGCCGTGCCGCCACACGCCGGGCCAGGGCTCGAAGTAGGCGGCGCGGTACCGCGCCTCGTCCGGGTCGTTCCAGAACCGCAGCGGCATCGAGGGCATCGGCTCGGTGATCACCAGCTCGCCCAGCTCAGCGGTCACCGGCTCGCCCTCGGGGGACCACGCCGCGGCGGCCACCCCGAGCATCGGGCGCTGCAGCTCCCCCGCCGTCACCGGCAGCAGCGGCGAGCTGCCGATGAACCCGGTCGCGACGTCGGTACCGCCCGACAGCGAGCCGAGCAGCACGTCACGGGCCACCGCCTCGTACACCCAGCGGAAGGCAGCCGCCGGCAGCGGCGACCCGGTGGAGCCGATGCCCCGCAGCGCGGAAAGGTCATGCTGCTCCCCCGGCCGCAGCCCTGCCTTCTCGCACGCGGACAGATAGCCGGCACTCGTGCCCAGGTAGGTCATGCCGGTGCGCGCGGCGAGCGCGAACTGCGCGTCCAGGGCCGGATAGGCGGGTGCGCCGTCGTGCACCACGAGCGTGCAGCCCGACAGCAGCGTCGACGTCGCGATGTTCCACATGATCCAGGCGGTCGAGGCGTACCAGAAGAACCGGTCGCCGACGCCGACGTCCATGTGCAGCTCGGCGGACTTGCGCTGCTCGAGCACCACCCCGCCGTGCCCGTGCACGATGCCCTTGGGCAGCCCGGTCGTGCCCGAGGAGTAGACGATCCACAGCGGGGCGTCGAAGGCGGTCGGCTCGAACACCGGCTCCTGCACGTCGGCGACGGCGTCGGCCCAGGCCAGCGCGCCATCCGGGAGCTCGCCCGGGAACAGCCGGGGCACCGAGATCGTCGTCCGCACGCTGGGCAGCGCCGCCCGCAGCGAGGCGACGACGTCGCGGCGGTCGAACGCGCGCCCGCCCCAGCGGTAGCCGTCGACGGCGACCAGCACCGTGGGCTCGATCTGCGCGAACCGGTCCAGGACGGCGCGGGTGCCGAAGTCGGGCGCGCAGGCCGACCACACCGCACCCACCGAGGCGGCGCCGAGGAAGGCGACCACCGCCTCCGGCACGTTGGGCAGGTAGCCGCTCACGCGGTCGCCGGGGCCCACGCCCAGCCGGCGGAGGGTGGCGGCGAAGGCGCCCACCTGCCCGCGCAGCGCGTCCCAGGAGATCTCGGCCGGCTCGCTGTCCTCGGCCGTGGCGATGATGGCCGGGTGGTCGGGGGTGCTCTGCCGGAAGACCTGCTCGGCGTAGTTGACGCCCGTGCCGGGGAACCACTCCGCGCCCGGCATCTCCCGCCGGGGCAGCACGCGGTCGTCGGGGACGTCGAGCACCCCGGTCCAGCGCGCCAGGTCGCCCCAGAACTGGTCCAGGTGCTCGACCGACCAGCGCCACAGCGCGTCGTAGTCGACCGGGTCACCGAAGGAGAGACCGCGTCGCCGGGCCACCCACTCCGCGAAGGCCGCGATGCGCGTCTCCCCCACGCTGTCCGGAGTCGGCTGCCAGAGGACGTCGGTCACGCCCGAACCCTGCCATCCTGACCCGAGCGTGCCCACCGGAGACAGGAGCGACCGTGCGCGAGCGGAACGTGCTGGGTGGTCCGCTGCAGCCGTGCGGCGTCGACCCGGTGACCGGCTTCTACCGCGACGGCCACTGCGCCACCGGCCCGGAGGACGTCGGCTCGCACACCGTCTGCGCCGTCGTCTCCGCGGAGTTCCTCGCCGTGCAGCGGGAGCTCGGCAACGACCTGTCCACGCCCCGCCCCGAGTACGGCTTCCCCGGCCTGCGCCCCGGGGACCGCTGGTGCGTCGTCGCCACCCGCTGGCTGCAGGCGTACCAGGCGGGGGCGGCCGCGGGCGTCGTCCTGGCCGCCACGAACGAGCGCGCCCTCGACGTCGTGCCGATCGAGGCGCTGCGCCAGCACGCCGTCGACGTCCCCGACGACCTCAGCGAGCTGGAATGAAAGCCGCCGCGTTGATGCTGCCGCCGGCATGAGCGACCTCCTCGACGTGCCCGTGACCACCCTCCAGGGCGCCGCGACGACGCTGCGCGAGCTGACCGGCGGCAACCCCGCCCTCGTGGTCAACGTGGCCAGCAAGTGCGGCCTGACCCCGCAGTACACCGCGCTGGAGGCCCTGCACGAGGAGTTCGCGCCCCGCGGCTTCACCGTCGTGGGCGTGCCCTGCAACCAGTTCATGGGCCAGGAGCCGGGCACCGCCGATGAGATCGCCGAGTTCTGCTCGGCCACCTACGGCGTCACCTTCCCGATGACGGAGAAGGTGGACGTCAACGGCGAGAACGCCCACCCGCTCTTCCAGCAGCTGACCACCGCCCCGGACATGGACGGCAAGGACGGCGACGTCTCCTGGAACTTCGAGAAGTGGGTCCTGAACGGCCAGGGCGACGTCGTGGCGCGGTTCCGCCCGATGACAACCCCCGACGCTCCCGAGGTCCGCGCGGCGATCGAGTCCGTCCTCCCCGGCTGACCTCGCCCTCGCGGTGTCGCAGCGGACCTCGCCGTCGACGGCGAGGTCGGCTGCTGCCCGGCGCGGCTGACCGACCCGGCGGCGAGGCGGGGCCGCGCCTAGGTTCGAGGCCATGGCCGACCTCCGTTTCTGGTTCGACCCGGTCTGCCCGTTCGCCTGGATGACGAGCCAGTGGGTCCGCCAGGTGAGCGCGCAGCGGCAGTACGACGTCGAGTGGCGGTTCATCTCGCTGCGGCTGCTCAACGCGCACATCGACTACGCGACCCACTTCCCGCCCGAGTACGAGGCCGGGCACACCTCCGGCCTGCGGCTGCTGCGCGTCGCCGCCCGGGCCCGCGCCGAGCACGGCCCCGAGGCCGTCGACCGGCTCTACGCCGCGATGGGCGCGCATGTGTTCGAGGTGCCGGCCACCGACGGGGACGCCGCACGCCGGGGCACCCGCGCGTTCGTCGAGCCGGTGCTCGCGCACGCCGGCCTGCCGGCCGAGCTCGCCGCCGCCCTGGACGACGACTCCTGGGACGCCCAGATCCAGGCCGAGACCGACGAGGCGCTGGCCCTGACCGGCAAGGACGTCGGGACGCCGATCCTGCACTTCCGGCCCCCGGAGGGGATCGCCTTCTTCGGCCCGGTGATCAGCCGGCTGCCCGCGGACGAGGAGGCCGTCGAGCTGTGGGACCACGTCGTGGCGCTGGCGTCGTTCCCGGGCTTCGCGGAGCTCAAGCGCAGCCTGCGGGAGCGCCCCCAGCTCCCCGCGTTCGGCGTGCGCACCGGCGAGGTGGGCCGCTCGGAGGACTGGCACGGCGGCAGCCGCCGGCAGAAGCGGTAGCTCGGGTTCCCGGCGACCGCAGCGGGCAGTAAGGTAAGCCTTACCACCCATCGCCGTCCCCGGGAGCTCGTGTGACCACCACGGCCGACGCTCCCGTGCGGAGCGGCGCGCGCCCGCGCCCGGGCGGTGGACCGATGCGCACCCGCAGGCTGGTGGTGCTGCTCGTCCTGCTCGGGCTCGTCGCCGCCGCGGCGCTGGCCAGCATCGCCGTCGGCACCCGGTCCCTGGCGCCCGGCGAGGTCTGGCGGGCGCTGTTCGACGACGACCCCACGAACGAGGCCGCCGTCATCGTGCAGCAGCTGCGCGTGCCGCGGACGGTGCTCGGGCTGATCGTCGGCGCCGCGCTGGGCATGTCCGGGGCGCTCATGCAGGGCCACACCCGCAACCCGCTGGGCGACCCCGGGCTGCTCGGCGTCACCGCCGGCGCCTCGCTGGCCGTCGTCTGCGCGATCGCCTTCCTCGACGTCGGCTCGGTCTCGGGCTACGTCTGGTTCGCCTTCGGCGGCGCGCTGGCCGGCACCGTCCTGGTGTACGCGATCGGCTCCGCCGGCCGCGGCGGCGCCACCCCCATCACCCTGGCGCTGGCCGGCGCGGCGCTGTCGGCGCTGCTCTACGCGCTGGTGCGCGCCGTCGTCGTCAGCGACACCCAGACCCTCGACTCGTTCCGCTTCTGGCAGGTGGGCGCGCTCGCCGGACGGGGTGCGGAGGTGGCCTGGCAGGTCGCGCCGTTCATCGCCGTCGGCGTCGTGCTCGCCCTGGCCAACGCGCCGGCGCTGAACCTCCTCGGCCTCGGTGAGGACGTCGCCCGCGGGCTGGGGCAGCGCATCTGGCTGGCCCGCACCGTCGGGCTGGCCGCGATCACGCTGCTGTGCGGCGCGGCCACCGCCGCCTGCGGGCCGATCGCCTTCGTCGGGCTGGTGGTGCCGCACGTGGTGCGCGCCCTCACCGGCCCCGACCACCGATGGCTGGTCCCCTGCGCAGGCCTGCTGGGGGCGGCCCTCCTGCTGTCGGCCGACGTGGTGGGCCGCGTGGTGGCCCGCCCCGGCGAGCTGCAGGTCGGCATCGTGCTCGCCGTCCTCGGTGCCCCCTTCTTCATCGCGCTGGTCCGCCGCCGGAAGACGATGGCGCTGTGACGGCCACCCTCGAGCGGCCGGTCAGCGGCCCGCGCGGCCGGACGGCGATCCGCCTCGGCTCCGCGTCGGTGCTGCTCCGCTGGCGGCACCTGCTCGTCCCGCTGGTCACCCTCGTCGTGCTGGTGCTCGTCTCCGCGGTGAGCATCGGCCGGGGCGACTTCCCGATCGCGATCCCCGACGTCCTGCGCACGCTCGTGGGCCTGGGCGAGGGCCCGCAGAACTTCATCGTGCTGCAGCTCCGGGCGCCCCGGGTGATCGTCGGCCTGCTGGTCGGGCTGGCCCTGGGCGTGGCCGGCGCGCTGTTCCAGACCTTCGCCCGCAATCCGCTGGCCTCCCCCGACACCCTCGGCATCACCATCGGCGCCTCGGTCGGGGCCGTCGCGGCGCTGGTCCTCAGCGGCGGCAGCTCGGTGGGCGCGGTGCTGGGCGGCTTCGGCGTCCCGCTCGCCGCGCTCTGCGGGGCCCTGGTCACCGGCGTCCTGCTGTTCGTGCTGGCCTGGCGGGCCGGGGTCGACGGGTACCGGCTGGTGCTGGTCGGCATCGCGCTGTGGTCGGTCGGGAGCGCGCTGGTCGACTGGCTGCTCACCAACGCGCAGGTCTACGACGCCGCCGCGGCCTACGTCTGGATCACCGGCTCGCTCAACGCCCGCACGTGGGACCAGGCCGTGCCCCTGGCCATCGCGCTGGCCGTGCTGGTCCCGCTCGCCCTGGCGGCCGGCCGGGCGCTGAGCGTCCTGCAGTTCGGCGACGACACCGCGCGCGGGCTGGGCCTGCGGCTGGCCGGGGCGCAGACGGCGGTCGTGCTGCTCGCCGTCGCCCTCACCGCCGCCGCCGTCTCCGCCGCCGGGCCGATCACCTTCGTGGCGCTGGTCGTCCCGCAGGTCGCCGTCCGGCTCACCGGCGGCTCCCGGCCGCCGCTGCTGGCCTCGGGCCTCATCGGCGCCGTGCTCGTGGTCAGCGCCGACCTGGTCACCCGGACCGCGCTCCCCGAGGCGCTGCCGGTCGGCATCCTCACCGCCGTGATCGGCGCGCCCTACCTGCTCTGGCTCCTGGTCCGCGGAAGGCGGCGATCCACGCTATGACGTCCACCTCCACCGAACCCGCGGTGCGGCACGACCCGGTCGCCGCGCCCGGCCGGGTGCGGCTGGCCGCCGAGCACGTGCGCCTGGCCTACGACGAGCGCGTCGTCGTCCACGACCTGGACCTGGAGCTCACCGACGGCTCGTTCACCGCGATCGTCGGGCCCAACGGCTGCGGCAAGTCCACGCTGCTGCGCGCCCTGGGCCGGCTGCTGCGGCCCTCGGGCGGCCAGGTGCTGCTCGACGGCCGGGCGATCGCGCGGACGCCGACCCGCGAGGTGGCCAGGGTGCTGGGCCTGCTCCCCCAGTCGCCGATCGCGCCCGAGGGGCTCACCGTGGCCGATCTGGTGGCCCGCGGCCGGCACCCGCACCAGAGCTGGCTCCGGCAGTGGTCGCGTGACGACGAGACCGTGGTGGCCGAGGCGCTGGAGTGGACCGACATGGCCGGGCTGGCCGAGCGCCCGGTGGACGAGCTGTCCGGCGGCCAGCGCCAGCGGGCCTGGATCTCGATGGCGCTGGCCCAGGGCACCGACCTGCTGCTGCTGGACGAGCCCACGACCTACCTCGACCTGGCCCACCAGATCGACGTGCTCGAGCTCGTGGGGCGGCTGCACGCCGAGCGGGGCCGCACGGTCGCCGTCGTCCTGCACGACCTGAACCTGGCCGCCCGCTACGCGCAGCGGCTGGTCGCCATGAAGGACGGCGTGCTGGTGGCCTCGGGCACGCCCGCCCAGGTGCTCACCGAGGAGCTGCTCGCGGACGTCTTCGACCTCGAGGCGCGGATCGTGCCGGACCCGGTCGCCGGGACGCCGATGGTCGTGCCGGTGCGCCGCCTGCGCTGACCCCCTGGTCGGCTCTACTTAGGGCAGGCTAACCTTCCTCGCAACCGGCGATGATCATCACCGCCTGACCCGAGGGAGAACCCGAGTGCACCGCACATCCCGCCGCCTGCTCGGCGGCCTGCTCGCGCTCGCCGTGGTGGGCGTCAGCGCCTGCTCCGGCGACGACGACGGCGGCGACGCCGCGGCATCCGGCGAGGGCTGGTCGTTCACCGACGACCTGGGCACCACCGTCGAGCTGGACGCCGCCCCCGAGCGCGTCGCCGCCATCAACGACGTCGCGTCCTCGCTGTGGAACTACGGCGTCGCGCCGGTGGCCACCTTCGGGCAGACCTCGACCGCCGACGACGTCGCCTTCGAGGGGCGCGACCTCTCCGACGTGGAGATCCTCGGCGAGAGCTACGGCGACATCGACCTCGAGCAGCTCGCCGCCGCCGCGCCCGACGTCGTCGTCACCACGGTCTACCCGACCGACTCGGAGGGGACGCTGGACGAGTCCCAGCCGCTGTACGGCTTCGAGTCGCTCGAGCAGCAGGAGCAGGTCGCGCAGATCGCCCCGATCATCGCCGTCGCCTGGGCCGGGTCGGCCACCGACGTCATCGAGCGCACCGCCGAGCTGGCCGAGGCCCTGGGCGCGGACATGGACAGCGAGGAGGTCCGCGCGGCCGAGGCGGACTTCGAGGCGGCCTCCACGGCGCTGAGCGAGGCCGCCGCCGGCGGGCTGACCGTGCTGCCCGTCGCCGCGTACGCCGACGAGGGCTTCTACATGGCCAAGGCGGAGGACGAGCCCTCTTTGCGGATGTACGGCGAGCTCGGCGTGCAGTTCGTCGACCCGGGTGGCGAGGAGTACTACTGGCAGACCGCCGGCTGGGAGGACGTGCCGCAGTACCCGAGCGACATCCTCCTGTACTCGCTGCGCGGGGCGCTCACGCCCGAGCAGATGGCCGAGCAGCCGACCTACGGGCTGCTGCCGGCCGTGCAGGCCGACCAGGTGCACCCGTGGAAGTACATCGGGATGGACTACACCGCCCAGGCCGCCTACATGGAGGAGCTGGCCGGCTGGCTGGAGGCGTCGCAGGACGTCACGCCTTGATCCACCCGCGGGCGTCGGGGGAGGCCGCCTCCCCCGACGCCCGCGGTCGGGTCCGTCGGACCGCACGGGACACTGGAGGCATGGAGCTGCCCAGCGCCCTGTACGTGCGCACCGCCGAGGGGTTCGAGGCCACAGCTCTCACGATCGGGCCGTGGGACCCCGGCCTGCAGCACGCCGGCCCGCCGGCGGCGCTGCTGGCGCGCGAGGTCGAGCGGGCCAGCGGGATCGACGGCGGCCAGACGGTGCGGCTGAACTACGACATCTTCGGCCCGGTGCCGGTCGGGCCGGTGCGGATCAGCACCATCGTCGTGCGCCCCGGACGCCGCATCGAGCTCGTCGAGGCCGTGCTCGACGCCGGGGACGACCGCCCGCTGATGCGGCTGTCCGCGTGGCGGATGCGCACCCGCACCGAGGGGCTGCCCGCCGCCGTCCCCGGCTCCGCGCCGGTCGCCCCGCACCCGGCGCCGGCCGGCGTGCAGGAGAGCGCGCCCGGCGAGGCGGCCTTCTTCCGCAGCGAGGTGGCCTACCACAAGGCGCTGGAGTGGCGGTTCGCCTCCGGCAGCTTCAACTCCCCCGGGCCGGCGGCCGCCTGGACCCGGCCGGAGTGCACCCTGGTGGACGGCGAGCCGATGAGCCCGCTGCAGCACCTGCTGGTCATGACCGACGCGGCCAGCGGCATCTCCGCCGTGCTGGACTGGAACTCCGCCACGTTCGCCAACGTCGATCTGAGCGTGGCGCTGCACCGGCCGCCGCGCGGCGAGTGGCTGGGCATGGACGCGACCACCGTCCTGGGCGACTCGGGTGCGGCGCAGTGCTCCGCGGTCCTGTTCGACGGCGACGGTGCGATCGGCCGGTCCACGCAGTCGCTGTTCGTGGAGCCGCGGTGAGGGTCGCGGCAGCACCCGGGGTGGATGACGACAGGGAGGAGCGTTCGTGGGTGACGCGCTGAGGGACGTCCTGGACTGGTTCGCCGGGCGCGGGCTCGAGGTGGTGCTGATCATCCTCGGGTCGGTGCTGCTGGCCCGGTTCGTGGGCTGGGCCGGCGGTCGGGTGACCGACCGGATCGACGAGCGCTCCACCGGCGACGACGCACTCGTGCGCTCCGAGGCCGCCAAGCACCGGCACTCGCTCACCCAGGTCATCACCTGGACGGCCGTCGTCCTCATCTACGCCGTCGCGGTGTTCTTCGTCCTCGACCGGCTGGGCGTGCCGGTGACCGGGCTCGTGGCGCCGGCGACCGTGCTGGGCGTGGGCCTGGGCTTCGGCGCCCAGCGGATCGTCGGCGACGTCCTGGCCGGCTTCTTCATCATCACCGAGCGGCAGTACGGCTTCGGTGACGTCGTCGCGATCGCCGTCACCGGCGCGGGCGACCCGGCCCAGGGCACCGTCGAGGACGTGACCCTGCGGGTGACCCGGGTCCGCTCGGCCAACGGCGAGGTGATCACCGTGCCCAACGGGCAGATCGTCAAGGTGGTCAACCTGTCGCGCGACTGGGCGCGGGCCGTCATCGACGTCCCGGTGCCCTCGGACGCCGACGTCAACCGGGTCAACGAGATCCTCCGCGAGGTCGGCCGCGAGGCGTTCCGTGACCCGGCCATGCGCCCGCTGCTGCTCGACCCGCCCACCGTCATGGGCGTGGAGAGCCTGGGGCTGGACGAGGTGAACGTCCGCGTCGTCGCCCGCACCCTGCCGGGCAAGCAGTTCGAGGTCGGCCGTGACCTGCGGGTCCGGATCGTGCTCGCGTTCCGCGAACAGGGCATGCAGGTCACCCCGCCCCCCGCGGCGGGCGACGGGCACACCGCACAGCTCGTGCGCGAGGGGGAGGACGCGTGAGCACGCCAGGGAACGAGCCACCGGCTGAGCAGGTCGCCACGCCGACGGTCAGCACCGCCCCGACCGGCGGGACCGCCGAGGCCCCGCACACCTCGTGGTGGCACTGGAAGAGGCTGCCCGACCACCTCGGCCGCGCCCGCACCTCGACGGTGATCCTGTCGGTGCTGTTCCTGGCGGTCTTCACGCTGTACCTGAACGTCCGCCCCGAGGACGGCCTGACCGACACGACCCCCGCGGGCGGCAGCAGCGGCGTCCAGACCCCGACGAATCCGGTGATCCCGACCGACCCCACGACGACGTCGCCGGAGCCCACCGAGGAGCCGACGCCGACGACGGAGCCGGAGGAGACCGAGGAGACCGAGGAGAGCGGGACCCCGTCCGAGGAGACGGACACCCCGACGACGAGCAGCACACCGAGCACCTCCAGCTCCTCGGCGCCGGAGACGACCACCGAACCGAGCGTGCCCACCGAGACCTCGGAACCCGCCTCCCCGACGAGCGGGACGACCGGGACCTCGCCGTCCACGTCCGGGTGACCGTGACCGAAGCGGAACCACCCGGACACGACGCCGCACCACGACGCAGGGCAAGATCAAGCCTCTGTCCCGCCCGAAGGAGACCTCACTCGTGTCCGCTCGTTCCCTGACCCGCCGCGCGGCGACCGTCGCCGTCGCCGCCACCAGCGCCGCGCTGATCCTCTCCGGCTGCGGAGACGACTCCGACACCTCGGGCTCCGGCGACGCCGCGGCCGACGAGAGCCGCCCCGCCGTCGAGGTCGACGAGGAGCTGGCCGCACGGGTGCCCGACGAGATCGCCGAGGACGGCACGATCACCGTCGGCACCGACTCCAGCTACGCGCCGAGCGAGTTCATCGACGAGGACGGCGAGACGATCATCGGCTTCGACGTCGACCTGTTCTCCGCGGTCGCCGAGAAGATCGGCTTCGAGGCGGAGTTCGAGTCCGCGTCGTTCGACTCGATCATCGCCGGCGTGGGCTCGGGCCGGTACGAGGTCGGCGTCTCCTCCTTCACCATCAACCCCGAGCGCCTGGCCGAGGCGACGATGGTCAGCTACTTCTCCGCCGGCACCCAGTGGGCCACCAAGGCCGGCAACCCGGAGGACGTCGACCCCGACAACGCGTGCGGCGCGATCATCGCGGTGCAGCGCGGCACGGTGCAGGTCGACGACATCACCGCCCGCTCCGAAGAGTGCGAGGCCGCCGGGAACGAGCCCATCGACATCCAGCAGTTCGAGGGGCAGGACGAGGCCACCGCCGCGATCGTCTCCGGCCGCGCGGACGCCGGCCTGGCCGACTCGCCGGTCATGGCCTACGCCGTGCAGCAGACCAACGAGCAGCTGGAGCTCCTGGGCGACATCTACGACTCCGCGCCCTACGGCTACGTCGTCCCGAAGGCGGAGACCGAGTTCGGGCAGGTGCTGGCCGACGCGCTCACCGCGCTGATCGAGGACGGCACCTACGAGGAGATCCTCGAGAAGTGGGGCGTCGAGGCCGGCGCCATCGACACCCCCGAAGTCAACCCGGCCGGCTGACGCCTCCACCTCTGCCGATGGACCCCGACACCAGCACGACACCGGCACCGCCCGAGCAGATCCGGGCGGTGCCGGTCCGCCATCCCGGGCGCTGGATCGCCGCCGCCGTCATCGCGGTGCTCGCGGCCATGTTCGTCCACATGCTGGTCACCAACCCGGTGTTCCAGTGGGACTTCATGGTCGAGAACATGTTCAGCGACGCCGTCCTCCGGGGCGCGCGGACGACGCTGATCATGACCGTCCTGGCGATGGTCATCGGCATCCTGCTCGGCATCGTGCTGGCGGTCATGCGGCTGTCGGCCAACCCGGAGGTCTCCGGCGCGGCCTGGGTCTACATCTGGTTCTTCCGCGCCATCCCGCGCATCGTGCTGCTGTTCTTCGTCGCGAGCCTGGGTGCGCTCTACGCCCGGTACGAGTTCGGCTTCCCGTTCGACCAGCAGCTCATGGACCTGTTCGGCTTCCAGGGCGACTGGCGGCTGTTCGGCTTCGACGGCAACGAGATCTTCAAGGGCTTCGTGGCCGGCCTGATCGGCCTGGCGCTCTCCGAGGCCGCCTACATGGCCGAGATCGTGCGGGCCGGCATCCAGTCGGTCGACCCCGGCCAGGCCGAGGCGGCCCACGCGCTGGGCATGAGCCGGGGCAAGACGATGCGCCGGATCGTGCTGCCCCAGGCGATGCGGGTGATCATCCCGCCCACCGGCAACGAGACCATCGCGATGCTCAAGGACACCGCGCTGCTCGTCGCGGTGCCGGTGACCACGGAGCTCAACTTCCAGCTGCGGGCCATCGGCACCCGCACCTTCCAGGTCATCCCGATGGCCGTGGCCTCGATCCTCTGGTACCTGGCGCTGGCCAGCCTGCTCATGGTCGGCCAGTACTTCCTCGAGCGGCGGTTCAGCCGGGGGTTCGGGAACCGCGAGACCCGCCAGCAGCGGGCGGCCCGCCGGGCCCGTGACGTGGGGAGCACGCATTGAGCAGCGCCGTCGGGACGTCGACGCCCCCGCCCATGGTGGAGGCGCGGGGCGTGCACAAGTCCTTCGGGCACGTCGAGGTGCTCAAGGGCATCGACCTGACCGTCGCCCCGCGCGAGGTCATGTGCATCGTCGGGCCGTCCGGCTCGGGCAAGTCGACGTTCCTGCGCTGCATCAACCACCTGGAGCGGATCGACGCCGGGCGGCTCTCGGTGAACGGGCACCTGGTCGGCTACCGCGAGAAGGGCGGCCGGCTGCACGAGCTGCGCGACTCCGAGGTCGCCGCGCAGCGCCGCGAGATCGGCATGGTCTTCCAGCGGTTCAACCTCTTCCCGCACATGACCGCGCTGGAGAACGTCGTCGAGGCCCCGGTCCAGGTCAAGGGCGTTTCGAAGGCCGAGGCCCGCGAGCGCGGCGCCGCGCTGCTGGAGCGGGTCGGGCTGGCCGACCGGATGCACAACTACCCGAACCAGCTCTCCGGCGGTCAGCAGCAGCGGGTGGCGATCGCGCGGGCGCTGGCGATGGAGCCCATGCTCATGCTCTTCGACGAGCCCACCTCCGCGCTGGACCCCGAGCTGGTCGGTGAGGTGCTGGACGTCATGCGGGGCCTGGCCGCCGACGGGATGACGATGGTCGTCGTCACCCACGAGATGGGCTTCGCCCGCGAGGTCGGCGACACCCTGGTGTTCATGGACGACGGCGTGGTGGTGGAGGCCGGCGACCCGAAGCAGGTGCTCACCGACCCGCAACACGAGCGCACCCGCGCGTTCCTCTCCAAGGTCCTGTGAAGCCCGACCCCGCATGGGGCGGATGTTTCACGTGGGACAGCCGCCCGCTCAGCGGCTGACCGGCTCCAGGAACTCCAGACGGTTGCCGAACGGGTCCGCGCTGTAGAACCGCTCGTGCCCGGGGAAGTCGCCGTCCCAGGTGACGGGGGAGCCGGCCCGCTCCAGCGCCGCGGCGACGGCACGCAGACCGGTGACGAGCAGGCCGGGATGAGCCTTGCGGGCGGGGAGGAACGGGTCTTCGACGCCCAGGTGCACCTCCAGTCCGCCGCCCCGGAACCAGCAGCCGCCCCGCGCGGCGAGGACCGGCGGCTTCTCCAGCTCCCGCATGCCCAGCACGTCCCGTCAGAAGGCCCGGCACCGCTCCTCGCCGCCGGGCGGGATGGCCAGCTGCACGTGGTGCACCGGGTGCAGCTGGAACGGGGGCAGCGCGTCGGCGGTCACGCCGTCGACGCTAGCGATGCGCGCGGCGGGTGACCTGTCGAGCACCAACCATGCGAACTCGTGGCGATGAGCGGCTGATGGCCACGAGTGCGCATGGTTCGCGCGGGCAACCCGGCGATCAGCCCTCGATGCGACGCACCCGCCGGGCCGAGTCGAGCCGCTCGCTGTAGGCCTTGGCGTTGTACTGGATGTGCAGCTGGTCGTCCTCGGTCGCCTCGCGCATCACCTTCGCCGGGACGCCGGCGATCAGCGACCGCGGCGGGAAGACCTTGCCCTGGGTGACGACGGCGCCGGCGGCCACGATCGACCCGGAGCCGATGTGCGCACCGTTCATGATCACGCTGCCCATGCCGACCAGCACGTCGTCGTCGATGCGGGCTCCGTGCAGCACGACCCGGTGCCCCACCGACACCCGCTCCCCCACGACCAGCGGGAAGCCGGGGTCGGAGTGCAGCGTGCAGCCGTCCTGGATGTTGGAGTCGGCGCCGATCCCGATGACCTCGGCGTCGGCCCGGGCCACCGCGCCGTACCAGATGCTCGACCGCGGGCCCATCGTCACCGCCCCCACCACGACCGCCGTGGGCGCGACGAACGCGTCGTCGTCGATGGCGGGAGTACCGAAGTCCAGGGCGCCGATGAAGGAGTCGCTCACCCCTGCACCCCAGCACAGCCCACGGTCCCCGACGCGCTCGGGGCACCGGTCAGGCCCGCGGGCGCCACTCCGCGACGAACTGCCCGGCGCTGCGCGAGGCCAGGTCCTGCTGCACGAACCGGAGGGTCTCGGCGGGCACGTCGGGGTTCTCGACGGGGATGCGGGACACCTCCGTGCCGTCGTCCCGGCGCCGGACGACGACGTCGTGCACCGCCGGCGGGGGCAGCAGCCCCTGGGCCAGCGACGAGACGAACGCCCCGAGGATGCGGACGCCGTGCCGCACCCGGCCGCCCGGCCGGGGCTCGAAGCCGGCGACGAACACCTCGGCCGCTGCGGGCCCCTCCGGTCCGGTCACGACGGCGATCCTGTCAGGGCGTGACCTCGGCCAGGGCCGCGGGGACCTCGCCCGGGAGCTCGCGGGCCAGGAAGCCCAGCCGGCCCACCGACGAGGCCAGCCGCTCCCCGGCGCGGCCGTGCAGCCAGGCGGCCCACAGCGCGGCCTGGGCCGGCTCGGCGCCCCGGGCCAGCAGCCCCCCGGTGATCCCGGCGCGCACGTCGCCGGACCCGGAGACGCCGAGCCCGGCGGTGCCGCTCTCGTCCCGCCACAGCCGGCCGTCCGGCGCGGCGATCCACGAGGTGGCCCCGCCCAGGCCGACGACGGCCCGCGCGCGATCGGCGAGGTCCGCGGCCGCGCCGGCCGGGTCGTCGTCGACCTCGTCCTCCCCGACGTGCAGCGCGTAGGCGGCCTCGGTGGGGTTGGGGGTGAGCACCACCCGGCCGTCCAGGTGGTGCACGCAGCTCTCCTCGGCGGTCACCGTCGCCAGCCCCAGCGCGTCGAGCGCGAGCGGGCCGTGCAGGTGCGGCAGCAGCCGCTCGCCGAAGCCCTGGGTCGCCTCCTTGTCGGCCATGCCGGGCCCGATGAGGACGGCGTCGGCCGCCTCGGCCAGGTCGCGGACGGTGTCGGCGGCCTCGGGGGCGATCGCGCCGCCGTCGGTCTGCGGCAGCGCCCGGACCAGCGCCTCGGGCAGCGCGGTGGCGACATGCGGGGCCATCGAGGCGACCGTCGCTACCTGCAGCTTGCCCGCGCCGGCGCGCATCGCGGCGACGGCGGCCAGCAGGACCGCGCCGAGGGTCTCGGTGCTGCCCCCGATCACCAGGATCGAGCCGCGCGCGTTCTTGCTCCCCGACGGCTCCGGCAGCGGCCAGGCGCGGAGCACCTCGGGGGTGACGAGGACGGGGTCAGGGCTGCTGCGCGGCATCGGGTTCCTCGGTGATCGGCTCGTCCTCGGCGGTCAGGTGCGCCACCTCGTTGAACCCGACGAGCCGGAACGCTCCGGACTCGAGGCGCTCGTAGCGGGTGAGCGACGCGTTGGCGACCTGCTCCTCCCGGTCGACGGCGAGCAGCTCCTGCTCGGTCAGCTCCTCGAGCACGTAGCGGAACACCATGATCACCGCCTGGTGGGCCACGATCACCAGCCGCTCGCAGTCGTGCCGCAGCCCCTCGGTGGCCAGCAGGCTGCGGATCCGCAGGGCGACGTCGGCCCAGCTCTCCCCGCCGGGCGGCCGGTAGTAGAACTTGCCCAGCAGGTCGCGGCGCTCGGCCTCGGCCGGGTACTGCTCGCGGATCCCGGCGCCGGTCATCCGGTCGAAGGCGCCGAAATCGCGCTCCCGCAGCCGCTCGTCGGTGCGCACCCGGAGATCCAGGCCGGCGGTGGCTAGCCGCGCGGTCGTGAGCGCGCGCTCGAACGGTGAGCTCAGCACCGCCGTCGGCCGCTCGTCCTGCGGCAGCCCCGCCAGCCAGGTGCCCAGCGCCTCGGCCTGGGAGCGTCCGGTGTCCGACAGCGGGACGTCGGGGTCGCGGACGTCGAGCTCCAGTCGGCCGGCCCCGGCCCGGTGGGCGTGCGCGTCGGCGACGTTGCCCATGCTCTCGCCGTGGCGCACCAGCCACAGCACCGACGGTCCCGGTTCCCGGCTCGCCACGCCTCACCCCTCCGCTCTGTCGCCGCGCCGTGCGGCCGTCCGCCCGCCGGTAGCCGCGCGCGACGATCCCGAAACCGTCGGCCCCCGCGGGCAGGATGGCGCCGTGACGCTGCCGACCGACCTGCCGGTGCTGGCCTTCGCCGACCAGGCGGCGCTGGAGGCCTGGCTGGAGGCCGAGCACGACACCGCGCCGGGCCTCTACGTGAAGATCGCGAAGAAGGGCTCCGGCGTCCCGTCGGTGAACTGGGAGCAGCTGGTCGAGGTGCTGCTCTGCTTCGGCTGGATCGACGGCCGCGCCAACCGCCTCGACGACTCCTTCTACCTGCAGCGCATCACCCCGCGGCGGCCGAGGAGCGTCTGGTCGCTGAAGAACGTCGGCACGGTGGAGCGGCTGATCGCCGAGGGCCGGATGCGCCCGGCCGGGCTGGCCGCCGTCGAGGCGGCGAAGGCCGACGGGCGGTGGGAGCGGGCCTACGCCGGCCCGGCCACCATCACCGTCCCCGACGACCTCGCGGCCGCGCTGGACGCGGTGCCCGCCGCCCGGACGGCGTTCGACGGCCTCTCCGGGCAGGACCGCTACTCCGTGCTGCACCGGGTGCACACCGCGGCCACCGAGCAGACCCGCGCCCGGCGGATCACCGCCCTCGTGGAGCAGCTGGCCACCGACGGCCGACCGCGCTGACCGCCCGGATCAGCCGGGGTAGGCGCTCGCCCGCTCCTGCCAGAAGCGCGCGTCCCGCTGTCGCCACCACAGCATGAGCACCACCCCGGCGGCCATGACGCCGACGCCGATCACCAGCGGCGGGCCCACGCCCAACCAGGCCTGACCGGTGTAGGAGTTCTCCGCGTCGGCGAGATCCCGGACCGAGAGCACCAGCAGCCAGCCGAGCATCGCCGCGCCGGCCAGCGGGCCCACGCCGAGCACCAGCAGGTCGCGCACGCTCGAGAACAACCGACGACGGAAGTAGACCGCGCAGGCGAGACCGGTGAGCGCGTAGTAGAGGGCGATGAGCAGCGACAGCCCGGTGATCGAGTCGTAGAGGGCGTTCTCGCTGACCAGCCCCACCCCGACGTACCAGGCGACGCCGATGCCGGCGACCCACCAGGTGGAGACGTCGGGCGTGCGGTGCACGGGCGAGACGGCGGCGAACCGGCGGGGCAGCGCGGCGCGGCGGGCCATCGACAGGCCGGTCCGCGACGCCGGGATGATCGTCGTCTGCGTCGAGGCGATGGCGGAGGTGGCGACGGCGAGCAGCACCACCCAGTCCCAGCCGCCGAGCACCCGGGTGGACAGCAGCGCGAAGACCGCCTCCTCCTCGTCGGCGTTGCCGGCCAGCCACCCGGTGCCCGCGAAGGCGAGGACCGCCGTCGCCACGCCGAGGTAGGTGCCGAGCAGGGCGACGGTCGACCAGATCCCCGCCCGCCCCGGCGCGCGCTGCGGGTCCCGGGTCTCCTCGGTGAGGTTCACCGCGGACTCCCAGCCCCAGTAGGCGAAGACGCCGAGCAGCAGCCCCCCGGACAGCGCCGCGCCCCCGGAGCCGAACGGGTCCAGCCAGCTCCACTGCGGGGTGAGGCCACCGAGCGGGCTCGTGCCCCGCAGGCCGCGCACGAGGGCCACGACGGCGAAGACCGCCAGCGCCACCGTCTGGGCCACGATGAGGCCGTTCTGCAGCCGCGCCGAGAGCTCGGTGCCGCGGACGCAGACCGCCGCCATCACCACCACGAGCAGCACCGAGAGGCCCATGACCACGGGCGTCGAGTCCGCCCACCCGTCCAGGCCGGCGGCGAGCAGGGTGAACCGCACGCCGACCTCGGCGAGCGAACCCAGCACGAGGACGCCGGTCATCGCGATCGCCCAGCCGCCGATCCAGCCCGCCCAGGGGCCCAGCGCGCGGGTGACCCAGGAGAACGTGGTGCCGCAGTCCGGGTCGACCCGGTTGAGGGCGGCGAAGGCGCCGGCGATGAGCAGCATCGGCACGAACGACGCCAGCAGCACGCCCGGGGCGTGCACACCGACCAGGGCGACGATCGGCCCGAGGACGGCGGCCAGCGAGTACGCCGGCGAGGTGGCCGCGAGGCCGATGACGAAGGTGTCCAGGAAGCCGACGGCGTCGGGGCGGAGCGTGGGCGCCTGCGGGTCGCTGGTGGTGGTCACCCGCGGCGGCGGATCTGAGCGGTCACCGGTCGATTGTGCCGCCGGCGCGGCGGCGTCCGTACCGGGGCCGTTCCGGATCAGCCGGTGAGCCGGACGCCGAACCGGTAGCCGTTCTGGTCGACGCTGGTCACGGCCACCGGCTTCCCGTACGTGCGGGCGTGCACGATCAACCCGTTGCCGATGTAGAGCGCCACGTGGCTAATCGGCGAGTAGTAGAAGACCAGGTCACCGGGCTGGAGCTCGTCGCGGGAGACCTGCCGGCCGAGCGTCGACTGCGCGCGGCTCGAGTGCGGGAGCTTCACTCCGGCCGTCCCGTAGGCGAACGAGGTCAGGCCGGAGCAGTCGAAGGCGTCCGGGCCGGTGCCGCCCGAGGCGTAGCTGTCACCCACCTGCGCCAGGGCCGCCGCGATGGCCACCGCGGCCGCCGAGCCGGGGACGACCGGCAGCTCGTCGACGGAGGGGGCGCTCAGCGAGCGGCCGGCGACGGCCGTGGTGACGCGCTCCTGCTCGGCGGCGGACAGCCGGGCGAAGTCGTCCTGGTAGGCGGCCGCGCGCTTCTCGACCTCGGCCTTCTGGTCGCGCAGCTGCTGGGCCGCGGCCTCGGCGAGCGCTGCCGCCTCGTCGGCGGCGGCCTGCGCCTCCCTGGCCGCCCGCTGCGCCTGAGCCGCCGCGGAGACGACGACGTCGGTGTGATCGGCGATGAGGTCCAGCGTGGTGATCTGCTGGACCAGCTCGGTGGCGGACTCGCTGGTGAGGAAGGCCGCCATGCGCGACTGGCTCACGCCGGTGTGGGCGGTCTGGGCGATGGCGCGCAGCTGCGGCTCGTAGACGGCCACGGCCTCGTGCGCGGCGGCGGCCTGCTCCGCGGCGGCCGCGGCGGCCTTCCGGTGCTCGGCCACGACGAGCTCGGCGTCGTGCAGCTGCTCGTCCACGACGGTGAGCTCCTGGGCGGCCTTGCGGACCAGGTCCGCGGCCTCGGCGGCGGTGCTCGGGTCCGCGCCGGCGGGGGTCGGTGCCAGCACTCCCGTGGCGACGGCGATGAGCGCGGCGCCGGCCAGGACGGCCCGGGAATGGCGACGTGGGGTCGTGCGCGCGGACTGCACCGTCGGCCTCCGATCAGCTGCGCCAGCGCCGGGGAAGGGCACTGTTTGTTGCGCGTCGACACGCACCGTAGGGACGAAGTGTCGGCACGTAGCTGACGGCGCGCGGGATGGGAAGAGCTGGGCCCTCCCGTCCACCTCACCCGCCCCGCGTGCCCCAGGAGGCCGCTCCCGTCCCACTCCGACGGGCAGTGATCGCGAGGAAGCGGTCGGGGACGGCGCGGGTCACGACCGATCGGGGAACGGCGGCGGCACGGCCGGAGTCGACGGCAGCGCCCAGCGGGGGCGCCGGCCCAACACGTGTGGCCGCTGCCCGCAGCGGGCAGCGGCCACACGTCACGGCCCCGGCCCGAGCGGGCCACGGGCCGTGGATCAGCCGGCGAGGGGCTCCTGGACGTGGAGCCCGGCAACGGTCTGGAAGTCGCGGAGGATGGCGGACAGCTCGTCGGCGGTCCACGCCTCGCAGCAGTCGCAGCCGCCGTCGGCGAAGCTGACCAGACCGAGCTTGCCGCCGGCCTGGTCCTCGGCGATGGCGAGGTTGCCGGCGGACGGGTGCCGGTGGCAGGAGCAGGCCGCGGCGCAGAGCCCCAGCCCCCAGCCGGAGATGACGACGGTGTGCCCGTCGTCGCGGACCTTGCCGACCTGGAAGACGGACGGCTTGTGACTCCTGCTCATGGGAGTCCTCCCCTCGACAGCCCGTTCCGGAGAGCGGGGCCCGTGCTCGTTGAAGAAGATGAGCCACTGGAGGTTTCGGCAGCCACGCCGCTGCGGTAAAGCCCTGAGTTGCTCCAACTTGCTCCACCCAAGGTAATCGGGCAACCACGAAGCGTCGCCGTCATTTCTTCCCAGGTGTCGCGACCGCCGCTTGTCGGAACTCGACCGCTTCCGGCCGTCGGGGTGACGGGTGTGACGGACGGGTCCGCCGGGGTGGCGGGCCCGCCGTCGACGCGGGCCCGCCACCGTCCACCCTCAGGCGCGACCGACGCCCTCGGCGACTGCCACCACCTGTTCCGCGGTGAAGTCCAGCGGCGCCTGGAGGGTGAAGACGGTCCCGTCGGACAGCGTGCCCTGGAGGAACCAGGTCTCCGCCGTCGGCAGCAGGGCGGCCGGCCGGCCCTGGACGGTCACCTGGTCCATGCGGCCGTCCACCGCACCGACGTCGCGGGGGAGGTCGGCCGGAGCGCTGGGCTGCCGAGGCAGGTGCACGGTGAGCGTGCGGGCGCGGGCATCGGTCGCCGGGCGCCCGGCCGGGTCGGCGAGGGTGAGCACGCGCTCGTCCTTGTACGCCACGACCACCCACCCGCGGGGCGCGAGACGCACCTGGAGGGGCACCGGCATACCGCGGTCGACCACGCGCCGGGCGGCGTCCACGACCGCTTCCTCCGAGCCGAAGCGACCCGTTCCGGAGACCCGCACCCACCGGTCGTCGGCCTGCTTCCAGATCACCGACCAGGCCTCCGGTCCGCCGGCGACGTCCATCCGGTAGACGGTGGCGTCCTCCCCGGCGATCTCGGTCTCCCCGACCTCGTCCTCTCCCGAGGTGTCCGGCTCCCGGTCGTGGACCCCGAGGCCGAGGCCGCTGTCCGGGTCGTCCGGGTCGCTCCATCCCGCGTGGTGCGCTCCGATCCGCACGTCGTCGAAGGACGGGTCCGCCGAGACCGACGGGCCGTCGAGGCCGGGCGGAAGGCTGTCGAACGAGAGCGGGAACGCCGGCACGGAGTAGTCGACGAGCTCGATCGGGCCGGGCGGGCCGTACGACTCCTCGCCCTGGACCACGGTGACGCCGACGACGACCGCGGCCGCAACGACCAGGGCCGGCCCGACGCGCCGCGCCCGCCGGGCGCGGCGGATGCGGCGGCCACGCCGCACCACGTCGGTGACGGAGTCGGTGAGGGTGACATCGGCGTAGGCGCCGGAGAACTCGGTGCGCAAGTCGGTGGTCACGAGCAGACCTCCAGGTCGGGAGCGATGGTGACGCGCAGGGTGGTGAGCGCCCGGTGCAGATGTGCCGAGACCGTCCCCGGCGAGAGGTCCAGCACCTGGGCGGTCTGCCGGGTGTCCAGATCCAGGAATACCCGCAGCGCCACGACCTGGCGCTGGCGCTCGGGCAGCGCCGCGACCGCCCTCAGCAGGTCGTCGCGCTCGGGGTGGTCGGTCGGGTGCTCGGCGGCACGAGCGGCGACCTCGGAGGTGAGCGCCACCTCGCGGCGCGTGCGGCGCCACCGCGAGACGCGGTGGTTGAGCGCGGTGCGGACGACCCATGCGGACGGCGCGGGGTGGCGGCTGACCTTCGGCCAGCTCGCCCAGGCACGGGCGAAGGCCTCGGCGACCGACTCCTCCGCCACGGCGCGGTCGGTGCCACTGGCCACGACCGCCCGCAGGCATGGGTCCTTCCACGCCGCGTAGAACTCGGCGAAGGACTCCTCGGGTGTCATGCCCGGTACACGCGCTGACCGCTCGTGCGGCTTACCGCGTCAGGACACGACTGGGTCACGATCCGCAGTCTGACGGCTGCGGAGAGCACATGGGCTCAGCTGGCCGGCGAGACCGAGCTCATGTTGAAGTCGGGCACCCGCAGCATCGGCATGGCCGCGCGGGTGAACCAGTCGTTCCACTCCCGCGGCAGCGTCCGCTCGGTCCGGCTGGCCTGCACCGCCCGCCCGAGCAGGTCCACGGGCGACTCGTTGAACCGGAAGTTGTTCACCGCGCCGGTCACCTCACCGCCCTCCACGAGGAAGACGCCGTCCCGGGTGAGGCCGGTGAGCAGCAGCGTCTGCGGGTCGACCTCACGGATGTACCAGAGCGTGGTGAGCAGCAGCCCGCGCTCGGTGGCCGCCACCATGTCCGCCGGCGCCACCGTCGCCGAGCGGTCCTCGAGGATCAGGTTGTCGACGGCGACCGTCGCCGGCGCCGTCTGCTTGAGCGCCCACGCCCGGGGCCGGATCAGGTTGGTCAGCACGCCGTCGGCGATCCAGTCGATCGCGGGGGCGGCCAGGCCGTTGTCGAACACCGAGGCCGCACCGGAGGAGGCCGGCACCACCTGGAACGGCGCCGTCTCCAGGCCGGGGGCGGCCGGGTCGCTACGCAGCGTGAGCGGCAGCTCGGCCAGTCGCTCGCCGATGCGGTTCCCGCCGCCGGGCTTGGCGAAGACGTTGCGGCCCTCGTCGGCGTCGCGGGCCTCCATCGTCCAGTAGAGGTAGATCATCAGGTCGCTGACCGCCGAGGGCGGCAGCAGCGTCTCGTAGCGCCCGGCCGGGAGGTCGACGCGCCGCTGCGACCAGCGCATCTTCTGCTCCACCTCGGCGGCGAGCGCGGCCACCGACACGTCGGCGAAGTCCCGCGTGCTGGTGCCCGCCCACACCGAGCGGGCGAAGTCGGGGCTCTTGCCGTTGAGCTCCACGCGGCCGGTCGGCTGGTCGGTGCGCAGCCGCAGGCCGGTGGAGGTGCCCAGGTAGGTGGTGCTCATCGAGTGCTCGGCGAACCCGAACAGCAGCTCGCCGCGGTCGCGCGCCTCGCCGAACGCCTGCCCCAGGTCGGGGGCGAACTCCGCGAACACCTGGATCGAGGTCTCGGCGGGGTCGGCCGACCAGTCGCCGTTGCCCGGCGGTTCCTCCGACACCAGCGGGACGGCGTCCTCGGCCGGGCCGGCGTCGCGGGCGGCCCGCTCGCTGGCGGCGACCAGCGCGGCGACGTCCGGCGTCCCGGTGCGGGCCACCGTGCCCGACGCCATCCCGGCTCCGCCGTCGACGAAGGAGATGACGACCACCGAGCGCGAGCGCATCGCGCCGTTGGTGGTCAGGCTGTTGCCCGCCCAGCGCAGGTTGGCCGCCGAGTGCTCGGTGACGTAGGTGATCTGCGCGTCGGCGGTCGAGGCCGCGAGCGCCTGCTCGACGAGCTGCTGGGCGCTCACCCGGCTCATCGCCCCGCCTCCTGCACCGTGTTGAGCACCGACACCTGGTCGAAGCGGGCGGTCGGGCAGCCGTGGCTCACCGGCGCCACCTGCCCGGGTTGGGCCTTGCCGCAGTTGAAGGCGCCGCCCAGGACGTAGGTCTGCGGGCCGCCCACGACCGACATCGAACCCCAGAAGTCCGTCGTCGTGGCCTGGTAGGCGACGTCGCGCAGCTGGCCGGCCAGCCGGCCGTTCTCGATCCGGTAGAAGCGCTGGCCGGTGAACTGGAAGTTGTAGCGCTGCATGTCGATCGACCAGCTCTTGTCGCCGACGACGTAGATGCCGCGCTCCACCCCGCCGATGATCTCGTCGGTCGACGGGCCGTCGGGCGCCGGGCGCAGCGACACGTTGGCCATCCGCTGCACGGGCACGTGGCCGGGGGAGTCGGCGAAGGCGCAGCCGTTGGAGCGGGGCAGCCCGCGCAGCCGGGCCATGTTCCGGTCGACCTGGTAGCCGACCAGCACGCCGTCCTTGACGATGTCCCACTGCTGCCCGGCCACGCCCTCGTCGTCCCAGCCGACCGTGGACAGGCCGTGCGGGGTGGTGCGGTCGCCGGTCACCTGCAGCAGCGGCGACCCGTACTGCAGGGTGCCCAGCTTGTCGACGGTGGCGAAGGACGTCCCGGCGTAGGCGGCCTCGTAGCCCAGCGCCCGGTCCAGCTCGGTGGCGTGCCCGATCGACTCGTGGATGGTCAGCCACAGGTTCGAGGGGTCGATGACCAGGTCGTAGCGGCCGGCCTCGACCGACGGGGCCTTGGTCTTCTCGCGCAGCAGCTCCGGGATCTCGGCCAGCTCCTGCGCCCAGTTCCAGCTGCTCCCGGTGAGGTACTCCCAGCCCCGGCCGGCCGGCGGCGCCAGGGTGCGCATGCTCTCGAACGAGCCGGTCGCGCGGTCGACGGTGAGCGCGGTGAACTCCGGGTGGATGCGCACGCGCTGCTGGCGGGTGCGGGTGCCGGCGGTGTCGGCGTAGTACTTCTGCTCCTTGACGTGCATGCAGCTGCTCTGCACGTGCTCCACGCCGTCGGCGGCCAGCAGCCGCTCGGAGAACTCGGTGAGCAGCGCGGTCTTCTCGGCGTCGGGCAGCTCGAACGGGTCGGTCTCGTACTCGGAGACCCAGCTGACGTCGCGGTACACCGGCTCCGGGGCCAGCTCCACGCGGTCGCTGTTGATGGCCGCGGACACGGTGGCCACCGCGACCGCCTCCTCGGCCAGCCGGACGGCCTCCGCGGCGGTGAGGACGACGCCGGCGGCGAACCCCCAGGTGCCCTCGTGCACCACCCGGACGGCCAGCCCCAGGTCCTCGCCGTCGGTGACCGCCTCCGGCCGGGCGTCGCGCAGGCTGATCGTCTGCGTGCGGATGCGTTCGACGCGGATGTCGGCGTGCTCGCAGCCGAGGTCCAGGGCCCGGGTGAGGGCGGCGTCGGTGAGCGCCGACAGGGGGAGCGCGAGGAAGGACTCGTCGACCGAACGGGTTTGCGGCACGCGCCCCTGTCTACCTCATCCGAGCTCCTCGTCCACCCAGCACCAGCGCCACGCCTCGCCGGGCTCCGCGCTGACGACGACGGGATGGCCGACGGCACCGAAGTGCGCCCGCGAGTGCCGCCGCGGGGAGGAGTCGCAGCACCCGACGTGCCCGCAGCTCAGGCAGGTGCGCAGGTGCACCCACGTCGTCCCCTCGACCAGGCAGTCCTCGCACGCCGACGCCGGCTGCGGCCCGGTGACCGGGGCGCGCTCCAGGTGCTCGCAGTGCGGGCCGCGGGGCGCCGGCGCGAGGGCCCGGTCGCGGTCCGGGAACTCGACCTCGTCCTGCCGGTCCAGCAGCGACTCCTCGACGTCGATCGCCGCGAGTGCCGCCGACAGCACCTCCCCCGGCGCCGTGCCCTCGTCGCGGGCCCGGATGACCACCTCGCGCTCGGCGGCGAGCATCTGCATGCGCAGCCGGGCGTAGGTGTCCGACGGCGTCTCCTGGTCCGCGAGCGGGCGGCCGAGGCGCTCCCACGCGGCGTGCGCGCGGGCCGTCGAGCGGTCGCGCAGCCGCTGGACCACGTCCACGGGCTCGCGCCCGGTGACGAGGTCGTCGAGGCGGCGCAGCCCGGCGGCGTTGGCGGCGTCCCCCAGCTCGGCGGCGCGCAGCGCGTCCTCCGCCGGGTCCGGCCCGGGCAGGCCCACCCGGCGCACGAGCCAGGGCAGCGTCGAGCCCTGCACCAGCAGGCTCCCGACCACCACGGTGAAGGCGGCGAGCAGCAGCACCTCCCGGTCGGGCAGGTCCGCGGGCAGCAGCTGCGCCGCGGCCAGGGTGACCACCCCGCGCATCCCCGCCCAGGAGACCAGAGCCGCCACCCCGTAGTTCCAGGCCTGGCGCCGCATCCGGGGCGTGCCCGACGACAGCAGCACGTCCACGCCGAAGATGAAGACGAACCGGGCGACGACGGTGGCCGCGAACGCCGCAGCGCAGACGGCGACGATCCGGCCGGTGCCCAGGTCGCTGTCGGCGGCGTCGGAGAGCAGGCCGGGCAGCTGCAGGCCGATCACCAGGAAGACGGCGTTCTCCAGCACGAAGGCCACCGTGCGCCAGGTGATCGCCTCGGTGACCCGCGCCGACGCCGTCTGCACCCGCGGCGACAGGTGCGCCAGCGTCAGCCCCGTGACGACGGTGGCCAGCACACCCGAGGCGTGCACCTCCTCGGCCGGGAGGAAGGCCAGGTAGGGCGCGACGAAGGAGATCAGGGTGTCCAGCACGGGGTCGCGCAGCCGGGCCCGCGCCATCGCGAGCACCGCCGCGACCGCCAGGCCGATCAGCACCGCCCCCACGACCGCCCAGCCGAAGTCGCCGGCGACCTCCGGCGCGGACGGCGAGGAGGTGAGCGCGGAGAGCGCCACCGTCAGGGCGATGAGCGCCGCGGCGTCGTTGACGAGGCTCTCCTGCTCGAGCAGGGTCGCCACCTTGCGCGGGAGGCCCAGCCGGCGGCCGAGCGCGGCTGCGGCGACCGCGTCCGGCGGCGCGACGACGGCGCCCAGCGCCAGCGCGGCGGCGACGGCGACCCCCGGCAGCACCAGCCAGGTCACCCAGCCCACGACGACGGTCGTGAAGACGACGAGCACCACCGACAGCAGCACGATGCTGGTCTTGTTGTGCCGGAAGTCGAACGGCGACGTGCGGACGGCGGTCGCGTAGAGCAGCGGCGGCAGCAGCGCGTGCAGGACCAGGTCGGGGTCCAGGCTGACCTCCGGCGCGAGGGGCAGGAACGACGCCGCGGCGCCGACGAGCACCAGCACCAGCGGTGTGGGCCACCCGAACCGGTCGCAGAGCGCGGCCACCAGGCCCACCGCGAGCACGAGGGCCACGAGCTCGGCGACTACCTCCACGGCGGAGTCCTCACGGCCGCCGATCCTCCCAGGAACCGGCGGGGTTGCGCCGGGTCAGCGGGCGGGTACCACCGGGCGCATGGCCGGGACCGGTGACGACGTCACCCTCACCTTCGGCGGCAACGCGACGACGCTGCTGAGGCTCGGCGGGTTCACGCTGCTGACCGACCCGAACTTCCTGCACCGGGGGCAGCGCGCGTACCTCGGCTACGGCCTGACCGCCAAGCGGCTGACCGACCCCGCCCTGGAGCCGGCGCTGCTCCCGGCGCTCGACGGGATCCTGCTGTCGCACATGCACGGCGACCACTGGGACCGGATCGCCACGAGAGCGCTGCCCAAGGGCACCCCCGTCGTCACGACCCCCCAGGCGGCGAAGTGCCTGGCCGACCGGGGGTTCACGCAGACCTCGGACCTGCAGCCATGGCAGACGCACGAGTTCACCCGCGGGACGACGACGCTGCGCGTCACCTCGGTGCCCGGCGTCCACGGCCCGGGGCCGCTGGCCCGGTTGCTGCCGCAGGTCATGGGCAGCGTGCTGGAGCTGGTCCGGGACGGCGACGTCACCTGGCGCGGCTACATCTCCGGCGACACCCTCTACCGGCCGCACCTGGGCGAGGTGCTCGAGAGGTGCGGGCCGCTCGACGTCCTCATCCCGCACCTCGGCGGCACCAAGGCGCTGGGGATCACCGTCACCATGGACGGCCGCCAGGGCGCGGACCTCGTCGAGCTGCTCACGCCGCCGGTGACCGTGCCGGTGCACTTCGACGACTACGACCGCTTCAAGAGCCCGCTCGGTGACTTCCTCACCGAGGTGGCCCGCCGCCGGCTGCCCGGTGAACTGCGCACCGTGCAGCGCGGCGACACGATCAGCCTGCGCGCCTGACCGGTCTCAGCCCCGGGACAGGATCTCGTCGAGCTTGGCGTAGCCCTCCTGCACACCGACGTCCATGCCGCTGGCGAGCATCGCGTCGCGGTCGGCGAAGGAGTCGCACAGCGACGTCGCGACCAGGCGGGTGCGGCCGTCGCCGAGGTCCTCCAGCCGCAGCTTCTCTAGGGCGACGCCGTCGGGCATGCCCGAGAACGTGAAGGTCTGGACGATGAGCTCGGCGGGGCGCAGCTCGTGGAAGCTGCCGTAGAAGCCGTACTCCTGGCCCTCGTGGATCGCCGTGTAGCGCCAGGAGCCCCCGGTGCGGGCGTCCCACTCGTCGATGCGGGTCCGGGTGCTGTTCGGCCCCATCCACTGCGCCACCAGCTCGGGATCGACGTGCGCGCGGAACACCTTCTCCCGGGGGGCGTCGAACTCGCGGGTGATGCGGATCAGCGGGACGTCGGGGTCGGCGACGATCCGGGCCTCGCGGTGCGTGGTGCTGGTCATGACGGACTTCCTTCCTGCGGTTCGGCGGAGTCGGCGTCCGGCATCGCTCGCAGGACGTCGTCGAGACGGCGGTAGCGCTCCTCCGCCTGGCGGCGGTAGCGCTCGATCCACTTGGTCATGAGGTCGAAGACCTCTGCCTCGAGGTGCACCGGGCGGCGCTGCGCCTCCCGGCTCCGGCTCACCAGGCCGGCGTCCTCCAGCACCTTGAGGTGCTTGGAGACGGCCTGGACGGTCACGTCGTAGGGCGCGGCGAGCTCGTTGACCGTGGCGTCGCCGACCGCGAGCCGCGCCACGATGTCCCGCCGGGTGGGGTCGGCCAGCGCCGAGAACACCCGGGAGAGCGGATCCGCCACCACGATCCTCCTTCCTCAACCTTTCGGTTGAGGAAGACCGTAGACCGGTCCGCGAACCGTTGTCAACCGTCCGGTTGAGAAAGCCCCGAGATCTGCCCACTCAGGCCTTTCGAGGGCCCGAGAGCCCCGAGTGTGCAGATCTCGGAGCAGTCAGCCGGTGGCGAGGCGGGCGGCGCGCTCGGCGACGTCGCGCCGCAGCGCGTCGGCGTCCACCCGCGTCGAGCGGCCCTCCGCCACCACCTGGCTGCCGCCCACCCACACGTCGCGCACGTGCCGGCCGTCGGCCGACCAGAGCAGGTGCGCGAGCAGGTCGTCGGCGTCGCCGACGGGCTCGAAGACGAGGTCGCGGGTGTCCACGTGCACGAGATCCGCGCGCCGCCCGGGCTCGAGCACCCCGAGGTCGGGGCGGCCCAGCGCGTCGGCGGCCGCGCCGGTGACCATCCAGAATGCCTCGGCGGCGGTCAGCGCGGTGGCCGACCGTTCGCGCAGCCGCGCCATGCCGGCGGCCAGGCGCAGGTCGGCCAGCAGGTCGAGGGAGTCGTTGGACGCCGGGCCGTCGGTGCCCAGGCCCACCCGGAAGCCGCGGTCGAGCATGTCCCGCACGCGCGCGACGCCGCTGGCCAGCTTGGCGTTGCTCGCCGGGCAGTGCGCCACGGCGACGTCGTACTCCCGCCAGAGGTCCAGGTCGCCGTCGTCCATGTGCACGCAGTGCGCGGCCAGCACCCGCCCGCCCAGGACGTCGTGGGCGGCCAGCAGCGCGGGCACCGAGAGGCCGTGGGTGGCGAGCAGGTCGTCGCCCTCGGTCGCGGTCTCGGCAACGTGCAGGTGCAGCAGCAGGCCGTGCTCCCGGGCCGCGGCGGCCGCGTCGCGCAGCACGGGCAGCGACACGGTGTAGGCCGCGTGCGGGCCCAGGCCGTACTCGACCGTGCCGTCGTCGGGCGCACCGGCGGCCAGCGCGACGGCGGCGCGCAGCTGCTCCTCCATCGGCGGCATGCCCGGCAGCGGGAGCAGCGGGGTGGCGATGACGGCGCGGGCACCGGTGACGCCGACGGCGGCCGCGATCCGCTCCGGCTGGAAGTACATCTCGACGCTGGTGGTGATGCCGTTGCCGAGCATCTCCGCCGACGCCGCGGTCATCGCGACCTCGACGTCGTCGGCGGTGAGGCGGGCCTCCCGCGGCCACATGACCTCCTGCAGCCAGCGGTCCAGCGGCAGCCCCTCCCCCTGCCCGCGGAACAGCACCATCGGCGCGTGCGAGTGGGCGTTGACCAGGCCGGGCGTGAGGATGCCGGGCAGCGCGACCACCTCGGCGTCGGCCTGCGGCGGAGCATCGGCGGCGGGGCCGACCCACTCGATCGACCCGTCCAGGACGTCGACGGCGGCATCGGGGACGACGGTGCCGGCGCGGTCCCCGACCACGGCGGCCCGGGCGGTGAAACGCTGGCGCATACCTGGCGACGCTAGCCGCGCCGACCGTCGGCGTCGCGGCAGCGCACCGGGATCGGCCGATACCGTGGAGCCATGGACCTCCTCGCCGCCGCTGCCTCCGACCAGGGCGGGATCACCGGATTCCTGCTGGATCTGGTGAACTCCCTGGGCCCGGTGGGCGTGGGCCTGGCCATCCTGGCCGAGACGGTGATCCCGCCCATCCCGAGCGAGGCGGTCCTGACCCTGGCGGGCGTGCTCATCAACGACGGCGAGATGAACATCGTCCCGGTCGTCCTGTTCGCCACCCTCGGCTCGGTGCTGGGCGCCATCTTCTTCTACTACGTGGGCCTCGCCCTGGGCCCGCGGCGCTCGCACGCCTTCCTCGACCGGCTCCCGCTCGTGGAGACCGAGGACGTCGACAAGACCTTCGCCTGGTTCGAGCGGCACGGGCGCTCGGCGGTGTTCCTCGGCCGCATGGTGCCGATCGTGCGCAGCTTCATCTCGGTGCCCGCCGGCGTGGTGCGGATGCCGATCGGGCAGTTCCTGCTGTTCACCACCGCGGGCAGCCTGATCTGGAACAGCGTGCTCATCGGGCTGGGCGTGGCCGCCGGCGACTTCGTGCGCGACAACCTGCACTACCTGGACTACGCGGTCGTGATCGCCGTCGTCGCGTTCGTGGCCTGGTTCCTCTACAAGAAGCTCAGCGGCCGCCTGCGCCGTCCCCCGTCGGCCGGCGCCTACCTGCCGGCCGACGAGCGCGACGAGGCATGACCCGCCGGCGCCCCGCGGTCGTCGCGTTCGACGTGAACGAGACGCTGCTGGACCTGGCGCCCGTGCGCGCCGCGCTGGTGGCGGCCGGGCAGCCGGAGTCGATGCTGCGCGCGGTCTTCGCCCGCACCCTGCTCACCGGCTTCGCCGCCACCGTCACCGGCAGCTGGTGCTCCTTCCGGGACGCCTTCGACGCCGCACTCGCCCAGGAGAGCCCGCTGCCGGCGGACGACCGCGCCGGTGTGCTCGACGCGTTCGCCGAGCTCGCGCCGCACCCCGACGTCGAGCCGGCGCTGCGGCGGCTCACCGAGGCGGGCGTGCGCGTGGTGACGCTGTCCCACGGCTCACCCGGGGTGGCCGAAGCGGGGCTGCAGCGCGGCGGGATCGCGCCGCTGGTCGCGACGACGCTGAGCAGCGAGACGATCCGCGCCTGGAAGCCCGCCCGCGAGACCTACCTGTGGGCCGCGGGCCGGTGCGGCGTGGCGCCCGACCGCCTGGCGCTGGTCGCCGCGCACGGGTGGGACGTGCTCGGCGCGCAGCGGGCCGGGCTGACCGGCGCGTGGTTCCCGCGCAGCGAGCGGGTGTACCCGGCGGTCTACGAGGCGCCGCACGTGCAGGCCGACGACCTGGCCGGCGTCGTCGAGGGGCTCCTGGCCCTGCCCGCATGAGCGAACTGGTCGACACCCCGCACGGTCCCGCCCGGGTGGTCAGCACCGGCGACGGCAGCGCGGGCACGCTCGTGCTCGGTCACGGAGCGGGCGGCGGCGCGGACGGCCCGGACCTGGTGGCGCTGACCGCGGAGGCGGCGGACGCCGGCTGGCTGGTGCACCGGGTCGACCAGCCCTGGCGCGTGGCGGGCAAGCGGATCGCACCCGCGCCGCCGCGGCTGGACGAGGCGTGGGGTGCGGTGCTGGACCGGCTGCGGCTGACCGACCGGCTGCCCGGCCGGCTGGTGCTCGGCGGCCGGAGCGCGGGCGCCCGCGTCGCCTGCCGGACGTCGGCGGCCGAGGGCGCGGCCGGGGTGCTGGCGCTGGCGTTCCCGCTGCACCCGCCGGGGCGGCCGGAGAAGACGCGCGCGGCGGAGCTGACCGGCGTGGCGGTGCCGATCGTCGTCGTGCAGGGCGAGACCGACGCCTTCGGCCGGCCCGAGGACGTCGCCGCCGTGCTCGCCGGCTCCGGGCAGGCCTCGGTCTACGCGGTGCCGGGCGACCACTCGCTGAAGAAGAACCCCGGGCTCGCCGCGGCGGCGGCGCTGTCCTGGCTCACCGAGGCCCTGCCCGCCTGACGGCGCGCCGGTCGCGAACCATGCGCACTCGGGGCCATCAGCCGCTGATGACCACGAGTTCGCATGGCTCGCGGGTACGCCGGTCCGGTCAGCGGCGGCGACGCCGACGGCGGAGGAGCAGCACCACCGCGACGACCGCGGCCGCGGCGCCGACGGCGGGCGCGTACCGGCCCGGCCCGCCCGCGGATACCTCGAGCAGGTCGATCGGCTCCGGGCGCGCAGGCGCGCCACCCGGGGCGGACGGCGCGGTCGGCGCGGGGCCCGCCGGCGGGACGCTGCGCGCCGGGGCGCCGGTGGCCGGGCGGGCCGGGGGAGCGGACGGGCCCGTCGGCGGACCGCTGGGCCGGCGGGCACCGCCGGACACCGGGGCGGCATCCGCGGGCACGGCGGTCTCGGCGGGCAGCGGCGCCCCGGGCGGCGCGGCCTCGGAGGGAGCCGCCTTGGTCGGAGCTGCCTTGGCCGGAGCCGCCTTCGCGGGGGCCGCCTTCGCAGCAGCCTTGGTGGCCGCGCGCTTCTCGGCCGCCGTGGCCGGCGCCGCCTTGGCCGGCGACGCCTTGGCCGCCGTCGTCTTCGCCGCCGCCTTCTTCGCGGGGACAGCCTTCTCCGTCGCCGCGGTGGCCTTCTTCGCGGGCGCGGACTTCTTCGCCGGCGCGGCAGCCGGCTCGGTCACCTTCTCGGTCGCGCTGGCCGCAGCCTTCTTGGTCGCGGCGGCCGCCTTCTTCACGGTCTTCGCGGCAGCGCCCGTCCCGGGCACCTGCTCGACCGAGGCGGCGATCTCCTCGACCACGCCGGTGGCCGTCGCAGCCGCCGCGGCGGCCGGGCCGGGGGCGGGAACCGGGGCCGGGGCGCCCAGCTGGGCGGCGAGCTTCTCGGCGAACTGCGCGAGCATCTTGTCGGCGACGTCGGTCATCACGCCGCGGCCGAACTGCGTGGGCCGCCCGGTGATGGTCAGGTCGGTGACGACGTCGACGCGCGTCGCGCCGCCGTCGGCCACCAGGGTCGCCGTGATGACGGCCGCCGCCGTCCCGTTGCCGCGCTGGTCCTTACCGCGGGCGTCGATGACGGCGCGGTGCGCGGCGTCGTCCCGCTCCGTGAGGGTGGCCGTGCCCTGGTAGGTGAGGTTGATCGGCCCCAGCTTGACCTTGATCGAGCCGGTGCACCGGTCGCCGTCGGCGGAGTCGAGCCGGGCCCCCGGCATGCACGGCACCGACCGCTCGGCGTCGAGCAGCACCCGCCACGCCTCGTCGACGGGCACGGGCACGTGGAACGAGTTCTCCAGTTGCACGGCTGGACCCTCCTGAAGGTGCGTCCCGCCGGCTCCCGCACGTGCCCCGGTTGGGACGGACGAGTACGGACCGGCGGCGTCCCGACGCTACCGCCCGGCAGGCTCCCCCACCTGTGCGGCGCGGGCGTCCTGAGCCGCGTGGGACGGGTGTTCCGGGCGCGCCTCCGGGAGCCGCAGCTCGCGCCGCCGCAGGACGGCCGAGGCGGTCAGGGCGACCAGCCCGGCCGCCGCCAGGCCCGCGCCCAGCAGCCCGGGCGAGGTGTAGCCGTAGCCCGCGGCGATGACCAGCCCGCCCGCCCACGCGCCCAGGGCGTTGGCCGCGTTGAGCGCCGAATGGTTGAGCGCCGCGCCGAGCATCTGCGCCTCGCCGGCGACCTCCATGAGCCGCATCTGCAGGCACACCACGAGCGTCGAGGCGCCGGCGCCCACCAGGAAGATCGCCACGACGACGGTGACCGGCGTGCGGGCGGCCAGCGGGATGAGCGCGAGCAGCACTCCCGTGGCGATGTTCGCGCCCACCAGCGACCGGAACAGCGCCAGGTCGGCCAGGCGCCCGCCGAGCGCCGTCCCCACCACGCCGCCGAGCCCGAACGCGAGCAGCACCAGCGGGATCGAGTCCCGCGACATGCCGGTCACGTCGGTGACCAGCGGCGCGACGTAGCTGTAGACGGCGAACATGCCCCCGAAGCCGACGACACCCACGAGCAGGGTGAGCACCACCTGCGGGCGGCGCAGCGCGCCGAGCTCGGTGCGCACGGTCGCGTCGGGGTCGCCCGGGGACGCCGGGACAGCGGTGGCGACGGCGGCGATGGTCAGCGCGGCGATGACCACCACGGCCCAGTAGGCGCTGCGCCACCCCAGCTGCTGCCCCAGCCAGGTGGCCGCCGGCACCCCCGCCACGTTGGCGACGGCGAGGCCCAGCATCACCGAGCTGACCGCGCGCCCGCGCAGGTGCGGCGCCACGAGGGAGGCCGCGACCAGCGACGCCACGCCGAAGTAGGCCCCGTGCGGCAGCCCGGCGACGAAGCGGGCCGCCAGCAGCGAGCCGTAGCCGGGCGCGAGCGCGGTCAGGGCGTTGCCGACCAGGAACGCGACCATGAGCCCGATCAGCAGCCCGCGGCGGGGGAGCCGGGTCCCGAGCGCGGCGATCACCGGAGCGCCGACGACGACGCCCAGCGCGTACAGCGAGATGACGTGCCCGGCCGTGGGGATGTCGATGCCGACGCCCTCGGCCACTTCGGGCAGCAGCCCCATGGTCACGAACTCCGTCGTGCCGATCGCGAAGCCGCCCAGCGCGAGGGCGACGACCGCGGCGGCCAGCCGGCCGCGGGAGAGCTCGGAGGGGGCGCTCATGCGGCGGGCACCGCCGCGTCCTCGTCCACGACCAGCTGCCAGGGGCGCACCACGAGCAGGAGGATCGCGAGCGCCAGCCCGAGGGCGGTGACGACGACGGTGCCGATGGCCGCCGCGTCGTCGCCGAGCAGCCCGACGACGGGCGACACCAGCGCACCGACCCCGAACTGGACGGCGCCGAGCAGCGCCGCGGCCGTGCCGGCGGCGTCGCCGTGGCGGGACAGCGCGAGCGCGGGGGCGTTGGGCAGGGCCAGCCCGCAGGCGGCCAGCACCGCCCACAGGCTCAGCGCCACGCCCCACAGGCCGCCGGTGGTGGTCACCGCCAGCGCCACGAGCACCGCACCCGCGACCGCCCCGGCCGCCGTGCCGCTGACCAGCACCTGGGCCGGCGACCAGCGGCGGAGCAGGACAGGGTTGAGCTGGGTGGCGGCGATTAGCCAGAACGCGCCGGCGCCGAAGAGCAGGCCGAACTGCTGCTCGTCGAGGCCGAACTCGCCCTGGTAGACGAACGCCGACCCCGCCACGTAGCTGAACAGCCCGGCCATGGTCAGCCCGGCGACGAGCACCAGCCCGACGTAGGCACGGTCGCGCAGCAGCCCGCGGTAGCCGCGCAGCGTCCCGGCGATCCCGCTGGACCGGCGGCGCTCCGGGGGCAGCGTCTCGGGGAGCAGGCGCGCGCCCACCGCCACCATGACGACGCCGTACACCGCCAGCAGGACGAAGATCCCCCGCCACGAGGTCCAGCGGAGCATCTCCCCGCCGATCGTGGGCGCCAGCACGGGTGCAGCACCGAGCACGAGGAACAGCCGCGACAGCATGGTGGCGGCGGCCCGGCCGTCGTACAGGTCGCGCACGATGGCGATGGCCACGACCGCGCCGGCCGCCGTCCCGACGCCCTGCAGCACGCGGAGCGCGCCCAGGACGGCCAGGTTCGGGGCGATGACGACCAGCAGGGACGCCAGCACGTGCAGCGCGGTGCCCGCCAGCAGGGGCCGCGTGCGGCCGAGCGCGTCGGACAGCGGCCCGAGGACGAGCTGCCCCAGGGCCAGGCCGATCAGGGTGCCGGTGAGCGTGAGCTGGACGGCGGCCGACGTCGTCTCCAGCTCGCGCTCGATGGTCGGGAGCGCCGGCAGGTACATGTCGATGGTCAGCGGCCCGATGGCGACGAAGGCGCCCAGGACCAGCGCGGTGCGGGCGGGAGAGGGCGCGGGCACCGCGGGAGCCGCGGTCGGCCGTTCGTGCAGGGTGGTCACGGGGGTCCTCCGGAGGAGCGGGACGGAGCGGGGACCCACGCTGGCCGGACCGCAGTACGAAGGGCGACAAGCGCGGGTGGCTCCGGGTCATTCCGGACGGGCGGAGACACGCCGGGAGTTCACGCAGGTGTCACGGAGGCGGCGGCCGGGTGGGCAGCAGCGCCCGCGCCGAGTGGGCCCGGACGGCGCCGGCCCACAGCCCCGCGCCGTAGGCGAGGTCGTCCAGCCGCCGTGCGGCGAGGAGACGGACCGGTCCGGTCCGCGACCGGTGCGGCAGCCACGCCAGCAGCCCCTCGACGACGGCGAGGCCGAGGAGCCGGCGCCGGGCCCGGCGCGAGACCAGGGCGGCCGCGAGGCTCACCGGCCAGTGGTGCCGGGTGGCCGCCCGGGACAGCGCCCGCGCCGCGGCGCCGCTGCTCCGCGCGGTCAGCACGGCGGCCAGGGCCAGCGGCGGGCGCTCCCCCGGCCGGGCCAGCCGCCGGGCCAGCCGCACCGCCCGGGTGGCGAGCACCCCCGCGGCGGCCGCCCGTCCGGCCCGTCCCCCGGCTCCCGCGAGCGCCGCGGCGGCCGCCAGCTCCGGCGCGATGACCAGCGGCGAGACCAGCGCTCCGTGCCGCTCGGCCAGCAGGGCGGCGCCGGTGCCGTAGTAAGCGCGCCGGCGGACCCACTCCCCGACCCGCGTCGGGTTGTCGTGGGCCACCTCGGCGGCCGGTTCCAGGCGCACCCGCCAGCCGGCCGCCGCCAGCCGCCACACCAGGTCGACGTCCTCGGCCACGCGCAGCGCCTCGTCGAACCCCTCCCCCAGGGCCGACCGGCGGCACAGCAGCGCGGCGCTGGGCACGTAGGAGACCGCCGAGAGCTGCCGGACCGGTGCCGGGCGCGCACCCATGTCCAGCGCGCCCGCGATCGCCTCCTGCTCGTGCAGCCAGCCCCGGCCCGGCAGCCCGACGATCCGGGGAGCGACGGCGGCCAGCCGCGGATCGGCCAGGTGCGCGCGGAGGACCGGCAGCCAGCCGGGGCGCGGCACGCAGTCGGAGTCGAGGAAGGCCACGAACGGCGTTCGGACTTTGCGCAGCCCGGCGTTGCGCGCCGCCGCGGGGCCGCGGGCGGTCCCGTGCCGGACGACGACGGCGCCGTCAGCCCGCACGGGCGACGCCGACCCGTCGTCCACCACCACGACCGGCAGCCCGGCCGTGGCCGGATCGGCGCGCAGGGCCGCGAGCAGGCGGGCCAGTGCGACCGGCCGGTCCTTGACGGGCACGACCACGGTCACGTCGGTGGCGCCGGCCGCGGGCGGGAGGTCGGGGTGGGCCAGCCCGGCGTCCAGCAGGTGCGCGGCGAGCGTGGCGGTCGCCGCGTCCCGGACGACGAGCCGCTCCCCCGCCAGCAGCGTCCGGGCCCGCGGGGTCAGGCGCAGCAGCCGCAGCGGCGAGCCGCCGAGCAGCGTCGACCCGCCGTCCCGGCACCGCACCCGTGGGTCCAGGCGCACGCCGAACCCGTCCGGCAGCCGGTCCGCGGGCGCGGCGGGGACGGGTGCGTGCACCGCAGGAGTCTCCCCCGGGACGGTGCCGGCGAGACGGGGCGGTGCGCTGGCCGCGCACCCGCTGTGCTTAGGTGAGCCTTACCTGATCGTCCGAAGGAGTTCGTCATGCCCGCCCGTCCCCTGCTCCGCGGCGCCGCCCTGCTGGCCGCCGCCGCTCTCGTCGTCACCGGCTGCGGTTCCGACGACGACACCGACACGACCTCCGGCGGTGAGGCGGGCAGCAGCTCCTCGGGCGCCTTCCCCGTCACCGTGACCACCGCCTTCGGCGACGTGGAGATCGAGGAGGAGCCGACCCGGGTGGTGGCCCTGGGCTGGGGCGACGCCGAGACGGCGCTGGCCCTGGGCGTGCAGCCGGTGGGCGCCAGCGACTGGCTGGCGTTCGGCGGCGAGGGCGTCGGCCCGTGGTCGGAGGGCCTGTACGACGAGGCCCCCGAGATCATCGAGACGACCGAGCCCAGCTACGAGGCGATCGCCGCCCTGGAGCCCGATCTGATCCTGGACACCAAGTCCGACGGCACGCAGGAGCGCTACGACCAGCTCAGCCGGATCGCCCCCACCGTCGGCCAGCCGACGGGTGTCGGCGCCTTCCAGACCACCTACGACCAGCAGCTGGAGCTGGTCGGCCAGGCGCTGGGCCGGACCGACGAGGCCGACGAGCTCGCCGCCGAGGTGACCGAGGCGTTCGAGACCGCCGCCGCGGAGAACCCGGCGTTCGAGGGCACCGAGGTCGCCGTCGCCGCCTTCCTCTCGACCGGGTACAGCGCCTACGTGCAGGGCGACACCCGCGTCGACTTCATGGAGGAGCTCGGCTTCATCAACAAGCCGGCCATCCAGGAGCTGGCCACCGACAGCTTCTACATCCCGGTGAGCGAGGAGCAGGTGTCCCTTCTGGACGCCGACCTGACCGTCGCGTTCCCGATCTACGTCGAGGCCGCGGAGTACACGTCCAACCCGCTGTGGCAGGCCCTGCCCTCGGTGCAGGAGGGCCGCGCGGTCGTGCTGGAGGACGAGGCACTCGCCAGCGCCTTCTCCATCGGGACGGCGCCGAGCATCCAGTACGCGCTGGAGAACGCCGTTCCGCTGTTCGCCGAGGCGCTCGCCTGAGCGTCGCCGCCTGACCGCACGGGCCCCGCCGGACCGCTCCTCAGCCGAGCCGTCCGGCGGGGTCCACCCGCCACTCCGTCACCGCCGCGACCAGCCGCCTCGTGATCGCGGCCAGCAGCTCCGCCCCCTCGGCCGCCGACGCGCCGGCGGGGTCGCCCAGCACCCCGGTGGGGCTCACCGCCCGCACCCCCTCGGCCCGCAGCCGGGGCAGCATCACCGCCATCGGCGCGGTCTCCCCCGCCACCGCGTCCGCCGCACGCACCTCACCGGGTTCCACGTGCAACATCAGTGACGTCTCCGTCCGCCCCGCGTGCGCGTCACCGCCGGGTGCGCCGCAGGCGAACCAGGCCACGTCCCGCCCCTCCGCGCGCAGCAGCGGCACCGCCGTCCGCAGCGCTTCCAGGTTGCCGCCGTGGCCGTTGACCACCAGCACGCGCCCCGCCCACCGGCCGGCCGACCGCCCGAGCTCGACCAGCACGGTGGTCAGCGCCTCGGTGCCGATCGAGACCGTGCCGGGGAAGCCCTCGTGCTCGCCGCTGGCGCCGTACGGCAGCGCGGGCGCGAGCAGGGCGCCGTCCAGGTCCGGGAGGGCCGCGCGCGCGACGGCCGCGGCGACGGCGGTGTCCGTGCCCATCGGGAGGTGGTGCCCGTGCTGCTCCACCGAGCCGAGCGGGACGACCAGCAGCGCCGCCTCGGGCACGCGCGGCCACACCGCGCCGGCGAGCTCGGGCACGCGGGCAGCCTAGGGGGCGGGGAGCCGCGACCTCAGGCGGCCGGGGACGGCTCGTCGTGGACGAGCACGTCCTCCTCCAGCTCCTCGGCGAGCCCGGTGAAGAGCCCGCAGATCCGCTCCAGCTGCTCGGCGGTCCGCCGGACGTCGTCGGCGTCGGCGACCTCGCCGGCGAGCGCACGTTCCTCCAGCGACCGGAGGGCCGTGGCCAGGGCGTCCGCACCCAGCGTCGCGGCACCCCCGGCGAGCCGGTGCGCGGCCAGGGCGAGCGCCTCGGCGTCCCCGGTGGCGACCGCCCGCTCGACGGCGGCCATGCCGATCGGCGCGCTCGCCACGTAGGTGCGCAGGAGCGTGGCGGTGAGCGCCCGCTCGGCGTCCTCCTCCACGCCGGCGACGTCGCCGAGCCGGCGGCGGACGACGTCCTCCAGCTCCTCGGTGCCCGTCCCCGCGGCCTCGTCGATCGCCCGGGCGAGGTCGGCCAGGCTGCACGGCTTGGCCAGGTAGCCGGCCCCGAGGGAGCGGCCGGCCACGACGTCACCGGGCAGGGCGCGGCCGCTCAGGAAGATGACCGGGACGTCGGCGCTGCTGGGGTGCTCCCGCAGCGCGGTGGCCAGGCCCAGGCCGCTCCCACCCGGCATGAACATGTCGGTGAGGACGACGTCGGGCTCGAAGCTCCCGTCCAGCACGGCCGTCGCCTCGTCGGCGGAGGCGGCCGCGCGGATCCGGTAGCCGGCCCAGGACAGCCGCCGCTCGAGCATGAGCCGGGTGGCGTCCTCGTCCTCGACCACGAGCACCTTCACCACGCTGCATCTCCCTGCTCCCGGCGGACCCGACGTCCTCCTCCCTCTTCGGCAGCTCGGCCGCGGGACTTCAGCGCACCGAGGGCAGGCACACTCGGAGGTGTGGCTCCCCGACGCTGCCCCTGCGGAACGGGGCTGCCCTACGACCAGTGCTGCGGCCCCCTGCACGCCGGCGACACCCCCGCCGCCACCGCCGAGCAGCTGATGCGCTCGCGGTACAGCGCCTTCGTCGTCGGCGACCCGGCCTACCTGCTGGCCACGTGGCACCCGAGCACCCGGCCGCCGGCGCTGGAGCTGGACCCCGGCGTCCGCTGGCTGGGGCTCGACGTGCTGCGCACCGAGGGCGGCGGCCTGCTCGCCGCCGAGGGCACGGTCGAGTTCACCGCGCACCGGATCGCGGGCGGGGAACGCGGCGAGCAGCACGAGGTCAGCCGGTTCGTCCGCGAGGACGGCGCCTGGCGCTACCTGGACGCCGAGTAGCCCCGCCTCACCCGACGGCGACCGCGGCCGGCACGGGCGCCTCGTCCCGCGCGCGGGCCGGCAGCCAGGCGGCCACCGAGAGCGCCCCGACGACGCAGGCGCCGGCGCACACCCAGGAGCCGGCCGAGAGCCCGTCGACGAACGCCTGGCGCACGGTGTCCGCCGCGCCCGGGTCGGGCGACTGCGCGGCGACGGCCAGTCCGGCGACGACCGAGTCGGCCGCGAGGTCGCGGGCCTCCGCGGGCGCGCCGGCCAGGGCGTCCCGGACGGTGCCGGCGTAGACCGTGCTCAGCACCGATCCCACCACCGCGACGCCGAGCGTGCCCCCGACCTCGCGCACCGTGTCGTTGACCGCCGATCCCGCGCCCGCCTGGTCGGCGCGCAGCGCACCCATCACGGCCTCGGTCGCCGGGCTGGTCACCAGGCCCAGGCCGGCGGCCATCAGGACCATCGAGACCACGATGCGGCCCCAGTAGGCCGAGTCCACGGCCGCGCCGGCCGCCGTGACGAAGCCCAGCGCCATCACCAGCAGGCCGGCCGCCACGACGCGCTTCGTGCCGAACCTGTGCATCGCCATGATCGCCAGCGGTGCGGTGGCGCCGATGACCAGCGCGAAGGGCAGCGTCCGCAGGCCGGCAGCGAGCGGGCCGTACCCGAGGACCGCCTGGAAGTACTGGGTGATCAGGAAGATGAAGCCGAAGAGCGCGAAGAAGGCCAGCGCGATCGCACCGCTCCCCGCCGACACCCGCGCGTCGGTGAACAGCCGGACGTCGAGCAGCGGCTCGGGACGGCGCAGCTCCCAGACCACGAACCCGGCCAGGGCCAGCACCGCACCGGCGTAGCCGGCCACGGTGACCGCCGACGTCCAGCCGTGCCCGGGCGCCTCGATCGTCGTCCAGACGAGCAGCCCGATCCCGGTCACCGAGGCGAGCGCCCCGAGCGCGTCGAAGCGGGACGGCGCCCGCTCGCGCGACTCGCGCAGGACCAGCTGCCCGGCCACCAGCGCCACGACCACCAGCGGCAGCTTGGCCAGGAACACCGAGCCCCAGGCGAAGTGCTCGAGCAGCCATCCGCCGGTCACCGGCCCGATCGCGACCGACAGCCCGGTGACCGCCGACCAGACCCCGATCGCCGTGGCGCGCTCGCGCGCCCCGGGGAAGGCGGTGAGGAGCAGCGCGAGCGTCGCCGGGAAGATCAGCGCGGCGCCCGCCCCCATAAGCGCCCGCGCCGTGACGAGCTCGGCCGTGGTGCCGGCGGTCGCGGCGAGCAGCGAGGTGAGGCCGTACCGCGCCAGGCCGAGCTGCAGCATGCGCCGCCGGCCGTAGCGGTCGCCGAGGTACCCGCCCACGAGCAGGAGGGCGGCGAACACGAGCGTGTAGCCGTCGACCATCCACTGCAGCCCGCTGGTGTCCGCCGAGAGCTCCGCGGCCACCGTCGGGAGCGCGACGTTGACGATCGTGTTGTCGATGCCGACCAGGAGGACCGACACGCACAGGACGGCCAGCACCCGCCACGGGCGGGGCTGCGGAACGGGGTTCGACTGGTCCATGGCGGCCTCCGTAGTAGAACGATGTGCCATAGCAGTAGGACAACGTTCTACAGTTGGGCAAGAGGGAGGATGGACGCATGGCCGAACCCACCCAGCGCACGCCCAGCCGCGACCTCGAGGCGGCCCTCGTCGACGCCGCCGAGCGGGTGCTGGTCCGCGACGGGCTGCGCGGGCTGACCGTGCGCGCCGTCGCCACCGAGGCCGGCGTCGCACCCATGGGCGTCTACAACCGGTTCGGCAGCAAGACCGGGCTCGTCGCCGCCGTCCTCGTCCGCGGCTTCGACGGCCTGGCCGCCGGCATCCGCACGCGGGAGGACGCCGACCCGGCCGAGCGGCTGCGCGAGTGCGGCCGCAGCTACCGCCGCTTCGCGCTCGCCCACCCCCAGCACTACGAGGCGATGTTCGGCAGCGGCGCCAGCTCCGCCGACCGCGCAGCCGCCTTCAGCGACGAGCTCAAGGGCCACGCCACCGCGGCCTTCGGCGTGCTCGTCGACGAGGTCTCCCGCGCCATGGACGCCGGCGTGCTGCGCCGCGACGACCCGCGGGAGGCCGCCCAGGTCATCTGGTCGGCGGTGCACGGCGCCGTCGCCCTCGAACTGGCCGGCGTGGCGCAGGTGGACGATCCCGACGCCTCCTACGAGCGCCTGCTCGGAGCGCTGGTCGACGGCCTCGGCTGACGCCTCCTGCGTGTGTGGTGCGAGCGCGGCCGGGGCACGGGGTCCGGGAACGGTTGTGCACGACGAGAGGACGACGCCATGAGCGCAGAGGACACCCGCAAGGTCGCCGAGCTGCTGAAGGACCAGCGGTTCGGCTTCCTCACCACGACCACGCCCGAGGGGAAGCTCACCAGCCGCCCCATGACGCTGCAGGAGGTCGAGTTCGACGGCGACCTGTGGTTCTTCGCCGAGCGCGGCTCCCACCCCGTGCAGCACGTCCAGGCCTCGCCCCAGGTCAACGTGGGCGTCGGCTCCGGCGGCACCTGGGTCTCCCTCACCGGCTCCGCCTCCGTCGTCGACGACGTGGCGAAGAAGAAGGAGCTGTGGAACAGCGGCGTCGAGGCCTGGTTCCCCCAGGGCCCGGAGGACCCGTCGATCGTGCTGCTGCGCGTCGAGGGCGACTCCGCCGAGTACTGGGACAGCCCCGGCGGCCGGCTGGCGACCGCGTTCAGCTTCGTGAAGGCGAAGGCGACGGGGCAGCGGATCGAGGGCGGCGAGAACGAGAAGGTCGAGCTCTGACCCCCGCGCCGTTGACCTAGGCGCGCACCGGCACGCCGGCCGCGAGGGCTGCACCCGCGCGGTCGGCGGGCTTCGGGCGGGCGAACAGGTAGCCCTGGGCCGATCCGCAGTCCAGGTCCGCGAGCGTGCGGCGCTGGTCCTCGGTCTCCACGCCCTCGGCGACGATGTCCAGGCCCAACGTGCGGGCCAGCTCGACGATCGAGGTGATCAGCGTGACCGCCGAGCGGCCCCGCGGCAGGTCGGTGACGAAGCTGCGGTCGATCTTGATGATGTCCGCCGGCAGGTGCCGCAGATAGGACAGCCCCGAGAAGCCGGTGCCGAAGTCGTCGATGGCGATGCGGACGCCGAGGGCACGCAGCGACTCCAGCTGCGCCACGACCGCGTCGCCGTCCCGGACCAGCACGCCCTCGGTGACCTCCAGGGTGAGCTGCTCGGCGGGGAAGCCCGACTCCGCCAGGGCGGCGGCCACGAGCTCGGTGACGTTCCCGCCGTCGTGGAACTGGCGGGGGGAGAGGTTCACGGCCATGCGCAGCGGCATCCCGGTCTCCGCCGTCCAGACCGCGCCCTGGCGCAGCGCCTCGCGCAGCACCCAGGCGCCGATGGCGACGATGTCGCCGGTCTCCTCGGCGAGCGGGATGAACTCGGCCGGCGGGATGAGCCCGCGCTCGGGGTGGTTCCAGCGCACGAGCGCCTCGAAGCCGGTCGTGCGGCCGTCGGTGAGGCGCACCGTGGGCTGGTAGTGCACCTCGAGCTCGCCGTTCGCGGCGGCGCCGCACACGTCCTGGGCGAGCGCGGCCCGGCGGCTGGCTGCCTCGGCCATGCCGTCGGCGTAGACGACGAGGCGGTTCTTGCCCTGCGCCTTGGCCAGGTACATCGCCAGGTCGGCGTTGCGCAGCAGCGCGTCGGCCGAGCCGCCGGTCAGGTCGGTGGAGGCGGCCACGCCGACGCTGCCGTGGATGACCAGGGTGCCGTCGGCCAGCGGCACGGGCAGCGAGAGGGCGATCAGGGCCCGCTCGCCGACGGCGCGGGCCACGTCGGTGCCGCCGCTCACCACGACGGCGAACTCGTCGCCACCGATCCGCGCCACCACGTCGCCCGGCCGGACGCAGCCGCGCAGCCGCTCGGCGAGCACGAGGAGCAGCTCGTCGCCGGAGGCGTGGCCGCGGCTGTCGTTGACGGCCTTGAAGTCGTCGAGGTCGATGAACAGCAGGCTCACCTCGTTGCCGCGGGTCAGCAGGCGGCGGGTGACCTCCTCGAGCAGCGTCCGGTCGGCCAGCCCGGTGAGCGGGTCGCTGAGCACCTGGTCCTCGTTGAGCCGCCACGAGGAGAGGTGGGCCAGGCTCGCCGCGAGCACGAAGGCGGCGTGGATGCCGGCCCACGCCCACGGGTTGCCCTCCCCGCCGTGCCCGAAGACGGCATGCGGCTGGAGCGTGCCGAACACGCCGTGGTGCAGGGCGACGACGACGACGACGATGCCGAAGGGCACCCAGTCCTGGTAGAGCGAGACGACGCCGATCATCACGAAGAAGCTGAAGTGCGACTCGGTGACCCCGCCCCACAGGTGCACGAGGGCGACCGAGGCGGCCATGAGGCTGCAGGTGGTGGCGGCGGCGTGCACGGCGCGGCTCAGCCCCGGGACCACCGCCACGACCAGCGGTCCGGCGACGGCGGCGAACACGGCGACGGCGGCCGGCTGCCCGTACCCCCACACCCAGGCCAGCAGGACCAGCCCCACGGCGCAGGCCAGCGCCAGCCGCACGATCGCGCGGTGCCGGCGCTCGAAGACGGCGTCGGGGAGCCGGCGGCCGGTGGGCAGCAGCTGGACGGTGCGGGTGCGGAGATCGGCGAGCACGACGTGGTGATCGGTCCGCCCGCCGCCGCTCCCAAGTTCCCTCCCCGGCCCTTACCCCTAGGTGTGAGGCGGGTGTGGCAGGTCACTCCGCGAAGACGGCGGCGAGCGCGGTGGCGACGTCCCGGTGGTCCCGGACCAGCCGGAGCCGCCCGCGGCCGGCCCTGGCCAGGTCGCGGCCGAGCTCGACGTCGTCCTCCCCCGAGGTGTCGAGCAGCACGTCCAGGCGCGGGAGGCGGGCGGCCACGGGACGCGGATCGGGGCCGGCGTTGTGCACGCAGTCGGAGAGCAGCAGGACGCGCGCGTCCCGCGGGTGCACCCCGGACAGCTGCCGCGCCGCCGTCTCCAGGGCGAAGGTCACGTTGGTCAGGCCCTGCGCCGGCACGCGGAGGAGGAGGTCGAGGAGCGCCTCCGGGGCGACCTGCTCCCCCCGGCGCAGCAGCACGGCGGCGTCCGACCAGAAGGCGACCACCGCGAGGGGGTCCCGCGCCAGCTCCCCCGCCAGCGCCCCGACCGCGGCGGCGGCCGTGCGCACCCGTTCCCCCTTCATGGAGCCGGAGACGTCGACGACGAGGACGACGGTGCGCCGCTGCCGCACCCGCTCCCGGACGACGACGTCGGTCTCCTCCGGGAACGGGTTGCCGGCGATCTGCTCGAGCGTCCGCTCCAGGTCCAGCTCGTCGGATCCGCCGCTCCACGAGCGGCTGACCAGCTCACCCACCCCCTTCCGGAGCCGCCGGTCACGGGGCGGCCGGGGGACGGCGAGCCGCCGGGCGATCTGCCGGGCCCGCTGCCGGGTGAGCTGGTCCGCCGGGCTCTCGGCGGTGAGGTCCGCCAGCGGGATCAGCTCCGCCGGCTCGTCGGTGGTGCCCGGCGCGCTCGCCCCGGACGGACCCGGGCGGAACGCGCCCCGGCGGCGGTCCCCGGAGGAGAGCGCCAGCCCGCCCCCACCGCCCGCGGGCCGGTAGAGCGACGGCTCCTCGGTGAGCTGCTTGGGACGGCGGCGCAGCGGCCGGGCCCCGCGGGGGTGGCCGGCTCGCCTGGTGACGGGGCTGTCGGCCTCGACCGCTCTTCAACCGGGCGCGGCCGCCGCGGGGCGCAGCAGGAAGTGGTCCTCCCACAGCTCGCGCAGCACCGCCTCCGGCGTCGCCTCGACGGTCTCGTCGAGGAAGATCCGCCCCGACAGCGCGAGCATCAACGCGTCCAGCACGGTCGCCGTGTAGTCCGCGGGCAGCCCGCGCGGGGGGTCGGGCGACGGCTCGTCCGGCAGCGTCGTCCCGCGCATCGCCGCCAGCTGCGCGGCGATCAGCGCGACGTCGATGGCGCCGCGCACGCTGCTGCCCTGCCGGACGTCGTCCCGCTGCCGGGTCGCCCGGGTCAGCGCCACCGCGTCGGCGACCAGCCGCGGGGATCGGACGCCGGTGCGCCGGGCGACGATGCCCCGTTCGGCCTCGGCGTCCTGGTACCCGATCGCCAGGCGGCAGAGCCGGTCGTGGACCGAGGTCGACAACCGGGTCGTGCCCACGTTGTCGAAGGGGTTCATCGAGGCGATCACCCGGAACGAGGGCTCGGCGACGACCGTGCCCACCCGCGGGACGGCGATCCGGCGCTCGGCCATGGCGGTCAGCAGCGTGTTGAGGGTGTCCTCCGGTGCCCGGTTGAACTCCTCGACATAGAGGAACCCGCCCGAGCGCATCGCCTCGATCAGCGGCCCCGGCACGAAGTTCTCCGGCGTGTAGTCCTCCCGCAGCACGCGGGCCGGGTCGTGGTGCCCGACCAGCCGGGTGGGCGTGAGGTCGGCGTTGCCCTCCACGAAGACCAGCGGGATCCCCCACTCCGCGGTGACCGCGCGCAGCAGCGTGGACTTCGAGGTGCCGGGCGGGCCCTCCAGGAGCAGGTCCCGGCCGGCGGCCACCGCAGCCAGCAGCAGGTCCAGCTCGTTCTCCCGGCCGACCAGGTGGCGGGCGACGCGGGCCCGGACCGCCCGCACCGCGGCCCCGTCGTCGCCGGTGACCCGCAGCCCGGTCACCACCGGATCGCCGTCGAACACGTCGTCCCTGGAGATCTCGGTGCTCCTTCGCTCGCTCGGCCGCCCCGGTGCCGGGACGGCGGCCGCTACCGGGTGGTGAAGCCGGCGTCGACCGGGAGGGTCACGCCGGTGATGTAGCGGGCCTCGTCGGAGACGAGGAAGAGGATCGCGTTGGAGATGTCCACCGGATCCACCCAGGGCACCGGCAGCGCGTTGGTCGCCCGGAAGACCGGCTCCGCCTTCTCCCGCGAGGGCGACGGGTCGTCCGGCGTGAACAGGCCCCAGGTCTTCTCGTTCTGGATCATCACCGTGTCGACGCCGGTGGGGTGCACGCTGTTGACCCGGATCGAGTGCTCCGCGAACTCGTTGGCCAGCGTCCGCATGATGCCCACGACGCCGTGCTTCGCCGCCGTGTAGTGGACGGTGTTGGGCACGCCCTTGAGCCCGGCGGTGGAGCTGGTGAGGACGATGGCCCCGCCGCGGCCGCCCTCGACCAGGTGCGGGAGCGCCACCTTGCAGGTGTTCCAGACGCCGGTGAGGTTGATGTCGATCATCTCGCGCCAGTCGTCGTCGGAGAGCTCGAGCGCGGGCTGGATCTCGAACACCCCGGCGTTGGCCAGCACGATGTCGAGCCGGCCGAGCTGGGCCACGCCCTCGTCCAGGGCGGCCCGCAGGGCACCGGAGTCGCGCACGTCGGCCTTGGTCGCCACGATCCGGCGGTCCAGCGCCTCGACCTGCCGGACCGTCTCGGCCAGATCCTCCTCCGTGGCCGGTGGGTACATCCGGATGGACCCGACCGGTCCGGCGATGTCGACGGCGATGATGTCCGCGCCCTCCTGGGCCAGCCGCAGCGCGTGGCTGCGGCCCTGGCTGCGGGCGGCGCCGGTGATGAAGGCGACCTTGCCCTCCACGCGGCCGGCCATCACTTCACCACCGATCCGGCGTCGACCGGCAGCTGCACGCCGGTGACGTAGCGGGCGTCGTCGCTGATCAGGAAGAGGATCGCGTTGCTGATGTCCACCGGGTCGACCCACCGGATGGGCAGCGCGTTGAGCGCCTGGAAGATCTCGCCGGCCTCGTCCCGGGTGACCTCGGCCGCCGGCTTGTCCGGCACGAACAGCCCGTAGGTCTGGTCGTTGTGGATCATGTCGGTGTCCACCGCGGTCGGGTGCACCGAGTTGACGCGGATCATGTCGGGGGCCAGCTCGTTGGCCAGCGTCTTCATGAGGCCCACGACGCCGTGCTTGGCCGAGACGTAGTGGGCCAGGTTGCCCATCCCCTTGATCCCGGCCGTCGAGCTGGTGATCACGATGGCCCCGCCCTGCCCGTGCGCCCGCAGGTGCGGCACCGCGGCCCGGACGGTCTTGAAGACGCCGGTGAGGTTGATGTCGATCATGTCGTCCCACATCTCGTCGGTCAGCTCGGTGACCGGCCCGAAGCTGGCGATCCCGGCGTTGGCCAGCACGATGTCGAGCCGGCCGAGCTGCGCGACGCCCTCGTCCACGGCCTCCGTCAGCGCCCCGCTGTCGCGCACGTCGGCCTGCGAGGCCACGATCCGCCGGTCCAGGGCCTCGACCTGCCGCACGGTCTCGGCCAGGTCCTCCGGCGTGGCCAGGGGATAGCCCACCGAGCCGACCTGCGCGCAGATGTCGACGGCGATGATGTCGGCGCCTTCCTGCGCGAGCCGCAGGGCGTGGGACCGCCCCTGGCCGCGCGCGGCGCCGGTGATGAATGCGACCTTGCCGTCCAGCTTGCCCATGTCTGCCCCTCGACCTCGTCGTCGACCGCGCTCCGGAGGAGGCGCGCGACGCGAGGCGCCTCGGGCAGGGACGCTAAAGGGCAGTGACCCACGCCACAACGGTCTACGGCGGGGCGAGGGCGGTCAGCGGAGGTCGATGCCCGCCAGCGGGGACTCGTCGCAGATCTTGGCGGGGATGGACGGGATGCCCAGCAGCGTCGGCTGCCCGCGGACCGGTCCGCTGTGCGAGTGGTCGATGTGGCTGCGCGGCGTGACCAGCTCGAGGTCGCGGGCGGCCAGGGCGCTCTCGCCGTACCCCTGCACGCACTCGGGGTCCGGGCCGTCCAGCGGCAGGCCGGTGAAGAACTTGGCGGCCATGCACCCACCGCGGCAGGCGTCGAAGTGGGCGCACTTCGTGCACGCGCCGCCGGTCTGCGGGTTGCGCAGGTCGGCGAAGAGCTCCGAGGACTGCCAGACCCGCTGGAACCCGCCCTCGTCGCGCACGTTGCCGGCGAGGAAGTTCTCGTGGATGGCGAACGGGCAGGCGTAGACGTCGCCGACCGGGTCGATCAGGCAGACCACGCGCCCCGCGCCGCACAGGTTCAGCCCCGGCAGGGCCTCGCCGAACGCCGACAGGTGGAAGAACGAGTCCCCCGTCAGGACGCCGTCGCCGTTGGCCAGCAGCCAGGTGTAGAGCTCGCGCTGCTGGGCCATCGTCGGGTGCAGCTCGTCCCAGACGTCGGCCCCGCGGCCGGAGGGGCGCAGCCGGGTGATCCGCAGCTGGGCGCCGAAGGAGTCGGTGAGCGCCTTGAACTGGTCGAGCTGGCCGGCGTTCTCCCGGGTGACGACGACGGAGACCTTGAAGTCCTTCATCCCGGCCTCGGCCAGGTTCTCCAGCGCGCGCATCGCCGTCGCGTAGGAGCCGGTACCGCGCACCCGGTCGTTGACCTCGGCGGTGGCGCCGTCCAGGGAGATTTGCACGTCGACGTAGTCGGTGCGGGCCAGCTGGGCGGCCCGGGCCTTGTCCAGCTTGATGCCGTTGGTGGAGAACTTGACGCCGACGTCCTGGCCGATGGCGTAGTCGAGCAGGTGCCAGAAGTCCGGCCGGACCGTGGGCTCGCCGCCGCCGACGTTGACGTAGAAGACCTGCATCCGCTGCAGCTCGTCGATGACCGCCTCGGCCTCGGCCGTGGACAGCTCGTTCGGGTCCCGCCGTCCCGAGGAGGACAGGCAGTGCGCGCACGCCAGGTTGCAGGCGTAGGTGAGCTCCCAGGTCAGGCAGATCGGGGCGTCCAGGCCGTACTCGAACTGGTCGACGAGCCGGCCACCGACGGGGCGCTCGGCCGGGGTGGTGGGGCGGGGCGGCAGGAGAGCGGTCACGCGTCGGTCCTTCTCTCGATCATCTGCGAGCGGGCCAGGTCGGCCAGCGCCTTCTCGTACGCGGGCCGCTGGGCCTGTGTGACGCCGCAGGCCACGAGGGTGGCACTTGCGCTCGGGTGGTCGGCCAGCGCCTCGACGACGGCGACCAGGGTCTTCGACTTCAGGAAGGAGAGCTTCCGGTTGCCGAAGTGGTAGACCAGCGCGCCGAAGGGCTCGGGCCGCAGCGCGACCGAGCGGGCGCGCCGCCAGGGCGCGGCCGGGTCGAACGCGACCTCGGCAGGAGACACCGCCGTGGTCACCGGGACGTCGTCGCTCAGTAGACGCCGCACATGCCGTCGATCGAGACCTCTTCCACCAGCGACTCCTCGACCAGGGTCTCCTCGGCGGCGGCGGGGGCCGGCGCGGTGTCGACGTCGGTGGTGGTCTCGGGCATGGCGCACTCCAGGTGATCGCGGTCACGGACGTTGCAGCGAGGCTAATGACACCCGGTGCCACGCGGCAACAGGGGGTGTCCGATCCACCGGCTCCCGGGTGCGGACCGTGCATGATGCGGGCGTGACCGCCATCGAGACCGCTGTCCCCGGCGTCCCGGCCGAGGGCACCCGCGCCCGGGTCGAGCGGGCGGCGCTGGACCTGTTCACGCTGCGCGGCTTCGAGCAGGTCACCACCGACGAGGTCGCCGACGCGGCGGGCATCAGCCGGCGCACGTTCTTCCGCTACTTCGCCACGAAGGCCGACGCCGTCTGGGGCGACTTCGCCGCCCACGTCGCCCGGCTCGAGGAGCTCCTCGCGGACGCCGACCCCGCGCAGCCGGTGCTGGGCTCGGTGTGCGCGGCCTACGTCGAGGTCAACGACTACGTGGCGGCCGAGCTGCCGCTGCTGCGCGAGCGGATGCGGCTGATCCTCACCGAGCCGGCGCTCCTGGCGCACTCGCAGCTGCGGTACGCGGAGGTGGACCGGGTCGTCGCCCGGTACGTCGCTGCGCGCTCGGCGGGGCGGGAGACCGACCTGGTCCCGCGGCTGGTGGCCGCGACCACCCGCGCGGCCGCGACGACGGCGTTCCAGGCCTGGCTCCGCGACGAGCGCTCGGCGCTGGGCGACCACCTCCGCCAGGCGTTCGCCGAGCTGACCGCAGGATTTCCCGCGCTGCTCCGCTGAGCCCTCACCCGCCGGTGTGGCGCAGTTCTCCCGCCGTGCCGATAGGGTGGCACTCGGTGTCACCGGCCGCTCCGGGCGGCGGCAGCAGATCAGCGACAGGAGACCAGCACATGGCGAACCCGTGGTTCGAGTCGGTGGCCGAGGCCCAGCGACGGGCGAAGAAGCGGCTGCCCAAGGGCGTCTACGGCGCGCTGGTCGCGGGCTCCGAGCGCGGGCTCACCGCCGAGGACAACATCGCCGCCTTCGCCGAGCTCGGCTTCGCGCCGCACACGGCGGGGCTGTCGAACGAGAAGCACATGGCGACCACCGTCATGGGCCAGGAGATCAGCCTGCCGGTCATCATCAGCCCGACCGGCGTCCAGGCCGTCACCCCCGACGGCGAGGTCGACGTCGCCCGCGCCGCTGCCTCCCGCGGCACCGCCATGGGCCTGTCCTCGATGGCGAGCAAGCCCATGGAGGAGGTGATCGCGGCCAACCCCAAGACCTTCTTCCAGCTGTACTGGGTGGGGGACCGCGACGTGATGGCCGCCAAGGTCGAGCGCGCCCGCCGGGCCGGCGCCGCCGGGCTCATCGCGACCCTCGACTGGTCGTTCTCCTACGGCCGCGACTGGGGCAGCCCCTTCATCCCCGAGCGGATCAACGTCGAGGCCGCCCGCCGGTACGCCCCGCAGGTCATCACCAAGCCGCGCTGGCTGTGGAGCTTCGCGAAGACCGGGAAGATCCCGGACCTGACCGTGCCGAACATGGTCGCCACCCCCGGTGACCCGGCGCCGACCTTCTTCGAGGCCTACGGCCAGTGGATGCAGTCCCCCATGCCCACGTGGGAGGACGTCGCCTGGCTGCGCGAGCTGTGGGGCGCCGACAAGCCCTTCATGCTCAAGGGCGTCATGCGGGTGGACGACGCCAAGCGCGCCGTCGACGCGGGCGTCAGCGCCATCTCGGTCTCCAACCACGGCGGCAACAACCTCGACGGCACCCCGGCCGCGATCCGGGCGCTGCCGACGATCGCCGGGGCCGTCGGCGACCAGGTCGAGGTGCTGCTGGACGGCGGGATCCGCCGCGGCGGCGACGTCGCCAAGGCCCTGGCCCTGGGCGCGCGGGCCGTCATGATCGGCCGCGCCTACCTGTGGGGGCTGGGCGCGAACGGCGAAGCGGGTGTCGGCAACGTCCTCGACCTGCTCCGTGACGGCCTGGGCTCGGCGATGATCGGCCTCGGCCACACCTCGATCGACCAGTTCAGCCCGGACGACCTGGTCATCCCGCCGTCCTTCGAGCGGCACCTGGGCGTCGACGGCGTCGACGCCCCGTTCGCGCCGGAGGCGTCCGGCAAGGCCTGAGCCTCCTCGCTCCACCGACCGCGGGGAAAGTAACCTCAGGACACCGTTCTGGAGGTGCCCTTCCCCGCGGTCGGTGCGCCGCGTCAGCGAGATGCGGCGGACTCGGCGATCCCGTCAGGGCGCAGCAGCTCGGCCCGACGGCGCAGACGGGTGCGCATCCACGGGTGGCCGACGGCCGCGAGCGCCCACGCTGGGACGCCGAGCCACCACCATGCGTTGTCGGTGAGCGCGACGAGCGCGGACCCTAGCGCCCCGAGCCCGAACAGGGGCGATGCCCACCGCCGTTGCCGGTCGTACTGCTCCCACTGCGCGACCGCCAGGCCGTGGGCGGCCGCCCGCACCTGAGGGTCGGGGGGCACCGGCCCGCGGAACGCCGCCCGACGGACCCGCTTCGAGAGACCTTCGGGCGAGCGTTCCGCGACCTCCCGCACCCCTCGTTGCTGTCGGTGCTGAACTGCTCCCATCACCGCACCGAAGAAGATCCCCAGGAGACCGCCCTGGACGAGGGATGCAGTCCAGCTCTCACCGTCCCCGTAGTGAGTCCACACAGCCCAGAACGAGCCGAACAGCGACCCGTTCAGCAGCCCGAGCACCCAGGCCGGGGCGTGCAGCAACCGTTCGCGCATGCACCGATCGTCCTGGTGGGGAGCGTGCCGGGCCAGCAGGTCACCCGGTCGGGTCGCGCCGGCCGGACGCGGGTCAGCCGAGCAGACCGCCGAGCTTGCCGCCGATGCCGCCGCCCCCGAGCTGCTTGATCAGCTCCATCGGGTCGATGCCGAACTTCGAGAGCAGCCCGGCGTCCCGGTCGGTGTCCACCTGATCGGGCAGCTCGGACTCCGCCTGCTGGGCCCTGCCCTCGTCGCCCTGTGAGCGCAGCAGCTCCAGGATCTGGTTCTTGTCGATGTTCATGGCGTCCCGCTACCCCCGGGCACCGGCGCTCAGTCCAGCGGAGAACCCGGGGCGAGCAGCGCCGCCCGCTCGCGCATCCGGCCGCGCAGCCAGGCGGACAGGGCCACGACGTTCAGGGTCGGAGCAGCTCCGCACGCCGGCGCAGTCTCCGCGGGAGCACGAGCCGACCGTAGGCGAGTCCTGCGAGGACGACTGCCACGCCGACCCACCACCACGGCGAGCTCTCGAGTGCCAGGCGGACGAGCAGGCCGAGGAAGACCAGCGAACCCAGGAGTCCGAGCACGCGGTGGCGCTGCCGATCCGCCACAGACTGCTGCGCCAACTCGTAGGCAGCAGCACGGGTGACCGGGTCATCGGGCACAGCACCTCCGAGGGCCGCACGACCCGCGGCACGGCGAACCGCGGGAGAAAGCACTCCAATGGCGTCCGTCTGGCGGCGCACCTGGGCCTGGGGCACCGTCGCACCAAGGAGCGCACCAGCGATCCCGGCACCGACTGCGGCGGACAGGGCTCCTGTCCGACCGGGTCCACCGAGGGTGGCGGCGAGAAGGCCGGTGAGCAGCCCGCACAGGAGTCCGAGGACGAGGCACACCTGCCACCGGGACGCTCGCGCCAGCCACTCGTTCATCGGAAGATCGTCGGCCACATGCGTCCACCGAACCAGCCGCAGCCGATCCCCCAGCCGCCGAACCACCCGTCTGGGTGTCCCGCTGCCGGCGATCAGTGGTACGGCTCAGCGAGCCGCCGCGACGATGCGATCGGGGCGGACGTCCACCCGTCCGGCGCCCCCGAGCCAGCGCCGCAGCATCCCGGTCGGGTCCTCGACGCGCGCCGTCGTCCCGTCGGCCCGGCGCACGTCGAGATCGGCGGTCAGCACCGCCGCACCGTCGCCCAGCACGTCGTCGAGCCGGCACCTGCGCCCCTCCACCACGACCCACGGCTGCGGCAGCAGCGACCCCGCGAGCCGCCGCCCGGCCCGGCCGCGCCGGTCGACCAGCGGCCCGCGCAGCGGTGGGGTACGGCTGTCGGTGGCCAGCCGCGCGACCGTCGGGATCCTGCGGACGACGGCCAGCACGGCCCGCCGCATCCCCGCCGCGCCGCGGCCACCGCCGGTCATGAGCCGGCCCAGCAGCAGCGCCAGCCGGATGAGGGCGCGGGCGTGCGGCTCCCGCTCGGCCTGGTGGCTGTCGAGCAGGTCGTCGTCGGCCTCCCCCGCCAGGACGGCGGCGAGCTTCCAGCTCAGCTGGTGGACGTCGCGCAGCCCGAGGCCGAGCCCCTGGCCGACGAACGGCGGGGTGAGGTGGGCGGCATCGCCGGCGAGCAGCACCCGCCCGGAGCGCCAGCGGTCGGCCACCTGGGCGCGGAAGGTGTACTCGACGGCGCGCACCAGCTCCACCGCCGACGGGTCGACCGGCGCCAGCAACCGGCGGAGCGCGGCCGGCGTCGTCAGGTCCGCGACGGTCTCCCCCGGTGCGAGCCGGAACTCCCAGCGGTACCGGTCGCCGGTGACCGGCATGAAGGTCGCGGCGCGCGCCGGGTCGCACACCTGGGACACCCCCGGCCAGATCGGCAGCGGCACCGGGGACCGGACGTCGAGCACCAGCCAGCGATCGGCCGGCCCGAGGTCGCGCATGCGGGATCCGATGAGGCCGCGCACGGTGCTGTTCGCGCCGTCGCAGCCGAGGACCGCCGTCGCCCGGACGGACCGGTCCGCACCGCCGTCCCGGTCGCGCACGGTCAGCGTGACGCCGTCGCCGTCGGCGGTCACCCCCGTCACCTCGGCGCCGCGACGCAGCTCCACTCGCGGCGATCGCTCGACGGCGGCGGCGAGCACCGCCTCGAGGTCGGGCTGGTGCACCAGCGAGCCCTGCGGCCACCCGTTGCGGCCCGCGGCGGGGTCGCGGCGGAACTCGGCGAGTACCGAGCGCGGGGCGTCGACCAGCCGCAGGCCGGCCAGCGGGCGGGTGAGCGGGACGAGGTCGTCGGCCACGCCGGCGTGCTGCAGGACGCGGAACACCTCGTCGTCCAGATGCACCGCCCGGGGCAGGTCGTAGGGCGTGCGGTGGCGTTCCAGCACGAGCACGGGCAGGCCGCGGCGGGCGAGCAGCAGCGCCGCGGTGAGCCCCACCGGGCCGGCACCGACCACGACCACGGGAGCGCCGGACACGGCGACGAGTGTCCCCGTGTCGCCCGCCGGAGCACCGCACGGCCCCCCACCTTGACGCGCCGGGCAGACCTGCTGAGAGTGTGGCTCGGAGCACTCTCGTGCTGCGCACCCGTCATCGGTGGCGGGCCTCGATCGAAAGGACAGCAGTGAAGACCAAGGGCGCGATTCTCTGGGGCGTGGACGAGGAGTGGTCGGTCGAGGAGATCGAGGTCGGCGATCCGGTAGCCGGTGAGGTGACCGTCGAGCTCGCCGCGTCGGGCCTGTGCCACTCCGACGAGCACCTCGTCACCGGCGCCACCCCGGTCGGCTTCCCCGCGCTGGGCGGCCACGAGGGCTCCGGCACCGTCGTCAAGGTGGGCCCGGGCGTGACCGACCTCAAGGAGGGCGACCACGTCGTCACCGCCTTCATCCCCGCCTGCGGCAAGTGCCCGCCGTGTTCCCGCGGTCAGCAGAACCTCTGCGACCTCGGCGCGCACCTCCTGGGCGGCACCGCCATCTCCGACGGCACCCACCGGGTGACCGCCCGCGGCCAGGGCGTCTCGCCCATGTGCCTCCTGGGCACCTTCTCCCCCTACATCACCGTGAACCAGGCCTCGGTCGTGCGGATCGAGCCCGACATCCCGCTGGAGATCGCCGCCCTCGTCGGCTGCGGCGTCACCACGGGCTGGGGGTCGGCGACCAAGGTCGCCGACGTCCGCCCCGGCGACAACGTCGTGGTCATGGGCGCCGGCGGTGTCGGCATGAACGCCATCCAGGGTGCGGCGGCGGCCGGCGCCAAGCGGGTCATCGTCATCGACCCCGTCGCGCAGAAGCGCGAGTGGGCGATGGACCTGGGCGCCACCCACGCCTTCGCCAGCATGGAGGAGGCCGTGCCGGCCATCAACGAGCTGACCTGGGGCCGGATGGCGGAGAAGACGATCATCACCGTCGGCGACATCCAGGGCGAGGACGTCGCCTCGGCCATGAGCGTCACCGGCAAGGGTGGTCGCGCCGTCGTCACCGGCATGGGCAGCGCGGCCAACATCGACGTGAAGCTCAGCCTGTTCGAGCTCACGCTGCTGCAGAAGGACCTGCAGGGCGCCATCTTCGGCGGCCTGGCCCCGCGCAACGCCATCCCCGAGCTGCTGTCGCTCTACCAGGAGGGGCAGCTCAAGCTCGACGAGCTGGTCACCACCCGGTACAAGCTCGAGGACATCAACCAGGGCTACCAGGACATGCGCGACGGCAAGAACATCCGCGGCATGATCGTCTACACGGACGCCGACCGCTCGTAGTTGGCCGCACCCTCGGGCCCGCCCTCACCCCAGCAACCGGGTGAGGGCGGGCCCGAGCTCGTTCAGGGACCGCACCGGCTCCATCCGCCCGCCCCCGCGTACGGCCAGCAGGCGCGCAGCCTCCAGCGCCTCGTCGCTGGGCAGCGGGCACAGCACGTGCAACCGGTCGATGCCGGCCAGCGCCGAGGCCGCGGGCTCCCCCGCCGTCGACAGCCCGTCGGAGAGCAGCACGACCACCCGCTCGTCCGCCGTCGCCGGCAGCAGCTCGCGCCGGGCCCCGCGCAGGGCGGCGGCGATGTCGGTCTTCCCGTGCCCGCGCAGCCCCACGAGCTCCAGGACGACGTCCTCCGCCGCCCGGTGCCGGCCGAGGGGCTGCAGCACCGTCACGTCGTCGGCGAACGTGAGCACACTGGTCTGCAGCCGCTCGTCGGCCGCCAGGACGACGCCGGCCGCCGCGACCGCCGCGATCGCCACCCCGAGCCCCTGCATCGATCCCGATCGGTCGACCAGCAGGCAGACGGCGCGGCGCGAGCCGGTCCAGTTGCGGGTCACCAGGTCCTCGGCGGTCGGCGGCCAGACGCCGGACCAGCGGTCCAGGGTCCGGTCCAGGTCCAGGTCGCCCTCGGGACGGCGGGTCGCCACGAGCCGCCGCGTGCCGCGGGCGCGGGTCGCCCCCACCCGGCCGACCTGCACGAACACCCGCGCGGCCAGCCGGCGCGCGGCCGACCGCAGCTCCCGGTCGGTCGCGGTCGCCAGGTCGGCCAGCAGCGCCGCCGCGGCGTCGGGGTCGGCGCCCATCAGGCCGGCGAAGGCGTCCTCGTCGAGCTCGCCGACCTCGGGGCTGACCGACTGGAACGCCTGGTGCCGCAGCTGCATCTCGCGCCGCCCGGTCGTGCGCGGACCGCGCCGGGAGGCCCGGTCGGTGCGGGGTGCGCGCTGCTCCGTGCCCGTCTCAGCCGACGGGCCCGGCGCTTTTCCCTGACCACCACCCAGCTGCGCGGCGTCGTCCCCGGGCGTCCGCTCCGGGGCCGGGGGCGCCGCGCTCTCCGGCCACACCTCGTCCAGGATCTCGTCGAGCACCGCCTCCGGCGTGCGCTCGACGCCCTCGGTGACGCGGATCCGGCCCGACAGCGCGGCGTGCGCAGCGTCCCGGGCGGTCTCGCGGCCCCCGGCCAGCTGCTGCCCCCGCATCCGCAGCAGCCCGTCGAGCAGCAGCACCAGGTCGATGGCGCCGCGCACCGACGAGCCGGTGCGCAGGTCGCGGTGCTCGCGGGTGGCCCGCACGAGGCGGACGGCCAGCACGACCTGGGCCGCATCGGCCCCGGTGACACCCGCGACGATGGCGCGCTCGGCGTCCTCGGGCTGGTAGCCCAGGACGACGCGGCACATCCGGTCCGCGATGGCCTGCCCCACGCGGGCGGTGCCGATCGCGTCGAACGGGTTCATCGCCGCGATCAGCCGGAAGCCCGAGGTCGCGTGCACGGTGCCGAGGCGGGGGACGGCGATCTCGCCCTCGGTGAGCACCGTGATGAGGACGTTGAGCGTCTCCTCGGGGATGCGGTTGAGCTCCTCGAGGTACAGCAGGCCCGAGCCGCGCATCGCGGTGAGCAGCGGGCCGTCGGTGAAGTTCTCCGGCAGGTCGCCGCCGGCGAGCACCGCGGAGGGGTCGTACTGGCCGATCAGCCGCGCCGGCGTTAGCTCGGCGTTGCCCTCGACGAAGACGACGTCCTGACCGGTCTCGGCGGCCACCGAGCGCAGCAGCGTGGACTTGCCGGTGCCCGGGGGGCCCTCCAGCACGACGTGGCGGTGCGTCGCCAGTGCGACGGTCAGGACCTCGCGCTCGCGCGCCAGCCCGACGACCGGGCCGGGCACCGCGGGATCGGGGGTCACCGGCTGAGCGACAGGCATGGGGGCCTTCCTGGGAGAGCGGCAGCGCCAGCACCGTACCCAGCGGGCCGGGGGCGCCCGGACGACGACGGCCGGGACCCCCGATCGGGGTCCCGGCCGGTTCGGTCGCTGGGTGGCTCAGCTCGCGGTGATCTGTTCCAGCTCGATGACATCCTCAGGAGCGGAGATGTCCTCGTCCTCGCCGTGCTCGGTGAAGGTGAACGTGCCCTCGTCATCCGCGAGCTCGAGCGGATACGGCGGGTCGTCATCCCGCACACTCAGCTCGGTCCCGTCCTCCAGCGTGACGACGACGACGTCGTCACCATCCAGCTCGTCCTTGTCGGTTCCGTCCTCGGCGTCGTCACCTCGCAGCTGCTCGACGGTCTGGGTCAGGTTGAATTCCTCGAAGCCGGAACTTCCGTCGGCCGGAAAGGCAACCCACTGGCCGTCGTACTGCTCCGCGTCCTCGGCGGTCACGCCGTATGACGCGAGGAAGTCCGGGGTCGCCTTCGCGTAGACGTCCCCGCCGATGTTGATGAGCTCGATCTCCATGTCCTGGACGGTGATGGAGCCGGCGGCGTTGTCGCCCTGCAGCTGCATGTCGATCTCGGCCTCCTCCCCGTCCTGCGAGAGAGTGCCCTTGAGGTGGACCGACCCGGCCTCCTCCAGCGCGTCGGCGGCGAGCTCGGCGACCTCCGGGCCGTTCTTGCCCTCCAGCGGGCTGCTGCCGCAGGCGGTGAGCAGGAGCGCCCCGGCGGCCAGGGCGGCCGGAGCGGTGAACGTGCGGATGCGCATGGGACTCCTCGGACGTCGGACCCCGTATCCGGGGGCGCGGCCATCCTGTCAGGCGTCGGCGGGGCGCCGCGCGGCCACGACATCCATCGGGTGACGGCGGTCACCCGGCGGGCAGACCCGCGAGCCGGCGGATCCGCTGCCGTTCCCGGTCGTCGAGGTTCCGGTCGGCCAGCCGCCGGGTCGCCGCGACGGCCAGCGCCGGCCCCGGCTCGAGTCCCGTCGCGCGTCGGAACGCCCGGGCGAAGGTGCCCTGGGCGGCCCCCACCACCGCGGCCTGCAGCCGACCGCCCGGGACGCTGCCCACCGAGACCACCAGCCACGCGTCGGCGACGTCGACCTCCGCCGGGCCGCGGGCCGCGTTGGTCCAGTCGATGACGACCGGGCCGTCGGCGGTCAGCAGCACGTTCTCGGGATGCAGGTCCAGGTGCAGCAGGGCGTTCCCGCCGCCGAACGGTCCGGCGAGCCAGTCCGGCGCGGGCACGTCGTGCACCGCCCGGTGCAGTCCCGCCAGCACGCGCGCCTGCGCGGCCAGGGTCCACGGCCGCCGGGTCAGCGCGGCCGTCATCGTCGGGCCCACGACCCGCTCGAGGACGAGGTCCGCGCCGTCGACGTCGAACACCTCCGGCACCGGCAGGCCGGCGGAGCGGGCGTACGCCATGACCGCGGCCTCGCGCTCGGCCGACCGACCGGGGTCGCGGTAGCGCCGCAGGACCCGGTTCCCGTCGAGGGCGAAGACGTCGGCATCCCGCCCTCCGCCGACCAGCTGCACGCGCAGGAGTGTGGCAGCACGGGAGCCGGCTCAGCGTCGCCGCGGCGCCGGGCGCACCGGGACGCCCGCGGCCGCCGGGTCCAGGGGCACGGCGGAGCGCAGGACGGCCGGTCCGAGGCGCAGCACTCCGTCCGCGAGGGCCGCGCAGCGGATGCCGGCCCGGCCGCGCAACCCCCGGTGCGCGCCGGGCGCGAGCACCGTGTCCAGCCAGGCGCACGGGTGGGCCGGGCGGCCGCCGCGCAGCCGCACCTCGCCGGCGCCGCTGTCCAGCGAGAACTCGGCGCCGCGCAGCGCCTCCACCTCCGCGCCCCGGAGCACCACGGTCCGGCGGGTCAGCAGCGGGTCCAGGCCGCCGGTGCCCAGTTCCGCGGCGAGGGCCTCGACCGCCTCGGCGGCCAGCACCGTGAGCTGGGCGTCGCGGTGCGCGGGCCGGCCGGCGTAGCGGTCGCCGACGACGCCGTACCCGGCGCGGACCTCGATCTCCTCCCGCCGGTCCGCCGCCTGCTCGGGCACCGCACCGCCCGGGCGCCCGTCGTACCGGTGCGCGGGGGAGGCCACCAGCCCCACGATCTCGACGTCGTAGCGGTGCGGAAGGTCGGGGACGGCCATGTCCGCAGTGTCGGGCACGATGGCGGCATGCCGACGCCGGATGCTGCCCCTGCCGACGACCTCGCCCTCGGCGACGATCTGCGGGCGTTCGTGGACGCCTCGCCGTCGCCCGGGCACGCGGTGGCGGAGCTGGCGCGGCGGCTGACCGCGGCCGGGTTCACCGAGCTGGCCGAGACCGACCGGTGGTCGCTGTCGGCCGGCGGGCGCCACTTCGTCGTCCGGTACGGCAGCCTCATCGCCTTCCGGCTGGGCAGCGGGCCGCTCGGCGACACCGGCATGCGGCTGGTGGGCGCGCACACCGACTCCCCCACGTTCAAGGTCCGCCCGCACTCCGACGTCCGCGCGGCCGGCTACCGGCTGGTCGGCGTCGAGCCGTACGGCGGCGGGCTCTGGCACACCTGGCTGGACCGCGAGCTGACCGTCGCCGGGCGGGTCGTGCTGCGCGGCGGGGGGACGACGCTGGTCCGGCTGCCCGGCACGCCGCTGCGCTTCCCGTCGCTGGCGATCCACCTCGACCGCTCGGTCCGCGAGGGCCTGACCCTGGACCCCCAGCGCCACCTGGTCCCGGTCTGGGACGGCGACCTCGGCGAGGAGCCGGGCCTGCTGGAGGCCGTCGCGGCCGCCGCGGGAGCCACCCCCGGCGACGTCGTCGCGCACGACCTCGTGCTGGCCGACACCCAGCCCGCCGCCCGGGCCGGCGCCGACGGCAGCTGGATCGCCGCCCCGCGGCTGGACAACCTGACCTCCTGCCACGCCGGGCTGCTCGCGCTGCTGGCCGCGCCCGCGGGGGAGCGCACCCAGGTGCTCGTGTGCAACGACCACGAGGAGGTGGGCAGCGGCTCCATGGCCGGGGCACGTGGCAGCTTCCTCGAGGACGTCGTCCGCCGGCTGGCCACCGCCACCGACTCGGGCGACGGCGAGGCGGTGCACCGGGCCATCGCGCGCTCCCGGCTGGTCTCGGCGGACATGGCGCACGGCGTGCACCCCACGCGCGCCGAGCGGCACGAGCCGGCGCACCAGCCGCGGCTCGGCGGCGGCCCGGTGGTCAAGCTCAACGCCAACCAGGCCTACGCGACCGACGCGACCAGCGGCGGGTGGTTCCGCGACCGGTGCGCGGAGGCCGGCGTGCCGGTGCAGTCGTTCGTCATGCGCGCCGACCTGCCGTGCGGCAGCACCATCGGGCCGCTCACCGCGACCCGGCTGGGCATCGCGACCGTCGACGTCGGCATCCCGCAGCTGGCGATGCACTCCTGCCGCGAGCTGGCCTCGGCGCTCGACGTCCCGCTGATGGTTGACGCGCTGGCCGCCTGCTTCTCCGACTGACCCGATGAGAACGGCGACCGGCCGGGGCATCGAAGGTCGCCCGGCCGGCCGCCGCCGTTTCGCCCCCGGTGTCACCCGGGGATCAGCTCACCTGCGGCGCTCGGCGTCCCCGCCGCCCTCGACCTCGATCTCCTCCTTGCGCAGGTCGGCCGAGACCTGCTCCTGCTCGGTGACCGTCGTCTTGTCCAGGCGCACGCGCTCCACCGGCACGGCCTCCTTCTCCACGACGGCGCGTTCGGCGTGCAGCACGACCTCGTGCTCCTCCTCGGAGATGGCCGGGCCGTCCATCGCGTTGCCGACGTTGGCGTCGGTGATGGGCTCGCGCTCCAGGCGGACCTCCTCGTGGGTCACCGGCACCGTCTGCGTCACGTTCTCGCTGACGACGTACTTGCGCAGCCGCGCGCGGCCGGCCTCCTCGGTGGTGGTGCCGACCCGCAGGCGCTCTTCGGAGCGGGTCATGGCGTCGTCGGCGGTCGGGCCGGAGGTGTCGTGGCCCACGGCCCGACCCTGGACGTCGTCGTAGACCCCGTCCCCGTCGGTGTCCCGACGTCCCGTACCGGCCACGTCGGTGCCGACGGTGCCCGTGCCGGCCATGGAGCGGCCCGACGTGTTCTCCAGGTCCATCTCGGAGGTCCGGTTCGTGTCGGTCCGCCCGGTCGTGCCGGTGCCCATGCCGTAGTAGCGGTAGAGCTCCTGCTCCTCCTCCGGCGACAGGTGACCGTCGGTGTCGATCTTCGGAGCGTCCTTCACCCGGTCCTTGCTCACCGGAACCCGGAGGCCGTCATCGGTCAGGTCCGCGTCCCGGATCGGGACGAACGACTCCTTCGTACCGAACAGGCCGGTGCGGACGGTGACCCACTCGGGCTGACCCGTCTCGTCGTCGAGGTACACCTCGCCGGCCGAGCCGATCTTCTGGCCTGCCTCGTCGTAGACGTCCTTGCCGATCACGCGGTCGAGGGTCTCGGTACCGATCATCGTTGATGCGCTCCCGTCTCTGCTGAGGTGTTGCGGATCACAGGGAGGGGTGACCGTGCGCGGCGGGGTGAAACGATCCGTCGCCGGTGCCACGCGCGACCGCGTGGACGAGTCGCCCTGACTAGGCGTGACGGTCCGACACCGCAACCGGGTATAGCGCTCCGTTCGCGCAGGTCAGCGCAGAGCAGCCAGATCCCCGAGGCCCTTGATTGCGTGACACAACCGTTCTGATCGCCCGATCACTCTCCGCAGTTTCGCTCTCCGCCCGGCGCGTCGGGCACCGTGGGCCCCGGCGCGTCGTCCGCGGCGTCCGGCCCGCGTCTGCCTAGCGTCGTCGGGTGCCTCCCCGCTCGCCGTACGACAACCTCGTCCACCCGCGCACCCAGAAGAAGCCGGCGCCGACCGTCGAGGCCGAGAAGGACCTCGTCGTGGAGGACCCGAGCTCGGGCTTCGTCGGGGCGGTCGTGCGCTGCGAGAAGGACGTCGTCCACCTCGAGGACCGGCACGGTCGCGTCCGGGGCTATCCGCTGGGCCCGGGCTTCTGGGTGGAGGGGCGGCCGGTGGTCCTCGTCCGCCCGAAGCAGGCCGCACCGTCGGCCCCGGCGCGCAGCGCCTCCGGATCCACGTACGTCGCCGGCGCCCGCGCCCGGGTGGCCCGCGAGGGGCGTATCTACGTCGAGGGCAAGCACGACGCCGAGCTGGTGGAGAAGGTGTGGGGCCACGACCTGCGCATCGAGGGCGTCGTGGTGGAGCCGCTGCACGGCGTCGACGACCTGCCCTCGATCGTCCGTGAGTTCCGGCCCGCCTCGGGACGGCGCCTCGGCGTTCTCGTCGACCACCTCGTGCGGGGGTCGAAGGAGTCCCGCATCGCCGAGCAGATCAGCGGTGACCACGCGCTCGTCGTCGGCCATCCGTTCATCGACATCTGGCAGGCCGTCAAGCCCTCGGTCGTCGGCATCAAGGCCTGGCCGACGGTGCCCAAGGGCGAGGACTGGAAGACCGGCGTCTGCCGGCGGCTGGGCTGGGAGGACGACACCGGCTACGTCTGGGCGCAGCGGATCCTGGCCCGCGTGCGCACCTGGACCGACCTCGAGCCGCAGCTGATCGGCCGGGTCGAGGAACTGATCGACTTCGTCACGACCGACTGAGACCCGCAGCGCTCAGCCGGCGGCGTACTGCGGGGCGGGCGGGAGGCCGAAGAACTCCTCCAGGGTCGCCACCCCGGTGTCGTGCAGCTCGGTCGCCAGCTCCGGCCCGACGTAGCGGAGGTGCCACGGCTCGTACTGATAGCCGGTGACCTGCTCGGAGCCCGCGGGATAGCGGACGACGAAACCCGTCCGGTGCGCGTTGGCGACCACCCAGCGCCCCTCCGCCGTGTCGCCGAAGCAGCGCTCGATGTCGCAGCCCCCGCCGCCCACGTCGACGGCCAGGCCCGTCTGGTGCTCGCTGAACCCCGGCCGCGCGCTGCGCAGCTCCGCACCGGCGACGCCGAAGCGCGCCGCCGAGTTGCCGAACAGCCCCTGCTGGTACTCGAACGAGCGGTAGGCGCTCTGCACCTCGACGTCCAGTCCCGCCGCCGCGGCCTCGGCCCGCAGCGCCGCGACCGCCCGCGCCGCCTCCGCCCGCAGCTGCATCCCCCCGCCGATGTCGACCAGGTCGGCAGGGGCGTGGTCCAGGGGCTGCAGCGGCCTCAGCTTGTTCACCACCACCCAGGTGCTGGCCGGGTCGTCGATCGAGCGCTGACCGCGGTCGAACGCCGGCGGGAGCGCCGGCGGCGGGGGAGGGTCGGGCGCCGGGGGAGCCGACGGGGCGACCGCCGGCGCCTCCGTCGGGGACACGGCGACCGCGTCCGCGAAGCTCCGCGGGTCCAGCAGCTCGCTCGCGGTCACGGCTCCGCCGGACACCAGCAGCACGAGGGCCAGTGCCGTCAGCAGCCGCGCGACGCGGCGCCCCCGAGCGGTGCGGACGGCGTGCAGGACGGCCCCCGCTCTTCCCGGCCCGGCGGTCCGGCCGTCGGGTCCGGACGCCGATCATGCCCTGCCGCTAGGTCATCCGACGAGCCATCGGCGGCCGGCGTCCCCGTGATCGGGCGGCCTGGTCCTGGCTCGCGATCGGACGCGAGCCAGGACCATACGAGCCGAGCCGGAACCGGGGTCAGCCAGGGACGTAGTTGAACGTGTCCGGGTCGGGGCCGGTGCGCTCGCCGCGGTCCAACCCGGTCAGCGCGGCCATGTCCGACGTCGACAGCTCGAAGTCGAACAGCGCGAAGTTCTCCTCCATGCGCTGCCGCGAGGACGACTTCGGGAAGACGACGTCGCCGCGCTGCACGTGCCAGCGCAGCACCACCTGCGCGGGGGTGCGCCCGAGCCGCTCGGCGATGGCGGTGATGGCGGGGTCGTCGAGCACCTTGCCCTGGGCGATGGGCGACCAGGCCTCGGTCACGATCTCGTGCTCGGCGTCGAACGCCCGCAGGTCGTCCTGCGCCAGGTAGGGGTGCACCTCGATCTGGTTCACCGCCGGCCGGACCTCGGTCTCGGCGAACAGCCGGCGCAGGTGGTGGGCGTTGAAGTTGGAGACGCCGATGGCGCGGCACCGGCCGGAGGCGTAGATCTCCTCCATCGCCTTCCAGGTCTCGACGAAGTCGACGTCGATGCCCGGCAGCGGCCAGTGGATCAGGAACAGGTCCAGGTGGTCGAAGCCGAGGTCGGCCAGCGTGCGGTCGAAGGCGCGCAGGGCGTCGTCGCGACGGTGGAAGCCGTTGTTCAGCTTGCTGGTCACGAAGATCTCGTCACGGTCGATGCCCGAACGCGCGACGGCCTCGCCGACACCCTTCTCGTTGCCGTACATCTCGGCGGTGTCGATGTGCCGGTAGCCGACCTCGAGCGCGGTGGCGACCTTCTCGGCGGTCTCCTCGGGCGGGACCTGGTAGACGCCGAACCCCAGCTGCGGGATCTGGACGCCGTTGTTCAAGTCGATGGTGGGCACAGCAGAAGCCACGAGGGTTCCTTTCGGTGATCGGGAGGGCCGCGTCGGCTGCGCGCTGCCGGAAGGCGCGTGACCGGCCCGTTCCGCGCCCTACCCCTGCGCGCCCGTGTCAACCCGACGACCGGGCACGGCGGGTGCCTCCGTCGGGCGGGACCGCAGCAGCGGCGCGCCGAGCAGCGAGAGCAGGCCCGCGACCGCGGCGGCCACGGCGGGGACCGCGAACGCCTGCTCCGCACCCCAGGCGTCGACGGCCGCACCGGCGATCGCGGAGCCCGCCGTGACGCCGACCGTGAGGCCGGTGATCGTCCAGGCCAGCGACTCGGTGAGCACGCCCGGCGCGACGCAGGACTCGACGAGCGAGGTGCCCGACACGAGCACGGGCGCGATGGTGAGCCCGGCCAGGAACCCGCAGCCGATCAGCACCGGCAGCGAGCTCACCCCCCACAGCAGCTGGCCGGCCAGGCCGAAGGCGACCGCCGTCCCCACGAAGCGCGCGGCCAGCGTGCCGGGCAACCGCGCCAGGCCGTAGACCAGCCCGGCGACCAGGCTGCCGCCGGCGAAGACCGCCAGCACCAGGCCGGACAGCGCCTGGGCGCCCTCCGCCTCCGCGAACCCGATGACCACGACGTCGATGGCGCCGAACAGCCCGCCCACGGCGAGGTAGGTGACGGTGACCACGAGCAGCGCGGGCGTGACCACACCCCGCCGGCGGCGGGGCGCAGCGGAGTCGACCGGGTGCAGCGGCGGCTCGGTGTCGCGCTGGCCGGCGAGCCAGAGCCCGCCCACCACGCCGAAGACGATCCCGGTCAGGAAGCCGACCGGCGGGGCCAGCAGCGTCGCGAGCAGGGTGACCAGGGGCGGCCCGAGGACGAACACCACCTCGTCGGCGACCGCCTCGAACGCGAAGGCCGTCTGCCGCCGGTCGCGGTCCAGCAGCGCCGACCAGCGCGCCCGCACCATCGAGCCGATGTTGGGCGCGGCCGCGCCGGTGAGCGCCGCGAGCAGGAACCAGCTCCACCGCGGGGCGCCGGCGCTGACGGCGGTGACGAAGGCGATCCCGGACAGGGCCAGGGCCAGCATCGCGATCCGCAGGACGGGGCCCTGCCCGCGCCGGTCCATGGCGCGCGCCCACTGCGGGCCGGCCAGCGCGTAGGTCAGCGCGAGGGTGCCGGAGACGGCCCCGGCCAGGCCGTAGCTGCCGGTCTCGCTCTCCACCAGCAGCACGGCGCCCAGCCCCAGCATGGGGGCCGGCAGCCGGCCCACCCAGCCGGCGAGGGAGAAGGAGGCGGCGCCCGGGACGGCGAACAGGCGCAGGTAGGGGCCGAAGAGGGTGCGGGGTGACACGGCGTTTCTCGCGCTTCCTGGCCACGGGCGAGTGCGGGTCGAGTGCTCCGCCGGTCTCTCGGGTGGCGGGGGGAGCCTAGCGGCGGCGGGACCGCTGCCGGCACCGCAATTCCGGTCGCGCGGCTACATTCGGGCCATGACCGGCGCCGCACTGCCCGACCCGGTGGTCCGGCGCGCCGACGCCGCCCCCACCCCGGGCAGCGGAGGTCTGGTCGACCGGCACGGCCGGGTCGCCACCGACCTGCGGGTGTCGCTGACCGACCGCTGCAACCTCCGCTGCACCTACTGCATGCCGCCCGAGGGCCTGGACTGGCTGCCCAAGGTCGAGGTGCTCACCGACGAGGAGGTCGTCCGGCTGGTCCGGATCGGCGTCGAGCAGCTCGGCATCGAGGAGGTCCGCTTCACCGGCGGCGAGCCGCTGCTGCGCCCCGGGCTCGTCGGCATCGTGGCCGGCGCCACGGCGCTGACGCCGCGCCCGGAGGTCAGCCTCACCACCAACGCCATCGGCCTGTCCCGCGTGGCGCCGGCGCTGGCCGCCGCCGGTCTCGACCGGATCAACGTCAGCCTGGACACCGTCGACCGCGACCGCTTCAAGCAGCTCACCCACCGCGACCGCTTCGACGACGTCCTCGCCGGCCTGGCCGCCGCGCAGCGCGCCGGGCTGACGCCGGTCAAGGTCAACGCCGTCCTGCTGCGCGGGATGAACGAGGAAGACGCCGTCCCCCTCCTCGACTTCTGCCTCGAGCACGGCTACCAGCTGCGGTTCATCGAGCAGATGCCGCTGGACGCCCACCACGCCTGGACCCGCGGCGAGATGGTCACCGCCGAGGACATCCTGGAGCGGCTGTCGGCGGCGCACACCCTCACGCCCGACACCGAGGCCCGCGGGTCGGCGCCGGCCGAGCGCTGGCTGGTCGACGGCGGCCCGGCGACCGTCGGCGTCATCGCGTCGGTCACCCGCTCGTTCTGCGGCAGCTGCGACCGCACGCGGCTCACCGCCGACGGGCAGATCCGCAACTGCCTGTTCGCCCGGGAGGAGTCCGACCTGCGGACGCCGCTGCGCGAGGGCGCCACGGACCAGGAGATCGCCGACCGCTGGCGGATCGCCACGCTGGGCAAGCTGCCCGGGCACGGCATCGACGACCCGTCGTTCCTGCAGCCGGCCCGGCCGATGTCGGCCATCGGGGGTTAGGCGTGGTCACCGTCCGGTACTTCGCCGGCGCCCGCGCCGCCAGCGGCACCGACACCGAGAGCCGCGAGGCGGCCTCGCTCGACCAGCTGGTCGGCCAGATCGTCGACGCGCACGGCGAGCGGATGGCCCGGGTGCTGACCGCCTGCTCGTTCCTGGTCGACGGGACGCAGACCCGCGACCGCTCGATGCGGTTGTCGTCGGGGTCCGTCGTCGACGTGCTGCCGCCGTTCGCGGGAGGATGAGCGCATGAGCATCTTCGACAAGGCCAAGGCGAAGGCCGAGGAACTGCTGGGCCGCGCCGAGCAGGTCTACGGCGAGTCCCACGGTGACGCCGCCGCCACGGTCGCCGGTGAGGCGCACGTGATGGAGGCGCAGGCCGAGGAGGAGCAGCTCGAGCGCGAGGAGAACCGGGACGACGACGGGCTCGCCGGCGCGCGCTGACCGGCGCACGAGGTGGTTGACGCCGGGGACGGCGGCGCGGAATGTGCCGATATGGTTCCGGCTGCCGTCGACGACGTCGCCCCGTGGCCGGACTGGTGCTCGGCCGCCGAGGGAGCCCTGCGCTTCCTGGCCGGGTACGTGGGGTGGGACGTCTGGCTCGTCACCCAGGTCGTCGATGATCGGCAGGTGATCCTCCTGGCTCACCCCGAGGGCGCCGTCTCCCCGGGCATGGAGCTGCCGTGGGACCAGAGCTTCTGCCGCGAGATGACCGAGGGCCGTGCACCGCGGCTGGCCACCGTCACGGCGGCCGTCCCCGCGTACGCCTCCCGCACCACCGGCTCGATCGCCGATGTGGCCGCCTACGTGGGGGTGCCGCTCGTGCGCGCCGACGGCAGCCTGTTCGGCACGCTCTGCGGAGTGGCGTTCCGCGCCCGACCGCGCAGCGCAGCACGCGAGTTGCGCGTGGTCGAGGCGGCCGCGCGCCTGCTCAGCACCCTCATGGCCGCCGGGATGGACCCGCCACCCCTGCCCGGACCCCCGACGACGACGGGCTGGCCGGCGGGCGCTAGTCGCTGCGCCCGGGCTGCCCGCGCAGCCGGATGGCGACGAGCGCGACGTCGTCCTCGGGGCGGCCGCTCACCAGCCGCTCGATGATCTCGTCGCACAGCACGTCCAGCGGCCGGTCGGCCAGCTCGAGGGCGGCGTCGCGCAGTGCCGCCATCCCGGCGTCCAGGTCGCTGGAGCGCCGTTCGATGAGCCCGTCGGTGAACAGCAGGACCGTCGTCCCGGCGGCCAGGTCGACGACGGACTCCTGGCGCACGGCGCCGGGGTCCACGCCGAGGAGCAGGTCTCCCTGCCACCGCCCGAGCTCGCCGAGGTTCCCGTCCGGGTGGATGACCAGCAGCGGCAGGTGACCGGCGTTGGACCAGCGCATCCGGGTCAGGCCGTCGGGCACCCCGGCCTGCTCGAAGCGGGCGACCGCCGCGGTGGCGTAGGTGCCCACCTGCAGCTGGCTCATCGCGCCGTCCAGACCGCTGAGCACCGCCGCGGGCAGCCCGTCGCTGTACGTCGCGATGCCCCGGAGCAGCGCGCGGAGCTGGCCCATCGTCGCCGCGGCCTCGGTGTCGTGGCCGGCGACGTCGCCGATGACCAGCATCGTGGCCCCGGACGGCTGCACGAACGCGTCGTACCAGTCGCCGCCCACCCGGGCGGCCTCCGCGGCCGGCGTGTACCGGACCACGATCTCGGCGTAGTCCGGCTGCAGCGGCGCGGTGAGCAGGCTGCGCTGCAGCCCCTCAGCGAGCTGGCGCTGCTCGTCGAACAGCCGGGCGTTGTCCAGCACCAGCCCGATGCGGTCGGCCACCTGGTGGGCCGTGCCCAGGTCCGCCTCGCTCGGCGGACCCGGCCGGCTCATGAGCAGCGTCAGGGCGCCGACCACCCGCCCGTGCCCCTGGAGCGGCAGCGTCACGGCGTGGCCGATGCCCACGCCCAGGAAGATCTCACGGGCCTCGCCCTCGGGCAGTGATGCCAGCGCCTGGGCGCCGGAGAAGGAGACCGTCTCACCGCCGCGCAGCGCCCGCAGGAGCGGCGCGTCGGCCGGCAGGTCGGCCAGCCGCACCTCCGCGTACCGCTCGATCAGCCGCCGCGCCTCCGGGTCGACGTGCCAGGAGCCGACGTCGCGGGGGCGACCGTCGGGGTCGATGACGGTGAGCAGGCACCCCTCGGCCAGCCGGGGCACGACCAGCCGCGGGATGCGGGCCACGGCGGCGTCCAGGTCGAGCGTGCCGCCCAGCTCGGCGCCGATGCTCTCGAGCACCGCCAGGCGGTCCTGGGCGACCCGTCGTTCGGTGACGTCGGTGAAGTAGAAGTGCAGGCCGCCGTCGATCGGCACCGCCTCCACCTGGTACCAGCGGTTGAGCGGATCGGGGTAGAAGGCCTCGACCGTGGATCTCACCCGCTCGGCCATCGCGCGCCGATAGGTGCGGCCGAACTCGCTGTCGTCCCCGCGGTTGGCCGGATAGGCGTCCCAGTAGTTGCGCCCCACCAGGTCCTCCGCCGCGACGAGCAGCATCGGCTCCGCGGCGGGGTTGAGGTGGGTGATCGTCCAGTCGGCGTCGACGGCCATGAAGCCGATGGGCATCGAGGCCAGCACGCTGTCACTGTGCGGCAGCGTCATGCCGTGCCCCTCCCCCGTCGTCCGCCCGCCGCGCGGACGCCCGGAGCAGCGCGACGAAGACGTCGCACATCAGTTATGCCACGCCGGGTCGTGCCCACTCAAGTACCGGGGCCGAAGACGTGCCCCTGCGCGTCCGGGTCAGCGGCGGCGGCGGGCGAGCAGGAAGATCAGCAGCAGGAGCAGCACGACGCCCGCGGCCGGGCCCGCGTACCGGCTCGCCGCCGCGCCGCCGGCGACCTCGAGCAGGTTGATCGGCTCCGGATCGGCCGCCGGGCGCTGCAGCGGCCGGGGAACCGACGGCACCGACGCCACGGCCGTCGCCACCGGTGCCGGCTCCGGGGACGCTGCCCCGTCGGGGGACACCGCGGGTGCCGGCACGGTGGCGGGCGCCGGGACGGTCGCGGATGCGAGCACGCTCGCGGGCGCCGGGGCGGTCGCGGGCTGCTCGTCACCGGCACCGAGCTGGGCGGCCAGCCGGTCGGCGAACTGGCCCAGCAGCTTGTTGCCGACGTCGGTCATCACGCCGCGCCCGAACTGGGCCGGCCGCCCGGTGATGTTCAGGTCGGTGAGGACGTCGACCTTCGTGCCGTCACCGTCGGCGGACAGCGTCGCCGTGATGACGGCCGACGCCGTGCCGTTGCCCCGCTGGTCCCGGCCGCGGGCGTCGATGACGGCCTTGCGCGCCACCTCGTCCTTCTCGACGAACGACGCCTTGCCCTGGTAGGTCAGCGTGATCACGCCGAGCTTGACCTTCACCCGGCCGGTGAAGTCGTCGCCGGTGACCGAGTCGAGGGCGGCGCCGGGCATGCACGGGGCGATGCGTTCGATGTCGAGCAGCACCCGCCACGCCTCGTCGACGGGCACGGGAACGGTGAAGGAGTTCTCCAGTTGCACGTGAAACCCTAACCCTGGATCCCGGCCGCGGCGGTGACCGCGCGACGGGTGAGCACCCGCGCCAGGTGCTCGCGGTAGTCGGCCTTGGCGTTGAGGTCGTCGCTGGGCGCGGTGCCCTCCGCTGCGTGCGCCGCCGCGCCGGCGATCGCGTCGGCGCCCGCGGTCGCACCGGCCAGCGCCTGCTCGGTCGCCGTCGCCCGCAGCGGCGTCGGCCCCATGTTGGTCAGGCCGATCCGGGCCTCGGCGATGTGGCCGTCCTCGCGGCGCACCGCTGCCGCGACGGCCACGATCGACCAGGCCTGCGCCACCCGGTTGAACTTCTCGTAGTGCATCCCCCACTGGCCGGCCAGCTTCGGCACCCGCACCTCGACCAGGATCTCGTCCTCGGCCAGCGCGGTGGTCAGGTAGTCGACGAAGAACTCCCGCGCCGGCACGGTGCGGCGGCCGCCCGCCCCGGCCAGGACGAACTCCGCGTCCAGGGCGAGCGCCACCGCCGGCAGGTCACCGGCCGGGTCGGCGTGGGCGAGCGCCCCGCCGAAGGTCCCGCGGTGGCGCACCTGGCGGTCGGCGACCGTCTCGGTGGCCTGCGCGATCAGCGGCGCGTGCTGGGCGATCAGCGGGTCGCTGACGACGTCCGAGTGGGTGGTCATCGCGCCGATCACCAGCGCGTCGCCGTCCTCCCGGACACCGCGCAGCTCGGAGACCCGGGTGAGGTCCACGACTGTGGACGGCGCCGCCAGGCGCAGCCGCATGACCGGGATCAGCGACTGCCCCCCGGCGAGGATCTTGGCGTCCTCGCCGCCGTCGGCCAGCGCCCGGAGCGCCTCGTCGACGGTGCTGGGACGGACGTACTCGAAGGCCGCGGGGATCATCGGTCGCCTCCCAGGCTGGACTCCGGCGTCGAGACGCCGGTGGTGGTCTCGGTCTGCGCGCCGCCGTAGGCGTTGGTGCCGGCGGTCGCCCGGTCCCCGCCGTCCCCGCCCTGGTGGATTGCCCGCCAGACGCGTTCGGGGGTGAGCGGCATGAGGATGTCGGAGACCCCGAGGTGGCGGACCGCGTCGAGCGCGGCGTTGACGACCGCCGGTGTCGAGGCGATGCACCCGGCCTCGCCGACCCCCTTGGCGCCGATCGGGTTGCCCGGCGCCTCGTGCACCGTGTTGGCGGTGTCGAAGTGCGGCAGGTCGGCGGCGGACGGCACCAGGTAGTCGACGAAGGTGCCGGTGGTGAGGTTGCCGTCGGCGTCGTAGACGGCCTCCTCGTACAGCGCCTGCGCGATGCCCTGCGCCAGGCCACCGTGCACCTGGCCCTCGACGATCAGCGGATTGACGATCTTCCCGACGTCGTCGACGCAGGCGTACTTGCGGATCGACACCCTGCCGGTCTCGGTGTCGACCTCCATGGCGCAGACGTGCGTGCCGTGGGGGAAGGAGAAGTTGACCGGGTCGAAGGTCGCGTCGGCGTCCAGCGAGGGCTCCACGCCCTCGGGGAAGTTGTGCGCCGCGAAGGTGGCCAGCGCCAGCTCCTGGATGGAGACGCCCGTGCCCGGGGTGCCGCGCACGGAGAAGGTCCCGCCCTCGAACTGCAGGTCCTCCTCGCTGGCCTCCAGCAGGTGGGCCGCGACCGTGCGTGCCTTGGCCACCACCTTCTGCGCCGCATTCACCACCGCGGCCCCACCGACGACGAGCGACCGGGAGCCGTAGGTGTCCAGGCCGCGCGCGGAGATCGCGGTGTCGCCGTGCAGCACCTCGACGTCCTCGAAGGGGACGCCCAGCTCGTCCGCGACCAGCTGGCTCCACGCCGTCTCGTGGCCCTGCCCGTGCGGCGTCGAGCCGGTGACCACCTCGACCTTGCCGGTGGGCAGCATCCGGATCGAGGCGTGCTCCCAGCCGCCCGCGCCGTAGGGGTGCGAGCCGAGCACGCGGGACGGCGCCAGGCCGCACATCTCGGTGAAGGTGGAGAAGCCGATGCCGAGCTGGACGGGGTCGTTCGTCTCGCGCCGGCGCTGCTGCTCCGCGCGCAGCTCGTCGTAGCCGAGCAGCTCCAGCGCCTGGCGGGTTGCCTCGTCGTAGTCGCCGCTGTCGTACTCGAGCCCGGCCACCGTGGTGAACGGGAACTCCTGGGCGCCGATCCAGTTCTTGCGGCGCAGCTCGAGCGGGTCCATGTCCAGCTCGACGGCGAGCTCGTCCATGATCCGCTCGATGGCGAAGGTCGCCTCGGGGCGGCCGGCGCCGCGGTAGGCGTCGGTGGGCGTCTTGTTGGTGAAGACGCCCTGGCAGTCGAAGCGGTAGGCCGGGAACTTGTAGATCCCCGGGAACATGAACGCGCCGAGGATCGGGACCCCGGGGCTGACCAGCCGCAGGTAGGCGCCCATGTCCGCGAGGAGGTGGACCTTCAGGCCCTTCACGTTGCCCTCGCGGTCGGCCGCGATCTCGATGTGCTGGATCTGGTCGCGGCCGTGGTGGGCGCTCATCAGCGACTCGCTGCGGGTCTCGGTCCACTTGACCGGCTTCCCGAGCTTGCGGGCCACCAGGAGGGTGAGCACCTCCTCCGGCGTCACCTGCAGCTTCCCACCGAAGCCGCCGCCGACGTCGGGCGCGATGACCCGCAGCTTGTGCTCCGGCACCCCGGTGATCATCGCCAGCATGATCCGCAGGATGTGCGGCACCTGGGTGGAGGACCACATCGTGTAGCCGTCGCCCTGCGGCTGGACGACGGTCGCCCGCGGCTCCATGAACGCCGGGATGAGCCGCTGCTGGACGAACCGCCGGCGCACGACCACGTCCGCGGCGGCGAACGCCTCGTCGGTGTTCTGGCCCGTGCCGGCCTCGCCGGCGTCGAAGATCCACCGGAAGCTCTCGTTCGTGTCCAGGTGGTCGTGGCAGAGGTCGGGGTTCGCCCCGGTCGCCCGCTCCATGTCGACGACGACGGGCAGCGGGTGGTAGTCGACGTCGACGAGCTCGACGGCGTCCTGCGCGGCGGCCTTGCTGCGCGCCACGATCACCGCGACCGCCTCGCCGACGTGGTTGACCTCCTCGACGGCGACCGACGGGTGCCCCGGGTTGACCATGTCGGGCGTCACCGGCCAGGCGCACGGGATGGAGCCCTGCTCCTCCTTGAAGTCCTGCCCGGTGAGGACGGCGACGACGTTCGGCGCCGAGCGGGCGGCCTCGACGTCGACGGCGAGGATCTTGGCGTGCGCGAACGGGCTGCGGACGACGGCCAGGTGCAGCATCCCCGGCAGGACCAGGTTGTCGGTCCAGGTGGTCTTCCCGGTGATCAGCCGGGCGTCCTCCTTGCGCCGGCGCGCCTGGCCGACCTCCTTGGCCGGGCCCGCGGTGGCCGGGCGGTCCTCCACGGCGGTCATGCCTGCGCTCCCAGGGTGTCCGGGGTGCTGCCGCGCATCTCGGCAGCGGCCTGCTGCACGGCGCGGACGATGTTCTGGTAGCCGGTGCAGCGGCAGAGGTTGCCCTCGATGCCCTCGCGCACCTCGTGCTCGCTCGGATCCGGGTTGTCGGCGACCAGGTCGATCGAGGCCATGATCATCCCGGGGGTGCAGTAGCCGCACTGGAGGCCGTGCATCTCGTGGAAGGCCTTCTGCATGGGGTGCAGGGAGCCGTTCTGCGCGATGCCCTCGATGGTGGTGACCTCGCTGCCGTCGGCCTGGACCGCCAGCACCGTGCAGCTCTTCACCGCCTCGCCGTCGCGGTGCACCGTGCAGGCCCCGCAGTTGCTCGTGTCGCAGCCGACGACGGTGCCGACCTTGCCGAGCCGTTCTCGCAGGTGGTGGACCAGGAGGGTCCTGGGTTCGACCTCGTCCGTGTAGGTCACGCCGTCGACGCGCACCGATATCTGGGTCACGGGTCCTCCGCTCTGGCCACTGCTCGGTCACCTGGAGCGGAGTCTTACGCATGGGAAGTGACTTAGGCCACACTTAGCTGCGCCGGGGTCGTCGTCAGCGGTCGGCGGTGCGGTGGATCGGCCCCTCCGTGCCGGCCAGCCGCTCTCCGGAGCCGCCCCAGCGGCCCGCGATGATCTCCGCCGCGATGGACACCGCGGTCTCCTCGGGGGTGCGGGCGCCCAGGTCCAGCCCGATCGGCGAGGACAGCCGGGCGAGCTCCGTTTCGGTCAGTCCCGCCTCGGCCAGCCGCTGCCGGCGCTCGTCGTGCGTGCGGCGGGAGCCCATGGCACCGACGTAGGCCACCGGCAGGCGCAGGGCGACCTCGAGCAGCGGGACGTCGAACTTCGGGTCGTGGGTGAGCACGCACAGCACGGTGCGCTCGTCGATCCGCCCGCCGTCCACCTCGCCCCGCAGGTACCGGTGCGGCCACTCCACGACGACCTCGTCGGCCTCGGGGAAGCGCCGCGGCGTCGCGAACACCGGCCGCGCGTCGCACACCGTGACGCGGTAGCCGAGGAACGACCCGACCCGCGCGACGGCCGCGGCGAAGTCGATCGCGCCGAAGACCACCATCCGCGCTCGCGGGGCGAAGGCGTTGACGAACAGCTCCAGGTCGTCGCCTCGGCGCTCGCCGTCGTGGCCGACGTGCAGCATCCCGGTGCGCCCGGCGGCGAGCATCCCGCGGGCGTCCGCGGCGACGGCGTCGTCCAGCCGCTGCGTGCCGAACGTGCCCGAGGTCCGGTCCGGCCAGACGACGAGGCGGCGGCCGAGCCGGTCGTCCGGGCCGGCCACGCAGGTGACGACGGCGACCGGTTCGTGCCGGTCGACCGACTCCTTGACCTCGCCCAGCTCGGGGAACGACTCCCGCGAGACCGGCTCGACGAACACGTCCAGGATCCCGCCGCAGGTCAGCCCGACGGCGGACGCGTCGTCGTCGCTGACGCCGTAGCGCCGCAGCGTGGGCTCCCCGGAGCCGACGGCGTCCTGCGCCTCCTCGTAGACCGCGCCCTCGACGCAGCCGCCGGAGACGCTGCCCACCGCCGTCCCGTCCGGGCCGACGAGCATGGCGGCCCCGGCCGGCCGCGGGGCGGAGCGCCAGGTGGCCACCACCGTGCCCACCCCGATCGTCTCCCCCGCCTGCCACCAGCCGACCAGTTCGTCGAGGACGTCACGCATCGCTGTCCACCTCCCGCTCAGGCATGCTGGATCAGCTCTGTCAGCTCCTGGAACGCGGCCATGCTGTGCCCGGCGACGAAGTGGTCGACCGAGGGCAGCGCCGCCTGCATGCCTGCGGCCAGCGGCTCGTAGCCCGGCCGCCCCTTGTGCGGATTGACCCACACCACCGCGTGCGCGAGCCGGTGCAGCCGCGCCATCTGCTCGGCGAGCACCTCGGTGCCGCCGCGCTCCCACCCGTCGCTGCACACGACGACGACGGCGCCGCGGGCGGTGCCGCGCTGCCCCCAGCGGTCCAGGAACGCCTTGAGCACCTCGCCGAGCCGGGTGCCGCCCGACCAGTCCGGGATCGCCGACCCACCGGCGGCCAGCGCCCGGTCGGGGTCGCGCAGCCGCAGCTCGCGGGTCACCCGCGTCAGCCGGGTGCCCACGGTGAACACCTCGGTCGAGGCCGGCCGGGACCGCACGGCCACGTGGGCGAACCGCAGCAGCGCGTCGGCGTACGGGCTCATCGAGCCGGACACGTCGACGAGGAGGACGACGCGACGGGCGCGCGGCGCGGCGCGCCGGTGCAGCAGCCGGGTCACCTCGCCGCCGTCGCGCAGCGCCCGGCGCACCGTGCGGGCGGGGTGGACGGCGCCGGCCGGGCTGGCCCGTCGGCGGCGCGAGGGGCGCATCGGTGCGGCCGGCCGGAGCACGGCGAACAGCCGGCGCAGGTGCTCCAGCTCCGCCGGGCCGAGCTGGGAGACGTCGCGGTGGCGCAGCACCTCCGCCTCGCTGGCCCGGACGGCGAGCTCCTGGGCCCCGGGCTCGGCGCCGTCCCCGGATCCGGCGTCCAGCGGCGCCATCGCGGAGACCACCGGGCGCGGGGGCGGCGTGCGCCGCGGGGCGCGGGGCAGCTCGCCGCCGAACCAGGCGGAGAAGGCGGCGTCGTAGCGGTCCAGGTCGTCCGGGCCCGAGCACAGGGTCAGCCGGCCCGCCCAGTACACGTGGCCCGGGTCGAGGACCTCCAGCGCGCCCAGCGCGGCGAGCATCGCCTCGACCCGGTCCGGGGACGCCGCCACCCCGGCCGCCCGCAGCGTGCGCGCGAACCCCAGCACGCTGTCGACGACGTCGCGGGTGTCAGCCACCGGAGAGCACCGAGCCCACCTGCTGCCGCACCCGCTCGGTGTCCTCCCGGTACTTGAGCACCGCGCCCAGCGTGCGGGCGGCGGTGTCCGGGTCGAGCTCGCGGGCGCCGAGGGTGTGCAGCGCCGTCGCCCAGTCCATCGCCTCGGCGATCCCCGGCGGCTTGAGCAGGTCCAGGGTGCGCAGCCGGGCCGTCGCCCGGGCCACCTCGCCGGCCAGCCGCTCGGTCACCTCGGGCAGCCGGCGGCGGAGGATCGCCACCTCGCGGTCGAAGCCCGGGTGCTCCAGCCAGTGGTAGAGGCAGCGCCGCTTGAGCGCGTCGTGCACCTCGCGGGTGCGGTTGGAGGTGAGCACCACCAGCGGCGGCGTCGTGGCGCGCACGGTGCCCAGCTCCGGGATGGAGATGGTGAAGTCGGAGAGAACCTCGAGCAGGAACGCCTCGAACTCGTCGTCGGCCCGGTCGATCTCGTCGATCAGCAGCACCGACGGCGAGTCCTCCAGCGCCTGCAGCAGCGGGCGGGCGAGCAGGAAGCGCCGGTCGTAGAGCGAGGCCTCCAGGGCACCCGGGTCGTCGGCGGCGTGCGCGGCCTCGGCGGCGCGCAGGTGCAGGAGCTGGCGGCCGAAGTCCCAGTCGTAGAGCGCCTGGCTGGCCTCCAGCCCCTCGTAGCACTGCAGCCGGTAGATGGGCCGGCCGGTGACCTCGGCGAGCGCGTGCGCCAGCGCGGTCTTGCCGACGCCGGCCTCGCCCTCGAGGAAGAGCGGCCGGTGCATCGTCAGCGCCAGGTAGGCGGCGGTGGCCAGCCCCTCGTCGGGCAGGTAGCCGGTGCCCTCGAGGGCGGCCGCGAGCTCATCCGGGCTGGTGAGGTGGGTCACGCCGGAAGCATCCCACCGTCACGGGCAGGCGACCCACTCCTCCTCGCCGTCGGTGAACACCTGCCGCTTCCAGATGGGCAGCCGCTCCTTCACCTCGTCGACGAGGTGAGCGCAGGCGGCGAACGCCGCGGCCCGGTGCGAGGAGCTGACCGCGCACGCCAGCGCCACGTCGCCGATGCCGAGCAGGCCGATCCGATGGCTGACGGCGACGGCGTGCACGTCCTCGCGCGCGGCGAACTCCGCGGCGATCTCGGCCAGCACGTCGGCGGCGGTGGGGTGGCCGACGTACTCCAGCTCGGTCACCCCGCGGCCGCCGTCGTGGTCGCGGACGACCCCGGCGAAGCTGACGACGGCGCCGGCTGCCTTGTCCGCCACGGCGTCCTCGTGCTCGGCGACGGACAGCGGCTCGTCGACGACCCGGGCGATCACGGCAGCGACGGTACCCCCGGCGGGGGCACGTCGAGGTCGGCCGGATCCGCCAGGCCGGTGCAGTCGACCTCGACGACGTCCCGCTCCGCCAGGTACCGGCGCGCCCCCTCGTCGCCGGTCGCCGTCGCGCTCACCCCCGCCCAGTGGTCGCGGCCGAGCAGCACGGGGTGCGCGCGGACGCCGTCGTAGGTGGCGACGGCGAGGGCGTCGGGAGCGGCGTGCGCGGCGACCGCCCGCAGCGCGGACGCCGTCATGCCGGGCATGTCCACGAGCGTGACTAGGGCGGCGTCGACGGTGCCGGGGAACCCCCGCAAGCCGTCGAGCCCGGTGCGCAGCGAGGAGGCCATCCCGGTCTCCCAGTCCTTGTTGGCCAGCACGGTGGCGCCGGAGAGGTCCGCGGCGCGCCACACGTCGACCGCCTGCGCACCGAGGACGACGAGCACGACGTCGCAGGCCGCCCGCGCCGTCCGCACCGCCCGCTCGACCAGCAGGCTGCCCTCGTACTCGACCAGCGCCTTGGGCATCCCGTAGCGGCGGCCGCCCCCGGCGGCGAGGACGACGGCTGCGCAGGTCATGCCGTCCACTCTCTCAGCGGGCGTAGACGGCGACCTCGGAGGCCTTCACCGCCGCCCACACCTCGCTGCCGGGCGCGAGACCGAGCTCGGCGAAGGCAGTGGCGGTCACGTCGGCGACCAGCGGCACCGCGCCGGCGAGCTCGCAGCGCACCGTCGTCCCGTGCGGGACGGCGCCGGCGAGCCGCAGCGGCCAGACGTTGCGGGGGCTGCCCACCGGCCGGGCCAGGAACAGCGCGACCGACTCCGGCCGCACCGCCGCGAAGACCGGCCCGGTGACCTCCTCGGCGACCGCCACCTCGCCGCCGTCGTCCAACTGCACGGTCCGGCCCTCGCCGACCCCCGGCAGCAGCGAGACGCCCACCAGCCGGGCCACGTAGTCGGTGCGCGGCCGCCGGCCCACGTCCGTCGGCGTCCCGGTCTGCACGACGCGCCCCTCCTCGACGACGACGACGCGGTCGGCCAACGCCATCGCGTCGACCGGGTCGTGGGTGACCAGCACCGTGCTGCCGGCGAACTCGGCCAGGTGCCGGCGCAGCTCGGCCCGCACCGTGAGCCGGGTGCGGGCGTCCAGCGCGGAGAGCGGCTCGTCGAGCAGCAGCAGCGCCGGGTCGCCCACCAGCGCCCGCGCCAGCGCCGCCCGCTGCGCCTGCCCGCCGGACAGCTCCGCCGGGCGCCGTCCGCCCAGCCCGTCCAGGCCGACGCGGGCCAGCCAGCCGTCGGCGGCCGCGCGCGCCGCCGTCCGGCCATGCCCGCGGGTGCGCAGCCCGAACGCGACGTTCTCGGCCACGCTGAGGTGGGGGAACAGCAGTGCGTCCTGGAAGACCATGCCGAGCGGGCGGCGGTGCGGTGGCAGGTGGACGCCGTCGTCGTCCCAGGTCGTGCCGTCGACGGCTACCCGGCCCGCGTCGGCCGGCAGCAACCCGGCCAGCACGCGCAGCAGCGTCGACTTGCCCGCACCGTTGGGCCCGAGGACGGCGAGCACCTCGCCGTCGGCCACCTCGACGGCGACGTCCAGCGCCAGTGACCCGCGCTGCACCGCCATCTGCGCGGAGAGCGTCACGGCGTGGCCCGGCCCAGCCAGCGGTCGCGCAGCAGCAGGAGCGTGGCGAGCGAGACGGCCAACAGCACCAGCGACAGGACGACGGCGGCCTCGGGCTCGCTCTGCAGCGCCAGGTAGACCGCCGTCGGCATCGTCTGCGTTGTTCCCGGGAAGTTGCCGGCGAAGGTGATGGTGGCCCCGAACTCCCCCAGCGCCCGCGCCCAGCAGAGCACCGCGCCCGCGGCCACGCCCGGCGCGACCAGCGGCAGGGTGACGCGGCGGAACGTCGTCCACCGGTCGGCGCCGAGCGTCGCGGCGACGTCCTCGAACCGGGCGTCGGCGGCGCGCAGCGCGCCCTCCACGCTGACCACGAGGAACGGCATGGCGACGAAGGTCTGCGCGACGACGACCGCGGCCGTCGTGAACGGGACGGTGATGCCGAAGGCGTCCTCCAGCCAGGAGCCGACGATCCCTTGCCGGCCGAGCACCAGGAACAGCGCGACGCCGCCCACGACCGGCGGCAGCACCAGCGGGACGGTCACCAGCGCGCGCAGCACGGTGCGGCCGCGGATGCGGGAGCGGGCGAGCACCCAGGCGAGCGGCACCCCGAGCACCAGCGAGACGGCGGTGGCCGCGGTCGCCGAGAGCAGGCTGAGGCGCAGGGCCTGACCGACCCCGGGCGCGGTGAGCTGCTCCCCCAGCGACGACCACGGCGCCCGCACCAGCAACCCGACCAGCGGCAGGACCAGGAACGCGACGGCCAGCGCGGCGGGGACGGCCAGGGGCAGGGGGACACGCCCGGCGCCCGGGCGGCTCACGAGGACGGCCGGAAGCCCGCGTCGGCCAGCGCCGCGCGCCCCTCGTCAGAGAGCACCAGGTCGGCGAAGGCCTGCGCGGCGGCGGGGTTCGGCGCGTCCTCGAGGACGCAGAGCGGGTACTCGTTGATCGCCTGCTCCGCCTCGGGGAAGGGGATGCCCTCGACGTCGGGCCCGGCGCTACGGACGTCGGAGGCGTAGACCAGCGCGGCGTCCACCTCACCGAGCTGCACCTTGGTCAGCCCGGCGCGGACGTCCTCCTCCTCGGTGTCGGGCACGGGGGTGATGCCCGCCGCCTCGAAGACCTCGGCGGCCGCGGCGCCGCACGGGACGGCGGCCGCGCAGACGGACAGCACGAGATCGGGGTCGGCGAAGTCCGCCAGGCCGGTCACGCCGCCGGGGTTGCCCGCCGGGACCGCGATCTCCAGGACGTTCTCGGTGAAGACGACGGGCTCGCCGGCCTCGAGCCCGGCATCGGTGACCACGGCCATCTGCTGGGGGTTGGCCGAGGCGAACAGGTCCGCGGGCGCGCCCTGGACGATCTGGGTGGCCAGCGCCGAGCTGCCGGCGAAGTTGAACCGGATGTCGAGGCCGGGGTTGTCCTGCTCCAGCCGGTCGCCGAGCTCGGTGAAGACGTCGGTGAGCGAGGCGGCGGCGAAGACGGTGAGCGTGCCGCTCGGGCCCTCGGCGGCGTCCTCGCTCCCGTCCGCGGCCCCGCACGAGGTCAGGGCGACGGCGAGCACGGCACCGGTCAGCAGGCGAGCGACACGCATGCGCGGGACCTTAGCCGCACATCCGGTCCGCAGGTGCGGATCCGCGACCGATCAGGGGACGTCGACGCTGACCTGGGTGGCCTTGACGGTCGCGACGGCGCGGGCCCCCACCTCGAGCCCGAGCTCGTCGGCCGCCTCGCGCGACATGAGGGAGACGACGCGGAAGGGGCCGGCCTGGATCTCCACCTGGGCCATCACGGTGTCGCGCACGACGCGGGTGACGATGCCGGTCAGCCGGTTGCGCGCCGAGGAGGACCGGGTCGTACCGGGCGCCGGCGGCTCGTGCAGCTCGGTGGCGACGCGGGCGAGGTCGGCGCCGTCCACCACGGCCGGGCCCGCGCCGTCCCGCGAGGCCGGCAGCCGCCCGCTGTCGATCCAACGGCGCACCGTGTCGTCGCTGACGCCGAGCAGCGCCGCGGCCTCGGCGATGCGGTAGGGAGCGGCCACGGCCCGACCCTAGCCGCGGCTGTGGACGGCGCCCCGCCGTCCACAGCCGCGCACCGGCGACGTCGGCTGGACGGGGCAGCATGCCCACGTGATCGACGACGCCTGGCTCGCAGACCTCCTCCGGCACCGGGCGTCCGCGCTCGCCGACGCCGGCATCGCCACGGAGACGGCCGCCGCGCTCGCAGCACAGGGGGTCGTTCTCGACGCCGACGGCCTGGTCACGCGGACCCTGCTCGACGCCCTGGACGCGACCTGGGAGCGCGGCTGGCAGCCGGCCGACGTCGCCCACGTCGCCCGCCGGACCGCGACCGCCGGGTCGGTGCCGCTGGCCGTCGCGCTGATCGCGGAGCACGCCCGCCGCACCTCGGCCGTCGACCGGGCGCCCGAGACCTGGGTCGACCAGCTGCGCGAGCTCGGCGCCGCGGAGGCGGAACCGTCCGGGCACGGCACGGTGGTGACCGCGTGGCAGCGGTCGGAGCGCCGCTCGCCGGCCGAGGCGTGGCGCATCGCGCTGCAGCTGCTCGGGACGCTGCGCGGCACCGCTCGCATCGAACTGCTCGTGCCGCCGCCGTCGCGGTGGGGCGCCGCCCGGGTGCGCACCGGCAGGCCCGCCGGTGGTGGGGACGACCGGGCGCTGCGGGTCATCCGCGGACTGCTGGCCAAGGCCGAGTCCACCGCGTTCGCCGAGGAGGCCGAGGCGCTGACCGCCAAGGCCCAGGAGCTCATGACCCGGCACGCGGTCGACGCCGCGGTTCTGCAGGGCGCGGCCCCGCCCGCCGACGTCGGCACCCGGCGGGTGCACGTCGCGGACCCGTACGTGCGCGCCAAGGTGCAGCTGCTGGGGGCGGTCGCGGAGGCCAACGACGTGCGGCTGGTCTGGTACCAGGGCCTCGGCATCGCCACGGTCGTCGGCGGGCGGGCGGACCTCGACGCGGTCGAGCTGCTGTTCACCTCACTGCTCCTGCAGGTCGCGCAGGGTCTGGCGGCCGCCGAGCGGCACACCGGTCGGCACTCCTCGCCGCGCGCGTTTCGCCGCGCGTTCCTGCTCGGCTACGCGCACCGCATCGGCGAGCGGTTGCAGGACGCCCGCCGCCGCGCCACCGCCGAGGCCGCTGCCGAGCGGGAGCTGGACCTGCTGCCGGTGCTGCGGTCGCGGCGCGAGGCCGTCGACGCCGCGGTGGCCGAGCTGTTCCCCAGGCTCCGCACCAGCCGCAGCCGCGCCTCGGTCGACGCGGGCGGCTGGATCGCCGGACGGAGCGCGGCCGAGCGGGCCGACGTCGGGCCGCGCCGCTCGCCGCTGACCTGATCCGCGGCCCGAGGCGTTCCCGCGGGAACGTCGAGGCGCCCGCCGCCGCCACGAAGCAAGGGATCCACCCGGCTCTGTTCCGGCTCGCCCATGGATCGGTTTGTCGATCTTCCGTCGAGGGGAGACGTAGCCGGTGCCGCGCGCCTCCGCCCTGACTCTCCCCGACGGGGCCACCGACGACAACCCGGCCGGCGCGACCGCCTCCGTCCGCACCCGCCGCATCCGCCGGATCGCCCGCGAGGTGCTCGGCTACGACAGCTTCCGCCCCGGCCAGGAGGAGGCGATGCAGGCCGTCGTCGGCGGCCGCGACACCCTCGCCGTGCTGCCCTCAGGGGCCGGCAAGACCGCGATCTACCAGGTCGCCGGGCAGCTGCTCGACGGCCCGGTCGTCGTCGTGTCGCCGCTGATCGCCCTCCAACGCGACCAGGTCGAGCGGCTCACCGAGCTCGAGGAGGAGGCCGGCCGGGCGGCCCAGCTGAACTCGACGATGTCCGCCGCCGACCAGCGCGAGGCGCTCGCCGGCGTCGGGAACGGAACGGTCCGCTTCCTCTTCCTCGCTCCCGAGCAGCTGGCCAAGCCCGACGTCGTGGACGCCCTGGCCGCCGCGCGCCCGGCGCTGTTCGTCGTCGACGAGGCGCACTGCGTCTCGGCGTGGGGGCACGACTTCCGCCCCGACTACCTGCGGCTGGGCAACGCCGTCGAGCAGCTGGGCTCCCCCACCGTGCTGGCGCTCACCGCCACCGCCGCCCCGCCGGTGCGCGCCGAGATCGTCGAGCGGCTCGGCATGCGGGAGCCCGCGGTCGTCGTGGCCGGCTTCGACCGCCCCGAGATCCGCCTCGAGATGGACCACCACGCCGACGCCCGCGGCAAGGAGCTCGGCGTGCTCGACCGGGTGCTGACCGAGATCGGCGAGGGGCGGGGCCCGGGCATCGTCTACAGCGCCACCCGCAAAGGCACCGAGAGCATCGCCGCGGAGCTGCGCGAGCGCGGGCTGCGGGCCGGCCACTACCACGCAGGGCTCAGCAAGGCCGACCGCGAGGAGACCCAGCGGGCGTGGATGGACGACGAGCTCGACGTCGTCGTCGCCACCACGGCCTTCGGCATGGGCATCGACAAGCCGGGCACCCGCTTCGTGATCCACTCCGAGCCCGCCGACTCGGTCGACAGCTACTACCAGGAGATCGGGCGGGCCGGCCGGGACGGCGAGCCGGCGCTGGCGGTGCTCGTCTACCGGCAGGAGGACCTCGGGCTGCGCCGCTTCTTCGCGGCCGGCACCCCGGCCGAGGAGGAGCTCCAGCAGGTCGCCGGGCTCGTGGCCGCCGCGCCCGCCGCAGGCCTGGAGGACGGCGTGGACGTGAAGGCCCTCCGCGAGGAGACCGGCCGCGCCGCCAGCCCGCTGGTCCGCGACCTCAACCTCCTCGAGCAGGTCGAGGCCGTCGTCCTCGACGAGGACGGCGCCGCGCACCCCGCTGAGGGCGCCCCCAGCCCCGGCGAGGCGGCCGCGGCGGCCCGCGAGCTGGCCGAGCAGCGGGAGCGGGTCGACCAGAGCCGCGTGGAGATGATGCGCGGCTACGCCGAGACCACCGAGTGCCGCCGGCAGTTCCTGCTCGGCTACTTCGGCGAACAGCTCGACCAGCCCTGCGGCAACTGCGACAACTGCTCCAGCGGCGTCGCCCTCGAGCAGCCCGACCCCGCCGACCCCGGCGTCCCGTTCGCCACGGAGAGCGCCGTCGAGCACAGCGAGTGGGGCAACGGCGTGGTCATGCGCGTCGAGGACGACCGGGTCACCGTGCTGTTCGACGAGGTGGGCTACAAGACGCTGGCGCTGGCCGCCGTCGCCGCCCACGACCTGCTGCGCGTCCGCGGCTGAACCGCTTCGAGCTGCGGACGCCGCCCGGGGGCTTGATCATCGCAGGACGACCGGGGTGCACGCCTGGAGCAGACGGGCCGGGACCCCAGGAAGAGGAGTGCGCGCGTGAAGGTCCTCGGCATCAACGCGATCTACCACGATCCCGCGGCAGCCCTCGTCGTCGACGGGCAGATCGTGGCCGCCGCCGAGGAGGAGCGGTTCAGCCGGCGCAAGCACGGCAAGCGCCCCCTGCCGTGGAGCGCGTGGGAGCTGCCCGAGCTGTCCGCCGCCTGGTGCCTGGAGGCGGCCGGCATCCGCCCCGACGAGCTCGAAGCCGTCGCCTACTCCTTCGACCCCGGCCTGATGACGACGCCGGAGGACACCGGCCTGTTCGACGACGGCGACGTCATGCGCAAGAGGTACGCCGAGATGGCGCCCGACTTCCTCGCGCACGCGCTGCCCGGGCTCGACCCGGCGAAGGTCCGCTACGTCAAGCACCACGTGGCGCACGCGGCGTCGGCCGGGCTCGCCGCGCCGCAGCGGGACAACGCCGTCCTCGTGCTGGACGGCCGCGGCGAGGCGCACAGCCACCTTGCCGGGCGGTACACCGACGGGCAGCTGGAGATCCTCGCCGGCCAGGCGCTCCCCCACTCCCTCGGCCTCATGTACGAGGAGCTCACCGACCACCTGGGCTTCCTGCGCAGCTCCGACGAGTTCAAGGTTATGGCGATGGCCTCCTACGGCAAGCCGCGCTTCACCGGCGCGCTGTCCGAGCTGATCCGGGCCACGGACGACGGCGGCTTCCGCACCGAGAAGATCGACTTCACCGAGTTCGCCCCCCGCCTGCGCTCGGGCTGCCAGTGGACCGAGGCGCACGCCGACCTCGCCGCCAGCGTCCAGACGCGCCTGGAGGAGGTGCTCGTCGACCTCGCCCGCTGGGTGCACGCGCAGACGGGGGAGAAGACGCTCACCCTGGCCGGCGGCACCGCGCTCAACTGCGTCGCCAACACCCGGATCCTCGCCGAGAGCCCGTTCGAGCAGGTGTGGGTGCAGCCCGCGGCCGGCGATGCCGGCACCGCCCTCGGCGCCGCCCTGCACGTCGCCCGCGAGCTCGGCGAGGACACCCGGCCGATGCCCGGTGCGGCCCTGGGCCGGGGCTGGAGCGACGAGGAGATCGAGCGGGTCCTGCAGACGGCGGCCATCGACTACGAGCGGCCCGACGACGTCGCCGAGGCGGTCGCGGAGGTGCTCGCCGACAACGGCATCGTCGCCTGGTTCCAGGGCCGCAGCGAGTACGGCCCGCGCGCGCTCGGCCACCGCTCGCTGCTCGCGCACCCGGGGTACGAGGCCAACCTCGAGCGGATGAACGACGTGAAGGGCCGCGAGCAGTTCCGTCCCGTCGCGCCCATGGTGCTGCTGGAGAAGGCGCCGGGTATCTTCAGCCGGGGCCCCATCCCCTCGCCCTACATGCTCTTCGTGCACGACGTCGCCGAGGAGTGGCGCGACCGCATCCCCACGGTGACCCACGTCGACGGGACCGCGCGCATCCAGACGATCGACGCCGAGCAGCAGCCGCTGGTGCACCGGATGATCGCCGCCTTCGAGCGGCGCACCGGGATCCCCGTCGTGGTCAACACCAGCCTCAACACCGCCGGCCGGCCGATGGTGGACGACCCGAGGGATGCGCTGGAGTGCTTCGGCTCGGCGCCGGTCGACCTGCTGGCCATCGGCCCGTTCGTCGTCCGGCGGGCCAGGCCGACGTCCCGGACGGATAAGTGAGCCTTGTGCCACACGACCGGGTGATGCGCGTCTGACCTGGCAGATCGCGGGTACCGAGGTCGAGCCGTTCCCCATCGGGCGGCCCACAACCTAGGAGGACCTCATGGCCGCATCCGCGGACCGCAGCGGCACCGGACGCGCCGGGAAGACCTGGCCGGAGCTGCTCGCCCTGGCCTTCGGCGCCGTCTACCTGCTCATCGGCATCGTCGGCTTCTTCATCACCGGCTTCGACAACTTCTTCGGCAACGAGGTCGCCCCGGGCGTCCACCACGCCGACGAGAACCTGCTCGGGTTCATGATCAACCCGGCGCACAACGTGGTGCACATCCTGATCGGCGCCGTCGGTCTGGCGCTGTCCCGCACGCTCGCCGGTGCCCGCACCTACGGCTGGCTGCTGGCCGTCGGCTACGGCGCCGCGTTCGTCTACGGCCTGATCGCCGTCGGCGAGGACTGGGACTTCCTCAACCTCAACGGCGCTGACAACGTGCTGCACATCCTGACCGCGCTCGTCGGTCTGGCCATCGCGCTCGGCCCGGTCAACGACCGCGTGGACGCGCGTCGCAGCATCTGAGCAAGGACCCCGTGCCCCCCGGCACGGGGCCGCGAGCCCGGGCCGGGTCCCGGCGTCCCCTCGAGGGCGCCGGGGCCCGGCCCGCTCGCACGTCAGGGGCGGGTGCCGGACCGGCGCACCAGGTAGCCACCCACCCCGGCGACCACGAGACCGCAGACGAGCTGCGCGATCCCGACGCCGGCCTGGTCGCTGCCGAACCAGGTCACCGACGACACCAGCAGGACCAGGGCCACGCCAAGCACGAACAGGCCGGTCAGCCGGGCCCTGTCCTGCTCGGGCGTGCGCCGGGGGGAGCGGTCGGGGGTGCCGGAGGTCATGCCCCGGGTCTACCAGAGCAGCGGCCGGTCCGAGGGGCGGGGCCTCAGAGCTTCCGGAACAGCAGGATCTCGTCCCGGTCGTCCCCGGCGGCGACGCGGATCGCCCCCGGCAGGCGGCCCACCTCGGCGTAGCCCAGCCGGCGGTAGAACCCGTCGACGCCCGTGCCGCCGCGGGCGGTGAGCGAGACGAACTCCCAGCCCCGGTCCGCGGCGATGCGGTGCACACCCTCCATGAGCGCCCGGCCCAGCCCCCCGCCCTGGCGGGACGGGTGCACCTGCACCCGCAGCACGGCGCCCCAGTGCCGGCGCAGCGGGGACGGCGACCCGACCAGCGCCGCGAAGCCGGCCGTCTCGCCGTCGACGGTGAGCACGCACAGCACGGTGCGCCCGCAGGTCACGCCCTCGAGCAGGCGGTCGAGCACCGGTGCGACGTCCTCCACGCCCACCGGCGGGACGAAGCCGACGGCGCCACCGGCGTTGCTCACGTCCACCCAGCAGGCGAGCAGCTCGGCCCTCAGCGCGTCGTCGACGACGGTGACGGCACGGACGTCGACGGCGGGCACGACGGCCATCCTCCCCCGTCGCGCGGCACGAGGAACCAGGGGTTGTCAGGCAAGCGCGCGCTTGCCTATGGTGCGCGGCGTGGGCGACGTGTTCCGGGCGCTGGCCGACCCGACGCGGCGCGCGATCCTCGACGAGCTGCAGGAGCGCTCGGGCCAGACGCTGTTCGAGCTGGTCAGCCGGCTCGTGATGCGGCACGGCCTGACCTCCAGCAGGCAGGCCGTCTCCCAGCACCTCGACGTCCTGGAGGCCGCCGGCCTGGTCCGGACCCGGCGCGAGGGCCGCTACAAGTTCCACGACCTGGACACCGCACCGCTCCGTGCGATCACCGACCGGTGGCGCACCGACCCCCGGGAGAACCCGTGAACATCACCCTGACCAGCGTCTTCGTCGACGACCAGGAGAAGGCGCTGCGGTTCTACACCGACGTGCTGGGCTTCGTGGTGAAGAACGACGTCCCGATGGGGGAGCACCGCTGGCTCACCGTCGTCTCGCCCGACCAGCCCGACGGCGTCGAGCTGGTGCTCGAGCCCGACGAGCACCCGGCGGCCCGCGCGTACAAGCAGGGCCTGGTGGCCGACGGCATCCCCTACAACTCCTTCAGCGTGACCGACGTCCAGGCGGAGTACGACCGGCTGACCGCCCTGGGGGTCCGGTTCACCCAGCCGCCCACGCAGATGGGGCCGGTCACCACCGCCGTGCTCGACGACACCTGCGGCAACCTGCTCCAGATCGCCGCGACGTGAGCCCGCGGGGTCAGCCGGTCTTCGTCGGCGGCTTGCCCGCGAGGAGGGCGAGCCCCGCGGCGTCGCGGTCGTAGGCGCAGGCATCGCGCACGTCGCTCGGCGCGACGAGCGCGTCCAGGTCCTCGCCGCCCGACTCCGGGACGCCGCCGACCGGGGCCTCGGTGGGGCCTCCGGCGACCGTGCCGTCGGCCGGCTCGTCGCCGGTGGCCTCCTCCCCGGTTCCCTCGTCCTGCGCCGGCGGGTCCAGCGCCAGGTCGACGATGTCGCGGATCCGGTCGTAGTCGGGGTAGGCGGGGTCGATCACCGAGTTGTCGAAGACGACGCTGCGGATGTCGGCGTCCTTCACGAGGAACGCCAGGTCGACGAAGTCGTCCAGCGCCGAGCGGGGGATGTCGGTGAAGACGACGTCCTTGGTGGTGCGGGCCAGCTCCTGGTACTTGCGCAGCAGGGTGATCGGGTCGGCGGCGTCGACGATCGCGTCGATGGTGCAGCGCTGCCGGGCCATCCGGTCGTAGTCGGTGAGGTTGTACCGGCCGCGGGCGAACTCCAGGGCCGTGAAGCCGTCCAGGCGCTGGTTCGGCCCGGGGGCGATGAAGTCGTCGGGCAGGATGCGCTTCGTCGGCTCGCCCCCGATCGGCACCCAGTAGTTCACGTTCACCGTGATGCCGCCGAGCGCGTCGACCAGCCGGCTGAAGCCCTCGAGGTTGATCAGGACGTAGTAGTCCAGGTCCAGCCCGAGCGCCTCGCCCACGCCGAGCTTGAGGAAGTCGGCCCCGGGGTTGTCGGTGGGCCCGAGGGCGTCGGGGTGCATGGCGGGGCCGTTGCGGTAGACGGCGTTGAGCAGGCTCTCGCTCTCGCTGCCGGCGTCGAACCCGTCCGGGTAGAGAGCGGCCAGCGGGCTGTCCGCGGGGAAGGGTAGGTCCTCGAGGTTGCGGGGCAGGCTGAACAGCGTCGTGTCGCCGGTGTCGGTGTCGATGCTCGCGACGATCACGGTGTCGGTGCGCACACCCTCGCGCCCCACGCCGCCGTCACCACCGAGCAGCAGCACGTTGACCCGCTCCTGGTCGCCGAACGGGTCCGGGTCGTCGTCCTGGACGGTCGCCGAGCGGCCGTCCTCGGGGAAGACCTCGGCGATGAGGTCGCGCCCCTCGAGCGCGAACCGGCCCGCGACGGCCGCGGGGACGATGGCGGCCGCCAGCAGCGCCACGACCACCAGGCCGCCGACGGCGCGCAGACCGCGGCCGGTCCCGCGGGGCACCAGGAGCAGGTGGCCGGCGATCACGACCGCCGCCCACAGGGCCGTGCCCACGCCGATGCCGACGACGATCCACATGAGCGACGAGGTGTCCGCGGCCGCGCGGATCGCGGAGCGCTGCCCGCTGGTGGCCAGCCAGATCCCGGTGCCGGCCAGGACCAGGAACAGCGCGAGGACCACGCCGCCGAGCACCCGGCGTCCCGTCGCGAGGAAGCCGGTGCCGGGCAGGAGGGCGTTGAGCACCGTCCAGCCGAGGGCGCCGCGGAAGCTACGGGCAGGGTGCGGCGCACTGCGGGGCGCGCGGTGGGAGACGGGGGGCTCCGGCGCCCCGGACGCCGGCTCGGCCGGCGTCCCGGACGTGCTGCTCACCGGCGCATCGCCGCGGTCGGAGCCCAGGTCACGCCGCCATGCTCCCACCGATGGCGGCTCCAGGTCGCGCTGCGGGTCCTTCCCCGCCCGGAACCCTCGTCCGGGCGACACGCCGAGCGGCTCCGCTCGTGCGTGCGGGGGCCTCGGAACGGGCACCCCACGGGCACCCGTGCCCGCGGCTACGGCCGCGTAGGTTACGACGGCGTAGGTCGAGTCGACCCGGAGGTCCCCATGCCCCAGACGTCCCCGCAGGCAGCCGTCCTCACCGAGCTCGAGCCGGTGGTGGCGCAGAACCTCGACCGGCACATCCGGATGGCCAAGGAGTGGCACCCGCACGACTACGTGCCGTGGGACGAGGGGCGCAACTTCGCCTTCCTGGGCGGCGAGGACTGGTCACCCGAGCAGTCCCGGCTGGACGCCACGGCCAAGGCCGCGATGTTCGTCAACCTGCTCACCGAGGACAACCTGCCCAGCTACCACCGGGAGATCGCCACCCGCTTCGGCCGGGACGGCGCCTGGGGGCAGTGGGTGGGCCGCTGGACGGCGGAGGAGGGCCGGCACGGCGTCGCGCTGCGCGACTACCTCGTGGTCACCCGCGGCGTGGACCCGGTCGAGCTCGAGCGGGCGCGGATGGACTACATGACCACCGGCTACGACTCCGGCGACAAGACGCCGCTGGAGGCGGTGGCCTACGTGTCCTTCCAGGAGCTGGCCACCCGGGTCTCGCACCGCAACACCGGGCGCGCCACCGGCGACCCGATCGCGGACAAGCTGCTCGCCCGCATCGCGACCGACGAGAACCTGCACATGATCTTCTACCGGAACCTGGTGACGGCGGCGTTCGACATCGACCCGGACGAGATGATGAAGGCCGTGGCCAAGGAGGTCATGACCTTCGAGATGCCCGGCGCGAACATGGCGAACTTCCGCAAGAACTCGACGATCATCGCCAAGGCCGGCATCTACGATCTGCGGCTGCACCACGACGAGGTCGTCGCGCCCATCCTGCGCACCTGGAAGGTGTTCGACCGCACCGACTTCGGGCCCGAGGGCGAGCAGGCCCGCGAGCAGCTGGCGGAGTTCCTCACCGGCCTGGACGCGCAGGCGACGAAGTTCGTCGAGAGCCGCGAGCGGATGCGGGCCCGGATGGCGGCCAAGGGCGAGACGCCGGTCCAGGTCTGAGGGCTCTCGCCGCACCCGGGTGATCAACGCCCGTGAGCGGCCCTCTCGGGACGGGTGAGAGGGCCACCGACGGGCGCTCGGGACGGGCGCGCCCTGAGGGGCACCCGACCGGAACGTCGGCCCGTAGGCGGACAATCACCCCATGCGCCTGGCGACCTGGAACGTGAACTCGATCCGCATCCGGGCCGACCGGGTCGCGGCCTTCCTGCAGCGGCACGACGTCGACGTCCTGGCGCTGCAGGAGACCAAGTGCCGGGACGACCAGTTCCCGGAGATGGTGTTCAGCCCGCTGGGCTACGAGGTGGCGCACGTCGGACACTCGCAGTGGAACGGCGTGGCGATCCTGTCCCGCGTTGGGCTCGACGACGTCGAGATCGGCTTCCCCGGCATGCCGTCGTGGTCGTCGAAGGAGGGGATGGACCCCGCACCGGAGGCGCGCGCGCTCGGTGCCACGTGCGGCGGCGTGCGGGTGTGGAGCCTCTACGTGCCCAACGGCCGCACGCTCGCCGATCCGCACCTGCAGTACAAGCTGGAGTGGCTGGAGGCCCTCCGGGTGACGGCGGGCGGCTGGCTGGCGGCCGAGCCGGAGGCGCCGATCGCGCTCGTCGGCGACTGGAACATCGCCCCGCAGGACGACGACGTCTGGGACATGTCGGTCTTCGCCCACTCCACCCACGTCTCGCCGCCCGAGCGCGCCGCCTTCCAGGGGGTCGTGGACGCGGGCTTCGCCGACGTGGTGCGACCACTGGCCCCCGGCCCCGGCGTCTACACGTACTGGGACTACACGCAGCTGCGCTTCCCGCGCCGCGAGGGCATGCGGATCGACTTCGTCCTCGGCTCCCCCGCGTTCGCCGGCCGGGTGACCGGCGCGCTGATCGACCGCGAGGAGCGCAAAGGCAAGGGCGCCAGCGACCACGCCCCGGTGATCGTCGACCTCGCCGACCGACCCTGACCCCCGCTTTTCCGCGGAAAAGCGCGCCGCTTTTCCGCGGAAAAGCAGCCGGGCAAGGAGTTCGCCCGGGCGCACGCCTGGCGGCGGGGCTTCCCCGGCCTGTGACGACGTAGCGTGGTCCCTCGTGCTCGTGCTGCTGCCGCCGTCGGAGACCAAGCACCCCGGTGGGGACGGCGAGCCGCTCGACCTCGCCGCGCTGAGCGCTCCCGAGCTCACCGGCGTCCGCACCGAGCTGGCCGAGGCCCTGGTGAAGCTCGCCGACGACGTCCCGGCGGCCCGCGCCGCGCTGGGCGTCTCCGTGGCCCAGGACGACGAGATCGCGCGCAACGCCGCGCTGTGGACCGCGCCCACGCTGCCCGCCGTCGAGCGGTACACCGGCGTGCTCTACGACGCCCTCGACGTCCGCTCGATGACCCGGGCCCGGCGCGCGCGGGCCGACGCGCGCCTCGTCGTCGGCTCGGCGCTCTTCGGCCTGGTGCGCGCGCACGACCGCATCCCGGCCTACCGGCTCTCGGCCGGGTCGGCGCTGCCGGGGCTGCCGACGCTGCGCACGCTCTGGCGGCCGGCGCTGTCCCCCGTGCTCGCGGCGCTGCCCGGACTGGTCGTCGACCTCCGCAGCGGCTCGTACGCGGCGCTGGCCCCGCTGCCCGGCGCCGTCACGGTGCAGGTGCTCAGCGAGCGGCCCGACGGCACGCGGGCCGTCGTGAGCCACTTCAACAAGGCCCACAAGGGCAGGCTGGCGCGCCTGCTGGCCACGACGACCGCCGATCCGGAGGACGTCGTGGGGCTCCGGCGGCTGCTGAGACGGGCGGGGTTGCACGTGGAACATGACGGCGGCACCGCCCTCACACTCGTCGTGCCGACGTGATGTGCGTCGGTTCGGTTGCACGCTACTGACCCGGCGTGACATAACAGACACGACGAGGGACGGGCTCGAACCAGGTGGCCCGACGCCCTGCGCGACCCCCGGCGAGGCCGGGCAGAAGGGCTTCGGTGAACGACTCCGGGAACCGGACGACCGTTGGCGACGACACTGTCGACGACGCGCCGGCCGAGCAGTTGCGCGGCGACCGGGAACGGGTGGAGATCGCCGGCCGGCTGCTGCTGCGCAACCCCTCGGACAGCCTCGACCGGCTGGCCGACCTGGCCGCCCGCCTGCTGGGCGCGAGCACGGGCCAAGTGTCGCTGCTCACCGACGTGCAGGTCGTGGCGGCGCGCGCCGGCGCGCTCGCCGACCCGGTGGGCACGGAGACCCCGCTCGAGAACTCGTTCTGCGCGGTGAGCGCAGCCGCCACCGCTCCGCTCGTCGTGAGCGACGCGCAGGCCGACGCGCGGGTCAGCGCCACCTTCCCCGCTGCCAGCGGGCAGATCGGCTCCTACCTCGGCACCCCGCTCGTCACCACGGAGGGCGAGGTGGTCGGCGTCCTGTGCGTCTACGACGCCGAGCCCAGGGAGTGGTCGGCCGAGGACCTGGCGACCCTGCAGCGGCTGTCCAGTTCGGTCATGACCGAGCTGGAGCTCTCCGCGCTGGTGCGCGAGTACGAGGGCGACCAGCTCCGCTGGGGCCTGGCGACCGACGCCGCGAAGATCGGCACGTTCGACTGGGACCTCACGAGCGGCCGGTTGACTTGGGACGACCGGCTGATCGCCATGTTCGGCTACGACACCGAGGGCTTCGACGAGAGCATCGAGGCCTTCAACGACCGGCTGCACCCCGACGACCTGCCGAGGGTCACCGAGGCGCTGCAGACCTGCATCGACACCGGCGGGAGCTACGAGGCGCTGTACCGCATCGTGCTGCCGACCGGCGAGACCCGGTGGATCGAGGCTCGGGGTCGCGCGCTCCGCGAGCCCGACGGGACGACCACCCGCGTCCTCGGCGCGGCGTTCGACACCACCGACCAGCGGGACGCCGGGATGCGGGTCACCCGCGTGCTCGAGGCGATGCCCGCCGGCTTCTACAGCCTGGACCGCGACTGGCGGTTCACCCACGTCAATGCCGAGGCCAAGCGGCTCCTCGGCCGAGGCCACGAGGAACTGCTCGGCCAGGTGATCTGGGAGGCCTTCCCCGCCACGGTGGGCAGCGTCTTCGAGGAGGGTTACCGCAGCGCCGTGCGGTCCGGCGGGCCGGTGCAGTTCGACGCGTACTACCCCGCCCCGCTCAACGGCTGGTACGAGGTGCGCGCCTGGCCGACGCCCGACGGCCTGTCGGTCTACTTCCTGGAGGTCACCCAGCGGCGGCTCGCCCAGGAGCGGGCCGAGCGGTCGACCCGCCAGCTGGCGATCCTGGCGCAGGTCAGCGCCGAGCTGGCCGGCACCCTGGACACCGCGGTCGCCACTGCCCGGCTGCCGCGGCTGGTCGTTCCCGCGCTGGCCGACTTCTGCATGGTCACGATCATCGGCGAGGACGGCGTCCCCCGGGACGTGGGCAGCTGGCACCCCGACCCGGCCGCCCGGTCGCTGCTCGAGCGCTACCGCGAGGTCCGGCTGGAGGCGATGCCCCTGACCGGACCGATCGCCCGCGCCCTGAACACCGGCAAGGCGGCCACCTTCAGCGGCACGGACGTGGTCGATCTGCTGCCCGACGGCCCGGCCCGCGAGCTGCTGACCCTGCTCGCGCCCGAGACGGAGGTAGCGCTCCCGCTGCGCGCCCGCGGGCGGACGGTGGGCCTGCTGACGCTGTTCTACGCCCCGGGCCACGCCCCGAGCGCGGACGACGTCACCGTCGCGCAGGAGGTGGCCGACCGGGCGGGCCTGGCCCTGGACAACGCCCGGCTCTTCAGCGCCCAGCAGCAGCTGGCCGAGGGCCTGCAGCGCAGCATGCTCACCGACCCGCCGACACCCGACCACGCGGAGATCGCCGTCCGCTACCTACCGGCGGCCGAGGCGGCCCGTGTCGGCGGTGACTGGTACGACGCGTTCCTGCAGGCGTCGGGCACCACGATGCTGGTCATCGGCGACGTCGTCGGCCACGACACCGAGGCGGCCGCCGCGATGGGCCAGCTGCGCTCGCTGCTCCGCGGCATCGCCACCTACAGCGACGCCCCGCCGGTCGAGGTACTGCGTGGCCTCGACGCCTCCATGGCCACCCTCGGGGTGGGCACGTTGGCCACCGCGGCGGTCGCCCGCTTCGAGCAGACGCCGGAGGAGGTGGGGCGCGGGGTCACCCGGATGCGGTGGGCCAACGCCGGGCACCTGCCCCCGCTGGTCGTCAACGCCGACGGCAGCGTCGCCGAGCTGGCCCCGTGGGTCGGCGACCTGATGCTCGGCGTGGACGCCACCGCGGAGCGGCACGAGTCGGTGATCACCCTCGACCGCGGCTCCACCGTGCTGCTCTACACCGACGGTCTGGTCGAGCGCCGCGACGCCGACCTCGACCAGGGCCTGCTGCGGCTGCGGACCGCCCTCACCGAGCTGGCCGGGCTGCCGCTGGACGACCTGCTCGACGAGATCATCGAGCGGCTGGTCCAGGGCCGGCCCGACGACGACGTCGCCCTGGTCGCCGTCCGCCTGTACCCCGAGTAGAAGGACCCCGCGGCCGGCCCAGACGGATCCGGCGCCCGCTCACCAGGCCCCGTCCAGAGGCTCGGCCCGAGCCTGCGAGGGCTGAGGAGGACGGGGTCCTTCTTCAGGGGGTCCTTTGGTTGTCGCGGCGGACGGTCGCCTTGCGGCCCTTGATCATGGTGGCCCGGAGCGAGCTGATGACCTCGTTCGCGGCGGGCTCCGGCACCTCCACCAGCGCGAACCGCTGGTGGATCTCGATCGCGCCGATGTCGCGGCCGGTCAGCCCGGTCTCGCCGGTGATGGCGCCGACCAGGTCGCCCGGGCGGATCCCCGCCTCCCGGCCCAGGCCGACGAACACCCGCGCCGTCGGCCCGCCCGGGGTCCGGCGGGCCGGACGCTCGCCGCGCGCACCGGCCGGGCCCCGGCCGGCGTCGCGGTCGGTGCGGAAGCGGACCTGCGGGATCTCCTCGTCGTCGTCGACGCCCCCGGCCGCCTCGTGGGCGAGCTTGACCGCGGCCAGCGCCACCTCCATGAGGTCGAACTCGTCGGCCAGCGTCTCGACCACGACCCGGAAGCGGTCCAGCTCGTCGCCGAGCAGGCTCTCGCGCAGCGCGGCGCGGGTCAGGTCCAGCCGGCGGGCGCGCAGGTCGGCCACCGTGGGCACGGTCTGCACCGCGATCGTCGCGCCGGCGACCTTCTCGATGGTCTTGAGCTGCCGGTGCTCGCGCGGCTCGGCGAGGGTGATGGCGACGCCCTCGCGCCCGGCCCGGCCCACCCGGCCGATGCGGTGCACGTAGGACTCCGGTGCCGAGGGGACGTCGTAGTTGACGACGTGGGTGAGCTGCTCGATGTCCAGGCCGCGGGCGGCGACGTCGGTGGCGACCAGCAGGTCCGCCGTCCCCGCGCGGAGCCGGCCCATGACCTTGTCGCGCTGCTCCTGGCTCATGCCGCCGTGCAGCGGCTCGGCGCGGTAGCCGCGGCCGTTGAGGGTCTCGGTGAGGGTGTCGACCTCCTCGCGGGTGCGGCAGAAGACGATGGCGGCCGTGGGCGCCTCGATGTCCAGGATGCGGCCGAGGGCGGCCGGCTTCGCCGCGCGGGGGACGACGTAGGCGGTCTGCCGGACCCGCGGCGAGGAGCCGGCCGCGGCCTGCTCGCGCGCGATGGTGATCCGGGCGGGGTCGCGCAGGTGGCGCCGGGCGAGCGCGTCCAGCCGGCGCGGCATGGTGGCCGAGAAGAGGACCGTCTGCCGCTGCTCGGGCGTGGCGTCGAGGATGGCCTCGAGGTCCTCGGCGAAGCCCATGTCGAGCATCTCGTCGGCCTCGTCGAGGATCACCGTGGCGACCTCGTCCAGCCGCAGGCTCCCCCGGTTCAGCAGGTCCAGCGCCCGGCCGGGCGTGGCGACCACGACGTCGACCCCCGCGTCCAGCGAGCGGAGCTGCCGGACGATCGGGGCGCCGCCGTACACCGGCAGCACCCGGGCGCCGAGGTCCTTGCCGTAGCGGTGGAACGCCTCGGAGACCTGCACCGCCAGCTCGCGGGTCGGCACCAGCACCAGCGCGACGGGGGCGCGGTCGCTGCGGTGCGCCTCGAGGCGCTGCAGCACGGGGAGCGAGAAGGCGGCCGTCTTGCCGGTGCCCGTCGCGGCCTGGCCGAGCACGTCGCGGCCCTCCGCCACCAGCGGGATCGCCTCGAGCTGGATGGGGGTGGGCTCCTCGTAGCCAAGGGTGGTCAGCGCCTGGAGGAGCTCGGGGCGGAGGCCCAGGTCGGCGAAGGTGGGACCGTCCGGATCGCTGTTCATCGCCGCCCATCGTCCTCTGCCCACCGGAGCGGTTCCCTCTGGCCCCCTCTACCGCTCTCTAGCAGCAGAGCTAGACGGCCTGAGACGATGCCATGGAGCCGCCCGCCCTCGCCGAACCATGCGATGTCGTGGCCATCGACGGTCGATGGCCCCGAGTTCGCATGGTTAGGCGGAAAGGGCAGCCCCATACCGCCTCAGACGGGGCGGGGAAGGCGGCGCGCCTCGCGACGGCGGCGCAGCCCGCGCAGGGTGCGGACCGCGACCAGCAGCTCGGCCGGCTCCTGGCGGTCACCCCCGGCGATGTCGGCGAGCTGCGCGGCGGCCCTCCCCTGCGCCGCGTCCCAGGTGTCGGCCCAGGTCGCGACCAGCGCGTGCGGGTCCTCGTCGTCCCGGCTGCGCAGGCCGAGCACGTCCTCGGTGAGGGAGGCCTGCTCGAGGGCCAGGTCGTCGCGCAGGGAGGCCCGGGCCATGGACGGCCAGCGCCGGTCGCGCGGCAGGGCGATGACCAGCTCCCGCAGCGGCACCAGGCCGAGCCGCTCGGACAGGCACTGCAGCACGCGGCCGGCCAGCTCCACGGGCGCACCGGTGCGTTCCGCGACGACGGCCAGGTCGAGGGCGGCGGGCATCAGCGGGGCGGCGGCGATCTCGTCGGCCAGCTCGCCGGGCACCCCGGCGTCGCGCAGCCGGCCGGCCCGCGCGGCGTAGGCCTCGGCCTCGGCACCCAGCAACCAGCCCGGCAGCCCGGCGCGGACGGTCGCGGCCGCGGGACCGAACCGGTCCGTCACGGCACCCAGGGGCAGCGGCGGCTCCGCGGTCACGTCCCGCTGACGCAGCAGCCAGCGCGCGCCGCGCTCGGCCAGCCGGGTCGCCTCCCCGCGCAGCTCCACCTGGACGGCGGCGGGCACCCGGTTGTCCAGCGGCCGGACGGCGTCCCACATCCGGTCGACGTCGAAGACCGCGCGCGCGACGGCGTGCGCGCGCACCACGGTCGCCGGCGGCACCCCGCTCTCCTCCGCGAGCCGGTACAGGCCGGTCACCCCGGCGACGTTGACCGCGCGGTTGGTCAGCGCGGTCGCCACGATCTCGCGGCGCAGCGGGTGGGCGGCGACGTCCTCGGGGAAGCGCTCGCGCAGCGCCCGGGGGAAGTAGTCGACCAGCAGCCGGTCCAGCGCGGGGTCGTCGGGCAGCGAGGAGCCCAGCACGGCGGCGTCGGTGTCCAGCTTGGCGTAGGCCAGGAGCACGGAGAGCTCGGGGCTGGTCAGCCCCTGGCCGTCCCGGCGCCGCTCCCCCAGCTGCCGGTCGTCGGGCAGCGCCTCCACCGCCCGCTGCAGCCGACCGGAGCGCTCCAGCGCCCGCAGAAAGCGCTGGTGGGCGTCCAGGAGGCTGCGCGCCGAGGCGGTCTCGGCGGCCAGCCTCGCGTTCTGGGCGTGGTTGTCGGTGAGGACGGCGGCGGCGACCTCCTCGGTCATCTCCTCCAGCAGCGCCGCGCGGTGCTCGGCGTCCAGCGCACCGCGGGCGACCACCCTGTTCAGCGCGATCTTGATGTTGACCTCGTGGTCGGAGGTGTCGACGCCCGCGGAGTTGTCGATGGCGTCGGTGTTCACCCGCCCGCCGGCCAGCGCGTACTCGATCCGGCCGCGCTGGGTCAGCCCGAGGTCGCCGCCCTCGCCCACGACCCGCACCCGCAGCTGGCCGCCGTCCACCCGGACCGCGTCGTTGGCCTTGTCCCCCACGTCGGCGGCGCTCTCGACCGCCGCCTTCACGTAGGTGCCGATGCCGCCGTTGAACAGCAGGTCGGCCGGGGCCAGCAGGATCGCGCGGATCAGCTCCTCCGGGCTCAGCGCGCTGATGCCCTCGGCCAGACCCAGCGCCTCCCGCATCTGCGCGGAGACCGGCACCGACTTCGCCGTCCGCGGCCACACCCCTCCCCCGGCGCTGATCAGCGCGGGGTCGTAGTCCGCCCACGAGGAGCGCGGCAGGTCGAACAGCCGCCGGCGCTCGGCGAACGACGTCGCCGCGTCGGGCGAGGGGTCGACGAAGACGTGCCGGTGGTCGAAGGCCGCCAGCAGCCGGATGTGCTCGGACAGCAGCATGCCGTTGCCGAACACGTCGCCGGACATGTCGCCGACGCCGACGACGGTGAAGTCCTGCCGCTGCACGTCGAGGTCGAGCTCGCGGAAGTGGCGGGTCACCGACTCCCAGGCGCCGCGGGCGGTGATGCCCATGGCCTTGTGGTCGTAGCCGACCGAGCCGCCGGAGGCGAAGGCGTCGCCCAGCCAGTAGCCGCGCTCGACCGCGATCGAGTTGGCCAGGTCCGAGAAGGTCGCCGTCCCCTTGTCGGCGGCGACCACCAGGTAGCTGTCGTCGCCGTCGTGCCGGACGACGCGCTCGGCGGGGACGACGGCGCCGTCGACCAGATTGTCGGTGAGCGACAGCAGCGCGCCGATGAAGATCTTGTAGCAGGCCTGACCCTCGGCCAGCTGCGCCTCGCGGGAGGGGTCGGCGGGCGGCCGATTGACCACGAACCCGCCCTTGGCGCCGGTCGGCACGATGACGGTGTTCTTCACCATCTGCGCCTTGACCAGGCCGAGGACCTCGGTGCGGAGGTCCTCGCGGTGGTCGGACCAGCGCAGCCCACCGCGGGCGACGGCGCCGAAGCGCAGGTGGATGCCCATCACCCGCGGGGAGCTCACCCACACCTCGCGGGCCGGGCGCGGCTCGGGCAGGTCGGGCACCGACGCCGGGTCGAGCTTGAGCGCCAGCACGGGGTGGGGCGGCGCGGACATGGCGTAGTAGGTGGTGCGCTGGGTGGCGAGGATGGCGGCCAGGAGCGAGGACAGCACGCGGTCGGCGTCCAGAGACTCGACCTCGCCGATCGACCGGCGCAGCGAGCCGGCGAGCACGGCCTGCCGCTCGTCGCGGTCCCCCGTGGTCCGCGGGGAGAACCGCGCCTCGAACAGGGCGACCAGCCGCGACACGACGTCGGGATGGGCGGCCAGCGCCGACTCGACGTAGGCCTGGCTGAACGGCAGCCCGGCCTGGCGCAGCCACTGCACGTAGGCCCGCACGACGCCGACCTGCCGCCAGTTCAGCCCGGCCAGCATCACCAGCGCGCCCAGGCCGTCGTCCTCCGCGTCGCCGCGCCACACCGCGCCCAGGGCGTCGGTGAACCGCGCGGGCAGCGAGCGCAGCAGGGGGAGGTCGACCGCGGGGACGGCGACGCCGAAGTCGTAGACCCAGGACCGCGCGCCCCCGATCCGGTCGATCTCGTAGGGCCGCTCGTCGACGACGGAGACGCCCATGTTCTGCAGCAGCGGCAGCACGTCGGACAGCAGCAGCCGCTCCCCCACGCGGTAGACCGTCAGCCGGCGCTCGCCCGGGCCGGCGCCGGACGGCGTCCACAGCCGCAGCGCCAGCTGCCCGGGGGCCAGGCCCTCGAGCCGGGCCAGGTCGTCGACGGCCCGCTCCGCCGGGAAGTCGTCCTGGTAGGCGGCCGGGAAGGCGTCGGCGACGCGGGCGAACAGCTGCTCGCCGTCGGCCCCGTGCCGGGCGACCAGCGCGTCGGCGAGGTCGTCGGTCCAGCTGCGGGCGGCCGCGGCCAGCTCGGCCTGCAGCGCGTCGGGATCCACCGCCGTCGGTCCGGGGCGGCCGGTCCGGCCCGCCGGCAGGCGGACGACGAAGTGCAGCCGGGCCAGCACCGACTCGGTCGACCGGGCGGTGTACTCGATGCTCGTGCCGCCCAGCCGCTCCAGCAGCAGCTGCTGCATGCGGGTGCGTACCTCGGTCGTGTACCGGTCGCGCGGCAGGTAGACCACGGCCGACCAGAACCGGCCGGTCGGGTCCTGGCGCAGGAACAGCCGGGTCTGCCGCCGCTCCTGCAGGTGCAGGACGGCGTCGGCGACCGGCAGCAGCTCGTCGGTGCCGACCTGGAGCAGCTCGTCCCGGGGATAGGTCTCCAGGACCTCGAGCAGCTCCTTGCCGGTGTGGCTGTCGGCGGGCACGCCGGAGCGGGCGATGACCTCCGCGGCCCGCCGCCGCACGAGGGGCACGTCGAGCACGCTGGCCGAGGAGGCCGACGACGGGAACAGACCGACGAAGCGGTGCTGCCGGTACCCGTCGCCGCGCGGCAGCGTCACGGCGACCAGGTCGAGCCAGGCCCGCCGGTGCACCGACGAGCGCGCGTCGGCCTTCGTGACGGTGAGCAGGTGTCGGCCGGGGACCTGCGCGGCCTCCGGGGGCGAGGCGGGCCCGCGCTGGTCGGTGTCGCTGCGCAGCACGCCCAGCCCGCTGCCGGGCACGGGCCGGACGCCCGGGGCCTCCTCCCCCGTGGCGATGTCGACGTCGCGGGCGCCGAGGAGGACGAGGTTGCCGTCGGCCAGCCAGCGCAGCAGCGCCGCCGCCTCCGCCGGGTCGTCGGCGGGATCCGCGCCGGCCGGCGGGGCGGCGTCGCCGGCCTGCGCCTCCAGCGCTCCGGCGAGGTCGAGCAACCGGGCGCGCAGCCGCGGTCCGTCCTCGTCGACGGCGCGGACGTCGTCGAGCACGGTGCGCAGGCCCGTGACCAGGTCGGCGGTCGCCTCGTCGTCCAGCGGCCCGTCGAGCACGACCGCCATCCAGGACTCGGCGAGCGCGTCGGCGCCGCAGCCGTCGGGGTCGCCGCTGTCGCAGAACGCCAGGAGCCGGCCGCGGACGTCGCGGCGCACCACGAGCACCGGATGCACGACGTGCGCGATCCCGACGCCCTGCCGGACCACCTCGGCGGTGACGGAGTCGACCAGGTGCGGCATGTCGTCGGTGGCCAGCCGGATGACGGGGATGCCGGCCTCGGTCCGGTGGACGTCCACCAGCGCGGCGCCCGGGGGCCGGGTGCCGGCGGCGGTCACGTGCCCCAGGACGAGGTCGGCCAGCTCGCGCGGCTCGCGGCCGAGCACCTCGGCGGCGGGCTCGCTCCCGTAGTAGCGCCGCATCAGCGCCGGCAGGTCCTCCGCGGTGCAGCCCGCCGGGTACCGGGCGTCGGGGCCCAGGTCGTCGACGGCGGCCCGCGCCGCCTTCTCCAGGAGGCGGCGCTTCTCGTCGCGGGCCGCTTCCAGGGCGGCGAGCTCGGTCAGCGAGCCGGTCGCGGTGCCGCCGTCCGGAATGCCCGGGACGACGCCGGTGGGGCTCGGCATGCGCGCGACGCTACTGCTCGGGGTGAGCTGGAGCGCGGCGACGCGGCGGTCCGCTCAGTTGTCCAGCACCTGGTCGGCCGCCCACCCGGCGAGCGCGAGGATGAGCCCGCCGAGCACCGCGGTGCCGAAGCCGTCGATGGTGAGCCGGTCGGTGAGGGCGGCGGTCAGGCCGAGCAGCGCGGCGTTCACCACCAGCAGGAACAGGCCCAGGGTGAGCACCACGAACGGCAGCGACAGCAGCCTCAGCACCGGTCCGACGATCGCGTTGACCACGCCGAAGATGAGCCCGATCCACAGGTAGGTGCCGTACTCCCCCAGCGGCCCGTCGGGGTTCGGCACGATGTCCAGGCCCGGGAGCACGTCGAAGTAGGTCAGCGCGTAGAGGACCGCGCCGAGGACGGCCACCTTGAAGGCGAACCTGATCACGCCGCCGACGCTAGCGCCCGGGCGAACCTGACCGGGGGATCTCGGCGTGACTAGGGCCGTCTAGCGCTGGTCCGAGACAGCGCGAGACGGACCTCGACGGCGCGGCGCGACACGCGATAGATCGTTCTACGGATGTCTAGGGCGACCGCTAGACGACGGCATACCGTGCTCGACATGGATCCGGTGCGGAACCCCTACGCCCCCGGCGCCGGCCAGCGCCCGCCCGAGCTCGCCGGCCGGGACACCGAGCTGTCCGCGTTCGACGTGGTGCTCGAGCGGATCGCGCACGGCCGCCCCGAACGCTCGCTGGTGCTGACCGGGCTGCGCGGCGTCGGCAAGACGGTGCTGCTCAACCAGCTGCGCTCGGCGGCCATCTCCCGCGGCTGGGGCACCGGCAAGATCGAGGCCCGCCCCGACCAGTCGCTGCGCCGGCCGGTCTCCTCGGCCCTGCACATGGCGCTGCGCGAGCTCGGCCCCCGGCACGGGGACCAGGAGTCCGTGGCCGAGGTGCTCGGCGTGGTCAAGGCCTTCGCCTCGCGGGTGAACCCGGCCGACGCCAAGGTGCGCGACCGCTGGCAGGCCGGCATCGACGTCCCGGCCGCCGTGGGCCGGGCCGACTCCGGGGACATGGAGATCGACCTGGTCGAGCTGCTCAGCGACGCCGCCGGGGTGGCCGCCGACATCGGCAGCGGGATCGCGCTGTTCATCGACGAGATGCAGGACGTGCAGCCCGACGACGTCTCCGCCATCTGCGCCGCCTGCCACGAGCTGTCCCAGCAGGGCGCGCCACTGATCGTCGTCGGGGCGGGCCTGCCCCACCTGCCCGCCGTGCTCTCGGCCTCGAAGAGCTACTCGGAGCGGTTGTTCCGCTACCTGCGCATCGACCGACTGGAGCGCGACGCGGCCGACCGCGCGCTGATCGCCCCGGCCGAGCGCGAGGGTGTGGAGTTCGCCCCCGGCGCCCTCGACGCCCTGTACGAGGCGGCCGACGGGTACCCCTACTTCGTCCAGGCCTACGGCAAGGTCACCTGGGACGTCGCCGCCTCCTCCCCCATCACCGCCGACGACGTCGCCATGGCCGCACCGGTCGCCGAGACCGAGCTGGCCGTCGGCTTCTTCGGCTCCCGCTACGACCGCGCCACCCCCGCCGAGCGGGAGTACATGCGCGCCATGGCGGAACTCGGCGGCCCGCAGGGCGCGGCCGTGGCGACGTCGGAGGTCGCCGTCTCGCTGGGCCGCAAGCCGGCGTCGCTCTCCCCCGCGCGGGACTCGCTGATCAAGAAGGGGCTCGTGTACTCCGCCGAGCGCGGCCAGATCGCCTTCACCGTGCCGCACTTCGGCCGCTACCTGCTGCGCCACCCCGACTGAAGGAGGACCCCCGGAAGGACCTCCTGCCCTCGCGGTAGGTCCCTGCAGGAGGCCGGGTTGGGGAACCCTTCCGCCGGGAAGGCACCGGCTCGTGCCGGAATGGGTGGACGCGGGGCTGTGGGGGCTGCTGGGCGGGGCGGCCCTGGTGGTCGGGGCGGCGGTGGCCTGGTTCGTCCGGGTGCCGCAGGCCGTCGTGGCCGGTGTCATGGCGTTCGGGTCGGGCGTGCTGGTCTCCGCCGTCGCCTTCGACCTGATGGAGGAGGCCGCGGAGACCGGTGGCCTGGGCCCGACCGCGATCGGCTTCCTCGGCGGGGCGGTGGCCTACCTGGGCGCCAACGCCGCCCTGGCCCGGCACGGCGCCCGCCACCGCAAGCGGTCGCAGGGCCAGCAGCCCTCGGAGGAGGAGCAGTCGGGCAGCGGGGCGGCCATCGCGGTCGGGGCGCTCCTGGACGGCGTTCCCGAGTCCGTCGTCCTGGGGATCGGCCTGCTGGGTGGCGGCGGGGTGAGCCTGCCGGTGCTGGCCGCGGTCGTCATCTCCAACGTGCCCGAGGGGCTGTCGAGCGCGGCGGGCATGAAGCGCAGCGGGCGCTCGGCGCGCTACGTCTTCGGCGTCTGGGGCGGCATCGCGCTGGCCAGCGGGCTGTCCGCGCTCGTGGGCTACGCCGCCCTGGGCTCGGCGTCACCGGAGGTCATCGCGGTGATCACCGCGCTCGCGGCCGGCGCGATCCTCACCATGATCGCCGACACCATGATCCCGGAGGCCTTCGATCACACCCGGACCTGGACCGGGCTGATCACCTCCCTGGGCTTCCTCGTCGCCTTCGCGATCGAGCTGGCCTGAACGGCCCGTTTCCGTTCCGCCGTTCGGGGAAACCCTGCGGATGTCCAGCAGAGGGCAACCGAGGAGGAGCCATGGGGCGTCGACTGTCGTGGCCGTTGAAGCCGTTGCCGGACGGTCGCGGCGAGGTGTGGCGCTGGGACCTCCGGGCACTGCGCGAGCTGCCCGCCGCCCGAGCCGGCCTGCGGGCCAGGCTCGGTTCGGCCGGTGTTCCGCCGGAGGACGACGACGAGTCCGGCCAGCAGCTGGTGATGGCCTTCGACGAGCTCGCCTCGAACGCGCTGCGGCACGGGGAGTCCCCGGTGGTCGCGACGGTCATCGCGGGCACCGGGGGCTGGTTGCTCGATGTCAGCGACCGCGCCCCCGAGGCGATGCCGGCGCCGGCCGTCGGCCGCGATCCCGCACTGGGCGGCATGGGGCTGCACCTGGTGGCGAAACTGTCCGTCGCGCACGGCTGGTACGTCGACGCGGGCACCAAGCACGTGTGGGCCTGCATGCCCAGCGAGGCGGCCCACCAGGAGCCCGTGCCGGCCTGACCCCGGACATGCGCCCGGGGCGGCGGGAACCTGGGTTCCGGCGCCGCCCCGGGGCGTCTGTGGTGTCGTCCGGAGGACGACGGTGTCAGGGCAGGACGAGGCTGAGGGCGCCCTTGCCGTAGGTGGGGATCTCGATGGCGAGGTCCACCCGGTTGAACGCGGCGAGCATGCCGGCCAGGTCACCCGGCAGCTCCTCGCCCGGAGCGTAGAGCTTGTGCAGCTTCGAGTGCGGTGCGCCCTCGGCGTTGAACAACGCCGCGAGCACGTTGACCACCTCGTGCAGCGCCTCGAGCTGCATGCCGGTCAGCTCGCCGTCCTCCTCGACGGCGTCCTGGCAGCCGCCGGGAGGCAGCAGGGCCAGCGCGCCCCCGGTGTAGGCCGACGCACCCAGGTCCATCAGGCACAGGGCGTTGACCGCCATCTGCGGGTCGACGTACACGGCCACGGAGACGGGGCGGTCCGGGGTCGGGGTGACCGGGGCTCCCGGGTTGACGGTGACGGGCTTGCCCACCAGGCCGGTGAGCATGTCGCGGACGTCCTTGGCCGCGGGCAGCGGCACGGTGCCGGCGGCGGTCATGCGATCACCCCGCTCAGCGCCTCGCTGAAGGTGTCCTCGTTGAACGGCTTGGCGATGAGGAACAGGGCGCCGGCGTTGGCCGCCTTCTCCCGCATCTCCGGGGACCCCTCCGAGGTCACGAACCCGAAGGGCACGCTGGAGCCGGACGAGCGCAGCGCCTGCAGGCACTCGATCCCGGTCATGTTCGGCATGTTCCAGTCCGACAGCACCAGGTCCGGCGTCTCCGACCCGACCTTGGCCAGCGCGTCGGCGCCGTCCTCGGCCTCGACGATCTCGTGGCCGTCGAACCCCGCCTGGCGGAGGGTGCGGATGACGATCTGCCGCATGACGCGGCTGTCGTCGGCGATCAGGATCTTCACAGCGGTACCTCGTTCTTCTGGCAGTCGGTGCTGGGTCAGTGGGCGGGGAGCGGCGGGAGCGCGCCCTGCACGGAGATGGAGATGGGCTGGCCGCGCCACAGCAGATCGGCCCGGCAGACGTCCTCGGGGTTGCGGACGGCGGGCGCCTCCCCGACGTCGGGCAGGCTCAGGCCCGAGGATCCGGGCAGCGCGGCCTTGACGTTGCCGCCGACCACGTTGGCGATCTCGCCGAACGCGTCGGCGACGTCCTCGTCCTCGAGCACCTCGGGGGAGTGCTCGCGCAGCAACGCGCGGGTGAGCTCCTCCGCGGTGCGGCGGCCGGTGGTGAGGACGACGCTGCCGGTCCAGGGCCCGACGACGTCCACCCAGCTGGACACCGGGTCGGTGACGGGCTCACCCGGCAGCGGGACGAGCAGCTCCTCCTCACCGACCAGGGAGATCCACGCCTCCTGGGCGACCGACTCCACGGTCGTCTCGTCGATCAGCTCCGTGATGAGCGGACGGGCCTCACCGGTGCGACGGCGCTCGCCGGTGTCCATCGCGGTCACAGGACCACCTCCTGGGGGAGCAGGCCGAGCAGCGCGAGCTTGTCGCGGATGGCGTCGGCCGTGAACGGCTTGATCACGTACTCGTGGGCGCCGGCGGCCAGGGCGCGGACGATCTGGGTGTGCTCGCTCTCCGAGGTCACCATCATGATCGTCATCGAGCGCCAGGCCGGGTTGGAGCGGACGGCGGAGACGTACTGCAGCCCGTCCATCACCGGCATGTTCCAGTCCACGCAGACCAGCTCGGGGAGCCAGCCGCCCTCCAGGACGTCCAAGCCCTCCCGGCCGTGGCCGGCCTGCTGGGTCTCGTAGCCGAGGCCCTCCAGGATTCCCGAGACGATCCGGCGCATCGCGCGGGAGTCGTCGATCACCAGAGCACGCATCACTTCCCCTTCGACGGGCGGTAGGCGGAGCTGCGGCCGACGACGACCCGCTCCCAGGAGTCGTCCACCCCGAGCGTGGTCTCCGCCGCGCCCAGGAACAGCCAGCCGTCGGGGCGCATGACGTCGCGCACCCGGCGGAGGATCGCCTGCTTCGTGGGCAGGTCGAAGTAGATGAGGACGTTGCGCAGGTAGACCACGTCGAACGGGCCCATCCGCGGCAGCGGCGCGGCGAGGTTGCACTCCGAGGCGGTGACCATGCGGCGCAGCTGGGGAGTGACCTCCCACTCGGTGCCGGCCCGCACGAAGTGCCGCACGAGCATCGGCGCGGGCAGGCCGCGGTTGACCTCGAGCTGGCTGAACCGCCCGGCGCGGGTGCGCTCGACCATCTCCCGCGAGATGTCGGTGGCGGTGATCGAGACCCGCGACGCGGCGCTGGGCAGGGCGTCCTCGAGCAGCATGGCGATCGTGTAGGCCTCCTGCCCGCTCGAGCAGGCCGCCGACCAGATCTGCAGCCGCTCGCTCGGGCCGCGGGCCGCCAGCAGCGACGGCAGCACCGTGGACGTGAGCGCCGTGAAGGGGTCGCCGTCGCGGAACCACGAGGTCTCGTTCGTGGTCAGGGCCTCGACGATCGCGCGGGTGCTGTCCGGGCTGGGGCGGGTGCGCACGCTCTCCACGAACTGGGAGACGTCGGCGAGCCCGGCCCGGCGGGCGATCGGCAGCAGCCGGGCCTCCACCAGGTACTCCTTGCCGGGCTGGAGCACGATGGCGCTCTCGCGGTGCACCAGCTGGCGCACCCAGTCGAAGCTGGTCGTGGTCAGGGTCATCGGATCCCTCCGGTCAGGGCGGTCGCACCGGCGACGGCGGGGAGGCGGGTGGGGACGACACCGGAGAGGTGCCGCTGGATGGCGTCGGCGATGCGGTCGAGGGGCAGGATCTCGTCGGCGAAGCCGGCTTGGCTGACCGCACCCGGCATGCCCCAGACGACCGAGGTGGCCTGGTCCTGGGCCAGCACGCTGCCGCCATGGGCGCGGATCTCGCCGGACCCGTTGCGCCCGTCGGCGCCCATGCCGGTGAGGACGACTCCCAGGACGGCGCCGTCGTAGGCGGCCACGGCCGAGCGGAACAGCGGGTCGACGGCGGGGCGGCAGAAGTTCTCGGGCGGGCCCTGGTGCAGGGCGGTGGTGTGGTGGGAGCCACGGCCGGGGCGCACCACCAGGTGGTGATCGCCGGGGGCCAGGTGGACGGTGCCGGGCTGCAGCGGGGTGCCGTCGCCCGCCTCGACCACGCGCAGCGCCGAGAGCCGGTCGAGGCGCTGGGCGAACTGGCGGGTGAACACGGGGGGCATGTGCTGGACCAGCAGGATCGGCACGGGCAGCGAGGCCGGCAGCTGGGGCACGAGCTTGGACAGCGCCTCGGGCCCCCCGGTCGAGGACCCGATGACGAGCACGGCGGGCTTCTTGTTCGGGGCGCTGCGCGGCGCCGCGGGGCGCGGCGGGGCGACGGGCGCGGCCGCGCGGACGGGGCCGGTGGTGACCGGGCGGCCGGTGAGCGCCTTGATCTTGGGGATGAGCTGCTCGCGGACACTCTCCATCGACTGCGCGACGCTGCCGACGTTGGCCGGCTTGGTGACGTAGTCGTTCGCGCCGGCGGAGAGGGCGTCCAGGGTCGCCGTGGCGCCCCGCTCGGTGAGCGTGCTGAAGATGATGATCGGGATGCGCGAGCGGTTCGCCCGGATGGCGCGGACCGCCTCGATGCCGTTCATCTCCGGCATCTCGATGTCCATCGTCACCAGGTCGGGCTTGAGCTGCTCGAGCTTGCTCAGGGCCACCTTGCCGTTGACGGCGGTACCCACGACTTCGATGTCCCGGTCCTCGGACAGCACGTCGGTCACGATCTTGCGGACGACGACCGAGTCGTCGACCACCATCACCCGGATCGGGTTCACGTGCGTCCTCCTGGGTTCCTGCCGGAATGCAGCCCGACAGGCTGTTCACCGCAGTATCGGCACCGCTTCCCGACTTCTTGACCGGGATCGGTTGTGTGCATTGCAAACGATTCCCGGGCTCGTCCCGGCGTCTCATCCGCACCAGAAGCATCGGCAGTCACAGCCGTTTCGGAAAGGGGACGGACGGAACCGTTACGCAATTCCCCGGTCACCGCATCAATGGCCGTCGAAAAGGCATGTCGGCGCCTTGTCGACATCGCGGGGCGGTGACCGGGCGCCATTCCCGGAGGGCGCCGCGGACCTGCGCGTTCAGCCGCCGGCGGTGCTCGCGCCGGCCGGTCGGCGACGCCCGCGGAGGCTCAGGCGGAGCGGGTGAGCGGTGCGCGGAGGACGGTCAGCGCACCCTCGCCGAGCAGGTCGCCCATGGCGATGCCCTGCACGCAGCCGGCCACGGCGTTCCAGGCGCCGGCCGCGCCGTCGTGCCGGTCGAACCCGCCGTCGAGAAAGGCCTGGACGGCGTGCAGCTGGGCGGTGGCCAGGACGCGGGTGCGCCCCGACACGTGGGCCGCCCAGGAGGCCTCGTGCATGGCCGTCGCCCACGGCCGCCGTTCGGCGCGGCCCTCGTCGACCGCGGCCCGCCAGCGCGCCCGGCCGGCGTCGTCGAGGCCGCGCAGCACGTCGAGGAAGGCGGCGAGCTCGACGCCCGCGGCGCCCAGGTCGAGGGTCTCGGGACCGGCGACGGGGGCGGTGTCGGCCACCCGGTCGAAGGAGGCGGTGAGCTCGCGTCGCACGAGCGGGGGGAGCACACCGGCGGCCCAGTAGCCGATGGCGGCGTCGGCCAGCACGTCGGCGGCCTCGGCGAGCAGGTCGGGGGCCAGCAGGCCGGCGGCCGGGTGCTCGCCGCCCAGCACGTCCTCGCGCAGCAGCCGCTCCAGGGTGGGTGCGTCGCCGATGGTGCCCTGCTCGAGCTGCTGCACCAGGACGGCGGCCCGGTCACCGGCGGCGTCCGCACCGGTGGCGGCGCTGCGCACGTGCGGCACGGCGACGGCCAGCTCGCGCGCCCGGCGGGACCGGACGGCCACGACGAGCCGCTGGTCGCGCTCCAGGCCACGGGCGGGGTGGGCGGCGGCCAGCCGGGCCAGCGCGCCGTCGTCGGCCTGGAGGGCGCTCAGGAGCACGCCTGCGACGGCACGGCCCGCGGGCAGCCGGACGAGGTCGAACCCGAGCGTGGCGGCGCTCACCAGCGTGTACGGCACGGCAGCGCCTCCAGGACAGGGGATCGGACACCCCCATGCTGGCGGCAACGGCTGCGGAACGCCACGCGGCCGTCACCCCATGGCAGGAGCCTGCCGGGATGACGGCCGCGTGTTCAGGCGGTCTGTGTTATGGACCGACTGCGCAGCGTGACTGGCTACGCGCTCACCGCCTTCTGCACGTCCAGCGCCAGCAGCAGCTGGCCGTCGAGCTTGTAGGCGCCGCGGATCAGGTCGCGCGCCTGGCCCTCGAGCGTGTCCGGCGGCGCCTCGAAGTCGGCGGCGTCCACGTCGACGACGTCGGCGATCGAGTCCACCAGCAGGCTCACCGCCTCGCCGTCCAGGCGGACGACGATGACGACGGCGTCGGTGCCCTCGGGCCGGGCCGGGCGGCCGAGCCGCTCGCGCAGCTCGATGGCGGTGACCACCTGGCCGCGCAGGTTGATCAGGCCGGCCACCGCGCTGGGGGCGAGGGGCACGCGGGTGAGCTGCTGGCTGCGCAGTACCTCCTGGACGTGCTCGACCTCGACGCCGTACAGGTCGCCGTCGAGGCGGAAGGTGGCCAGCTGCCCGCTGGTGGCCGAGGCCATCGCGTAGTCGGTCGCGGTCACGTCAGACCTCCAGGAAGGAGCCGGGGACGCCGGCGGGCGTCGCGTGGTCGTGGGGAGCGGGGGAGGTGGGGTGGGCCGAGTAGAACGCCGGGTCCGCGGCGAGGATGGCGGCGCGGACGTCGAGCAGCTCGGTGACCCGGTCGCCGAGGACGGCCGAGCCGAGCAGGCCCAGGTCGTCGATGTCGCTGCGGATCGCCGCCTCGCCGTCGACGATGTCGAGGATCTCCTCGACCGCGATGGCGACGCTGCGGCCGTGGTCGGAGTAGACGATGACCTCGAGGACGTCGCGGTCGCTCTCGCCGTAGGCGCCCAGGTGCCGGTCCAGGCGGACGATCGGCAGGATCGCGCCGCGGTACTGCACCACCTCGCGGTTGCCCACCTTCTCGACGGTCTCGGTCTTCACCTGCTCGAGGCGGGTGACGGTGTCGAGGGGGATGGCGACGCGCCGCCCGCCACCGATGGAGGCCAGCAGCATCCGCTGCCGCTCGGTCTCGGCCGCGGCCGCCTGGCTCACCGAGGCCCGCGACTCCTGCCGATCGGCGGTCTCGGTGCGCAGGGCGCGCCGAGCCAGGGCCTGCACGTCGAGGATGAGGGCCACGGTGCCGTCACCGAGGACGGTGGCGCCGGAGTACAGGCCGATCGCCTTGAGCTGCCCCCCGACCGCCTTCACGACGATCTCCTCGGTGTTGATCACCCGGTCGACCACCAGGCCGAAGCGGCGGCCCTCGGAGCGGAGCACCGCGATGACCACGTGCCCGTCGTGCCGCTCGGAGGTCAGCCCGAGGACGTCGGTGAGCCGGACGAGGGGGAGCAGCTCGCCGCGCAGCCGGTAGACCTGCGCGCCACCGACCTCCTCGACGGCGTTGGCGGCCTTCTCGGCGTCCAGGCTGACCAGCTCCTGCAGGCTGATCTGCGGGATGGCGTAGCGGTCGCTCGCGCACTCCACGGTCAGCGCCGGGACGATCGCCAGCGTCAGCGGGATGCGGAGCCGGCAGACGGTGCCCACGCCCGGGTCGGACTCGACCTCGATGGTGCCGCCGATGGCCTCGATGTTGGTCTTGACCACGTCCATGCCCACGCCGCGGCCGGAGACGTTGGTGACCGCGGCGGCGGTGGAGAAGCCGGGGAGGAAGATCAGCTGGAGGACGTCGGCCGGGCTCATCCGGGCCAGCGCGTCGGGGGTGACCAGGCCGCGCTGCACGGCCTTGGCGCCGAGCTTGGCGGGGTCGATTCCGGCGCCGTCGTCGGCCACCTCGACCACGACCTGGCCGCTCTCGTGGCGCGCCCGGAGGGTCAGCACGCCCTCGGCGGGCTTGCCGGCGGCCTTGCGCAGCTCCGGCGCCTCGATGCCGTGGTCGACGGAGTTGCGGACGAGGTGGGTCAGCGGGTCCTTGACGGCCTCGAGCAGGGTCTTGTCGAGCTCGGTCTCCCGGCCCTCCATCTCCAGGCGGATCGTCTTCTTCAGCTGGAGGCCGAGGTCCCGGACGACGCGCGGCAGCTTCGACCAGATGTGGTCGATCGGCTGCATGCGCGTCTTCATGACGCCCTCCTGCAGCTCGCTGGCGATGAGGTTGAGCCGCTGGGAGGCGCGAATCAGGTCCGTGTCGGTCTGCCGGGCGACGTTCTGCACGATCTGGTTGCGGGTGAGCACCAGCTCGCCGACGAGCAGCATCAGCTCGTCGAGCAGGTCGACGTCGACCCGGATCGTGCTGTCGGCGACGGCGCGGCGGGGCTGTCCGGTGGCGCCGTCGGCCGCGGCGACCTCGGGAGCCTCCTCGGGCAGGTTCTCGGGCACGGCGGGGGTCACGTCCTCGATGAGCTCGTCGGCGGGCACCGGCGCCGGCGCGGGGACGGCGGCCCGGGCACGGGGAGCGCGCTTGGCGGGGGCCTTCGCCGCCGCCTTGGCCGGGGCCTTGGCGGGCGTCTTGGCCTTGGCCGCAGCCTTGGCGGGGGCCTTGGCGGGGGCAGCGGCCTTCGACGGGGCGGCCGCGGCGGCCGGCGCCGGCTCGGGGGCCGCGGTGGGGGAGTCCTCCATGGCCGCGGTGACGGCGGCGACGCACGCGGACACGTCCACGTCGCCCTCGCCACCGTTGGCCTCGATGGAGGTGAGCAGGGCGCGGACGGTGTCGACCATCTGCAGCAGCACGTTGGTGCGGTGCGGCGTCAGGGCCAGCTCGCCGTCGCGCAGCCGCGAGAGCATGTTCTCGCCGACGTGCGTGACCTCCTCGAGCCGGTTGAAGGCCAGGAAGCCGCTGGTGCCCTTGATGGTGTGGATCGTCCGGAAGATGCTGGACAGCCGCTCCCGGGAGTCCGGCTCCTGCTCGAGCGCCACCAGGTCGGAGTCCAGCTGGTCGAGGTTCTCGTGGCTCTCCACCAGGAACTCTTCGACGATGTCGTCGAGACCGTCCACCGTTGCCTTCTCTCTCGCGTTGCGGACCGGACTGAGCGGTCCGATGGGGTCATCGGCGGGCCCGCCGGCGGAGTCAAGGTGAATCCGCCGGCGGCACCCGCCTGTCGTGTTATCGGCACCCGGCGGTCGGGAACGACCCCGCCGGGCTGGATCAGTAGGTGAAGGCCCCGACGGTGGTGCGGAGCCCGGCGGCCATCCGGGACAGCTCCCCGGCGGCGGCCTGGGTGCGGGCCAGCGCCTGGGTCGTGGCCCCCGCGGCGGCGGAGACGCCGGTGATGTTCGTGGCGATCTCCGTCGTCCCGCTGGCGGCCTCCTGGACCGAGCGCGACATCTCGTTGGTCGTGGCCGTCTGCTCCTCCACCGCGCTGGCGATGGTGGTCTGGCGGTCAGAGATCTGCGCGACGATCGCCGAGATCTCCTCGATCGCGCCGACCGCGGCACCGGTGTCCTTCTGGATCGCCTCCACCCGGCGGGCGATGTCCTCGGTCGCCTTGGCCGTCTCCTGCGCCAGCTCCTTGACCTCGTTGGCCACGACGGCGAAGCCCTTGCCCGCCTCGCCGGCGCGGGCGGCCTCGATGGTCGCGTTGAGCGCCAGCAGGTTCGTCTGCTCCGCGATGCTCGTGATCACCTTCACCACGTTGCCGATCTCCGCGCTGGACTCGCCGAGCTTGGCCACCGTCGCGGTCGTCGTCTCCGCCGCCGTCACCGCACGGGCGGCCACCTCGCTGGCCTCCGCTGCGTTCGACGCGATCTCCCGGATGGAGGCGCCCATCTGCTCCGCGCCCGCGGCCACGGTCTGCACGTTCCGCGAGACCTCCTCGGCCGCGGAGGAGACGACGCCGGACTGCGCGGAGGTCTCCTGCGCCGACGCCGAGATCTGCGTGCCCGACGCCTCCAGCTCACCCGACGAGGCGGCCACGGCGTCCGCGGACGCCACCACCGAGGCCATCATCTGCCGTAGGCTCTCGCGGGCGGAGTCCAGCGCGGCCGCCGTGCGGCCCAGCTCGTCCTGCTGGTCGACGCCGGTGGGCCGGGTCAGGTCGCCCTCGGCCAGGCGCTCGGCCACCCCCTGCACCTTCGCCAGCGTGGTCCGGATGCCGCGGGCGACGAGGTACCCGACGGCCAGCGCCAGCACACTGGAGAGCGCGAGCAGGACGACGAGCACGGTCGTGGCGCGCTCCTCGGTCGACGTGATGTCCGCCGCCGCGGCCCGCCCGTCGGCCAGCTCCGAGTCCAGGAGGGCCGCGATGTCCCGGTCGATGGCCCCCTGGGTCACCGCGAGCTCCGACTGCAGACCGGCGAGGGAAGCCATGTCACCGGAGGTGAAGGCGGCGACCAGGTCCTCGAGGATCACCCCGTTCTGCTCGATCTCGCCCTCCAGCTGGTCGAGGATCTCCCGCTGGGACGGCGTCGGCGAGGTCTCCGACCGGTACCGCTCGCCCGCGTCGCTGAGGGCCGCCAGTGCCGCGCTCTGCTTCTCGGCGGGGGTGGCCTCACCCGGCGTCGCCGCCTGCAGGAGGCCCAGCGCCTGCTGCAGCTGCGCCTGGGTGAACTGGTAGCGCATCTCCGCGATCTCGGCCAGGCCCCGGGTGTTCTCCTGGTAGCTCCGCTCGGCCTGCTCGGCGCCGCTCGACAGCGCGTTCAACGCGACCGCGCCGACGACCGCGCCCCCGACCACCGACGTGGCCACGGCAGCGATGATCTTGCGGGCGATGGGCGTGTTGCGGGTCAGACGACCCAGGGCTCTCATGGTGGTGACGTCCTCGGTTCTTCTCTCGTGCATCCCGCGGACGGATCGGCGGGAATTCGGGCGGGCAGCTGGGCCGGAATGCGTGCGGTCCGGAATGGCGACGCAGCTCCGGTGACGCAGACATTAGGGCACTGACCAGTCCGGTGGTGTCGCTTTCAAACACCCTGTCGCGACATTTCCGGAATTGGTCGGTCAGCGCCTTTCGGGTGTCGACATGGCGCCATTTCCGCTGACCGTCACCGATCGGCCCGCAGCACGACGAGGGGGTGGCGGCCGCAGTGGCCGCCACCCCCTCGCGGTGGGTCAGGTGTCGATCAGTACGTGAACCTCCCGACGGTGGTGCGCAGGTCGGCGGCCATCCGGGAGAGCTCGTCGACGGCGGTCCGGGTCTGGGTCAGCGCCTGCGTGGTGGAGTCGGCCGCCGTCGAGACGCCGGTGATGTTCTCCGCGATCTGCGTGGTGCCACCGGCCGCTTCCTGCACCGAGCGGCTCATCTCGTTCGTGGTGGCCGTCTGCTCCTCCACCGCACTGGCGATGGTGGTCTGCCGGTCGGAGATCTGCGCAACGATGTCCGAGATCTCCCCGATCGCGGCCACCGCCGCGGTCGTGTCACCCTGGATGGCCTGCACCCGGCGGGCGATGTCCTCGGTCGCCTTCGCCGTCTCCTGGGCCAGCTCCTTGACCTCGTTGGCCACGACGGCGAAGCCCTTGCCGGCCTCACCGGCGCGGGCCGCCTCGATGGTGGCGTTGAGCGCCAGCAGGTTGGTCTGCTCGGCGATGCTGGTGATCACCTTGACCACGTTGCCGATCTCCGCACTGGACTCCCCCAGCTTGGCCACCGTCGCCGTCGTCGTCTCCGCCGCCGACACCGCCCGCGCAGCCACCTCGCTGGCCTCCGCGGCATTGGTCGCGATCTCCCGGATCGACGCGCCCATCTGCTCCGCGCCCGCAGCCACCGTCTGCACGCTCTGCGACACCTCCTCGGCCGCACCCGACACCACACCGGACTGCGCCGCGGTCTCCTCGGCCGAGGCCGAGATCTGCGCCGAGGACGCGCTCAGCTCCTCCGACGACGCGGCCACGGCGTCCGCCGAGGAGGCGACCGAGCCGATGACCGACCGCAGGTGGAGGACGGCCGCGTCGAGCGAGGCGCTCATCTGGCCCATCTCGCACCGCGTGCCCCAGGCACTGGCCTGCGTCAGGTCACCCTGCGCAAGGGCATCGGCGACGTCCTTGAGGCACTGCACGCCCTTGGCCAGACCCCACGCGACGAACAGGCCGGTGCCCACGGCGGCGAGGATGCCGCCGACCAGCAGGACGATCATGGTCGTCCGCGCATCGCCGGCGTCGTCTACGGCGGCCTGGGCGGCAGCCTCCGCCGCGCGGTTCTCCTGGTCGCGCAGGTCGGAGAGACTCTCCGAGATCTCGGTCAGCAGCAGGTTGGAGCTGTTGGCCTCGGTCCAGCCGGCGTCGTCTCCTGCCAGCGCGAGGGGTGCGAGGGTCGAGTCCAGGAACGACTGCCAGGTGTCCAGCCGCTCCGCCGCGTCGTCGATCACTGCCTGCTTCTCCGCGGTGATCCCGGTCGTCGTGTAGGACGCCTCATCCGCGTGGTAGCGCTCGACCACGGCGGGGACCTTGTCCAGTTCCTCCTGCGCCTGAGCCGGGTCGATGGCCAGTGCCGCATTCCGAGACGTGACGCGGAGGGTCTGGACGTCGTCGATCATCTGCGCGATGGAGACGGCGCTGACGATGTTGTCGTGGTACAGGTCGTCGGCCGTCTGCGCGGCCGTGTTCAGAGCCAGGCTGCCCACCACACCGGTGGCGGCAGCGGCGGTCGCCGCCACGCCGACCGCGACGAGGACTTTGGTCTTCACCCCGAAGTCCGCCCACCAGTTCAACAGCCGAGACCTCGAGAATTGAGGCGTCTCAGGCGCGTCGGACACTGCCATGGAATTCTCCTCGCTGGGAACCGTGCGGATCCCCGACGGTCCGCGGCATGGTCGATCCTCCGCTTTCCGGACGCTCCGGTACGCCTATCCAGGTTCGTGTCGGAGTTGTCTCGAAAATGAATCACCAGCCTTCTCGTCAATGCCCATTTGTCGACTCGGCCGACGTATTCCCCGTTTCGCTCCTCAGCACGACCGGGCCGACAAGGGCGAGGGTGGTCCGGGTGGACATGACGAAACGGGGTGGCCGCCAGAGTTCGGCGACCACCCCGTCCAAGGTCTAGATCGGCCCTCCCGCAGCGGCCCGCGGGGTCATGAGGGCCCCTCCTCAGTAGGTGAACCTCCCGACGGTGGTGCGCAGGTCGGCGGCCATCCGGGAGAGCTCGTCGACGGCGGTGCGGGTCTGGGTCAGCGCCTGCGTGGTGGAGTCGGCGGCGCCGGACACGTTGGAGATGTTGGCCGCGATCTGGCCGGCTCCGTCGGCGGCCTCCTGCACCGAGCGCGACATCTCGTTCGTGGTGGCGGTCTGCTCCTCCACCGCGCTGGCAATGGTGGTCTGGCGGTCGGAGATCTGCGCGACGATGGACGAGATCTCCTCGATCGCGCCGACCGCGGCCCCGGTGTCCTTCTGGATCGCCTCGACCCGGCGGGCGATGTCCTCGGTCGCCTTGGCCGTCTCCTGCGCGAGCTCCTTGACCTCGTTCGCGACCACGGCGAAGCCCTTGCCCGCCTCGCCGGCCCGCGCGGCCTCGATGGTCGCGTTGAGCGCCAGCAGGTTGGTCTGCTCGGCGATGCTGGTGATCACCTTGACCACGTTGCCGATCTCCGCGCTCGACTCACCGAGCTTGGCGACCGTCGCCGTCGTCGTCTCCGCGGCGGTGACGGCCCGGGCCGCGACGTCCGACGCCTCGGCGGCGTTCGACGCGATCTCCCGGATCGAGGCACCCATCTGCTCGGCTCCGGCGGCCACGGTCTGCACGTTGCGGCTCACCTCGTCAGCGGCGCCGGCCACCACCCCGGACTGGGCGGAGGTCTCCTGCGCGGAGGCCGAGATCTGCGCCGACGACGCCGACAGCTCCTCCGAGGACGCGGCGACCGCGTCGGCGGACGCCACGACCGAGCCCATCACCTGGCGGAGGCTCTCCTGCGCCACGTCGAGCGAGGCGGCCATGCGGCCGATCTCGTCGGACTGCACGATGCCGGTCCGGCGGGTCAGGTCGCCCTCGGCCAGCCCCTGCACGACGGTCTGCACCGCGGACAGGTTGCGGCGGATGCGGCGGGCGACGAGCAGGCCGATGACCGTGGCGATGACCGTGCCGACGGCGACCAGCGCCAACAACCAGATCCGCGAGCGGTCGTTGGTCGCGGAGACGTCTGCCGCCGAGGCACGCGCCTCGGCGATCTCGGAGTCGACGAGCTCGGTGATCCCCGTGCGCAGCGCGTCCTGGAACTCCTGCGACTCGGCGTAGGCGGGTGCGGCCGTCGCCAGGTCGCCGGCGGTGAACGCCTCGGTCACCACGGCGAACGCCTCGCTCCACCCGCGGTAGTTCTCGAGCACCTGCCCGGACAGCTCCTCCTGGGCCGGGGTCGGCGCGGTGGTGGCGTACTCCTCGGCCGCGGCCAGGAACGCCGCGCTGCTCTCCTGCGCGCCCGCGGTCCACTCCTCCCTGTTCTCCGCGCTGACACCCGGCAGCATGAGCGCGGTCTGGTTCAGCTGGATGGTCAGCTGCTGCGCCCGCATCTCCTCGGCCTGCACCAGGGCCTGGGTGCTCTCCCGGTAGCTCGCGTCGAACTCGCCGGCCGCCTGGTCCAGGGCGACCGCCCCGACGGTGCCGACCGCGATCGCCGTGACGACGGCCACCGCTACCGACGTCTGGATCTTGCGCGACACCGACACATTCGCCAGTGAGCGCCGCGCACCACCGTTCTTCGCCACCGCACACATCCATTTCGCAGTCAGGGGGCCGGCCGGTCCATTCCCGGCGGCGGGTCGCCGCACAACTCCGGCGACGGGCCGAAACATAAGCCGCCGAGAATGGCTGGGGAAGCAGGTGCACGTGTGTGTCGTGGGACTCGTGCGACACGATTCGACAACGAAGTCGACATTCCATGCAGCCATTTCTGATGACCGTCCAGGAATTGTCGACATGAGTATTTGCGAGGAAGCCGGCCGCACCCCACGACGCAGGACGGCCCCGCGACCGGGATGGTCGCGGGGCCGTCGTGCCGAACGTGGTCCCGTCCGAGGAGGACGGGTCCGGTCAGTAGCTGAACCGGCCCACCGTGCTGCGCAGGTCGGCGGCCATCCGGGAGAGCTCGTCGACGGCGGTCCGGGTCTGGGTCAGCGCCTGCGTGGTGGACTCCGCGGCGGTGGAGACGCCGCTGATGTTCTCCGCGATCTGGGTGGTGCCACCCGCCGCTTCCTGCACCGAGCGGCTCATCTCGTTCGTGGTGGCGGTCTGCTCCTCCACCGCGCTGGCGATGGTGGTCTGCCGGTCGGAGATCTGCGCGACGATCGTCGAGATCTCCTCGATCGCGGCCACCGCGGCGGTGGTGTCGCCCTGGATGGACTGGACGCGGCGGGCGATGTCCTCGGTGGCCTTCGCCGTCTCCTGGGCCAGCTCCTTGACCTCGTTGGCCACGACGGCGAAGCCCTTACCGGCCTCGCCGGCCCGCGCCGCCTCGATGGTGGCGTTGAGCGCGAGCAGGTTCGTCTGCTCCGCGATCGAGGTGATCACCTTGACGACGTTGCCGATCTCCGCGCTCGACTCGCCGAGCTTCGCCACCGTCGCCGTCGTCGCCTCGGCGGCCGTCACCGCACGGGCCGCCACCTGGCTGGCCTCCGCGGCGTTGGTGGCGATCTCGCGGATCGACGCGCCCATCTCCTCCGCGCCGGCGGCCACGGTCTGCACGCTCTGCGAGACCTCTTCCGCCGCGCTCGACACCACACCGGACTGGGCGGAGGTCTCCTCCGCCGAGGCCGAGATCTGGGCCGAGGACGCCGACAGCTCCTCCGACGACGCCGCCACCGCATCCGCGGAGGAGACGACCGACGACAGCACCTCGCGCAGCGACTCCTGCGCCTCGACGAGGGAGGCGGCCATGCGCCCGAGCTCGTCCTTGGAGCTGACCGCCGGAACGGCGGTCAGATCGCCGGCGGCCAGCGCCCTGAGGGAGGTCTCGACCGCGCCTGCGGTGCGCGTGATCTGCCTGATGACCAGGTAGCCAAGCGCTCCCGCGAGCGCCACACCGACTCCCAGCACCGACCACAGGAGGACGACGGCGAAGCTCGCGGCGTGCTCGCCCTCGGCGGCCTCCTCGGCGGCGACTGCGTTCTTCCGGTCGGTCGCGGCCTCGAGCTCGTCGAGCACGGCGACCACGGCCTCCCGGACCGGCCCCACCGCTGCGGACTCGGCGGCCGCCAGGTCACCGCGGTCCGCGGCCGACACCAGCGTGGTCTGCACCGTGGCGTAGTAGTTGTCCACCAGGCCCACGAGCCGTGCGTAGTTCTCCGGCGTCGAGGCGTGCTGCTCGTAGTCGGCCAGCTGCTGGTTCAGCACCTCCTTGCGCTCCGCCAGCTCGGCGGTGAGCTCCGTGCGCGTCTCGGGGGCGGAGAACGTGTACGTGAGGTAGCGAGCGCGGTCCCCCTGCAGCGAGCGCTGGATGTCGGCCAGCGACGCCAGCGGGAGGACCTCCTCCTGGTACAGCCGCTCCTCTCCGTCTGCGAGGTGGTTGATCTGCCCGACCGCGACGGTGGTCAGCCCGATCGCGACCGCACCCAGCAGGCCGAGGGCGGCTCCGATCTTGACCGCGACCGGGCGGTCGGCGAACCAACCGGTCTTTCGGGTCAGAGCCTTGTTCGAGGACATCGTGTTCTCCAATGGAAGTGGCCGGGACGGTGAGCCTGACCGGATCACGGGCCACGTCGCCCATTCTGCCTGTCGCCTTCGGTCGGCTAGGCGGTCAAGGTAGAGCCACTCCAACGAGGGACACATCGCTTGCTGGTCGTGTCTCACGGGTCGAGAGAAATCGACGAGCGAGCGCCTGTCCCGAGTCGACTTGGCTGCATTTCTTGGTCGGTATGCAATACGGGATCGACGCCGTCGCGACGCCGCCGGACGCGACGCCCGGACCACCGGGTGATCCGCGGGCGGCGAGCTCGACAAGTGCTCTGTCGGTCCGACTTCTGCGCCTACCGCCCGACCGGGGCCGAGCACTGGCTTCCGCCACCTCGGGTGGGCGGTTTACGCTGTATCCGATGACAGGCGGCGAAGCTCCGCGTACCCGACGTAGCGTCCTCGAGCGGCTCGTCTCGTCGTGGCGAGGCGCACATCGGCGCCTCGTGCGTGCCTCACTGGTCGCCTTGCTGCTCGTCGGCGTGTTCATCGCACTCCGCTTCATTCAGCAGCCGGGACTCGCGGTGTCCATGTACGGCCTGGTCCCGGTCCTCCGGGGAGTCACGTGGTTCGGCTTGGTGGGCGGGCTGGTGACCGCTACCGGCGCGACGGCCGCATTCGTGCTCGATGCGCTGCTCAGCGGCGGCACCGCGCTGACTGGTGGCGATCTCCTGTTCGCGACCCTCAACAGAGCAGTCGTCTTCTACGGAATGGCCCTGCTGATGACTCACTCGCTGCGGCGCCAGCGCACTCTCACCCTGAAGTTGCACGCTCAGGAGAGGGAGCTCTCGGAGGTCGCGTCTCTCCGGCGGGCGCTCACGCCATCGGAGATCGAACCGCGACCTCATCTGCACTTCGCAGCGGCCTTCACACCGGCTGACAGCGAACTGGCCGGCGACTTCTACCTCGTGACAGAGGGGCCGGGCGGCAGCACGACCGTGGTCGTCGGCGATGTCGTCGGACACGGCCTGGAGGCCGCTCGGCAGGCCGCGTTCGTCCGTGCGACGCTGGCCACCTTCGCCCGCTACACCAGCGACCCTCTCCAACTGCTACGGCTGGCCGACGCCGCATTGCGCGAACAGAGCCAGGCCACTGAACGCTTCGTCACGGCGATCTGCATGAACATCAGCGCGCCACCGAGATGCGTCATCACCTGGGCAGCAGCCGGCCACGATCGCCCGTGGTGCCTCGACAGCGGCGACTCCCTCGAAGGTGGACGGGTCGGCGCTCCACTGGGCATCGGCGCGGAGACACTCGGCGGGGAGGCACTCGGCATGGAGACCGGACAGGGCCTTCTCGAGCCGGGGGCCGGCGTGCTGCTCTTCACGGACGGGCTCACCGAAGGGCGAGCCGTTCGGAGCCGTCGGTCCCGACCACTGGAGCTCTTCGGCGAGGAGCGAGCACGCGCGGTCGTGCGCCAGCACCGTGGAGCACCTGCCGATCAGGTGCTCGACGCGTTGGTGGGCGCGGTCGCCGACTTCGCTGGCGGCCCGCTGGCCGATGATCTGTGCCTGATCGCCTTCCGCACTCGGCCGGTGGCGACGCCGGTCAGCTGAACGACGAGGCGCCGACCTGCCGAACTCGTCGGGTCCAGCAGCCCGCGGAGAGACGAGGAAGCGCACGGCCTCCATGGCCGTGCGCTCCCGTCCGTCCACCCGTGAATTCTTCGGCGTACCCAGGCCCGTAGCGATAACGGTCTCGATGTCGACGCCGGCCGGGATTGTTCTCGCCATTGCCGGGATGGCGACGGGGCGGCAGCCGGGTGATCCGACTGCCGCCCCGTGCGAGCGGTGAGCGACGTGCTCAGTAGGTGAACCTCCCGACGGTGGTGCGCAGGTCGGCGGCCATGCGGGACAGCTCGTCGACCGCGGTACGCGTCTGGCCCAGCGCCTGCGTGGTGGACTCCGCGGCGGTGGAGACGCCGGTGATGTTCTCCGCGATCTGACCCGAGCCCGCGGCCGCCTCCTGCACCGAGCGCGACATCTCGCTCGTCGTCGCCGTCTGCTCCTCCACCGCGCTGGCGATGGTGGTCTGCCGGTCGGAGATCTGGCTGACGATCGCGCTGATCTCCTCGATCGCGGTCACCGCCGCACCGGTGTCGCCCTGGATGCTCTGCACCCGGCGGGCGATGTCCTCGGTCGCCTTGGCCGTCTCCTGGGCCAGCTCCTTGACCTCGTTGGCGACGACGGCGAAGCCCTTACCGGCCTCGCCGGCCCGTGCCGCCTCGATCGTGGCGTTGAGCGCCAGCAGATTCGTCTGCTCGGCGATGCTCGTGATCACCTTCACCACGTTGCCGATCTCCGCACTCGACTCGCCCAGCTTCGCCACCGTCGCCGTCGTCGTCTCCGCGGCGGTGACGGCCCGGGCCGCGACCTGCGACGCCTCGGCGGCGTTCGAGGCGATCTCGCGGATGGAGGCACCCATCTCCTCCGCACCGGCGGCGACGGTCTGCACGTTCCGGGAGACCTCCTCGGCGGCACCGGCGACCACACCGGACTGCGCCGACGTCTCCCCCGCCGACGCGGCGATCTGCGCCGACGACGCCGACAGCTCCTCCGACGACGCGGCGACCGCATCCGCCGAGGCGACCACCGACGACAGCACCCCCCGCAGGCTCTGCTGCATCGCGGACAGCGAGGCGGCCATCTCGCCGATCTCGTCGTGCCGGTCCACCCCGGACGCGACGGTCAGGTCACCGCGACCGGCCGCGTCCAGCGAGGCCTGCACCCGCCGGAGGGGCCGCACGACGGAGCGCGAGACCGCCGCGACGGCGAGGATCGCGGCCAGCAGGACCGCCATCCCGCCCACGACGCTCAGCAGCAGCGTCGCCCGCCGCTGGGCGTCCTCCTGCTCGGCGACCAGCCCGGCCCGGCGCTCCTCCGCCGACGCCTGCACCCGGTCGGCGATGTCGAGGATGACGCCGTAGCCCTCGCCGGCGTCCCCGCCGTTGATGCTCTCGACCGCCGCGCGGTAGCCCTGGTCGGACCCGTCGGCGACCCAGCTCACCACCTCGTCGTCCATGGCGAAGTAGTGGTCCCACGCGGGCTGGAGCTCGCTCCAGGCCTCCTGCTCGTCGGCGTCCATCACCGAGGTGTCCACCCCGGCCAGCCACTCGTAGACGGCGTTCTTGCTCTCGAGCATGCCGGAGCGGTTGTAGGCGTCCGGCGCCAGCCCGACCGCGGGGCCGAACGCGGCGACGTCGGCCATGACGAGGCCCTGCCAGCCGCTCACGTCGGCGATCTGGAAGCGCGCGCTCTCTGCCTCCTGGACCACGCTGTCGGCGGCGCCGAGGTCGTGGGCGAGGTCGCGCTGCTCGCCGACGGCGGCCAGACCGGCGCCGGCGCTGACGACCACCAGGGCCCCCACGGCCCCGAAGGCCAGACCGAGCCGCCGGCCGACGCACATGTTGGAGAGGGAGAACGTGCTCATGTCGAAATTGCTCCTGAGGTGCGGTTGTCCGGCACGACCCCCTTTCTCAGGAGTCCCATCCGTGCTGGAGCGAACGGTAGGCGGGCACGGACGCCATTCGAAGAGCGGGGCGTCGCGTGTCGGAACATGCCGTTTCGGATTGTTCGTCACTGCACCGGGAATGGCGTTTTGTCGACTTCCTGAGAGATGACGGTCGGCCGGGATGAGAATGCCGCGGGCCGAGTGGCGACCGCGGAGGTCACCACCCGGCCCGGCCGGGGACGTGCGAGCGGGTCAATAGGTGAACCGGCCCACCGTGGTGCGCAGATCGGCCGCCATGCGCGACAGCTCGTCGACGGCGGTGCGGGTCTGGGTCAGCGCCTGCGTGGTCGACTCCGCGGCCGACGAGACCCCGGTGATGTTCGTGGCGATCTCGCCGGTCCCGTTGGCTGCCTCCTGGACCGAGCGGGACATCTCGCTGGTCGTGGCGGTCTGCTCCTCCACGGCGCTGGCGATGGTGGTCTGCCGGTCGGAGATCTGCGCGACGATCGTGGAGATCTCGTCGATGGCGGAGACGGCCGCGGTGGTGTCGCCCTGGATCGCCAACACGCGCTGGGCGATGTCCTCCGTGGCCTTCGCGGTCTCCTGCGCCAGTTCCTTGACCTCGTTGGCGACGACGGCGAAGCCCTTGCCCGCCTCGCCGGCCCGCGCCGCCTCGATGGTGGCGTTGAGCGCCAGCAGGTTGGTCTGCTCCGCGATGCTGGTGATCACCTTCACGACGTTGCCGATCTCGATCGAGGACTCGCCCAGCTTGTCGACGGTGGCCTTGGTGGTCGCGGCCGCGGCGACGGCCCGGCTGGCGACCTCGCTGGCCTCCGCCGCGTTCGACGCGATCTCCCGGATGGAGGCGCCCATCTGCTCGGCACCGGCGGCGACGGTCTCGACGCTGCGGGACACCTCCTCGGCGGCCGCGGCGACGACCCCGCCCTGGGCCGAGGTCTCCTCGGCGGAGGCCGAGATCTGCGCGGAGTTGGCGCTCAGCTCCTCCGAGGAGGAGGCGACGGCGCGCGCCGACGAGGCGACACCGGCCATGACCACGCGCAGGTTCTCCTGCGCGGCGTCGAGCGCGGCGGCCATCTGGCCGACCTCGTCCCGCGCGGTGATGCCGGTGGCGACGGTGAGGTCGCCGTCGGCGAGCGCCTGCAGCGAGCGCTTGACGGCCTGGACCGGCCGGGTCACCGAGCGCATCGTCATCCGGGCGATCACCAGGACGACCCCCAGGCCGACGACGGCGACGACCAGGCTCACCTGCTGCGAGAGGGCGATGGCGTCGTCCAGCCGCACCTGGGCGCGGGTGCTCTCGGCGGCGAGAGCGTCCTTCGCCTCGCTGACGGCACCGTCGGACAGGTCGTTGGCGGCCTGGATCTCCTCCCAGCGGAGCCGCATGGCCACCGGGTCGGCCACCGCGAGGTCCACGAAGGCGGAGATCGCCGTGGTGTAGGCGCCGAAGGCGTCGGACAACCCGCTCACCGCCTCGGCGGCGACACCCTCGAGGGGGACCGTGGCCAGCTCGGCCAGCATCGCTTCGGGGGTGGCGATGTCGTCGGCGAGCTCCGGCAGCTGGTCGGCCGGGTTCTCCCGGGTGATGGTCTTGAAGCCGTCCACCTTCAGCTCGCTGGCACGGGTGTCGAGCTGCAGCACGAGCACCTCGGCCTCGCCGAGGTTCTGGAGCGCGGCGTTCGCGTCCCGGACCGAGGCGGTGCCGACCAGCACGGCGGTCAGCAGCCCGCCGAAGGCGAGGACGACGACGCCGATGAGGACGCCGAACTTGACCGCCAGCGGGCGGTTGGCGAACCAGCCGGTGCGGGGGGCGGTGAGGGGAGCGGGGGTGGATGCCACGGGGACTCCGGAGGAAGGGAAGTGGCCCGGACGACCGAGCAGGACGACGGAAGTGTTGTGGCTCCACCATGGAAAAGGTCCGCACCTGTTTCCGGAACGGCACAAACGTGATGTGTGGACGGGGTCACCCCGCGCACACGACCCGCTTGTCGACACCGCGGCCGGTACGACTCGTCCACCATTCCGCGGGACGCCGGCGAATGCGCAGGTCGCCTGTGTCCGGGACGCGGAATTGTCGATTCCGGGAACAGGTCACCGGGCACCCGGGACGAAAGTCACGACGGCGACGGAACCGACACGTCGCGACCGGACCTCAGGAGAGCAGGTCGGCCAGGTGCTCCAGGAGGGCCCGGACGGCGGGCGGATCGGCCACCCGGTACGCGGCCGCGGTCTCGCCCGCACCGACCTTCACGCCGACGTCGTCCCCGTCGAGCACGCGGAAGACGTCCTCGTCGGTGACGTCGTCGCCGAGGTAGAGCACGCCCCGCGCGCCGATCTCGCCCGCGAGGCGGCGCACCGCCGACCCCTTGTCGGCATCGGTGACCGCCACCTCGAACACGTCCTTGCCCGGCTTCATCGTCAGTGACGGATCGACCGCCGCACGGGAACGCTCGAGCAAGGCCGCGGCCGCCGGACGGTCCGGGACCTGCCGCACGTGCACCGCCACGCTCGCCGGCTTGATCTCCAGGCGCGCCCCCGGCGTGCCGGCGACGAGCGGCTCCAGCCGGGCGACGAGTGCATCCCGCCGGCCGGCGAGGTCACCGGTCAGCGGGCCGCCGAACTCCGCGCCGTGGCTGCCGATCCAGCGCAGGTTCCCGGTGAACCCACTGGTGGCCTGCAGGTCGGCCAGGCCGCGCCCGCTCACCAGCGCGACCGTCACCCCGGGGACGGCGGCGAGCCGCCCCAGCACCTCGGCGACCCCCGGCTCGGGCGACGCCTCCGACGGCACGTCGGTCAGCGGGGCGAGCACGCCGTCGTAGTCGCTGGCGACCAGCAGCGGCCCCCGCAGGACCAGCGCGGCGAGCGCCGCACCCAGGTCGGCGGGCGGTGCACCCATCCCGGCTACCCGGAGGCCTGGTCGTTCAGCGCGCTGAAGAACGAGCCGGCCCAGTGGTCCAGGTCGTTCTTGGCCAGGTGGCGGCGCATCGCACGCATCCGCTTGGCGCCCTCGGCGGGATCCATGCGCAGGGCGCGCAGCAGCTGGCTCTTGACCCCGGCGATGTCGTGCGGGTTGACCAGGAAGGCCTGCTTGAGCTCGGCGGCGGCGCCCGCGAACTCCGACAGCACGAGGGCCCCACCGAGATCGCCGCGGGCGGCGACGTACTCCTTGGCCACCAGGTTCATCCCGTCGCGGTACGGCGTCACGAGCATGACGTCGGCGGCCCGGTACAGCGCCGCCAGCTCCTCGCGCGGGACCGACTGGTTGATGTACTGGACGGCAGGGCCACCCAGCGAGCCGAAGACGCCGTTGATGTGGCCGACCTGCTGCTCGATGGTCTCCCGCATGTGCACGTAGTGCTCCACGCGCTCGCGGCTGGGGGTGGCGACCTGCACGAACACGGTGGACGGGGCCTCGACGACGCCGTCCTCCAGCAGCTCCTGGAAGGCGTTGAGCCGGACCCCGATGCCCTTGGTGTAGTCCAGCCGGTCGACGCCGAGGATGATCTTGTCGGGGTCGCCCAGCTCCTTGCGGATCTCCGCGGCCCGCGCGACCACCTCGGGGGAGTCGGCCAGCTGGTCGAAGGCCGCGGTGTCGATCGAGATGGGGAAGGCGCGGGCGGTCACCGTCCGCCCGTCGTACTGGATGACGTCCTTGCGGGTGGGCAGGTCGTGCAGCCGGCGGGCCAGCTGCACGAAGTTGCTCGCGGCGCTGGGCAGCTGGAAGCCGACCAGGTCCGCGCCGAGCAGCCCCTCGACGATCGCCGAGCGCCAGGGCAGCTGGGTGAACAGCTCGTACGGCGGGAACGGGATGTGCAGGAAGAAGCCGATGGTCAGGTCCGGGCGGCGCTGGCGCAGCATCGCCGGCACCAGCTGCAGCTGGTAGTCGTGCACCCAGACGATCGCGCCCTCGGCGGCCACCTCGGCGGCCCGGTCCGCGAACCGCTTGTTGACCTGCACGTAGGTGTCCCACCAGGTGCGGTGGTACTCGGGCTTCTCGACCACGTCGTGGTACAGCGGCCAGAGCGAGGCGTTGGACATGCCCTCGTAGTAGCGGTCCACCTCCTCCTCGCTGAGGGGGATCGGGACCAGGGACATGCCGCCGGACTCGAACGGCTCGGGCGCCTCGCCCGCGGAGCCCGACCAGCCGACCCAGGCGCCTCCGCGGCCCGCGACGAAGGGCTCGAGCGCCGTGACCAGCCCACCCGGGCTGCGCTGCCAGCGCGTCGTGCCGTCGGGGTCGGTGACCTGGTCCACCGGCAGCCGGTTGGCCACCACGACCACAGGGCTCTCGGCCCCGGTCTCGTTCTCTGTGCCACCCGTCATACCGGGACGAACCCTACCCAAGCACGCGCGTCACAGCAGGCCGGCGGCCCCGTAGGCGGTCGCGGCGGCGCCGATGCCGAGCACCACGGTGCCCCCCAGGTAGGCCGCCGCCGGCCCGCGGTCGCCCTGCTCGGCGAGCCGGACGAGCTCCGCCCCGAGCGTGGAGAAGGTCGTGAGCGCGCCGCAGAAGCCGGTGCCGAGCAGGGCCGTTCCCCAGGCGGGCACGCCGGCCAGCCCCAGCAGGAGGCCCAGCAGGGCGCTGCCGGCGACGTTGACCGCCAGGGTCCCGGCGACCGACCCGGCGCCCCGGCGGGAGACCGCCAGGCGCTCGGCGAACAGCCGCAGCGGCGCGCCGGCCATCGCGCCGAGGACCACGAGCAGCGGCGTCACGACGCAGGTTCCCCCGCGGCGCGTCGGGCGCGCAGGCCGGCCGCCGACGCGGCGACGCCGCCGGCGACCGAGGCGAGGACGTAGCCGAGCGCGGCGCCCGGGCGGCCCGCCTCGCCGAGCTGGACGGTCTCCACGGCGAAGGCCGAGTACGTCGTGTAGCCGCCGAGCACCCCGGTGGCCAGGAACGGCCGCAGCCACGCGGAGCCGGGATGCCGGGGGAGGACCAGGCCGAGCACCAGCCCCAGGGCCAGGCAGCCGGAGAGGTTGACCAGCAGGGTCGCCCAGGGCCAGGCCCCGGGATCGGAGGGGAGCGCCTCGGTCACGCCCCAGCGAGCGAGCGCGCCCAGCGCACCGCCCAGCGCCGCGGCGACGTACCCGATCACAGCCGCCCCCTGTCCGCCGCCGGTGACATCGGGCAGCATGCCATCGGCGAGGGCGCACGACGGCGTGGCCCCGGCAGCAGAGGAGAAACCGTGGGTCCGCTCTCGGGAGTGCGTGTCGTCGAGTTCGCGGGCCTGGGGCCGGGGCCCTTCTGCGGCATGCTCCTGGCCGACCTCGGCGCCGACGTCGTCCGCATCGACCGGCGCGGCGGCGGTGGTGGCCTCGGGGCGACGTCGCTGCTGGACCGCGGCAAGCGCTCCATCGCGCTGGACCTCAAGGACCCCGCCGACGTCGAGGTGGTGCGGGCGCTGGTGCGCCGCGCCGACGTCCTGCTCGAGGGCTTCCGGCCCGGCGTCATGGAGCGGCTCGGACTCGGGCCCGACGAACTGCTGGGCGAGAACCCAGCGCTGGTCTACGGCCGGATGACCGGCTGGGGGCAGACCGGTCCGCTCTCGCACAGCGCCGGGCACGACATCGGCTACATCGCGCTGACCGGCGCCCTGGGGGCCAGCGGCCGCCCGGACGAGCGCCCGGCGCCGCCGATGAACCTGCTGGGCGACTTCGGCGGCGGGGGAGTGTTCCTCGCCCTCGGCGCCCTGGCCGCGCTGCTGCACGCCCGCTCGACGGGACAGGGCCAGGTGGTGGACGCCGCGATCGTCGACGGCACCGCCGTCCTCACCACGATGATCCACGGGATGCTCTCCACCGGGGCCTGGCAGGACCGGCGCGGGGCGAACCTGCTGGACACCGGGGCGCCGTTCTACGACGTCTACCGCTGCGCCGACGGGCAGTTCCTCGCCGTCGGCGCGCTCGAGCCGCAGTTCTACGCCGCGCTGCTCCAGGGCCTGGGCGTGGCCGGCGACGAGACCTTCCCCGACCGCAACCGGCCCGACCAGTGGCCCGCCCTGCGCGAGCGGTTCACCGAGCTGTTCGCCGGCCGCACCCGCGACGAGTGGTGGCAGGTGTTCGCCGGCACCGATGCGTGCGTGGCGCCGGTCTGGTCGCTGGTCGAGGCCACCGCGGACGAGCACAACCGGGCCCGCGAGGTGTTCGTGGAGGTGGACGGCGCGGTGCAGCCCGCCGTCGCCCCCCGGTTCTCGGTCACGCCCGGCTCGGTCGGTGCGGTGCCCCGGGCCGGCCAGCACAGCGACGAGATCCGCGCCGAGCTCGGCCTCTGATCGCGTCCTCCCTCACCGCAGCGCGTCCTCCCTCACCGTGCACCGTGAGGTTGGACGCGCTGGGATCAGGTCACCTGATCCCAGCTTCAGAGCTCAGCGTCTCTGGCGGGTCTCGGGGAAGAGCAGGTCCACGAAGCGCTCGACGGTCGGCTGGGGCTCGTGGTTGGCCAGCCCCGGCCGCTCGTTGGCCTCGATGAACACGTAGTCGCGGCCCGCCACGTCGGGCACGAGGAAGTCGATGCCGGTCACCGGGATGTCCAGCGCCTCGGCGGCCCGGACGGCGGCCGCGGCGACCTCCGGGTGGAGCTGGGCGGTGACGTCCTCGATCGTCCCCCCGGTGTGCAGGTTCGCCGTCCGCCGCACCTGGATGCGCTCGCCGTTCGGGGGGACGTCGTCCATGGCGTAGCCGGCGTCGGCCACGACCTCCTCGGTCGTCGCGTCCATCGGTATCCGGGACTCCCCGCCGGTGGCCCGCTCGCGGCGCCTGCTGGTCGCGCGGATGAGGTCGCTGACCGGCAGCCGCCCGTCGCCGATGACCTCGGCGGGACGGCGGACGGCGGCGGCGACCACCGCCCGGTCGATGACCAGCACCCGCAGGTCCTGCCCGGGCACGAGCTCCTCGACCAGGACGTCGGGGCAGAACTGCAACGCCAGGTCGACCGCGCGCTGCAGTGCGGCCTCGTCCTGCACGCCCACGGTGATGCCGCGGCCCTGCTCCCCGCGGGCGGGCTTGACCACTACGGAGCCGACCTCGGCCACCAGCGCCAGCGCGTCGTCCAGCTCGCCCGCGCCGGCCCGCACGCCCCGGGCGACCCGCACCCCGGCACGCTCCATGATCCGGCGGGTGACGCGCTTGTCGTCGCAGCGGCTCATGGCCACGGCCGTGGTGAACTCCGACAGCGACTCGCGGGTGACGACCGTCCGACCCCCGACCGACAGCCGCATCTCGCCCCACTCCGCGTCGGTCACCTCCACGCGGATGCCCCGCCGCAGCGCCTCCTCGGCGATGATCAGGGCGTAGGGGTTGAGCTCCGCGAGGCCCGGCGGGCGGGCGGCGAACAGCGGCGTGTTGATCGGGTTCTTCCGCTTCACGCACACGGCGGACACGCGGGAGAATCCGAGCTTGCGGTACAGCCGGATGGCGCCCTGGTTGTCGTGCATCACCGAGAGGTCGAGATAGGCCCGGCCCCGGCCGACGTAGCGCTCGGCGAGCACCCGTACCAGCGCCTCGCCGGTGCCGGGCGGGGCGTCCTGGTTGTGCACCGCGAGGCACCAGAGGCTCGTGCCGGCTTCGGGGTCGTCGAAGGCCAGCGCGTGGTCGACTCCGGTGACCGTGCCGATGATCTTGCCGGTGCGCTGGTCCTCGGCCACCAGGTAGGTGAAGGCCCGGGTGCGGTGGTTGGCCCACATGAGGTCGGGCTCGCCGAGCACCATGCCGTTGCGGGCGTAGATCCCGTTGATCGCCTCCATGTCCGTGCGCGAGGTCGCGGTGCGCACGAAGACGTCCCGGATGAGCTCGGGCCGCGGCCGGTAGCGGTGCAGGTCCAGCCGGTAGGTGTAGCTGGGGTCGATGAACAGCTCGTCGGGCGCCAGGCCCACCAGCACGTGCGGGTCCCGCGGGTAGATGCAGATGTCCCGCTCGCCGGTCTCCTCCGCCCGCAGCGCCTGGACGATGCCGGTCAGGTCGGAGAACGTCTGGCCCATGACCAGCCGGCCCCACCCCATGTCCAGGACGACGTCGGACTGCATGCCCTGCCGCTGGTGCTCGGAGGGTTCCCGCCACGACCGGTCGGTCATGGCCGGCGTGGAGGCCGTCCGGCGCCGGTGACCGGCGAGCCGGGAGGTCATCGGGCGGTCCCTCATCCCACGTGCGTCTGGAGCCAGAGCTCGAGGAGCCCCAGCTGCCAGAGCTTGTTCCCGCGCAGCGGCGTCAGCTCGCCGTTGGGGTCGGCGAGCAGCTCGCGCACGTACTCCGGCCGGTACAGCCCCCGGTCGCGGGCGGCGTCGCTGGACAGCGCGTCGCGGACCAGGTCCAGGACCTTGCCCTCGAGGTGGGTGATCGCCGGCACCGGGAAGTAGCCCTTCGGCCGGTCGATGACCTCCGGCGGGATGATGCGGCGTCCGATGGCCTTGAGCACGCCCTTGCCGCCGTCGGCCAGCTTGAGCTCCGGCGGGCACATCGCCGCGAGCTCCACCAGGTCGTGGTCGAGGAAGGGCACCCGGGCCTCGAGGCCCCACGCCATGGACATGTTGTCCACGCGCTTGACCGGGTCGTCGACGAGCATGATCTCGCTGTCCAGGCGCAACGCGGCGTCCACGGCGGTCTCGGCGCCGGCGGCCTCCATGTGCGCCCGGACGAAGGCCAGGCTCGGGTCCGCAGGCGTGGCGTACCGGTCGGAGACGACGCCGCGCAGCTGCGCGTGGTCCCGGTCGAAGAAGGCCCGCGCGTAGGTGCGCACGGCCTCCTCGCGGCCGACACCGGCCAGCGGGGGGTACCAGTGGTAGCCGGCGAACACCTCGTCGGCGCCCTGCCCGGACTGGACGACCTTGATCGTCTGGGAGACGCGCTCGCTGAGCAGGTCGAAGGCGACGACGTCGTGGCTGACCATCGGCTCGGCCATCGCCCCGATGGCATGCCCGAGGGAGCCGGCCAGCTCGTCGGCCCCGACCCGGATGCGGTGGTGGTCGGTGCCGAAGCGCTCGGCGATGACGTCGGAGTAGGCGAACTCGTCGCCCTCGTGCCCGCCGACGGACTCGAAGCCGATCGAGTAGGTGGCCAGCCCGGTCTGCCCCTCCTGCGCCAGCAGACCGACGATGAGGCTGGAGTCCAGGCCGCCGGACAGCAGCACCCCGACCGGGATGTCCGCGACCAGCCGCCGGCGGACGGCGACCCGCAGCGCCTCCTCGATCGCGTCCTCCCAGTCGCGGGCCGTCCAGCTCGCGTGCTCGGGGCGGCGCTCGTAGGTCGCGTTCCAGTAGCGGTGCTCGGTGCTCGTCCCGTCGGCCTCGACGACGCGGACGGTGGCCGGCGGCAGCTTGCGGACGCCGTTGAGGATGGTCCGCGGCGCCGGCACGACGGCGTGCCAGGTCAGGTAGTGGTGCAGCGCGACCGGGTCGATGGAGGTGTCGACGTCGCCGCCCTTGAGCAGCGCCGGCAGGGTCGAGGCGAATCGCAGCCGCGTGCCGGGCGTCTCGGCCAGGTAGAGCGGCTTGATGCCCAGCCGGTCGCGGGCCAGCACCACCCGGCCGGTGTCCCGCTCGGCGATGACGAAGGCGAACATCCCGTGCAGGTGCGAGACGACGTCGGTGCCCCAGTGGTGGTAGCCCTTGAGGATCACCTCGGTGTCGCTGTGCGAGAAGAACCGGTAGCCGTGGCCCTCGAGCTCGGCCCGGAGCTCCTGGTAGTCGTAGATGCAACCGTTGAAGACGGCGGTCAGCCCGAGCTCGTTGTCCACCATCGGCTGGGAGCCGCAGGTGGAGAGATCGATGACCGACAGCCGGCGGTGACCGAAGGCCACCCGGCCGTTGCTCCAGGACCCCTGGCCGTCCGGCCCGCGGGGGATCAGCGCTTCCACCATGCGGGCGACAGCGGTCGTGTCCGCTGTTGAGCCGTCGAAGGTGATCTCTCCGCACAGGCCGCACATGCCCAGCGATCTAACCCGCTCGCCCGGGTTCACACCCCCCGAGGAGCAAGATCACACACAGATGTAACACGTTCCACGTGGAACACGGACGGCCGCGAGCCGGCGTCAGCCCGCCGTGAGCCGGGCGACGGCCGCGACGACGTCGACGAGGCCGGTTCCCTTGTCGAACGACGTCGTCCGGCCGCCCACCGTGGTGTACGGGGCGCCGTCGGTGAACCGGTGCGTGGTGCCCGTGAGCGCGGCCTCGACCTCGGCGGGGGTGGCCGACGGGTCGGCCTGGAACAGCTGGGCCACGATGCCGGCCACGTGCGGCGCCGCCATCGACGTCCCGCTGATGGTGTTGAAGGTGCCCACGTCCAGCAGCCCGGGGCCGTTGCGGACGTCCAAGCCGGTCGAGCAGATCGGCAGGTAGGGCCGGCAGGACGAGGTGATGGTGTCACCGGGGGCGGAGAGGTCCGGCCAGGTGGAGGCGTCGGCCGCGGCGCCCCGGGAGGAGAACTCGCTGACCACGCCGTCGCGGGTGCCGGTCTCCTGGTCGGAGTAGGAGGCGACCGAGAGGATGCCGCCGGTCGGGTCCTGTCCCGGCGGGTTGGTGAGGGAGGTGGAGCCGTCTCCGCCGTCGTTGCCGGCCGCCCACACGGTGACCACGCCGTCGGCGGCCAGCGCGCGCTGCAGCTTCACCGTGGCGGAGTTCGGGTCGAAAGCGCCACCCCCGGACGGGCCGTAGCTGTTGTTGGTCACCTTGATCGACGGGCAGACGGCGGGGGAGACCTCGGCGCCGCACGGTGCCTCGTGGTTCTCCAGCACCCAGTTGAGCGCGGAGTCGGCGCCGACGATCAGCAGCGCGGCGCCCGTGGAGATCGAGACGAGACTGGCCCCCGGAGCCGCCCCCTGCAGCGTCCCGCCGTCGGACAGCGTGGTCGGCCGGCCGGCGACGATCCCGCTCACGTGCGTGCCGTGCCCGCCGACGGAGAGCGTGTCGGTGTCGACCGCCTGCGGCACGCGGACGACGCAGTCGGGGCTGGTGCTCGCCTCCACCAGGCACAGGCTCTCGAGGTTGGCGACGATCGCGCTGCTGCCGTCGGCGTTGCGGAAGTAGGGGTGGTTGGGGTCGATGCCGGAGTCGATGACCGCGACCGAGACGCCGCTGCCGTCCAGGGCCTCGCCGTTCGCGCCGGTCAGCGTGGCCGCGGCCTCGGCCCCGCGGGTGGCGACGTTCGACGTCTCCTGCGCCATCTCGATCGGCGCGTTGCCCTCGAGGTAGGTCACCCCCGGCTGCGTCCGGGCGGACTCGATCTGCCCGGCGGTGCCCGTGGCGACGACGACGCCGATCCGCTCGAACTCGGTGACGGTGCGCATCCCGGTGGCCGCGACGGCGGCCCGGGCGGCCGCGGCGTCGACACCGTGCACCAGCACCGTGGTGCTGCCCGTCAGGCTCCCGAGCTGGGCGGCCAGGAACTCCTGGACCGGCGCCGGGGCTCCGGCACCCGCCGCGGACGGCGCGGCGGACGCGGGGGCGGCGGCCAGGGCGGCGACGACGGCCGCTCCGCTGACGGCACCGAGGAGACGGCGGGACGAGCGGCGCCTGGACCCTCCAGGCAGGACACGACGATGTGTGCTCTGTCTCAACGAGGGCCGCCGGGGCGGGTTACCGCCCAGTACGGACGGATCCGTCCGGGCCGGATTCAGCCGTAGTAGAGGGCGACGGGCCGGCCGTCGATCTCGCGGACGTCGACGTCGGTGTCGTACACGGCGGCGAGCACCTCCGGCCGCATGATTTCGCGGGCCGGGGCGTCGGCCACGACCGCGCCGTCGCGCATGGCGACGATGCGGTCCGACCAGGTCGCGGCGAAGTTGACGTCGTGCAGCACGGTGATGACCCGCTTGCCGAGCTCGTCGGCCATCCGGCGCACCAGCCGCATGATCTCGGTCATGTGCCGCAGGTCCAGGTTGTTGAGCGGCTCGTCGAGCAGCACGTACTTCGTGTCCTGCGCGAGCACCATCGCGATGAACGCCCGCTGGCGCTGCCCGCCCGAGAGCTCGTCGAGGAACCGGTGCCGGAACGGGCCGAGGTCCAGGTAGCCGATCGCGCGCTCGATGTGCTCGCGGTCCTCGACGGTGAGCCGGCCGCGCGAGTGCGGGAAGCGCCCGAACTCCACGAGGTCGTGGACGGTGAGCCGCGCGGCGACATGGTTGTCCTGGCGGAGGACGGCCAGCACCTTGGCCAGCTCGGCGGACGGCGTCCTGGTGATGTCCAGACCACCCACGGTCACCCGCCCCGCGTCGGGCCTGACCAGCCGGCCGACGAGGCTGAACAGCGTCGTCTTCCCGGCGCCGTTGGGGCCGATGAGGGCCGTGACGCCCTCCTGGCCGAAGCGGATCGACACGTCGTCGACGACGGTCTGAGCGCCGTAGCGCTTGGTGACGTTCTCGAGCGCGATCACCGCGCCCCCTTCCGGAGCACGAGGTACAGGAAGAACAGCCCGCCGGCGAAGTCGATGACCGAGGACAGCGTGCCGCCGTAGCCGAACGCCCGCTCCAGGACCAGCTGGCCGCCGACCAGGCAGACCATCCCGAGCAGCACGGCGACGGGCAGCGTCCAGGCGTGCCGGAACGTGCCGGCGTAGGTGTAGGCCAGGTTGGCCACGATCAGGCCGAAGAACAGGATCGGCCCGACCAGCGCCGTCGAGGCGGCGATCATGATCGAGACGCCGGCGAAGAGCGTCATGACGACGCGGCGGTGCTCGACGCCGAGCCCGACGGCGGCGGGCTCGCCCAGGGTCAGGACGTCGAGCGTGCGCCGCAGCGGCAGGACGAGGGCCACCCCTCCGGCCACGAGGACGGCGGTGAGCACCAGCAGCGTCTCGTCGGGGCGGGTCAGCGAGGCGAACATCGCGTCGGAGACCACCTGGAAGTCCAGCGGGTCGAGCATCCGCTGCATCCACTCGGTGAGGCTGCGGAAGAAGACGCCCAGCACGATGCCGACCAGCAGCATGAGGTGGATCGACCGCCGTCGGCCGCCGAACAGCCAGGTGAAGAGCAGGACGCTGAAGGCGACCATCACGGTGACCTGGACCAGCCACAGGGTGAGCTCGTCGACGGCCAGGAAGGCCGCGGAGCCCGAGACGAAGACGATCAGCGTCGAGATCAGCACGTAGAACGCGTCGAACCCCATGATCGAGGGGGTCAGGATGCGGTTCTGCGTGATGGTGTGGAAGACGACGGTGGACACGCCGACCGCCGTCGAGACGACGAGCATCGCGGCCACCGCGCGGCTGCGGATCTCCAGCGCGAAGGCCAGCGAGCCGGGCACGTCGGTGAACAGGTAGACCGCGACCAGGACCGCGACGACGGCGCCGAGCAGGCCCACCCGGACGTCGGGCCGGGCCCACGCGGCGGCGAGCTGCGCGCGCCGGCCCGGTGCGGCCGGCGCGGGGGGAGCGACCTCAGTGAGCACGGCTCCCCCTCCGGAGCAGCAGCCAGAGGAAGAGCACCGCGCCGACGGCCCCGACGATCACCGACAGCGGGATCTCGTAGGGCATGCGCACGACGCGGGCGAGCAGGTCGCAGGCGAGGATGAGGACCGCGCCCAGCCCCGCCACCCACGGGATGGCGCGCCGCACGTTGTCCCCGATGATCAGGCTGACGACGTTCGGCACGACCAGCCCGAGGAAGGGCACGATCCCGGCGGTGACGAGCACCGCCGCGGTGATCACCGCGACGATGACCATGCCGACGGCCACGACCCGCCGGTGGTCCAGCCCCAGGTTGGTCGCGAACTCCTCGCCCATGCCGATCACGCTGAAGCGGTCCGCGGCCACCCAGGCGACGACGACCATCAGCCCGGCGATCCAGAGGAACTCGTAGCGGCCCTGCATGACCGTCGCGAAGCTGCCCTGCGACCACTGCTGCAGGGACTGGAGCAGGTCCAGCCGGTACGCGACGAAGGTCGTGACCGCGGCCACGACGCCGCCGAGCATGATGCCGACGAGCGGGACGAGCACCAGCTGCCGCACGGGGACGACGCGGACGACCCGCAGGAACACCCAGGTGCCGAGCAGCCCGAAGGCCGCGGCGACCCCCATCTTCCCGAGGACGGCCATGCCCGGGAAGAAGACCATCGTGACGAGGGCACCGAGGGTCGCGAACTCGGTCACCCCGGTCGTGCTGGGCTCCACGAACTTGTTGCGCACGAGCATCTGCAGGATCAGCCCCGCGATGCCCAGCGAGGCGCCGACCAGGACCACCGCGACCGTGCGCGGGATCCGGCTGGCCACGAGCAGGAAGGCCGCGTCGCCGTCGGCACCGCCGCGCAGGACGCTCACCGGCGACACGTCGGAGACCCCGACGAACAGGCTGGTGACCGCGAGCACCGCCAGCAGCACGCCGACGAGCACCCCCACCCAGGTGCGGCGGGTCGGCCGCGGGAGGGCAGGGGTGCTCGTCAGTGGTCGGTCGAGCGCCGTCACGGTGGTCAGCGACGGCGGTCCGCCGGGATCGTCCGCGTCATGCGGCGATCTGCAGGACGTCGTCGATCATGATCTGCGTGGTGTCGAGGCCGCCGAAGACGACGTACCAGGCGACCGGGTCGAGGTAGACGATCTGGTCGTTCTCCGCGGCCGTCGTCTGCGCGACGATGTCGTTGTCCAGCACCGCCTCCGCGGACTGCGCACCCGCCTCGCCCGTGGCGGCGTCGCGGTCGACGACCCACAGGTAGTCGGGGTCGGTCTCGAGGAGGAACTCGAAGGAGACCGGCTCGCCGTGGGTCGCGGACTGGATGTCGTCGACGGCGGGCCGGACGCCGAACGCGTCGTAGATCAGGCCGCCGCGGGCACCGCGGGCGTCGGAGTCCGGGCCGGCCGGCGCCATGGCGCTCAGCTCGCCACCGGAGACCATCAGGCCCAGCCCGGTGCCGGCCTCCGCCGCGACGGCGCGCGCCTCCTCGATGCCCTCCTCGACCGCGGCGACGGCGTCGGCCGCCTCGTCCTCGGCGCCGAGGACCTCGCCCAAGAACGTGGCGTTCCGCTCGAGGGTCTCGGTGTACGTGCCGCGCAGGCTGAGGTCGACCGTCGGCGCGATCTCGCTGAGGTCGTCGTACAGCGCCGAGGAGCGGCCGCCGATGACGATCAGGTCGGGCTGCCGCGACTCGATCTCCACCAGGTCGGCCTCGAACAGCGTGCCCGCGCTGAAGGCGTCGTCGGCGAGGTACTTCTCGAGGTAGTCGGGCACCGAGTCCAGCGGGGCGCCCGCGACCTCGCCGCCCAGGGCACCGATCGTGTCCAGGCTGGCCATGTCGAAGACGACAATGTTCTCCGGGTCCTTCGGCACCTCGACCGTGGTCTCCTCGAGCTCCGGCTCCGCGTCCTCCTCGCCGGCGTTGAGGTTGCGGTCCCAGCTGAAGGAGACGGTCTCGGCCGGATCGCCCCCGCCGGTGGTCCCGGCGTCGGCGTCCCCGCCGCAGGCGGAGAGCGCCAGGACGGCGGCCAGGGGGAAGGCGAGGGCCGGGAGGGGCCGGGCTGCGCGCATCGTGTTCCTTCGAGCGGTGAGGATAGGTTGGCCTAACTAAGTCGGCCCTAACCTGCCATACCGGCGTCGGAACCCTGCGACCGGGCCACCGTCCGGTTGAGCCCCGCGGACGTAGGGCAGGAGCGGCGCATGCAGACACGCACACTCGGCTCACTGTCCGTCCCGGCCCAGGGTCTGGGCTGCATGGGGATGAGCGAGTTCTACGGCACCGCCGACCAGGCCGAGGCGGAGCGGACCATTCACCGCGCCCTCGACCTCGGCATCACCTTCCTCGACACCGCCGACATGTACGGCCCGTTCACCAACGAGCGCCTGGTCGGACAGGCCATCGCGGGCCGCCGCGACGAGGTCGTGCTGGCCACCAAGTTCGGCAACGAGCGCGCGGAGGACGGCGACTTCCTCGGCATCAACGGCAAGCCGGAGTACGTCCACCGGGCGTGCGACGCGTCCCTGCAGCGGCTCGGCGTCGACGTCATCGACCTCTACTACCAGCACCGGGTCGACACCACGGTGCCCGTCGAGGACACCTGGGGAGCGCTGCGCGAGCTGGTCGAGGCGGGCAAGATCCGCCACGCCGGCATCTCCGAGGCCGCCCCCGACACCATCCGCCGGGCGCACGCCGTGCAGCCGGTGACGGCGGTGCAGACGGAGTACTCGCTGTGGACCCGCGACCCCGAGGACGACGGCGTGCTGGCCACCTGCGCGGAGCTCGGCATCGGCTTCGTCGCCTACTCCCCGATCGGTCGCGGCTTCCTGTCCGGCCAGATCCGCAGCATCGACGACCTGGCGCCGGACGACTTCCGCCGGCGCAACCCGCGGTTCCAGGGCGAGGCGTTCGCGCAGAACCTCGCGCTGGTCGACCGGGTGCGCGAGATCGCCGACGAGAAGGGCGTGACGGCGTCCCAGCTCGCGCTGGCCTGGGTGATGGCGCAGAGCGGCCGCGACGGGAACCCGGACGTCGTGCCCATCCCGGGGACCAAGCGCGTCGCGTACCTGGAGGAGAACGCCGCCGCCGCGGACATCTCGCTGAGCGACGAGGACCTCGCCCGCATCGACGCGGCCGCCCCGGCCGGTGCCGCCGTGGGGAACCGCTACCCGGACATGTCCTCCATGCACCGCTGATCACCGGGCAGGCGAGGATGGCGGGGTGATCCTCGCCCTCGTCGTCGCGGCGACCGTCGTCGCCGCGCTGCTCGTCGTCGCCGGGCTGGCCTCGACGCTGGCCCGGCGGCGGATCGGGCTGGTCCACCTCGCGCTGGCCGGCGTCCTCGAGGCGGTGCTGCTGGTGCAGGCCGCGCTCGCCCTGGCGGGGATGGACGGGGACACCCCCGCCGATGCGCCGACGTTCCTCGGCTACCTGTCCGGCGTGGTGCTCATCCCGGTCGCGGGGGTGCTGTGGGCGCGGAGCGAGGTCACCCGCTGGGCCGGCAGCGTGCTGGCGGTGGCGGGCGCGTCCGTGGGCGTCATGGTCTGGCGCCTGCTCGAGCTGTGGGAGGCGACGGGTGCCTGACGAGCGCACGCTGGGGGCGCCGGCCGATCCGGGACCGGGGGGCTCCGGTGCCGCCCGGGTGCTGGTGGCGCTCTACGCCGTGTTCGCCCTGGCGGCGGGGTCGCGGGCCGGCGTCCAGCTGGCCACCCGGTTCGACGAGGCGCCGCTGGCCTACCTGCTGTCGGCGCTGGCCGCGGTGGTCTACCTGGTCGCCACCGTGGCCCTGGCCCGCGGCCCCGCGGGGCGGCGGGTCGCGCTGGTCGCCATCACCGTCGAGTTGGTCGGCGTGCTCGTCGTCGGCACGCTGTCGCTCGCCGACGCGGCGGCCTTCCCCGACGAGACGGTGTGGTCGGGCTACGGCCGCGGCTACCTCTACGTCCCGCTGGTGCTGCCGGTGCTGGGCCTGAGCGTGCTGCTGCGCCGGCGGAGCGACCGGCCGGCGCAGCGCTGAGCTCAGAAGTCCCCGCCCCCGAAGTCGCCGCCGCCGAAGTCGCCGCCGCCGAAGTCGCCGCCGCCGAAGTCGCCGCCGCCGTCGCCGTAGTCGCCGTAGTCGCCGCCGAAGTCCCCTGCGCCGTCCTGGTAGCCCTCGGCGTAGGCCTCCTCGTCCCCGCCGCCGAACAGCCCGCCGTCGCCCAGACCGGTGTCGAACAGCGCGTCGGCGACGGCGGTGCCGATGACCAGGCCGCCGATGGTGCCGAGCAGGCTGCCGCCGATCATGCCGCCCATGCCCATGCCGCCGCCGTAACCGGGCCCGTAGCCGCCGCGGCCGTAGCCGGGCCCGTAGCCGGGGCCGTATCCGCTGCCGTAGCCCGGCCCGTAGCCGCCCAGCGCGCGCTCCAGCGTGCCCGGCTGCCGCATCTCCGCGCGGGTGGCCACCCGCGCGAGGGTGTCGGCGTCGTCGGTGCGCGGCCGCTCACCGGCCGGCACCGCCGCGGCCAGCTGCGCGAGCACCTGCTGCCGCTGGTCGGCGGTGAGCTGCGCGAACGCCTCGGCGTGGGCCTGCTCGATCTGCTCCGGCGGAGCGGTGCGCAGCAGGTATCGGTAGCGGGCGACGGCCTGCTCGTCCGGCAGCGGCTGGCCGTCGGGCTGCCGGGCGTAGCGGCCCGGGCCCTGGTAGCCCTGCCCCTGGTACGCCTGGCCGTAGCCGGTGGTGTGCTGCTGGCGGGAGCGGCCGAAGAGCCGGTCGAGCAGTCCCATGGTGTGCCTCCTCGTGACCCCGGGTTCGTGCCCGCGAGAGGGGATCCCCACACCACGGCCCCGTCCAGAGGCTCGCGCGAGGTCCTCCCTCAGCCCTCCTCGCGGTGCAGCAGCCCGTAGGAGCCGCGGTGGAACAGCAGCGGCCGCCGGTCGGCCGACGCGCCGAGGTCGAGCACCCGCGCCACCACGATGGTGTGGTCGCCGCCGTCGTACTCGGCCCAGAGCTCGCCGTCGATCCAGGCGACGACGTCGTCGAGGACCGGGGAGCCGTGCGGGCTCGGCGTCCAGCGCACGCCGGCGAACTTGTCGGCGCCCGAGCGGGCGAAGTTCTGCGACACCGAGTCCTGGCCCTCGGCGAGCACGTTGATGCAGAACCGGCCGATGGTCCGCAGCCGGGCCCAGGTGCGGGACGTGCGGGCGGGTGCGAAGGCGACCAGCGGTGGGTCCAGCGACAGCGAGCTGAACGACTGGCAGGTGAAGCCGATCGGACCGTCGTCGGTGTCCGCGGTGAGCACGGTGACGCCCGAGGCGAAGTGGCCGAGCACGTCCCGCATCACCAGCGGGTCGACGATACGCTGCGGGTCCCCGGAACCCGGCACGCTCACCGGGCGTCCAGGGCGCGCGGCACGGATCGGCCGCCGGCCCGGTACAGCGAGCTGGGCAGCTCGTGGCCCACGGCCCGCTCCGTGGCGCCGGCCGCGACGAGCAGCGCGTCGAGGTCCAGCCCCGTGCGGACGCCCGAGTCCTCCAGCATGTAGACGAGCTCCTCGGTGGCGATGTTGCCGCTGGCCCCCGGCGCGAAGGGGCAGCCCCCGAGGCCGCCGATGGAGGCGTCGAGCTGGGTGACCCCCGCCTGCACCGCCGCCAGCGCGTTGGCCTGGCCGGTGCCGCGGGTGTCGTGGAAGTGCACGCCCAGCGGGACGCCCGGGCAGGCGCGGCGGACGGCGTCGAGCAGCTGGACCACGCGCAGCGGCGTCGTCGTCCCGATGGTGTCGCCCAGGCACAGCTGGTCGGCACCCGCGGTGACGGCGGCGCGGGCCACGTCGACCGTGCGGGCGATCGGGGTGCGCCCGTCGAAGGGGCAGTCCCAGGCCGTGGCGATGATGACCTCCAGCGAGCCGCCGGCGCCGTGGGCCAGGGCCGCGATCTCGCCGACGGCGCCGACGGCCTCCGCGGTCGAGCGGCCGGCGTTGGCGCGGCTGTGCCCGTCGGCCGCGGAGACGACGTACTCCAGGTCGGCCACCCCGGCGTCCACGGCGCGGACGGCGCCGCGCGGGTTGGCCACCAGGGCCGACCAGTGCACGCCGGGCCAACGGGAGAGCTCCGCGGCGACCTGGTCGGCGTCGGCCAGGGCGGGCACGGCCTTGGAGGAGACGAACGACGTCGCCTCGATCCGGCGGACGCCGGTGGCGACGAGCGCCTCGAGCATCTCCAGCTTGGCCGCGAGCGGCACCGGCGCCTCGAGCTGCAGGCCGTCGCGCATGCCCACCTCGCGGACGTCGACCTCCGCGGGCAGCACCAGGTCGAACTCGATCACGACCGCCTCCTGTCTCACTCACCGTGCATCCTGCACCCGTCCGGGGTCCCCCGATGAGGCGACCCGGAACGGTTCCGTGACGCCCTCCGCGCCGTTCGTCGGTGCCGTCGCGCAAAATGAGCCCAGGCGACGGAGGTGGGGATGTGATCGAGGTGGTGGACGAGCTCCCCTCTGCCGACCGCGCCTCCGTGTTCGCGCACGCGCCCACGGGCGTCGCGCTGACCACGCCCGACGGCGTCCTGATCGACGTGAACGGCGTCCTGGCCGAGCTGCTCGGCGTCCCCGAGGACGAGCTGCGGGGTCGTTCGCTGTTCGACCTGACCCACCCGGGCGACCTCACCACGGCCCGCACCGCGTGCGCCGAGCTGCGGGTCCACCCGGAGACGGCGATGCGGCAGGAGTGCCGGCTCGTCCGCGCCGACGGCACCCCGGTCCCGGTGCAGATCGCCACCTCGTGGGTCGAGCCGGCGGGGTCCGACGGGGAGCCGCACCTGGTCATGATCATCGAGGACATCTCCGAGCGGAAGGCGCTCGAGGCGCAGCTGGTCCACCGCTCGCTGCACGACCCGCTCACCGGGCTGCCCAACCGGTCGCTGTTCCAGGACCGGCTCTGGCACGCCCTGGAGCGCGGTCAGCGCGACGGCACGCCGACCTGCGTCCTGATCATGGACCTGGACGGCTTCAAGGCGATCAACGACGAACTCGGCCACCCGATGGGCGACCTCGTGCTGATCGCCTTCGCCGACCGGCTGCGCTCGGTGCTGCGGGCCAGCGACACCGCCGCCCGCCTGGGCGGGGACGAGTTCAGCATCGTGTGCGAGAACACCGACCGTCCCGACGCCGAGGTGCTGGCGGGCCGGCTGCGGGCGGCGGTGACCGCCCCGCTCGAGCTCGACGGCCAGGAGGCCTCGATCGGCATCAGCATCGGCATCGGCTCGGCGCCCGGTGGCGAGGTGCCCGCCGAGGTGCACGAGCGGGTCATCCGGTCCGCCGACGACGCGATGTACGCCGACAAGGCCCGGCGCCGGCGCGCGCGCTCGCGCCCTCGCTGAACCGTCGTCCCCACGTGAGGGGGCCGGACTGCGTCCGCGCTGCGCGAAAACCGCTCCGGAATCGTCGGTGAGGCAGCTCACACTGGGGCCATGAGCACCACCGCCGCCGTCGAGGCCATCGACCTGGTCAAGCACTTCGGGGACACGCACGCCGTCGACGGCGTGAGCTTCGTGGTCCCGGAGGGCACCGTCCTCGGGCTGCTGGGGCCCAACGGGGCCGGGAAGACCACGCTGGTGCGGATGCTGACCACGCTCAGCGTGCCCACGAGCGGCACCGGGCGCGTGGCCGGGCACGACATCGTCCGCGAGCCGATCCAGGTCCGCCGCAGCATGGGCCTGACCGGCCAGGCCGCGACGGTCGACGAGCTGCTCACCGGCCGGGAGAACCTCAAGCTGATCGGCGCGCTCTACGGCCTGCCGCGGGGCTACGTCCGCGAGGCCACCGAGCGGCTGTTCGACCGGTTCGACCTCTCCTACGCCGCCGACCGGCAGGCGAAGACCTACTCGGGCGGCATGCGCCGGCGCCTCGACCTGGCCGTCAGCCTGCTGGCCGCGCCCCCGATCCTCTTCCTCGACGAGCCGACGACGGGGCTCGATCCGCACAGCAGGTCCGGGCTGTGGGCGGTGCTGCGCGAGCTCGTCGACGAGGGCACCACCCTGGTGCTGACGACGCAGTACCTGGAGGAGGCCGACCACCTGGCCGACGAGATCGTCGTCGTCGACAAGGGCAAGGTCATCGCCGCCGGCACCCCGACCCAGCTCAAGGACCAGGCCGGCCGGGCCAGCGTGGTGGTCACGCTGACGCACGCCGCCGACGTCGACGCCGCCGCCGACCTCCTGCGCTCGCACGCGCCGGAGGTGCACGTCGAGCGGGGCAGCCGCCGGCTCACCGCGCAGGCCGGGGGGCTGGGCGACATGACGCGGATCGCCGCGGTGTTCGAGGCCAGCGGCATCGAGCTCGACGACCTCGGGCTGGCCCGCCCCAGCCTGGACGACGTCTTCCTGCACCTCACCGGGCGCCGGGCCGAGCCGGGCGCCGACGAAGAGTCCGAGCCCACCCCCGAGGGAGCCACCCCGTGACCGCCGTCCGGAGCCAGACCGCAGCCCTGTCCCCCGCGGAGCGGCCGGCGATCTCGCCGCCGTCCCTGCTGCGGGCGTCGTCGACGATCGTCTGGCGCAACCTCCTCCACATCCGCCGGATGCCGGAGATGCTGCTCGACGTCACCGTGCAGTCGGTGATGTTCGTGCTGCTGTTCGCGTACGTCTTCGGCGGCGCGATCGCGGTCGAGGGCTCCAACTACCGGGAGTTCCTGCTGCCCGGGATCATGGTGCAGACGATGGTGTTCTCCGCCGCCGTCGTCGCCACGGGCCTCACCAGCGACCTGCAGAAGGGCTTCGTCGACCGGTTCAAGTCCCTGCCGGTGCCCCGGCCCGCAGTGCTGGTGGGGCGCAGCATCTCCAGCCTCATCCACTCCAGCATCGGCATCGCCGTGATGGCGGTGACCGGCCTGCTCATCGGCTGGCGGATCCGCAACGGCGTCGTCGACGGCGTGCTGGGCTTCCTGCTCCTGCTGCTGTTCGGGTTCGCGCTCATCTGGCTCGGCATCTGGGTCGGCTCGCTGATGCGCACCGTGGAGGCCGTCCAGGGCTTCATGTTCACGGTCATGTTCCCGCTGACCTTCGTCGCGAACACCTTCGTCCCGACCGAGAGCATGCCGGCGTGGCTGCGGGCGATCTCCGAGTGGAACCCGGTGTCGGCCATGACCCAGGCGTGCCGCGAGCTGTGGGGCAACGGACCGGCCGCACCGGCGGACGCCGCCTGGCCGCTGCAGCACGCGGTCGCGATGTCGATCGGCTGGTCGGTGCTGCTGACCGCGATCTTCGCGCCCCTCGCGGTGGCGGCCTTCCGGCGCCGGTCGCGCGACTGATCCCGCGACCGGCCCGGACCGACTGGGCGGCTCAGCCGGGCCGGCGAGGCTCGCCCGTGTAGGTCCCGAACGACCAGAGATTGCCCTCGGGGTCGCGGGCGGAGAACTCCTTCGATCCGTAGTCGGTGGTGCTCAGCTCCCGGACGATCGTCGCCCCGGCGCTCACCGCGCGGGCGTGGACGGCGCTCGGGTCGGCGGCCACCACGTAGCAGGCGGCGGTGCCGGGCACGGCGGGCCACGCGTCGTCGGCGTCGGCGCGGACGGAGCCGAGCATCACCCCGCCGCCCTCGGGCCAGGAGAGCTGGGCGTGCGCGACGAGGTCCCCCTCGCCGTACACGGCGGTCTCCTCGAAGCCGAAGGCGTCGACGAGGAAGCGGATGAGGGCCCGGGCATCGCGGGCACGGAAGGCGGGCCAGACGGTGGGCTGCGGAGAGGTCATGCCTCGGAGAGTGCCGCCGTGAGGGCACGGGTGTCTTGGACGAATCCGAACTCGGCCGCCAGCCAGCGGGTCGGCGGCAGGCTCGACAGGGCCCGCCACTCGCGCGTCAGGTGCGCCTGGTCGGCGAAGCCGGTGGCGGCGGCCAGCCCCGCCAGGTCCAGCGGCCGCCCCGCGACCGCCCGGACGGCGAGCTCCCGCCGCGCCCGGTCGAACCGGACGACCCGGGCCGCCTCCTTGGGCGCCAGCCCCGTCTCGGCGCGGAACCGCTCCTCCAGGTGCCGGGACGACCAGCCGATCCGCGCCGCCACGGCGGCGACGGGCAGCCGCCCCCCGGACGCCGTCGTCAACCGCCAGGCCTCGGCGACCTCCGCGCGGGGCGCGTCCTCGCGCAGCCGCCCGAGCAGCACCTCCTCCAGGACGGCGAAGCGCGCGGCCCAGCCCGCGGCTGCCCGCACCCGCTCCACCAGCTCGACGCCGGCCGGCCCCAGGACGTCCTCCACGGGGGCGTCCAGCGAGGCGAGGACGCCCGCGGGGCAGCCCAGCAGCGCGCGGGCGCCGGCGGGGGTCAGCGACAGCTGGATCCCCGCCTGCCGACCCGGGTGGGCGATGCGCGCCGGCCGCGTGTGCAGCCCGCCGACGAGCCCGTCGTAGCGCCCCGGGGCCTGGGTGGGGTCGGGGTGCGCGGCCATCTCCAGCGGCTCGTCGAACGGCACGACGAACGTGAGGAAGGGCGAGGGCAGCCCGAGGTGCTCGCCGGGTGCCATGCCCTCGTGCCGGTAGCCGACCGCCGCGGCCACGAACGGCCGCAGCCGCGGGTGCACGCGGTGCACCACCGACTCCTGCAGCACGGTCCGCAGGATGCCAGCGCGCGGCTCAGGGCTCCAGGGCTGCGGGCACGGCCGGCGTTCCTGCCTCCTCGAGAGCCAGGGCGACGGCCTCGAACTCGGCGAGTGCGGCGGTGAGGTCGTCGACGATCTCCCGGGCGATGACCTCAGGAGCCGGCAGGTCGTCCAGGTCCTCCAGGGACGCGTCCTTCAGCCAGGTGATGTCGAGGTTGGCCTTGTCGCGCTTCATGAGCTCGTCGTAGGAGAAGGAACGGAACCGCTCGCCCTCCACCCGCTCGGTGCGCGGACGCCCGGGCGCGTACGACTCGACGAACTCGTCTAGGTGTACTGCTCGGACAGGTTGGTGCACTGCGTGGTGATGGTCAGATCTTGATGTGAGGAGGGACCTCCGGGTTCTGTGTGGGAGCCGCCAAGCACCCAACAGACCCCCAGGAGGTCCCTCGTGGTCCA
>NZ_QOHH01000007.1 GCF_003319105.1 Blastococcus sp. TF02-09 | reverse complement strand
CCGTAAACGGCCTCATCGAGCTCCACCGCCGCATCGCCCGCGGCTTCCGCAACCGCGACAACTACCGCCTACGCATGCTCCTGATCGCCGGCGGACTGACCAGCCCCCACCTCAAGTAAGAAGAGCCGGAAAAGCGGGCTGATCATCCGCGGAAAAGCGGGCTGCTTTTCCGCGGAAAAGCAGAACCCCGCCGCCGGCGGGGCCGGCGGCGGGGCGGGTCGGGCAGGTAGGGGAGTGGGCGCTAGAGGCCGCGGTCGATGTAGGAGGCGACCGGCCGGGACGGCGCGTAGGACATGCGGGCGGCGACGTCGCGCTGCCGCTGCGACTGGATGATCCGCTCGCTCAGCTGCTCGGCGACGGCGAGCTGGTGCTGGAGCAGCCGGAGGGCGCGCTCGCGCAGGTCGGGCGGGACCGGGCCGAGGTCCTGCGGGGGGATCCAGTCCTCCGAGCGGCGGCCCCAGTTCGCGATCTCCTCGGCGCGGTCGCGGGCCAGGAGCTCCTGCGCGTCCAGCACGTCGCCCTCGAGCTCGTCGAGCGCCTGGTGCCAGGTGCGCGCCGCGCCGCGCCGGTCCCGTCCCTCGCCGGCCGGACCACGCGGGTCCGGGGGAGCGTAGGGGCTGTGGCCGAACCCCGCGGTGGCGGAGCCGCCGACCGGGCTCAGGCCGGTCATGACGGGGCGCCGGCCAGGGACGCCGCCGCCGCTCGCCATGCGTCGCGCAGGGGCTCGACCACCTTCTGGCAGGAGGAGACCCGGTTGCGGTCACCCTTGATGTTGGCCTGCACCAGCTCGCCGATGAGCCAGCCGTAGAGCGCGTCGAGCCGCGGCCCGCCCTCCCACAGGTCGACCCGCAGGCTGCTGCGGAGCTCGAAGACGATCTCCTGCGCGTGCTGCAGCTGGACGCGCGCCTCGTCCCGGTCGCCCGCACCCAGCGCCGTGTCCGCGCGCTCCAGGTCGAGCGCGAGGCGGTCGTACAGCATGACGAGCAGCTGCTGCGGGGAGGCGGTGGCGACCGTGTCGCCCATGTATCGGGCACGCAGGGCGGCGGCACTCATGCGGAGGACTCCTCGTGAGGTGTGCGGGGACGGCGACGGGGAGGTCGACGCCGGTGCGCCGGCGGGGCCGGCGCGGGTGGGTCATCGGAGCTACGACGACCAGGTCGGGAGGGAGCCGAGCTGGGAGCTCAGCCAGCTGGACTGGTTCTGCAGCGTCCCGAGCGCCGATTCCATCGCGGTGAACTGCCGGGTGAGGGTCTGCTGGCGCAGCTCGAGCCGGAGGTCCCAGTCGTCGATCCGCTTCTGCAGCTCGGTCGCCTGGCTGTCCTTGCCGTTGGCCAGGGACACCAGCGAGCCGGTGGTGGCGTCGGTCGCGGACTTGGCGACGGCGAGCAGCCGCTGCGCCACCCCGCCGACGGCGGTGCCGTCGGTGCCGGAGCCGTCGAGCAGCCGCCGGGTCTTCTCGGGGTCGGCCTTGAGCTGGGCGGCGAAGGCCGCGGAGTCGAAGGTGAGCTTCCCGTCCTTGGTGAGCTGGAGGCCGGCGACGGCGGCCGACCCGTCCTCGCCCACGGCGAAGGCGACGGCGTCGGCGATCTGCCCGGCCAGGGCGCGCAGCGAGCTGTCGCCGCGCAGCACGGCGGTGCTGCCGACGCTGTTGTCGGAGTAGGTGTTGATGTTCGTGATGGCGGAGTTGGCCGCGGTCACCAGGGACTGGATCGCGCTGGTCAGGGCCGAGGGGTCGCTGGCGACACCCACCGTGACGCTGGTCGACGGGTCGGCCTTCGACACCGTGATCGTGGTGCCGGGGAGCAGGTCGGTGAAGGTGTTCGAGCTCGAACTGGCCACCAGGCCGGCGCCGAGGTCGAGCGTCGCGTCCGTGCCCTGGGCCAGCACGAGCTGACCGGCCGGCGTCGCGGCGTCGACCTCCGGGCCGTTCTCGACGACGAACTCGGACGCCGCACCGGTCGAGGCGGAGGTGAGCTGCATGCGGAACGCGCCGTCGGCCAGCTGGATCACCGAGGCCTGGATGCCGAGCTTGGCGTCGTTGACGGCCTTGACCGTCTCGTCGAGGGTGGCGCCCGCGGTCACGGGGACGGTCCCGATGACGGTGCCGTCGGTCTTCGTGAACGTGATCGGCGCGCCCGGGTCGGCGTACTGGGGGACGGCGGTGCGGGAGGACCACTGGCTCTCGGTGACCAGCGCGTGCGTGCTGGCCAGGGACGTCACGCTGAAGGCGACGGAGCTGCCGATCGTCGCGGCGTCCGTGGCCGCCACGGAGACGGTGCCGACGGAGCTGGTGGCCTTGACCGGCGACCAGGTGGCCGCCTTGGTGAGCTTCTCGGCCGCCGTCTGCAGCGTCGTGAACACGCTGTTCACCGTGCGGTAGGCCGACGCGTCGGCCTTGGTGTCGGAGAGCTTCGTCTTGAGCTGGTTCTGCGGTGCCCGCTCCAGCTGCATGAGCTGGGAGATGAGGGTGGTGGTGTCCAGCCCGGAGACCAGGCCGCTGATGCTCATGCCTGCCATGGGGAACCTCCGGGAGTGGAGCCGCCGGGTGGTCCGGCGGGCTGGTCGAGACGAGCAGTGAGGGGGGAGGCCGGGGCCTCCCCCCTCACCGGGTGGTGCTCAGTCGTGCTGGATCAGATCAGCCCAGCAGACGCAGGATGCCCTGCGATGCCTGGTTGGCCTGGGACAGCATGGCCGTGCCGGCCTGGGTCAGGATCTGGGTCCGGGTGAAGTTGGTCATCTCCTGGGCCATGTCCGTGTCACGGATCCGCGACTCCGACGCCGTGGTGTTCTCCACCGCGACGTTGAGGTTGTTGATCGTGTGCTCGAACCGGTTCTGCTTGGCACCCAGGTCGGCGCGGATGCTCGACACCGTCTGGAGGGCGGCGTCGATGTCCTTGATGGCCTGGGTGGCACCCGACCCCGCCGAGAAGACCGGCGTGGCCTTGGCGATGTCGGCGGCCGAACCGCTGAGCGCGCCGCCGCCGTCGGTGTAGCCGGCGATGTTGGCGGGCGTGGTGAAGGTCAGCGCGGTGGCGGTCGCCCCGAAGGGAGTCGCGTTCGAGGCCAGCCCGAAGGTGGCCGCGGCCGCGCTGTTCAGCTTCGCCAGGGCGCCGCTGGCACCCGTGGAGTCGGTGATGCCGCTGTAGTCGACGGTCGACAGGTCGAACGTCTTCCCACCGAAGCTGATCGTGCCGGTGAGCTCGGTGAAGGCCTTGACGCTGGTGGCGTTCACGAAGCTGTCCGTGCCGGACGCCGTGTCCTGGTTGAACACGAGGGTGGCCGCAGCGCCGCTGGTGGCGTTGGTGGTCACGACCGAGCCGGCGCCACCGCTGGCGTTCGTGTACAGGCCGTTGGCGCTGACGTCGACGCCGGCGACCCCGAGGCCCGCCGCGTCCATGCCCTTGCCGGTGGAGCCGATGGAGACCGAGATCGACTGGCCCGCGTCGGCACCGACCTGGAACACACCGGAGTACGAGCCGTCGAGCAGCTTCGTGCCGTTGAAGTTCGTGGTCGTCGAGATGCGGGTCAGCTCCTCCTTGAGCTGGCTGACCTCCTTCTGGATGTTCGCCTTCGCGCTGTCGTTCAGGCTGCCCGAGTTGGAGGCCTGGACCGACAGGTCGCGCATGCGCTGCAGGATGGAGGTGCTGGTGCTCAGCGCGCCCTCAGCCGTCTGCACGACCGAGATGCCGTCCTGGGTGTTGCGGACGGCCTGCTTCATGCCGCCGATCTGCGAGCGGAGGCCCTCGGAGATGGCCAGGCCCGCGGCGTCGTCAGCAGCGCGGTTGATGCGGAAGCCGGAGGAGAGTCGCTCCAGCGACTTGCCCATCTGGTCGTTGGTCACCGAGAGGTTGCGGTACGAGTTCAGTGCCGCAACGTTGGTGTTGACGCTCATGCCCATGGTGTTCCTCCGTGGAATCGGGGCTTACTGGAATCCCGCTGCATCCGTGCTGCGGGCCTTGCAGTGAGAACTTCGGTCGGGGGCCGGGGGAGCTTGAGGCGAACGGGAGGCTTTTCCGTCCGATTCACCCGGGAGGGTCGTCGGGGTGCTCAGGCGCCCTTCCGCTGGGCCCGGGCGCGGTTGTCCACGGCCTGCTCCCAGGCGGCCACCCACTGCGGGGCGGTGTGCTCGGTCAGGTGCTGCTCGAGGACGACGGCGCGGTCGCGGGCGGCCTGCTCCCGCCGCAGCTCGGGGTCCTGGACCGCGGTGGTCAGCGCCTTCGCCCAGTCCTTCGGGGCCTTGGCGCGCCGGCCGAGTCCCAGGCGCTCGTACTCGGCGCTGGGGGAGCGGACGCAGTAGACCCCGCGCGCGGCGTACTCCAGGTTCTTCAGCCAGCTCTTGCAGGTGTTGAACCGGTCGATGCGCAGCGGTGCGACCCCGATGTCGAACACCTCGCCGACCGCGGTGGTGTAGCCGTCGACGTCGTGAATCCAGGGCAGCTCGGCCGGGTCTTCGGTCAGGCGCATCCGCTCGGCCGCGTCCGCCTTCTGGCCGAGGATCACGAACCGGCTGCGGCCCCGGGTGTTGTCCAGGGCCTGCTGCAGGCCCGAGCCCATCTCCTGCAGGTCGTAGGGGTGGCCCAGCACGGTGCCGGCCCAGCCGATGGTGGCGACGTCGGGCGTGCGCTCGTAGGCCGGCGGCAGCTCGGCGATCCGCCGCGGGATGGCGTTGGGGACGACGACGCCCCCTTCGCGCGGTGCGTACTCCTCCACGAGCGCGGGCGTCGTCGTCGTCACCAGGTCGGCCTCGCGGGCGCACTGCAGCGCCATCCGGGCCATGCCCTTGCGGACCATGCTGTTGTACGCCATGTTCCCGTACGGGACGGCGGAGAGCAGGTCGTCCATCTCCACGACGACCGCGACCCCCATCGCCTGCAGGACGCGGATGCACTGCAGCATCTCCGCGGTCTTCGGGAGCTGGAGCACGACGACGTCGGCGCCCTGCGGGTCCACGTCGGTGACGACCGGGTCCCCGCCGCCGGGCGGAGTGCGCATCGTCGTCGCCAGGCCCTTGCTGATGGCGATCTCGACACCGAGGTCCGCCTCGAGCACCGCCCGCGCCGGCTCGGTCACGCGGTAGTAGTCCGGGCCGATGTGGCCCGCGTTCATCATCAGGATCTTCACGGGTCGTTCCTCCGGGCTGTGGGGTGCGTCAGGCGGGGCGCGCCGCGCGCGAGGCGGCCGACCACGGGTTGCGCGCGGCGGGGACCGACGGCGCGGCGCGGCCGGTCAGCCGGTCCAGGTAGCTGCGCTGCTGGTTGCGGGCGCGCACCCCGCCGGCCGCGGCGACCGGCATGCCCTCCCAGATCTCGCCCATGGCGGCGTGCAGCAGGGTCAGGGCCCGGGCACGCATCTGCGAGACCCGGGAGAGGGTGACGCCGAGGCTCTCCGCGATGTCGGTCAGGGATTCATCACCGAAGAAATTGCGCTCGATGACCTCGTCCAGGCGGTCGGGCAGGGCGCGGATCGCCTCGTGCAGGTGGCGGGCGCGCTCGGTGCGCAGCAGCGCGCGCTCCGGCGACTCGCCGGTGTCGGGCAGGTCCAGGGAGCCGCCCTCGGTCCCGGTCTCGGCGTCGATGCTCACCATGACCGCGCGGTGCACGTCCACCTGGAGGCTGTCCAGCTCGCTGCGGGGCACCCCGAGTGCTGCGGCCAGCTCCTCCCGGGTCGGCGGACGGCCCAGCGAGATGGTCAGGGCGTCCGCGGCCGCGTCGGTGCGGCGGGCCGCGGCGCGCACCGAGCGGCTCGCCCAGTCACCCGAGCGCAGCTCGTCGAGGACGGCGCCCTGCAGCCGCGCCAGGGCGTAGGTGGCGAACGAGGCGCCGGCCGACGGGTCGAACCGCCGCGCCACCTCGACCAGTGCCACGTGGGCGCAGGAGAGCAGGTCGTCCCGACTGACGTGGGCGGGCAGCGAGATGCGGGCCGCGACGGCGTTCACCGCGAAGGCGGCCAGCGGCAGGTGCTCGGTGACCAGGGCGTCCACGTCCGCCTGGGTCCGCACCCGCTCAGCGGACTTCGACGGGTGCGGGATGCGTCCGGCGACGGGGCGCTCGACCGGGATCCGCTCGCGCTGAGGGCGCTCGGTCGCGAAGGTACGGGCTGGGCTCACGCCTCTCTTCTCGGCTGGCCCGGGCCGGGGTGGCACCGCTCATCGGCAACTTTCGGTCTCGACTTGAGCACGTCGCTGCGCACTTCGGCTTGAGGGGCCGCGGAACGGTGCCGAAGCCACCTCCGACGAGGGAGCGCCGCGCGGGCCGACCGCAGCGGCGCCCGGCACCAGAGACGGAGAGGCGGTGGACTCGTGGACTACCAGCACCTGTCGACGTTGCTGTGGCGGGAGCAGGAACTCCTGGACCTCCTGCTGTTCAAGGCCGAGGAGAAGCAGTACCTGATCCTCACCGGCAAGACCCGCTGGCTGCAGCGGATCGCGCACGAGATCGAGGTGGTCCTCGACCAGCTGCGCACGCTGGAGGTCGAGCGCGCCGCCGCGACCGAGGGCCTCGCCCAGCGGCTGGGCCTCCCGGCCGACCCGTCGCTGCGGCAGGTGGCCGAGGCCGCCCCCGCGCCGTGGAACGACCTCTTCGCCAAGCACCACGAGACGCTGCTGGTGCTGGTCACCGAGCTGCGCAGCCTCTCCGACGCCAACCGCGAGCTGATCGAGGGCGGCCTGTCCGCCATCGGGGAGGCGCTGCTCCAGGTGCGGACCCCCTCGGCCGGCACCTACGGGGCCACCGGCCGCCACTCCACCGGCAGCTCCCGCGCCGTCACCCTGGACGGGGCGCTGTGAGCACGTTCTCCGGGCTGAACGCCGCCACCACCGCGCTCTGGGCGAGCCGGCGCGCTCTCGACGTCACCGGCCAGAACATCGCCAACGTCAACACCGAGGGCTACTCCCGCCAGCGGGTCGACCTCGCTGCCATCGGGGGCAGCGCCGTGCCGGCGTTCTTCTCGACGACCACGGGCATCGGCCAGGGCGTGAGCGCCGACGACGTGGCGCGCATCCGCGACATCTTCCTGGAGGGCCGCGGCCACACCGAGCACGCGAACCTCACCCAGCTGTCCGCCGAGAGCGAGTCCTTCGAGCTGGTCGAGCAGGCGTTCCGCGAGCCCGGGTCCACCGGCCTGCAGAAGATGCTGTCCGAGGTGTGGAGGGGCTGGCAGGACGTGGCCAACAACCCGGCCGACCCCGCCGCGCGCGGCCAGGTGCTCAAGCGCCTGGAGACGCTGGCCGGAGGGCTGCACTTCAGCCAGCAGCAGCTCAGCGGGCAGTGGCAGCAGACCCGCGAGAACCTCGCCGTCCTGGTCGACGACGTGAACGCCGCGGCGCAGAACATCGCCGACCTCAACGTGGCGATCCAGCGCGCGACGCAGGGCAACCTGCCGGCCAACGACCTGGCCGACCAGCGGGACCTGCTGGTCATGAAGCTGGCCGACCAGGCGGGCGCCTCCGTGCGGCACGGCAAGGACGGACTGCTCGACGTCATCGTCGGCGGGATCACCCTGGTGTCGGGCGGGTCGGCGGCGAAGCTCGCGATGAGCGGCACGGGGGACCCCGACGACACCGGCGGGGACCCGTTGAAGATCGTCACCGCCATCGGGAACCTCAACGTGAACGTCGGCGGCACGGCGGGCGGTCAGCTCAACGCCATGAACACCATCATCCCGGCCTACCGGACCCAGCTCGACGGGATCGCCTCGAACCTGGCGACGGTCGTCAACGACGCGCACGCCGACGGCTTCGACCGCACCGGTGCAGCCGGTGGGCCGGTGTTCGGCAGCTCGGACGGCGGCCCGATCACGGCCGCCAACATCACGGTGCTGATCACGAGCACCGACCGCATCGCGGCCTCCGGTGTCGCGGGCGCGGCGAACCTGGACCGCACGAACGCCGACCGGATCGCGCAGCTGGCGCTGACCGCCGGCATCGACGAGGGCTACCGGCAGATGATCGTCGGACTCGGCGTCCAGTCGGCGGTGTCCCAGCGCGACTACGACATCCAGAACAGCATCACCACCACGGTCGACGCCGCCCGCGAGTCCGTGGCGGGCGTGAACCTCGACGAGGAGCTCACCAACATGCTGTCCTACCAGCACGCCTACGCGGCTGCCGGCCGGATGATCACCGCGATCGACGAGGCGCTCGACGTGCTCATCAACCGCACCGGCCTCGTGGGGCGCTGATCTCGATGCGGATCACCCAGCGCGCCGTCACGCTCACCAGCCTCCAGGGCCTCAACCGGAACCTGGAGACCTTCAGCAGGCTCCAGGAGCAGCTCACCTCCGGCAAGCAGCTCACCGCCCCGTCGGACTCGCCGACCGGCACCAACCGCGCCATGCAGACGCGGGCGGAGCAGGACGCGAACGCGCAGTACGCGCGCAACATCTCCGACGGTCAGTCCTGGCTGAACCAGACCGACTCGACCCTGCAGCAGATGCTGAACGTCGCCCGCCGGGTCCGGGATCTCACGGTGCAGGGTCTCAACACCGGCGCCATGTCCGACACCGCCCGCAAGGCACTCGCTGCCGAGACCGGCACCCTGCGCGAGAGCCTGCTGGGCATGGCGAACACGACCGTCGCCGGCCGGCCGATGTTCGGCGGGATCACCGCCGGCCCCAAGGCCTACGACGCCACCACCGGCGCCTACGTAGGCCAGGCCGGTCCGGGCACCGAGATGCTGCGCCGGGTGTCGAGCACCGACTCCGTACGGGTGGACATCAGCGGCCCCGAGGCCTTCGAGGGCGCCGGGACCGACCTGTTCGCGCTCGTCGAGCGGATCACGGGCAACCTGACGACCGACCCCGTGGGGCTCGAGCAGGACCTCGCCGACCTCGACGTGATCATGAACAACATGAAGTCGGCGGTGGCCGACGTCGGTGCTCGGTCGGCCCGCATCGACCGCGAGGCCGAGATCACCATGGGCCAGAGCATCGCGCTGGAGGAGGGCCTGAGCCAGGTCGAGGACATCGACCTGCCGAACATGATGATGCGGCTGACGATGCAGCAGACCGCCTACGAGGCGGCGCTGTCGGCGACGGCCAAGTCGATCAGCCCCACGCTCATGGACTACCTGCGCTGATGGCCGCCCTCACCGCCCCGGCCGCTGCGCCGACGACGACGGCGCCGTCGGTCCAGGTGCTGTACTTCGCCGAGCCGATCCCCGGCTTCCCGGCGCACCGGGACTACGTCCTGGTTCCCGGCGACACCGCCGGCCTGCTGTTCTGGCTGCAGTCCGTCGCCCCCGACGGCCCGCGGTTCCTGGCGGTGTCGGCCCGTCGCTTCTTCCCGGACTACTGCCCGGTCGTACCGCCGGCCGTGCGCGCGGAGCTCGGTCTGGACGACGTCGACCAGGCGCAGCTGCTCTGCCTGGTCACCGTGCCCGACGGAGATCCGACGGAGGCCACGGCCAACCTGCGGGCACCTGTGGTCGTCGCCCCCTCGACGCACTGCGCCCGCCAGGTGGTCCAATCGGACCTGGACCTTCCCCTTCGGCGGCGCCTGCGCCGATAACTTCCCCGAGCTGCGTCACGCGGCTCCCCGGTGCCCGCCCGCGGGCACGCCACGGACGGCAACCCACACACCCATGGAGGGGTACACGTGCTCACACTCACGCGCAGCGTCGGCGAGACCATCCGCATCGGCGACGACATCGAGGTCCACGTCGTCGAGGTGCGCGGCGGCACGGTCCGGCTCGGCTTCAAGGCCCCTCGCGAGGTGACCATCCACCGCGAGGAGGTCTACCGGCAGATCGCGGAGGCCAACGCCCTCGCGGCGCAGGTGACCGCCGACAGCCTCGGCGCGCTCGCGGCGTTCGCGCCGGTCAGCGCCGAGCCGGAGGCCGACCAGGTGCAGGACGCGCAGGCCTGACCCGATGGTGTCGAGGGGCGGTGTTCGGCAGACGTCGACAAATGCCGCCTCTCGACCGTCCGGAGCGCCGCGACACAGGCAACATCTGCCGAAGTGTTCCGGGAGAAGTGCGTAGGACACGGCGAGTGTTGTGCCCTCGGTTGCCGAGGGGATGAGGCAGATTTCTCCCCAAGCAAGTGACAGGGGGCGATCACCATGCAACACAGTGCATCCAACGCGCACGGCGGCGTCGACCACGGCGGCGAGCACGAGTCCGTGGTCGTCCACGTGCAGCTGCGCCCGCGGCGCGGTGCCACGCGCAAGTGCCTCGCGGCGCTCGCATCGCTGGCCGCCGAGCACGACCAGGTCGCCTTCGCGGTCTCGGGCCTCAGCAAGGACGACCGCGTCGTCCGGGTGACCGTCGGCGTGGACCTCGGTCCGCGCACCGGCGTCGCCAAGTTCTCGCCGCAGGCGCAGGCCGCCTACGCGTTCGTGAGCGCGGTCTTCACCTCGCTCTACGACCACATGCCGGTGTACGTCGCCGAGCCCAGCGGTGCCGAGCGCGCCGCCGCCGCGGTGCTCATCGAGCGCGCGGCCTCGGGCGTCACCGTCGCCGACGTCGTCGAGGCGCTGCCGGTGTCCTCCGCCGGCTCGGCCATCCCCAGCCCGCGCACCGCGGGCCCGGGGGAGCGCATCCCCGCCTGACGGCGCCTCCGAGCCGCTTCGCAGGCCTCCGCACCCGAGGTCTGTCCTTCCCCGTAGTGCCAGGAGTTCCGGTGTCCGACATCTTCGCTTCCGCCTCGTCCACCCTCGATCCCCGCGCCCGCGCCCGGCAGCCGCTCGTCTTCGGCGGCATCCCCGAGGCCGAGGGCTGGGCGCTCGCGCCCATCACCGCCCGCGACCGGGTGCACTTCCGCGTCGACCGCGAGCTGCCCCTCGACGAGTTCCGCGCCGAGCTGCCCGACGGCGTGACCGTCACCTACGACCAGGGCGACGGCCTCTACCGGGTGGACGGCGCCCGCGGCTCGGCGCAGGTGCTGGCCGACTGGGTGCGCGCGTGGTGCGCCGGCCGCGGCTGCACGACGGTCGGCCTCCGGGCCGAGACCGACGTCCGCCGGCGTGCCCCGAAGGACCTCCCGCCGGACTTCCTGGCCGACCTGTGCCGGCACTACGGCCCGGTCAGCCTCAAGCGCCTGCAGCGGAACATGAGCACGATCCGGCTGCACCTGCCCGACCCCGACGACCTGGGCCAGCAGGTGTACGAGTGGGTGCTCAAGGCCGTCGGCCAGTTCGACGAGACCAAGTCGGTGCCCTTCGGCGCCTTCCTGGCCACCCAGCTGTCCAAGTGGGTGCACGACCTCGGCCGCAACGCCCACGGGCGCACCGCCGCCGACACCGAGCACAAGCAGCAGAAGGCGATCGCCACCTTCATCGCCGAGCACCAGCGCCGGCCGAGCGAGAAGGAACTCGCGGCGTTCATGGGGCAGAGCGTGGCCACGCTGCGGCGCAACTCGCAGACCGTCGCGACGCTCAACGGGCTGCGCAACCTGCAGTCCCTCGACGGCGGTCCGGACGGCACCGAGATCCTGCTGCCCGACTCCTGCGAGGCGCCCGACGAGATCATGGGCGAGGCGGAGCAGACGCTGCTCTCCCACGCCCTGACCGCGGCCTGCGCGCCGGACCCCGACGCGCGTCGCGACCAGCGGGCCGGCCAGCCCAACGTGCTCGGCTGGGCCACCTGGTACCTGACCACCTGGGGCGGGCAGACCAAGACGCAGCTGTCCTCGGACCTCAACACGTCGGTGCGCAACATGAACGTCTACGCCGACCGCGTGGAGCGGGCGCTCAAGGGCCGGCTCGCCGAGCTCGCCGAGTAGCCGCACCGGTCGAACCGCCGAGCGCGGGGAACGGCACCTCCCACCAGCCGACGAGGGGTGCCGTTCCCCGCGCTCGCGTGCGTCCGGCGTCCTGGGAGGATCCGGTGAATTCATCGGCCCGGATCGGGTCGATCGAGGTGCGGGCCTGCCGATATCCAGGGCGTGACGCTGAGCCCCCGGACCCGCCGCACCGCAGCCGCGGGCCGGCCGGCGACGGGGCCCGGCCGCAGCACCCGGGACGGCGTCCGATGAGCGTGCTGCCCAGTGGCGACACGGGCTCGGAGGTCCTCGTCCCGCACTGGCTCGCCTCGCCCGAGCGCGTCCAGCTGGCCGCCGCGGTGCGCTCCGCGCTCGGTGACCCGGCCGTGCACCCCGTGGCGCACATCCACCTCCAGAACGTGCTCACCGAGCTGCACGTCGCCGCCGCCCGGGACGCCGTCTGGCCGGCCTCGGCCGCGCGGGTGCGCCTGGCGACGGGCTGGGACGCCGACGTGCTGCCGGTGCGCCTCAGCGCCGCCGAGCTGACCGCCGTCCTCGCCCTCTGCCCGCTGCCCGACGGCCTGCGGGCCCGGCTGAGCGGAGGCGGCGCGTGACCGCGTTCGGACGCCGCGGTTCGGCCGGTCTCCTGCAGCGCCTGCGCCCGACGCCAATCGACGTCGCCGACCTGCTCGAGGTGGCCGAGGTGGTGCTGCCCGTGCTGGCCGGTCCTCAGCTGCGGGTCGAACTGGTGCGGCGCAGTGGCGCGGGCTCCGCCCTGCTCGTGGAGGAGGACGAGCGCAGCGTGCGCGTCGGCCTCGGCGAGCTGGCCGATGACATGACGGGGGCCGGCGTCGCGCCGACCCCCGAGGCGATGACCGCCGCGCTGCGCGCGTGGGTCGCCTCCCGTCCCGTGACCGATGCGGCCGCGACCACGGACGGCATCGCCGTGCTCGACTGGGCCGACCCTGCCCGCTCCGCCGTCGGGTGGCGGGTCGTCGTCCGCCGCGAGGAGCTCACCCCCGCCTGGACCCCGCTGCCCGGTACCGCCCCCGGGCGGGTGGAGGAGATCCGGTCGGCCGCGAGCGCCCGGGCCGCCGAGGTGCAGCTGGCGCTGCGCGTCGAGGGACCGGTGGCGCTGTGGTCCCACCCCTCGATGCCCGTGCTCGCCACCACCGCGCTGGCGGCTCCCGCGCGGCTGCTCGCCCGCGTCGCCGACGCCGGCCTGCCGGTCGACGACCTGCACGTGGTGGTCACCCCGCAGCGGCCGGTCGCCTGCGCCGGCCGCAGCGTCGCGGCGCGGCTGGCTGGGGAGACCTCCGAGGCCAGCGTGACCCTGCCCTGGGAACGGCTCGCCGGCCTGCCCTGGCTCTAGGAGATGTAGCCGTACTCCCAGTGCCACGGCTCGGGCTTCTCGCCACCGGGGGAGGCCCAGTCCGGCTGGACGAACCCGAACCGGCCGGCGTTGGCGGCCATCCAGCGCCACTGCTCGGACCCGCCCCGGTGGATCCCCCCGCACAGGTCGACCGCCAGGGCCCACCCGTGGTTCGAGGTGCCGGGCACCGCGGCGAGCGCGGGCTTGCGGGAGAAGGCGTCGACCTGGCTGGCCAGCGACCGGTAGGAGTCGGTGAGGCACAGCTCGGTGCCGAACTCGGCCTCGTAGGCCTCGCCCATGGCGGCGTAGCCGGCCGCGGCGTCGCAGCGCAGGGCGTGCCGGTGGACGCCCAGCTGGCACAGCGCCTGGGTCGGGATCTCGCCGTTGTCCCAGCCACCCCAGCGCGGGCTGCCGCTTCCCGGCGTCGCCAGGGGTGCCCCGCACGGGCCGGTCGGGCCGCCCGCGGGCAGCGCCGCGTTCGGGGTGCCGGTCGGGGCCACGGGCACGCGGACGGCGGCGGAGCCGGCGGCCACCGAGCGGATGCCGACCTGGTAGGTCGCCGCGGAGGCGCCGAGCACGTCGCCGTCGCCGAGGTACATGCCGACGTCCTGGCCGCCGGGGGAGAAGACGAGGTCACCGATCTGCAGGCCGTCCAGCGGCACCGCGGTACCGGTGGCCCACTGCTGCTGGGGGGTGGCGGGCAGCGCGTAGCCGCCGAGCAGCCAGGAGGCCGCCGTGAAGCCGCCGCAGTCGTAGGTCTCGGGGCCGGCGGCGCCGGCGACGTAGGGCTTGCCGAGCTGGGACAGCGCGTTGCTGACCGCGGCGACGGTCTCCGACGGCAGCACGGTCACCGGGCTGCTGCCCGCGACGGCCCAGGCGACGCCCGGCACGGGACGGCCGTCGGCGTCGAGCGCGGGGGACAGGCCCTCGGGCAGGTCGGCGGGGTCGGTGAGGTCGGCGGCGGCCGGCAGCTCGACACCGGCGCCGGTCAGCTCGGCCAGGTAGCCCTGCCAGCGGGCGACGGCGCGCTGGTTGCGCTCCTGCTGCTGCCCCGCGGCCGGGATCGTGCCCAGGGCGGCCAGCCGGCCGGTGACCTCGGTGCTCAGGTCGTCGACCTCGGCGCGCATCCGATCCAGGGCCGCGGCCAGCTCGGCGTCGGCGTCGGCGGCGACGGCCTCGGCGCGGTCGACCCGGGCCTCCGCGTCGGCGAGGGTGGCGGCGGTGCGCTCGGCACGCACCACGGTCGCCTCGACCGCCTGGTCGGCGTCGGCGGCGAGCTCCTGCGCGAGGACCCCGGCACCGGGGGCGTCGAGGGTCGGCACGGGGTACCGGGCGGCGGGGGTGGCCCGGTAGAGGTCGGCCGCGCTCGTGCCCACGGCCTGCTGGACGTCGTCGACGGCGTCGCGGGCGGCCTGCTCCGCGGCCCGCGCCTCGGTCAGCTGGTCGCGGCGGTGCGCGGCGGTCTGCTCAAGGGCGCGGTAGCCGTCGGCCGCCTCCAGCAGCGAGCTGCGGGCGGTAAGGGCCAGGGCGGTGACGTCCAGCGGCCCACCCGAGGGGGTGGTCGCGCCGGGCAGCACCACGGTGACGAGGGCCGGCACCAGCAGCGTGCCGAGGGCGACGACGCCGAGGCGGGAGGACCAGCGCGCGCCGGTGCGCTCGGTGGCCCCGGCACCGGTCCGGGACCGCGTCGCAGCGGGACGCTTCGCCGCTGGGCGCTTCGTGGTGGGGGAACGCTTGCCGGCCGGACGTGGAGCGGCCTTCGCGGCCAGGGCGGCCCGCGCGGCGGCGAGCTGGGCGGGGGTGAGGTCGGGCCGGGCGGCGGCCAGCTGGCGCAGGGTGATGGCCTCGCGCAGGGCCTGGGCCTCGCGGGCGTCGACGACGGGCCGGGGGGTGGGACGGGCCGCGGAACGGACGGGCGTGCGTGGTGCGGGCACTGCGGCGTCTCCCGGCGGTCTCGTCGGCCCGAGGGCCGGCCCGCTGCGGGGATGCAGTCGGGCTCAGACCTCGTATCGACGTGCCGGGGGAGGCGCCGGAGAGGGGGGTGAGGGGTTCTCACCCCTCCGGGTGAGGGTGAAAGAGCCGAGGGTGCCCGGAAGGATGAGTGCCGATGCGCGCCGTCACGGAGCCCACCAGGCGCCGTGCCGGTGCACGAGGGGGATGCGCAGCTGCCCGCCGTCCTCGGTGGACACGACGACCTCGACGCCGGTGATGCGCACGGGCGGTCCGTCGTCCTCGGGCTCGAGCAGGGTGCCGCTCGCCAGCGGGATGGGTGGTACGACGAGGACGTCGTCGCCTGGCGGCTCGGCCATGGGCGGACCTCCTGGGGAGACGGATCCTCCGCGGGTGCGGGACGCCCTCACCGTAGGGGGACCGGGGACCGGACAGCGATCGGGCCGGGCAGGAACTCCCTGGTGGGAGCCCGCCCGGCCCGTTCGTCCGCGGAGGGGGGCTTGCGTCAGCGCCGGTCGAGCGGCACGAAGGCGCGCTCGGTCTCCCCGATGTAGAGCTGGCGCGGGCGGCCGATCTTGGTGGTGGGGTCGGCGATCATCTCCCGCCACTGGGCGATCCAGCCGGGCAGCCGGCCGAGGGCGAACAGCACGGTGAACATGCGGGTCGGGAAGCCCATCGCCCGGTAGATCAGCCCGGTGTAGAAGTCGACGTTCGGGTAGAGCTTGCGCTCGACGAAGTAGTCGTCCTTGAGCGCGATCTCCTCGAGCTGGCGGGCCAGGTCCAGCAGCTCGTTGCTGCCGCCCAGCTTGTCCAGCACGGTGTCGGCCGTGGCCTTCACGATGGCCGCGCGCGGGTCGTAGTTCTTGTAGACCCGGTGCCCGAAGCCCATCAGCTTGACGCCGGGCTCCTTGTTCTTGACCCGCTCGACGAACCGCGGGATGTCGCCGCCGTCGGCCTTGATCGCCTCGAGCATCTCCAGCACCGACTGGTTGGCCCCGCCGTGCAGCGGGCCGAACAGCGCGTTGATCCCGGCCGAGACGGAGGCGAAGAGGTTGGCGTGCGAGGAGCCGACGAGCCGGACGGTCGACGTCGAGCAGTTCTGCTCGTGGTCGGCGTGCAGGACGAAGAGCATGTCCAGCGCCTTCACGAGCTCCGGGTCGGCGTCGTAGGGCTCCGCGGGGAACCCGAAGGTCATCCGCAGGAAGTTCTCCACCAGGCCCAGGGAGTTGTCCGGGTAGAGGAACGGCTGGCCGACCGACTTCTTGTAGGCGTAGGCCGCGATGGTGGGCAGCTTGGCCAGCAGCCGCACGGTGGACAGCTCGACCTGCTCCTGCTGGAAGGGGTCGAGGCTGTCCTGGTAGAAGGTCGACAGCGCGCTGACCGCCGACGACAGCACCGGCATCGGGTGCGCGTCCAGGGGGAAGCCCTTGAAGAACTGCTTGAGGTCCTCGTGCAGCAGGGTGTGCCGCCGGATCCGCTGGTCGAACTCGGCGAGCTGGTCGGCGGTGGGCAGCTCCCCGTAGATCAGCAGGTAGCTGACCTCCAGGAAGCTGGCCTTGCCCGCCAGCTGGTCGATCGGGTACCCGCGGTAGCGCAGGATCCCCGCGTCACCGTCGATGTAGGTGATCGCCGAGGTGCAGGCGGCGGTGTTCACGAACCCGATGTCCAGCGCGACCGTGCCGGTCGTGGCCAGCAGCTTGCTCGTGTCGAGGCCGTCGGCGCCCTCGGACGCGTGCTTGACGGCCAGGGGCAGTTCGCCCCCGGGGTAGCGGAGGGCTACGTCTGAGGTGCTCGCGGTCTCAGTCATCAAGAGGGCACGCTACTGCGAACGGCCGCCTCGGTGCACGAGGAGTCGAGCGCCGCGACGGTTTCCACCGGGCGGCCGGTCCCCGGCCCCGGATCCACGTCGTGGATCGGCTGCGGAGGGGTCCACAGCGGCGAGCGGAGCAGGAGCGCGAGCCGCTCCAGCGCCTGGGTCGTGCACGGCAGCTCGCCCGGCAGTGCCAGCCGCGCGTCGGTGGGGACGGCGGACTCCACGGCGATCGTCCCGCAGTTCTCCGGCGTCTGCCCGATGCTCGCGAGGATCCGGACCAGGATGGCCGTGGTCTCCGAGCCGGCGCGGTCGTCGCCCGGCACGAAGGGCAGGCTGACCGCGAGTCGTGGTTGCTGCTCCGCGAGCACCAGCAGGTCCGAGATCCAGTCGTCGGCGCGCTCCCAGCCGCCGGCCACGCGGACGGTCAGCGGCGCCTCGGCGTCCCGGTTCAGGGCGGCGAAGACGTCCAGCTGCAGGGCCTCGTCGTAGCGGTCGCCGAGGGGCGCCGCGACGGCGTCGACGGCCAGCGGGGACAGCGGCCGGTGCGTGTGCATGAAGGCGAGGAGCATCGCCCCGTAGCCGTCGTCGCGGACCCGGCGACGCCCCTCGACCGAGGCGGCGGTCGTGCTGCGCGCCTGCCGGTAGACCCGTTCTAGTGCGGCGTCCCACTCCGGGCCGGCGTGCACGGCCTGCACCGCCGCCCGGGCGCGTGCTCCCTCGCGGTCCCGGAGGTCGGCGTCGTCGACGAGCCGGCGCAGCGCGGTGACGTACTGCTCGGGTCGGCCGACCCGGGGCAGCCCGACCAGCCCGGGCGAGTCAGCCTGGAAGATGTGCGCCGGCTCGGTGGCGGGCAGGTCCTCGAGAGTGAGCACCGGCGTGCCGGCGACGGCGGCCTCCAGCACCGACGTCCCGGCGCGGCTCGGATAGGACTCCAGGTAGATGTCGGCCAGCTCGTACCAGGGGTCCGGGTCGGGCACGCCCCCGACGGCGAGCAGGCGTCCCGGGTGGCGCGCGGCCACCCGGGCCCACTCGCCGGCGGCCGGCACGCCGACCATCACGACGGTGAGCCGCGGGGCCCAGCCCAGCGCCCGGTCGACCAGGGCGGCCATTCCCCGACCCCAGGACGGCGCCACCTTGGCGTCGGACGCGACGCAGACCGCCACGACGGCGTCGGGGTCGATCCCCAGCCGGCCGCGCAGCTCGGCGGCCACGCCGTGCACGAGCGGGGGGTCGATGGGCAGGGGGAGCACGGCGAGCCGCTCGGGCTCGATGCCGCGCAGCCCGGTGCTCAGCTGCGTGGCGCGGAAGTCGCAGACCAGGTCGGCGGCGCCCACGCCCAGCCAGAACGCGTGGTCGGCGTGGTTCTCGACGATCACCGGCGGGCGCGGTCCGGGCAGGTGCACCGCGGCCAGTGCGACGGCGTCGTAGGGGTGCACGTGCAGCACGACGACGTCGACGTCGTCGAAGAGGGCCCGCAGGGCGACGGCCCGGGCGAGCAGGTCGGGGGAATCGCTGCGGAGGTGGTGCACCCGTCCGCCGGAGGTGTGCACCACGTCGGTGAGCTCGGCGGGGAGGGCGACGGACTGGTTGGTCAGGGCGACGTCGCTGGTCCGGCCGCCGTCCCGGGACATCCAGCGACGGGCCAGCCGGGTGTGGCCGCCGACCGCGTAGGCCTCCGACAGCACGTGCAGCACGCGTCCGGTGGAGCGGGCCCGGTCGACGACCGGCGGCTGCCCGTCGCGCACGGCGTCGATCACCAGTCGCTCCAGCAGCGGGTCGGCCAGCATCCCCATCGGAGCCCACCACCCGTAGGCGGCGGCGAGGGTCGCGCTCCGGAGGACGCGCTCGACGTCGCCGTCGACGGCGTACCGCTGCACGATCTCCACGAGCCGGTCGTAGGTCTGTCGATGCGCGGCCAGCACCCGGGGCGCCTCGGCAGGGAAGCGGTGCACGTTCGTGTCTCCTGTGGTGTCGACCGGAGCGGATCAGGGGCGGAAGGACTGCAGGGCGGCGATGACGGCGTCCTGGTCGTCCGTGCCGAGGGCCGGGCCCAAGGGCAGGCTGAGCGCCTCGCGCGCGAGGGCGTCGGCGACGGGGAGGTGCGCGTCGGCGAGGGGCGTGCCGGCGAACGCGCCCTGACGGTGGCAGGGGACGGGGTAGTGCAGGCCGGTCTCCACGCCCGCGGCCGTCAGGTGGTCGCGCAGCCGGTCCCGGTGCTCGCTGCGGACGACGTACAGGTGCCAGACCGGGGTCGCCCACTCGGCGCTTTCCGGGAGGACCAGGTCCAGGCCCCGCAACCCCTCGTCGTAGCGCCGGGCCACCGCCTCGCGGCGGGCGTTGTGCTCGTCGAGCCGGCGGAGCTTCACCGAGAGGACGGCCGCCTGCACCTCGTCGAGCCGGCTGTTCCAGCCCACGACGTCGTGGTGGTACTTCTCGACCGACCCGTAGTTCCGCAGCCGGCGCAGCCGTTCGGCGGTCTCCGGGTCCGACGTCGTCACGGCCCCGCCGTCGCCGAGGGCGCCCAGGTTCTTCCCGGGGTAGAAGCTCCAGGCGGTCGCGTGGGTCAGGCCGCCGACCGGCCGTCCCCGGAGCCGGGCGCCGTGGGCTTGTGCGGCGTCGTCGAGGACCACCAGGTCGTGGTCGCGCGCCACCCGCAGGACGACGTCGAGGTCGACCGGGTGGCCGTAGAGGTGGACCGGCAGGACGGCGCGCGTCCGTGGCGTGACGGCGGCGACGAGGGCCGCTTCGTCCCAGTCGGCGGAGGCGGACCGGACGTCCACCGGCACCGGGACGGCACCGACGTGGGCGACGGCCAGCCAGGTGGCGACGAACGTGTGCGAGGGCACCAGGACCTCGTCGCCGGGCCCGACGCCCAGCGCCCGCAGTCCGAGCGACAGCGCGTCGAGCCCGTTGCCGACACCGACGGCGAAGCGGGCGCCGACCGTGCGCGCCCAGGAGTCCTCGAAGGTCTCCAGCTCGGGACCGAGCAGCACCCGGCCGCTGCGCACGACGCGCAGCACGGCGTCCTCGATCTCCGGCTGCATCTCCGCGTGCACGGCCGCCAGGTCCAGGAAGGGGACCGGGCGGCGGGTCGGCGCGCTCACCGGTTGCTCGTCGGCGCGGGGATCTCGCCCGCTGCCTCGGCGGCCCGGCGCGCGGCGACGAAGTCGTCGTAGCTGCGGTAGTAGTCGTCCTCCTCGTACCGCTGGGAGGCGAGCACCAGGCAGACGCTGCCGCTCGAGAAGTTCCCGAGCTCGCGCCACGTCAGCCTCGGCACCATCAGGCCGTAGTACGAGCGGTTGAGGTGGAACCGCGCGGTGCCCGAGCCGTCGTCGACGAGCACGTCGAAACTCCCGGCGGCCGCGATGATCAGCTGCTGGAGGTCGTGGTGGGCGTGGCCGCCGCGCGACTCACCGCCCGGCACGTCGTAGAGGTAGTAGACGCGGGCGATGTCGAAGGGCAGCTGCCCGCCGCCCTCCACGAAGGTCAGGTTGCCGCGCGGGTCGGTGATCCGCGGCAGATCGACGATCCGGCACCCGGCGCCCCCACCCGCAGGAGTCGGGGTCCAGTCGGTCACCCGGCGCCCGGGTGCGGAGGAGCGGCGGTCGTCCTGGGCCGTCGGCTGAGCAGTCACCCAGACCTCATCGGCAGCCCACGGGTCCGGGCGAACCACCGCCACCCGGCCGCCCGTCCCCTCCGGGGCGGACCGGAGGGGAGGGGCGGCCCGGTGTCAGGGGTGGGTCATGGAGAGCACGTCGAGGGCCTCGTCGAGCTGCTGCTCGGTGAGCTTGCCCTGCTCGACGTAGCCGCGCTCCAGCACCACCTGGCGGATGGTCTTCTGCTCCTTGAGCGACTGCTTGGCCACGACCGCGGCCTCCTCGTAGCCGATGTACTTGTTCAGCGGCGTCACGATCGAGGGGGAGGACTCGGCGTAGGTCCGGCATTGGTCGACGTCGGCCACGATGCCGTCGACGCAGCGGTCGGCCAGCAGCCGGCTGACGTTGGCCAGCAGGCGGATCGATTCCAGGACGTTGCGCGCCATGAGCGGCAGGGTCACGTTGAGCTCGAAGACACCGGTGGTGCCGGCGTAGGTGACCGCGGCGTCGTTGCCGATGACCTGGGCGCCCACCTGGATGACCGCCTCGGGGATCACCGGGTTCACCTTGCCGGGCATGATCGAGCTGCCGGGCTGGAGGTCGGGCAGCTGGATCTCGCCCAGCCCGGTGCGCGGGCCCGAGCCCATCCACCGCAGGTCGTTGACGATCTTGATCAGTCCGACGGCGATCGTCCGGAGCTGGCCGGAGGCCTCGACCAGGCCGTCGCGGGAGCTCTGCGCCTCGAAGTGGTTCCGCGCCTCGGTCAGCGGGAGGTCCAGCTCGCGGGCCAGCTTCTCGATGATGGCCGCGGCGAACCCGGGCGGGGTGTTGATGCCGGTACCGACGGCGGTGCCGCCCAGGGGCAGCTCGCCGATGCGGGGGAGGGAGGCCTGCAGCCGCTCGACGCCGTAGCGGACGGCCGCCGCGTAGCCGCCGAACTCCTGCCCGAGCGTCACCGGGGTGGCGTCCATGAGGTGCGTGCGGCCGCTCTTGACGACCGTCGCGAACTCCTCGGCCTTGCGCTCCAGGGAGGCCTCGAGGTGCTGCAACGCCGGGATCAGGGTCGTGACGATGGCCCGGGTGGCGGCGATGTGGATGGCCGACGGGAAGACGTCGTTGGACGACTGCGAGGCGTTGACGTGGTCGTTCGGGTGCACGGGGCTGCCCAGCGACTCCGTCGCGAGGGTCGCGATGACCTCGTTGGTGTTCATGTTGCTCGACGTCCCCGAGCCGGTCTGGAAGACGTCGATGGGGAAGTGGTCGTCCCACTCGCCCCGGGCCACGGCGGCCGCGGCCTCGCCGATCGCCCCGGCGACGGCGGGGTCGACGACCCCGAGGTCGGCGTTGACGGCGGCGGCCGCGCCCTTGATGGCGGCCAGCGCGGCGATGAGCTCGCGCTCGATCGGGGTGCCGGAGATCGGGAAGTTCTCGACGGCGCGCTGGGTCTGCGCCCGCCACTTGGCCCAGGCGGGAACGCGGACCTCCCCCATGGAGTCGTGCTCGACGCGGTACTCCGGCTCGGTGGCCACGGTGCGCTCCCGGTTGGTGGTGGGGACAGTGCTCGGCAGCGACCCTAGACACCCCCGCCGCGGGCTGCGATCAGCCCCGGCGTCCGCGGGAGCGTTCCCGGTCCCGGACGGTGGCCTCGTAGTGCTCGACGACGCCCCGCACCGGACCCTCGGCCGGCATGCGTTCCTCGAGGACGTACGCCGCGATGTCGGCGGCGTGCTCGGCGAAGCCGAACTTCTCGACGGCGTAGTGGTTGACGCTGTCGGGCTTGCCGGGGATGGACCGGGTGAACGGTCGCACGTGGCGGCGGACCACGGCTCCGGCGGCCACGATGGAGTACTGGCCCACGACGACGTCCTGGACGACGCCGCTCCCCAGCGCCAGGTTGGCGCCCCGGAGCACCCGGACCAGGCCGGCCAGCGCGACCATCGGCGTGAGCACGACCTGGTCCTCCAGGTGCGCGTCGTGGGGCACGTGCACGCTCTGCATCAGGAACACGTCGTCGCCGATGGTGGTCACGTCCTCGTAGCAGGCCTTCTGCACCGAGACGAACTCCCGGATCGTGGTGCGGCTGCCGATGACGACCCGCTTGGTCGAGTCGTCGTACCGGGGGTTGCGGGTGTCCTGGCCCGGCAGCCCGATGCACACGTGCGAGGAGAGCAGGTTGTCGTCGCCCATGACGAGCGGGCCGCGCAAGTGGCAGAACGGACCGATGGTGTTGCGGTTCCCGAGCTGGACGTCGCCCTCGATGACCGCGGTGGGATGGATGTCGTTGTCCATGGACACCGCACTTCCGACGCAGTGGTGGCTGTCGGGCGCAGCGTAGTGAGCCCACGCGGCACAGCCGGACGCGGCGACGGCAACGCCGGGATCGGAGCCGCGAGGCCCTAGCATCCCCGGCGGCAGCCCGTGCCCCGAGCGAGGAGTTCCGATGTCCCAGCCGCCCTACCCGCCCACGGGTGGTTCCGGCGCGGGGGACGACCGCCCCGCCGGCCCGCCGCAGCCCGACCCGTCCGCCCGGCCGTACCCCGAGTGGCAGCCGCCCTACGGCCAGCCCCAGTACGGCCAGCCCCCGTACGGCCAGCCCCCCTACGGACAGCCGCCGTACGGGCAGCCGCCGCAGGGGCCGGGTGGGCCCACCCCGCCCTGGGGGCAGGGTGCGGCGGCGCCTCGGCGGACCAGCACGGTCGCCGTCGTCGTGGCGGGGGTCCTGGCTGCGCTCGTCGTCGCCGGGCTCGCGATCGCGCTGCTCGTCGGGTCGGGCTCGGACGACGGCGGGGACGGCGGCAGCGGCGACTCCTCGATCCCGGCGGCGGCCTCGGAGCCCGAGGGCCTGGGCGACGACCCGGACCTCGACGAGTACGCCGAGGAGTGCTACGACGGCGACATGGACGCCTGCGACGACCTCTACCGGGAGTCGCCGCGGAGCTCGGCCTACGAGCTGTACGGCGGCACCTGCGCGGGCCGGCAGCCCAACGCCGACGCCTCGAAGGTCTACTGCGTGGACGCCTTCCCGCCGGCCAGCTGAGCCGCTCCGGGGTCAGGCCTCCCGGTCGAAGGGCACGGCGGAGTAGGCGCGCAGCTTCTCCAGCGAGTGCAGGCTCTCGATCGACCGGATGGTGCCCGACCGCGAGCGCATGACGAGCGACTGGGTGGTGCAGCCGCCGGCGCGGTACTGCACGCCGCGCAGCAGCTCGCCGTCGGTGATGCCGGTCGCGACGAAGAAGACGTCACCGCGCACGAGGTCGTCGATGTGCAGCACCCGGTCGAGGTCGTGCCCGGCGTCGAGGGCCTTCTGGCGCTCCTCGTCGTCCTTGGGCCAGAGCTTGCCCTGCAGCGCGCCACCCATGCACTTGAGCGCGCAGGCGGCGATGATGCCCTCGGGCGTCCCGCCGATGCCGAGCAGCAGGTCGACGCCCGTGCCCTCGCGGGCCGCGGCGATGGCGCCGGCGACGTCGCCGTCGGTGATGAACCTGATGCGGGCGCCGGCCTCGCGGACCTCCTGCACCAGCTCGGCGTGGCGCGGCCGGTCGAGGATGCAGACGGTGACGTCGCCGACCGAGCTCTTCTTCGCCTTGGCGATGCGGCGGATGTTCTCCGCGACGGGCGCGGTGATGTCGACGACGTCCGCGGCGGCCGGGCCGGTGGCCAGCTTCTCCATGTAGAAGACCGCGGACGGGTCGTACATCGCGCCGCGGTCGGCCACCGCCATGACGGCGATGGCGTTCGGCATGCCCTTGGCCATCAGCGTGGTGCCGTCGATCGGGTCGACGGCGACGTCGCACTCCGGGCCCTGGCCGTCGCCCACCTGCTCGCCGTTGTAGAGCATCGGGGCCTCGTCCTTCTCGCCCTCCCCGATGACGACGACGCCCTTCATGCTCACCGTGCCGATGAGGGCCCGCATGGCGTCGACCGCGGCGCCGTCACCGCCGTTCTTGTCACCGCGCCCGACCCACCGGCCGGCGGCCATCGCGGCGGCCTCGGTCACCCGCACGAGCTCGAGGGCCAGATTGCGGTCGGGGGCGGGGCGGTCGGTGGCGAACGCCCGCCCGCTCGACGAGACGGGGCCTTCGGGGACGGGCAGCGACACGGGACCTCCAGGAGAGGGACCCGGTCCCGTCCACCCGCCGGAGAGCGCAGGGCGGGCCCGGGACGCAGGCCATGGGCGGCAGGGCGGGGAGAGCGTTGCTGCGATCCTAGGTGCATGACCACAGGCCCGACGAACCCGCGACCCACCGACCGGCCGGAGTCCCCGGTGGTGGCGGGCACGGCGGAGCAGGCCCCCGCGGGGGCGACGTCTCCGGCGGTGGAGCGGGCGAACCGGATGAGCGCGGCGAACATGATCCGGTCGCTGGTCCCGCTGGTCGTCATCTGCCTGCTGCTCGTGGCGTGGCAGGCGTTCCGCGCCAGCAACGAGGAGACCGTGCGCACCGTCGACCCGACGGGCACCGTGCAGCTGGCCGCGGCGCGCGCCGGCTACGAGGTGCAGGCGCCGGCCGGGCTGCCCGAGGAGTACCGCACCACGAGCGCGCGCACCGACGCCGGAACGGCCGGCGAGGGCGATCCGGTGACCCTCCAGCTGGGCTACCTGACCCCGTCCGGGGAGTACGCCGGCTTCATCGCGAGCGACGATGCCGGCGCCGAACCGGTCCGCGCAGTGCTGGAGGGCGCGACCGAGGAGGGGACGGTCGACGTCGACGGCGAGCCCTGGACCCGGCTGACCACCGGGCGCGGCGAGACGGCCCTGACCCGGGAGTCCGGCGAGGTGGTCCTCGTCGTCACCGGATCCGCTCCCGACGACGAGCTGCGTGAGGTCGCCGCCGCGGTGCGCCCCGCGGAGGGCTGACCCGCCGGGCCGGCGCGGATCAGTTCCCGTCGTCGGCGGGCGCGGCCGCGGCGAGACGCTCCCGGGCGCGGTCCAGCCAGTGCTGGCACAGCGTCGCCAGCTGCTCGCCGCGCTCCCACAGCGCCAGCGACTCCTCGAGGGTCAGGCCGCCGGCCTCGAGCCGCCGGACGACGTCGGCGAGCTCCTCCCGCGCCTGCTCGTAGGTGGTCGTCGGCTCGTCGGTCTGCTCGCTCACGGTTGCCCATCCTGCCGGTCGACCCGGACCCTCAGCTGACCGCCGCTGACCCGGACGCGCAGGCGCTCGCCGTCGGCCACCTCGGCCGGGTCGCGGACCAGCGCACCGTCGTCGCGCTGCACCACCGCGTACCCCCGGGCGAGGGTGGCCGCCGGCGACAGCGCGGTGACGCGGGCCCGGGCGTGCTCGAGATCCCGGTCGGCGGCCTCCACCCGCTGCACGACGGTGCGCCGGGCGCGGGCGCGCAGCTGCGCGACGTCGTCGGCCCGACCGTGCAGCAGCCGGTCGGGGCTGGCCAGCACCGGGCGGCTGCGGACCGACTCCAGCCAGCGCTCCTGCTGCTCCACCCGCGAGGACACCAGGTGCCGGGCGCGGCCGCGCAGGCTCTCGACCAGGCGCCGCTGCTCGCCGATCTCCGGCACGATCCGGTGGGCGGCGTCGGTCGGGGTGGCGGCGCGGACGTCGGCGACGTGGTCGACCAGCGTCGTGTCGGTCTCGTGCCCGACCGCGGTGACCACGGGGGTGCGGGTGGCCGCGATCGCGCGCACCAGCCCCTCGTCGGAGAAGGGCAGCAGGTCCTCGACCGAGCCTCCGCCGCGGGCGATGACGATGACCTCCACCGCGGCGTCGGCGTCCAGCCGGCGCAGCCCGTCGATCACGTTCTGCGCGGCCTGCGGCCCCTGGACGGCGCAGTTGTACATCTCGAAGCGCACGGCCGGCCAGCGGCGCCGGGCGGTGACCAGGACGTCGCGCTCGGCGGCGCTGTCCCGGCCGGTGATCACACCGACGACGGCGGGCGCGAAGGGCAGCGGCCTTTTCCGGGCGGCGTCGAAGAGGCCCTCGGCGGCCAGCAGCTGCCGGATCCGCTCGATGCGGGCGAGCAGCTCACCGAGGCCGACGGCGCGGATCTCCGTGGCGCGCAGCGAGAAGGAGCCGCGGGCGACGTAGTAGTCGGGCCGGGCGCGGACGATGACCCGGGCGCCCTCGGTGAGCTCCAGCCCGGGACGGTCGGCGATGTCCCGGTGGCAGGTCACCGGGACCGACAGGTCGGCGACCGGGTCCCGCAGGGTCAGGAAGACGGTGGCCGCGCTGCCGCGCCGGGACAGCTGTGCGACCTGGCCCTCGACCCACACCTCGCCGAGCCGGCCGATCCAGTCGGCGATCTTGCGCGCGACCGTCCGGACCGGCCACGGGGTCTCGGGGGAGGAGGGAGCGGTCACTCCGCCAGCCTGTCACGGACGGCACCGGAGCCTCGCCGCACCGCCCGACACTGCGGGTCGGCGGACCGGTGAACCCGAGAGGCCCAGGACCGACATGGTCCTGGGCCTCTCGGGTTTTCTCCCGGCGCCGGGCGCCGGGTGGGTTCACACGCCGCGCGGCGCCAGCGGGCTGGCCTCGACCGCCTGCTCCTCGAGCTTCTCCAGCCGGTTGCGCAGCATCCGGAGGTAGGGCTCGCGGGCCTGGTTCGCCTCCTCGTAGGCGACCAGGTCGGCCACGGTGGAGAGCGCATAGCCGCGGAGCCGGCCGCGCAGCTGGGCGATGGAGAAGCTGTCGTAGCCCGCGATCGGGGCCTCGGCCGGCGCGCTGCTGGTCGAGGTGCTGTCGGTCGCGGTGCTGTCGGTCGAGGTGCTGTCGGTGGCGGCGGTGTCGGCCGACTCCACCGAGCCCGCACCGGCCGCGTCCACGGCCGCACCCGCCGCGATGGCGGCGTCGGCGTCGGCGACGGTGTCGTCCACACCCACCTCGACGGCGATGGGCCCGTCGCCCCGGGCGACGTCGGTGCCGTCGTCGGCGGCATTGTCGGCGGGCACCGGGGCGGCGATGCCCTCGTCGGTGACGGCCGCCTCGACCGTGGTGACGTCGCTGCCGTCGGCGTCCAGCACGTCCACGGCGGTGGGGATGTCCTCGATGACGGCCGCACCCGCGACCGGGAGCTCGACGGCGGTGTCCTCGGGCTCGGTGAGCTCCGCCGCCGGGGGGTCGGCCAGGGCGGTGGGATCGGTCTCCTCGAGCGTGGGAGCGGTCTCGATGGCCTCGTCGATGGCCAGTTCCTCGAGGATCTCCTCGGTGGCCGGCGCGTCCTCGAGGGACTCCTCGATCGTGGTCTGGGCGCCCACGCGGTCGGGGACCTCGTCCGGGACGACGTCCGCGCGGTCGAAGGCCGAGCCACGGAAGCCCTCGGCGGGCGCGGCCTCGTCGTCGTCGTCGAAGGTGGCGAGCCCGGGCTCGGCGTTGCCGCGGATCCCGGTGAACAGCTCGTCACCGCGGGCGACGAGTCCGGCGTACTGCTGCTGCACCTTCATCGCGTGCTGCATGGCCAGGCCGATGAGCCGCACCGGCAGGCCGGGAAGCGTCTCGGGCAGCCTGCGGGCCTCGTCGACGACGGTCGCGGCCAGGCCGGCAGCAGCGCGGACAACCTCAGGGATCTCACGGGACATGGGCCCACCTTGCCCCACGGATCACGCCCCGACACCCCGACCCCGGCTCTCGTCCCCGTTCGGATGGTGTTCCGGGCCACGCTCACCGTCCCGGGCGGGCGTCCTCGCCCACGTACGCTGGGTGCATGGCAGATCAGCGCGGACGTGTCCTGCTGGCCGATCCCCGGGGCTACTGCGCCGGGGTGGACCGGGCGGTGGTCGCCGTCGAGCGCGCCCTGGAGATCCACGGCGCCCCGGTCTACGTCCGGAAGCAGATCGTGCACAACAAGCACGTGGTCGCCACCCTCGAGCGGCGCGGCGCCATCTTCGTCGACGAGACCACCGAGGTGCCCGAGGGCTCCGTCGTCGTCTTCAGCGCCCACGGCGTCTCGCCGGCGGTGCACCAGGAGGCGGCCGACCGGCAGCTGCGCACCATCGACGCGACCTGCCCGCTGGTGACCAAGGTGCACCAGGAGGCCAAGCGCTTCGCCCGCGACGACTACGACATCCTGCTGATCGGCCACCGCGGTCACGAGGAGGTCGAGGGCACCGCCGGTGAGGCGCCGTCGCACATCCAGCTGGTCGACGGCGCGGAGGACGTCGCGAACGTCCAGGTCCGCGACCCCGAGAAGGTCGTGTGGCTGTCGCAGACCACGCTCTCGGTGGACGAGACGCTGGCGACGGTGGACCAGCTGAAGAACCGCTTCCCCGGCTTGCAGTCCCCCCCCAGCGACGACATCTGCTACGCCACGCAGAACCGGCAGCAGGCGGTGAAGCAGATGGCCGCCGAGTGCGACCTCGTGCTCGTCGTCGGTTCCACGAACTCGTCCAACTCGGTGCGCCTGGTGGAGGTGGCGCTCGAGGCCGGGTCCCGCGCGTCCTACCTGGTCGACTTCGCCTCGGAGATCGACGAGGCGTGGCTCGAGGGCGTGGGCACGGTGGGGGTCACCAGCGGTGCGTCGGTGCCGGAGATCCTCGTCAGCGAGGTGCTGGACTGGCTGGCCGCCCGTGGATTCGCCGACGTGGAGACGGTGAAGGCCGCCGAGGAGCGTCTGGTCTTCGCGTTGCCCCACGAGCTGCGCCGCGCCGAGAAGGCCCAGAACGCCGGCGACTGAAAGAGGACCCCTCCTCCCCACCCTTCGTACGCTCAGGGCGGGACCCGGGAGGGGCCGGAAGTGCGGGTCAGCGGCGGGTGATCAGCCGGCCGACGGCGATCACGACGGCCACACCGGCCGCCATGGCCATCGTGGGGAAGCCGCGGATCAGCAGGGTGGCGATCGTCGGCAGGGTGAACATGGCCGAGGGGGCCAGCGCGATGTTGAGCGCGGCGACGGCGATGAACACCAGGGGCGGCGCCGCGACGACGGAGAACATGTCGCGTCGGCGCACCACGAGCATGGCCACGGTCGTGGACAAGAGCAGGGCGGCGAGGGTGATCACGCCCAGGCCGACGCCCACGAAGGAGTCGATCCCGGCGCCGACGAGCGTCACCAGGAACATGCCGAGCACCGCGACGGCGCCGCGGAGACGGCCGCCGCCGGTGACGGGTGCGGCCTCGGCGCGGGCGCGCGCTGACGCGGGCCGTCCGTCGACCGGTCGTCCGTCGACCGGACGAGCGCCGGCCGGGCGGGCGCCGGGCTGCCGCACATCGTCGGGGTGCCCGCGGTCGGGCCGCAGCGAGTCGCGGCGGGGCGGAACCGGACGGCCGCGGTCGACGTCGGAGCGGAGGCGGTCGGCGGGGCGCCCGCGGGGCGGGACCGGCGGGCGACCCGGACGAGCGCTGCGGTCGGGGTCCATGGGGCGATCCTCCCGGGGCGTGCGCGACCCGCGGAACGAGCGGTCGGGGGAGCCCCCGCCGTGCCGCCAGGAGTCGGCCGTACTCGCCGTGGCCATGGCGCACCTCCGTTCCAGCGCGGTCCGGCCCGGGCGGCCGTCCCTGGCTGGTCACGGTAACGAGTGGAGGCGCCGGTACGGCGGAAGACGGGCCCGAATCGGCCGCCAACCGTGTCGATCCGGCGACGTGGCGTGAGTGGTGGGACGAGCGGGTCAGCACGGACTCCGGTGACACGGCTCCGGAGCCGTCGCCGGGGGTGCCGTCACCCGCCGTGGGGTCAGCCGCGGGTGCCGTCCCGCCCCTCGTCCTCGAAGCGGCGGCCGGCCTCGAACCGGTCCTCGCCGTCGAGGACCACCGCGTCGGTGCCCGCGGCCGGCTCCGCGGGGCGCAGGGTGCGCACCGTGGCCTCGACCGGTTCCGGCGTCGGCACCGGCTGCTCGGCGATGCCCAGGTCGTCGAAGCGCCGGGCCGCGGTGAGCACCGATCGCTCGTAGGAGCCGACCGTCTCGTTGAACCGGGTCATCGTGGTGCCCAGGGCCGAGCCCAGCCGGGTGAGGTGCCCGGACAGCGTGCTCAGCCGGGCGTGCAGCCGGCGTCCCACCTCCAGCACCTGGTCGGCGTCGCGGGCCAGCCGCTCCTGCCGCCAGGAGTAGGCCACCGTGCGCAGCAGGGCGAGCAGCGTGCTGGGCGTGGCCAGGACGACATCGCGGGAGAAGCCGTACTCCAGCAGCCCGGGCTCGGCCTCCAGCGCGGTGACGAGGAACCCGTCGGAGGGGACGAACAGCACGGTGAAGGGAGTAGCCGGGCGGAAGGCGGTCGGGTAGCGCCGGGCGGCCAGCTGGTCCATGTGAGTGCGCAGTTGCCGGGCGTGGGCGGCGACCCGGTGGTCGCGCACGCCCTGGTCGGTGGCCTGGACCGCTTCGATGTAGCCGGTGAAGGGCACCTTCGCGTCGACCACCACCTGCCGGCCGTCGGAGAGGGTGACGACGAGGTCGGGCCGGACGCCGGCGCCCTCGTCATTGGTGCCCGACGGCTGCTCGACGAAGTCGCAGTGCTCGAGCAGGCCGGCCACCTCGACCACCCGGCGCAGCTGCACCTCGCCCCACCGGCCGCGCACGTGCGGAGTGCGCAGCGCCGTCACCAGGGCGGCGGTCTCCTGCTTGAGCTGGGCCGAGCTCTGGCCCACCGTGCCCATCTGCTCGCGCAGCTCGCCGTGGGCGGTGGCGCGGGCCCGCTCCATCCCGGCGAGCAGCCGGTGCAGGTGGTCGAGGGACTCGTGCACCGGCTCCAGGCCGGTGTCGGTGGGCCGGCGGCGGGCGAGCAGGGCAACTACGCCGAGGGTGGCGGCGGTGGCCAGCAGCGCACCCAGGAGGAGCCCGAGGAGCAGGGAAGCGGCGTCCATGTCCGACACGCTGCCCGAAGGGTCCGACAGTTCGGGGGAGATCAGCCCACGGCGACCGGTGCGTGCCGTGCCTCGTGGTCGAGCAGCCGGCGCTTGACCGCCGTCCCCCAGCGGAAGCCGCCCAGCCCGCCGTCGGAGCCGAGCACCCGGTGGCAGGGGACGAAGAGCGCCGCGGCGTTGCGGGCGCAGGCGTTCGCCGCCGCCCGCACGGCAGCGGGCCGGCCGCAGCGGGCCGCGAAGGCGGCATAGGTGTCCGGCTGCCCGGCGGGGACGGTGCGCAGCACCTCCCAGGCGTCTTCGAGGAACGGGCCGGAACGCTGCCGCACGACCACGTCGTCGATCGCGCCCAGGTCGCCGGCGAAGAACTCCTCGACGGCTCCCAGGACCGGCAGCCGGTCGGCGCTCTCGACCCATGCGGGGCGCAGCGAGCGGTGGATCACCGGCAGGAGCACGGAGACGTCGTCGGTCCAGCCGGACGCGAGGACGGTGTCGCGTCCGTCGGCGTCCTGCGTGACGACGACCGTGAACGGCCCCGGAGGCGTGGCAACGGTCGCGTGCCGCGCAGTGGTGGTCATCAGGCGCTCCTCGGGAGGGAGATCGGCGGGGTGGGTCGGGTAAAGAGGGACGGCACGGCTAGCGCCCACAGGTGCATCACCGCGTAGGAACGCCACGGGCGCCAGCGGGTCGCCGCCTCGTCGTCGGTGCTGCCGAGGGCGGTCAGGGAGCGTCGCAGCGCGAGGTCACCGGGCAGCCACACATCGGGGTCGGCCAGGCCGCGCATGGCGACGAGGGCGGCGGTCCACGGGCCGATCCCGGGGACGGCGAGCAGCGCGCGGCCGGCCTCCTCCCGATCGGCACCGGGGTCGAGCGCGATGTCGCCGTCCGCCAGTGCGGCGGCCAGCGCGTGGACGGTCCGCCGCCGGGCGCCGGTCAGGCCGACCGCGGACAGGTCGGCGTCGGCCAGCGCGGTGGGCCGCGGGAAGGCGTGGGTCAGCGACCCGACCGGTTCGGCCAGCGGCGGGCCCGCGGTCAGCAGCCGTGCGGTGAGGGTCCGCGCGCCGGCGACCGAGACCTGCTGACCCAGCACCGCCCGGATCGCCAGCTCGGCGGCGTCCGGGGAGGCCGGCACCCGGCGCCCCGGCGCGGCGGCCACGAGCGGGGCCAGCGCCGGGTCGGCGCCGAGCAGCTCGTCGACCGCGGCCGGGTCGGCGTCCAGGTCGAGCAGCCGGCGGCAGCGGGTCACGGCCGCGCCCAGGTCGCGCAGCGCGGACAGCCGTAGGCGCGCGGTCACGGCGGCACCGCCGTCCGGGGCGGGGGAGAGCCGGACGACGGCGGGACCGCGCGGCAGGTCCAGGACGCGGGAGAACGTCGTCCCGTCCCACTCCTCCAGGCCGGGCACCGCGTGCGCGCCGAGGAACAGGAGCACCTCGGCGGCGTCGTACGGGGCGCGGGCGGCCAGCCGGAGGGTGAGCCAGCCGGGGGCTCCGCCGTCGGCCCCCCGGCGGGTGCTCCGCAGCGCCGTGGGCGTGCAGGCGAACACCTCGCGGACGGTGTCGTTGAACTGCCGGATGCTGGCGAACCCGGCGGCGAAGGCGACGTCGGCCATCGGCAGCTCGGTGGTCTCGACGAGCACGCGGGCGGTCTGCGCACGCTGCGCGCGGGCCAGCGCGAGCGGTCCCACACCGAGCTCCCCGACCAGCAGCCGGTGCAGCTGCCGCTCGGAGTAGCCGAGCCGCGCCGCCAGCCCGGGGACGCCGGACCGCTCCACCTCGCCGTCGGCGATCAGCCGCATGGCCCGCGCGACGACGTCGGCGCGGACGTCCCACTCGGGCGACCCGGGCACGGCGTCGGGGCGGCAGCGCCGGCAGGCGCGGAAGCCGGCCCCCTGGGCCGCGGCGGCGGTGGTGAAGAAGCTGACGTTGCGCGCCAGCGGGGTGCGCGCCGGGCACGACGGACGGCAGTAGATGCCGGTCGTGTGCACCGCGGTGAAGAACCAGCCGTCGAAGCGCGCGTCCCGGCCGGCGACGGCGCGGTAGCAGCGCTCGTGGTCCAGGGCCTCGGTCACGCCGTCGAGCATGACACCCGGCCGGACCCCGGACTGGCGGTTTCCGGACGTCGCTGCGACGGGGCTCATCCCGCCCGGTCGATCACCATCTTCAGCGCGGAGTTGTCGGCGGCGTGGCCGAAGACCTCGTACGCCTCCTCCACCTGGTCCAGGCCGAACGAGTGCGTCCCCATCTTCTCCGAGGGCAGGCGCCCGGAGGCGACCATCGTGAGGAGCGTGGGGATGGAGACGGTGTCGACCAGGCCCATGGTCAGGGTGACGTTCTGGATCCACATGTCCTGCAGCGGCAGCTCGACCGGCACTCCGTGCACGCCGATGTTGGCGATCGTGCCGCCGGGCCGGACGAGCCGCGCCGCCGTCTGCAGGGTCTCGGGGTAGCCGACCGCCTCGATCGAGACGTCGACGCCGAGCCCGTCGGTGTGTGCCAGCACCTCGGCGACGGTGTCCGGACCGGCCTCGACGGTGTCGGTCGCACCGAATTCGCGCGCGGTCTCCAGCCGGAACTTGTCGGAGTCGATCGCGATGACCTCGGAGGCGCCCCAGAGCCCCGTCGTCATGATCGCGCCCAGCCCGACGGCGCCGGCACCGACGACGGCGACGGTGTTCCCGGGCCGGACGCCACCGGCGAGCACGCCGACCTCGTAGCCGGTGGGCAGCGAGTCGGCGAGGAAGACCGCCTGCTGGTTGCTGACGCCCTCCGGGACGGCGTACAGCGAGGTGTCGGCGTACGGGATGCGGGTGAACTCGGCCTGGGTCCCGTCGATCAGGTGACCCAGCACCCAGCCGATGCCCCCCAGCGTCTGGCAGTGCGACGGCATGCCGCGCTGGCAGTAGGCGCACCGCCCGCAGCGGTTGATCGCCGGGACCAGGACGCGGTCACCGACGGCGAAGCCGGTCACCGCGGAGCCGATCTCGGTGACCGTGCCCACGGCCTCGTGCCCGAGGATGCGGCCCTCGTCCACGGTGGGGACGTCGCCGTGGAGGATGTGCAGGTCGGTGCCGCAGATCGTGGTGGTGTCGATGCGCGCGACGGCGTCCGTCGGGTCCTGAATCCCCGGGTCGGGCACGTCCTCCCATGCCTTGCTCCCCGGACCGTGGTACACGAGTGCCTTCATGGCTGCCTCCCAGGTGGCGGACGCCCGAACCTAGCCACGTGCGCGGGGTCGGCCGGTCTCGTCGTGAGACGCCGCCGTCCACCGGTCGGTGGACGGCGGACCAGCGCCTCGACGGTCCCGGGCGGCGCAGCGCGCGGACAGGCTCGGTGCATGACGACCACAGAGCTCGCCCCGCTCCCCGTGGGCAGCGGAACCACCTCCGCCGCGGTGACCGTGCGCGGCCTGACCAAGCGGTACGGCGGCCGCCCGGTTCTCGCCGGGCTGGACCTGGACGTGCGGCGGGGTGAGTGCTTCGCGCTGCTGGGGCCCAACGGCGCCGGGAAGACCACGACCATCGAGATCCTCGAGGGCGTGCGGCCGCGCGACGGTGGGGACGTCGTCGTGCTGGGGGAGGACCCGGCGGTCGCGGGGCGCGGCTGGCGCGACCGGATCGGCGTGGTGGCCCAGGGCGAGGGCGGCGGGGCGGCGCTGTCGGTGCGCGAGACCCTCGACCACTTCGCCGGGTACCACGCGACCAGCCGGTCGACCGCCGAGCTGCTGTCCGCGGTCGGCCTGGAGGAGTCGGCCGGCGTGCGGGTGGAGCGGCTCTCCGGCGGCCAGCGTCGTCGGCTCGCCGTCGCCCTCGGTGTCCAGGGCCGGCCGGAGCTGCTCGTCCTGGACGAGCCGACCACCGGCATGGACCCGGTCGCCCGCCGCCGGTTCTGGGAGCTGATCCGGGAGCTGCGGTCGGACGGGACGACGATCCTGCTCACCACCCACTACCTCGACGAGGCCGCCGAGCTCGCCGACCGGGTCGGGGTTCTCGCCGGGGGCCGGCTGGCCGACGTGGCGCCGCCCGACGAGCTGGGTGCCGCCCTGCGCCGGCAGTCGACGGTGAGCTGGCTGGAGGACGGTGCGCGCCGGCGGGTGCGCACCGAGGAGCCCGGAGCGGTGCTGCGCGACCTGCTCGCCGTGCACGCCGAGGTGCCCGGCCTGACCGTCACCCGCCCCGGGCTCGAGGACGTCTACCTCCGGCTCGTCGGCGCCGTCCCCACTGCTGCCGACGGAGACCTCCGATGACCGCCGTCCCGACGTCCGCCCGGCCGGCACCCCCGTCCGCCGCCCGGATCGGCCTCTCCCGCGTGGGCCTGGAGCTGCGGCTGTTCTTCCGCGAGCGGCAGCAGGTGGTGTTCTCCTTCGCCTATCCGCCGGTGATGCTGGTGATCTTCGCGTCGGTCCTGGGCGCCGACGAGCGGCCCGGCGGCATCCCGTTCGCCCAGTACTTCCTGGCCGGCATCGCGGCGACCGGCATCATGCTGACCAGCTTCCAGGCGGTCGGGACGGCGATCGCGGGGGAGCGGGAGAGCGGGCAGCTGGAGCGGCTGCAGCTGCTCGGCACCCCGCCGGTCGCCTACTTCGCCGGCAAGGCCGGGCAGGTCCTGGTGACCGCCGCGGCGCAGCTGGCGCTGCTCCTGCCGGTGGCCCGCTACGGCTACGACGTGCCGTTGCCGGCCGACCTGGCCCACTGGGCCACGTTCCTGTGGGTGGCCGCCCTCGGTGCGCTGGCCGGCACCGTCCTGGGCATCGCCGCCTCGGCGCTCCCCGGCAGCGCCACCGCGACGACCACCGCCATCTCGGCGCTGGCGATCGTGCTGCAGTTCTTCTCGGGCGTCTTCTTCGGCTTCCTGGAGCTGCCCGGCTGGATGCAGCAGGCGGCGGCGCTGTTCCCGCTGAAGTGGCTCACGCAGGGCATGCGGTCGGCGTTCCTGCCCGAGGAGGCCGGGGCGTTCGAGGTGGCCGGCGGATGGGAGCACGGCCGGACCGCCCTGGTGCTGGCCGCATGGGTGATCATCGGCGTCATGGTGTGCATGCGCACGTTCCGCTGGCGCCGGGGCGAGGGATGAGCTCGGCCTCCGCGGCCCGGCCCGCCGCTCTCCTCCCGTCCGAGGGGGAGGGTGGCGGGCTGCCGCTGTCCGAGCGCAGCTGGCGGGTGACCCTGGTGGTGCACCACGTGGTGTTCACCGTCCTCGTCGGCGTCGCGGCCGTGGACGCCGCCGTCGAGGAGTCGGGGAGCCGGCAGGCGCTCCTGCTCGTGGCGCTGGGCGTCCTGGCCGTGGCCTACGTCGGCGTCGGCGGACCGGCGCTGGCCAGCCGCGACGACCGGCGGGCGGCGGTCTACCTGGCGGTGCTCGTCGCCGTGGTCGCCGTCCTCGCGTGGGTGCTGCCCGAGCTGCTCTTCCTGCTGTTCCTGGCGTTCCCGCAGGTGTGGTTCCTGGTGTCCGGCCTGGACGCCGGGGTGCGGTGGACGCTGGCGCTGGGTGCCGCCGCCGTGACCGGCCCGATGGTGCACTGGGCGCAGGGCACCGAGCCGTTCGACCTGCAGACCCTGGTCGGCCTGGGCTTCAGCCTGGCCATGGGCGCCTGGGTGTTCAGCGTGCTCGAGCACAGCGAGCAGCGGGCCGAGCTGATCCGCGAGCTGGAGTCCACGCGGTCGGAGTTGGCCGACCTGCACCACCAGCAGGGCATGGTCGCCGAGCGGGAACGGCTGGCGCGCGAGGTGCACGACACGCTGGCGCAGGGCTACACGAGCATCGTCGTCCTGGCCCAGACCGCGGCGGCCGCGCTGCCCGGCGACCCGGCGGCCGCGGGGGAGCGGCTGGCCGTCATCGAGGAGGTCGCCCGGGAGAACCTGGCCGAGGCCCGCGCCATGGTCGCGGCGTTCGCGCCGGTGGCCCTGGACTCGGCCACCCTCGTCGAGGCGCTGCAGCGGCTGGCGGAGCGGTTCGGCCGCGAGACCGGGACCGCCACCCGGGTGGACACCGCGGCGCTCGGCGGGGTGGGCCCGGCGCTCAGCCGAACCGAGGAGATCGTGCTGCTGCGCGGTGCCCAGGAGGCGCTGGCCAACGTGCGCCGGCACGCGTCGGCCAGCGCGGTGGTGCTGCGGGTGACCCGGACGGGCTCGGGTGGGAACGCCCAGGTGTCGGTCCACGTCGAGGACGACGGCGTGGGCTTCGACCCGGCCGTCTCCGTGGGGGTGGGGCTGGCCGGTCTCCGCGACCGGGCGCAGGAGGTCGGTGGCGACGTCGACGTGCGGTCGGCGCCGGGGGAGGGCACCCGGGTGACGGTGCGGGTGCCGGTCCGGTGAGCGTGATCCGCGTGCTGGTGGTGGACGACCATCCCGTCGTCCGGGGCGGGGTGGTCGGGTGGCTGGCGGCGCAGCCGGACATCGACGTCGTCGGCGAGGCGGGCGACGGTCTCGAGGCGCTGGCGATGGTCGCCGCGCTCACCCCGGACGTCGTCCTCATGGACCTGCGGATGCCGCGGATGGACGGCGCCACCGCGACCGGGCGGCTCGCGGCGAACCATCCCGCCGTCCGGGTGCTGGTGCTGACCACCTACGACACCGACGCTGACATCGTGCGCGCCGTCGAGGCGGGTGCCACCGGCTACCTGCTCAAGGACACCCCGCTGCCGCAGCTGGCCGACGCGGTGCGCGCCGCGGCACGGGGCGAGACGGTGCTCGCGCCGCCGGTGGCGGCCCGGCTGGTGTCGCGGATGCGGGCCCCGGCGGCGGACGCGCCCACGGCGCGGGAGCTGGAGGTGCTGGCCGGTGTGGCCCGGGGCCTGACCAACGCCGAGATCGGCCGGGAGCTGTACATCGGCGAGGCGACGGTGAAGACGCACCTGCTGCGGGTGTTCGCGAAGCTCGGCGTCGACGATCGGACGCGGGCGGTGCTGGTCGCGGTGGAGCGCGGGCTGCTGCCGGCCCCCGGACGCTGACCCGAGAGCCCGGTCGGGTCAGCCGCGGCGGGCGACGGCCGGGTGCGGGCGGGGCGCCGGGATGGCGAGCACGGGCTCCGGAGCGGGGGTGCTGACCGGCTCCGGCACGGCCGGCCGGCCGAAGTACCAGCCCTGCCCGTGGTCGACGGCGAGGTCGCGGAGGACGGCGGCCTCCGCGGCGGTCTCGACGCCCTCGGCCACGACGCGGGCGCCCAGGCCGCGGGCGAAGTCGACCAGCGAGCGGATCAGGATGGTCCGGACCGGGTCGACGTGGACGCCGGTGACCAGGCTGCGGTCGATCTTGATCACGTCGGGCGAGGTGACGACGATGTGGCGCAGCGAGGAGAAGCCGGCGCCGACGTCGTCGATTGCCAGGCGCAGACCGGCCGCGCGGAACGGGTCGAGGACGGCGGCGAGCGCGTCGTAGTCGTCGACGGGGTCGTGCTCGGAGAGCTCCAGCAGCACGCGCTCGACGGGCAGCTCGGAGAGCAGCTCAGTGCATGCCGGGGTGAGCAGCGTGCCGGGGGAGACGTTCATGGCGACGTAGCCCTCCGCGTGCTCGAGGTGCTCGGCCGCACGGCGCAGGGCCAGGAGCTCGAGCTCGTCGCCGCGGCCCACGCTGTGCGCCTCGGCGAAGACGACGTCGGGGGTCCGCTCCCACTCGGCGGGGAAGCGGCTGAGGGCCTCGGAGCCGATGCGGAGGCCGGTCCTGAGGTCGACGATCGGCTGGAGGGCGACCAGCGGGCCGCCGCCGGCCACGACCGGGTCCAGGCGGTGCCCGATGCCGGAGCGCCGCTCGGTCTCCTTGACCTGCGGCTCGATGATCACCGAGGCGGCCGAGGCGAGGACGTCCATCAGCGCCTTGTCCCGCTTGGTGAGGTCCTTGTCCGAGGTGAGGCCGGCCGCGCAGAACGTCCCGTAGAGGGTCCCGTCGGAGAGGGTGACCGGCACGGAGACGTAGCTGCGCAGGCGCGGCATGCGCGCCGCGGGCAGCTTCATCGCCTCCGGGAAGTCCTTGAGGTTCGGGATCACCGCGGGCAGCTTCTTGTCGAGGACCGCCTGGCAGAGGGTCACCTCTTGCACCTGCTGGTAGCCCTCCTGGAACAGGAAGGGCACCGAGGACTCCACGACCTCCAGGTGTTGGGTGGTGCCGTCGAGCCGGGACAGGAAGGCCACGGACAGGCGCAGCGACTTCTTCGCCGTGCGGAGCAGCTCGGCGATCTGCTCCTCGGCGTCGGTGCGGGTCTTCCCCATGGCGCGTCCCTTCGACTGGTCCGCATCAGTCGTCGGCGGCCCGGGCGCGGAACTGGAGCGGACGTCACCCGTCCGGGGTGGGTGCGCGCGGACCGGCGAGGGACCGGCGGCACGTAACCTCGACGTCCGTGAGCCTCACCATCGGGATCGTCGGTCTGCCCAACGTCGGCAAGTCGACCCTCTTCAACGCCCTGACCAAGAACGACGTCCTGGCGGCGAACTACCCGTTCGCGACCATCGAGCCCAACGTCGGCGTCGTGGGCGTGCCCGACCCGCGGCTGGAGAAGCTCGCCGAGATCTTCGGCAGCCAGAAGATCATCCCGGCGACCGTGTCCTTCGTGGACATCGCCGGCATCGTGCGCGGCGCCAGCGAGGGCGCGGGCCTCGGCAACAAGTTCCTCGCCAACATCCGCGAGAGCGACGCGATCTGCCAGGTCATCCGCGTGTTCACCGACCCCGACGTCGTGCACGTCGAAGGCAAGGTCAGCCCGGCCGACGACATCGAGACGATCAACACCGAGCTGGTGCTGGCCGACATGCAGACGCTGGAGAAGGCGATCCCGCGGCTGGAGAAGGAGGCGAAGAAGGACAAGGAGCGCGCCGCGCTGCTGTCCGCCGCCCAGGACGCGCAGAAGATCCTCGACGAGGGCCGCACCCTGTTCTCCGCCGGCGTCGACCCGGAGCCGCTGCGCGAGCTGAGCCTGCTCACGACCAAGCCGTTCCTGTACGTCTTCAACGTCGACGCCGACGAGCTGGCCAACACCGCGATGCTCGACGAGCTGCGCGCGCTGGTCGCCCCGGCCGAGGCGATCTTCCTGGACGCGCAGACCGAGTCCGAGCTGATCGAGCTGCCCGACGAGGAGGCCGCGGAGCTGCTCGAGTCGATCGGGCAGAGCGAGCCGGGCCTGGACCAGCTCGCGAAGGTCGGCTTCCGCACCCTCGGCCTGCAGACCTACCTGACCGCCGGCCCCAAGGAGTCGCGCGCCTGGACCATCCCGGTCGGCGCGACCGCCCCGCAGGCCGCCGGGGTCATCCACACCGACTTCCAGCGCGGGTTCATCAAGGCCGAGATCGTCTCCTTCGACCAGCTGGTCGAGGCCGGTTCCATGGCCGAGGCCAAGTCCCGGGGCTGGGTGCGCATGGAGGGCAAGGACTACGTCATGCACGACGGCGACGTCGTGGAGTTCCGCTTCAACGTCTGACCCAGCCTGAACCCGCTGGTCAGCTGAGGTACTCGACGTCCAGGCCGGCGAGCAAGCCTCATCCTGGCTTGCGGCAGATCACCCTCACCGGATGCGTGCGGCCCTCCTCGATGTTGCGGGCCGAGTTGCGCCACTTCTCAGCAGCCCCAGGCCCTATGAGCACATGCAGGCCGAGGGCCGGCAGTTCGCCACGTTCCGCCAGTGCCAGGGTCGCCCGGTATCTGTGCAGGTCGTCCTGGCCGGTGTCGGTGACGTCGATGTCGACGAAACCCGCTGCGCCGAGGAGTTCTACGGTCTCCTCGGGCGTCACGAGGAACTCCCCCCGGCCGTCCTCCGACCAGGGCACCGGGTGGTGTGTCGGACCCGCGTCTCCTCGGCCGTGTTCGGTGATCGCGAAGAATCCACCAGGTCGGATCACCCGCCAGGCCTCACCGAAGAAGGAGGGCCGGTCCGGCACGTTCATCGTGACGTGCTGGGCGTAGCCGCCGTCGAACGTTCCGTCACCGTACGGCAGGGCCTGACCGTCCCCCTGTCGCAGGTCGACCACTGCCCCCATCCCGAGCAACTCCGTCAGCCGCCGGCCGGCGTCGATGAACGGTCCAGTCACGTCGATGCCGCTGACCCGGCAACCGAAGCGCCGGGCGAAGTAGCGAGCCGGCCCCCCGAGCCCGCAACCGACGTCGAGCACGTGGTCCCCGGCCCTCGCTGGAAGGGAGTCACCCAGCTCGATCGTGGCCGGTAAGCCGCGAGCGTGGAAGTGGTCGACCGGCGCGAGGTCCTCGATGGTCAGCGCGTCGAGTGACTTCCCCGCAGCCTGGAGCGCGGTGACGATCCGACCGTAGACATCCCCGCTGGCCCAGTGCTCGGCGACCGCGGTGGTCATCGAGGACTCCCGGCATCTCGGATGGAGGACCCGAGAAGCATGGCCATCTCCTCCTCGCTCCTCAGCCGGAGTGGTTCACGTGGAGAGGAGATAGTCGGCGGACGGCGCCAGCTCTCCCCGCCCCAGCTCGACCAACTGGCTCACCAGGGGCCTGGACCTCTGGAGCCTTGTACTCCGCTACGAGTCGATGGTGTCGCCCGCCGGTGCCTCACGTCCAGAGCCTTCTACGCCCGCCACGGCGACGTCTGTCGCGAAGCATGGGGAGGCATGTGGGCTGGTCGATGGCCAGCCACCGTAAGACCGACGTCCTGATCACGCCCGCGTGCGGACACCAGCGAGTTGTGGATTCCGTCCAACTCGTCGCCGTAGGGTGCCTGCTCGCCGGACACTCCGGAGCGTGGACGGGACGGAGGGAACGTGACCGACGCAGCCACGGGCTCTCCCGACTCGACCGGTCCTGAGGAGCTGCCGCCCGACAACAGTGGTCGGCTGGCGTTCCTCGCCGAGGTCAGCGACGCGATGTTCGCGAGTCTCGACACGGGGGAGACGGCCGACCGGCTGGCCCGGCTGATGGTTCCGCGGCTGGCCGACTGGGCGACGGTCACCGTGCTCAGCGACGACGGCGGCGAGCCGCGGACGGCGCGCGCGCATCGTGACCCCGACCGGCTCGAGGACCTCGACACCTACCTCGCCGGGCGCCTGGGGGGCGCGAGGGACCGCCCGGCGTTGATGACGGCGCTGCTCTCCGGTCAGCCGGTGCAGCTGACCCGGGTGGACCCCGAGCTCCGCGATCCGTCGCCCGGCGAGCCGGTCAGGGCCGCCTGGAAGCGGCTGGCCGCGACGTCCGTCGTGCTCCTGCCGCTGACCGTGCACGGCGAGACCATCGGTGCGCTGTCGCTCGTCAACGCCGGTGATCGGCCTCCGCTGACCCCCGCCGAGGTGGACACGGCCGTGGAGGTCGCTCGCCGCGGTGCCCTGGCGCTGGACAACGCCCTGCTCTACGGCCGCCAGCTGAAGGTCGCCGAGACGTTGCAGCGGAGCCTGCTGACCCCGCCCCCGCACACCGACGCCCTCGACGTCGCCGTCCGGTACCGGCCCGCGAGCCGGCACACGCTCGTGGGTGGCGACTTCTACGACGCCTTCCTCCAGCCCGACGGCGCGATGCTGGTGGTCGTCGGCGACGTCGCCGGGCACTCCGTCGACGCGACGGCGGCCATGTCGGAGCTGCGCAGCACCGTGCGGGCCCTCGCCTACGACCACGGCGATGGTCCGGCGGCCACGCTGCAGCGCACCGAGCGGGCGCTGCGGGGGCTGGGCTTCGACACCCTGGCCACCGTGCTGGTCGCCTCCCTCGAGCGATCCCCCTCGGCCGCCGCCGGGCGGTGGACACTGTGCTGGTCCTCGGCCGGTCATCCGCCCCCGCTGCTGCTGCGGGCACACGGCGGCGTGGAGGTGCTGGAGCGCCCCTCCGAGCGCCTCCTGGGACTCGACGTCCCGACCCGGCGCACCGACCACGTGCTGGAGCTCGCCCCCGGGGACACCGTGGTGCTCTACACCGACGGTCTGCTCGAGCACCACCGCACCGGTATCGACGAGGGGCTGCAGCGGCTGTCCGCCGTCCTCTCCGGTCTCGCCGGCCGCTCCGCCGACGAGATCTGCGACGAGGTCCTCCGCCGTGTGGTCACCGGGCCCGCCGACGACGACGTCGCCCTGCTGGTCGTCCGACCGCGCTGACTCCACCCCAGCGGCCGCCGCGACTGCCGTACCCCTCGGCGGCGCTCCGGTCCGCCGCAGCGGCGTGCGAGCGGCGCCGATCAGTTCTCGTCGCGGCGAGGGTCTTCTGCGAGACGCCTGACGGACGACGGGAGACGCGCGTGGCGGATGTCTGGTCGATGGTGCACGCGGAACGGGCGGCGCTGATCGACGACCTCGAGACCCTCGACGAGGCGCGGTGGGAGGAGCAGTCCCTGTGCGCGGGCTGGACCGTGCACGACGTCGTCGCCCATCTCGTCGACACCGCGCGGACGACGCGGCTCGGCTTCGTGGTCGGCCTCGCCCGCGCGGGCTTCGACTTCCACCGCCAGAACGCCCGCGGCGTGGCGCGCCACCGCGGTGCGTCGCCCCAGGAGACGCTCGACCGGCTCCGGCAGGTGGCGTCCCGGAGGTCGACCCCTCCCGCGCCCCTCGACAGCCGGCTCGTCGAGGAGGTCGTCCACGGCGAGGACATCCGGCGGCCGCTGGGCCTCGTGCGCTCCTACCCGCAGGAGGCGGTCGTCCGCTCGCTCCGCCTGCAGGCGCGCACCCCGGCGTCCTTCGGTGGAGCCAAGGAGCTGGTGGGCCGGGTCCGGCTCACGGCGGCGGACGCGGACGTCTCCCTCGGCGACGGCCCGGAGGTGCGCGGCTCCGCGCTCGCCCTGCTCCTGGCCGTCTCCGGGCGCCGGGTGACGCCGGCCGACCTCGACGGGCCAGGGGTCACGGCCCTCGTGCCGGGCTGACGGTCCGACCCGGTCCGGGCGCGCCCTGCCCGCCGGGCGGTCAGCGGGGGTCGCGGCCGATGAACGCCAGCAGCTTCGTCTGCGCATCGGAATCCGCCGGCACCGGCACCTTGGGCCCGTACTGCCCGCTGGACCGCAGGAGCTCGTCCATCGGCTCCATGCCCTGGAGCATCGCCGCACAGCGGTCCGGGTCCAGCGTCTCGTCCTGACCGGTGGCGCGGGCCAGGTCCCACGAGTGCATGAAGACGTCGGCGGTGAAGAACTGCGACACCGCACGTGGCAGCGGGACGTCGCCGATGTGCGGGTTGCGGACCACGAGGTCGGCGGACGCGGGGTCGTCGAGCAGGACCTGCACCCCGTCACTGAAGGTCCGCCAGGCGGCCACCGGGTCGTCGTCGACCGGCGGCCCGGTGGGCAGCTCGACACCCGCACCCGCGCGCAGGAAGCCGGGGAACCACTCGACCAGGTGCCGGACGACGTCGCGTGCGGTCCAGCCGTCGACGGGGGCCGGCCGGTCCCAGGTCGCGGCGTCGGGCACCCCCTCGACCAGGCGGGTGAAGCGGCCGCCGATCTCGCGGTACTCGTCGGCGGGGGGCTGGGCGGGATCCATCCCGGCAACCTCTCACGGGACCGCGCTGTCGGGGGCCAGAGGTGCTCCGACAGCCGGACGAAGCGGAAGTCGTCAGCCGGCGAGCATCAACAACCACCAGGTAATGCCACCGGCCAGTGCGATGACCAGCGACAGGACGTAGGCGGCGACCCAGGCGAAGCCGCGCACCCGCCGCCCCTGGGCGGGCACCAGTTCGCGGAGCTCGAGCACGGGCGCGGGCGTCCGGCGGTACCAGCCGCGCACGACGACCTCCTGCTCCAGGAGGTCGGGCACGCGCAGCAGGCCGAAGATGCTGCGCGCGAACGGCCAGGGCTGCTGGTACAGCACGGGGACGAAGCCCGACTCGTCCTGGACGACGAGGTCGGGGGAGAGCACGTAGCCGGGCATTCCGCGCCCGGTCACGTGTCCACGGACCTCGACCGGGATCCCGCTGGCGGGGTTCGCATCCAGGCGGGGCAGCAGCGCGGCGATCCGCCCGGTCGGTTCCGCGGCACGGAGCGGGCGCTGCAGCGCGGTGCGTACGCACAGAGCCAGCCCCCCGGCTGCGGCCGCCTGTGCCAGCAGCTCCCAGTCCTCGGACGACCAGGCGACGACACCGACGGCCAGAGCCAGGAACGGTGCGTACCGGACGACGAGCTCAGGGAGGAAGCGCCGGCGAGCACGGTCCAGGTCAGGGCCGGAGCAGCTGGCCCCGACGTCCCGCGCGCTCCAGCGCTGCGGCGCACCGGGCAGGCCGCTGTCCTCGAGGGCCGCGATGCGCCGCACCACGAGGGGGTGGGTGGAGAACAGCTGGCTGAACCGGGCCCACGGGGTGCACGTGTCCCAGCGCAGCGCGCCGATGACCTCCGTCGGCTCGAGACCCCGCTCGGTGGCCGCGAGCACCGTCGCGCCCTGGCGGGAGTCGGCGATGCCGAGCAGCCCGGCCGCGCGCAGCCGGGAGGCCCGGCGCTCCTCCTTCGCTGCTGCGCGCTGGAGGCCCTTGTCCTTGCCCGCGTGCGCGGCGGTGGTCCGGGACGCGCGCTCGGCGTCCACCTGGCCCATGCCGAACCCGATGGAGACCAGAGCGCTGCAGAGCGCGTCGCCGTCGCCGGTCACGCGGCAGCTGTAGTGGTCCGCGCCCAGCTCCCGCGCCCGGCTCAGCGACAGCACCACCAGCTGGGACAGCAGGTAGCCGACGAAGCTGACCAGGGCGGGCACGACGGTGGTCTGCTGCCGGCTGTCCCGCAGCGCGAGGTAGGCGTAGTACAGGACGATCGGCACGGTCGCGGCGATCGCCATGACGACGACGTCGTTCTGCCGCACGTGGCCCACCTCGTGGCTGACCACCGCGTCGAGCTCTCGCTCGTCGAGCCGGTCGAGCAGGCCGCGGGTGACGTAGATGCGCGCGTTGCCCCGCGTGTGCCCGAAGGTGAAGGCGTTGGGGGTGCCGTCGTCCACGACGCCGAGCCGGACCGGCTCGACCCCGGCCTCCCGGCAGCGGCGCGCCACCGTCTCGGCGAGCAACCGGGTCCTCGGATAGCCCCTGACGTCGTACTCGAAGGTGTCGTACCCGCCCGTCGTCCGCGGGAGTTCGTAGGCCGGGATCAACCAGGCGATCAGGTAGGGCGCGAGCGCCCACTGCGCGCCGACGACCACGACGGCGAGCACGAACGGCAGCCAGGGCGGCGCGCCCCACAGGAGGAGCAGAGCACCGGCCGCGGCCAGCAGGGCCGTGAGAGCGGCGAGTGACATCAGCGAGCGGCGCAGTACGTAACCAGTCACGGTCTTCTCCTGGCGGCGTCGGTGCTCGGCGTGGTGCCCGCACCGCCGTCGCGCCGGCCGGGCCGTGCGGGCTCATCGTGGCCGAATGCGCCCGGACCAGCACGTTCTCGCGCGCGGGACCCGCCGGAACAGTGGCCGGTGACGGCCTACAGGTGCTCCGACAGCCGGGCGAAGCGGAAGCCGTCACCCGTCAGCCGGGGGAGTGCGGCGGCCACACCCGCGGCCGTGCCCCCGCTGGGCTGGTTCATGTGCCCGATCACGATCGACCCCGCCGACACGGAGCCCAGCGCGGCGGTCACCTCCCGCGGGCCGAACGTCGCGCCGGCGTCCCCGTTGACGTCGAAGTTCACCACCGTCTCGCCGATGTCACCGGCGATCCGGACGGCGACGTCGTCGTAGTGCGCCGTCCCGGACCGGAAGAAGCGAGGGGCGACGCCGGTCAGCTCGGTCAGCGTCCGCCGGTTGCCGCTGATCTCGTCGAAGACCGCACCGGGGTCGGTCGTCCCGGTGATGCCGTACGCCGCGGCGCCGCGGACCGACAGCGGCAGGTGGACGGTGCCGTGGTTGGCCAGCTCGAACAGCGGGTCGGCAGCCAGCTCGGCGGCGAGGTCGGGGTGCACGAGGATCCAGCGCTGGTTGAGGAACAGCGTGGCCGGGGTCCCGGTCGTCCGGAGGGTGTCGATCAGCGCGGCGTCGTAACCGCTGCCGCGGGCGCCCCCGCACGCGTCGAAGGTCAGCGCGACCACGCGCTCCTGCGTGGGCAGCCGGTTCACGACACCGAGGACGTCCAGGCCGAACGCCGTCGGCGCCACCCCTGCGTACCGGGCGACGACCTCCTCCCGCGTCGGAGCCGCCGGCGCCGTCGCCGGCGGGTCGGGTGGCGCTGACGTCGGGGGAGCGGACGGAGCACTGGTCGGCTCCGGCGCCCGCTCGCGAGGCGCCCTGGACGACGGGGCGCAGGCGGTCGCCAGACCGGCGGCGCCCAGCAGCAGGAACGCCCGGCGGCCCGGGGATGCGGTGCCGGGAGGAGCAGGACTGCGCACGGTCGCCCTCGTCTCCGGGGACCGTCGACCCGCGGAGCGCACGCTCCGACCACCCGTCGCCCGGCGGCACGCCCCCGTGTCCCCGCCGAACGAGCGCCGCGCGGCGCCGGGCAGAGAGTATGCCGCCGCGATGGCCGGGCGTCAGGACGCGCGCGGGAGCGTCAGAACGCCCACTCCCAGCCGGTGGGCCCCTCGGGTGCGTAGACCAGGGCGCCGGTGGTGACCGGCACGTCGAACACCAGCCAGCCGTCGTAGTCGACCCCCGGCGCGATGCGCATGTTCTGGATCAACCGCTCCTGCTCGAGGCACACCTGGGCGGCCTCGCTGACGGGGTTGTACGTCTCGCCGTCCTCCCCGATGACGGCGAAGTCGTAGTCCGAGATCGGGGTGACCAGCCGCGGGTCGTACCGGTCGGTCGCCGTCGCGATCAGGCGGACCGCGAGGTAGTGCCCGTTCTCCGGCGGCTCCTCGTTGTCGTCGTCGCAGACGACGTCCACGACGATCTCCTCGACGCTCAGCGTGACCGCCGGCGGTTCGTCGGGGTCCGCCGAGGGACGGAGGGCGATCTCCTCGCCGACCTGCACGGGGATGTTGCCCCGCTCGTTGCGCGCCGCCTCCGTCGCGCCGGCGGACTCGTCCGCGGGGGTGCTCGACGACGCGGTCGGGGCCGATCCCTCGGCGGCCCCGTCCTCGTCGCTGAAGCCGCACGCGGACAGCGCGACCGTCAGCAGCAGCGCGGGCAGAACCGAACGGCGCATGACCATCCCTGTACTCGTGTGTGTGCACCGCAAGGTAACCATCCCGCCGCCCCGGGCCGCTGGAGGATCGCGGTTCCGATCCCGCCGCCGGTCACGGCTGGAGGGCCGCCCCGACCACCTGCGGCGCGATGCGACGGGCCCACTCGCCCGTGATGTGACCTCCGTCGAAGTACAGCGCCGTCGAGCCGACGACGCTCGGACAGCGGTCATCGACGCAGAACCAGTCCTCCGGGTCGATCGCGCGGACCCCGGTCTCCGCGGCCACCCGCTGCTCGGTCGCCACCTGGGCGTCGAAGGTGTCCGCCGGCGCGTTGACGCAGTCGGCGGGGCTGTTCAGGGCCGTCGGGCAGGAACGGAGGTCCGCCGACCCCGGCGGGGCGGACAGGATGACGATCTTCGCGCCCGACGGCTGGAGCCGGCGGACGATGTCGGCCAGGCCCTGCCCGTACACCGTGGCGCGGTCGGCGGAGGCGTCGACCAGTTCCGCCTTCCACCTGTTGCTGAGCACCACGAGCGCCGGACGGGTCTGCACGATGTGCTCGATGGCCCAGTCCCTGTGCTCCGCGCACATGGTGTTCGGTTCGCCATCCCGAATCGTCAGCGCGGTGATGTTCGGGCAGTCCCCGTCGGTCAGCCCCACGACCGACCAGCCCCTGGGGACGAGCTCCTGCTGGAACCCCGGTACCCACGCCGCGGCGTAGGAGTCGCCCAGCAGGACCGCGGCCTGCGGCGCGTCCGGGTCGCCGAAAGTGCAGTCGTCGAGCCCCTCCTCGTTCACGAGCAGGCACTTGCCCGGCCACACGCTGGTGCCGTAGGAATCCAGGTCCTCCAGCCGCGGGGTCAGGTCGGCCGGCCACTCCGTCATGAACGTCGCCCGCTGGATCTCCTCCTGGAGCGGGGTGAGCGGCGGGCGCCCCTCGGAGGCGGCGTCCTGGTTGGTCGCGGCCACGGCCCGCGCCGCCTCGGCCCGGGCGTCCCCGCCCTCGCTCCATGGCGCGAGGACGACGGTCACGACGGTCGCCGTCGCCACCACCGTGGCTCCCAGGCCGACGGCGAGCGCGCGGCGGAAGACGGGCCGCGCACGAGCGCGGTTCACGGGTCGGTGCGAGAGCAGCCAGTTGGTGTGCAGCACCGGCTGCTCGACGCAGTAGTACGACACCGTCGCCAGTGCCAGCGAGGCGCCGATCGTCGCGGCGTAGAAGACCGGGGAGGCCGGCGTCAGCAGCACTCCGGCGGTGATCAGGACCGGCCAGTGCCAGAGGTACAGCGAGTAGGAGATCGCCCCGACGAAACCCGCGGGCGCGCTGCCCAGCGCCCAGCGGGTGCCCGGTCCGCCCGGTGTGGCACCGAAGGCGAGCACGAGCGCCGCTCCCACGACGGGCAGCGCGGCCGCACCGCCCGGGAACGGTGTCCCGCCGTCGATGACGAACGCCGACCAGACGACCACGGCCAGCCCGATCCAGGCGAGCGTGGCGCGCAGCAGCGCCGGGAGCCGGTCGAGCTGGGTGGCCGACACCGCGAGGAGTGCGCCCACCCCCAGCTCCCAGGCGCGGGTGAAGGTGGAGAAGTAGGCGGTCACGGGGGAGGAAGCCGTGGCGTGCAGGGACCAGGCGACGGAGGCGGCCGTGACCGTGCCGAGCACCACCCACAGCGCCACCGTGCGGGGGTCGACGCCCGCCCGCCCGGCTCGCCGGTGGCGTCCGCCGGCCACGGGGAACGCGAAGGCGAGCAGGATCAGCGCCGGCCAGAACAGGTAGAACTGCTCCTCCACGGACAGCGACCAGAAGTGCTGCACCATCGACGGCGGCTCGCCGGCCGCGAAGTAGTCGGTCTCCTGCCGTGCGAAGTTGAGGTTCGCCCCGAACAGCCCCGCCCAGACGACGTCCTCGACGGTCTCCCGGAAACGGCCGGCGAGGAAGATGAACCACGCCACCGCCGTCGTGGCGGCCAGGGTCACGAGAGCGGCCGGGAGCAGGCGGCGGGCACGCCGGGCGTAGAAGGCGCGGAACGAGAGCCGCCCGGTCCGACCGCGCTCGCGCACCAGTAGGCCGGTGATGAGGGAAGCCGGAGATCACGAAGAAGACGTCGACGCCGATGAAGCCGCCCGCCGGCCACCCGAACACGTGGTCGGCGACGACGAGACCGACGGCGACCGCGCGGAGGCCCTGGATGTCCCGGCGGTAGTGCTGCTTCACCGCCGGTGCGCCGCTGTCGCCGGCGGTGACGGGCTCGGGATGGCGCAGGTCGGCCGAGGTGCTCGCGCCCGCCATCACATGCCTCCATCACTCATCTGGTGCCGCAGGGGAACGACCGCCGACTGATCAATATCTCCCGGGGTCGGCGCAGCGGTCGCACCGCTGCGCTTCCGAGGGATCATCGCCTCCCCCTGAGCTCCACCGACACCAGCTGTGTCGAGGGTCACGCCGGCCCCAGCCGACAGCGGGATCAGGTGCCGCAGAAGGTGCGGAACGTGGCGCCGAAGTCCTGCGGTGCCGGTGCGGCGTACCGCTCGTGGTCCGGGCGCTCGTCGAACGGCGCCGCGAGCACCGCCAGCAGCTCCTCGACGAGGGTGGTGTCGCCGGCGGCCGCGGCGTCGAGCGCCTCCTCCACCAGGTGGTTGCGCGGGATGTACACCGGGTTGACCCGGTCCATCGCCGTCCCGTCCGGCCCCAGCGCCCGCCAGCGCTCCAGCCAGCCGTCGATCCCGGCCAGGTCGAGGAACAGCAGCCGCACCGGCTCCGCGTCGCCCCGCGCGGCGTCGGCCAGCCGCCGGAAGAAGGAGGTCCAGTCGACGTGGCCCGCCCGCAGCAGCTCCAGCAGGTCGTCGACGAGTCCGGCCGTGTCGGCGTCGGCGGGCAGCCCCAGCTTGGCCCGCATCCCGTCGGCCAGGGCGGCGTCGTAGCGCGGCCGGAACGTCTTCAGCGTCTCGACCGCCAGCGCGACGGCCCGGTCGGTGTCCTCGGCGATCAGCGGGAGCAGCGCCTCGGCCAGCCGGGCGAGGTTCCACTCCGCCGCCAGCGGCTGGTTGCCGAGGCGGTACCGGCCGCCCTCGTCGATCGAGCTGTAGACGGTGTCGGGGTCGTAGGCCTCCAGGAAGGCGCACGGGCCGTAGTCGATCGTCTCGCCCGAGATCGTCATGTTGTCGGTGTTCATCACGCCGTGGATGAAGCCGACCAGCATCCACTGCGCGACCAGCGACGCCTGCACCTCGAGCACCGCCTCGAACAGCGCCAGGTAGCGGTTCTCCGCCTGGGCGGCGTGCGGGTGGTGCCGCTCGATCGCGAGGTCGGCGAGGCGGCGGAGCAGGTCGACGTCGTCGGTGGCGCGGGCGTACTGGAAGCTGCCGACCCGCAGGTGGCTGCTCGCCACCCGCGCCAGGACGGCGCCCGGCAGCAGCGTCTCCCGCCGGACCTGCCGGCCGGTGGCGACGACGGCGAGCGCGCGGGTCGTCGGGATGCCGAGGGCGTGCATCGCCTCGCTGACGACGTACTCGCGCAGCATCGGGCCGACGGCGGCCAGGCCGTCGCCCCCGCGCGCGAAGGGGGTGCGACCCGAGCCCTTGAGGTGCAGGTCGCGCACGGCGCCGTGGCCGTCCACCAGTTCGCCCAGCAGGAGGGCGCGGCCGTCCCCGAGCCGGGGGGAGTAGCCGCCGAACTGGTGGCCAGAGTAGGCCTGCGCGACCGGCCGCGCGCCGTCGGGGACGGCGGTGCCGACGAGCAGGCCGACGCCCTCGGGGGTGCGCAGCGCGGCCGGGTCGAGGCCCAGCTCGGCGGCCAGCGGCTCGTTCAGCAGCAGCAGGTCCGGCTCGGGCGCCTCCTCGGCCTGCCACGGCAGCGCCAGCTCCGGCAGCGCGCGGGCGAAGCGGTCGTCGAGGCGCACGGCCGGGGCCAGGAGTTCACTCACCCCCACGACGGTACGTCCGCGCGGGGCGGGATGCCGGTGGGTCGTCCGCCGGGGAGGACCCTGACGCCGGCATGGGGGACGGATCCGGGCATCACCCGATGGTCCGCGGCATCCGTCCTCGACAGGCTCTCCCCATGACCGATGCAGCGTTCCCCACCCCGCCCGCCGAGCAGCCGACCGCACCGCCCGCCGCCCGTCCCGAAGCGCGACGCAGCGCCACCGACCGGATGGCCGGCGGCGTCTGCGGCGGTCTTGCCGACCACCTCGGCGTCGACGCCGTCCTCGTGCGGGTCGGCTTCGTCGCGCTGACGCTCCTGGGCGGCAGCGGCGTCCTCCTCTACCTGCTGCTGTGGGTGCTGCTGCCCCCGCCGCTGACCGGAGCGGACGAGCCGGTGAGCCCGCTCGAGCGGCTGGCCCGCCGGCTGCACGCCGCCGTCAACGGGTCCGGGGCGACGGCCGCGCCGCCCCGCTGATCCCGCGGGGCCGATCCACTCCCCGAACGCCGCCGGACCCGCCACACTCGCTGCCTACGACCGGGAGGCTGCCGATGACCGGGAACGTCAACTACATCGCGGAGCTGCAGTTCGGGGCGCCGAAGATCGACGAGGAGGCCTTCGTCGCCCCCACCGCGGTGGTCGTCGGCGCGGTCACCCTCGGCTCCCGGGCGAGCATCTGGTACGGCGCCGTCGCCCGCGCCGACGAGGAGGCGATCGTCATCGGGCCGGACACCAACGTGCAGGACGGGTGCACCCTGCACTCCGATCCGGGCTTCCCGCTGACGGTGGGCCGGGGCGTGACCGTCGGGCACCGCGTCGTCCTCCACGGGGCGCGGGTCGACGACGACGTCCTGGTGGGCATGGGCAGCGTCGTGATGAACGGCGCGCACATCGGCGCCGGCTCGATCGTCGCCGCCGGGGCGGTGGTCACGCAGCACACCGAGGTGCCGCCGGGATCGGTGGTCGCCGGCATCCCGGCCACGGTGGTCCGCCGGGCCACCGACGACGACCTCGCGCACATCCGCGCCAACGCGGCGAGCTACACCACCCGGCTCCCGGCCGCGCGCCGGGTCCGCCCGGTGGTCCGCACGCCGCTGCCCCCGGCCGGCACCTTCTTCGACGACGGGATGCCCTGACCGCCGGAGCCGGCTCAGTCCCCGCGCCGCCGCCGGCGGATGGTGGCGCCGAGGAAGGTGAGCGGGTCGAACCGCCGGTCCACCACGCGCTCCTTGAGCGGGATGATCCCGTTGTCGGTGAGGTGGATGCCTTCCGGGCACACCTCGCTGCAGCACTTGGTGATGTTGCAGTAGCCCAGACCGAACTCGTCCTGCGCGACGTCCCGCCGGTCGGTGACGTCGAGCGGGTGCATGTCCAGCTCGGCGAGCCGGATCAGGAAGCGCGGACCGGAGAACGCGGCCTTGTTGTCCTCGTGGTCGCGGATGACGTGGCAGGTGTCCTGGCAGAGCCAGCACTCGATGCACTTGCGGAACTCCTGGGAGCGCTCGACGTCCACCTGCTGCATCCGGTGGTTGCCGTCGGCGTCGCGGGCCTGCGGGGCGAAGGCCGGGATGCGTGCCGCCTGCTCGTAGTTGAACGACACGTCGGTGACCAGGTCGCGGATGACCGGGAAGGTCCGCAACGGCGTCACGGTCACCGTCTCCGCCTCGCCGAACGTGCTCATCCGGGTCATGCACATCAGCAGCGGGCGGCCGTTGATCTCGGCGCTGCACGAGCCGCACTTCCCGGCCTTGCAGTTCCACCGGACGGCGAGGTCGCCGGCCTGGGTGGCCTGCAACCGGTGGACGACGTCGAGGACCACCTCGCCCTCGTTCACCTCCACCGTGAACGTCTGCAGGTCCCCACCGGAGGCGTCCCCGCGCCAGACCCGGAACGTCGCGTCGTAGCTCATGCCGACTCCTCGAAGATCTCGGCCAGCTCGGCCGGCATGACCGGGAGCGGCTGCCGGGTCAGCGCCACCGACCCGTCCCCGGCGAGGGAGCAGACCAGGTTGGTCCGCGCCCACTCGGCATCGGTCGCGGGGAAGTCGTCGCGGGTGTGCCCACCGCGGCTCTCCTGCCGCTCCAGCGCGGCACGGGCGATGCACTCGCCGACGAGGAGCATGTGCGGCAGGTCCAGCGCCAGGTGCCAGCCCGGGTTGTACTGCCGGTGCCCCTCGACCGACAGGTTCGCGACCCGCTCCTTGAGCTCCCCGATGCGCTCCAGCGCCTCGAGCATCTCCTTCTCGGTGCGGATGATCCCGACCAGGTCGTGCATCGTCTGCTGCAGGTCGTGCTGCACCGTGTAGGGGTTCTCGCCGCCCTCGCGGTCGAACGGGGCGAGCGCCGCACGCGCCGCGTCGGCCAGGGCGTCGTCCGGGAGCTCGCTCCGCCCGCTCCGCATCAGCGCGTGCTCGGCGGCCGCGAGGCCCGCGCGCCGTCCGAACACCAGCAGGTCCGACAGCGAGTTCCCGCCCAGCCGGTTGGAGCCGTGCATGCCGCCGGCGACCTCGCCGGCGGCGAAGAGCCCGGGCACGCGGGCGGCCTCGGTGTCCGGGTCGACCTCCACCCCGCCCATCACGTAGTGGCAGGTGGGCCCCACCTCCATCGCCTCCGCGGTGATGTCGACCTCCGCCAGCTCGCGGAACTGGTGGTACATCGAGGGCAGCCGCTTGCGGATGTACTCGGCCGACCGGCGGGAGGCGATGTCCAGGAAGACGCCGCCGTGCGGGGTGCCGCGGCCGGCCTTGACCTCGCTGTTGATGGCGCGGGCCACCTCGTCGCGGGGGAGCAGCTCGGGCGGCCGCCGGTTGTTCTTCTTGTCCTCGTACCAGCGGTCGGCCTCGTCCTCGGTCTCCGCCGTCTCCTTGCGGAAGAAGTCCGGGATGTAGTCGAACATGAACCGGTTGCCCGCCGAGTTCTTGAGGACCCCGCCGTCGCCGCGGACGCTCTCCGTCACCAGGATCCCGCGCACCGACGGCGGCCAGACCATCCCCGTCGGGTGGAACTGGACGAACTCCATGTTCACCAGCGTCGCGCCGGCCTGCAGCGCCAGGGAGTGGCCGTCGCCGGTGTACTCCCACGAGTTCGACGTCACCTTGTACGACTTGCCGATCCCGCCGGTCGCCAGCACCACCGACGGCGCCCGCCAGGCGACGAAGCGCCCGGACTCCCGCCAGTAGCCGAACGCGCCGGTGACCCCGTCGGGGCCGGTCAGCAGCCGGGTGACCGTGCACTCCATGTACACGTCGATGCCGAGGGCGACGGTCCGCTGCTGGAGGGTGCGGATCAGCTCCAGCCCGGTGCGGTCGCCGACGTGTGCCAGCCGCGCGTAGCGGTGCCCGCCGAAGTCGCGCTGGCTGATCAGGCCGTCGGCCGTCCGGTCGAACAGCGCGCCCCAGTCCTCGAGCTCGCGGACCCGGTCGGGCGCCTCCTGGGCGTGCAACTGCGCCATCCGCCAGTGGTTGAGCATCTTCCCGCCGCGCATGGTGTCGCGGAAGTGCACCCGCCAGTTGTCGTCCGGCCAGGTGTTGCCCATCGCCGCGGCGATGCCGCCCTCGGCCATGACCGTGTGCGCCTTGCCCAGCAGTGACTTGCACACGACGGCGGTGCGCGCACCGCTCGCGTGGGCCTCGATCGCCGCCCGCAGGCCCGCGCCGCCCGCCCCGACGACCACGACGTCGTAGTCCTGCCGCTCCAGCTCCATCAGAAGAACCTCAGATCGCTGATCGTGTCCGTGGCCAGCAGGAAGACGTAGCCGTCGGCGATCGCGACGCTGAACAGCGAGAGCCAGGCGAACCGCGCGTGGGAGGCGTTGAGCCGTGAGGCCTGCGTCCACAGCCGGTAGCGGACGGGATGCCGGGAGAAGTGGTTGAGCCGGCCGCCGACGATGTGCCGGCAGGAGTGGCAGGACAGCGAGTACAGCCAGAGCAGCGCCGCGTTGGCCAGCAGCACCAGCGTGCCGAGCCCCATGTGGCCCCACTCGCCGGTCTCGTCGCGGAACCCGAGCACCGCGTCGTAGGTGAGGATCACGTTGAAGACCAGGGCGCCGTAGAGCGCGTAGCGGTGCAGGTTCTGCAGCAGCAGCGGCGGCCGGGACTCACCGGTGTAGCGCCGGTGCGGCTCCCCGACGGCGCACGCCGGCGGCGAGAGCCAGAAGGACCGGTAGTAGGCCTTGCGGTAGTAGTAGCAGGTCGCCCGCAGGCCCAGCGGGATCACCAGGATGTAGATCGCCGGGGAGATGAACGACGGCCCGCTGACGAACTCCGGGAAGGTGTCGCCCTCGCACCGGGTGCTGATGCACGGCGAGTAGAACGGCGAGATGTAGGGCTCGGAGAAGTAGTAGGCGTTCTGGAAGGCGCGGAACGTCGAGTAGCCGACGAACGACAGCAGGACGACGACGGTGGTCAGCGGCAGCAGCCACCACCGGTCGGTGCGCAGGTGGCGGGCGGCGATCGTCGCCCGGCGCGGGGCGGGGCTGCCCTCACCCCCGCCGGGGGCCACCGCGCCGGTGCCGCGCGGCGCCGTCGTCGTCACGGTGTCCCGCTCCGGTGCCCGCCGGCAGTGCCTGGCGCAGCTCCGTCCGACCCGACCGGCATCGCTGCCTCCAGCATCGTCGCTGACGCCGCCCGCGCGGCGGGAGGAGGGCAGTGCACCACGGACACCGGGCGCGGGAAAGGGCTTCCGGCGCGTCGGGCGGAGGGCCCACCGGGGTCAGCGGGCCCCGGGGGAACCCGTCCGCCGTGGCGCGGCGACCCGGGCGCACTCGGCGCAGCGGGTCGCGCCCGGCTCGGCGGCCCAGTCCCGGCCGGACGTGGCGGCGACCAGTTCGCCGCAGAGCGAGGAGTCCAGCCCGTCGACGGTCGGCCGGGCGACGGCGTGCACGACGTCCGAGCCGGAGGCCACCGGACCGCGCGGGTCGTGGCCGGTCCACACCACGGGCGTACCGGTCACGAAGAGGCTGGCTGTCATGCCAGGAGGATCTCCACCCGAGGTGTCGATCCGATGACGGCGGCCGGAACATCCGATGGAGATCCGACCGGCCCGTGCCGCTGCCATGATGGCCCTCCGACCGGCCGTCCTCCGGCCCGCCCGGCGACCCGCAAGGAGCCGCACGTGAGCACGTGCCCCGCCTCTCCCGCGCCGATGGTGGTGCCGCGGTTCTCCGTCGCCCAGCGGATCACCGTGATGGTCAACCGGTACGAGATCCGGGCCGTGAACCCGGACGGGACCGAGGGCGCGCTGCTGGCCCTCGCCGAGCAGAAGCGCATGAAGCTCAAGGAGGAGGTGGTCTTCTTCTCCGACGAGTCCCGGAGCCGGGCGGTCTTCTCCTTCAAGGCGCGCCAGCGGCTGGACGTGCACGCCCGACACGACGTGCTGGACGAGCACGGCACCCCGCTGGGCAGCTTCGCGAAGAAGTTCGGCGCCAGCCTGCTGCGGTCGACCTGGGAGCTGTCGGCCCCGGGCCTGGAGGCCGTCGGCCGCGAACGCCGGCCGGTCCTCGCCGTCGTCCGCCGCATCTGGGAGCTGATCCCCTACCTCGGCGACGTCTGGGTGCCCTTCGTCTTCCACTTCGACTTCCACGACACCGCCACCGGCGCGCCGGGTGCTGGTCAGCGAGCGCCGCAAGGCCATCCGCGACCGCTACGACGTCACCGTGCCCGACCCGCGGCTGGACTTCCGCGTGGCCGCGGCCATGGCGGTGGCCCTGGACGCGCTGCAGAGCCGCTGAGGGCCGGCGCCCGGAGCCGGCGCGCGGCAGGCGCTTCCCGGGCTCCGTCCGGTTGCCTACATTCGCCGCCAGCGGGGGTGGTCGCGCCGACCGCGCCGGGCCGGGCCGACCTCTGCTGGGCGGGCGGGAACGATGCAGCAGCAGGCCGACCCCACGGGACGACGCCGGACGGCGCTGGCCGCCGGCGTCCTGATCCTGCTCGCCGGGTGCACCTCCTCCCGGCGTGACGACGCCGGGAGCACCGGCCCGGCGCCCGGGTGCCCGTCGACGGAACGCGCCGCGCCCGATCCCGGCCGGCCGGTGATCGACCTGGATTTCCGGCTGGAGGACGACCGGCGGACCGTCACCGGGACCGAGGCCGTCGCCTTCACCCCCGATATGCCGGTGGAGGAGGTGTGGTTCCGGCTGATCCCCAACGCGCCGCAGTCGGCGGGCCACGAGCTGCGGGTGGACGCCGTGCGCGGCGACGACGTGGCCGGGGGCGGCTACGTGGACGCCGACGCCGAGCCGGGCACCCCGGGCGGGCTCTACCGGGTGGACCTGCGCCGGGCGGTGCCCGCGGGGGAGACCGTCGACGTCGAGGTGGACTTCACGCTCCGGCTGACCTCCGAGCGGACGCCGGCCGGCTTCGACCGCCTCGGTGTCGACGACGACGTGACCTGGTGGGCCAGCGGCTTCCCCCTCCTGACCTGGGAGCCCGGCGCGGGGTGGGCGCGCGACCCGTTCGTCGAGGTCTCCGGGGAGACGACGGCCAACGCGGTCGCGGACACGACGATCAGCGTGTCGGCGCCCGAAGAGCTCGTCGTCCTCATGTCCGGCGACCAGGAGGAGCCGCGGGACGAGGGGAGCGGCCGCCGGGTCTGGGAGTCGCACGAGCCGGTCGCCCGCGACGTGCACGTGGCGGCGGGGGAGTTCGAGACCGCCGAGGTCGAGGTCGACGGCACCGCGGTCACGGTGGGCGCCGTCCCTGGTGCGGACAGCTCGGCCGAGGACCTGGCCGACGCCACCTCCGATGCGATCCGGCTGGTGGCCGGCCGCTTCGGCCCCTTCCCGTACCCGACGCTGACCGTGGCGCTGGTCTCCGACGGGCGCGACGGCGGCGGAGAGGAGTACTCGTCGTCGATCCTGCTGGGCGGCGACGACTTCGGCCTGGTGGTGCACGAGGTCGCGCACATGTGGTTCTACGGGATGGTGGGCAACTCGCAGTTCCGCGATCCGTGGCTGGACGAGGCGTTCGCCACGTACGCGGAGAGCGTGGCCGACGAGCCGCACGACCCCGAGGACGACCTCGACCGCGGGGGCAGCGTGGGCGGGAGCATGGCCGACTTCAGCGACCAGGACGACTACGAGCACCGGGTCTACGGCAAGGGCGCCGCCGCGCTCTGGGCGGCCCGCGACGCCGTCGGCGCGGACGACTTCGACCGGGCGGTGCGCTGCTACGTCGAGACCCAGGCGTGGACGCTCAGCCGCCCGGAGGACCTCGCCCGCGCGCTGGCGGACCTGCCGGAGGCGCTGGAGGTCCTCGTCGAGGCCGGCGCCCTCGACCGCGCGGACCTGTCCGTCGGCGGCTGAGCCGCCCGGGAAGCCTGGCGCCGGTGCCGGGGTTGCTCAGGGCAACCGACGTGAAAGGCACCTCCTCATGCGCATCCCGTTGTCCGTCCTCGACCTCGCGCCGATCAACCGCGGGGAGACCGCGACCAGCAGCATCGCCGCGAGCGTCGCCCTGGCCCAGCGCGCGGAGGAGCACGGCTACGAGCGGGTCTGGTACGCCGAGCACCACAACATGCCGCGCATCGCGTCCTCGGCGACCAGCGTGCTCATCTCCCACGTGGGGGCGCACACCCGCACCATCCGGCTGGGCGCCGGCGGGGTCATGCTGCCCAACCACTCGCCGCTGACCATCGCCGAGCAGTTCGGCACCCTCGACGCGATGTACCCCGGCCGCATCGACCTGGGCCTGGGCCGCGCGCCCGGCAGCGACCAGAACACGATGTACGCGCTGCGCCGCACCCCGGACTCCGCCGACCGCTTCCCGCAGGACGTCCTGGAGCTGCAGGGGTACCTGGCCGGCGAGACGCGGGTGGCCGGCGTCGACGCGATCCCCGGCAAGGGCTCCAAGGTGCCGCTGTACATCCTCGGCTCCTCGATGTTCGGTGCCACGCTCGCGGCCGCGCTCGGGCTGCCCTTCGCCTTCGCCTCCCACTTCGCGCCGCAGATGCTCCAGCCGGCCGTCGAGGCCTACCGCGGCCAGTTCAAGCCCTCCGACCAGCTGGACCGGCCCTACGTGATCGCCGGGCTGAACGTCGTCGGCGCCGACACCGAGGCGGCCGCCCGCGAGACGCTGCAGGGCGTGAAGCGCACCCTCGCCATCAGCCTGTTCGGCCGGGGGCAGTCGCTCACCGATGAGCAGGCCGACCAGCTGCTCGCCCAGGGCGCCGGCCACCACGTCGAGGGGATGCTCACGCACACCGCCGTCGGCGCCCCGGCCCAGCTCGCCGAGTACGTCGAGTCCTTCCGGGAGCACGCCGACGCCGACGAGCTGATCGTCGCCCACCAGTCGACGTCCGTGGAGGGCCGGCTGCGGTCGGTCGAGCTGCTGGCGCAGGCGATGGAGCCGGTGCGCGCGTGACCTACTCGATCGTCGCCCGCGACCCCGTGAGCGGGGACCTGGGCGTAGCCACCCAGTCCCAGGCCTTCGCCGTCGGCAACAGCGTGCCGTTCGCGCTCCCCGGCCACGGGGTCATCGCCACCCAGTCGATGGCCGAGCCCATGTACGGCGCGGTGGGACTGGACCTCCTGCGGGGCGGGTTCACCGCCCAGGAGGTGCTCACCGCGCTGAGCAGCGTCGACCCGCAGCCGGAGCGACGGCAGGTCGCCGTCCTCGGGGTCAACGGCGACCTCGCCGCCTACACCGGCCGCCAGTGCGTCGACGCCGCCGGCCACCTGGTCGGCGACACCTGCGTGGCCCTGGCCAACATGGCCGACTCCCCGCAGGTGTGGGAGTCGATGGTGGAGCGGTTCGAGAGCTCCGGGGGGCAGCTGGCCGAGCGGCTGCTCAGTGCGCTGCAGGCGGGGGAGGAGGCCGGTGGCGACTTCCGCGGGCGCCGGTCGGCCGCGATCATGGTCATCCGCGCGACGACCACGGGTCGCCCCTGGCACGACACGGTGGTCGACCTGCGGATCGACGACTCGACCGACCCGATCGAGGCGCTGGCCGGCCTCATGGCCACCCGGGCCCGCTACCAGGACGTCGTCCGCGCGTTCCAGCTGGCCATCGACGGCGACCCGGTCACCGCGGACCGCGAGCTGGAACTGCTGCGGCCGATGGACGCCGCCACCGAGCCCGACCAGCTCCTGTGGCGCGCGGTGGTCGCGGCCCTGGCCGGCCGGGAGGACGCCGCCCGCGAGATGCTCGGCGAGCTCCAGTCGTGCTCGCCCCAGTTCGTGGAGGCGGCCCGCCGCTTCGGCAAGGCGGGGCTCATGCCGGCCGACGTCATCGAGCGGATCCTGCCGGCGCGCGCCTGACACGGGTCAGCCGGCCGGCGGCAGCGGGCCCCGGGCCAGGAGCCGGCGCGGCGCCCGGCAGGCCCACGCGTCGGCCGCGAGCTCGGTCAGGTCCTCCTGGTCCAGCCGGTCCAGGCGGCACAGCACCGCGGCGTAGCCGTCGAAGTGCGACGTCGTGAAGTAGAGCTCCGGCTCCTCGGCGATCAGCGCCGCCTTGGCGCCCTCGTCCGGGACGCGGGCGGCCACGACCGGCCACTCCTGGGACGTCACTCCCAGCTCGGCGAGGTCCTTGCGGCCGAGGGGGCGCTCCCACACGAAGAGCTTGTCGGCCACCTTCCACTGCCGGGAGCCGCGCGAGGTGACCTCGGTCGTGTCCGGCAGCGCCAGACAGGTGCGTGCCACGTCGTCCCACGTCGCCATGCCGGGGACGGTAGAGCCTCGGCGGGTCCGGGGGACAGCCCCGAGGCGCCGGCTCAGCCGAGGTGGCTCGCCACGAGCCGCCGTGGCGCCCGGGCGGCCCACGCCTCGGCGACCAGCTCCCTCAGCCCCTGCCGGTCGAGGCGCTCGAGGCGGCACATCAGCACCGGCCGGCCGTCGAAGTGCGACGTGGTGAACCAGACGTCGGGCTCGGTGGCCAGCAGGGCCGCCTTGGCCCCTTCGTCGGGCACGTAGGCGACCAGCACCGGGCCCTCGGGAGCCGCCGCGCCGAGCTCGTCGAGGTCCACGCGGTGCAGCGGCCGCTCGCGCACGAACGTCCGCCCGCGCACCAGCCAGCGGCGCCGTCCGGACGCGGACACGGCCTCGGTCGTGGCCGGCAGCGCCAGGCAGGCGCGCGCGACGTCGTCCCAGGTCAGCACGGGTGGACGGTAAACCTGCCGGGCCGGACCTCCCCCGCGAGGGGGAGGGCAGGCGGGAAGCGGGCCCCGGGTGTTCCAGATCACCGGGCGTCCGGCCGATGGGGAGAGCATGCGGCAAGGGGAACCGGAGGTCCTCGTGGACCTCTCCGACGAGGCGTGCGACGACGCGCGCTCGCTGCGCCTGGTCCGCCGGCTGGCCGTCGCGCTGGTCGGGATGTGGGTCGTGGCGCTGACCGCGGTGGCGCTGGGCGCGGACGCCGTCGGTGACCTGCTGGCCGCCCAGGGCAAGCTCGTCTTCCTCGCCGGTCTCGTGCTGGTCCTGGTCGTCCGTGGTGCCGGGTCGGCCGACCGGGCCTCCTGGTGGTGCTTCGCCGCGGCGGTGCTGTCCTACTTCACGGGGGCCGCCGTCTACGAGTTCCACTACCGGGGTCTCGCGGAGCTGCCCGATCTCCGGTGGTCCGACGTGGCCTTCCTCGGGTTCTTCCCGCTCGCCTTCGCCGCCTTCCTCCTGCTGCTCCGCAGCCGCGTCGGCCGGCTCACGGCGAGCATGTGGCTCGACTCCGCCGTCACCGGGTGCACCGCCGCCGCGGTCGCGGCCGCGGCCGGCCTCGGGGCGCTGCTCCAGGCGGCCGAGGGCGGCGCTCCGGTGGTGGCGATCGCGATGCTCTACCCGATCGGCGACCTGCTGCTGCTCAGCCTCGTGGCCGGCGGGCTGGCCCTGATGCGCCGCGGTGCGGGGCCGGGCTGGTGGTGGGTCACCGCCGCCCTCGGCCTGTTCGTCGTGACCGACACCGTCTACGCCTACCAGCTGGCCCACGGCACCTACGTCATCGGCGGCCCGCTGGACCTCGCCTGGGGTCTGGCCTTCGTCTGCTGCGGCATGGCCGCCACCCAGCGGACGTCGGCCGGCGGCAGCGGGCGGGTGGACGGGCGGGGCGCCCTGGTCATCCCGGGCGTCTGCGCCCTGGCCGCGCTCGCCCTGCTCTTCACCGGCTACCTCGCCAGCGGGGACCCCGTCGCCGGCGTACTGGCGCTGGTCGCCGTCCTGGCCGCGCTGGCCCGTACCGGCCTGACCTTCCGCGACGTGCGGGCGCTGGCCGACAGCCGCCGGCAGGCGCGCACCGACGAGCTGACCGGGCTGCCGAACCGTCGCTCGGTGTTCGAGGCGCTGGCGGAGGCCGACGTCCGCCTGGCGGCCGGTGAGCGCACCGCCGTCCTGGTGCTCGACCTGGACCGGTTCAAGGAGATCAACGACTCGCTGGGCCACGCCGTCGGCGACGCGCTGCTGGCCCAGGTGGGCCCGCGGCTGCGCGGCGAGCTCCGGGCCGAGGACCTGCTGGCCCGCCTCGGCGGTGACGAGTTCGTGGTCCTGACCCGGGACCTGTCCGCCGACGACGCCCGGACCATGGCCCGGCGGCTGCGCTCCCGCCTGCAGCGGCCCTTCGCCGTCAGCGGCGTGGTCCTCCACGTCGACGTGAGCGTGGGCGTCGCCATCGGCCCCGACGAGTCGGGCAGCGCCGTCGAGCTGCTGCAGCTGGCCGACCTGGCCATGTATGCGGCCAAGTCCACCCGCACCGGTGTCGAGGTGTACGACCGGGACCGCGACGGGCACGGCCGGCACCGGCTCGAGGACGTCGCCCAGCTGCGCCGCGCCCTCGAGCAGGACGAGCTGGTGCTGCACTACCAGCCCAAGCTGGCGCTCGCGACCGGCTCGGTCGACGGCGTGGAGGCGCTGGTCCGCTGGCAGCACCCCACCCGCGGCCTGCTCTACCCCGACGCGTTCATCGACCTCGCCGAGTCAGCCGGCCTGATGGCGCAGCTGACCGCCCAGGTCATCGACCTGGCGCTGGCCCAGTGCCGGTCGTGGTACGACCGCGGCCGCCTGCTCACCATGGCGGTCAACGTCAGCCCGTCCAACCTGGTGGACGAGGCCTTCCCCGACCAGGTGCGCGCCCTGCTGGCGCGGTACGAGCTGTCCGCCGGGTGCCTGGTCCTCGAGGTCACCGAGAGCCTGCTCATGGAGGACCGCGACCGCGCCGTGCGGGTGCTCCGCCGGCTGCGGGACGACGGCATCGGCGTCGCCATCGACGACTACGGCACCGGTTACTCCAGCCTGGCCTACCTCGCGACGCTGCCGGTCACCGAGCTCAAGCTGGACCGCACCTTCGTGACCGGCATGACCGAGAGCCCCCGGGCCGAGGCGATCGTCACCTCGACCCTCCAGCTGGCCCACGCCCTCGGGCTGGTGCTCGTCGCCGAGGGCGCGGAGGACCAGGCCACGGTCGACGTGCTCACCTTCCACGGCTGCGACGTCGTCCAGGGCTACCACCTCAGCCGCCCGCTGCCGCCCGAGGTGCTGTGGACGTGGCTCGACGAGCGGGGGAGGGCTCTCGTCGTCTGAGTCCCGAGGAGCGGGGGGCCGGAGGCCTCCCCGACGAGGGCTCGCGGAGGCTCAACCCTCGTCGGGGACGGCACGTGGCCGCGGTGTCATCCGGAGGATGACGATGTGCTCAGCTCTTGGGGCGGGCCCCCGCGCGCAGGGCGCCGAGCAGGTCGTGGTTCAGCCGCGAGATGGTCTCCATGGAGATGCCCTTCGGGCACGCCGCGGAGCACTCGCCGATGTTGGTGCAGCCACCGAAGCCCTCGCGGTCCTGCTGGGCGACCATGTTGACCACGCGGTCGTTGCGCTCGGGCTGGCCCTGGGGGAGCAGCCCGAGGTGGGTGACCTTCGCGGCGGTGAACAGCATCGACGAGGCGTTCGGGCAGGCCGCCACGCACGCGCCGCAGCCGATGCAGGTGGCGGCGTCGAAGGCGTTGTCGGCGTCCTTCTTCGGCACCGGGGTGGCGTGCGCCTCCGGCGCGGTGCCGGTCGGGACGCTGATGTAGCCGCCGGCCTGGATGATCCGGTCGAACGCCCGCCGGTCGACGGCGAGGTCCTTGATCACCGGGAACGGCGAGGCGCGCCACGGCTCGATGTCGATCGAGTCGCCGTCCTTGAACGAGCGCATGTGCAGCTGGCAGGTGGTGGTCTGCTGGGGACCGTGCGCCTGCCCGTTGATCATGAGCCCGCACATGCCGCAGATGCCCTCGCGGCAGTCGTGGTCGAAGGCGACCGGGTCGTCGCCCTGCAGGATCAGCTGCTCGTTGAGGACGTCGAGCATCTCCAGGAACGACATGTCGGGGGAGATGTCGGTGACCTTGTAGGTCACCATCTTGCCCTTCACCGTCGGGCCCTGCTGACGCCAGACGCGCAGCGTCAGGTTCATGCCGCGCTTCTCCGCGCCGGGGTCGCCGACGCTGGAGCGCATGGTGCCTTCGTGGGTCGCTGTCACTTGTAGCTCCGCTGCGCGAGGTGGACGTACTCGTAGATGAGGTCTTCCTTGTGGAGGACCGGGGGCTGGTTCTCCGGCGTCCACTCCCAGGCGGCGACGTAGGCGAAGTGCTCGTCGTCGCGCAGTGCCTCGCCCTCGGGGGTCTGGCTCTCCGCCCGGAAGTGCCCGCCGCAGCTCTCGCGGCGGTGCAGTGCGTCGATGCACATGAGCTCGCCGAGCTCGATGAAGTCGGCGACGCGGCCGGCGTGCTCGAGCGTCTGGTTGAACGAGTGCCAGTCGCCGGTGACCTTGAGGTCGGTCCAGAACTCCTGGCGGATCTCGCGGATGCGGTCGATGGCCTTGCGCAGGCCCTCGTCGGTGCGCTCCATGCCGCACAGGTCCCACATCAGCTGGCCGAGCTCGCGGTGGAAGGACGCCGGCGTGCGGGTGCCGTTGATGCTGAGCAGCTTCTGCACCTGCTCCTGCACGCCCTGCAGCGCCTCGACGGCGGCGGGGTGGCTCTCGTCGACCTTCTCGAACGGGCCGTCGGCCAGGTAGCTGCTGATGGTCGACGGCAGGACGAAGTAGCCGTCGGCCAGGCCCTGCATGAGCGCGCTCGCCCCGAGGCGGTTGGCGCCGTGGTCGGAGAAGTTCGCCTCACCGATCACGAACATGCCGGGGATCGTCGACTGCAGGTCGTAGTCCACCCACAGCCCGCCCATCGTGTAGTGCACGGCAGGGTAGATCCGCATCGGGGTGGCGTACGGGTCCTCGCCGGTGATCTGGGCGTACATGTCGAAGAGGTTGCCGTACTTCGCCTCGACGGCGGGGCGGCCCAGGCGCTGGATGGCCTCGGCGAAGTCCAGATACACGCCCAGACCGCCGGGGCCGACGCCACGGCCCTCGTCGCACACGTTCTTCGCCTGGCGGGAGGCGATGTCGCGGGGCACCAGGTTGCCGAATGACGGGTAGAGCCGCTCGAGGTAGTAGTCCCGCTCGGACTCGGGGATGTCGCGGGGGTCGCGGTCGTCGCCGCGCTCCTTGGGCACCCACACGCGGCCGTCGTTGCGCAGCGACTCCGACATCAGGGTGAGCTTCGACTGGTAGTCGCCCTTGACCGGGATGCAGGTCGGGTGGATCTGCGTGTAGCAGGGGTTGGCGAAGTACGCGCCCCGCTTGTGCGCCCGCCAGATCGCCGTGGTGTTGGAGCCCTTGGCGTTCGTGGAGAGGTAGAAGACGTTGCTGTACCCGCCGCTGGCGAGCACCACGGCGTCGCCGAAGTGGGTGCTGAGCTCGCCGGTGACCAGGTCGCGGGCGACGATCCCGCGGGCGCGGCCGTCGACGACGATCAGGTCGAGCATCTCGGTGCGGGCGTTCTGCTCGACGCTGCCGGCCGCGATCTGCCGCTCGAGGGCCTGGTAGGCGCCGTAGAGCAGCTGCTGCCCCGTCTGGCCGCGGGCGTAGAAGGTGCGCGAGACCTGGGTGCCACCGAAGGAGCGGTTGTCCAGCAGCCCGCCGTACTCGCGGGCGAAGGGCACGCCCTGGGCGACCGCCTGGTCGATGATGTTGACGCTGACCTCGGCGAGGCGGTGCACGTTGTTCTCGCGGGCGCGGAAGTCGCCGCCCTTGACCGTGTCGTAGAACAGCCGGTGCACGCTGTCGCCGTCGTTGCGGTAGTTCTTCGCGGCGTTGATGCCACCCTGCGCGGCGACGCTGTGCGCGCGGCGCGGGCTGTCCTGGTACCAGAAGGACTTGACGTGGTAGCCGGCCTCGCCCAGCGTCGCGGCGGCCGAGCCACCGGCCAGGCCGGTGCCGACGACGATGATCGTCATCTTGCGGCGGTTGGTCGGGTTGACCAGGCGACCGCGGAACTTGCGCTCGCTCCAGCGCTCGCCGATCGGCACGTCCATCGGCGCCTTGGTGTCGGCGATCGGGTCGCCTTCGGTGAAGAGTTCGAGAGCCATGCCTGCGGGTCTCCTAGGCAGAAGAGTCATTAGTCGATCAGACCGAAGAGGACGGAGAAGGGCACGAGCAGGAAGCCCAGGGTGAGGACCGTGGCGATGGCGGTGGCGGTGTAGTTCACGGTCACCTCCCGGCGGCGGTTGCTCTGACCGAGGGTCTGGGTGGCGCTCCAGATGCCGTGGCGGAGGTGCATGCCCACGAGGATCACCGCGATCGCGTAGAAGGCGGTGGAGACGGGGTTGGAGAAGCTGGCGACCAGCTTGTCGTAGGGCCCGGAGTCGCCCGCGCTGTTGACCGTGCCCCACGTGAGGTCGAGCAGGTGCCAGATGACGAAGGCGGCGATGATGACGCCGCCCCAGCGCATGGTCCGCGAGGCGTAGCTCTGGGCGACGGCCTTCTTGGTGACGTACCCCTGGGGGCGGGCCCGCTTGGCCTGGCGCCACAGCGAGATCGCGGCCCACATGTGGGCGAACACGGCGACCAGCAGGACGATCCGGATCAGCCACAGCGCCGTCGCGCCCGGCAGCGCCGGGTTGCCGATGGTGCGGAGCCACTCCGAGTAGTGGTTGAAGTCCTCTTCGCCGGCGAAGGCCTTGAGGTTCCCGATCATGTGGGCGATCAGGTACAGCACCAGGATGATGCCGCTGATCGCCATGACGGCCTTCTTGAAGACCGAGGTGGTCTTCGCCGCCTTGGGGGCCCTGCGCTGCGTCGAGTCCGTCACCGTCACCACGGCGCCCAAACTAGGACCTTCCCGGGCCGCCCACCACGTCAACGCGCGGTGACACAGCTCTCGTAAGGGGTGCCTTACCGGGCCCCGCCCCGTTCACTGACAGGTCGGCCCGCGTTCACCGCGCCGTGGCGGGGAGTCCACATCCAGCAACGGCGGCCGCGGACGTGGGGTTCCCACCCGCCGGATGCGGAAGAGTGGGCCCCATGCCTGGACCCACCCGCGGCTTCCTGGGCCGCCGCCGCGACCGCGACCCCCGCCTCCCGCCCGGCCAGTACGACGTCGGCACCGACTGGCCCGTGCTCACCGCCGAGCCGACGCCGCGCATCGCACCGGAGACGTGGTCGATCACCGTCGACGGCGAGGTGGAGTCCCCGACCACGTGGGACTGGGACCAGGCGCACGCCCTGCCCCGGTCGGAGTACCGCGGCGACATCCACTGCGTCACCACCTGGTCGAAGTTCGGCACCTGGTTCGCCGGCGTCTCCGTCGACTCCCTGCTGGCGGCGGCCCGGCCGACGGCCGACGCGCGCTTCGTCATGGCGACCTCGAAGACCGGCTACACCACCAACCTGCCGCTGGAGCACGTCACCGGCGGCCAGGCCTGGGTCGTGTGGGAGTACGACGGCAAGCCGCTGCCGATCGAGCACGGCGGGCCGGTCCGGCTGCTCGTGCCGCACCTCTACTTCTGGAAGAGCGCCAAGTGGGTCACCCGGCTCACCCTCCTGCAGCGCGACCAGCCCGGCTTCTGGGAGCAGAACGGCTACCACGACCTCGGGGACCCCTGGCGCCAGCAGCGGTACCAAGGTGACTAAGGCCCCCGCGGGTGGCTGGACGACGGCGACGGTGTCGGGGGTGCGGCGCCCGATCCAGCGCTCGGTGCAGCTGCGGCTGGACGTGCACGACCGGATCGACCACCTGCCGGGGCAGCACTACGTCGTCCGGCTGACCGCCGAGGACGGCTACACCGCGCAGCGCTCGTACTCGGTGGCCTCCGCGCCCGGCGACCCGCTGGTCGAGCTGTTCGTGGAGCGGCTGGACGACGGCGAGGTGTCCACCTACCTCGCCGACGTCGTCGAGCCCGGTGACGAGCTGGAGGTGCGCGGGCCGATCGGCGGCTGGTTCGTGTGGGACGGCGGGACCCCGGCGCTGCTGGTGGCCGGCGGATCGGGCGTCGTCCCCTTCGTGTCGATGCTGCGGCACGCCCGCGCGACCGGGCAGGAGGACCTGCTGCGGATCGCCGTCTCCTCGCGCACCCTCGCCGGGCTGCCCTACGCCGACGAGCTCGCCGACGCCGGGGCGCTGATCGCGCTCACCCGCGAGCAGCACGGCATCCGCCCGGCCGGACGGCTGGCCGCCCACGAGCTGGTGCCGCTGTGGGAACCGGGGCAGACAGCCTACGTCTGCGGGTCGGCGTCCTTCGCCGAGGCGGCCACCCAGCTGCTCGAGACCGCGGGCGTGCCGGCGTCGTCCATCCGGGTGGAACGGTTCGGTCCCAGCGGCTCGCCTGCCTGATCTGCGGGTCAGGAGTAGGAAGGTCGCATGACGACCGCCGAGCTCGCCCCGACGGGCACCGCCGCACCCGGCCCCCTCGACCCCGCCCTCGTGGCCCGCCTGGCCGCGCTGGTCACCGCCGCGCCCGGCCGCCCGCGGCAGGCGTCGCGCGCCCCGTTCGACGGGGCGCTCGTCGGCGAGGTGCCCACCTGCACCGCCGAGGACGTCGCCGAGGCCCAGCGCCGGGCGCGCGCCGCGCAGGTCGAGTGGGCGGCCCGCCCCCTGTCCGAGCGGCGGGCGGTGCTGGACCGGTACCACGACCTGGTCCTCGAGCGGCAGGAGCAGATCCTCGACATCACCCAGGTCGAGACCGGCAAGAACCGGGTCAGCGCCTTCGAGGAGCTGGCCGACGTCGCCGCGACCGCGCGGTACTACGCCAACACCGCGGCGTCGCACCTGCGGCCCACGCGCCGGCAGGGGGCGCTCCCGCTGCTGACCCGCACCGTGGAGCACCACCACCCCAAGGGCCTGATCGGCGTCATCAGCCCGTGGAACTACCCGCTGACCCTCGCGGTGTCCGACGCCATCCCCGCCCTGCTCGCCGGCAACGGCATCGTGCTCAAGCCCGACGCGCAGACGCCGTTCACCGCGCTCATCGCCGTCGAGCTCCTGTTCGAGGCCGGCCTGCCCCGGGACCTGTTCCAGGTCGTCACCGGCGCGGGCCGGGTGCTCGGCGCGCCGCTGATCGAGGGCGTCGAGTACCTGATGTTCACCGGGTCCACCGCGACCGGCCGGATCGTGGCCGAGCAGTGCGCGCGGCGGCTGATCGGCTTCTCCGCCGAGCTGGGCGGCAAGAACCCGATGATCGTGCTGGCCGACGCCGACCTCGACAAGGCGGTCGACGGGGCGATCCGGGCCTGCTTCTCCAACTCCGGGCAGCTGTGCATCAGCGTCGAGCGGATGTACGTCGAGGACGCGATCTACGACCGCTTCGTCCCGGCCTTCGCCGAGCGGGTCAGGGCGATGAAGCTCGGCGCCGGGCTGGGCTGGGACGCCGACATGAGCTCGCTGGTCAGCGCCGACCAGCTCGACGTCGTCACCCGGCACGTCGACGACGCCGTCGCCAAGGGGGCCCGGGTGCTCGCGGGCGGGAAGCCGCGCCCCGACCTGGGCCCGCTGTTCTACGAGCCGACCGTGCTCGAGGGCGTGACCGACGAGATGGCGCTGGCCCGCGACGAGACCTTCGGGCCGGTCGTGGCGGTCGCCCGGGTGGCCGACGCCGAGGAGGCGGTGCGTCGCGCCAATGACACCGACTACGGGCTCAACGCCAGCATCTGGACCACGCCGAAGCGCGGCGCGCAGCTGGCCACCCGCATCCAGGCCGGCACGGTCAACGTCAACGAGGGGTATGCCGCGGCGTGGGCCTCGCACGACGCACCGATGGGCGGGATGAAGGACTCCGGCGTCGGCCGGCGGCACGGGCGCGAGGGCATCCTCAAGTACACCGAGGCGCAGACCGTCGCGGTCCAGCGCGGGATGTCCATGGGCCCGGTCCCGGGCCAGCCGCTGGAGAAGTACGCCTCGGTGATGACCGCCGGGCTCAAGCTGCTGAAGCGGGCGCCCTTCCTCAAGTGATGCGGCGGAGCCGATGAGGGGCGGGACGGCAGCTACCGCCCCGCCCCTCGTCGGCCTACCGGGTCAGACGGTGGGCGGCACCATCGAAGAGCGCACCAGCGGGGTGCGGTCCCAGGCCCGGTGCATGCCGAGCGCCGCCACCGTGGCAGCCGCCAGCTTGGCGTTGGCCTTCTTCCCGGTGAGGACGCCGGGCGCCTCCGGGTCGATGCCGGCCGCCTTCAGCACCTCGACGCCGTCACCCCAGGCGCCGACCGCCTTCAGGTGGCGGAAGGCCTCCTGCAGCATCACCAGCGCGCGGAAGTCGCCGTCCTTCGGGGCGCCGTGGGCGACGACGAGGGCGTCGAACTCGATCGACCGGCCGGTCGCGAAGGTGCGCTCCACGATCTCGACGGTCTTGCCCTTGACCAGCTGACCGCCGTGCGGGGCGATGACCCGCAGCAGCGCGCCCTCGGCCTCCAGGGCCTTCCGCAGCGTGGCGATGCCGTCCAGGTCGGCGCCGGGGCCGGCCACCACGCCGACGATCCGGCCCTCGATCGGGAAGGGGGTCGGCGTGATCTGGCGCAGGGCGGGGGACTGCGACCGCGTCTTCTCCGCCTTGATCTTCTTCGGCACCGGCAGGCCCAGACCGGCGGCGACCTGCGCGCAGAGCGTCGCGTCGATGCGGGCCAGCACCGTCAGCGCGCGCTCCTTGATCGCCTGCTCGTAGCACTTGCCGAGCTCGAAGGTGTACGCGTCGATCACGTGCTGCTGCTCGACGCTGGTCAGGCTCTGGTAGAACAGCGCCGGCTGCGAGAAGTGGTCGTCGAACGACGCGGGCGCGGTCCGGCCCACCTCGCCCTCGACGTGCCGGGGCACCTGCACGTAGCCGCCCTCGGACCAGTCGGACGGGAAGGGCACGCCGTCGTCGATGCTGTTGGGCGTGTACGGCGCCTGCCCGGTGTGCACCGCGTGCTGGTGGAAGCCGTCCCTGGTGTTGTCGTTCACCGGGGCGTGCGGCCGGTTGATCGGGATCTGCGTGAAGTTGGGTCCGCCCAGCCGGGTCAGCTGGGTGTCGAGGTAGGAGAAGTTGCGGCCCTGCAGCAGCGGGTCGTTGGTGCCCTCGATGCCCGGGACGAGGTGGCCGGTGTGGAAGGCGACCTGCTCGGTCTCGGCGAAGAAGTTCGTCGGATTGGCGTTCAGGACCAGGGTGCCGATGATCTGCACCGGTGCCAGCTCCTCCGGCACGATCTTGGTCGGGTCGAGCAGGTCGATCCCCTCGAAGGTCTCGTCCGGGGTGTCGGGGAAGACCTGGATGCCGAGGTCCCACTCGGGGAAGGCGCCGTTCTCGATGGCGTCGTAGAGGTCGCGGCGGTGGAAGTCGGGGTCGACGCCCGCGGCGATCTGCGCCTCCTCCCAGGTGAGGGAGTGCACGCCGAGCCGCGGCTTCCAGTGGAACTTGACCAGGGTCGTGCCCCGCTCGCCGTTCACCAGCCGGAAGGTGTGGACGCCGAAGCCCTCCATCGTCCGGTAGCTGCGCGGGATGCCGCGGTCGCTCATGTTCCAGATCGTGTGGTGGGTCGCCTCGGTGTGGAGGGTGACGAAGTCCCAGAAGGTGTCGTGCGCCGACTGCGCCTGCGGGATCTCCCGGTCCGGGTGCGGCTTGCCCGCGTGGATGATGTCGGGGAACTTGATCGCGTCCTGGATGAAGAAGACCGGCATGTTGTTGCCGACCAGGTCCCAGGTCCCTTCCTTCGTGTAGAACTTCGTCGCGAAGCCGCGGGTGTCGCGCACCGTGTCGGCCGAGCCGCGCGAACCCAGCACCGTGGAGAACCGGACGAACACCGGCGTCTCCAGCCCCTCCTCCGCCAGGACGGCGGCCCGCGTCACCGACGCCGCCGCGCCGTTGGCGGTGAAGACGCCGTGCGCGCCCGCGCCGCGGGCGTGGACCACGCGCTCCGGGATGCGCTCGTGGTCGAAGTGCATGATCTTCTCGCGCAGGTGGAAGTCCTCGAGGAGGACCGGACCGCGCGGACCAGCCTTGAGCGAGTGGTCGGTGTCGGGCAGGCGCACGCCGTTCGGCGTGGTCAGCCGGTCGCCGGCCTGGGCGCGGGGATCGCGGCCCTCCTCCGGGCCGTCGTGACCGACGCCGGTCGGGCTCACCGTCTTCGGTGCGGACTGGTCTGGCTTGCGTGCGGGGGGCATGGGGCTCCTGACTGAGCGGGCGTGGACCAGTGCGCGCTACCCGGAGCGCCTTCCCGCACAAACGGCACGTGGCGGTCCGCGGGTCAGCGGTCGGCGCGCTCGCGGAGGGCGGCGAAGTCCCGCCCGTGCGGCAGTCCGGCGACGAGCTCCAGCAGGGCGTCGTGCAGCCGGCCGTTGCTCGCCAGCACCGACCCGTCGCCGCGGAGGACGTCGCGCCCCGACAGGTCGGTGACCCGCCCGCCGGCCTCGCCCACCAGCAGCGGGAGGACGGCGAGGTCCTCGTAGCCGATGGGCGCACCGGCGATCACCAGCGCGTCGGCCAGCCCGGTGGCCAGGTCGACGTCGCCCTTGGTCCACGGCTGCAGGTAGAGCTCGCGGTGCAGGGTGAGCAGCAGCTCCTCCGACCACGCCAGCGGGTTGAGCATCTCGACCAGGGCACCGCGCAGCCGTTCGTGGTCGTTGACCCGCACCTGGCGGACCGGCCGCCCCGCCAGCGAGTGCCAGCAGCCCAGCCCCCGCCCGGCGTAGAGCAGCTCGTCGCTCATCGGGTAGCCGGCCACCGCCGCGAGCGGGCCCTCGGCGTCCTCGACCGCCAGCAGCACGTTGAACGTGGGCACCCGCTGGGCGAAGAGGCTGGTGCCGTTGATCGGGTCGAGCACCCACCGGCGGCGGTCGGTGCCGGGAGAGATGTCCGACTCCTTGCCGAGCACGGCGTCGTCGGGGTACCGGGCGGCGATGCGGGTCCGCAGCAGCCGCTCGACCTCCACCTCGACCGGGCTCGCCCCGCCGGCGCCGGACCGCGGGCTTGCCACGGTGAACCACCGGGCGGCCAGCCCGCCGGCCTCCTCGACCAGCTCCACGGCGTACTCGAGCAGGTCGCGGTCCACGGCTCCCGATCCTGCTGGTCGCGGCGCCGCGGGGCGACCCGACCGGGCGCGCCGACGTGTGCCCGGGCCGGCCGGGGGTAGCGCCTCTGCGCCGCGGCCGCCCGAGAGCGCGGCGGGAAGTGGGACCCGTGGCCACCGACGAGGTACGCAGCCGGCTCGGCGAGACCGACGCCCCGGAGGAGGACGAGCTCGCCCGGGCCTTCGACCGGATCGTCACCCAGGGCGCCCAGCGGCTGCACCGGACCTGGCGCGAGGTGCTCACCACCGGTCTCGCCGGAGGGCTGGAGGTGGGCGTGGGCGTGGTCGCCCTGCTCGCCGTCTACGCCGAGACCGGCAGCCACCTGCTGGCCGGTCTCGCCTTCGGCATCGGCTTCGTCGCCCTCCTGCTGGCCCGGAGCGAGCTGTTCACCGAGGGCTTCCTGGTGCCGGTCACCGCCGTCGTCGCCGGGCGTGCGAGGGCCGGTCAGCTGGCCAGGCTGTGGGCCGGGACGCTGGTGGCCAACCTGGTCGGCGGCTGGCTGGCGATGTGGATCGTCGTCCACGCGCTGCCGGAGCTGGGTGCGACGGCGATCGAGTCGGCCACCACCTTCGTCGACGCGCCGCTGGACCTGCAGTCGGCGTGCCTGGCCTTCCTCGCCGGCAGCTGCATCACGCTGATGACCCGCATGCAGCAGGGGGCGGAGTCCGAGACCGGGAGGATCGTCGCCGCCATCGCGGGCGCCTTCGTCCTGGCGGGCCTCGTGCTCTTCCACTCGATCCTGGACTCGCTGATCGTCTTCGCCGGCATCCACGCCGGCGGGCCGTTCGGCTACGCCGACTGGCTCGCCTGGTTCTGGTACACGACGCTGCTCAACATGGCCGGCGGCCTGCTGGTGGTCACCGCCCTGCGGCTGGTGCGCAGCAAGGACCTGATCGAGCGCGAGCGGCAGGACGCCCGCGCCGAGGGTTAGGAGCCCGTAGCTAGCGCGGGCCGAAGGCGACCGCCCGGAACGCGTCGAACAGCGGCGGCGGGGTGGGGGAGCTCCACATCTGGTTGGTCAGCAGCACCGCCGACACCCCGGTGCGCGGATCGGTCCACCACGAGCTGCCCAGCCCGCCGTCCCAGCCGAAGGAGCCTGCCGAGCGGCCGCCGGGTTCGTCGGTCCGGCGCACGCCCAGCCCCAGCCCCCAGCCACCGCCCTCGTCGTCGACCGGGCCGGCCTGCTCGGTGAGCATCTCCCGGACCGTGGCCTCCCGGAGGACGGGCCGACCGTCCGGGGCCCGGCCGCCGCGGCACAGCATGGCGGCGACGGCTGCGAGGTCGTCGACGGTCGAGACCAGCCCGTCACCGGCGTCGGGGAACGCGGGCGGCCGGCTCCACTGCCCGTCCGGCGGGTCGTAGCACTCGTGCCGCCCCTCGGTGTCCGGCGGCGTCCAGTGCGGGCCGAGCCGGGGCAGCGCGGCGGCGGGGACGCCGAACCCGGTGTCGGACATGCCCAGGGGCTCCAGCACCCGCTCGGTGAGCACGTCCGGCAAGGGCCGGCCGGCGGCCCGGGCGACCAGGACGCCGAGCACCGAGGCGCCGACGTGGTAGAGCCAGCGCTCCCCGGGCTGGTGGGCCAGGGGCACCGTGGCCACCCGTCGCAGCCACTCGTCCGGCGGGGGCGCGGCCTGCGGCTGCGGCGGCCCGGCCGGCAGACCGGTGGCGGCGAGCGCGGCCATGGTGGGCGACGGCCACGGGGCGGTGAAGTCCATCCCCAGCCCCAGCCGGAAGGTCAGCACGTCGCGCACGGTGATCGCCCGCCGGGCCGGCACGGTGCCCGCGGAGGCGTCGGTGGCATCGGTGAGCACCACCCGGTCGGCCAGCTCGGGCAGGTGCGCCTCCACCGGCCCGTCCAGGTCGAGCAGGCCGGCGTCGACCAGGGTCAGAGCGGCGACGGCGACCACCGGCTTGGTCACGGAGGAGAGCCGGAAGACGTCGTCGGCGTGCACCGCGTCGTCCCCGCCGGGGGTGTGCGTGCCCGCCGCGCCGACGGCCACCTCGCCGCCGCGGTCGACGCGCCAGGCCGCGCCGGGCACCTGCCCCTCGGCCACCGCGGCGGCGACCACCGCCTCGACGTCCGCTGCCAGCCCCATGCGTCTGCTCCTCGTCCGTGGATGTGCAGTACCGACCCGCCGGTGGCCGGGGACTCATCGGCGGGCGGTCAGCCCGCGGCGGCCCGGCCGATCGCGGCGAGGTACCGCCTGGTGCCCAGGCGCTGCAGCACCAGGCTCAACGGCCCGGCCAGCCGGGCGGCGGGGGAGGCCAGCCGGAAGAACACCCGGATCTCGTAGACGACGTCGCCGCCGGGCAGGAGCCGGACGGTGAACCGCTCTTCGCCGCTCTCCGGATGCCCGGCGAGCGTGCCGTAGCTGAACCCGCGCTCGTTCCCCGTGGTGCGCGCCTCGACCACCCGGCAGGGCAGCTCGACGCCCAGCCGCGGCAGGCCGAAGGTGAGGACGACGACGGTGCCGGGCACGCCGGCCGGGCCGTCGGCGCGCACGTGGAAGCCGACGCTGCGCTGCGCCCGCCAGTCGAACACCGCGGCCACCGCCCGCTCGAAGTCCGCCCGGCCGGAGCCGACGACGGTCGAGTACGTCGCGGTGCGGTAGCCCGTGGGCAACGCCGCCGCGCCCGTGCCGCCCACCTCGGCGTAGCTGAACGGCGCGTCCGCCAGCCCCGCGGGGTCGGTCGCGCGGAACAGGCCCATGTCCTGCAGTTTCCCGCATCGGGCGGCGGGTGCCCGGCTGGCAGGCTGCGGGCATGGAGATGACCCCGATCGGCTCGGTCCACTCACCCCGCACCGAGCCGCTGGACGACGACTGGGACACCGTCACGTCGACCATCACGCTCGACGCCGAGCGGTTCACCCCCGACGCGCTCGACGGGCTGGACGCGTTCTCCCACGTGGAGGTCGTCTACGTCTTCGACCGGGTGGACCCGGCCGGCGTCCAGGCCGGCGCGCGGCACCCGCGCAACAACCCCGCCTGGCCCCGGGTCGGCATCTTCGCCCAGCGCGCCAAGGGCCGGCCCAACCGCATCGGGGTCACCGTCTGCCGGCTGCTCGCCGTCGACGGGCTGACCCTCACCGTGCACGCGCTGGACGCCATCGACGGGAGCCCGGTGCTCGACGTGAAGCCCTACCTCGCCGAGTTCGCCCCGCGGGGCGAGGTGCGGCAACCCGCCTGGTCCCACGAGCTGATGGCCGGCTACTGGCAGGCGGCTCCCCGGTAGGGTCGCCCGCACTGTGCTCGCCTCCGTCACCGCCACCCGCTACGTCACCCCGCTGCGCGAGGGTGGCTCGCTGCCGGGGCTCATGGAGGCCGACGACCTCGGCACCTACGTGGTCAAGTGGCAGGCCGCCGGGCAGGGCGTGAACGTGCTGGTCGCCGAGGTGGTCTGCGGCGAGCTGGCCCGCGCGCTGGACCTGCCGGTGCCCACCCTGGTGACCGTGGACGTCGCCCCGGAGCTCGCGGTGGGGGAGCCCGACGTCGAGGTGCAGGAGCTGCTGCAGCGCTCCGCCGGGCTCAACCTGGGTCTGGACTACCTGCCCGGCGCCCTCGATTTCGAGGCCGGTGCCGACGGCGTGGACGGCGAGCTCGCCGGCCGGGTGCTCTGGTTCGACGCGCTCGTCGGCAACGTCGACCGCTCGTGGCGCAACCCGAACATGCTCTTCTGGCACGACCGGCTCCAGCTCATCGACCACGGCGCCGCGCTCACGTTCCACCACCACTGGCCGGGAGCGGCCGCCGCGGTGGCCCGGCCCTACGACGCGTCGGCGCACGCGCTGATCGAGTGCGCGCCCGACGTCGCCGCCGCCGACGCCACGCTGGCCCCGCGGGTCACGCGCGAGGTGCTCGACGGCGTCCTGGCCCAGGTGCCCGACCAGTGGCTGCAGGGCGACCCCCCGGCGGAGCTGCGCGACCGGTACTCCGGGCAGCTCCTCGCCCGGCTCGCCGCGCGCGACGCCTGGCTGCCGGGGCTGGTCGCGGCCGCCGAGGCCGGGGGAGCGGGCCGCCGCCGGGCGCCGCGGGGGGAGAACCGCCCGGCGTGGCTGGGCCCGCCGCCGCCGGAAGGGGTCACCCAGCGATGAGCCGCGACACGTTCGAGTACGCGGTGCTGCGCGTGGTGCCCCGCGTCGAGCGCGGTGAGTTCCTCAACGCCGGCGTCCTCGTCTACTGCCGTCAGCGGGACTACCTCGGCTCGCGGGTGCACCTCGACCCGGAGCGGCTGCGCGTGCTCGATCCCACGGCCGACGCGGTGGCGATCGGCCGCGCGCTGCAGGCCGCGGCGGACGTCTGCGCCGCCGACCCGGGTGCGGGGGCGGCCGGCCGGGAGGCGCTCGGGTCGCGCTTCCGCTGGCTCACCGCCCCGCGCAGCACCGTCGTCCAGACCGGTCCGGTGCACACGGGGCTGACCGCCGATCCCGACGCCGAGGCCGACCGGCTGTTCGGCCTGCTGGTGCTGCCCGTCCGCGCCTGACCCCACCCCGCTTCTCCGCGGAAAAGCGGCCTGATCTTCCGCGGAAAAGCGGCCTGCTTTTCCGCGGAAAAGCAGGTAGGGGCGGGGTCCGCTCAGTAACCCGTGCGGCCGTCGAGCGCCTCGCGGAGCAGGTCCATGTGGCCGAGGTATCGGGCGTACTCCTCGACGAGGTGGGTGAGGATCCAGCGCAGGTTGACCGGCTCGCCGCGGCGCAGGCCGCGGACCGGCGTGTCGAGGTCGGTCCACGCCGCCGCGTTGGCCCGGGTCAGCTCGAGCTCCGCCCGGTAGGCGGCGACGTCCGCGCCGGCGGTGGTGGGGTCGACGTCGTCGAAGTCGCCGTCCCGGCTGGCGGGGGTGCAGTAGTAGTCGGGGACGTCGGCCTCGTCGAGCAGGACGACGCGGAGCCAGTAGGCCTCGACCTCGGTGAGGTGCCGCACCACGCCGATCAGGCTCAGGGACGACGGCGGGATCGGACGGGCGGCGAGCTGGGCCGCGTCGAGTCCGGCGATCTTCAGCAGCACCGTGTCGCGGTAGAAGTCGACCCAGTGGTCGAGCACCTCGCGCTCGGCCCCCGTCATCGGCCCCCGGGCCCGCGTGTCCGGCTGCTCCGGCACCACCACGGCGTCGTCCGCTCTCATGCCCAGACCTTCGCACCCTGGTGGACGGCGGCGTCCGTCAGGGGAGCAGGGCGTCGATGCGGCGGGCGAGCTCGAGATCCAGCTCGCTCACGCCGCCCGCGGAGTGGCTGACCAGCGTGAGGTGCAGCGTGCGCCACCGCACGTCGATGTCGGGGTGGTGGTCCATCTCCTCAGCGACGTCCGCGATGGCGACGATCGCGGCGACGGCGTCACGGAAGCTCGGCAGCTCCACGGTGCGCCGCAGCCCGTCGGCGTCGCCGGACCACGCCGGCAGCCCGGCCAGCGCGGCGGCGACGTCGTCAGGTGACAGACGTGGTGGGCGCGCCATGAGGCCCTCTCAGGTGTGCAGGCCGCACTCGGTCTTGGTGGAGCCCGCCCAGCGCCCGGCGCGCGGGTCCTCGCCCGGAGCCACCGGGCGGGTGCACGGCGCGCAGCCGATCGAGCCGTAGCCCAGCTCGAACAGCGGGTTGACCGGCACCTGGTGCTCGGCGATGTAGCCGTCGACGTCGGCCTGGGTCCAGGCGGCGATCGGGTTGACCTTCACCATGCCGCGCTTGGCGTCCCAGTCGACCAGCTTCGTGCCGGCGCGGGTCGCGGACTCGTCGCGGCGGACACCGGAACCCCAGGCGGAGTAGCCGGACAGCGTCTCGGCCAGCGGCTGCACCTTGCGGAGCGAGCAGCACAGGTCGGGGTCGCGCTCGAAGAGCTTCGGCCCGTGGGCGAGCTCCTGCTCCGCGGGCGTCTGCGGGGCGGTGACGTTGACCAGGGTCACCGGCAGCACACCGGTGATCCAGTCACGGGTGCCGATCGTCTCGGCGAAGTGGAAGCCGGTGTCGAGGAAGATGACGTGTACGCCGGGGATCGCCCGGCTCGCGAGGTGCGCGAGCAGGCCGTCGGCCATCGATGAGGTGATCGCGAACCGGTCGCCGAACGTCTCGCCGGCCCACTGGAGGGCGGCCAGCGCCTGCACGACCGGGTCGGCGATGGCACCGAACCGGGCGTCGGCCTCGGCGGCCAGCTCCGGTGTCGCTGCGATGGCGGTCGTCATCAGTGCTGCACTCCCGTTGCGATCAGACGGACGGAGAACGCCCGCAGGCAGGCGCTGCAGCGCCAGCCGTCGGCCGATTCGCCCTCGTGCGGGGTGAGGTCCTCGTCCCCGCAGTACGGGCAGTGGAACACCGGCAGCTGCCGGACCCTTCCCGACCCGCCGGTGTCCTCCTCGCTCACAGCAGCCAGTCCTCCTCGGCGCGCGACACGTAGTGGGCGAAGGACTCGCCGTCCGTGCGGCGGTCGAGGAAGCCGCGGAGCACCCGCTCGCAGTAGTCGGCCGTCTCGGCCTTGGTCACCTTGTGGCCGCGGAACTTGCGGCCGAAGGTCGCTTCGACGCCGAGGTGCCCACCCAGGTGCACCTGGAAGCCCTCGACCATCTCGCCCGAGTCGTCCTTGACCATCGAGCCCTTGAAGCCGATGTCCGCGGTCTGGAAGCGCGCGCAGCTGTTCGGGCAGCCGTTGACGTTGATCCCGATGGGCACGTCGAAGTCCGGCAGCCGCTTCTCCAGCTCCGCGTAGAGGTCCTGCGCGTGCTGCTTGGTCTCGACGATCGCCAGCTTGCAGAACTCCAGGCCGGTGCAGGCCATCGTCCCGCGGCGGAAGGCGCTCGGGCGCACCTGCAGGTCGTGCTCGGCCAGCGCCGCGACGAGGTCCTCGACCCGCTCGTCCGGGACGTCGAGGATGACCAGCTTCTGCTGCGTCGTCGTCCGGATCCGGCCCTGGCCGTACTCGTCGGCCAGGTTCGCGATCGTCGTGAGCAGCGAGCCGGTGATCCGCCCGGTGCGCAGCGCGAAGCCGACGGCGTTGCGGCCGTCCTTCTGCTTGCTGACGCCGACGTGGTCGCGCTGGTCGTGCTTGGCCGGGGCGGGCGCGGGGCCGTCGGGCAGGGCGCGGTGCAGGTACTCCTCCTGGAGCACCTGGCGGAACTTCTCCGGACCCCAGTCGGCCATCAGGAACTTGATCCGGGCGCGGTTGCGCTGCCGCCGGTAGCCGTAGTCGCGGAAGACCGACGTGACGCCGGCCCAGACCTCGGTCACCTCGTCGGGGCGGACGAAGACGCCGATCCGCTTGCCGAACATCGGGTTGGTCGACAGCCCGCCGCCGACCCACAGGTCGTAGCCGGCCTCGCCGGCCTCGTTGCGGACGCCGACGAACGCGACGTCGTCGATCTCGGGCTCGGTGCAGTGGTCGACGCAGCCGGACATCGACGTCTTCCACTTCCGCGGCAGGTTGCTGAACTCGGGGTTGCCGACGTACTTCTCCACCGTCTGCGCGATGACGTCGGTGGCGTCGATGACCTCGTCATCGAGGATGCCGGCCAGCGGGCACCCGAGCATGACGCGCGGCACGTCGCCGCACGCCTCCATCGTGGACAGGCCCACCGACTCCAGCCGGCGCCAGATCTCGGGGACGTCCTCGATGCGGATCCAGTGGTACTGGACGTTCTGCCGGTCGGTGACGTCGGCGACGTCCCGGCCGAACTCGGTGCTGATGCCGCCGATGACCCGCAGGGCGTCGCTGGTGAGCTGCCCGCTGTCGATGCGGGCCCGCATCATGAAGTACTTGTCCTCGAGCTCCTCGGGCTCCAGCACGGCGGTCTTGCCGCCGGGGATGCCCTGCGCCCGCTGGGTGTAGAGACCCATCCACCGCATCCGGCCGCGGAGGTCACCGGGGTCGATGCTGTCGAACCCGTTCTTCGAGTAGATGTCCAGGATCCGCTGACGGACCTCGAGGCCGTCGGAGTCCTTCTTCATCCGCTCGTTCGGGTTCAGCGGCTCCCGGTAGCCCAGAGCCCACTGGCCCTCGCCGCGCTTGGGGCGGTTGCTCGTGCGGGTGGGAGTCGTCACGTTCGGTACTTCTTCCTGCGCCTGACCCCGTCGCGGCGGCCGCCGCGGGTGTTCGGGTGGGCGCTGCCGGTTCGTTTCGCAGGGGATGTCTGCGCGGGGGGACCTGGGTCAGCGCGAGGCGCGACAGGCGGCGCTGGAGACGCGCGCGAGATCGATGTGCAGGCGCGCGACGAGGAGAACGCCGCCAACGGTCACGGCGCCGATTGTTCCACAGCCGACTTCGCCGGTGCGGGGGAGCGGCTCGGGCCGGCGCCCGTCAGCTGCCGAACGAGCGCCACGCCTCGTCCATGGCGACCAGCTCGGCGGCGTGCTCGGGGAGGTGCCCGGCGACGACGTCGGCCACGGTGACGCCCTCGAGCACCCGGCGGTAGGCCTCGCGGGCGGCGACCCACACCGGGGCGAGACCGGCCGCCGCCCCCGGGTACCGCACGTCCTCGGGGCGCTGGCCGTGCACCTCGGCGAGGAAACCCTGCTCGATCCGCATGATCCGTGCGATGGAGATCTCCGACGCGGGGAGCGCGAGCCGGTAGCCGCCGTCCCGGCCCCGCTGGCTGGTGACCAGCCGGGCCCGCTGCAGGTCGGTGAGGATCGCCTGGAGGAACCGGCTGGGGATGCCCTGGGCGGTGGCGATGGCGTCGGCGGTCATCGACTCGGGCGCCGCCGCGGCGAGTTCGACGACGGCTCGGATGGCGTAGTCGACCCGGGCATTGATGCGCACGGAGGCCATCCTGCCGGTTCTGGGACAGTGGCCGCGTGTTCCGGCTGCGTTTCACCACGTTGGTGGAGGCGCCGCTGACCGTGGCCTTCGACGTGGCCCGTGCCTGCGGCCGCTCCTCGACGACGCCGTTGCACGAGGTCGAATCGGTCCGCCCGCACTCCGACGTCCACGTCTCCAGGCCGAGGACCGGACGCGGCCGGCTGACCTCCACGCGCCGGTTCACCCCCACCGCGGAGGGCACCGTCGTCGACGAGCGGATCGACGGCGCGAGCGGGCTGCCGGGACCCCTGGGGCTGGTGGCCGACCGGGTGCTGCGGCGCCGCCTGGAGCGGTCCGTGCGGGCGGACCTCGCCGGCTACGTCGCGGCGGCGGAGGCCCGGGCGCGCGACGTGGTCCAGGTGGTGGGCGCGGCCCTCGTCGACGGCGACCGCGTGCTGGTGGCGCAGCGGTCGGGCGGGCCGTACGCGGGCCTCTGGGAGTTCCCCGGCGGCAAGGTCGAGCCGGGCGAGTCGCAGCTGGCTGCCCTCGTCCGGGAGTGCGCCGAGGAGCTGGGCGTGGTCGTCGAGGCGGGCGCCTTCCTCGGCGAGGTGCCGCTGGACGGCGTCGTCGGCGGTGGGCCGCGGGGGGCCTCGACGATGCGGGTGTGGGCGGCGCGGATCGCGTCGGGCGAGCCGGTGGCCCACGAGCACGCCGCGCTGCGCTGGGTGACGGCCGACGAGCTGGACGATGTCGACTGGATCGCCGCCGACCGCCCCCTCATCCCCGCCGTCCGCGCCCTCCTCACCCACCCCTGACCCGCTTGTCGCGGAAAAGCGGCCCGCTTTTCCGCGGAAACTCCGGCTGCTTTTCCGCGGAAAAGCAGGGCTGTGGACGGCGGGAGCGCGGGAACGGCCGGGACGGCGACGATGCCGGGATGCTTCTCCGCTCGTCAGGGCTGCACGGCGTCTTCGTCGGGGCGCACGCGGTGTCCGAAGGGGTGCTCACCCGGCACCAGGTGCAGAACGGTCCGTACGTACGGGTGCTGCACGGGGTGTACGCCGATCCGTCGCTGGTCCGGGACCACCTGCTGCGCTGTCGTGCCGCCGCGCTGCTGATGCCGCCGTCGGCCGTGCTGGGTGGACGGTCGGCCGCCGCGCTGCTGGGTGCCCCGGCGCCCGCCTACGCCGACCCCGTCACCGTGGTCGTCCCACCGGGGACCAAGTGGCGTGGACCGGGCGGGGTGCGGGTCCATACCGCTGACGTGCCGGCGTCCGACGTGCTGGTCGACGAGGAGGGCATCCGCCACACGAGCCCGGTGCGGACGGCGTGGGAGGTCGCGACCCTGGAGCCGATCGGCACAGCGGTCGGAGTGCTCGATGCGATGGTGCGGGCCGGCGTGCTCGACGTGGGCGCCCTGCAGCAGATGCAGGAGCGACCGCCCGGTGTGTGGCGGTCGCGGCGGGCTCGGCGGGCGTTCGGGCTGGTCGACGGGCGGAGCGAGTCGCCTCCCGAGTCCTGGGTGCGCGTCGCGTGCGCTCTCGCCGGTCTGCCGGCACCGGTCCCGCAGTACGAGGTGATCGACGGCGGCGTGTGGCTGGCGCGCGTCGACCTGGCCTGGCCCGAGCGACGGCTGATCGTGGAGTACGACGGCGAGTACCACTTCGACGGGCTGCAGATCGCGAAGGACGACGTCCGGTTGACGGCGCTGATCGCGGCCGGCTGGCGCGTCATCCGGCTCTCGGCAGCCGACCTGCGGCACATGGACGACGTCGTCGTACGGATCGCCGCTGCTCTCCGCGCTCCCGCCGCCGGCTGATCCCACCGGCCTGCTTTTCCGCGGAAAAGCGGGCCGCCTTTCCGCGGAAAAGCGCAGAGACGCGGCGGAGGCCGCACCCGGGGATTGGGTGCGGCCTCCGCCGCGCGTGTTGCGGGCTTACTTGAAGGCGTCCTTGACCTTCTCGCCGGCCTGCTTCAGGTTGCTCTTCGTCTGGTCCTTCTGGCCGGCTGCCTGGAGGTCCTTGTCGCCGGTCGCGTTGCCCAGCGCCTCCTTGGCCTTGCCGCCGAGCTCCTCGAGCTTGTTGTTGGCCTTGTCCTCGCCACTCATGAGCATGTCCTCTCGTCGGGGTTCGGGGCCCACCTACCCATGGCCCGGCCGGACCACACCTCGGCGCGTCGGCGCCACCGAGGCCCGCCGCAAGGCGTCCAGAAAACCGGCGACTGCGGCTCACTCCGTCCCGCCGCAGGCCAGGACCCCAGGAGCCCTTCCGGTCACCGCTGTGACATCGTGGACGCAGGTCACAAATGGACAACGCTGGTGGCACCGCCCCCGGCGTATGCCTAGCGTGCTCCCCGTGCACGCCGGGTTCCCACCCGTACGCGTGCAGTCCGACACACGATCGCCAGGCCCCATGCCTCGTGCGGGAGCCTGGCCGACCAGTCCGAGACTCCGCGCTCGCGGAACGAGAGAGGCCTCCACGTGAAGCTCAACAAGCGCCCTGGTGCGCTCGTCGCCACGGCCCTGGCCGGCGCGATGCTGCTGTCCGCCTGTGGCGGCGGCGATGACAACGGATCCGGCTCCACCGGCGGCGAGGGTGGCGGCACCTTCACCGCCTACATCGGTGAGCCCAAGAGCCCGCTCGTCCCGGGCAACACCACCGAGAGCGAGGGCGCGAAGGTCATCGCCGCCCTGTGGACCGGCCTGGTGGGCTACTCCGAGGAGGGCGAGGTCGAGTACTCCGGCGTCGCCGAGTCCATCGAGTCCGAGGACAACCAGAACTGGACGATTACCCTCAAGGACGGGTGGACGTTCCACGACGGGACGCCGGTGAACGCGCAGTCCTTCGTCGACGCGTGGAACTACACCGCCAACCCGCAGAACGCGCAGGACGGCGGCTCGTACCTCTCCCGCATCGCCGGGTTCGACGAGCTCGAGGCGGGCACCGCTACCGAGCTCAGCGGTCTCGCGGTCGAGGACGACCTGACCTTCACCGTGGAGCTCGCCGCCCCGTTCGCGCTGTTCCCCGCGGTCGTCGGCTACGACGCCTTCAACCCGCTCCCCGAGGCCTTCTTCGATGACCCGGAGGCCTTCGGCACCAACCCGATCGGCAACGGCCCGTTCATGGCCGACAGCGAGTACGTGCCGGGTCAGGGCATCACGCTCACCCGCTACGAGGACTACGCCGGTGAGGACGCCGCCCAGGCCGAGGGCATGGAGTTCGTCGTCTACGCCGACCAGGCCACGGCCTACACCGACGCCCAGGACGGCAACGTCGACATCGTCGACGTCATCCCGCCGGACGTGATCGAGTCCGCCGAGAGCGAGTTCGGCGACAACTTCATCAACACCGAGGTCTCCCAGATCACCTACCTGGGCTTCCCGACCTACGACGCCCGGTTCGCCGACCCGCGGGTCCGCCAGGCGTTCTCGATGGCCATCGACCGCGACGCGATCTCCGAGGCGATCTTCTCGGGCACCCGCACCGCGGCTGACTCCTTCATCTCGCCGGTCGTCGACGGCTACCGCGAGGGTGCCTGCGAGTTCTGCACCTTCGACCCCGACGCCGCGAACACGCTGCTGGAGGAGGCCGGCTTCGACAAGAGCCAGCCGGTCGACCTGTGGTTCAACGCCGGTGCCGGCCACGACGCGTGGATCGAGGCCGTCGGCAACCAGCTGCGCACCAACCTGGGCCTGGAGTTCACCCTGCAGGGCAACCTGGACTTCGCCCAGTACCTGCCCCTCGGCGAGGAGAAGGGCTTCACCGGCCCGTTCCGCTACGGCTGGAGCTTCGACTACCCGGCCGCGGAGAGCTACCTGACGCCGCTCTTCACGCCGCAGGCCTTCCCGCCCATCGGCTCGAACTACTCCTTCTACGACAACCCGCAGGTCAACGAGCTGATCAGCGAGGGTGACCAGGCTGCCACGGAGGAGGAGGCGATCGAGCTGTACCAGCAGGCCGAGGACCTCATCGCCCAGGACATGCCGAACGCGCCGCTGTTCTTCACCCAGATCCAGAGCGTCCACACCGACAACGTGGACAACGTCCGGATCGACCTGTTCCAGCGTCCCGTCTGGTCCGAGGTCACCGTCAACGGCTGATCGACCCAGCCACCCGCACCACCCGCCGGGGGCGCCCGTCCGCTGAGGACGGGGCCCCCGGCGGCGCGAGTGCCGCCTGACCGGCACGATGGACACCGGCACCCCGCTCTGAGCAGGGGTGCACACACCCCGGAGGGGGACCATGGGCCGCTACGTCGCGCGCCGACTCTTGCTCACCATCCCCGTGATGCTCGGCGCATCCATCCTGATCTTCGCGATGGTCTACGCCCTGCCTGGCGATCCGATCCGCGCGCTCGCCGGCGACCGCCCGGTGTCGCCGGCCGTCGTCCAGGTGCTCACCGAGCGCTTCCACCTCGACGACCCGCTCTGGGTCCAGTACTGGGAGTACCTCAAGGGGCTCTTCCAGGGCGACCTGGGCACCGACTTCCGCGGCCGCCCCGTGCTGGACACCATCGAGCGGACGCTGCCGGTGACCATCCGGCTGACCATCGTCGCGGTCATCTTCGAGATCATCATCGGCCTGGCGGCGGGCGTGCTCGCCGGCATCCGCCGGAACAGCTTCTTCGACAACCTGGTCCTCGTCTCGACCACCGTCATCGTCGCGATCCCGATCCTGGTGCTGGCCTTCATCGCCCAGCTGCTGTTCGGGCTCAAGCTCGGCTGGTTCCCCATCGCCGGCACGCGCGAGGGCTGGTACAGCTACGTCCTGCCGGGCCTGGTGCTCGCCTCGGGCTCGCTGGCCTACGTGGCCCGGCTGACCCGGACGAGCATCGCCGAGAACCTGCGCGCCGACTTCGTGCGGACGGCGAAGGCCAAGGGGCTCCCCCCGCGGCGCATCATCGTCCAGCACACGCTGCGCAACAGCCTGATCCCGGTCGTCACCTTCATCGGCGCCGACATCGGCGCCCTCCTCGGCGGCGCCATCGTCACCGAGACCGTCTTCAACCTGCCCGGCATCGGCCGCGAGGTCTTCGACGCCATCCGCGCCCAGGAGGGTGCCGTCGTGGTCGGCATCGTGACGCTGATGGTCTTCTTCTTCATCTTCTTCAACCTGGTGGTCGACGTGCTCTACGCCGTCCTGGACCCGAGGATCCGCTATGACTGACCAGCAGCAGGCCGACCTGCGCAAGGACGAGATCGAGGCCGGGACGACGACCGGCCTGGCCAGTCCCTCGGTCGACGTGACCAGCGACCGGCAGAACAGCCTCTGGTCCGACGCGTGGGTGGCGCTCAAGCGCAACCCGTTCTTCTGGATCGGCGCCGTCCTGACCGTGGTGTTCACGGTGATGGCGATCGTGCCGCAGCTGTTCGCCCGGGGGCAGGACCCGCGAGCCTGCGACCTGGCCAACTCCCGGGGGCTGCCCTCGGCCGAGCACTGGTTCGGCTACGACGTGCAGGGTTGCGACTACCTGGCCACCGTCGTCTACGGGGCCCGGAACTCGCTGATCATCGGCATCTTCGCCGTCGTCGTCATCCTGGTGCTGGGCGTCGCCGTGGGCGCGATCGCCGGATACTTCGGTGGCGTCACCGACGGCGTCCTGTCCCGGATCGCGGACATCTTCTACGCGCTGCCGCTGATCCTCGGCGCGCTGGTGCTGCTCCGCGTGGGGCCCGAGACGAGCATCCCGATCATCAACTCCCGCGGTCCGGGCGCGGTCGCGCTGGCGCTGGCGCTGTTCGGCTGGATGACCGCCATGCGGCTGGTCCGCTCGCAGGTCATCGCGGTCCGGAACTCCGACTACGTGGCCGCCGCCCGGGCCATGGGTGCGGGCAACACCCGCATCCTGGTGCGGCACATCCTCCCGAACGCCGTCGCGCCGGTGCTGGTCTACACGACCATCACCATCGGCGTGATCATCGCGGCCGAGGCGACCCTCACCTACCTGGGTGTGGGGCTGCAGCGCCCGGCGTTCTCCTGGGGCCTGCAGATCGAGGCCGGCCAGGACGCCATCCGCAGCGCCCCGCACCTCGTCCTGTTCCCCAGCATCGTCCTGACCCTGACGGTGATGGCCTTCATCCTGATGGGCGACGCCCTGCGCGACGCCCTCGACCCGAGGCAGCGCGCATGAGCCAGTCCCAGACCGATCCCACGACCCGGCGGGCCACCGCAGGCGGTCAGCTGCTCGAGGTCGAGGACCTGCACGTCGAGTTCCGTCAGCGGTCCGGCGTGGTCAACGCCGTCAACGGCATCAGCTACTCGCTCGCCGAGGGCGAGACGCTGGCGATCCTGGGCGAGTCCGGGTCGGGCAAGTCCGTCTCCGCCCAGGCGATCATGGGCATCCTCGACGTCCCGCCGGCGGTCATCCAGGGCGCCATCCGGTTCGAGGGCCGCGACCTGCTCGCCATGAGCGCGGAGGAGCAGCGCCAGGTGCGCGGCCCCGGCATCTCGATGATCTTCCAGGACGCGCTGTCGTCCCTGAACCCGGTCTACAGCGTTGGCTGGCAGATCGGCGAGATGTTCCGCGTGCACCAGGGGGCCTCGCGCAAGGAGGCCAAGCGCAAGGCCGTCGAGCTCATGGACCGCGTGCGCATCCCGGCGGCGGCCAAGCGGGTCGACGACTACCCGCACCAGTTCTCCGGCGGCATGCGCCAGCGCGTCATGATCGCCATGACCATCGCGCTGGACCCGCGCATCCTCATCGCCGACGAGCCGACGACCGCGCTCGACGTCACCGTGCAGGCGCAGGTCATGGACCTGCTCAAGGACCTGCAGCGGGAGACCGGCATGGGGCTGATCCTCATCACCCACGACCTCGGCGTCGTGAACGAGGTCGCCGACAACGTGGCGGTCATGTACGCCGGCCGGATCGTCGAGCGGGGCACCGTCGATGACGTCTTCACCGACGCCGGCCACCCCTACACCGAGGGCCTGATGGCCTCGGTGCCCCAGGTGGAGGCCAAGGGCGGCCGGCTGCAGCCGATCGTCGGGCAGCCGCCGAACCTGGCCGCCATCCCCAGCGGCTGCCCCTTCCACCCGCGCTGCGCGCACCGGCGCCTGGGCGCCGACGCGGCGCCCGGCCGGGAGTGCTCGATCGACGTCCCGCCGCTGCGCCAGGTCGTTCCCGGCCGCGAGGCAGCGTGCCACTACAGCGAGGAGGTCCTCGGTGTCCGAGCCGTCTGAGTCCACCGGCGCGACCGCCGTGTCCGGGTCCAACGGCGCCTCCGCGCGCGGCCCTCTGGGCGAGACGCTCCTGGAGATGCGCGACCTGCAGAAGCACTTCCCGCTGACGCAGGGCATCGTCTTCAAGCGCACGATCGGCCACGTCCGCGCGGTCGACGGCGTGAACATGACGCTGCGCCGCGGGGAGACCGTCGGCCTGGTCGGCGAGTCCGGCTGCGGCAAGTCGACGGTGTCCAAGCTGCTGGTCGCGCTGGAGAAGCCGACCGGCGGGACGATCCGCTACAAGGGCACCGACGTCGCGTCGATGTCCGGCCGGGCGCTCAAGCAGTACCGGCGCGAGGTCCAGATCATCTTCCAGGACCCGTACTCGTCGCTGAACCCGCGCATGACCGTCGGTGACATCGTGGCCGAGGGATGGTCGGTCCACTCGGACATCGCCCCGCGCAAGGACCGGCTCAAGCGCACCCAGGAGCTGCTGGACCGGGTCGGGCTGAACCCGGACTACGTCAACCGCTACCCGCACCAGTTCTCCGGCGGTCAGCGGCAGCGCATCGGCATCGCCCGCGCACTGGCGCTGCGGCCGGAGGTCATCGTGTGCGACGAGCCGGTGTCCGCGCTCGACGTGTCGGTGCAGGCCCAGGTGGTCAACCTGCTCGAGGACCTGCAGGACGACTTCGGCCTGTCCTACCTCTTCATCGCCCACGACCTCTCGGTGGTCCGGCACATCTCCGACCGGGTGTCGGTCATGTACCTGGGCTCGATCGTCGAGGAGGGCACCGACGAGCAGGTCTACACGACGCCGTCGCACCCCTACACGCAGGCGCTGCTGTCCTCGGTCCCGCTGCACGAGCCGCACCTGCGGGGGCAGAAGGACCGCATCCTGCTGCAGGGCGACGTGCCCAGCCCGGCCGACCCGCCCTCGGGTTGCCGGTTCCGGACGCGTTGCTGGAAGGCCCAGGACATCTGCGCCACCGAGGCGCCGGCGCTGGTCGACCGCGGCCAGGGTCACCCGGCGGCGTGCCACTTCGCCGAGGCCCGGACGGTCGTACCGGTCGAGATCGACTGAGCGGTGGTCCGGCAGGATCGCGGTGTGATGGCTCCCGACCGGCGCGTCCTGCTCGTGCACGCCCACCCCGACGACGAGACGATCAACAACGGCGCCACAATGGCGCGGTACGTCGCGGAGGGGGCCGGGGTCACCCTGCTCACCTGCACGCTGGGTGAGGAAGGCGAGATCCTCGTCCCCGAGCTCGCCCAGCTGGCGGCCGACCAGGCCGACCAGCTCGGCGGCTACCGCATCTCCGAGCTCCGGGCGGCCATGGCCGCCCTCGGCGTCACCGACTTCCGCTTCCTCGGCGGGGCGGGTCGCTACCGGGACTCCGGGATGATGGGGACGCCGGCCAACGAGCACCCCCGCGCGTTCTGGAACGCCGACGTCGACGAGGCTGCGGCGCACGCGGTCGCCGTGATCCGCGAGGTGCGGCCGCAGGTGCTGGTGACCTACGACGAGGTCGGGGGCTACGGCCACCCCGACCACATCCAGGCCCACCGGGTGGCCATGCGCGCCGCCGACCTGGCTGCGGACCCCGCCTTCCGGCCCGACCTCGGCCCGGCGTGGACGATCGCCAAGATCTACTGGAACGCGATGCCGCGCTCGGTCGTCAAGGCCGGGATCGAGGCGATGGAGGCACTGGGGGAGGCCTCGCCCTTCGAGGGGCTGGGCGACCTGGACGAAGTGCCGTTCGTGGTCGACGACGACGTGATCACCACCGTCGTCGACGCGCCGGACCAGGCCGGACGCAAGGACGCCGCCATGCGCTCGCACCCCACCCAGATCACCGTGGACGGCCCGTTCTTCGCGCTGTCGAACAACCTGGGCCTCGAGGTCATGGCCGTCGAGCACTACCGCCTGGTGCGGGGGGAGCGCGGCCCGGGCAGCGGCCCGTACGGCTGGGAGGACGACCTGTTCGCCGGCCTGGACGCGTGATCGGCCGGCTCGCCGCGCGCACCGGCTGGGCGCTGGCCGCCGTCGCCGTCGCCGCCTGGCTGGCGCTCGCCGAGGCGTTCTGGCTGCCGCTGCGGGCCGGCGCCGTGCCCGTCCCGCTGTCGGTGGTCGCCGCGGTGGCCGGCAACCTGCTGCTCGTGCCCCTGGCGCACCGGCTGTCGGGCTCGCGCGCGGTAGCCGTCCTGCCGGGGGTGGTGTGGCTGGTCGTCGCCCTCGGCGCCACCGTGCAGCGCCCCGAGGGGGACCTCGTGCTGACCGGCGGGGGAGCGACTGGCGCGGTCGGGCTGGCGTTCCTGGTGTGCGGCGTGCTCGCGGCCGCGTTCGCCGTCGGGCGCGTCCTGGCCGCGCCGGTCCGGTCCCGTCCCGCGGCTCCCTCCACCGGGTGAGCCCGCGAGGAAGGGCACCCTTCCCGGCCGCGCGGCCGCGGGAGGGTGATACTAATGCAGCCGATCGACCGTCCCCGCGGTCGTCGCCCGCACCGTCCTTCCGGGAGGAACCACCGTGACCTACGTCATCACACAGGCCTGCGTCGACGTCCTCGACAAGGCGTGCATCGACGAGTGCCCGGTGGACTGCATCTACGAGGGCGACCGGATGCTCTACATCCACCCCGACGAGTGCGTCGACTGCGGTGCGTGCGAGCCGGTCTGCCCGGTCGAGGCGATCTACTACGAGGACGACGTCCCGGACAAGTGGAAGGACTTCTACAACGCCAACGTGGAGTTCTTCTCCGACCTGGGCAGCCCCGGCGGCGCCGCCAAGACCGGGAAGATCAACAAGGACCACCCGCTGGTCGCGGCGCTCCCGCCCCAGGGCGAAGGGCACTGACCGCCCAGGTCCCCGGCCGGGTCCTGCCGGACTTCCCGTGGGACTCGCTGGAACCGGCGCGGCTGCGCGCCGCGCAGCACCCTGACGGCGTCGTCGACCTCTCGATCGGGACGCCGGTCGAAGACACCCCGGCACTGCTCGGTGCGGCGCTGTCCGCGGCCGGCAACGCGCCGGGCTACCCGACCGCGCTCGGCACCGCCGCGCTGCGGACGGCGGCCGCCGGCTGGCTGCAGCGGCGCCTGGGCGTGACGGTCGCCGATCCGCTCGGGGCCGTCCCCTCGGTCATCCCGACGGTCGGCTCCAAGGAGCTGGTCGCCCTGCTGCCGACGCTGCTGGGGCTGCCCGCCGGCGGCACGGTGCTGATCCCGTCGGTCGCCTACCCGACCTACGAGGTGGGGGCCGTGGTCGCCGGGCTCGCCGTCCAACGCACCGACGTCCCGCCGGACGACGCCGACGGCGTGGTGCTGGTCTGGCTGAACTCCCCGGGCAACCCGCACGGCCGCGTCCTGGCCGACGACGAGCTGCGCGCCTGGGTCGAGTGGGGCCGGGCACACGGCGTCCCCGTCGCCGCCGACGAGTGCTACGTGACGCTGGGCTGGGACGTCCAGCCGCGGTCGATCCTGCACCCCGCCGTCGCCGGGGACGACCACACCGGGCTGCTCGCGGTCCACTCGCTGTCCAAGCAGTCCAGCGCGGCGGGGTACCGCGGCGGCCTGCTGTCCGGCGACCCGGCGCTCGTGCGCCGCGCGTGGGAGGTCCGCCGGCACCTCGGGCTGCTGGTGCCCACGCCGGTGCAGGCCGCGATCGCCGCGGCCCTGGACGACGACGCGCACGTCGACGCCCAGCGCGAGCGCTACGGCGCCCGCCGCGACCGGCTGGCCGCGGCGGTGCGCGCGGCCGGACTGCGGATCGACCACTCCGAGGCCGGCCTCTACCTGTGGGTCACCCGCGACGAGGACTGCTGGGCGACGATCGACTGGCTCGCGGGTCTGGGGATCGTGGCCGCCCCGGGCAGCTTCTACGGGCCCGCCGGGTCGCGGCACGTCCGCATGGCGCTCACCGCCACCGACGAGCGGATCGACGCCGCCGTGGAGCGCCTGGCCCACTGATGGCCCCTCTGCAGGGGCCCGCCGCGAGCGTGCGAGCGGTGGGGGGCAGAGGGGTCCTTCTTCAGGCCGGCTCGCGGTGGCGGATCACCGTCGCCGGACCGGTCCGCCGGGCGGCGGTGAGGCTGAGCGTGGCGCGCCGGAAGACCTCGTGCGGCGTCAGGTCCGAGCGCAGCGCGGCGATGCCCGCAGCCGCGGACAGGCCGGGGATCCCGAGCGCGTCGACGCCGGCGGTGAGCCGCCGGGCGGCGACCTCGGCGGCCGTCTCGTCGCCGGCGAGCACGATGGCGAACTCCGCCGCGCCGGCGCCACCGAGCCAGTCGTCGCCGCGCAGCGAGCGGGCGAGCAACATCGTGACGGCGGACAGCGTCGGGGCGGGGGTCGGCCAGCCGTCGTCGCGGCGCAGCAGCCCCACGATCAGCAGCGTCGTCGGCCAGCGGCGGACCGAGGGGAGGGTCTCGTCGAGCCGGGCCAGCAGGTCCTCGCGGGTCGGCAGCAGGACGGTCACGTCGGCGACCGCGGTGTCGTCGGGACCCGCGGTGACCGCCGGACCGGAAGGGGAGGAGGCGATCGTCATGCCACGGAGTCGGCTCGCCCGCATCCCGGGTTGAGCCCTCCTCCCTCCGTCGGGGGAGCGGAGCGGTCCACCGGGTGTGGCCGGCGTGGCAGCATCCGGTGGGTGGGCAGCGGACCGGTCCCGGAGCAGCGGCTGCGCGACCTCGCCCGCCTGCGCCGGGTGAAGGACCGTATCGACCGGGAGTACGCCCGGCCGCTGGACGTCGAGGCGCTGGCCCGGGGTGCGCACATGTCCGCCGGGCACCTCAGCCGGGAGTTCCGGGCGGCGTACGGGGAGTCGCCCTACGCCTACCTGATGACCCGGCGCATCGAGCGGGCCATGACGCTGCTGCGGCGCGGGGAGATGACCGTGACCGAGGTCTGCTTCGCCGTCGGCTGCTCCTCGCTCGGGACGTTCAGCACGCGTTTCACCGAGCTGGTGGGCATGCCGCCCAGCGTCTACCGGCGGGAGGCCGCCGGAACGACGACGGGGATGCCCGCGTGCGTGGCCAAGCAGGTCATCCGGCCGGTACGGGAATCGGTCAGGAATCGAGAAGCACAGGTCGGGACGCCGTCCCTAGCGTGAGCGCCATGGACCTCACCATCCACACCGCCTCGCTCCCGCACACCGACCCGGACGCCTCGCTGGCCTTCTACCGCGACGCTCTCGGCTTCGAGGTCCGCCAGGACGTCGGGACCGGCGCGATGCGGTGGATCACCGTCGGTCCCTCCGGACAGCCCGGCACATCCATCCTCCTGGCCCCGCCGGCCGTCGACCCCGGCATCACCGAGGACGAGCGTCGCACCATCGCGGAGATGATGGCCAAGGGCACGTACGGCTGGATCATGCTGGACAGCGACGACCTGGACGCGGCCTTCGAGCAGGTCCAGGCCAGCGGAGCCGAGGTCATGCAGGAGCCGGCCGACCAGCCCTACGGCGTCCGCGACTGCGCCTTCCGCGACCCGGCCGGCAACACGGTCCGGATCCAGCAGCGCAGCTGAGAACCGGGCCCTCGACCGGTCATCCCTGTCGGACACCCCTGGTAGAAATCCGGACGGTCGCTGCCGCGCGGCCGGTCCCGACGATGGAGGCACCGACGCATGAGCGCGACGACCGACGCCACCGGACGGCACGCCGCCGACAGCCACGACGTCATCCGGGTGCTGGGCGCGCGGGTGAACAACCTCAAGGACGTCAGCGTCGAGCTGCCCAAGCGCCGGCTCACCGTGTTCACCGGCGTCTCCGGCTCGGGCAAGAGCTCGTTGGTCTTCGCGACCATCGCCGCGGAGTCCCAGCGGCTGATCAACGAGACCTACAGCGCCTTTCTGCAGGGCTTCATGCCGTCTTTGGCCCGGCCCGAGGTCGACCTGCTCGAGGGCCTGACGACGGCGATCATCGTCGACCAGGAGCGGATGGGGGCCAACCCGCGGTCCACGGTCGGCACCGCCACCGACGCCAACGCGATGCTGCGGATCCTGTTCAGCCGGCTGGGGATGCCGCACATCGGCCCGCCCACCGCCTTCTCGTTCAACGTGCCGACTCGCAAGGCCTCCGGCGTGATGAGCACCGAGAAGGCCGGCGGCCGGGTCGAGAAGGCCGTGGTGCGCGACCAGGTCTACCTCGGCGGCATGTGCCCGCGGTGCGAGGGCATGGGCTCGGTGTCGGACTTCGACCTGACGGCGCTGTTCGACGCGGAGAAGTCGCTGGCCGAGGGCGCGCTGACGGTGCCCGGTTACAGCATGGACGGGTGGTACGGGCGGATCTTCGCCGGCGCCGGGTTCGACATGGACAAGCCGCTCGGGGCGTTCACGAAGAAGGAGCTCGACGACCTCCTCTACAAGGAGCCGACCAAGATCAAGGTCGAGGGCATCAACCTGACCTTCGAGGGCGTCATCCCCAAGATCCAGAAGTCGATGCTCTCCAAGGACGTCGAGTCGCTGCAGCCGCACGTGCGGCGCTTCGTCGAGCGCGTCATCACCTTCCAGACCTGCCCGGAGTGCGAGGGCACGAGGCTCACCGCGGAGGCCCGCTCGTCCCGGATCAACGGCAGGAACATCGCCGACCTCTGCGCGATGCAGATCAGCGACCTCGCCGAGTGGGTCCGGGACCTGGACGAGCCGTCCGTGGCGCCGCTCCTGGCCGGGCTGCAGCACCTGCTCGACTCGTTCACCGAGATCGGGCTGGGCTACCTCTCCCTCGACCGGCCCGCGGGCACCCTGTCCGGTGGCGAGGCGCAGCGGACGAAGATGATCCGGCACCTCGGGTCCTCGCTCACCGACGTCACCTACGTCTTCGACGAGCCGACCGTCGGCCTGCACCCGCACGACATCGAGCGGATGAACGGCCTGCTGTTGCAGCTGCGCGACAAGGGCAACACCGTGCTGGTCGTCGGGCACAAGCCCGAGACCATCGCCATCGCCGACCACGTCGTCGACCTGGGGCCCGGAGCGGGCACGGCCGGTGGCGTCGTCTGCTTCGAGGGCACCGTGGCGGAGCTTCGGACCAGCAGCACCAGCACCGGGCAGCACTTCGGGTACCGGGCATCGGTGAAGGATTCGGTGCGCTCCGCGTCCGGGGTGCTCGAGGTGCGCGGCGCGTCGGCGCACAACCTGCGCGACGTCGACGTCGACGTCCCGCTCGGCGTGCTGTGCGTGCTCACCGGCGTGGCGGGCTCGGGCAAGAGCTCGCTGGTCACCGGCTCGATCGCCGGACGGGAGGGCGTGGTCGTCGTCGACCAGGGCGCCATCAAGGGCTCGCGGCGCAGCAACCCGGCCACCTACACCGGGCTGCTGGAGCCGATCCGCAAGGCGTTCGCGAAGGCCAACGGGGTGAAGCCGGCGCTGTTCAGCTCGAACTCCGAGGGCGCCTGCCCGACCTGCAACGGCGCGGGCGTCATCTTCACCGACCTGGGCGTCATGGCCACCGTCGAGTCCCCGTGCGAGGAGTGCGAGGGCCGGCGGTTCCAGGCATCGGTGCTGGAGTACACGTTCGGGGGCAGGAACATCGCCGAGGTGCTCGCGACGTCGGTCGCCGAGGCCGAGACGTTCTTCGGCTCCGGCGAGGCCAGGGTGCCCGCCGCGCACACGATCCTCGACCGGCTGGTCGACGTGGGGCTCGGTTACCTGAGCCTGGGCCAGCCGCTGACGACGCTGTCCGGTGGCGAGCGGCAGCGGCTGAAGCTGGCCACCCAGATGGCGGAGAAGGGCAGCGTCTACGTCCTGGACGAGCCGACCACGGGCCTGCACCTGGCCGATGTCGAGAACCTGCTGGGCCTGCTCGACCGGCTCGTCGACTCCGGTCGCTCGGTCGTCGTCATCGAGCACCACCAGGCGGTGATGGCGCACGCCGACTGGATCATCGACCTGGGGCCGGGCGCGGGCCGCGACGGCGGGCAGGTGGTGTTCGAGGGGACGCCGGCCGACCTCGTGGCCGACCGGTCCACGCTGACCGGGCAGCACCTGGCGTCCTACGTCGGCCGGTGACCGGCGGCCGCGCTCTTCCGCCGGGAGGCGTGCGGCCCTAGCGTCGGCGCCCATGAGCTGGATCGCCGACGCCGACGAGAGCACCTCCCCGGAGGCGGCCGCAGCCTTCGACCGCGATCGGCTGGCACTCGGGTACGTCGCGAACTACACGAAGGTCTTCGCCCGCCGCCCCGCCGTCCTCGAGGCCTGGCGCGGGCTGAATGCGGCGGTCAAGGCGTCGATGGATCCGCGCCGCTACGAGCTGGCCACCGTGTCCGCCGCCCTGCGGCTGCGGTCCAGCTACTGCTCGCTGGCGCACGGCGCGGTGCTGGTGGACCAGTTCGACGCCGCGCCGGAGGTGCGGGCGGTCGCCGGCGGCGTCCCGGGCGAGCTCGACCCGGTGGACGCCGCCGTCGTCCGGCTGGCCGCCCAGGTCGCCGGGGGAGCGGCGGACCTCACCGAGCAGGACCTGGGCGAGGTGCGGGCCCTCGGCCTGTCCGACGACGAGATCCTCGACGTCGTCCTCGCGGCGGCGGCCCGGTGCTTCTTCAGCACCGTGCTGGACGCCACGGGCACCGAGCCCGATGCCGCCTACCGGTCGCGGGACCCGGAGCTGCGGGAGGCCCTGGTGGTCGGGCGGCCGATCGCCGACGACTGACGACCGGGACTCAGGCGCAGCCGAGGGCCCGTGCCGACGCTGTCGGCGGAGTACGGCTGCCGTGAGCCATGCTGCGACCTCAGCGCAAAAGGCGGCGCTTCCGAGCACCTCGGCTCCAGCCACAAGGGCGGCAACCTGCCGAGGAGGGGTGGCGGTTCAGGGTCTGAGGAGAGGCCACCCAGGGGCGACTGCAGTAGCGGCAGGTCCATCGGCACCTGTCCGTGCTGTTTGGCTTCAGGTCGAACGGGCTCTTGCCGGATGGGTGAGGTTCTCGACGAAGGCCGAGACCAGCTCGGGGTGTCGGTCGGCGAAGCTCTGGCCGGTACGCGGCGCGGCCGCGCGCGCGGCACCGCGACGGTAGGAACAGGGCGGGCACCCGGTGCCCAGGAGCGTCCGGTTGGCCACGCGCGCTTCCCACTGATGTCCGCAGTCGGCGCAGCGCCAGTGGACACGGTCGTTCCCCGCAGGAGCCAGGTCAGCCGCACTGAGCTCGGGTCGGCCGACCACGGCGACGAATTGGGCAGCGACACGCGGATGCTCGGACAGCAAACTTCGACGGCGTGCGCCGGACCGCAAGCGTCGCCAGCGCACGTCCGCCTGGATGAGGGCGACGCTGCGCTCAGCGGCCGAGGGGACGCGTGTCGGCAGATGGGGTGCAAAGTCGTGCAAGGCCCCGACGACGGCTGTGGCCCACAGCCAGGGGTCCCTGCCAGCTGCCTCGGTGAGCAGCACCTGTTGTCTCGACTCTGCTGCGGGCACCGTCAAGAGCCCGAGGGGGTGTGGTCGGACGCGGACATACCTTTCGCCAGCGAGCCGACTCAGCTTGCGAGCGTCACGGGCCGCCGCGTTGGGCGAGCCGTGCCAGCGCGTGGGGTCCAGGTCCACGAGTAGGTCCGCCCCCTCGACGTAGAGGTCGATGAGCTCGTCCTTCGAGGTGCCCGGCCAAGGGACGCGGGCCCCTACCGTCACGGCCAAGCCGGTGCTGGCTTCGACGAGTGCGGCGACCTCGAACTCGTGCCGGCTGGTCCACAGACCACTCAGACAGGTGGGGCACTGGTTTGCGTACTTAACCCGTTGGCGGGCGGCGGTCTCCCATTCGTGCCCAGCCGTGCAGCGCCACTGGATACGGTCGTGCGACCCGCTGGGTGTTGTGGTGGCGTCTCGATCCGGGCGGCTCACGTTCCTCACGAACTGCGCTGCCAGGTCTGGTGCGACGTGCGACAGCGGTTCGGTCTTGGGGGCGCGAGCCCGAGCGAGTTCCTTCCCTCGCCTCACCGCGCATCTCGGGCACCCCGACCGCCGCCGCGTCCGGTTGGCCACCGATGTGATCCACTCGTGCGCGCACGTCGGGCAGCGCCAACGACACCGGGCGCCGCTGCCCGGGGACAGATCCTTCGCCTCGCGCGTCAGCGGTGCGCCGTCGACCACGCACACGAACTGGGCGGCGACGTCCGGGTGCTGCGCGGCGAGTCCGGTGACTCGTGCGCGCAGCGCGCGGGGGTCCAGGTTCCACGCACGCGCCTTGAGGCGGACCATCTCTGCGCTGCGCTCGTACCGTGCGCCCACCTGCTCGGGCGTGAGACCGGTCGAGAACAGCTCGATGAGGTCGGCGCGACCGACATCCCTCCAGTGCAGCGGTGGTTCAGCGCGCTTGCCCATGATGTGACCCTGGCGGAGGGCGCCGACAGTTCTCGGGGCTGACGAGTCTCAGGCGCAGCCGAGGGCGTTCGCGCTCAGTGCCGCGGTCAGCTCCTTGGCCATCGGCTCCCACTGGCCGACCCGTTCGGGATACGCGGAGCGCTGCACCCGATCAGAGGCGTCGACCACCGATCGAGTCTCCCAGTTCGGTACCTGCACCAGCCGGTCGTAGAAGATGCCCGCCGCGTGGACCGGGTCCTGCACCTGCGCCGGCGTGCCCCAGCCCTGCGAGGGCCGCTGCTGGAAGAGCCCGAGCGAGTCGCGGTCGCCGTGGTCGAGGTTGCGCAGCGTGGACTCCTGCATCGCCGTCGCCAGAGCGATCACGATCGCCCGGTCCGGCAGGCCGCGCTCCCGGCCCACGCGCGCAATCGTCGCCGCGTTCTGCGCCTGGTCAGGGGTGAGCCGGACGCTGCCGGTTCCGACGGGACCCTCGACGGTGCAGACGACCGCCGGGACGTCGTCCGCCGCTCGCGCCCAGGCGACGCCGAGCAGGACGACGGCCGCGACGATCACCAGCGGCCACCAGTTGTCCTTCTTGCCCCGGCGGCCACCGGTACCGCGCCGCGTCGACGGCCGTCGGGCGGGGCGGCGGCGGGCGGGCGAGGCCGCGCGCATCGCGGTCGACGTGGAGGAGGCCATCGCCACCGAGCCTAGTAAGAGGACCAGCCTTCCCCCCGCACCTCGCACGCTCGCTGCGGGCCCCTGAAGGCTGGCCGTCAGTTCGCGTGCAGCTCCGCGTTGAGGGCTCCCCAGGCGCGCCCCGTGCGGTCGACGGCCTCGAGGGCACCGCTGACGCTGTTGCGCCGGAACAGCAGGCCGTCGCGTCCGGAGAGCTCGCGCGCCTTGACCACCGAGCCGTCGGGCAGCGTGATCCGCGAGCCGCCGGTGACGTAGCAGCCGGCCTCGACGATGCAGTCGTTCCCCAGCGAGATGCCGATGCCGGCGTTGGCCCCGAGCAGGCAGCCGGTGCCGATGGAGACGACCTCGGTGCCGCCACCGGACAGCGTGCCCATGATCGAGGCGCCACCGCCGATGTCGCTGTCGGCGCCCACGACGACGCCCTGGCTGATCCGGCCCTCCACCATGGAGGGGCCCAGGGTCCCGGCGTTGAAGTTGACGAAGCCCTCGTGCATGACCGTGGTGCCCTCGGCGAGGTGGGCGCCCATGCGGACCCGGTCGGCGTCGGCGATGCGCACGCCGGTGGGGATGACGTAGTCGACCATCCGCGGGAACTTGTCGACGCCGAACACGGTCACGTGGCCGACCGCGGCCCGCAGCCGGTGCGCGTTGAACGTCGCCGCCTCGACCGGGCCGGCGCTGGTCCACGCCACGTTGGTGAGCAGCCCGAAGATGCCGGTCATGTTCGCGCTGTTGGGCTTGATCAGCCGGTGCGAGAGCAGGTGCAGCCGCAGCCACACGTCGTAGGTGTCCACCGGCGGGGCGGACAGGTCGGGGATGACGGTGCGGACGGCGATGATCTCCACGCCACGGGCCTCGTCGGTGCGCACCAGGCCGCCGTAGTCGGGACCGAGCTCGCCGGAGAGCTCCAGGGCGCCGAGCCGCGTGGTGCCGGCCTTCGCGTTCTCGGGCGCACCCAGCCGGGGTTCCGGGAACCAGGTGTCGAGCACCGTGCCCGAGGGCGTCACGGTGGCGAGGCCGGCGGCGGAAGCGGAGACGGTCGCGGCAGTCACGGGTACGACGCTACCGGTGCCGGACCCCGCTCCAGCCACCCCTCGCAGGCTCCGGCCGAGCCCCTGACCGGGGCCGTAGGCTCGGCGGTGTGAGCGACCTCCCTCCGCTGGACCTCTCCGCCGACGTCCTCACGCTGACCCGTGCGCTGGTCGACGTCCCCTCGGTGTCGGGGACCGAGAAGCCGTTGGCCGACCTCGTCGAGGCCGCCCTGCGCGGCCTCGGCGGGCTGGAGGTCGAACGGATCGGGAACAACGTGCTGGCCCGCACCAACCTCGGCCGGCCGACGCGGGTGGTGCTCGCCGGTCACCTGGACACCGTGCCGATCGCCGACAACGTGCCGAGCCGCATCGAGGGCGACCGGCTCTACGGCTGCGGCACCAGCGACATGAAGTCCGGGGACGCGGTGATGCTGCGGGTGGCCGGGCGCTTCGGCGTCCCCGGTGCGGAGCCCGCCCACGACCTCACCTTCGCCTTCTACGACAACGAGGAGGTCGAGGCGGTCAAGAACGGCCTCGGCCGGGTGGCGCGGGAACGCCGCGGCTGGCTGTACGGGGACCTCGCCATCCTGCTCGAGCCGACCGACGGCGAGATCGAGGGCGGCTGCCAGGGCACGCTGCGGGTGCGGCTGACGACGCCGGGGCACCGGGCGCACAGCGCGCGCAGCTGGCTCGGGCGCAACGCGATCCACGGGCTGGCCGGACCGCTCGCCACGCTGGCCGCCTACCAGGCGCGCGAGGTCGAGATCGACGGCTGCACCTACCGCGAGGGCCTCAACGCCGTCGGCATCTCCGGCGGGGTCGCGGGCAACGTGATCCCCGACGAGGCCGGACTGCTGGTGAACTTCCGCTACGCACCCGACCGGGACGAGGACGCCGCCGAGGCGCACGTCCGGGAGGTGTTCGCGCAGGCCGTCGCCGACGGCGCGACGCTGGAGATCGTCGACCACTCCGGCGGGGCGCTGCCGGGGCTGTCGGAGCCGGCCGCGGCCGCGTTCGTCGCCGCCGTCGGCCGCCCGGCGCGGGCCAAGCTCGGCTGGACCGACGTCGCCCGGTTCGCCGCCTTCGGCATCCCGGCCGTGAACTACGGGCCGGGTGACCCGCAGCTCGCCCACACCCGCGAGGAGCACGTCCGCATCGACCGGCTGCAGCCGGCCGAGGACGCGCTGGTCGCCTACCTGTCCGGGAGCACCGCATGACCGTTCCGCCCGGCCCGCAGGACGCCGCACCGGAGGGCGGGGCCGGCCGGCCCGCGCCGCAACCGGGTGCCCGGCCGCGGCGGCCCGCCCGGCACCGCGGGCCGGTCATGCTGCGCGGGAACGAGCCCGACCCGCAGGCGGCGGGGACGACGACCGACCAGCGGCTGCTCGACCGCCGGGGCCAGACCGACTGGCTGCACACCGATCCGTGGCGGGTGCTGCGCATCCAGAGCGAGTTCGTCGAGGGCTTCGGGCTGCTCGCCGAGCTGCCGCGGGCCGTCAGCGTGTTCGGCAGCGCCCGCACGCCGGCCGACCACCCGCACTACGCGGCGGGGGTGGCCATCGGCGCCGCGCTGGCGCAGGCGGGGTACGCCGTCGTCACCGGCGGCGGCCCGGGCGCGATGGAGGCGGCCAACCGGGGGGCCTGCGAGGCCGGCGGGCTCTCGGTCGGCCTCGGCATCGAGCTGCCGTTCGAGCAGGAGCTCAACGAGTGGGTCGACCTCGGCATCACCTTCCGCTACTTCTTCGTCCGCAAGACGATGTTCGTGAAGTACGCGCAGGCCTTCGTCATCCTCCCCGGCGGGTTCGGCACCCTCGACGAGCTGTTCGAGGCGCTCACCCTCGTGCAGACCCGCAAGGTCACCCGGTTCCCCGTCATCCTGTTCGGCACCGGGTACTGGTCCGGGCTGCTCGACTGGATCCGCTCGACCATGGCGGCCACCGGCACGATCAGCCCCGCCGACCTCGAGCTGCTGACCGTCACCGACGACGTCGCCGAGGTGGTCGCGGCGATCCAGGCGGCCGACGCCGCCAGGGCGCGTGGCGAGAACGGTGGACGTCCCCCGTCCGGCCCGTCCGACGCCTGACGTGCTGGACCTGGTCCTCTTCCTCCTCGGCGTCCTGGTGGTCGCCGCCCTGCTCTTCCTCGGCGCCTCGCTGCTGCTGGGCCGCGGCGAGACCCAGCTGCCCGCCGACCTGGACCGCTCCCCGGTGGAGCTGCCCGTCGAGCGGCCGGTCACCGGGGACGACGTGCGGGCGCTGCGGATGACGGTGACCCTGCGGGGCTACCGGATGACCGAGGTGGACTGGCTGCTCGACCAGTTCGCCCGGACGCTGGACGAGCGCGACGCCGAGATCGCCACGCTCACCGCGCGGCTGCATCCGACCCCCACCGACGACCCCACGAGCGGGCCGACGCCACCCACGGACGACGACGAGGAGCACCCCGATGCCTGAGCTGGTCGAGCGGATCGACGTCGACGCGTCGCCCGAGCGGGTCTGGCAGGTGCTCACCGACTGGGTGGGGCAGGGCGAGTGGATGGTCGCGACCGACGTCGAGACCGTCGGCGGTCCGGCGCAGGGAGTGGGCGGACGGCTCGCGGCACGCACCGGGCTGCCCCTGCCCGGCGGCCGGCACCTCGGGCTGTTGGACACCATGGTCATCACGAAGTGGGACCCGCCGCGGCTGGTCGAGGTGCAGCACACCGGCCGGGTCATCCGGGGCCCGGGCATCTTCGAGATCGAGCCGCGGGGCGAGCACGCCACCTTCGTCTGGACCGAGCGCTTCTACCTGCCCTGGGGCTGGATCGGCGTCGTCCTCACGCCCGGCTGGTACGCCGTCCAGCCGTTCGTGCGGTGGGGCGTGCGCCGCTCGCTGCGCCGCTTCGCCGCCGTCGCCGCCCGGGCCGCCTGACCTCCGGCTGCCGTCGACCCGGCACGGCTCAACAGGGGGCAGGAGCTGCCGAAGACTGAGTGGGCCGGACGGAAGCGCCGTCCCGCCCTGGTCGGGAGGCACACGGTGGACAGGCAGGCCGTTTCCAGGAGCCGTCGCCGGCCGCGGCTGCTCCCCAGCGTCGTCCTCGCCCTCGTCCTGGCGCTCCTGGCGGTTGGGGGACCGGTGACCGACCGGGGGCCGGCGCCCGTCCCCGGGCTGCGGACGGCCAGCGTGACCGACCCCGCGCCGCCGACCAACGTCGTCGCCGCACGGGCCGACCGCGCGCTCGCCCTCTCGTGGACCGCGCCGGGAGAGATCTCCGTCAGCGGCTACGACGTCTTCCTCGACGGCGTCCTCGCGGCGAGCCCCACCACCACGAGCGTCACCGTCACCGGGCTGACGAACGGCCGGAGCTACGTCGTCACGGTGCGCACGCACACGACGTTCCTGGGCGCCACGTACACGGGGACGACGGCGAGCACCCCGGCCACCGGCACCCCGGGCGACACCCTGGCCCCCGCCGCGCCAGCGGCCGTGACCGCGGCGCCGGGGGACCGGCAGGTCGCGCTGTCCTGGCCGGCCAGCGGCGAGTACGACGTGGCGCGATACGAGCTGTCCCGCGACGGCACGGTGATCGCCACGGTCACCGGCACCGGGTACACGGACACCGGTCTGGTCAACGGCAGGACTTACGCGTACTCGCTGGTCGTCATCGACACCAGCGGCAACCGCTCGACGCCGACCACCACGACCGCGGTGCCGCGCGACTCGGTGCCGGCAGCGGCTCCCGCCTCGCTGGGCGCGGCGCCGGGGGACCGGCAGGTTGCGCTGTCCTGGCCGGCCAGTGGCGAGTACGACGTGGCGCGATACGAGCTGTCCCGCGACGGCACGGTGATCGCCACGGTCACCGGCACCGGGTACACCGACACCGGCCTGGTCAACGGCACGACGTACACGTACTCGCTGGTCGTCGTGGACACCAGCGGCAACCGGTCGACGCCGACCACGACGTCCGCCGTGCCGCGGGACTCGGTCCCGGCGGCGGCTCCCGCCTCGCTGGGCGCGGTGCCGGGGGACCGGCAGGTCGTGCTGTCCTGGCCGGCCAGCGGCGAGTACGACGTGGCGCGATACGAGCTGTCCCGCGACGGCACGCTGATCGCCACGGTCACCGGCACCGGCTGGACCGACACCGGCCTCGTGAACGGCACCTCGTACGGCTACTCGCTGGTCGTCGTGGACACCAGCGGCAACCGGTCGACGCCGACCACGACGTCCGCCGTGCCGCGGGACTCGGTCCCGGCGGCGGCTCCCGCCTCGCTGGGCGCGGTGCCGGGGGACCGGCAGGTCGTGCTGTCCTGGCCGGCCAGCGGCGAGTACGACGTGGCGCGATACGAGCTATCCCGCAACGGCACGGTGATCGCCACGGTCACCGGGACCGGGTACACCGACACCGGCCTGGTCAACGGCACCTCGTACGGCTGGTCGCTGGTCGTCGTCGACACCAGCGGCAACCGCTCGTCGGCGACCACCACGACCGCGGTGCCGCGGGACACGGACGTCCCGGCCGCGCCCACCGGGCTGGCCGCGACCCCGGGCGACGGCCAGGTGGCGCTGTCCTGGGCGACGAACGCCGAGGCCGACCTGAGGCACTACGAGCTGTCGCGCGACGGCGTGCCGATCGCCACGGTCACCGGCACCGGGTACACCGACACCGGCCTGGTCAACGGCAGCTCGTACACCTACACGCTGGTCGCGGTGGACACCAGCGACAACCGGTCGGGGGCATCGGCGCCCGCGAGTGCGACGCCGGTGCTCGCCACGGTGCCCGCCGAGGGGGCGGGGGAGTCCGGCGGCCTGGCGGTGAGCAGCACCGGCCGGTACGTCGTCGTCGGCACCCGGGCGCGGCTGGAGCCGTCGGACACCAACTCCGCCTACGAGCTCTACCTGTTCGACCGGACGGCGGGCACGCGGACCCGGATCGCGCCGCTCGGCGCCGCCGCGACCGGTGCCACCGACCTCACGAACACCGCCGCCCCGGCGATCAGCGACGACGGCCGCTACGTCGTCCTGGCGACCACCGCGGCCCTCCTGCCCACCGACACCAACCGGCTGGCCGACGTCTACCGGCGCGACCTGGTCGCCGGGACGTGGGCGCTGGTGAGCGTGCCGTCCGGTGGGGCGGTCAGCGCCGGGACCGCCGGGACCCAGTTGCAGACCGGTGCGTCGGTGTACTCGACCAGCCCGAGCGTGGCCGTGTCCGCCGACGGCAACCTGGTGCTCTTCTACTCGCCGCGGCCGGACCTGGTGCCCGGCGACACCAACGGCGCGGTCGACGTCTTCGCGAAGAACATGACCACCGGAGCGGTCACCCGGGTGTCGGCGACGGCGTCCGGTGCCAACCTGCCCCGCACCGCGCTCGGGCCGGCCCTCGCCCTCACCCCCGACGGCCGGTACGCGCTGTTCCCCGCGACCTCGTCGAACGGGCCGACGGTCCTCTACCGCAAGACGCTGTCCGGAGCCGGCGCCGGCGAGGCCGTCGTCGTCTCGGCGGTGGTGGTCGCCGGCCGCCGGACCGAGTTCGCCGTCCACCGGGACGCCGGGGACGTCGCGATCAGCGACGACGGCCAGTACGTGGCCCTGGTGACCAGCGCGAAGCTGGGCACGCCGACCCCCGCCGCGAACTGGACCACCGGCCTCGCCCACCGCATCGACACGACCACCGGCACGTCGGTGGCCATGGGCGACGGCCAGACGACCTCCTGGGAGCACCAGGTCGAGCTGGACCCCACCGGCCGCTACGGGTTCTTCTCCACCACCGCGGCCGCGCTGCCCGGGGACGGCAACGGGCACACCGACCACTACCGCCGCGACCTCGACGGCGGCCCGCTGGTCCTGGTCACCGCCGACGCCGACGGCCGGGCCACCGGCGGGGTGACCGGCTCGATCGCTCCCGCCGAGTACGGCCGCCTGTTCGCCGTGGGGGCCGACCGCGTGCTGATCACGACGTCGCAGGCGCTGCTGGCGACCGACGCGAACGGCCGGCGGGACCTCTACGCCAAGGACCTCGCGGGCGGGAACGTCTCCTCGGTGGTCGGCTGACGGTCGGTGGGCCGCGTTAGCGTGTCCGGCGTGCCGACCCGATGCGCCTGGGGCGACAGCGCGCCCGAGTACGTCGCGTACCACGACGAGGAGTGGGGCACGCCCCTGCACGCGGACGACGCGCTGTTCGAGCGGATGTGCCTCGAGGCGTTCCAGTCCGGGCTGGCCTGGATCACCATCCTGCGCAAGCGCCCCGCGTTCCGCGCCGCCTTCGCGGGCTTCTCGATCGACGCCGTGGCGGAGTTCGACGCCGACGACGAGGCGCGGCTGATGGCCGACGCGGGCATCGTGCGCAACCGCGCGAAGATCACCGCCGCCGTCCGCAACGCCCGCACCGCGCAGCAGCAGCCGGAGGGGCTCTCGGCGCTGCTGTGGTCCTTCGCGCCCACCGGGCCGCGGACCCGCCCGGCCACGCTCGCCGACGTCCCCGCGACCAGCCCCGAGTCGGTGGCGATGGCCAGGGAACTGAAGCGCCGCGGGTTCGTCTTCGTCGGCCCGACGACCGGCTACGCGCTCATGCAGGCCACCGGGATGGTCGACGACCACGTCGCCGACTGCTTCCGCGCGTTCCCCTGATGGGGCCCTCGTGTTGGACGACGGAGCCGCATACGGGATCATGGGTGGTGGAGTTCCAGCAGCGACGGACGCCACCCCACCTCCCGCCCCGGGCGGGGAGCGGTGTGGCCGGCGAAGGAGGCACGCATGGCGGCCATGAAGCCGCGCACGGGTGAAGGTCCCCTCGAGGTGACCAAGGAGGGCCGCGGCCTGGTCATGCGCGTGCCGCTCGAGGGAGGCGGTCGTCTCGTCGTCGAGCTGTCGCCCGACGAGGCGGCGGCGCTGTCGGAGGCACTCAAGGGCGCGACCAGCTGACCACCTCCGCCGAGCTGCCCTGAGCAGCCCAGCGCAGGACGACACGGCCCCGGCCGCCGGCGACCAGCCGGTGCCGGGGCCGCGTCGTGTCCCGGCTCGGGCACCCGTCCGCTGCGGAGCGTCGTGCCGCACGAGAAGGTGGACCGATGAGCGAGGACCAGCACGGAGTCGTGTTCCCGGTGGACGCCGAGGGACGGCGCAGCACCGCGGCGCTGGGCCGGGCGGTGGCCGCGGACGGGCTGCGGCCGGTGGACGCCGCCGGCGCGCTGGCCGCCGAGCGGGAGACCAACTGGCGCGGGGGATACCTGACCCACTTCCGGCGCCTGGTCGAGGCCGGGCTGCCCTCCGGCGCGGCCGCCCGCACCATCGCCGAGGAGGGGCTGGTCTCGCTGCACCGGCGCATGCGGGTCGCCGGCCCCGACGGCGAGACCGGCCTCGACGGGCTGGCCGGGGCCCCCGCCGGCCGCACGCTGCACACCGTCGAGATCCGCGGCACCGCGGAGCCGGAGGGGGAGCTCTCGCTGCCGTTCCACGGCCGGCGGCTGCGGGGCGACGCGCTGCTGCGTCAGCTGGACGACTGGGTGACCGCCGGGGTGGTCGAGCCCTCGTGCGCCGAGGCGGTGCGCACCGTGGCGGCCCATCCGGAGTGGCTCGCGGTGCCGGACAGCACGGTCGTCGTCCTCGGTGCCGGAGCCGAGATGGGCCCGCTGACGGCGCTGCTGCGCTGGGGCGCCCGGGTGGCCGGCGTCGACCTGCCCCGCGCCGCGCTCTGGGAGCGGGTGCTCGACACCGCGCGCGGGAGCGCGGGCACCCTGCTGATGCCCGTCGACGACCCGGCGGCCGACCCCGAACCGGCCCGGGCGGGCGCCGACCTGATCAGCGAGGTGCCGGCGGTGGCCGACTGGGCCGCGAGCCTGGCCGGGCGGCCGGTGCTGGGCAACTACGTCTACGCCGACGGCGCCACCAACGTGCGGGTGTCCACGGCGGTCGACGCCCTGACCGTGCGCCTGACCGCGGCCCGGCCCGAGCTGGCGCTGGCCTTCCTGTCCACCCCGACCGACGTCTTCGCCGTCCCGGCCGACGCGGTGGCCCAGTCGGTGCGCGCCTACGCCGACCGCTCCCGCGCGGCCAAGCTGCTCGGCCGTCCGCTGCGCACCGTGTCCGGCGGCCGGTTGCTGCAGCGCGCCTACGTTCCGGGCACCGACCCCGGCATCGCCGACAGCCTGGTCGCCCAGCAGGGACCGAACTACGCCCTGGCCAAGCGACTCCAACGGTGGCGGGCGACGACGGCGCGGGCGGCCGGCACCACCGTGTCGATGAACGTGGCCCCGCCGACCCGCACCCGGTCGGTGGTGAAGAACCGCGCGCTGGCCGCCGCGTACGCGGGTGCGCACCGGTTCGGCGTGGAGATCTTCGAGCCGGCGACCTCCAACGTCCTGATGGCCGCGCTGCTGGTGCACGACCTGCACACCGGCGGCGGGCCGCGGCACGAGCATCCGTGGCAGGACGAGGCGCACGCGGCCGCGCACGGTGGCCTGTGGCGGGCCGCCTACCAGCCGCGCAGTGCGCTGGGCCTGGCCGCGCTGCTGGGCTACGGCGCCGCCCGCGGCTGAGCCGGCGCGCGGGAGCTACGCCGGGCCGACCAGCCCGGCGACGATCTCCGCCGACAGCGTCACCAGGGGCAGCCCGCCGCCGGGATGCGCCGAGCCGCCCACGAGGAACAGACCGGGAACGGGGGAGGCGTTGGCCGGGCGGAGGAAGGCCGCCCGCGCCCCGTTGCTCGAGGTGCCGTAGATCGACCCGCCGACGCTGCCGGTGTCGCGGGCGAGGTCGGCGGGGGTGCGCACCACTCGCCGGCGCACCCGGTCGCGCACGTCCAGCCCGCGGTCGGCCATCACCCGCAGCACTTGGTCGGCGTACTCCTCCGCCCGGCCGGGCCGGTCCCAGTCGACCCCGCGGCCGGGCTCGTGCCGGGGCGCGTTGACCAGCACGAACCACGACTCGCTGTCGTCGTCGGGACGCAGCGCCGAGTCGTCGGGGGCGCTCACGTAGACGGTGGGGTCGACGGCCGGTCGGGGCCGGCCGGCGTGCCGCCCGGTACCGAACACCGAGTCGAACTCGTCGTCGTAGTCGGCCGGGAACAGGACCGAGTGGTGCGCCAGGCCCGGCGTCCGGCCGGTCAGGCCCAGGAGCAGCGCGAACCCGGACAGGGACGGCGTCGCCCGCGCCAGCGACCGCAGCGGCGCCGCGGCCAGGGGCGGTGGCACGAGGTCGGCGTAGAGCGCGGCGGCGTCCACGTTCGAGACGACGACGTCGGCGTCGATCACCTCGCCGTCAGCCAGCTCCACGCCCGCCGCCCGGCCCCCGGCGACGACGACCCGGCGCACCGCGCAGCCGGTGCGCAGCACTGCCCCGCGCTCCACCGCCCGCTCGGCCACCGCCTGCGCGAGCCGGTGCAGGCCACCGCGCACGTACCAGGAGCCGAAGGCATGCTCGGCCCAGGCCACGGTCGCGAGCACCGCCGGGGCGCTGCGCGGATCGGAGCCGGAGTAGGTGGCGTACCGGTCGAGCAGGGTCCGCAGGGAGGGGTGCCGCAGGTACGCGGCGCCGAGCCCGCGCAGCGACTGCCACGGCGCGATGGTGGCGACGTCGGCCGGCCGGCGGGCCAGCCGCGCGAGCGTGGCCGGCCCGGCGAGCGGGGTCCGCAGGAAGGGCCGCTCGCTGATCCGCCACATCTGCTCGGCCCGGGTCAGGAGCGCCGACCACTGGGCGCCGGCGCCGTCGCCGAGCGCGGCATCGAGGGCGCCGGGCACCGCGCCGGGCTCGCCCGGGACGGTCAGGTGGGTGCCGTCGGAGAAGCGGTAGTGCACCGCCGGGTCCAGCGGCACGAGGTCCAGCGACTCCTCCAGCGGCGCCCCGGTGGCGGCGAACAGGTCGCGGTAGACCTGCGGGAGCGTGACGAGGCTCGGACCGGTGTCGAAGGTGTGCCCGTCCACGGAGAGCCGGCCGAGCTTGCCGCCGATCCGCTCCGCCGCCTCGAGCACGGTCACGGTGTGGCCCTGCGCGGCGAGCCGGGCGGCCGCGGCCAACCCCCCGAGGCCGGCGCCCACCACCGCCACGCGCGCCACGTCGGCCACGGTAACCGGCCCCGCGTGGGCGCTCGGTCGGGCGTGTGTCCGGTGCCGGTTCGCGGGTAGCGGCCCGGGTGCCCGGTCGAGCAGCGCACCGGGCACCCCGTCGCGAGGAGACGTCGTGCGCGGAACAGCTGCCGGCCTGGTGACCGCCGGAGCCCTGGCGCTGACCGGGTGCGCCGCCGCGTCCGAGGCGGACGCCGGGGCGGTCGCCACCGCCTTCGAGGATCCCCGCGGGGATCCGCAGGACCGCTGCGATCTGCTGGCACCGGCGACCCGTGCCGCCCTCGAGGCGGACGGCGCCGCGCCGTGCGCCGACGTGCTCGGCGACGTGCAGCTGCCGGGGGGCGACGTGACGGCGGTCGAGGTGTGGGGCGGTGACGCGCAGGTCCGCCTCGGCGGCGACGTCGTCTTCCTGACCGAGACCGGCACGGGCTGGCGGGTGACGGCGGCGGCGTGCGAGCCCCGCGGCGAGCTGCCCTACGACTGCGAGGTGGACGGGCCGTGAACGGCGTCAAGGCGGTCTTCCTGGCCTACCTGCTCCTGATCCTGCTCGGCATCGCCTACGCGTTCGTGCTGGGGGTGACCGGGCGGTGAGCAGCGTCGACGAACCCACCTACGGCTTCCTGCGCAGCAACGCGCTCAGCCTGACCTTCGGCGGGCTCTTCCTCGCCACGCTGGCCGGCCAGGCGCTCTCGGGCACCGCGGACGTCAACGCCCAGCAGCACACGAACGGCCTCGAGCCGCTCGGGGTGCTCGACTACGTCACCTCGTCCTCGTTCTGGGTCGACGTGATGGAGAACTGGCAGTCGGAGTACCTGCAGTTCTTCGTCTACGTCTTCGCGACCGTGTGGCTGGTGCAGAAGGGGTCCAGCGAGTCGAAGGAACCCGGCAAGGAGGGCACGGAGACCGACCGGGAGCAGCGCGTCGGCGAGCACGCGGGCCCGGACTCGCCCGGCTGGGCGCAGGCCGGGGGATGGCGGACGGCGCTGCTCTCGCGGTCGCTCGGTTTGGTGATGGGCGGGCTGTTCCTGCTCACCTGGACCGCCTCGGCCGTCACGGGGTGGGTGGCGTTCAACGGCGAGCAGCTGGGGCAGCGGCAGGACCCGGTGACGCTGGCGGGTTATCTGGGCGAGGCCGACTTCTGGAACCGGAGCTTCCAGAACTGGCAGTCGGAGATGCTCGCCGTCGGCTCGATGACGATCTTCGCCGTCTACCTGCGCCAGCGCGGCTCGCCGGAGTCCAAGCCCGTGGGCGTCGCGCACGCCGACACCGGCCGGACCGGCTGACTCAGGCCGGCACGGTCAGGGCGAGCAGCGCCATGTCGTCGGCCTCGTGGCGCGACCCGGTGACCTGCGCCTCGACCGCGGCCGCCACCGTGGCGACCGTCGCCTCGGCCGTCGTGCAGCCGGACTCGGCGAGCAGCCGCTGGAGGGTGTCCTCGCCCAATTGCCCGCCCGCGTCGTCCCGGGCCTCGGTGACCCCGTCGGTGTAGAGCAGCAGGGTCGAGCCGCACGGCAGGTCGACGGTGGAGTCGGTGAAGGTGGTGGCGGCGTCCACGCCCAGCGGCGCGGAGGGCTGCCCCAGCGCCACGACGGCGCCGTCGGCGGTGCGCAGGAGGGGCGGCGGGTGCCCGGCGATGCTGATGCCGGCCCGGCGCCCGTCGGGGCCGTCCTCCAGCACCAGGCAGACGGCGGTGACGAACCGCAGCGGCCCGGCGCCCTGGTCGCGCAGGAGCGCAGCGTTGACCGCGGCCAGCACCGCCGCGGGGCAGCCGGCCGCCGAGGCGGCCCGGGCGGTGTGCCGGGTCAGCGCCGTCAGCGCGGCGGCCTCCGCGCCGGTGCCGCACACGTCGGCGACGAGGGCCATCCAGCGGCCGTCGGGGAGCGGCAGCACGTCGTAGGTGTCGCCACCGACCAGCGCCGACCCGCCGCCGGCCCGGTACCGCGAGGCCAGTTCCAGGCCGGGCACCGTCGGCAGGTGGGAGGGCAGCAGGCTGCGCTGGAGCGTCTCGGCCAGCGACCGCATCTCCGCCTCGGCCCGCAGCCGGCCGAGGAACTGGCCGATCTGGCGGCCGGTGTGCGAGAGCACCTCGGTGAGCTCCTCGGGGACGGTGCGGTGCGCGCGCGAGAACAGCTCGCAGACGCCGAGCACCGACTCGCCGTGCAGGACCGGGAAGGCCACGCCGGTGCGGACGTCGTCGGCGCGGGCGGCCGCGCGGCGCAGGAACCGCTCGTCGTTCCACAGGTCCTCGAGGACCGCCGGCGCCCGCGACTGGCGGACGAGACCGGGGAGTCCCTCGCCCGGGCCGAAGCTGCGCCCGGTCTCCGCGCGCAGGGCGGGCACCTCGACGCCGGGAGCGGTCCACGTCGCGGCGTGCACCAGCCGGCCGCTGTGCTCGTCGGCCTGCCACAGCGCCGCGGCGTCCCAGTCCAGCTCCGTGCAGAGCGTGGGCAGCAGGCGCTGGAAGGCGACGTCGGCGTCCGCGGCCTCGGTCAGCGCAGCGGTCACCCGGAGGGTGGCGGCGAGGTAGCGGCTCACCTGCAGCTGGCGCTCGAGCAGGATCGTGGTGCTCGCGTCCCTCAGCACGCTGACGATCGACGAGTCCTCCGGCGCCGCGCCCGGAGCGGGCTCCACCCGGGCGAGCGTGACGTCGATGAGGACCTCGTGGCCGTCGGCGTGCAGGGCGGGCAGCTGGGTCGTCTGCCCCACCAGTTCGCCCTCGCCCGTGGTCAGGAACCGGGTGATGTGGTCGCCGTGCCCCGCCCGGAAGCGCTGGGGCATGATACCCGTGAGCGGCCGCCCCAGCAGGGCACCAGGGGAGTGGCCGAGCAGCCGGTGGATCGCCGGGTTCGCGAAGGTCACCCTGCCGCGGGCGTCGGCCACCACGACGGCGTCGGGCAGCGCGTCCAGCAGGGTCTCCGGGGAGACCGTCGGCGGACGAACCGAGTTCAGCGGCACCCTGCCCCCCGGCGGTGGAACGATCACTGTGCGTAGAACTGTGTCACACCGGACGTGGTCGCCTGAAGGGATGAGTCGACATGTGTCCTTGTCGACACCCGCTTGCCCGTGGGGGTCAGAACGCGTATCGGATCCGCAGCCAGGGCGCGTGCTGCTCCACCAGTCGGTACAGCCGCTGTACCCCGTCGCGCTTGACCTCGTTGCGGTACCGGACGTTGTCCTGCCCGTTCTGGCTCCGCTTGGGCTGCTGCAGGTCCGGACGCCAGAGCAGGTCCTCGGCCTGCGGGTGCCAGCCGAGGTTCACCTCGTGCAGGTCGCGGTTGTGGGTGAGCAGGATGACCTCGGCGGCCGCCTGCGCCTTGGCGGTGGGGGAGAGCTCGTCGTCCAGTCGCTGCAACAACGCAGCCCAGGCGGCCTCCCAGCCGTCGCGGAGCACCACCGGCGAGAGGTTGAGGTGCACCTCGTAGCCGGCCTCGACGAAGTCGTCGACTGCGGCGATCCGCTCGGCCACCCGGCTGGTGCGGACGTCGAGCACGCGCGCGTCGTCCTCCGGCATGACGGAGAAGCGGATGCGGGTCCGCCCGGCGGGGTCGAGGTCGAGCAGCTGCCGGTTCACGTACTTCGTGGCGAAGGAGGCCTTGGCGGTGGGCAGCTCCCGGAACGTGGCGACGAGGTCGGCGACGTTGTCGCTCACGAGCGCGTCGACCGAGCAGTCGCTGTTCTCGCCGAGGTCGTAGACCCAGCTCTCCGGGTCGGCCTGGTCGGGCTCGGTCTTGGGACCCTGCCGCGCGACGTGTCGGCGGAGGTAGCCGGTGATCTGCTCGATGTTGGTGAAGACGGTGATCGGGTTCGCGTAGCCCTTGCGCCGGGGCACGTAGCAGTAGGCGCAGGCCATGGCGCAGCCGTTCGCGGTCGAGGGCGCGATCCAGTTCGCCGACCGCCCGTTGGGCCGGGCCGAGAGCGACTTCTTGACGCCGAGCACCAGCGTCTCGGTCTTCACCCGCACCCAGCGCTCGACGTTGCCCGCGTTGCCGTGCAGGTCGGGGATCTGCCAGTGCGAGGGCACCTCCACGACGTCGGCCCCGGGGAAGCGACCCAGCACCTGGCGGCCGCGGGGGCTGTCGAGGGCGGCGGGCTCGGCGTAGATGCGGCGCACCTGCAGGAGGCGGTTCGGGGGCGCGGGGGTCGGGGGCGGCTCGGGGTCGAAGAGCGTGAGCTCGGCCGGTGCCATGCCAGGTCCAGCGTGCGGCCGGGGGCCGGCATTCCGCCCGCGGGCATGGCGGAGGCCTCGGTTTCGTGCTCGCGGCCAAGGGCACAGCCAGCGATGACGATCGTGTGCCGACGGGGACGCGAGGACGAGACGAACGGTGGATCCATGAAGGCAGTGACCTGGCACGGACAGCGCGACGTACGGGTGGAGGAGGTGCCCGACCCGTTCGTGCAGGAGCCCACGGACGCCGTCATCCGGGTCACCACCTCGAACATCTGCGGTTCGGACCTGCACCTCTACGAGCCGCTGTCGCCGTTCATGGGCGTGGGCGACATCCTCGGCCACGAGAACATGGGCCAGGTCGTCGAGGTGGGTTCGGCCGTCGGCAACCTGAAGGTCGGCGACCGGGTCTCCATCCCGTTCCAGATCTCCTGCGGGCACTGCTGGATGTGCCAGCAGCAGCTGTACACCCAGTGCGAGACCACCCAGGTGCGCGAGCACGGCACGGGCGCGGCGCTGTTCGGCTTCTCCAAGCTCTACGGCGAGGTGGCCGGCGGCCAGGCCGAGTACCTGCGGGTGCCGCAGGCGCAGTTCACCCACATCCCGCTGCCGGACGGCCCGCCCGACGACCGGTTCGCCTACCTCTCCGACATCCTGCCCACGGCATGGCAGGGCGTGGAGTACGCAGCCGTCCCGGACGGCGGGACGCTCGTCGTCCTGGGGCTGGGTCCGATCGGTGACTTCGCCTGCCGGATCGCCCAGCACAAGGGCTACCGGGTGATCGGCGTGGACCTGGTGCCCGAGCGGCTGGCGCGGGTGCGCGCCCGCGGCGTCGAGGTCGTGGACCTGAACGAGGTCGACGAGATCGGCGACGCCATCCGGGACATGACCGGCGGCCGCGGTCCCGACTCGGTGCTGGACGCCGTCGGCATGGAGGCGCACGGCTCCCCGGCCACGACCTTCGTCCAGAAGGCGGCCGGCCTGCTGCCCAAGGCCGTCTCCGCGCCGATCATGGAGCACGCCGGCGTCGACCGGCTGAACGCGCTGTACTCCGCGATCGACATCGTCCGCCGCGGCGGCACGATCTCGCTGTCCGGTGTCTACGGCGGCGCCGCCGACCCGATGCCGCTGATGACGATGTTCGACAAGCAGATCCAGCTGCGCATGGGCCAGTGCAACATCAAGCGCTGGATCCCGGAGATCATGCCGCTGCTCACCGACGCCGATCCGCTCGGCGTGGACGACTTCGCCACGCACCGGGTGCCGCTGTCGGAGGCGCCGGAGATGTACCGGAAGTTCCAGAAGAAGGAAGACGGCGTCGTGAAGGTGCAGCTCAAGCCCGAGCTCTGAGCGCTCCGCTCACCGGCGCAGTGCGAGACTGCGCCGGTGAGCACCTCCGTCGACCTCAACGCCGACCTCGGAGAGGGGTTCGGCGTCTGGCGGCTGGGTGACGACGACGCGCTGCTCGGCGTCGTCACCAGCGCCAACGTCGCCTGCGGCTTCCACGCCGGCGACCCGACGACGATGCGCCGCGTCTGCGCCGGCGCCGCCGCCGCGGGCGTGGCCGTCGGGGCGCAGGTCTCCTACCGCGACCTGGCCGGCTTCGGCCGCCGGTTCGTCGACGTCGAGCCGGTCGAGCTCGCCGCCGACGTCCTGTACCAGCTGGCCGCGCTCGACGGCATCGCCCGGGCCGAGGGCACCCGGGTCCGCTACGTCAAACCGCACGGCGCCCTGTACAACGCGGTGGTCGGGCACGAGGCGCAGGCCCGGGCCGTCGTCGACGCCGTCGTCGCCCACGACCCGGCGCTGGCGGTGCTGGGGCTGCCCGGCTCGGCGCTGCTGCGGGCGGCGGAGGCGGCGGGCCTTCGACCGGTCCCGGAGGGGTTCGCCGACCGCGGCTACACCGCCGAGGGCGGCCTGGTGCCGCGGCGCGAGCCGGGGGCGGTCGTGCACGACGCGGCCGAGGTCGCGGCGCGGGCCGTGCGCATGGCGGTCGAGGGCACCGTGGTGGCCGTGGACGGCAGCACCGTGCCGGCCGCCGTCGCGTCGATCTGCGTGCACGGCGACACCCCGGGCGCGGTGGCGCTCGCCCGGGCGGTGCGGACGGCGCTGGAGCAGGCCGGCGTCACACCCACGGCGTTCACGTCCGCCGGCTGACCCCCGGCACACGCAGAGGGCACGCCATCCGCGGGGGATGACGTGCCCTCTGCTGCCGGTCCGGCGGCGCCCGGTCCGCAGGGACCGGGCGCCGCTGGGGTCAGCCGTTCGCGACGGTCGTCGTGGCGATGCTGCCGCCGCGGCTGGAGGTGACCCTCACGAGCGCGGGCCGGTTGGTGGCGAACCAGCCGGTGCGCGCGCGGATCGTCCAGGCGCCGGTCACCTCGGGCGCGACCGGTGCGGCGACCGTCGTGGTGATCGTCCGCGGGAGCCCGGTGGCGGGGTCGACGACCGGGACGCCCTGGGCGGTGAGTGCCGTGACCGTGATGGTCGCGCCGGCCTCGCTGCCCGTGCCCTGAATGCGGAAGTCACCGGTCTTCCACTGGGCGCGGGTGACCGTGATGGTGTCCGCGGCCGGTGCGGCCGGGGTGACGGTCTTCGCGGCGGACGGAGCACCGGTGCCCACCGCGTTGGTCGCCGTCACCGTCACCGTGTAGACCGTGCCGTTGGTCAGCCCGGTCACCGTCGCCTGGGTCGAGCCGGGCAGGGCGGTCGCCGTCCGGGCCGGGCCGGTCGGCGGCGTGGCCGTGACCGTGTACCCGGTGATCGGCTGCGAGCCCGGGGTCGGCGCCGTCCAGTTGACGACGGCGGAGTTGTTCCCCGGCGTGACCGCTCCGAGCACCGGGGCGCCCGGCGCGGCGGCGGTGCCCAGCGTGTACGTCTCGGTCTTGACGAACGACGTGTTGCCGGCCGCGTCGAAGGCGACGTACTTGAGCGTCACCGACGGCTTGGCCGCGCTCAGCCCGAGGGGGAAGGGAGCCGTGTACAGGTTGGCGTCCGCCCCGGCGTCCACGCCGTCCAGCGGGCTGGTGCCGTCGAGCGTGTAGTAGATCTGACCGTCGGCCGACGTCGCGAGGGTGATCGTCGGGTCGGCGGTGACCGTGCCGCCCGCGGGCGTTGCGCTCACGGTCGGCGCCGTCGTGTCCGTGTTGCCTCCGGCTCCGCCGTCCGCCGGGCTGCCGACCAGGGCCGGCGGCCAGGACTCACCCGCGTCGGTGACCGTCCGCACCTCGATGCGGTTGCCGGCCAGCGTGCCGCTCAGCTTGGTCGACGTGGCGTTCGGGTTGCTGATGCGCTTGCCGAACTCGGTCTGCTCGCCGGCGGTGCTGGCGACCGAGACCGCGCGCACCGTGAAGCCCTGCACCGGCGCGGTGCCCGGGTTTTGGGTCGCGGGCGTCCACCCGACCGTGATCTCGCCGGGCGCGCTCTGCGTGGCGGTCACACCGGTCGGCGACTTCGGGCCCTGTCCGGCGGCACCGGCGGGGCAGCCGCCGAAGCCCGGGCCGTCGATCTCCCCGAACTCGCTGATGGTCAGGCCCTGGCGGTTGCCGTCGGCGTCCTCGTTCTGCCAGGCCATGACGCGCAGCTGGCCCTCGCTGACGGCCGTGGCGGTCGCGGCGGTCGGGAACTGGTAGGTGGCGGTGAACTGACCGCCGGTCACGGCGAGCCCCGACTGGTAGTCGCCCTTGGCGGACTGCTGCAGCTCGGCCGGCGGGACCGCGCGGACGTCCCGGCGGGCCACCGCGGGGTCGTCCTTGAGCGACGGGTTGATGATCCGCTGCTCCATCTTCGCGGTGTCGACACCCGCGCCCGCCCGGCCGGAGACGACGAGCCTGCCGCCGTCGAGCTGCGAGCCGGTCACCTCCACGTCCTGCACGGTCGTGTCGTACGAGACGTTGTCGTACCGGACGACGATGACGTCGCCGGCCTGGATGTTCGGGGTGACCTGCGGACCGCCGCCGGCTCCCCAGCAGATGCCTCCGGGGTGGTTGACCTCGACGGTGGGCTCGCCGGCCGCGATCGCGGCGGGGCTCGCGCCGGTGCCGGTCGCAGCTCCGATGACGCTCCCGCCACGGCGGACCTCGATCGTGACCTGCTTGCCCGAGGCCGCCTCGAACCCCTCGAGGGAGACCATGTCGCGGTTCGGGAAGACCACGATGTTGTCGGGGAACACGGGGACGGCAGCGCTCGCCGGCGAGGCGAGGACCACGGAACCCGCGGTGGACGCGACGGTGAGGGCGCAGGCCAGCGCCCCCCACCGGGTGCGTGCCGTGGATCGCCGTCGCGTCAGTGCGGGGTCGGAGGAATGGGCCGGGCGGCGTCCTGCCGGGCGGCCCACGGGCGGGCTGGTGGATTGGTGCATGACGATCTCCGCTGTCGGGGTCTTCCGGCACCGAGCGGGTGTCCGGACTTCCGGCTCCGACTGTTCCCGCGGGCGGAGCGGGTGGGCAGCCACCACGAGGGGGATGCCGTACCCCCAATGCTTGGGTGTGCGGTCAGCAGAGCTCGTCGGGAAGTCCGCCCGGTGACGGCCACAGGAGGCTGTCCACGACACCGGTGACCTCACCGGTCGGCACGGTCCCGAAGGCGCGGGAGTCGATCGAGGAGGCCCGGTCGTCGCCGAGCAGGAACACCTCGCCCTCGGGCACGGTCACCGGGCCGAACCAGACGCCGTCCAGTCGCGCCGGGTCGATGTCCGGTTCGCACACGGCTTCGCCGTTCACCACGAGCACGCCGTCCTCGATGCCGAGGCGGTCGCCGCCCAGTGCCACCGCGCGCTTGACGAGCAGGGCGCCGGTGTCCGGGTGGTCGACGACGACGACGTCCCTCCGCTCGACGGCACCGCCGCTGCGCGTGACCAGCACGAGGTCGCCCGCCTCGATGGTCGGGGACATGCTGTCCGACCCGACGCGCATGACGCGGACGGGCAGGATGCCGGTCACCGACGACACGAGCGCGAGCGCGACGGCGACGGCCAGGACGGTCGGCCAGCGGCGCCGCCGGCGCCGCCCGGTGGTCCGGGCGGCGCCGGGGAGGGCGGTGCCGGCCGCCGGGGCCGGACGGGTCACGCAAGCACGCCGGTGAGCCACAGCAGCCAGGTGGCGGCGCCGAGGAGCAGCAGCGCGTTCGCCGCACCACCGCGCCACCGGGCCGGCAGCAGGGCGGTGAGGGACAGCACGGTCACCATCTCGAGCGCCACCGTGCCGGCGCCCAGCAGCGTTGCCGGCTCCCGCGTGGTGACCGGCTCCAGGCCGAGGGCGACGGGACCCGTCGTCTCGGTCGAGTGCGCCTCGGTGCCCACCGTGCCGGCTCCGTGGTGCGCCGCGGTGTCGTGCACCTGGAACGCGGCCAGCAGGTCCGTCGTGTGCGCCACCACGTAGAGGCCCACGAGGGCCACGGTGGCGAGCAGTGCGAGCCCGATCAGCCGGACGTCGGGCCGGAGGCCGGCCACGACGCCCATGGCGAGCCAGACGCCCAGGGCGAGCTGGGCGAAGGCCACGACCAGGAAGAAGCCGACGACGACGTCGTGGGCGCCCACGTGGTCGAACGCCGCGCGCATGTGCAGCCCGCCGGCCGCCGCGGCGGAGACGGCTGCGGCCCAGGGCCAGGCGCGGCGTCCCCGCGACGGGCTGTCCGGGAGTGCCGAGCCGGCCGAGGGCGTGGTGTCGGTCGCGGTCATGGCTCAGGACCACACCGGCGGGTTGCCGTACTTCGGCGGTGCCGTCTTGACCGGGTCGCAGTCGACGTCGTGCGCGCCGATCTGAAACTGCGTCATCATGTCGTGGTCCTCGTGCGACAGGTTGTGGCAGTGGATCATGTAGCGGCCGTGGTAGCCGCCCGGCTTGGAGAACCGCATGAGCACGCGGACCTTCTCGCCCTCGCCCACGTAGACGACGTCCTTCGGGCCCTTCTCCTCGGGACGCGGCGGCTTGCCGTTGCGACTGACGACCTGGAAGTCGACGAAGTGGATGTGCACCGGGTGGAACCAGCCACCGGACTTGTTCTCGATCTCCCACATCTCCACGTCGCCGGGCTGCGGATTGGCGAAGATCGGGTTGAAGTCGCCCTTCTCGACGTCGTCCCACGTCTGCCCGTTGATCGTCCAGAGGCCGTTCGTGCGCTCCACGCGCATGTAGCGCTTGACCTTCGCCTGGGCGGGCGTGAGCAGCATCGCGGAGTGGGCGGGCGCGAGGGCGGCCGGGACGAGGTTGTTGTCCGGGTCGAACGGGTCGGCGGTGACCTCGAACTGCATGATCTTGCCGGTGTGGTCGTAGTCGATCGCGTTCTTGACGCCGAGGTTGACCAGCTGGATCTTCTGGCCCGGCTTGATCGCCGCGAAGTCGATGACGATCTCGTAGCGCTCGGCCATGCCCACGGTGATCTGGGTGACGCTCTGGGGTGCGGACATGAGCCCCCCGTCGGTGGCGATCACCTGGAAGGGCTGGCCGTTGCTCAGCTTGAGCTTGTAGCCGCGGGCCACCGACGCGTTGAGGACGCGGAAGCGGTACTTGCGCTGGGTGACCTTCATGGTGGGCCACGGCACGCCGTTGACCAGGATGACGTCGCCGTAGTGCCCCGAGTGGCTGTGGTCGTCCCACAGCAGCGCGCCGCTCTCGGCGAAGCTGGCGTCACCGAGCATGAGCGGGACGTCGTACTGGCCCTTCGGGATGGGCAGGGCCTGCTCGACGGCGTCCGTGAGGTGGTACTGGGCCGCCAGGCCCATGTACACGTTCTCGGCGGTGTGGTGGACGCCGTGGTCGTGGTACCAGAGCGTGCGCGCCTCGCAGTTGTTCGGGTAGTGGTAGTCCTTCCACTGCCCCGGCTGGGAGTTGTCCCCGGCGTAGCCGTCGTACTGCGGCTCGGACGGCATGCCGTGCAGGTGGGTGGAGGTCCAGGGCACGTAGCCGAGGCTCGGGTGCTGGTCGGGCAGCTCGTTGATCTGCCGGACCACCGTGCGGCGGCCGTGGGTGGCCTTGATCGTGGGCCCCGGGACCGTGCCGTTGTAGCCGAACAGCGGCGTGTCGACGCCGGGCAGGATCCGGCCCACGAACGCCTGCTGCCGCACGACGTAGTAGTCCGTCGTCGCGTCCTCGTACGCCTTCGGGAGGACGGGCGGGACCGCGAACGGCAGCGTGTACGGCTTGGGCAGCTTGCGGCTGGAGATGCGGGAGGCGCTCTTCGCCGTGAGCGATGCCTGGAAGGGGAGGGCCACCGCGGCCGCGCCCAGCAGCCACACCTTCAGCATGTCCCGACGGTCGAGGGACGGTAGTTCCATGGTCAGGCTCCCGTTGGCACCAGAGGTTCGAGCGGAACACCGAAAGCGTGGGCCGTCGGTCCCTCCCGTCCCAGCCGTCACAGGGGGGACCGTCGTCCCCACAATGTGGGGGGTCCGTCGACGCCGCGTGGTGTTGCGTCACCCGGAGTGGCCGGCCGGTGCCTGACGCCGCCGCTCCCGGCGGGCGGAACCGCTATCGGGGGTCGATGCCCCGCTCGGCGAGGAACGGCAGGGGATCACTGGCGACGCCGTCGAGCAGCACCTCGAAGTGCAGGTGGCAGCCGGTCGAGTCGCCGGCGGAGCCCACCCGCGCGAGCTGCTGCCCCGTGGCGACGCTCTGACCGACGACCACCGTGAGGTCCTCGGCCTCCATGTGCGCGTACCGCGTGACCACGCCCGAGCCGTGGTCGACGGCCACCAGGTTGCCGTAGCCCGACGCGGCGCCGGCCTGCACCACGATCCCTGCCCCCGCGGCCACGATCGCCGTGTCGCACGCGGCGGCCAGATCGAGACCGGCGTGCAGCTGCTCGCCCTCGCCGGTCGGGTTGCCGCGGCGTCCGAAGCCGCTGCTGAGGCGACCGTCGGCCGGGAGCGTCCACCCCCCGACGACCGGTCCGAGCGGGGACACCCCGGTGCAGGGCAGGGACCCCGTGCCGGGGGCGAGCCCGGCGACGGGCGCCCCGGCGAGCGCGGCGAGGACCTCGAGCGCGGGATCCCACCAGCGGGCGTAGTGGTAGGGGTCGGCGTTGTGCTGCACGCGGTGCGCGGCGATCGTGGGCGGCAGCGTCTCCCAGCCCGGCACCGCGAGCAGGGCGTGGAAGAAGCTGGTGGCGGACGCGACGGCGTCCATCCGGTCGGCGTAGCTGCCCCACAGGCCGTTGGCGCGCTGCTGGAACAGCCCGCGGCTGTCGGGCCCGGCGGCGTCGCCGTGGTCGACGGCCACCAGCGAGGACTCGCCCATCGCCGTCATCACGCCGATGGCCTGGCCGCGGGCGTCGACACCGAGGGCCTGGCCGGTCCGGACGATCGCGGCCGCGTTGGCCAGCTGCTCGCCGGTGTACCCGGCGACGGTCCCGCCGGGCACGCCGGTCACGGTCAGCGATCCGGGCCCCCCGGCGCAGGCGGCGGCCTGCACCCGGGCCTCGGGCTCGCTCATGACCAGGACCCCGGCCACCAGACCCCCGGCCACCGCGACGGGCGCCAGGAGGAGGGCCAGGGCCCGGCGCATCACGAACCCGCCGGCGGGGAGGGGGTCGCCGGGGCCGGCGGCACGTAGTCCGCGGGCACCAGGGTGATGCGCTCCACCAGCCACGGCGCACCGCCACCCTCGCGGACCAGCAGCACCGCGTAGTCCCCGGCGTCGGTCGGCACGAAGACCGTCGCGAGGAAGCTGCTGGGGCTGACGCCGGACCACGCCGGCCCGGTGACCCGGTGGGCCGGGACCTCGACGGGGTCGGTGCCCTCGTACGCCAGGGTCGCGGCCGGGCTCAGCAGCGGGGCGAGCTCCGCCCACCACCGGGCCGGTGCGACGTCGGGTCGGGCGAACGCGGTGACGGCGGCGGTGCCGAGGGCCAGGGCGGAGGCGGCGGACGCGGCGTCGTCCGTGGGGTGGGGGAGCGGCGCGGGGAAGCTCCCGGTCCGGTGGCCGTCGTCCGAGGGCGGCGCCGCGGTCGGCGAGGGGGTGCGGGAGCCGGCGACGTCGTCGGCGCCCGTGCACCCGCCGGCGGCGAGGGCCAGGGCGACCGCCGCGAGGGCGGCCCGCCACCGGCGGCCTCCCCGCGGACGCATCGCGCCGTCCATCGCCCACCCTCGTCCGTCGGTCCGAGCACCGGCTCGAGTACAGCCAGGGGCACCGGCGGCGCACACCCCCCAATGTCGGGCATTGCCCGGCGTCCGCGTCCGACGGAGCGTGGACACGAGCCGGAGACCGGCGCGGGTGCCGACCTCGTCCACCGCGCCGTCCGCCGGCGCGGATCCGCTGGAGGAGGAGGAAGCCATGACCTCGCTGCTCGCCGCCGCTCCCACAGTGCTGGCCGTGGTGGACCCCGGCGAGGGCACGCCCCCGCCGGGTGCCGAGGGCATCGTGACCATCGTCGAGTGGGTCGCCTGGACCGTCCTGGCCCTGTGCGTCGTGGGCGTCATCCTGGTCGGCGGGCGCATGGCGCTGGCGCACCGTCGCGGTGAGGGCGCCGGGTTCGCCGGTGAGCTCGTCCTCGTGCTCGGGGGAGCGGTCCTCGTGAGCTCCGCCTCCGCGCTGATCGCGGCGCTCCTGTGAGCGAGCCCGTCGACCCGGCTCTCCCGAGCCCGGTGCCGGTGCCCACCCCGGCACCGGTGACGCCGTCGGCGGAGCCGGTCCCCACGCCGGCGCCACCTCCCGTGGAGCCGCTCCCGCCCGCTGTGGAGCCGCCCCCGCCCGCCGCGGAGCCACCCCCGCCCGCCGTGGAGCCGCCTCCGCCCGCTGTCGAACCGCCGCCGCCCGTCGTGGAGCCGCCCCCACCTGCGGCGGAGCCGCCTCCACCTCCTCCCGCGGCGCAGCCGCCCGCGACCCCGCCCGCCGCGGAGCCGGTCCCGCCGCCGGCCGTGGACCCCGCTCCGCCGCCGGTGGACCAGCCGCTGCCCCCAGCGCCCGACGGGGTCGCTGGGCTCCCGCCGGACGTTCCCGCAGCACCGCCGGACGTGACCGTGCTCCCGCCGGACGCCGCCGCGGCCGCACCCGTGCCCGGGCCCGAACTCGCGGACGTCCCGTCGGCGGCGCTGGACCCGGCCGCCTTCGTGGGCGTCGCGGCGGAGGTCGACGTGCCGGTGCGCGCGTCCCGGACGGGTGCCTCGGGGCTGACCGCGTTCAGCGATCCCACCATCCCTGTCGCCAGCTCCACCGCCGCCGACGTGGGCGGTGATCCGCTCCAGGACCTGGCGGCCGCGGTGATCGAGGCCGCGCAGGACGCGCTCGCGGCCGTCGCGCGGTTGTGGGCCGCACCTCCTTCGCCCGGGATCGGGACGCGGGCCGCGGACGGCGCCGTGGAACCGTCCGCGGCGGTCGGCGTGCTGCAGTCGTCGCTGTCCTGGTACACGACGGCGATCGCCGTGCTCGCGGTCCTGCTCGCGGCCGGGCGCATGGCCTGGCACCGCCGCGCCCGGCCGATCGCCGATCTGCTGCGTGGTCTGGGCACGCTGGTGCTGGTCACCGCGGCCGGGGTCACCGCGGTCACGCTCGTCGTCGGGGCGGCCGACGCCCTCTCCGTCTGGGTGCTGCACCGGGCGACCGACGACGTCGAGGCCAGCTTCGTCGGCCTGCTCGCGCTACCCGAGTCCGGCGGCATGCCCGTCGTCCTCACCATCCTGCTGGGCAGCGCCGTGATGCTGGGCGCCGTCCTCCAGATCGTGGTGATCATCGCCCGCGGCGCCGTCCTCGTGGTGCTGACCGGGCTGCTGCCGCTGTCGGCCTCGGCCACGAGCACCGAGACCGGGCGGGCGGTGTTCGTCCGGACGCTGACGTGGGTCGCCGCCTTCGTCCTCTACCAGCCCGTGGCCGCGATGATCTACGCGACGTCCTTCCTCGTGGCGCCCGATCCCGACGCCTCCCCGCTGGTCGCGGCGCTCACCGGTACGACCTTCCTGGTGCTCGCCCTCGCGGCACTGCCGGCTCTGCTCCGGGTGCTGCGCCCGGTCGTCACCGCGGCGACGTCGGTGGACCGGGGAGGAGCGCACGCGGCCGGCCGGCTGCCGTCGGGTGCCGTGGCGGTGGCCCCGGCGACGCTGGCGGTCAGCTCGCAGGTGCTCCGCGCCGGGGGACCGGCCCACGCCGTCGCCACCCCGGTGCGCCCCGCCGGTCGCTCGGCGCTGCAGGCCCCACCCCGCAGGACCGGCGACCGCGTGGCCATCGAGGGCGCCGGCCGGCTCGGGCAGGGCGCCCGCGGTCGGCGGGTGCTCGAGATCCAGGGCGAGACCTCGCCCGGCCGGTCGGTCGACGCACCGGCCGACGAGGCCCGTCCGCTGCCCCGGTCGCGGCCCGACGGGGAGGACCTGCCGTGACGACGACCGGCCCCCTCCCCGCGCCGCGGACGTACGGCAACTGGCGGCGCCCGTCCAGCCCCGGTCTGGGCGGCCTCGGTCTCCTCGGCACGGGGGTGCTGCTGGTCGGGCTGGTGGCGACGATCGTGGCCGTGGCCGTCGGTGGACTGCTGTGGGCCCTCGCGGTCGCGGCGGTCCTCGCCCTCCTGATGGCGCTCCTCGTCGTCCGGGACCGGCACCACAGGTCCGGCGTCGAGCGGCTGTCGAGCCGTCTCGGCTGGGCGCGCGCGCGGCGCTCCGGGTCCCACCTCTACCGGTCCGGGGTGCTCGGGCGGACGCCGGGCCGGACGTGCCAGCTCCCGGGCCTGGCCGCAGGCACCCGGCTCTCGGAGTGGCAGGACCCGACCGGGCGGGCCTTCGCCCTGGTCGAGCACCCCGCCACCCGCCACGTCACCGTCGTCGTTGCTGCCGAGCCGGACGGCGCCTCGCTGGTGGACCAGGAGCAGGTCGACGTGTGGGTCGCCCACTGGGGCGCGTGGCTGGCGGCCCTCGGGCACGAACCGGGGCTGGTGGCCGCCGCGGTGACCGTGGAGACCGCTCCGGACTACGGGCACCGGCTGCGCCGGGAGATCGGCACCCACCTCGACCCGGACGCGCCGGCGGTCGCCCTCGCGATGCTGGAGGAGGTGGTCCGCGACCACCCGGCGGGGTCGGCCACGGTCACCGCCTTCGTCAGCCTCACCTTCTCGACGGCCGGTCGTGCCCGCGGCCGGAACCGTGAGCCGGCGGACGTCGCGCGGGACATCGGGTCGCGGCTGCCCTCCCTCGTCGCCGGGCTCGGCGCCACCGGGGCCGGCGCGGTCCGGCCGGTGACCGCCGAAGAGCTGTGCGAGATCGTCCGGGTGGCCTACGACCCGTCGGCGGCTCCGCACCTCGACGAGGCGCACGCCGTCGGCGACATCCCCGAGCTGCGCTGGTCCGACGTCGGTCCGGTCGCCGCCGAGGCCGGGTGGGGCTGGTACCGCCACGACGGTGCGGTGTCGGTGACGTGGTCGATGACGGCCGCACCCCGCGGCGAGGTGTACTCCTCCGTGCTGGCCGACCTGCTGGCGCCGCACCCGGACGTCGACCGCAAGCGGGTCACCCTGCTTTACACGCCGATGGACGCCGCCCACGCTGCCCGGCTGGTCGAGCAGGACCGGCGCAACGCCCACTTCCGCGCGGCCTCCTCCTCCCGGCCGACCGCCCGGATCGTGCTCGAGCAGGGGGCGGCGGAGCTGACGGCCGAGGAGGAGGCGCGGGGCGCCGGCCTGGTCGCCTTCGGGATGCTCGTCACGGCGACCGTCGTGGAGGCCGACCTGCTCGACGACGCCCGCGCGGCCGTGGACACCGCCCGCGCCGCCGTCGAGAACCTGGCGGCCACCGCCCGCAGCCAGCTGCGGCCGGTCTACGGGTCCCAGGACTCGGCGTTCGCCGCGGCACTGCCGCTGGGCATCGTGCTCGACGCGCACCTGGCGGTGCCCCGCGAGTTCCGGGAGTCCCTGTGAGCCGCGCCCGCCGGGCGCGGCGGACGACCGCGGCCCCGGCGCCGCCGGCGCGCGGCTGGCCCGGACCGGGCGGGGGAGCGGCCGCCTACGTCCAGGCACCGGACCGGTGGCGGGCCACCACCGTGCAGGCCTGCGGGTTGTGGCCGTTCGCCGCGGGCACCGGGACGCCGATGATCGGGGTGCCGCTGGGCCGCAACCTGCTCTCCGGCGCCACGCTCTGCTGCGATCCGGTCAGCTGGTTCCAGCGGGCGAACCTGATCAGCAGCCCGTCGGCGTTCGTCCTGGGCAAGCCCGGGCTGGGCAAGTCCACCGTCGTCCGGCGCATGGCGCTGGGCCTGGCCGCCTACGGCGTGATGCCGCTCGTGCTCGGGGACCTCAAGCCCGACTACGTCGACCTCGTCGAGGCGATCGGGGGCCAGGTCGTCACCCTCGGTCCCGGGCGCGGTCACCTCAACGTCCTCGATCCGGGGGAGGCGACGGCGGCGGCGCAGCGGCTGACCGGTGACGCCCGCAGCCAGCTGCTCGCCGACGCGCACGGTCGCCGGCACGCGATCGTCTCCGCGCTGATCACCGTCATGCGTTCCGCGCCGCCCACCGACCGCGAGGAGACCGTCCTCGACCGCGCGCTGCGGGTGCTCGACGACACGCACGACTCGGCGCGCCTGGGGGCGCCCACCCTGCGGCACCTGCTCGAGGTGCTCCGCGCCGCGCCCGAGGACGTCCGGGCCGCCGCGCTGGACCGGGGCGACCGGGCCCGCTACGACGACGTCACCGAGGATCTCGAGGCCACGCTCGTCGGCCTCACCGGTGGCGGGCGGCTGGGGCGCATCTTCGCCGAACCCACCACCACGCCGATGCGCCGCGACGTGCCGGTCGCCTTCGATGTCTCGAGCATCGACGACGCGCAGAACGACCTGCAGGCCGCGGTGCTGCTCGCGTGCTGGTCCTACGGCTTCGGCGCGGTCAGCGTCGCGCACTCCCTGGCCGACGCGGGCCTGGAGCCCCGCCGGCACCACTTCGTCGTCCTCGACGAGCTGTGGCGGGCGCTGCGCGCCGGACGCGGGATGGTCGACCGGGTCGACGCGCTGATCCGGCTCAACCGGCAGCGCGGCGTGGCCACGGCGATGGTGAGCCACACGATGAGCGACCTCCTGGCGCTGCCCTCCGAGGAGGACCGGATGAAGGCGCGCGGCTTCGTCGAGCGCTCCGGGATGGTCATCTGCGGCGGGCTGCCGTCGGCGGAGATGCCGATGCTCACCTCCGCGGTGCCGCTCTCCCGTGCCGAGCAGGACCTGCTCATCGGCTGGCAGGACCCGCCGGCCTGGGACCCGGGACGGGGGTCGCAGGCCGAACCTCCGGGGCGCGGCAGGTTCCTGGTCAAGGTCGGGGGACGCCCGGGGATCCCGGTGCAGGTGGCGCTCACCGGGGTCGAGCGCGAGCTCAACGACACCAACAAGATCTGGCACGAGCTCTCCCGGTCGGGCGGGCCGGCAACCCGGGACCCCGCGCCGTCCCCGGACCGATGATCCACCGCGGGGCTGACCGATCGGGACGGCTAGGGGGTGAAGCCGGTGGGGATGACCGCCGTCACGGAGGCGCCGCCACCCGGGCGGTCCCGCAGCTCCAGGACACCGCCCACGTCCCGCACGCGGTCGGCCACGAACCGCAGGCCCAGATGGCCCTCGCTGCGCTTGTCCGTACCGCTCGCCGGGAAGCCCACTCCGTCGTCGCTGACGGTCAGCCGGATGGCCGGTGCCCGGTTGTGCTCGACCGGTTCGACGTCGACCCAGACGGTGTGCGCGTCGGCGTGGCGGCCCACGTTGGCCAGCAGCTCTTTCGCCGTCCGGTAGATGACCGCCGCGCTGTCCGGGCTCAGGTCCGGCACCTCCGGGGTGCGCATCTCCACGGTCAGGCCCCCGTTGCGCAACGGTTCGGCCAGGTCCTCGAGCGCGGCGGCCAGGCCGGAGCCCCGGAGGTCGGGCGGGTACAGATCGATCATGAGCACGCGGAGCGAGTGCACCGCGTTCCGCACCGCGGCGACCAGCCGGTCCACGGAGGCGCGCCGGTCGTCGGGGACGCTGGTGCGCAGGGCGCTGAGGGCGTAGCTCACGCCGGCCAGGTCCTGCACCGGCCCGTCGTGGACGTCCGCGGCGAGGGCCCGCCGATCGCGTTCGGACGCCGTGAGGGAGCGCGCCATGAGCTCGGCGCGCTCGGTCTCCTGCCGGCGGACGCGGCGGGCCAGGGACGTGGCGATCGGCAGCTGGACCAGCTGCAGGACGACCAGCGCGCCGACGGCGAGCGGGATCAACTGGTTGCGCACCACGGCGGCCTGCTGCTCGATGCCGTCGTAGCTGAAGTAGGCCTCGACGACGACCCGTCGGTCGGTCAGGTCGAGGGGGACGTAGACCTCCACCGAGGGGTCGGTCGGGCCGTGCTCGTACGAGGCCTCGGGCTGGTCGTCGACCTCCGCGATCCCGGCGACGGTCCGGCCGTCGATGGCCGCGAGCAGGTCCCCGGAGGGCTCGTACCACTCACCGATGGACTCCGGCTCGCTGGAGTACACGATGTCGCCGTCGGTCGACCAGACGAAGAGGAAGGTCATCGACCCGTCGCTGAGGCGGGCGTGGACCAGGCGCTCCAGCTCGTCCCACCGGCCGGCCTCCTGGGCCAGGGCCCCCTCCAGCGCCGGTGCGAGCAGGAGTCGCGTGAAGCGGGTGGCGGCCTGCTCGGCCTCGGTGAGGGCGTTGGTCCGTGCGATCCGCTCGCTGAGCAGGACGGCGCCGCCGGCCACGGCGACCAGGACGACCAGCGGGACGATCAGGAAGGCCCAGATCTCCAGGCGCAACCAGGGGCGTCTGCGCTTCGGTGGTCCGTCGATCCACCCCGGCGGGCTCGACGACGGTGGTGCTTCAGCGCTCATCCACGCTGCCGAGCAGGCCGAGCTGCTGCGCCTTGACCACCGCCTCCAGCTGCGAGCGCGCGCCCAGCTTGCAGTGCAGTGACTTCACGTACCCCCGGCACGTCTCCTGGGTGATGCCGAGGACCCGGGCGATGGTCTTCACCTGCATGCCCTGGCCGAGGCAGTCGAGGACCTGCTGCTCCCGGCGGGTCAGGTCGGGGCGGGCCTCCCGGCCGGTGCGCGGCGACGTGGTCTCCGCCCGGCCACCGGTGAAGGCCGACGGCGCCACCAGCATCTGGCCGGCGCGGACGCGCCCGAGCACGTCGAGCATCTCGGCCAGCGACCCGTTCTTGGGGATGAACGCCGACGCCCCCGCCTGCGCCGCCCGCACGACCCAGTCGGGATCGCGGTGGGCGGTCACCACCGCGATGACCGCCTCGGGGGCCACCTCCCGGATGCGCCGGGTGGCCGACAGGCCGTCCTCCCGGGGCATCTGGATGTCCATCACGACGATGTCGGGGTGCAGTTCCGCCGCCATCGACACCGCCTCGGCGGCCGAGGCGGCTGTCCCGACCGACGCCATCCCGGCGGCCACGAGCGCCCCGGAGAGCAGCTCGGCGAAGGTGCGATGGTCATCGACCACGAGGACGGTCGCGTTGTGCAGCGCAGGGGACCGGTCGAGCTGGACGGTCGTCACGGAGCATCGTTCCTCAGGGGCGGCGAATCCTCGGCGGGTGCCTCAGGAGGAACTCATCGGACTAGAAAGACTCCACTATTGGAATCCGTAGCGTCATGTTTAGGACCAAAGACCCTGATTTTCCGAGGGTCTCCCTGTTGCGTCACTACTCTCCGTAGAGGTCATAGACGCTTCAGTCAGGTACGGGAAGTCGGTCGGGGGTGTGCCGCGGTGCGCCTGCCAGGCGGTCCCGCCCGCGGCCACGGCCCGGACGTGGTGCGGTAGCTCCTCGGGATCGGCGTCCTTGAGCAGGTACCCGACGACCCCCAGCTCGCGCGCCTCCCGGACGGCGGTGGCGGACAGGTTGGCGGTGAGGACGACGATGCGCGCGTCCGGCTGGACGGCCAGCAGGCGCCGGGCGGCCTCGAGCCCGCCCACGCGCGCCATCGCGAGATCGACGATGACGACGTCGGGGTGCGTGCGCTCCGCGGCCTCCACGACCTCGTCCCCGTCGGAGCACTCGGCCACCACGCTCATGTCCTCACGGGCGGTGAGCAGCTCGACCAGTGACTGCCGGACGAAGTCGTTGTCGTCCGCGAGCAGCAGCCGGATCACGCGCGTCACCTCCAGGTCCTGTCGTGGGAGAGGGCTCCCTGTCCGTCTCGCTCCTTGCTGTCCCAGCCCCTGTCCGACCGTGATCTCGGTGGACGGTGCGGGCCGTACCCGCAGCATGCATCCGTCCGCACAGTGCGACAGCCCCGCGACGCGGGGTGAAGGTACCCCCCACTTCCGGGGGCCGCCTGTCGAGGGCGTGCTGCTACCGGACAGGTGCCGGCAGCGTTCCCGTTCCGCCCTGACCTGGGGGGTTCCGGGGACCCCTGAGCTGGGCGAGGCCTTCCGACCCTGTAGGGACCGTCGCCACGCCCGGTGGTCAGCCCGCGGTGGACGCGTCGGCCGGTTCGGCTTCCGTGCCGCCGGGCCGGTAGGTGTAGGCGGCCTCGCGCACCGCCTCGTCGGTCTCCAGGCCGGCGCCGAGTGCGCCGCCCACGGTGGCCAGCGAGCTGATCAGCCAGGCCAGCTCCAGGTGGTCGGTGAATCCGGCGGGGTGGCCCAGCGCCTCGGTGAACAGCGGGTCGATCACGAGCAGCAGGGCGCCGAGCAGCGCGAGCACGAACAGCGCCGCGTACAGCGAGAGCACGCCGATGACCACGGTGCCCAGCGTCGCCAGGTTGAACAGCGTCACCTGCTTGCGCGACCGCCGCGACCGGGTCCGCTCCCACAGCTCCGCGCCGACGACCAGGGTGATCGCGGTGGCCGCGATCGAGCCCACCGCGACCGCGGCCAGCCGGACCGAGCCGAAGACGTCGGCCAGCCGCCAGATGTCGGGGGTGATGAGGGCGAAGACCCCGGCGGCGATGGCGGCGGTCAGCGCGCGGGAGAGCCGGATGGCCAGCCGCCACGGCCGGTTGGCCCGCACCATGCCGACCAGCATCGAGAGGTTGCCGGTGAGGACGCGCGCGGTGAACCGCACGCCCTCGGTGGAGTCGGCCGGGTCGACCGCGAGCTGCCGCAGCCGGCGGCTGATCGTCGCGCGATCGCCGTCGTCGTCGGGCTCGCCGTCGCCGGCCAGCGCCTGGACCAGCCCGATCGTCGTCTGCAGCGCCCGCCGGCGCCGGCCGACGGCACCCAGCGCCGGCAGGGAGAGCACCGCGACGCCGTGCACCGGGCTGGCGTGCCCGACCACCGGGCGGCGGGCGCTCTCCAGCGGCACGTCGGTGAGGCAGACCGCGAGATCCCAGTCCTCCCGCAGCAGCCGGTCGCGGGTGGCGGCGACCAGCTCGGCGTCGTCGGCCGGTGGCTGCACCAGCCCGTCCTCCACGGACCGCACCTGCCAGGCGACCTCGGGGTGCTGCGCGGAGAGCTCGGCGGCCAGGTCGTCGCACAGGCCCGCGGCCAGGTCGGCCGCCGCCCCGGGTGCGGCGACCAGGCCGACGACGACGACGGGTGGGGCGGCCTGCGCCACGGGGGGTCCTCCTGGGTCCGGGAAGCCCGCCCGGCCGCGAGGGGCGGCGGGCGGGGAGTCGGCAATCATGATCCGGTGGAGCCGACACCGACCGGCGTGCGGGTGCTGCCCTACGGCGACCGGGCCCTGCTCGTCGAGGTCGACGGGCCGGAGGCGGTCGCCGCGATCCGCCGGGCGCTCGAGGCGGCGCCCCTGCCCGGCCAGCGCGATGTCGTGCCGGCCGCGCGCACCGTGCTGGTCGTCCTCGACCGCCGCCCGACGGACCTGGACGCGACGGCGGTGCGCCGGCTCCCGACCGCCGACGCGGGGCCGGCCGATGGTGGGCCGCTGGTCACCGTTCCGGTCGTCCTCGACGGACCCGACCTGGCCGAGGTCGCCCGGCTGTCCGGCCGCAGCGTCCCCGGGGTGGTGGCCGCGCTGACCGGCGTCGAGCTCACCGTGGCCTTCAGCGGGTTCGCGCCCGGCTTCGGCTACCTCACCGGGCTGCCGGAGGATCTCCACGTGCCCCGGCGGGAGACCCCGCGCACCCGGGTGCCGGCCGGTGCCGTGGCGCTGGCCGGCCCGTACGCCGGGATCTACCCGCGCTCCTCGCCCGGCGGCTGGCAGCTGGTGGGCCGCACCGACGCCGTCCTCTTCGACGTCGACCGCGATCCGCCGGCCCTGCTGGTGCCCGGCGCGCGGGTGCGGTTCCGCGAGGTGGGCTGACGTGCTGGCCGTCCTCGCCACCGGCCCGCTGACGACGGTGCAGGACCTCGGCCGTCCCGGGTCCGCCGCCCTCGGGGTGACCCGCTCCGGCGCCGCCGACGTCCCCGCCGCCGCGCTGGCCAACCGGCTGGTGGGCAACCGGCCGGAGGCCGCGCTGCTGGAGGTCACCGCCGGCGGGCTGCGGGTGCGGGCCGGGCGCACCGTGCTGGTGGCCGTGACCGGCGCACCGGCACCGGTGGAGATCGACGGCCGGGCCGCTCCCTTCGCCGCGCCCACCACGCTGCCCGCCGGGTCGGTGCTGGCGCTCGGCCCGCCCCGGCAGGGCCTGCGCAGCTACGTCGCGGTGCGCGGCGGCGTCGACGTCCCCCCGGTGCTCGGCTCGCGCAGCACCGACACGCTGTCCGGCCTCGGCCCGCCGCCGGTGGCCGCGGGCACGCTGCTGCCGGTCGGCGACCTCGCCGGCGACGAGCCGTTCGTGGACGTCGCGCCGGTCGGGCCGCCGCCGGATCGGCCGGTGCTCCGGGTGCTCCCCGGCCCGCGCCGCGACTGGCTGGCCGACGACGCCTGGACCGCGCTCACCACGCAGGAGTGGCAGGTCGGCTCCGCCAGCGACCGGGTCGGGCTGCGGCTGACCGGGCCGCGACTGGGGCGGGCCCGGGACGGCGAGCTGCCCAGCGAGGGCCTGGTCCCGGGCGCGCTGCAGGTGCCGCCCGACGGCGCCCCGGTGCTCTTCCTCGCCGACCACCCGGTCACCGGCGGCTACCCGGTGCTCGCGGTGGTGGTCACCGCCGATCTCGCGCTCGCCGCCCAGCTGCGGCCGGGGGACGGTGTGCGCTTCCGGGCGGTGGGCTGACCCTCTGCCCTGGCGGTTCCCTCCGCGGAGGAGGATGGCCGCGTGACGCGTGTCGGCCTGGTCCTGGGCGCCGGCGGCGTGGTGGGGCAGGCCTATCACGCCGGCGTCCTGGCCGTGCTCGAGCACGACGTCGGCTTCGACCCGCGGTCGGCCGACCTGATCGTCGGCACCTCCGCCGGGTCGATCACCGGGACGCTGCTGCGGCTCGGGGTGCGCGCCGAGGACCTCGCCGCGTGGACGGTGAAGGCCCCGCTCTCCGGCGACGGCGACGTGCTGCGCCAGATCGCCGCGACGGAGATCCCCGACCTGGCCCCGTTCCGGGCGCTGGAGCTGCTGCGCCGTCCCCTGGAGCTGCCCGCCCTCGGGATGGTCCAGCGGGCGCTCACCCGCCCGTGGCGGTTCCGGCCGGTCGCCGCCGCCGGCGCGCTGATCGCGCCCGGGCGACGCGACATCACCGAGCAGCTGGCCGCCCTGCGCGAGCTGGAGCGGCCGGGCTGGCCCGAGGACCGGCTGTGGATCTGCGCCGTGCACCGGCACGACGGCCGACGGGAGGTCTTCGGCCGCCCGGACACGACGCGGCCGCCGATCCACCTCGCCGTCGCGGCGTCCTGCGCCGTGCCCGGGTATTTCGCGCCGGTGCGGATCGGTGGGCACACGTACGTCGACGGCGGTGCCCACTCGCCGACGAACGCGGCGCTGCTGCGGGGCGCCGGGATCGACCTGGCCGTCGTCGTCGCACCCATGGCCGGACCGGCCGGGCTCTCGCTCAGCGTCTACGCGGCCGCCCGCAGGCACTCCGCCCGCCTGCTGCGCCAGGAGGTGCGGGCGCTGGAGGCGGCCGGCATCCCCACCGTGGTCTTCGCCCCGGGGGCCGCCGAGCAGGAGGTCATGGGCGACGACATGATGGCGCGGCACCGCCTGGGCGAGGTGATCCAGCAGTCCTTCCTGGCGGCCGGCGCGCACGCCGCCCGGCCCGAGGTCGGCGAGCTCCTCCGCACCGCCCAGTCGGGCGGCTGACCCTCACCGGACCGGCAGCACCGCGAGGCCGTCGGGACCGGAGACCACCTGGGCCCGGGCGCCGTAGTGCTCGGCCAGCGCCGCGGGGGTGAGCACCTCGGCGGGGGTGCCCTCCGCCACGACGCGACCGGCGGCGAGCAGCGTGAGCCGGTCGGCGTACTGGCCGGCCAGCGTGAGGTCGTGCAGCGTGCTCACGACGGTCAGCCCGTCCTGGCGGCGCAGCCGGTCGAGCAGGTCGAGCACCTGCTGGGCGTGACCGAGGTCGAGCGCCGCGGTGGGCTCGTCGAGGAACAGCACCCGCGGCCGCTGCGCGAGCGCCCGGGCGAGCACGGCCCGCTGCTGCTCGCCGCCGGACAGGGTGGCCAGGAGCCGGTCGGCCAGCGGCTCGAGGTCCAGCCGCTGCAGCACGTCGGCGACGACCGCGCGGTCGGAGCGGCGGGGCGCGGCCAGCAGCGGGCGGTGCGGGGTGCGGCCGAGGGTGACGTACTCCCGGGTGCTGATGCCCTCGGGTAGCACGGGTAGCTGCGGGGCGTAGGCCAGCAGCCGGGCGCGGTCGCGGCGCGGCATGCCGGTGGTCGGGACGCCGTCGATGCGGACCTGGCCCTCGTGGGCCTGCAGCCCGAGCACCGAGCGCAGCAGGGTCGACTTGCCCGAGCCGTTGGGGCCGATGACGGCGAGCCAGCCGCCGGGCTCGACGGTGAAGCGCACGGCGTCCAGGACGCGGGTGTGGCCGTAGGCGGCGCCCAGGCCGACGACCTCGACGCGGGCGCCTCGCCCGGCGGACTCCGGCTGCGGCGCGGTCACCGGCGTCGCGCCCCGAACCACAGCAGGCCGGCGAAGAACGGTGCGCCGACGAACGCGGTGACCACTCCGATCGGCAGCTCCGCCGGCGCCAGGACGACGCGGGCGACGAGGTCGGCCACGACGAGGAACGCCCCGCCCACCAGCAGCGACAGCGGCAGCACGCGGGTGTAGGAACCGCCGGCCAGCCGGCGCACGATGTGCGGCACGACCAGGCCGACGAAGCCGATGAGCCCGCTCACCGCCACGGCCGAGGCGGTGGCGAGGGAGGCGGCCAGGATGACCAGCAGGCGCAGCCGGCCCGGGTGCACGCCCAGCGAGCCGGCCTCGTCGTCGCCGACCGCGAGCACGTCCAGCGCCCGGCCGCAGCAGAGCAGGACCGCGCAGGCCAGGCCCAGGTAGGGGAGGACCAGCACGACGTCCGACCACTGCGAGCTGCCGAGCTGGCCGATCATCCAGCCGTAGATCTCGCGCAGGTCGTCGGTGTTCTGCTGCTGGACCAGGTTCTGCGCCGCCGCCAGGAACGCGGCGACCGCGATGCCGGCCAGCAGCAGGGTGGGGCTGTGCGCGCCGCCGGCGACGCTGCCCAGGGCCAGGGCGCAGAACACGCCGAACAGCGCCCCGGCGAAGGCGGCCAGCGGGACGATGCCCACCGGCCCGAGCGACTGGACGGGGGAGTAGGCGATGGTGAGGGTGGCGCCCAGGCCCGCGCCGGCCGCCGCCCCCAGGAGGTAGGGGTCGGCGAGCGGATTGCGGAACACGCCCTGGTAGGCCGCGCCGGAGACGGCCAGCGCGGCCCCGACCAGGACGGCGAGCACCACCCGCGGCAGGCGCAGCTGCAGCAGTACCGCCGCCTGCGTGCCCGTCAGCCCGCCGGGCACGTCGATCCCGAACGGACCGAGCGCCCGGTCGGCGAGCGTCAGCACGACCCCGCCGGGAGCCAGCGGCACGGCGCCCACCCAGATGCCGGCGAGCACGGCCGCCACCAGCGCCAGGCCCGCGGCGCCCGTCACCACGGCGGTGGACCGCCGGGGATGCACCGTGCCCGGCCCGGCCGTCGGACGGCCGGGCCGGGTGCGGTGGGTGGTGGCGCTCACGGGGGCGCTCCTCAGCCCTGCAGCGCCTCGGCGACGGTCTCGGCGAAGTCCGCGACGCGCGGGCCCCAGCGGGACGCGACGTCGTCGTCGGCCTCGACGACCCGGCCCTCGACGACGGCGGGGACGGCGGCGAAGGCCGGCCGCTCGGCGACGGTGGCCGCGCTCTGGTCGCAGCACTTGGTGTCGGCCAGCACGATCAGGTCGGGCGCCTGCTCGACGACGAACTCGGCGGACAGCTGCGGGTAGCCGCCGCTCGGGTCGGGCGCGGCGTCGGCGATGTTCTCCAGGCCCAGCAGGCCGTAGATGCTGCCGATGAAGGTGGAGCTGTCGGCGGAGTACAGCTCCGGGCCGAGCTCGTGGAACACCTTCTGCCCCGCGGCGTCGGCGGGCACCGAGTCGACGGCGGCCTGGATCCGGTCCTGGACGTCGGCCACGGTGTCGGCGGCCTCGTCGGCGTGCCCGGTGGCCTCGCCGAGCAGCTCCATCTGGGCGTAGGCGTCGTCGAGGTCCTCGGCCGCCCCGAGCAGCAGCACGGGGACGTCGAGGGCCTCGAGCGCGTCGACGATCCCGTTCTGGTCGTCGCTGAGCACCACGAGGTCCGGGTCGTAGCCCACGATCGCCTCGGCGTTCGGGGTGAACGCGGACAGGTCGGTGATGGGCGCGTCGGTGGGGTAGGTCGAGTTGTCGTCCACCGCCTCGACCTGGTCGCCGGCGCCGATGGCGAACAGCGTCTCGGTGGCCGACGGGGACATGGAGACGATCGCGTCGGGCTGCTCCTCGATGGTCACCTCGCCGTTGTCGGCGGTGAGGGTCACCGGGAAGTCGGCGGCCGACGGCGACGCGGCGGCGCCCTCGTCGTCGCCCTCGGCGGAGTCACCGCACGCGGCGAGGGTGAGGACCAGGGCGGTCAGCGCCGGCAGCGCGACGAGCGACCGCCGGCGGGAGGGCGATGCGGACCGCGTCGCGCGGGGAAGGGAACCGGACACGGGGAGGGGCCTCCAGCGGAGGCGGCGAGGGCCGGCTCCGAGCTGACCCGACGCCCGATGCGCGACCCCAGCCGCGAGGGTCGGTTGCAGGACGCAGAGCAGGCGATCTGGCTACGGCACCGTCTGCTCCGGGAGCGGGTGCCTCACAGTTGCGGGACAGCGCCGGGTTCGCACCGGACTTCGCTGCTGCTGCGCCGCCGGCGCACGGGCCGGCGGTCGAACGGTACCAGCGGCTCCGCTACGCCCGCCCCGCCAGGACGGCCTGGTAGACCTCGACGGTCCGCCGGGCGATCGCCGGCCAGCCGAACTCCGCCAGCACCCGCTCGCGCCCCGCCGCGCCCATCCGCGCCGCCCGCTCCGGATCGCGCAGCAGCTCGGTCATCGTCGCCGCGAGGCCGGCCTCGAACGCCGCGGCGTCGTCGGGGTCGTAGGGCACCAGCAGCCCGGTGCGGCCGTCGTCGACCACCTCCGGGATGCCACCCACCGCACTGGCGACGACGGCGGTGCCGCAGGCCGCGGCCTCCAGGTTCACGATGCCCAGCGGCTCGTAGACCGAGGGGACGACGAAGACGGTGGCGCCGGTGATCAGCGGGACGAGCTGCTCGCGGGGGAGCATCGCCTCGATCCACACCACCCCGTCGCGCCGGGACTGGAGCTCGGCGACCGCGTCGGCCACCTGCTGGCGCTCGGCCGGGGTGTCCGGGGCGCCGGCGCACAGCACCAGGCCGACGTCCGGCGGGAGCTGCTCGGCGGCGCGCAGCAGGTGCATGACGCCCTTCTGCCGGGTGATCCGGCCGACGAACAGCGCGTAGGGGCGGTCGGGGTCCACGCCGAGCGCGCGCACGGTGTCCGGCGACTCGACCGGGCGGTAGGCCTCGGCGTCCACGCCGTTGCCGACGACGTGCACGCGCGCCGGGTCGAGCTCGGGATAGGCGTCGAGGACGTCGGTGCGCATGCCGTGGCTCACGGCGATGACCGCGTCGGCGGCCAGGTACGCGCTGCGCTCCACCCAGGAGGAGAGCCGGTAGCCGCCGCCCAGCTGCTCGGCCTTCCACGGGCGCCGGGGCTCCAGGGAGTGCGCGGTGACCACGTGCGGGACGCCGTGGACCAGCGCGGCCAGCATGCCGGCGCCGTTGGCGTACCACGTGTGGCTGTGCACGAGGTCGGCGTCGCCGAGCGCGGCGGCGATCTCCACGTCCACGCCGAGGGCCTGCAGCGCGCCGTTGGCCTCGCGCAGCCCCGCGGGGACGGCGTGGGCGGTGGCGTCGTCTCGCGGCCCGCCGAAGCAGTGCACGTCGACGTCGACGGTTCCCTCCGGCAGCCCGCGGAGGGCGGCGACGAGGTGCTCGACGTGGACGCCGGCGCCGCCGTAGACGTCCGGCGGCCACTCACGGGTCACGATGCCGATGCGCACCCCGTCACCGTAGGCGGAACCACCTGGTCACTCCCACCGATGCCCCCTCCGAGTGTTACCGGGTCGCTCGATGACGTACGGGCGGCGGCCAGCGGTTACGTTCTCGACATGCGTGGCGGTCCTCGGGTGCTCGGCATCGTCCTGGCGGGCGGTGAGGGGAAGCGGCTGTCACCGCTGACCCAGGACCGCGCGAAGCCGGCGGTGCCCTTCGGCGGCAACTACCGCCTCATCGACTTCGTGCTCTCCAACCTGGTCAACGGGGACATCCGGCAGATCGCCGTCCTCACCCAGTACAAGAGCCACAGCCTCGACCGGCACATCACCACCACCTGGCGGATGTCGCAGCTGCTCGGCGGCTACATCACGCCGGTGCCGGCGCAGCAGCGCCTCGGGCCGCGCTGGTACACCGGCAGCGCCGACGCGATCTTCCAGAGCCTCAACCTGATCTACGACGAGCGCCCGGACATCGTCGTCGTGTTCGGTGCCGACCACGTCTACCGCATGGACCCGCGGCAGATGATCGACCAGCACCTGCAGACCGGTGCGGGCGTCACGATCGCGGGGCTGCGGGTGCCCCGCCGCGAGGCGACCGAGTTCGGCGTCATCGACGCGGCGGCCGACGGCAAGGTGCTCGGCTTCCTGGAGAAGCCGGCCGACCCGCCCGGCCTGCCGGACTCGCCCGAGGAGAGCTTCGCCTCCATGGGCAACTACGTGTTCACCACCGATGCGCTGCTCGGGGCGCTGCGCGCCGACGCCGCCGACGAGGACTCCGCGCACGACATGGGCGGCTCGATCATGCCGATGCTCGCCGCGGCGGGGGACGCGTGGGTCTACGACTTCTCGACCAACGTCGTCCCCGGTGCCACCGAGCGCGACCACGGCTACTGGCGGGACGTCGGGACGCTGGACTCCTACTACGACTCGCACATGGACCTGGTCTCGGTCACCCCGGTCTTCAACCTCTACAACGACCGCTGGCCGATCTACACGCTGCCGCCCCAGCTGCCCCCGGCGAAGTTCGTCCTGGGCGGCCGGGCGGAGGAGTCGATGGTCAGCGCCGGCGCGATCATCGGCGGCGGCGCGGTGCACGGCTCGGTCATCTCGCCCGGGGTCCGGGTCGAGCGGGGTGCCCGCGTCGAGGGCAGCGTCGTCATGGACGGCGTCGTCATCGGCGAGGGCGCGATCGTGCGCCGGGCCATCCTGGACAAGAACAGCATCGTCCCGCCCGGTGCCCGCATCGGCGTGGACCTCGATCTCGACCGCGAGCGCTACCACGTCAGCGCCGGCGGCGTGACCGTGCTCGGCAAGGGCGCCCGCGCATTGCTGTGATGCCGGAGCCGCTGATCGTCACGCTCCTGCTGGAGGACGCGGCGCAGCAGCGGTTCGACCGGTTGCGGGAGCAGCACTTCCCGGCCGAGCGGAACTTCCTCTCGGCGCACGTGACGCTGTTCCACGCGCTGCCGGGGGAGCAGCTCGACGCCGTCCGGGCCGATCTGGCGCGGGCGGCGGACCGACCGGCGTTCGACGTCGCCGTGACCGGGGTGCGTTTCCTCGGCCGCGGGGTCGCCTACTCGCTGGCGTCGCCGGAGCTGGCCGCGCTGCGCGCCGGGCTCGCCGCGGCCTGGCAGCCGTGGCTCACGCCGCAGGACCGGCAGAAGCACGCGCCGCACGTGACGGTGCAGAACAAGGTGGCGCCGGCGGCCGCCCGGGCGCTGCACGAGGGGCTACTAGCGGACTTCGCGCCGTCCGACGTCCGGGCCCGCGGGCTGGGCCTGTGGCGCTACCTCGGCGGCCCCTGGGCACCGGTCGACGAGTTCGCGTTCGCCTGACCGGCCGAGTGCGGGGTTGCGGTCGCCGACACGCGACGGCGCGCCGGTGCGAGCGGCATCAACTCCGCACTCGGCGGGGGGCCGGCCTAGCTGCGCCGGGTGGCGACGAGCAGGCCCTCGCCGATGGGGAGGACGGTGGAGACGAGGTCCTCGTCCTCCCGCACGGTGCGGGCGATCTCCCGCCAGGCGACCGTCTGCGGATCGCGCACGGTGCGGTCGGCGATCCGTCCACCGGCCAGCAGCCCGTGGAGCGCCACCGTCCCGCCGACACGCACCAGGGCGAGCACCCCGTCCAGCTGCGCGGAGTACGCGCGGGGCGCTCCGGCGCAGACCACCATGTCGTAGGCGCCCGAGGAGAGCCGGGGGAGGACCTCGGCGGGCGTGCCGAAGATCAGCCGGGTCCGGCCGGGTGGCACGCCGGCGCCGGCGAACGCGGCGCGGGCCGCCCGCAGCTGCTCGGGGTCGTCGTCCAGCGCGGTGAGCACGCCGTCGGGACGCATGCCGCGCAGCAGCCACAGCCCGGACAGGCCGCCGCCGCTGCCGATGGACACCACCGCGCGCGCTCCGAGGCCAGAGGCGAGGACGGCGAGGGTGGCGCCGACGGAGGGCTCGACGGGTGGGGGCCCGGGCAGCCGGGTGGCCCGCTCGCGCGCGGCGGTCATCTCCTCGGACTCGCCGGCGTAGCGGTCGGCGTAGGCGGCGCCCGAGCCGCTCCCCGGCGGCGGTTCCTGGGCGCTCATCACCGGCCGAGGGTAGTGGCCGCCCCCTGGGAGGAGCCCTCCGGACGCCCCGGACCGTGACCGAGCTGTGAGTTCGCTGGAAAGGGTGGGCCGCGGGAACACCGCCCGCTCGCCCGCCCGTTGGGATGGACGTGCGCCTCCCGCGACCCCTGTCCGAGCGAACCCCCGACGCCGATCCGGTCGCCGCGCCGTCCGTCGGCGATACTGGTGCGGTGTCCGAGCCCGCGCGACCCGAGGCCGAGAGCTGGGTCGCGCCCACCTGGGAGCAGGTCGTGCGCGAGCACTCGGCCCGCGTCTACCGGCTGGCCTACCGGCTCTCGGGCAACCCGCAGGACGCCGAGGACCTGACCCAGGAGACCTTCGTCCGGGTCTTCCGCTCCCTCGCCGACTTCTCGCCGGGCACCTTCGAGGGCTGGCTGCACCGCATCACCACGAACCTCTTCCTCGACATGGTGCGGCGCCGGCAGCGCATCCGGTTCGACGCCCTGCCTGAGGACACCGAGCGCCTGCCCGGCCGCGCGCCCAGCCCCGAGCAGGTCTACGCCGACACGCACCTGGACCCGCAGATCCAGGCGGCGCTGGACGCGCTCTCCCCGGAGTTCCGCGTCGCCGTCGTCCTCTGCGACATCGAGGGGCTCACCTACGAGGAGATCGCGGCGACCCTGGGCATCAAGCTCGGCACCGTGCGTAGCCGGATCCACCGCGGCCGGGTCCAGCTCCGGCAGGCGCTGGCCCACCTCGCCCCCGGCCGGGTGGCCACCGAGGACGACGTGATCCTGGGAGGGGGCGGAACGCGATGAGCATCCCCGAGAGCCACCTGGCGCAGGAGGCGATCGCGGCCCTGGTCGACGGCGAGCTGACCGCCGGCCCCGCCGCGCGCGCCGCCCGGCACCTGTCCGGCTGCCTGCAGTGCCGGATGGCGATCCAGGCGCAGCGCGAGGCCAAGGACGCCCTGCACGGCTCGCAGGAGGTGGCCGTGCCCGGCGACCTCGTGTCGCGGCTGTGCGCCATCCCCTTCACCGCCGACGTGCCCGGTGCCGGCGGCGGCCCGATGTCGCTGGGCTCGGACGCCACCCGGCTCACCGTGCGCGACGGCGCCGGCGCCTGGGAGGTCGACCTCTCCCCGCGGGACCGCCCGGCCCGCCCCGATCACGCCCGGTGGCTGCGCCGTGGACTGGTCGGCACGCTCGCCGGCCTGGGTGCGGGGGTCACCGCGCTCGCGCTCAACCTCCCCGCCGACGTCCCGGCCGCGCCCGGCACGGCGGCGGACTCCGCCGTCCGCCAGCACACCGAGGTCGTCCCCCCGGTGGTGCGCACGGTGGACGTGCGGACCGCCACTCCGCTCGACGGGCAGGGCGGCACCCCCTGACCACTTCCGACGACCGGGGCGCCCCGCCGCCTCCGGACGACCAGGCCTTCGTCCGCCCCTCCGGGCAGGACGGGCCGTTCGGCGAGGTGCCCGACCGCCTCTCGCCGCGCCGCGTGACCGCTCCGGAACCGGGCCCCGGCCACCAGGTCGCCTTCGGTCGTCCGGACAGCGTCGCCGGCAGCTTCGCCGAGGACCGCCCCCGGCCGCCGGCCCGTCCCACCCCGCCGCCGCCCCCGGAGGCGGTGCTGCGCGCGTTCGCGCCCGGCGCCCCCGGCCAGCGGGGCCTGCAGGAGCCGCCGGCCGGCCGGCCGGGACGACGCCGGACCGCGACCGGCCCGTGGTGGAAGGCCGACGCCCGCAGCGACCCGTGGCGTGACCCGTACGCCCCGGCCGGGCTCGGGGCGCCGGCGGTCTACCCGGAGCCCGAGGAGCAGGACGGGCCCATCGTCGTCGACGGCAAGGGCCGCAAGCGGGTCCGGCTGCGCGACCTCTCCGTGCGGCTGTCCGCCCTGGTGCTGCTCGCCGTCCTCGTGGTGGGTGCGATCGGGGGTGGCGTGGGCTGGTTCCTGACCCGCGCCACCCCGGAGTCGCCGCTGCTCTCGCCCGGCACGACGCTCACCCAGGTCGATCCCGGCACCACGCGCGAGCCGGGCTCGGTCTCCGCCATCGCCGAGGAGGTCATGCCCGCGGTGGTCTCCATCGAGGTGCGCGTCGGCGAGGCGGGCGCGACCGGCTCCGGCGTGGTCATCGACGGCGAGGACGGCTACATCGTCACGAACAACCACGTCGTCTCCGGGGCCGCCGACGTCGACGGAGCGGAGATCCGCGCGGTGTTCTCCGACGGCAGCGGCTCGGAGGCGCGCATCGTCGGCCGCGACCCGGCCAGCGACCTCGCCGTCATCAAGGTCGAGAAGCCTGGCCTGGTCACCGCGACGCTGGGTCGGTCCGACAGCGTGGTCGTGGGCGACCCGGTGGTGGCCATCGGCTCGCCGCTCGGCCTGGCCGGCACGGTGACCAGCGGCATCGTCAGCGCCCTCGAGCGGCCGGTGCGCCTGGCCGGCGAGGGCAGCGACACCAACGCCGTCATCAGCGCGGTGCAGACCGACGCCCCCATCAACCCGGGCAACTCCGGTGGCGCGCTGGTGGACGGCACCGGCGCCCTCGTCGGCATCAACACCGCCATCGCCTCCCTCGGCGGCAACGGCACCACCGGCGGCTCGATCGGTCTGGGCTTCGCCATCCCGATCGACACCGTCCGCGACGTCGCCGAGCAGCTGATCTCCACGGGCAGCGCGGTGCACTCCTCACTCGGGGTCAACGCCCGATCGGTCACCGACGGCACCCGCGACGGCGCCCTCGTGCTCAACGTCGAGCCCGGCAGCGCCGCGGCGAACGCCGGCATCCAGGAGCGCGACGTCATCATCGCGATCGCGGGAGACCCGGTGGGCAGCTCCGAGGAGCTCGTCGTCGCCGTCGACCGGTACGCACCCGGCGAGGAGGTCACCGTCGAGGTCGTGCGCGGCGGCGGCTCGCAGGAACTCCGCGCCACCCTCGACGCCGCTTAGGCTGGGGGCCCGGAGGAAGGGGGGCGTCGTGTTCGACTCGATCGGCTGGGGCGAGATCCTCGTCCTCGCGCTGGCCGCGCTGTTCATCTTCGGTCCCGAGCGCCTGCCGCACCTCGCCAAGGACGCCGCTGTGGGGCTCAAGAAGGTCCGCGCTGCCATCACCGGCGTCCGCGCCCAGGTCAACGAGAGCATCGGCGACGACCTGCCCGAGCTGCGCGACCTCGACCTGCGCAAGTACCACCCGCGGACCTTCATCCGCAGCCAGCTCTTCGACGACGACGAGCCTGCCGGCGGTTTCTCCGGGAGCACGGCGGCCACCGCGGCCGCCGGTCCGGTCGTCGCCCGCCCGCGGGACAACCTGGTTCCGCCCCCGTTCGACCCGGACGCGACCTAGGCCCGCCCGGCCCCGGACGTGCTTCTGGGGTGTTCCTCGTGCTCCGGAGGTCCTGCAGGACCTGGGGAGCGGGAGGAACACCCCAGAAGAGGCGGAGCTGCGGTCAGCGGCGGACCGGGGTGAGGCCCAGCGACATGCCCTGCAGGCCGCGCTGGCGGCTGGCCAGCCCGTCGGCGATCTTCGTGAGCGCCTGCGCGGCCGGCGACTCCGGCTCGGCCAGCACGATCGGCGCACCGGCGTCGCCGGCCTCGCGGAGCCGGGTGTCGAGCGGGATCTGGCCGAGCAGCGGCACGCGGGCGCCGAGGGTGCGGGTCAGCGCGTCGGAGACGGTCTGCCCGCCACCCGCGCCGAACACCTCCATGCGGGAGCCGTCGGGCAGCTCCATCCACGACATGTTCTCGATGACCCCGACCACCTGCTGGTGGGTCTGGGTCGCGATCGCGCCGGCCCGCTCGGCCACCTCGGCGGCGGCCAGCTGCGGCGTCGTCACCACGAGGATCTCGGCGTTGGGCAGCAGCTGGGCGATCGAGATGGCGACGTCGCCGGTGCCGGGCGGCAGGTCGAGCAGGAGGACGTCGAGGTCGCCCCACCACACGTCGGCGAGGAACTGCTGCAGCGCGCGGTGCAGCATCGGCCCGCGCCACACGACCGGGGTGTTGCCCGGGGTGAACATGCCGATCGAGATGACCTTCACGCCCATCGACTGCGGCGGCATGATCATGTTGTCGACCTGGGTGGGCTTGTCGTCCACGCCCAGCATCCGGGGCACCGAGTGGCCGTAGATGTCGGCGTCGACGACACCGACGGACAGGCCGCGCTTGGCCAGCGCGGCGGCCAGGTTGACGGTGACCGAGGACTTGCCCACGCCGCCCTTGCCGGAGGCGACCGCGTAGACGCGGGTCAGCGAGCCCGGCTGGGCGAAGGGGATGACCGGGTCGGCGACGTCGGTGCCGCGGACGGTCTTGCGCAGCTCGGCGCGCTGCTCGTCGTTCATGACGTCCAGGCCGACCTGCACGGCGGTCACGCCGGGGACGGCGCCGACGGCCTGGGTCACGCGGTTGGTGATCGTCTCGCGCATCGGGCAGCCGGCGACGGTCAGGTAGACCTCGACGCGCACGGAGCCGTCCGCGGCGATCTGGACGTCCTTGACCATGCCCAGCTCGGTGAGCGGACGGTTGATCTCGGGGTCCTGGACGGTGGCCAGAGCGGCGGTGATGGCGTCGAGCGCCGGCGTGCCGGTCATGGTGTCGGACATCGGTGGGTCTGTCTCCTTCGACGGGGGACCCGTCCGGCCGCAGGCCTCGGCGCTACCTGCGCACACGGGTCGCTGCCACTGTACGGCGGGCCCTCCGGCCGACCGCCGGTCGCGGGGGGTGATCTCGTGCGCAGCGGCTGCCATGATCCGACCCGTGACCGCTCTCGAGGACGCTGCGCCCGCCGCCGAGCGCATCGAGGTGACCCGCGTCATCCCCGCCGCGCCGCACGAGGTCTTCGCGGTGCTGCGGGATCCGCAGGGCCACGTCGACATCGACGCCTCGGGGATGCTCATGGACGCCGAGGGCGCGCCGGTCTCGGCCGTCGGCGACCGGTTCCTCGTGCACATGGACCGGGAGGCGCTGGGCGACCTGCCGATGGGGAAGTACGACGTCGAGGTGGTCATCACCGCCTACGAGCCCGACCGCGAGATCGCCTGGACCATCGAGGGCACGATCCGGCCGCCGCTGCGGCACGTGTACGGCTACCGACTGGAACCCGCCGACGGCGGCACCCGGGTGACCTCGTACTGCGACTGGTCGGACCTGCGCGAGGACTACCGGCCGTTCCTCACCTTCCCGATCGTCCCGGAGAGCGCGCTGAAGGGAACCCTCGGCATCCTCGACCGCACGGTGCGCCGCCGGGCGCGCGCCGGGTCCGCGCCGACCGGCGCCTAATCTCGGCGGACGTGTCCGCCCCCGCCCGATCCCGCACGCTGCGCGACGCCGTCGGCCTGGGGCTGGCGGTCGGCTTCTACGGCATCGCGTTCGGTGCCGCCTCCGACGCCGCCGGGCTGGACGTCTGGCAGACCATGACGCTGTCCCTGCTGATGTTCTCCGGCGCCTCGCAGTTCGCGCTGGTCGGCGTGATCGGCGCCGGGGGCAGCGCGCCGGCGGCGGTCGGCAGCGCGCTGCTGCTGGGCACCCGCAACACCGTGTACGGCGTGCGGATGGCCCCGCTGCTGGCTCCCCGCACCGTGCTCGGCCGGGCCGGCGCGGCGCACTGGGTGATCGACGAGTCGACGGCGATGGCCGTCGCCGCCCCGGGCCGGGAGCTGGGCCGGCTGGCGTTCTGGGCCACCGGCGGCACGATCTACCTCGGCTGGAACGCGATGACGCTGGTGGGCGCCCTGGGCGCCTCCGGCCTCGGCGGCGCGGCGGAGGCGGCGCTGGACGCCGTAGTCCCGGCCGCCTTCCTCGCCCTGCTGTGGCCGCGCCTGACGGCGGCGGGCTCGACCGAGCCACGGGCCCAGCGGCGGGTGACGCTCGGGGGAGCGGTGGTCGCGCTGGCGCTGACCCCGTTCGTCCCGGTGGGCGTGCAGGTCATCGCCGCGGTGGTCGCCGTGGCGCTGGCCGGGCGGCCCCGGACCGCGGAGCGGCCGGCATGAGCGACGACGTGCTGTGGACGGCGGTCGTCGTCGCCTCGATCGGCTGCTACCTGCTGAAGCTGGCCGGGATGTCGGTGCCCGCCGCCTGGGTGGAGCAGCCCTGGGTGGCCCGCATCGTCGACTTCGTCCCCGCCGCCCTGCTGGCCGCGCTCGTCGCCGTCCAGGGCCTCACCAGCGACGACCGGATCGTGGTCGACGGGCGGCTGGCGGGGCTGGCGGTGGCCGCCCTGGCCCTGGCGCTGCGGGCGCCGTTCATCGTTGTCATCGCCCTGGCCGGGGCGACCGGCGCGGGCGTGCACCTGCTCGCGGGCTGAGCGCCGTCACTCCGGCGGCTCGGTGCGGGCGAAGACCCGCGCGTAGAGCAGGGCGGCCAGCACCCCGCCGATGGTGGGCGCGACGAGGTAGAGCCACAGCGGCGCCAGTTCGCCGGCGAGCAGGTTGGGGCCGAAGGCCCGGGCCGGGTTGACCGCGCCACCGGTCAGCGGGCCGGCCGCGAAGATCGCCGCGGCCAGCGCCAGCCCGACGGCGACGGGCGCGATGCCGTTCTCGGCCCGGTCGTCGGTGGCCACCGCGATGACGACGAGCACCAGCAGGAACGTCACCAGCAGCTCGACGAGGAACGCCCGGCCGATCGGTACGCCGTCGGCGGGCAGGGTCGCGCCCAGGTTGCCGTCGGTGCGCCCGCGGTCGCCGTAGCAGGCCCACGTCGCCGCCGCGCCCAGCAGGCCACCGGCCAGCTGGGCGCCCACGTACGCGGCTGCGGCCGGCCACGGGAAGCGCCCGGAGGCAGCGAGCCCGAGGGTGACGGCGGGGTTGAGGTGGCACCCGGACACGTGGCCGAAGGCGGCGGCCAGGGCCACCAGCGTGACCCCGAACGCGAGCACGACACCCAGGGAGTCGTAGTCGTCGCCGGTGCCGGCGGCCACCGCGGCGCTCGTGCCGACGAACACCAGCAGCGCGGTGCCGACGACCTCCGCCGTCGCCGACCGGGGAAGGCGGTCACCGATCCGGCTGCCGTACAGGCCCCGCGAGGACCCTCCGGCCGGTCCTCGTCCGACGTCGACAGCACCCATGCGTGGTCCACCCCCGTGGCACGACCCGCCCCGCGCGGGTCAGTGGGGCCCCGGTGCCCACCCGGGCGGGGTGGGACACCTCAGGGGCGCAACCGGGTGTCAGGCGACCGGGTCGCGCTTCTTCTTGGCCTTCTTCTCCCGGCGCTCGCCCTCGTCCCCGGCGTCGTCCACGGTCAGCCGGTTGAGCTCGCTGCGGATGAAGTCGCGGGTGGCCAGCTCGCCGACCGAGACGCGCAGCGAGGCGAGCTCCCGCGCCAGGTACTCGGTGTCGGCGCGGGTCGAGGCGGCGCGGGCGCGGTCCTCCTCGGCCTGCACGCGGTCCCGGTCGGCCTGCCGGTTCTGCGCCAGCAGGATCAGCGGCGCGGCGTAGGCGGCCTGGGTGGAGAACGCCAGGTTGAGCAGGATGAACGGGTAGGGGTCCCAGCGCAGGTTGACCGCGACCACGTTCAGGATGATCCAGACGGCCACGACGATCGTCTGGACGGCGAGGAAGCGGCCGGTGCCGAGGAAGCGCGCGATGCCCTCGGCGAAGGCGCCGACCGTGTCGGGGTTCAGCCGCAGGAACCCGGTGAACCGCCGGGTACCGCCGCGGGGGACGTCGAGCCGCGGGCCGTCAGCCACGGCGGGCCCGCTCGCGCCAGTCGCCCGGCAGCAGGTGGTCGAGGACGTCGTCCACGCTGACCGCCCCGACGAGCCGGCCCTGCGCGTCGACGACGGGGGCGGCCACGAGGTTGTAGGTGGCGAAGTAGCGGGTGACCTCGGCCAGGGGTGCCTCCGGGCGCAGCGGCTCGAGGTCGTCGAGGATGCCGCTCACCAGGCTGGACGGGGGTTCGCGGAGCAGCCGCTGGATGTGCGCTAGGCCCAGGTAGCGCCCCGTCGGGGTGGCCGAGGGCGGCCGGCACACGTAGACCTGGCTGGCCAGCGAGGGGGTGAGCTCCGGCTCCCGCACCCGGGCCAGCGCCTCGGCGATGGTGGCGTCGGGGGCCAGGATGACCGGCTCGCTGGTCATCATCCCGCCGGCGGTGTCCTCGGAGTACTTGAGCAGCTGGCGCACCGACTCGGCCTCGTCGGGCTCCATGAGCTCCAGCAGGCGGTTGCGGTCGACGTTGGACAGCTCCGCGAGCAGGTCGGCGGCGTCGTCGGGGTCCATCTCCTCGAGGACGTCGGCGGCGCGCTGCTCCTCCAGCGTGCCGAGGATGACCACCTGGTCGGCCTCGGGCAGCTCGCCGAGGACGTCGGCCAGCCGCTGGTCGTCCATGGCCTCGGCGACCTCGTGCCGGCGCTTGATCGGCAGCTCCTGCAGCGCGTGCGCCATGTCGGCGGCGTTGAGCTCCCGGTAGGTGGCGATGAGCGTCTCCGCGCCCTGCCCGGTCTGCGGCAGCGCCAGGCCGCCGACCTCGTCCCACGCCAGGGTGTGCAGCTGGCCGCGGCGGCCCAGCCGCCCCGGTTCCTGGACGGCGAGCTTGGACAGCTGCCAGTCGCCGGTGCGGGTCTGCTCGATGCCGGCGTCGACGACGTGCGCCGGCTTCCCGCTCTCCAGGATCGTGACCGAGCGGTCCAGCAGCTCGCCCAGGACCAGCGTCTCGCCGGCCCGCTGCTCGAAGCGCTTGAGGTTGAGCGTGCCGGAGGCGAGCATCACCGCGCCCGGGTCGACCGCGGTGACCCGGCCCATGGGGACGAAGATCCGGCGCCGCGCGACGACCTCGACGACCAGGCCCAGCACCCGGGGGCAGGCGGTGCCCACGCGCAGGGCGACGACGGCGTCGCGCACCTTGCCGACGCGGTCGCCGTTGGGGTCGAACACCGTCAGCCCGGCGAGCCGGGAGACGTACGCCCTCGTCACCGTCGTCACAGGCTGGAAGGCTACCGTCGGCGCCGTGAACGGCCCCGACGCGCTGGACTACGAGATCGTCGACGTGTTCGCGCCGCGGGCCTTCGCCGGCAATCCGCTGGCCGTCGTGCACGACGCCGACGCGCTGAGCACCGCCCAGTGCCAGGCGCTCGCCAACGAGTTCCACCTCTCCGAGACCTCGTTCCTGTGCGCCCCCACCGAGCCGGGCGCGGACTACCGGGTGCGGATCTTCACCCCCTATGCCGAGCTGCCCTTCGCCGGTCACCCCAGCGTCGGCGCGGCGCACACGCTGGTGCGCGCGGGCCGGCTGGCGGCGGGCACGCTGCGCCAGGAGTGCGGCGCCGGGGTGCTCGACGTGGTCGTCGACGACGAGGGGGCGACCCTGTCCGGCGGGACGCCGACGCTGGAGGACGGGCCCGCCGCCGAGGAGCTCGCCCGGGCCCTGGGCCTGGACCCGGCCGACGTCACCGGCGTCCCGGTCGAGGTCGCCGGCTGCGGGCTGCCGTTCGCCTACCTCTCCGTGCGCCCCGACGCCGTCGACCGCGCCGTCCCGGACCCCGCCGCGCTGCGCGCGCTGTCCGTGGGGGAGGGCGTGTCGGTGCTGTCCTGGGACGCCGCCACCGCCACGGCCACCGCGCGCGTCTTCGCCGGCGACCTCGCCTGGGGCGAGGACCCGGCGACCGGCTCGGCGGCGCTGGGCACCGGCGTCTGGCTGGTGGAGACCGGCCTGCTTCCCGGCGACGGGACGACGGCGTTCACCGTGCGGCAGGGCGAGGCGATGGGCCGGCCCTCGTTGCTCCGGTGCACGGTGACGGCGGCCGCCGGGAAGGCGACGGCGACCACCGTCCGCGGGACGGTCGTTCCGATCGCGAGCGGCCGCATCCGGGTTCCGCAGGGGTGATCGAGGACCGTTCCGGTGCGGCGTCCTCCTGGGCGGTGCAGCGGCCCGGGGGTCGCGACGTCGCGCTCATGGGCGTCGCCGTCCTCGGCGTCTCGATGTCGGGGCCGCTCACCGCGCTGGTGGCCGCCCCGGTGCTGGCGGTCGCCTTCTGGCGCAACGCCGTCGGCGCCGCCGTGCTGCTGCCGGTGCTGCTGACGCGGGAGCGGGCGAGCCTGCAGGGGCTGGCGCTGCGCGACCTGGGCAGCTCGGTCGTCGCTGGGCTGTTCCTGGCCGCGCACTTCGCCGCCTGGCTGCCCAGCCTCACGATGACCACGGTCGCGGCCTCCACCGCGCTGGTCACCACGACCCCGATCTGGACGGCGCTGGCCGCGCGGTTCGTCGGCGTGCGGCTGCCGGCTCCCGTCTGGTGGGGGCTGGTGCTCGCCGTCGCGGGAGCCGGGCTCATCGCCGGCGTCGACGTGTCGGTGAGCCTGGAGGCGCTGGCCGGTGACGGGCTGGCCCTGCTCGGGGCGATCTTCGCGGGCGGGTACGTGCTGGCCGGCGCGCGGGCGCGGGAGCGGCTGTCCACCTCCGCCTACGCCGTCGTCGCCTACTCGGTGTGCGCGGTCGTGGTGGCGCTCGGCGCGGTGCTGGCCGACGTGCCGCTGGGCGGGCTGAGCGGCCGCGACTGGCTGCTCATCGCGGGGATCACCGTCTGCGCGCAGCTGCTCGGGCACACGCTGCTCAACCTGGTGCTCTCGACGGTCGGCCCGACGATGGTCAGCCTGGTCATCCTGCTCGAGGTGCCGGGGGCGACGCTGGTCGCGCTGGTGCTCCTGCAGCAGGCGCCGCCGCTGCTCGCGCTGCCCGGGATGCTCGCCGTCGTCGCCGGGGTCGCCCTCGTGGTGCGCGGCAGCCGGCCGACGACGCTGGTCGAGCCCGCAACCTGAGCGGCAGCGGCGGTCCTTTCCTCCTTGCAGTTGATCATCGTCGTCCGGAGCCTCCCATCGGCGGGTCGAGCGACCAGATGACGATGATCAACAGCGGGTGAGCGCCCGGAATCCGCCGTCGCTACGCTCCGCACGACCGATTCCCCCGACCTCGATCTAGCGGAGGCACTGTGGCCGAGCTCCGATCTCGCCGTTCCAACCTGGCCGTTCCCGGCAGCAACCCGCGGTTCCTCGAGAAGGCCAAGGGCCTCCCTGCGGACCAGGTGTTCCTCGACCTCGAGGACGCGTGCGCGCCGCTGGCCAAGCCCGGTGCCCGCAAGAACATCGTCGCGGCGCTCAACGAGGGCGGCTGGGGCGACAAGATCCGCACCGTCCGCGTGAACGACTGGACGACGGAGTGGACCTTCCAGGACGTGCTGGAGGTCGTCGGCGGCGCCGGCGCGAACCTCGACTGCATCATGCTGCCGAAGGTCCAGGACGCCGCCCAGGTCAAGGCGCTGGACATGCTGCTGACCCAGATCGAGAAGGCCAACGGCTACGAGGTCGGCCGGATCGGCATCGAGGCGCAGATCGAGACCGCGCAGGGCCTCATCAACGTCAACGACATCGCCTTCGCCAGCGACCGCATCGAGACCATCATCTTCGGCCCCGCCGACTTCATGGCCTCGATCAACATGAAGTCGCTGGTCGTGGGCGCGCTGCACCCCGACTACCCGGGCGACCCGTTCCACTACATCCTCATGCAGATCCTCATGGCCGCCCGCGCCCGCGGTGTGCAGGCCATCGACGGCCCCTTCCTGCAGGTGCGTGACGTGCCCGCGTTCGAGGAGGTCGCCAAGCGGTCCGCCGTCCTCGGCTTCGACGGCAAGTGGGTGCTGCACCCCGGTCAGGTCGAGGCGGCCAACGAGATCTACTCGCCGTCGCAGGAGGACTACGACCACGCCGAGCTCATCCTCGACGCCTACGACTGGGCGACGTCGGAGGCCGGTGGCAAGAAGGGCTCGGCGATGCTCGGCGACGAGATGATCGACGAGGCCAGCCGCAAGATGGCGCTGGTCATCGCGGGCAAGGGTCGCGCCGCCGGGCTGTCCCGGACGTCGTCCTTCACGCCTCCGGAGGACTGAGCAAGCCTGCCCACGACGGCCGCCCGGAGAACTCTCCGGGCGGCCGTCGTCGCGTTCAGGGGGCGAAGCCGTCGTTGGTCAGCGAGATCACGGCGATCAGCCACACGACGATCAGCAGCACGAAGAAGGCGGTCGCGATGCCGCCGACGATGATCCCGGCCAGGGCGAGACCGGCGCCGTCCTCGTGCGTCCGGCGGATCTGCCGGCGGGCGATGATGCCGGTGACCAGCCCGGCCGGCGCGAACACGAAGGCCAGCACCAGCGACAGGATCGCCAGCGTGTTGGTCGGCCGGGCGTAGGGGTAGCCGTAGCCCGGCTGCCCGTACGGCGGCGGCGCGTACTGGCCGTACGGCGCCTGGTCGTGGGGCGGCGGCCCGTACTGCCCCGGCCCGTACTGCTCCGGCCCGTACTGGGGCGGACCCCACGGTGCCTGGCCGTACGCGGGCTGCCCCTCGCGGGCTGCGCCGTCGTCCGGAGTGCTCATCGGATCTCCTCCTGCTCGCCGGCGGGACCGGTCGCGCTACTCCACCACGGGCACCGGCTCCCTGGCGGTGAGGGCGCGCGGGCCACCACGCGGCGAGCGCCCCGCGGGGGTGGCCCATACTTCCGGGTAACTACGGACACCGGAGTCCCCGGAGGAGACCGATGACCCGCTTGGCCCAGACCGCGGACCTGACCGACATCCAGCAGGAGATCCTGTCGACGGTCAGGAGCTTCGTCGACAAGGAGATCATCCCGCACGCGCAGGAGCTCGAGCACGCCGACGCCTACCCGCAGGACATCGTCGACGGGCTCAAGGAGCTCGGCATCTTCGGCCTGATGATCCCCGAGGAGTACGGCGGCCTCGGCGAGTCGCTGCTCACCTACGCCCTCGTGGTCGAGGAGATCGCGCGCGGCTGGATGAGCGTCTCGGGCGTCATCAACACCCACTTCATCGTGGCCTACCTGCTGCGCCAGCACGGCACGCAGGAGCAGAAGGACCACTACCTCCCGCGCATGGCCACCGGCGAGGTGCGCGGTGCCTTCTCGATGTCCGAGCCGGGTCTGGGTTCCGACGTCGCCGCGATCCGCACCAAGGCGACGAAGAACGCCGACGGCGACTACACGATCAACGGCCAGAAGATGTGGCTGACCAACGGTGGCAGCTCCACCCTGGTCGCCGCGCTGGTGCGCACCGACGAGGGCGCCGAGCGCGCGCACGAGAACCTCACGACCTTCCTGGTCGAGAAGCCTGCCGGCTTCGGCGAGGTGAAGCCCGGGATCACCATCCCCGGCAAGATCGACAAGATGGGCTACAAGGGCGTCGACACCACCGAGCTGGTGTTCGACGGCTACCAGGCCAAGGCCAGCGACATCCTCGGCGGCGTCCCCGGCAAGGGCTTCGCGCACATGATGGACGGCGTCGAGGTCGGCCGGGTCAACGTGGCGGCCCGCGCCTGCGGCATCTCGATCCGCGCCTTCGAGCTCGCCATCGCCTACGCCCAGCAGCGCGAGACCTTCGGCAAGCCGATCGCCCACCACCAGGCGATCGCCTTCCAGCTGGCCGAGATGGCCATCAAGGTCGAGGCCGCCCACCTGATGATGGTCAACGCCGCCCGCCTCAAGGACGCCGGCAAGCGCAGCGACGTCGAGTCGGGCATGGCCAAGACGCTGGCCAGCGAGTACTGCGCCGAGGTGACCACGCAGTCGTTCCGCATCCACGGCGGCTACGGGTACTCCAAGGAGTACGAGATCGAGCGGCTCATGCGCGAGGCGCCCTTCCTGCTCATCGGCGAGGGCACCAGCGAGATCCAGAAGACGATCATCAGCCGCGGCCTGCTCAAGGAGTACAAGCTCAAGTAGAAGGACCCCCTGCCCCCCGCCACTCGCAGGCTCGCGGCGGGCCCCTGCAGGGGGCCGGCCGCGAGCTTGTCCGGTAGGCAGGACCCATGCGCGCAGTCGGAGTGACCGAGTTCGGTGGGCCCGAGGCCCTGCACGTCGTCGACGTCGAGCCCGAGCCGCTCGGGCCCGGTCAGGTGCGGATCCGGGTGCAGGCCGCCGCGGTCGCCCCGACCGACACCCATGCTCGCTCGGGTGCCTACGCCACGCGCGACCCGTTCAAGAACCCTCCGTGGGTGCCCGGCATGGACGTCGCCGGCGTCGTCGCCGAGGTGGGGGAGGGGGTGGACCACCTGGCCGTCGGTGACCTCGCGATGGGCATCGTCGTCCCGATCGGGCCGCACGGCGCCTACCGCGAGGACAAGGTGCTGCCCGGCAACTCGGTGGTGCGGGCGCCGCGGGGCACGACCGCCGTCGAGGCGTGCACGCTCCCGATGAACGGGCTGACCGCCCGCATGGCGCTGGACCGCATGGCCCTGCAGCCGGGCCAGGTGCTCGCGGTGACCGGCTCGGCGGGCGCGTTCGGCGGCTTCGTCGTCCAGCTGGCCACGGCCGACGGGCTCACCGTCGTCGCCGACGCGTCCGAGGCCGACGAGGAGCTGGTGCGCGGCCTGGGCGCCGACGTCGTCGTCCGGCGCGGGGACGACGTCGCCGCGCGCATCCGGGAGCGCTACCCCGACGGCGTCGACGGCCTGGCCGACGGCGCGGTGCAGGACGAGCTCGTGCTGCCCGCGGTGAAGGACGGCGGCGTCATGGCCACCGTTCGCGGCTACAAGGGCGACGGCGAGCGCGGCGTGCGCTGCCTCCCCAACCAGGTGGCGCGGGCCGCCGAGGACCGGGAAGGGCTCGACCGGTTGCGCCGGCAGGCGGAGGACGGCGTCCTCACGCTGCGGGTGGCCCGGGTGTTCCCGGCTGAGCAGGCTGCCGATGCGCATCGGCTCCTCGAGGCCGGCGGCGTCCGTGGGCGGATCGTCCTGACCTTCTGAGCCGCTCCCACCAGGGACGGTGACGGAGACAGGGTTGGACCGATACGGACAGTTCCGTCTACCCTCCGGCGGGATCTGCTGCCGTCCCCGGTCGGGATGCGGCAGCGCGGGGGCAGGAAGACACACGGGGAGACAGTCGTGAAGGGCGCGAGCGGCCGGCGGCGGGGGATGTGGGTCAGGCCGAGGATCGGCCGCCGGTGGGGGATCACGGCGGGTGCCTCGGCGGTGCTCCTGGGGGTGGCCGCGGTGGGTGCGCCCGTCGTGCTCGCCGACGAGGCGCCGCAGCGCGCGCTGCAGGCGGTCACCGTCGATCTCGGTACCGACGGCGGGGTCACCCGGCTGACCTCGGCGCTGGTCAGCCGGGACGAGGACGGCGACGCGACCACTACGAAGACGCGCGGCCTGGACCCCGCTCAGCACGCCGGGGACCTCCCTGTGCTGATCACGACGTCGTGGCGCCACGACGGCCGCGTGGGCACCGATCTCGCCGACCTCGAGGGCGTGAGCGGCCGGGTCGAGATCAACCTGACGGTCCAGAACACCACCGTGCGTCCCGAGCGGTTCCAGTACGACGCCGCCGGGGTCGCCCGGGACAGCTACGAGCTGGTCACCACGCCGCTCACCGTCGTCGCCAGCGCGACCATGCCCGAGGAGAGCGCCGCCACCCTCGTGCGCTCGCAGCCCGGCGCCACCGAGCCCGGCACCACCAACGGCGTGGTGAGCGCCGGCGAGGGCGGGACGACGGTGCAGTGGGCCTCGCTGCTCGCGCCGCCGCGGCTGTCGCCCAGCACCACCTTCACCCTGGTGCAGGACGCCACCGACTTCGAGCTCCCGGAGCTCAGCCTGGCCGTCCAGCCGGGGCTGGCCACCGACACCTCCGTGGCACGACTGGTCGGCGACGCCTTCGGCGGGACGGCCGCCATGGTCGGCTCGGAGAACAACACGATCGGCCTCATCGCCGACGTCAACGCGACGCTGGCCCAGGTCACCGACAGCCTGCTCTCGGTGCAGCAGACACTGAGCGTGAACGCCGGTCAGGTCGGTGCCGCGGCGACCGAGGCGCTCACCCGCACCGCCTCCGACGTCGACGCAGCCGCCGCGGCCGTGCTCGCCGACCTCGAGGCGCTGGACGCCTCCGTCGCCGGCACGGTGCGGTCGACCAACGGCCAGGCCACCGGTGCGCTGAGCACGGCGGTGCAGAGCGTCAAGGACTACTTCGGCACCCCGACCCGGGAGGCTCCGCCTTCGCCGGTCTCTTGCGGCGGCTCGGGCACGGACAGCGAGGTGGCCGGCACGCTGCTCGGCCAGCTGGCCACCGTGAGCAACCAGCTGCGCGAGTTGGCCTCGGCCAGCGGCGACTGCGTCGGCGACCTGCGCACGACGCTGCGCGAGGCGATCGGCGACGCCGGGTCCTGCACCCCGGGCGGCGAGGCGCTGGTCTGCCGCCTGGTCGGTGCCGGCTCCGAGCTGGTCGAGCTCGCGGACGAGCTGCAGACGCAGGGGAGCGCGGTCGCCGGCACGCTGGACCTCGCCGCCATCGAGACGGTCGGTGGGCTGATCGATGACCTGGTGACGTCGGTGAGCGAACTGCAGACCGCAGGGCGAGCGTTGGCCACTCTTCCCCGACCGGGTGACGCGGCCGGTGACCTGCTGACCGGACTTGGAGCCCTGGATGACGGCATTGAGGACGCCTCGTTGGCCGTCGACGCCATCGACGCCGGAGGCGTGCGGGACCAGCTGGTCGCCATCGACGACCTCGCCGCCGAGCGGCTGACGGAGCTCCAGGGCACCGGCAGCATCACCGCCCAGCTGGAGGCCCTGGCCGCCTCGATCTGTGCCGTGGACGCCGCCACGAACCCGGCCACCTCCGCGGACTACGACGAGATGCGCCGCTCCGTCGACGGGCAGACCTGTGCTGGCCTCGCAGCACCGGACGTCCCGGGCACTCCGGACCCGCTGGTCGACCGGGTCGCCGAGGAGGCCGCAGCCTGGAGCGAGGTCACCGCCGCCACCACCGCCGCCCGTTCCGGCCTCGACGGCTTGCAGCCGGCGCTGACCGACCTGAAGGGACAGCTGGGCGCGCTGTTGTCCGGCCCGCTGGCCAGCCTTTCCAGCCTCGCGAACGGCCCCATCTCGGACCGTCTGCTGGAGACCGCTCTGGGGGAAATGCTCGGCGAGCTCGAAGCTCTCTACGACGCACCGCTTCCCCAGGCCCCTGACGAGGAGGGCTACACCTGCGAGAACCCGGAACCGGTCGTCACTGAGCCCACGCTCAACGCCGTCGCCACGCACTTCGCCCAGGTCGAGTGCACCCAGGTCACGGTGGCGGCTGCGATCCGCTCGCTCATCGAGGACGCCTCGAGCAAGGTGGACGCCGCCGGTGCCGAGGAGGTTCGGGACGCCGCCGACGACGCCGCGGCCGCGGGCCAGGACGCCGACTCCTCGCTCGAGGGGCTCAGCGGTGACCTCGCCGGCCAGCTCGGCGCCTCCGCCACCCAGCAGCTGGAGCAGGGCAAGGCCGTCGTCGAGGAGCAGACCGCGCGGCTCGACGCCGTCCAGGCCGCCGCCGAGCAGGACCTCGACGAGGCCGCGCAGTCCTCGATCGGGCGGCTCGCCGAGCAGATCAGTGCGGCCAACCAGTCGCAGTCGGCAGCCTCGGCCGCGCTGCAGGCCCAGCTGCAGAAGGTGCTGCTGGACCTCGGGTCGGCCGCGCAGGGACGCGGGCTGCTCGGGGTCATCCAGAACAGCGCCGGCCAGACCGGGGTCCGCACCGAGCAGGTGCAGGAGACCAGCCAGAGCGCGGCGAGCTTCCGCGGCGTGCGGATGGCCGAGCTGGCCGACGCGCAGCTGGAGTCGCAGCAGCTGGCCCGCTCGCTGCAGGCGGCCCAGGGCTTCGGGCCCTTCGGCATCGACCTGCCCCGCGGCTCGACGTCGTCGACGGTGTTCGTCTTCCGACTCGGTGCGGAGGGCTGACGTGCGGCGACTGATCGGCGGCCTGGCGCTGGCCGCGCTGGCGGTGTCCGGGTGCACCGGGGGCGACACCGACGAGGAGAGCAGCGGCGAGGACTTCGCCCCGGCCCCGGCGCCGGCCGTGGAGCTCTCCCTGCTGGGCGACGTCGAGCAGCCCGTGCGCGTGGGCGTCGTCGTCACCGCACTCGGCGCCCGCGGTGAGGGCGGGGAGTTCGCCGCACCGGCCGCGGGAGCCCGGGTGGCGGAGTTCCGGCTCGACGAGGGCGACGACGACCGGGTGGAGCTGGAGGTCGTCGACGACCGCGGCACCCCCGAGGGGGCGGTCGCCGCCACCCGCCAGCTGCTCGACTCGGGCGTCGCGGGGATCGTCTACGCCTCGGCGGGGCCGCACCTGGACGCCGCGCTGCCGCTGGCGGCCGCCGCGGACACCGCCGTCCTGCTGCCCTACGACGCTCGCGACGGCGGAACCGGAGAGGCCGCCTGGCGCACCGGCCCCAGCGCCTCGCAGGTGACCGAGCGGATCAGCGGCCTGCTGGCCGACCGGGGGCAGCGCGCGCCGCTGACCCTGACCGGCGAGGGAGTTGGCGAGGAGCTCGCCGCCCTGGCCGACCCCGCGCTCCGCGTTCCCCTGACCGCGGGGGACGCCCTCGCCGGCCAGGTCGCCGCGGCCGCCCGCCCGCTCACCGACGGCGGCGCGGACGCCGTGGTGGTGGGCGCCTCCGCGGAGACCTCCGCCGAGACGGTGGCCGCGCTGCAGGGCGTCGCACCCACCCTCCCGGTCGTCCTCGCGCCGTCCGCACTGGCTCCCGCGTTCGGGGGCCGGCTGGCCGAGCTGGGCGCCGGCGGCACGGCCACGACCGCCGGCCAGTTCTTCACCGTCGGCCCCGCGGTCACCGACTCATCGACCGAGCCCGGCGTCGCGCACTTCCTGGCCGCGGTGCGGCTGGCCGCGCAGGACGCGGCCGTGCCGGCGCTGCTGGGCCCGGAGACCTTCGGCCGGGACGGTGCGGCCACCGCCGACGTCCGCAGCCACGACGCCGTGCTGGCGCTGGCCACCGCGGCCGAGCAGGCGGCGTCCACCGACCCCGGCGACGTCCTCACCGCCCTGCGGGAGCTGGAGCTGGGCGCCGACGACGGGCTCGGCGGCCCGGCGCTGACCTTCGACTCCGGGCAGGCGCTCGGGGACGACGGCGTGGCGCTGCTGCAGGCCACGACCCGCGGCCCGGACCGCGGGGTGGAGCAGGGCGCGCCCGCCCTCTCCTGGTTCGTCCTCCCGGCCGACGAAGGCTGAGAGGACCACAGGCATGCAGACCACCCGCGCGCTCGGCAGCCGCTACGTCCTGGAGCGGCAGCTCGGCAGCGGGGCGATGGGCCAGGTCTGGGCGGCGGTCGACCAGCGCACGGGGGAGGAGGTCGCGGCCAAGCTGCTGCGGCCGGAGTTCGCCCGCGACCCGGAGATCCTGACCCGGTTCGTCCAGGAGCGCTCGATCCTGCTGGACCTGGTGCACCCGAACGTCGTCCGGGTGCGCGACCTGGTCATCGAGGGCGACGACCTCGCCATCGTCATGGACCTCGTACGGGGTGCGGACCTGCGCGCGCGGCTGCGGGCGGCCGGCACGCTACCGGTGGCCGAGGCCGTGCGCATCGCCGCCGACGTCCTCGAGGCGCTGGCCGCCGCGCACGCCCGCGGTGTGCTGCACCGCGACGTCAAGCCGGACAACGTGCTGCTCACCGACGCCGAGCCGCCCGCCGTGCTGCTCAGCGACTTCAGCATCGCCCGGCTGGCGCAGGAGACGACCGTGCGCATGACCGGGGTGCTCGGCACGCCGGACTACATGGCGCCGGAGATCTTCACCGCCGAGACCGTCAGCGCCGCCTCCGACGTCTACGGCGCCGGGATCGTCCTCTACGAGCTGCTCGCCGGCCGGCCCCCGTTCGCCGGGGGCGGCACCGGCTACGCCGTCGCCAACCGGCACGTCACCGCGGAGCCGCCGCCGGTCGACGGTCTGCCTGCCTCGGTCGACGCCGTGCTGCAGGGGCTGCTCGCCAAGGACCCGGCCCGCCGCCCGCCCGCCGCCGCCGCGGCCGCGGCCCTGCGGGAGCTGCTGCCGGCCGTCGCGGAGGTCGGCGCGCTGCCCGTCGTCCCCGAGCCGCAGGCGTGGGCGTCGGCCCGGGTGGGGGAGGTGCCCGCCTTCGGGGTGCTCGGGCACCGGCCCGCGCCCGACCTCGACCCCGGCGCCACGAACGTCAAGGCCGCCGCGGCCCCGGCGGAGCTGCCGGCCGCCGCCCCAGCAGCGGAGAGCCCGTGGGTAGCGCCGCAGCCCGCGCCGGGGGACGACGCCGCCTCGGCGCAGACCCAGCTGCGCGCTCCCCGCCCGCAACCGGTTCCCGCGCCGGCGGCCGACCAGGAGGGAAAGTCCCGCGGCTGGCTGCACGACCGCCGCACCTGGTGGACCGTGGCCGGGTCGCTGGCCGCCGTCGGTGCCGTCGTCGGCGTGGTCGCCCTCACCTCCGGGGACGACGGGCCGGCCGGCACCCGGGGTGCCACGGCGACCGGGACGGCCGTCGAGGAGGTCACCGCGATCGGCCCGACCGGGCAGCTGCCCTCGGGCCTGGCCGTCGCCCGCGAGGCCGCCTACGACCCCGAGGCGGGCACCCTCACCACCACCGTCACCTGGACGGCCGAGGACGCGATGGCCGGGCCGCTGTTCGAGGCGGTGCCCGCCCCGGAGGACGGCGCACCGTGCCCCGACGTCACCTGGTCGGTGCCGGCGGTCCGCGACGTCACGCCCGGCGTACCGACGACGGCGTGCGGCTGGCAGGTGCCGGTCGACGTGCCCGCCGGGGGCGAGGCGACCGCCAGCTACACCGTCGCCCTCCCCGGCGGGGACGACGGAAGCGCAGCGGAGCTGCGCGAGGGCCTGGTCGAGCGGGGCACCGCGATCGACGCCGCGCTCGAGGGCCTGGTGGCCACCGCGGTGTACCCCGCGCAGCGGCTGGAGGCCCTCGAGGTGCAGATCGGCGGCACGGTCCGCGTGGGCGGGTCCGTCGACCTCGTCGTCCTGCCCGTGTGGCGGGGCACCGACGCGGCGGACAACATCTCCGTCGTCTTCAGCAGCCGCACCCCCGCCCCCACGGTGCTGCTGCGGCAGCTCGGCGGCGAGCTCGAGGTGCGCACCGACGACTGCACCGGGTCGCTGGCCTTCGTCGACCGGGTGCCCTATGCCAACACCGTGGGCTCCCGGTGCACCGTGTCGGTCCGGCTCGGCGACCTCGAGTCCCGCAGCCGCACGTTCGACGTGCTGCAGAACAGCGCCGGCTGAGGATCCCGCGTGCGCATCCAGCTGAGCGTCGGGCAGACCGACCGCGACCTGCTCGACGTCGCCCTCGACACCGACGACGACACCCCGGTCGGCGACGTCGCGGCGGCCCTGGGCCGGACCGCCGGCGTTCCCGCGGAGGGCCTGTTCCTCGCCGGCCGGCGGCTGGACGACGACCACCCCGTGGGCGAGTCACCCCTGGTCGAGGGCAGCGTCGTCCGGCTCACCGCCGCCGCGGTGGCAGGGGAGCGGCCCCCGCCCCCAGCGCGCGGCTGGCAGCTGCACGTGACCAGCGGGCCCGGCACCGGCCTGGTCGCCGAGCTGCCGATCGGCACCCACGAGCTGGGGCGCAGCAGCCCCTTCGGGTTCGCCGACCGGTCGATGTCGCGCCGGCACGCCTTGCTGACCGTGACCGCCGAGGGCGCCACCCTCGCCGACCTGGGCTCGGCCAACGGCACCCAGCTCGAGGGCGAGCCGGTGCCCGAGGAGCCCACGCCCGTCGCGCCCGGCCAGAGCTTCCGGCTCGGCGACACCCAGCTGGTCATCGTGCCGGCCGCGCCGTCGGACGCCGCCGTGGAACCGGCCGGCCCGAGCACCCGCGCCTTCGTCCGCGCACCGCGGCTGCTGCCCTCGGACCGCGCGGTGCGCGTCCAGCTGCCGCAGGAGCCCACGGCCCGCGAGCCGCGCCGCTTCCCGCTGGTGATGGTGCTGGCCCCGCTGGCCATCGGCATCGTGCTGGCCGTGGTGCTGCGCTCGCCGCTGTACCTGATGTTCGCCGTCGCCAGCCCGGTCATGATGATCAGCAACACCGTCTCCGACCGGCGGCAGACCGCCCGCGAGGACCGCCGGGCCCGCGAGGAGTACGAGGCCGACCTGGCCCGTGCCCAGGAGCGCATCCGCGTCGCGCTCGCCGAGGAGACCGCCCGCCGGCGCACCGGTCACCCCGACGCCGCCGAGGTGCTGCTCACCGCCGTCCTGCCGCGCCGCCGGTTGTGGGAGCGACGGCGCACCGACCCCGACGCCCTCGACCTGCGCCTGGGCGCGGCCGACCTGCCCGCGGAGGTGGTCGTGGTCCGCCGCGGCCTCTCCGACGAGCCGCCGGAGCAGCGCACGGTGCACGCGGTGCCCGTCGTCGTCCCGCTGCGCGAGGCCGGCGTCGTCGGCCTGGCCGGGCCCGCCGACCGGCTGGCCGGGCTGCTGCGCTGGGTGGTGCTGCAGCTGGCCGTGCACCACCCGCCCCGCGACCTCGCCCTCACGCTGCTCGCCTCCCGCTCGAGCGCCGAGTGGAACTGGCTGCGCTGGCTGCCGCACGCCCGGCCCGCCGACGGCGAGGGCCCGGTCGCCTTCGTCGGCAACGACGCCGACACCGTCGCCGCCCGGGTCGCCGAGCTGACTGCGCTGATCAAGGCGCGGCGCGAGCAGGCGGCGGCCGGAGGCGGCCGCGTGCACCCGGAGTCCTTCCCGGCCCACGTCGTCGTGGTGCACGGCTTCCGCGCGCTGCGCGCCACCCCGGGTCTCGGGCAGGTCCTCCAGGACGGCCCGGAGGTCGGCGTCTACGCCGTGTGCGCCGACGAGGAGGAGCGCTTCCTGCCGGAGGCGGCGCGGGCGACGGCGGTGTACGACGCCGACGACGACTCCGCCCTGCTGGTGCGCCGCAGCGGCCACGACCCGGTGCCCGCCGTGCTCGCCGAGCCGGTCGCCACCGAGCTCGCCGAGGCCGCGGCCCGCGCGCTGGCGCCGCTGCGCGACGTGAGCGACGAGGACGACGACGCGGTGCTGCCCGACAGCGTGCGGCTGCTGGACGTGCTGGGGATGGAGCCGCCCACCGTCGACGACATCCGTGCCCGCTGGCAGCTGGAGGGCCGCACCACGCAGATGGTGGTGGGCGCCGGGCTCAACGGGCCGTTCACGCTGGACCTGCGCACCGACGGCCCGCACGGGCTGGTCGCCGGCACCACCGGTGCCGGCAAGTCCGAGCTGCTGCAGACGGTGATCGCCTCGCTGGCGGTGGCCAACCGGCCCGACGCCCTGAACTTCGTGCTGGTCGACTACAAGGGCGGCAGCGCGTTCAAGGACTGCGTGCACCTGCCGCACACCGTCGGCATGGTCACCGACCTCGACGCGCACCTCGTGGAGCGCGCGCTCACCTCGCTGGGTGCCGAGCTGCGGTACCGCGAGCACTGGCTGGCCGGCGCGGGCGTGAAGGACATCGACGACTACGTCGACCTGCAGGCCCGGGAGCCCGGCCGCCCGCCGCTGCCGCGGCTGCTCATCGTCATCGACGAGTTCGCCTCGATGGCCCGCGAGCTGCCCGACTTCGTTCCCGGCCTGGTCAACATCGCCCAGCGCGGCCGCTCGCTGGGCATCCACCTGATCCTGGCCACCCAGCGGCCCAGCGGCGTGGTGTCGCCGGAGATCCGCGCGAACACCAACCTGCGCATCGCGCTGCGGGTCACCGACGGCGCCGACAGCACCGACGTCCTCGACGCCGCCGACGCGGCCCGGATCCCCAAGTCCGCGCCCGGTCGCGGGTACGCCCGCCTCGGTTCCGGCGGCCTGGTGCCCTTCCAGGCCGGCCGCATCGGCGGACGCCGTCCCGGGGCGCGGCCGGTGGCCGCCGCGCCGCCGTTCGTCGCGCCGCTGTCCTGGCACCAGATCGGCTACGCCGCGCCCGCCCGGCCGGCGTCCCTGGCGGCCGCATCCGACGTCGAGGTCACCGACCTGTCGGTGCTGGTGGAGGCGGTCCGCGGGGCGGCCCGCACCGAGTCGGTGCCGGCCCAGCGCAGTCCGTGGCTGGAGGCGCTGCCCGAGCGCCTGCTGATCGCCGACGTCGGGACACCCGCCGCCGGTGCGGCGTCGGCGGCCCGCCTGCCGTTCGGGCTGCAGGACCTGCCCGCGCTGCAGGAGCGGCGCCCCGCCACCTTCGACCCGGCCGCCGACGGGCACCTGCTGGTGATCGGCTCGCCGAAGAGCGGGCGCTCGCAGGTCCTGCGCACGCTGGCCGGCGCCGTCGGCAGCCGGTGCTCGGCCGCCGACGTCCACCTCTACGGGCTGGACTGCGGCAACGGCGCGCTGCTGCCCCTCACCGACCTGCCGCAGTGCGGCGCGGTGGTCACCCGCACGCAGACCGAGCGCGCGGTCCGGCTGCTCGACCGGCTGGCCCGCGAGCTGGAACGCCGGCAGCAGGTCCTGGCCGACGGCGGGTTCGCCGACATCAGCGAGCAGCGGCGCACGGTGCCGGCCGACGGGCGCCTCCCGCACGTCCTCCTGCTGCTGGACCGCTGGGAGGGCTTCACCCCGACGCTGGGCGAGGTCGACGGCGGCCGGCTGACCGACGTGATCATGGCGATCGTCCGCGAGGGCGCATCGGTCGGCATCTCCGCGGTCATCACCGGCGACCGGTCCCTCGGCACCTCGAGGCTGGCCTCGCTGACCGACAACAAGCTCGTCCTGCGCCTGGCCGACCGCGGCGACTACCCGCTGATCGGGGTGAGCGCCAAGCAGGTGCCCGACGTCCTGCCGCCCGGTCGCGCGATCACCGTCGACGGCGCGGTCGAGACGCAGGTCGCGCTGCTCGCGGAGGACGCCTCCGGTCAGGGGCAGGCGGCGGCGCTGACCGAGATCGGCAAGGCCGCGCACGTCCGCGACGCCCTCGTGCCGCGGTCCGCGCGCCCGTTCCGGGTCGACGTGCTGCCCGCGCGGATCGCCTTCGAGGACGCGTGGGAGCTGCGCCCCCCGGGCGCCGGACCGCAGTTCGCGCTCGTGGGCGTGGGCGGCGACGAGCTCACCGGCGTCGGACCCGACCTCGCCCGCAGCGGCCCGGCGTTCGTCGTGGCCGGGCCGGGGCGGTCGGGAAAGAGCACGCTGCTGGCGGTCATGGCCGAGTCGCTGCTGCGGCAGGGCACCGCGGTCGTCGTCGGCGCCCCGAAGCCCTCGCCGCTGCGGGAGCTGGCCGGGCGGCCCGGTGTGCTCGGCGTCGTCACGGACGCCTCCGCGCCGGCCGACGAGTGGCGGGCCCTGCTCACCGCCGACCCGGACCGCCCGCTGGTGGTCCTGCTCGACGACGGCGACGTGCTGCGCGACTGCCCGGCGTCCGAACTCTTCCGGGACGTGCTCAAGGGCGCGGCCGGGCCGGGCCGCAGCCTGGTGCTCGCTGGCAACGCCGACAGCATCTGCACCGGCCTCTCGGGCTGGCAGGTGGAGGCCCGGAAGTCGCGGCAGGGCGTGCTGCTCTCGCCGCAGGGCTCCACCGACGGCGACCTCATCGGCGTCCGCATCCCGCGCAGCGCCGTCGGCCAGCCGGTGCAGCCCGGTCGCGGGCTGCTGCACCTGGGCGACAGCGCGCTGCTCACGGTCGCCGTGCCCTCCGCCCCGGCGGTGCCGGCGTGACCTCGCCCGATCGGTACGAGCTGGTCGTCCCGGACGGCTGGTGGGCGGTCGACCTCGGGTCCGGGCGGTGGCGGCAGCAGATCGCCGCGCTGGTCGACTCCCAGTGGCGGGGCATCGACGACGCGCCGCACCTCAAGGCGGAGGCCCGGGCGGAGCTCGAGCGGCAGGCGTCCCGCGCGGCCGGTGCCGGTGGGCTCCAGCTGTTCCTGTCCGTGGGCACGCTGGCCGGCGTCCCGCTGTCGGCCTCCCTGCTGGTGAGCAGCGTGCCGCTGGACTCCCCGGCCGAGCTGGCGGCGCTGGCCCGCCGCCGCCGCGACGAGGGCGCGCAGGTCACCGACGTGCTGCTCCCCGCGGGGCCGGCCCTCCGGGCGCGGTGGCGGCAGGAGTCCGAGCAGGAGGACCAGCCGGCGACCACCTGCCTCGACCTGCACGTGCCCGTGCCGCAGCACCCGCGGGCGCTGGTGCTCCAGTTCCGGACGCCGATGGAGCCGCTCGCCGACGCGCTGGTGGAGGTGTTCGACGCCGTCGCCACCACCCTGCGGTGGTCGTCCACAGGCTCCGCCGGCGAGGCGCCGGACAGCGACGACGCCGTTACGATTCCTCGACCGCTGCTCCAGGAGGGATGAGATGTCCGACTCGCTCCGCGTCGACCTCGCTCTGCTCGAGGAGGCAGGAGGGCAGCTCGGCGTCCTCGGCCGCGAGTTCCAGCGGGCCGGTGACATCGCCGACGACGCTCGCGCCGCTGTGGGCCACCCCCGTCTGGCGTCCCGCATCGGGGAGTTCGCCGAGGGCTGGAAGGTGCGCCGCGAGGACTTCCTCGAGGACATGACCTATCTCGCCGAGATGACCCGCGAGGCCGCTCGCACCTACCGGCAGGTCGACGACGAGCTGGCCGCCGCCCTCGAGGAGTCCGGTTCGTGAGCCGGCCCACCGACTGGAGCCCCCTCGCCGGCAGCGACCCGGTCCCCGGCGACCCGGACGAGGTCGACCGGATCGGCCGCCGCTACGAGGACACCGCCACCGCGCTGCGCGACCAGGCGGCCCGGCTGCGCGCGCTGGCGCGCGACGAGAGCTGGGACAGCGACGCCGGGAACGAGTGGCGCCACCAGGGGCGGGAGGTCGCCGAGAAGCTGGACAGGGCGGTCGACCGCTACGACGTCGCCGGCCGCGCGCTGCGCACCTACAGCGGTGAGCTGCGCTCGGCGCAGCACCGCGCCGACAGCGCCCTGGCCCTGGCCCAGGAGGCCGAGCGGCAGTCCCGAGCGGCCGACCGTGCCCGGCGCGAGCAGGCCCGGCAGCACGCCTCGGCCCCGCCGGACACGCCGCCGCCGGACACCTCGCACCTCGACCGGCAGGCCGACAACGCGGCGGCCGACCTCTCCCGTGCGCGGCGGATGCTGGGAGAGGCCGAGACCGCCCGCGATTCCGCCGCCTCGCGGGCCGCCGGCGCCATCGAGGAGATCACCGGCAGCGACGGGCTGGACGACGGCCGGTTCGCCGGGGTGCGCAACGCGCTGGGCGAGGCCGTCGAGTGGCTGGACCGCAACCTCAAGGAGATCACCGAGTTCCTGTCCGACCTCGCCGCGGCTCTCGGGGTCCTCGCGCTGCTGGTCGGCTGGATCCCGGTCATCGGGCAGATCGCCGCCGCCGTGCTGACCGGCCTGGCCGCGCTAGCCTCCGCCCTCGCGCTCATCGGCTCGCTCGTGCTCGTCCTCCAGGGCAGGGGCAGCTGGCTGGAGGTCGGGCTCAACGCCTTCTCCCTGGTCACCCTCGGCATCGGCCGCGCGGCGCTCACTGGCGTCAAGCTGAGTGCGCGGGGCGCCCGCGCCGCCGCGCAGTCGTCGCGGACCGATGAGCTCGTGGCCGGCATGGTGGCGGCGCGCGGCAGTGCCCGCGTCGGCGGCAAGGCCCTGCGGCGGATGACGATCCGGGCCCGCGCGCAGGCCAAGACCCAGCCCGGGATGGGGCTGACCCGCGACCAGGTCACCGACGGCCTCTCCCACGCCGCGACCCGGCTGCCGACCGGCCTCCGCGCGGCCTTCAACCCGGTGACGATCCTCCGCGAGACGGGGGAGGGCATCGCCGACCTCGCGCGGTACGCCGCCCCGATGAACTGGGGGCACACCGCCACGCTGGTCCGCGGCGCCGTGGGCAACCCGATGCTGGACGACGCCGCCAGGCTGGAGCTCGCGAAGCTCGGGCAGCTGTCCGAGGCCGCGCGCACGACCCCGGCGGTCGAGGCCTACACGAACTCGCTGCGGTGGCAGATGGGCACGCTCACCGGGGCGACTCTCGGGCCGATCGGCACCGACGGCGCGGACCAGGTCGGTCTGCTCGAGGGCCTCGAGGACCGCACCACCGTCCAGCCCCGATGACCGAGACCTCCTCCCGCGCGGAGCCCGGTCGCGTGGCCCTGACCCCGGAGCCGGCCCGCCCCGCCGCCCGGGGCATCCCTCAGCGCGACGTCGTCCGGACGGTCCGCCTGGTCGCCGAGCCGCAGCGGCTGGCACTCGAGCGCGACGGCCGGGTGCTCCGCGAGTTCTCGGTGGGGGCCGACGGCGACGTCGCGACGGCCGCGCACCTCGGCGGCCCGGTGTTCGCCGACGTCGCGCCGCACTCCCTGGGCGCGGTCGACCTGCTGGCTCCCGACGGCTCCCGGGTGGCTCGGATCGAGCTGGCCGACTGGGTGCCCGAGGCCGACGAGCTGACCCGCCATCGGGAGGCGCTCGAGCGGTCCGGGGTCGCGGACCTGATCGAGCAGGCGGGCATCCCGGTGCGGCCGGTACCGGCGTCGGAGCTCGCCGCCGCGGTCACCGCCTCGCCGCCCCCGCTCAGCGCCTGGCGGCGGCTGCCCGTGGCCTACACCGTGGTGCGTTCGGCAGCCGTCGTGGTGGCGACGGTCGCGCTGATCTGGGCGATCTTCGACGACGAGCCGCCCGTCGGGCTCTGGACGGCCGCCGCGCTCGGGCTGCTGCTGAGCACCCTCGTCGCCGCCGGGTTGTGGGCGTCCGCGCTGCTGACCGGCCGGGATACGGGAGCGGGCGCGGTCACGGTGCGGCCGCGGCCGGTCGGCAGCACCACGCGCCGGTTCCGCCGGACGGCGCAGCTGCGCCTGGAGGCCCAGGACGTCGTCGTGGTCGACGGGCTCGGCCGGGAGCGCAGGCTGCCGCGCGGCGGACCCCGTGGGGTGACCACCGCCGCGGTGGTCCGACCGGGCACGCCGAGCGCCCAGCTGGAGCTGCGCACCGCCGACGGGACGCCGCGGGCGACCCTGCCCTGGCCGATCTGGTTCGGTGCCGACGGTGCGGACACCGCCCTCGAGCAGGCCTGTGCCGACGCCGGCCTGCTACTGGACCGGAGCGCTGCCCCCGCGCGGCGGCCGCAGGAGGAGGAGCAGCTGGCCCGGGGGCTCCATTCCCCCCCGGGGCCGGCGACCGTCTCCGCATTCACGTGGCCCCCCGGGCTACCCGGTCAGGCCGCCGTCTGGCAGACCGCCCCCTTCGCGGCGTTCCTGCTGCTGTACGGGTTCCTCGTGGACCACCCCCCGGTCGGCACGATCGCGCTGGTGGTGACGCTCGTGCTCACTGCCGGCCTCCAGTGGGGGCGGTTGCTGTGGCGCCGCCTGGTGCTGGACCGGCCCGGAGCGCCCGCGTGAGCGCCGAGGACCCGGAACTCGAGCTGGAGCTGGAGCCCGATCCGGGGTGGTACGCGGTGCCGGAGGACGCGGCCGAGGCGGCGGCCTGGGCCGAAGACCTGGTGCGTGCGCTCGCCGGCCCCGAGGCGGCGGACACGGCGGTGCTGGCGACGACGGACTCGGTGCTCGCGCACGCCCGCGAGGCCTACGCGGCCCAGGTGGAGCTGGCGTTCGTCTTCCTCCCGCAGGCCCTGACGCCGGTGGTCGCCTACTGCCACGTCGAGCTGGTGTTCGGCACGGCCGGCGACCTGCCCGACCTCGACGACGTCGCCCGGGCGCTGGCGGTGCAACAGCCGGAGCACCTGGACCCGCCCGAGGTCGATCGCCGGCTCCTGGTCGCCGGGCCGGCGGTCCGGCAGCACGAGCTCCGCGGGGGCGACGACGGCGGATCGGTCGTCGAGCGGGTGTCCTACGTGCTGGAGCTGCCCGGCGTCGACGATGCCCTGCTGAGGATCACCACATCCTGGCGCGCACTGGCGCTCGGTGATGCGCTCGTGGAGCAGGCCGACCGGATGGCCGCCGCCCTCGTCGTCCGGGTGGAGTGACCGCCGGGTCTTCCGGCTGATGTGCCCCGGGAACGACCGAGGCCGCCTCGCGGTGCGAGGCGGCCTCCGTCGTGCTGGACGGTGATCAGCGGCCGAGGGCGCTGGCCAGCTGCGTGTCGGCGTCGCGGAAGGTCGCGGCGGCCTGGTTGAGGTAGGAGGCCATGCCGTCGAGGCCGGCGATCATGTTCCGGGCGCCGGTGGTGAACTCGTCGTATGAGGCCTGGAAGCTGCGGCTAGAGCTGTCGGTCACGTAGCCCTCAGCGACCAGCTGGTCGACCAGGCTCTTGAGCTGACCGAGCATGCCGTCGATCTCCGTGCGCCCGTTCGTGAGCCGGCCGGCTGCGTCTTCCATCTGCTGGTAGGTGACGTTGACGTTCGCCATGGTGAGTCCAATCGGGACGGCCCGGGTGCGTCCTGGCACCGACGGGACAGGACGGATACGGAGCGGACCGTAACAGTCCGCAGCCGGTCACGCGCCCGTTCCGGGGGTTGTCCACAGGTCCGGGTGACGCCGTGCTCGTCGCCGGCACCTGGTCGACGCCGTCGCTCGGTCGCCGGTGCCGGAGCCGTGAGCTCCTGACCCCTGAGGTCGCTCCCCGCCCGGGCTCGTGCCAGGGTCGGGGCGTGAACGGTGCGCAGGCTCTCATCAGGACCTTGGTCGACGCGGGCGTGGACGTCTGCTTCTCCAACCCGGGCACGTCCGAGATGCACTTCGTGGCGGCGCTGGACGACGTCCCCGAGATGCGGGGTGTGCTGACCCTGTTCGAGGGCGTGGCCACCGGCGCGGCCGACGGCTACGCGCGGATGGCCGGGCGGCCGGCCGCGACGCTGCTGCACCTGGGTCCCGGCCTCGGCAACGGGCTGGCCAACCTGCACAACGCGCGCCGGGGCGGGGCGCCGCTGGTCAACGTGGTCGGCGACCACGCCCGCTCGCACAAGCGCCTGGACGCCCCCCTGGAGTCCGACATCGACGCCGTCGCCGGCACGGTCTCGGGCTGGGTCCGCCGGTCGCTGTCCCCGGCCGACGTGGCCGGCGACGCCGCGGAGGCCGTCGCGATGGCGAAGAAGGCCGGCGTCGCCACGCTGATCCTCCCCGCCGACGTGTCGTGGGAGGACGGCGCCGAGCCCGCCGAGCCGCTGCACGTCCGGCCCCGGCCGCACGCCGCGCCGTCGCTGATCGAGGGCATCGCCACGGTCCTGACGGGGGAGGAGACGGTGCTCTTCCTCGGCGGTGACGTCCTGGCGTCGCCCGAGGGCCAGCTGGCCGCGGCGCGGGTCGCCGCCGGCACCGGCGTCCGCCTGGTGGCCGAGACGTTCCCCGCCCGCACCGCCCGCGGCGCCGGGCTGCCCGACCTGCACCGGCTGCCCTACCCGCCGGAGATGGCGATGGCCGCGCTGAAGGGCACCAAGCACCTCGTCCTGGCCGGTGCCACCGCGCCGGTGCACTTCTTCGCCTACCCCGGCATGCCCGGGCACCCGGTGCCGGAGGACTGCACGGTGCACGTGCTGAGCCAGCCGGGGGAGAACGGCGTCGCGGCACTGGAGGCACTGGCCGAGCTGGCCGCGCCCGGAGCCGAGCCGCAGGTGATGGAGCGCGAGACCCCCGAGCTGCCCAGCGGCCCGCTGAACCCCCGGGCGATGGCGGCGGTGGTCGGCGCCCTGCTGCCGGAGGGCGCGATCGTCGTCGACGAGGCGCTCACCTCGGGTGCCGGCCTCACCGAGCTGACCTCCGCCGGTCCGCGGCACGACTGGCTGTCGCTCACCGGCGGTGCGATCGGCGACGGGCTGCCCATGGCGCTGGGTGCGGCCGTGGCCTGCCCCGACCGGCCGGTGATCGGCATCCAGGCCGACGGCAGCGCGATGTACACGATCTCCGCGCTGTGGAGCTACGCCCGCGAGCAGGCGAACATCACCACGATCATCTGCGACAACGGCTCGTACGCGATCCTCGAGCACGAGCTGACCCGCGTGGGTGCGGCCAGCGACGGCGAGCGGGCGCGCAAGCTCCTCGACCTCACCGGGCCGGCGCTGGACTTCGTCTCGATCGCGCAGGGCATGGGCGTCCCGGCCTCGCGCGCGGAGACGGCCGAGGAGCTGGCCGAGCAGCTCCGGCACGCCCTGGCTGAGCCCGGCCCGCACCTCGTCGTCGCCACCCTGCGGTAGCCCGCCCCGACCCGCCCAGCTCCCCGCGTCACCCGGGAGGGGGAGTCGAGTTCCGGTCCCGCTCAGGTCCGTTGCTCCGGTGTCGATTCCTCCCGGGATCGGTTGTGTCCAACGGGAGGTGGGTGGCGGCGTGAGCGCACGCAACATGGTGGTGGCCGTGCTGGTCGCGGCCGTGCTGGCGGTGCGTGCCGCGCTCTTCGGCACCGGCGCGGGCGTCGTCCTGTACTACGCGGTCGGCGTCGCGGCGGTGGCCGTGGCCTGGTGGGGTACCAGCCGGCAGCCGGCGAGCTCCCGCAGGATCGCGTGGCCGGTCGCGCTGGGCGTCACCCTGTCGGTCCTGGGCGACGCCGTGTGGTGGGTGGAGGCCCAGTTCGGGGTGACGAGCGGACTCGCACCGTCCGACGTCGTGAACCTCGCCGGGTACGCCGCGTTCGGCTTCGGGCTGCTGCGGGCGTCGGCACGTCACGGCCGGAGCCGGCAGCAACGGATCGCCGGCTCCATCGACGCCGCCGTCGTGTTCGTCACGGTGGTCGTGGTGCTGTGGCAGTTCGCGATCGCCCACGTCGTCCACGATGCGTCGCTGCCGCTGGGCAGCCGGCTGGTGTGGGCGCTGAACCCCGCCCTCGACGCCGCGATCATCGCCCTCGTCTTCCGCCTGGTGGTCACCGGGGTGCGGCGCCTCGAGGCGTCGGTCACGGTCGCCCTGGGCGCCGGGGCCTGGCTGCTGGCCGACGTCGCCTACCTCGTGGACGGGCAGTTCCGCAGCGGGAGCGCGTGGCTGGCCACCGGCTGGCTGCTGGGCACCCTCCTCATGGCGCTGGCCTGCGGGATGAACCGCGGGACCGGCGAGCCGGAGACGGCCGGCGAGCCGCACGGCGGGATGGGCCGGCTCGCGGTGTGCCTGAGCGCGCTGCTGGTCCCGGCCGTCATGGAGGCCTACGTCGACGCGATCGGCGCGGAGGAGGCCGCCGGCCTGGTGCTGGTCGCCACCGCCGTGCTGACGACGCTGGTCTTCGCGAGGACGGCGCTGCTCGTGGCCGGAGAGGCCCGGGCACGGGCGCGGCTGGTCTCGCAGCAGCGGTACAGCGCGGCGCTCGCGGCGCACAGCTCGGACGCGGTGGTCGTGGTGAGCCGCGACGGGCGTCTGCTCAGCGACCGGGCCACGCTCCCGGACATGGTGCGGGTCGACGGCGACGGCGAGCTGCAGGCCACCGAGCTGGTCCGGTCCTTCGGCGGGGACCCGCGCGAGGTCCAGGTGACCATCGAGCGGGCGATCCGGGCGGCCGGCGAGGTCGTCGACGCCGAGCTGCTGTGCGAGCGCGGCGGGGAGAACGTCTGGATCGGGATCCGGGCGGCCGACCTGACCGACGACCCGGACGTCGGCGGCGTCATCGTGCACCTCACCGACATCAGCGACCGGAAGCGGGCCGAGGAGGCGCTGGCCCACCAGGCCTTCCACGACGCGCTCACCGGCCTGGCCAACCGCGCGCTGTTCGCCGACCGCGTCGAGCAGGCGCTGCGGCGCGCGGTCCGCGGCCCGGGGCAGCCGGCGGTGGTGTTCATCGACCTCGACGGCTTCAAGGGGGTCAACGACACCCTCGGGCACCCGGCCGGCGACGCGCTGCTCCGCGAGGTCGCCCGGCGGCTGCGCTCGGTGGTCCGCATCGACGACACCGTGTCCCGGCTGGGCGGTGACGAGTTCGCCGTCCTGGTGGAGCAGGCCGGATCGGAACCCGAGGAGGCCGTCGCGACGGCGGAGCGGGTGCTCGCCGCCCTGGCCGTCCCGTTCGCTCTGGAGCAGCAGACCGTCACGGTCTCGGGCAGCGTGGGCATCGCCGTGGGGCACGCCGGGGCCACCAGTGACTCGCTGGTCGGTGACGCCGACATCGCGATGTACGCGGCGAAGATGGCCGGCCGTGGCCGGTCGGTGGTCTTCGACGCGGGGATGCGCGCCTCCGCGGTCGCCGCCCGCGAGCTGGAGGAGCAGCTGCGCGGCGCCCTGGGGGAGGGGGAGTTCCGGCTGGTCTACCAGCCGGTGGTCGACCTCGCCGACGGCTCGGTCACCGGGTTCGAGGCGCTGCTGCGGTGGAACTCCGCGGCCCTGGGCCCCGTGCCGCCGGACCGGTTCGTGCCGGTGGCCGAGGCCTCCGGGCTCATCGAGCCGATCGGCGCGTGGGTGCTGCGCGAGGCCTGCGCGACCGCGGCGGGATGGCGCGCCGAGCACGGCCGGGACCTGACGGTGGCGGTGAACGTGTCGGCGGTCCAGCTGACCTCTCCGCACCTGGTCGAGCACATCACCGAGGCCCTGACCGCCAGCGGGCTGCCGCCGTCGGCACTGGTGCTCGAGGTGACCGAGACGGCGCTGGTGGCCGACCCGGAGCGGGCCAGCGAGTGCCTGGCCGCGCTGCGCGCGCTGGGCCTCCGGCTGGCGCTGGACGACTTCGGCACCGGCTACTCGTCGCTGGCGCACCTGCGCCAGTTCACCGTGGACGTGCTGAAGATCGACCGCTCGTTCGTCGGCACGATCGGTGAGGACGGCGTGATGCCGCCGATCGTCCGCGGGATGATCGACCTCGGCCGCACGCTCGGGCTGGAGATCGTCGCGGAGGGCGTGGAGACCGAGGCCCAGCGGCAGCTGCTGGTCGAGGGCCGCTGCGACCTCGCCCAGGGGTACCTGTTCGCCCGGCCGCTGGAGACCGTGGACGCCTCGCTACTGCTCGTCGCGGACTCCGCCCGCGCCGGCGCCTGACACCGGCGCCTGTTCCGCTCCGCGGGGGCGGAGGAGGACGATCGAGGCGATCCGACCGACCCGGGAGGTCGCCGTGACCGGTGCGCAGTCGCAGGACCTGGCGGCGCGCTCGGCGCGCGAGGTGCTGGAGGACCACCTCCGCCTCGCGTCCGTCCCGGACGGGTTCGAGGCCGATCTGGCCCGCAACGTCGCCGAGGACGTCGTCGTGCTCACCGGGCGCGGGGTGTTCCGCGGCATCCCCGGGATCCGCGAGCTCGCCCGCCAGCTGATGGCCGAGATCCCCAGCGGGCGGTGGACCTACGTCAACCGGCTCGTCGAGGGGCGGCTGGCCTTCCTGGAGTGGACCGTCGACGACGGGCCGTTCCGGATCCGCGACGGAGCCGACTCGTACCTGATCGAGGACGGCCGGATCCGGATGCAGACCATCCACTACACGGTGGAGGACCCCGACGGCCGGGTGCTGATCCGCGCGGACGGGACACGGCCTTCCTGACCAGGGCAGACTGCGGCGGTGGAGAACCTCGCGTACTCGTCGTCGGTCGTCGTCCGTGCCACGCCGGAGGCGGTGTACGACCTGGTGTCCGACGTGACCCGTACCGGGGAGTGGAGCCCGCAGTGCCGCGCCTGCTGGTGGGACGAGGGCGACGGCGCCCGGGTGGGTGCCTGGTTCACGGGCCGGAACGAGACGCCCGCGCGGACCTGGGAGACCCGCAGCCAGGTGGTGGCGGCCGACCGGGGCCGCGAGTTCGCCTGGCTGGTCGGCGGCCGGCTCGTGCGGTGGAGCTTCGCCATGGAGCCGGTGGACGAGGGCACGCGGCTGACCGAGTCGTGGGAGTTCCTCCCGGACGGGATCGCGTTCTTCCACGAGCGCTACGGCGACGCCGCGGAGGAGCAGATCGCCGACCGCACCCGGGCGGCGCACGCGGGCATCCCGCAGACGCTCGATGCGATCCGGCGGATCGCCGAGGCCGGCTGACGGCGGGCGCCCTCCGTCGCCGTAGAGGCCGAGGGTCGTGCATCGCGCGAGTCCTCGGCCGGAGGCGGCGGTCGAGTCGTCGATGCTTACATCGCCAGGCGTGGCCGCGGTAGGCGCTGCCGTTGTCGGTCAGCGCGCGCTCGACGGTGATGCCGTGGCTCGCGAAAGAGTCTCGTGCTTGGCTCAGAGCGCGTGGGCGGTGGCGGCGGTCTCGCCGTCGAGACGGCGGTCGCCACCGGACCCAGCCGCTGCTTCTACCGCAGATGCACCACCTTGCAAACCACCGGCTGCGGTATGCGCTGCGGCGAGCTGACCGTCGGGGAGGAGGGGTCGAGCGTCCCGGCCGGACCCTCCCCTGGGTAGCGCCAAGCCACTTCACGTCGGTGACCGCCACGGCCATCAAGACTGGGGACCCGATCTACACCACTTCAGGCGACCCTCCCCCGATGCAATTCCCTTGACGTATGTGCCTGGGTGACTGCGTCACCAGAGGCACAGTCAACTTTCTCGAGCCAGCGGGACTCTTTTCTGCGAAGGGTTCAGCGCCCCCGGTCTGCAGCATCCGAGGCTGCACAAGGGGCCTGTGTGCCGCCTGGGGCGCAAGTTGCTCATGGGAGTGCAGCCCTTTTTTTCAGTGTGAATCGGGCTACTGCCGCGAGCCTGCGACCCCTACATTCCGCTTTGTCCTCGTGGCTGTCGGAGCGGCGCGGACGTGACGCTTCTGGCGAACGGTGGTTTCGGTGTCTCCTCGGTGGTCCTCAGTGGTGCCCGGTGTAGCTGTACCGCCGCGTGATCGGCGGCGGCGAGGTATCTCGCACCTCGTTCCCACCAAGGTGGAGGGAGGGCTGGTGCTGCGACGGGTGCGCAACCTCGCAGTGCTCACCTCATGTGCAGTAGTGGCGGTCGGCCTGCAAGTGCCGTCGGCTTCTGCGGCACCTGACACGCCGGCGGTCGAGGGGGCCGACCCAAACATCACCGAGCGACCGGATTCGGTCTCGGCGGCGTTGACGGCGAGGGTGCAGGGACATCCGGTGGAGGACCTGTCCCAGCGGACAGCTTCCACGAAAGTCTGGGCCAACGCGGATGGCACCTAGACGATGGACTCCTATTCGGCGCCCGTCTTTGCGCGGGACGAGCAGTCCGGGAAGTGGGAGAACGCAGATCTGTCCCTTACGAAGACCGAGGAGGGCATCGAGCCAGCAGCTGGCCCGGCCGAAGTGGTCTTCTCCAACGGTGCTGACAGTGGTGATGCTGGCGGAGCTCCGCTGGCGGAGCTGACGTCAGTGAACTCCGCCGGCGAGCCCGCCTCGCTGGAACTGGGCTGGGAGGGAGATCTCCCGGCGCCGGTGCTGGAGGATGAGGTGGCGACTTACCCCGGCGCTGCTGAGGACGTCACTGGCGTGACAGAGGCAGCCGAATCGCCGGAGGGCGAGGAGCCATCGGCCTCGACGGGCGCGGATGTCCAGGTCGCGGCATCGAGTGACGGATTCACGCACTCAGTGGTCCTCAACGGGCCACCGGACGGTGACGTGACACTGAGTTTCCCGTTAACTCTGTCCGAAGGGCTGGCGGCCACCGTGGACGCGGAGTCCGGCGGCATTTTTGTCCGCGACGAGGCGGGGAAGGTCGTCTTCTACGCGCCGCGTCCGATGATGTGGGACACGCAGGTCGATCAAGCATCGGGTGACCCGGCCCGAATTGTGCCGCTCGAGACATCGCTGGAGGGGCCAGCGACCAGTCCGGTCTTGGTGCTGACTGCCGATGCTGGCTTTCTGGCCGATCCTGACACCCAGTACCCCGTGACGATTGACCCGGCCTGGTCAAAATTGATCAGCTCCGACACCTGGACCCAGACCGGCTACACAAGTTCTCAGGCGGGTTCCCTGGAGCTGAGGGCCGGCACCTACGACGGCGGGGCCAATCGGGCGCGTTCGTTCTTGAAGGTGCCGACTGATGCGCTGAATGGCAAGAAGATCCTCAGCGCGGGATTGCAGTTGAGGAACTTCTACTCAGGACTCGGCTGCACCCCCGCCAGTGTGCTGGCCCAACGGGTGACGCAAGCCTGGGAGGCTACCGCGGTTACCTGGGCGGCCCAGCCGTCGGCGACTACATCCGGTCAGGGCGCCTACTCCCCGGCGTACAGCGCGCAGCCCCGGTGTATGGTCGGCGAGAGAGACGCCCTTTTCCCGGTGACGCCAATCGTGCAGCACTGGGCGGACAACCCGTCGGCAAATTTTGGGTTTCGCATCATCGCCGCTGACGAGACGGACGGCAACTCGTGGCGTAGGTATCGCTCGGCCAACTACGCACCTGGCGCCGATGACCCGGCGGAGCCACACCTGCGGGTGACCTACAACTCGTACCCGAACACCCCGGCCAGCCCCTCGATGACGCCCGGGCAGTACGCCTGGTATCCCAGCAGCAGCGACCCGAACCGAGTGCTGTACGCGACGACGACAAAGCCGACGCTGTCAGCGGTGGTCACCGATGCTGACGGGGGCAGCGTCCGCGGACTGTTTTCCTTACTCGACGGCACCACTGCCACCTGGAATCAGCTCGCCGGTTCCACCGTCGCATCAGGAGGACGCTCTACTTTCACGCCAGGCAGTTCTACGCCGGCGCTGGTAAACGGTCGCAGCTATGCCGTGCGGGCCTGGAGCAACGACGGGTCGTTGACCTCAAAATCGTTTGTGGCACCGTGGACCTTCATCGTCGATACCAGCGCACCGGCTACACCAACGATCGTGTCCACCGGCTATACCAGTGGCGGTTGGAAGGATCCAGCGCCAGCGTCGAACACCTTCACCTTCAAGAGCACCTCCACCGACGTCGTGAACTTTCAGTACTCCAAGGACCGTGGCTCGTGGGTAACGGTCGCCGCGGCCGGCTCACCGCCGACGGCCACACTGTCGTGGGCAGCCACTGGCTCGCACTCCCTGGACGTGCGGGCGATCGACAAAGCCGGCAACATCTCTGGAGCCACGACCTTCAACTTCGGCGCCGGTGGCGCTAGCCTCACTAGCCCGACATCGTCAGCGAAGTCCACCGACACGGTCACGATCAGGGCTTCTGCGCCACCCGCCGGCACCGGAACGGTGACCCCGTCGATCTATTGGCGGGCCGCCGGGACCTCGGAGCCGGCCAATTTCAGCACGACCCTTGGGTCCACCACGGGGTGGACGCGGGCCGACGTCCTACCTGCCGTGGCCGCTGGAAACACGGTATCGGTGTCGCAGGCGTGGTCGGCGGCCGCGGCCGCGGCTGACCTCGGCAAGGAGCGTGTTCCGGTGCTCCTGGACGTGCAAGTGTGTTTCGCGTACTCCGATTCAGGCATCACGCGCTGCACTCGGACCGGCGATACGGCAACGCGCACCTCTGTGCTGCGCGTGCCACACGCATTCGGCGACGGGTTCCCGACCGCCGACGCAGGACCCGGTGAGGTGTCGCTGTGGACGGGCGAACTGGCAATCGACGCCACTGACGTGGTGGTGCCGGGCTACACCGGCGACCTGTCGATCTCCCGGTCCTATGCCTCGTTCGCGGGCGAAGCCGACGCCACCAACGCTGTCTTCGGCCCCGGCTGGACCGCCAACCTGGACGGGCCCGACGTCGGCCTGGCTGGTCTGATGGTGGTGGACAACACCATCCTCGACGGAACCATCGCTCTGGTCGACGGTAACGGCACCACCCTGGTGTACCGGCAGCCGGGCGAAGGCAAGGTGCAAGACGCAACCGGCACTTACGCCCCCGTCGATGAAGACACCCGCACTTATGGCGGCACTCTTACCCTCACCGGCGATACTTCGTCCGCGACCATCACCCTGACCCAGGACGACGGCACAGTGACCACGTGGTCCCGCTTGTCCTACTCCGCGGGCAAGCCCAGCGGGTGGGCACCGGCGGCGGTCACTGAACCGGGCGGGGCAGGTACCACCAGTTTCAGCCACGACTCCGCCGGGCGGGTCACTCGCATCCTCGGGGCTGTCCAACCAGGGGTGACCTGCCCGGCCACCGGCGCCTTGAACCCCGGTTGCCGCGCCCTGCGCATCTCCTACGCCACGGCCACGACGGCAACCGATAGCACCGCCGGCAACTACATCGGTCAGGTGCAGGGAATCTGGTACGAGGCCTACAACCCGGACAAGGCCGGCGGTGCCGGCATGGACTCGGTCCAGGTGGCCTCCTACGCCTACAACTCCGCCGGGCAGCTCACCGCGGTCACCGACCCTCGATCCGACCTGACCACCCGCTATGGCTACAGCGACGCCCCGGCAGGGTCGACGACACCGCTGTTGGCCAGCCTCACCCCATCAGGGCAGGCCAAGTGGACCTTCGGCTACGGCGCCACTTCCCAGGGCAGCCACGGGCTGCTCACTGTGTCCCGCGATCCCGCCTTGGGCAGTGGACCGGCTACCGTGCAGTCCCGTTGCGTCTACGGAATCAATGGCACGATGTCATCATCTGGCCTGCCCGACATGCGGGCATCTGCCGTGGCCATGTGGGGGCAAACCGAGGCACCAACCTATGGGGCGGCAGTGTTCGACGCCGGGCATCCGGTCAATACGTCGACAGCAACGTCGGTTGCTGCAGCAGACTGGCCCTACGCCGATTTGTACTACACCGACGCTCTCGGCTACACGGTCAACACCGCAAGCTACGGCGCTGGAGACTGGCAGCTCACCGCCACCGAGTACGACGGCGGCGGCCGTGTTGTTCGCGAACTTGCACCCGGTGCGATTGCGCTCATCCGGCAAGCGGCCGACGAGAGCAATCTGCCCGCGGGCACCCCTCTTGCCGACGCTGATTCCTATGCCACCATTACCCGCTACAACCCCGACATTGCGACAACCAGCGCTGCTTCCGGCCCAGGCGGCGGTGCTATTGCTGCGGGCACGGTGATTATCCCGGCAGGTACCCTCATCACCGATACGTGGGAACCGGCCCGCCAGGTCGGCGTAAACGGTGACCGCGTCCGCCCTCACACCCACGTGGACTACGACCAGGGGGCGCCAAACGCTGGGGTCAACCCGGCGACTGGCTTGGGCTGGCGGCTTCCCACAACCGTAACCCTGACCCAGGCTGCTTCTGACACCGGCACCTCAGACCCGAGCGTTCCTTCCTCGTCTGGGGAGCCTGTTGTGCGCCAAACCCTTACCGGCTATGCCCCTATCGACGGCGCTTCGGTCACCGGCGTCACCTCCGGCTGGGTGCTCGGCGCATCGACCACCAGCACCACGGTTATGGACAGCGCCGCCAACAACATCACAAGCAAGACTCGCTACGACGACAGCGGCCGAGTGATCGAAACCCGCCAACCTAAGTCGTCCGGAACCGACGCAGGCACGACCATCACTACCTATTACACCGCGGCCGCAAACAGTCTGAACAGTGCCTGCGGGCTGGCGCCGCAGTGGGCCGGACTTCCCTGCCGCACCGGATCAGCGGAAAGCTCCCCCACCGTTTCGGGTCTTCACACAACCGGCTACACCATGCTTCTGGCTCCCTCGGAGGTCGTAGAGGTTTCTGGTGGCGTTACGCGTACGAACAGTACGGCCTATCTGGACGACGGTCGAAAAGATGTCAGCACAACTACCGTGACTGGACTGGGCGTTTCTAAGCCGGTCCCAGCCACCCGTGTGCTTTATGACGAGGCGACAGGATTGGCCACAGGCATTACCTCAATGGATGGCGCAGATAACGAGATCGACCGCATTGAAAGCGAGTACGACGCTTGGGGCCGCACGATCCGCTACGCGGATAGGGGTGGCGAAGTGACTCGCACAATTTATGCTAGCTCAGGTCATGTCGCCGAGGTAGTTGATCCCACCGGCACTACCACCTATACCTACGATAGCGACTCCGAGCGCCGCGGCCTACCCACGAAGATTGAGGTCACCGGTGGCGGCGTGATCACCGGGGAGTACGACGCAGCGGGTCGGCTGGTTCAACAAGACTTGCCAGGCGGAATTGTTCAGGAGACGGCCTACGACGAGGTCGGCAACGCGATTGGTCTAAGTTATGCCGGGCCGGCCGATGACGGACATGAAACGTGGCTGGCTTGGAGCCAAGCTGTCGACGTGGCTAGTAGGGTTGTTGCAGAAAGCACTCCCAGAGGCACCGTTTTCAACACTGCGACTGACCCTGCCGCAGGCACAGTGGGTGCGAATGCTTACGCCCGCACGTACACCTATGACCGAGCCAGCCGCTTGATCACCGTCACCGACCGAACTGCAGCTGCTGCTGGAGATCCGGTGTCTGACGATATCTCGATCGGCTCTGCTACTCCGTGCGTGGTCCGCAGCTATGACCTTGACGGCAATAGCAATCGCACCGCCCTGGCAACGACGATTTCCGGGACTGACGGGGAATGCACGACCGACTCGCCGACGACTCGCAGCTGGACCTATGACTCCGCTGACCGCGTCGAGTCTGGCTCTAGTGGGGCTGGAGGCCACGTCTATGACGAGCTCGGACGCCAAATTGTTGTGCCTGGCACAGATGCTCCCAGTCGGGAGGCTGGGGCGCTAACCGTAGGTTATGACGATTCGGATGCTGCCCGCTCGGTCAGTCAGAACGGCGCCACAACCGAGTACACCTATGACCCAGCTGGTCGTCGCGCCACGGCCACCAAGACCGACAGCGCGGGCATCGTCACGGAAAACCTCGTCCGTCATTACACGAATCAGTCGGACAACCCCGGTTGGGCTACGACGAATGTTGACGGTGCTACCACGACCATCCGATACGGATCCTCAATCAATCAAGAATTGGCTGTAGAAGTCTCTGGCAGTGTGGTAAGTGTCCACCTCCATAATCTTCATGGAGACACAAGTGCTAAAGTCTCGCTGCAGACCGTTGGCGCGGTGGCGGTAGGAATTGACGCCTGGCACGATTATGACGAGTTCGGGAACCAAGTCGCTCCGCCCCCAGATACGGCCGGCATAAAGCATGGCTGGCTCGGCGGAGCTCAGCGAGCCCGTGATGACTCCGGGCTGTTGCTCATGGGGGCGCGGCTCTATGCGCCCAATCTCGGTCGCTTCTTGACAAGAGACAGCCTTCCAGGAGGTTGTGCAAATAGCTACGTCTATACATATGGTGATCCGATCAACACGGAGGACCTCGACGGACGAGCTTCTAAGTGTCGCTCATTCACCAAGACGTCGTCGAGTGGTTTGGGCGCTTTCACCTTGTACAGGGATAACGGCAATTGGGCCTTTCGTGCATCACTAACGAAGGCGGCTCTTGCTTTGCCCGGTCTACAGCTAGACAGGACCGTCATCAGAGGGAGTATCTCGTTCGGCGTCGGACGAGACCGAAGGGATGGCGGATTGAGAAACCGGTATCCCAATTACCATACGGCACACGGGCGTCTGCCTTGGAATCCCGATGAGGGAACGCTGATTTACATGCATGCAACAATCACAATCCTTCAAATCTTTAGGGCGGGCAACTATGAGACGCACACTCGAACGACCATCAGGGCCGAATTGTGGGGATGTCGTATGTGACGGACAGGCCGTCACAGCGATAAGCCATCTCATTATCCAGAACCAGCCGTCTTGACGTCGCGCGGCGCCGGGGCGAATGGCCAGTCGGGCTCGGACCTGGCAGGCAGCTCCTTGCTATTCCGTTGCATCGCCGACTTGACAATCAACGGTGCTCTGGGTCGCCTCTACTCAAGCATTCGAGTGTCGAATAGCAATCAGTTCGAGATAGGTCAAAGTAGCCCGCGCATCGGAACATCTATTTTTACGGGCCTTGCTGATGGGAGCGGCGGTGGCGCTTCTGCGTTTGTGGCGGCGCAGCGAGTAGATGGCAGCTTGGTGGTGTGGACGGTCGAGGTTTGGATAGACGCGTGGAACGGCGGAAGTGACTCATGGGCGATTGTAAAGGGGGATGTAGAGGTGAATGATCAACGAGGGGAATTCACCGCGTACTCGGTGACCCGTAGTGCCTATGACGTATCCGAGACAATTGCAGCACTTCGCGAAGTAGCGGGTCTGGTTGCGTCGCACCCGATGGGTCTTTGATAATGCAGTGCGGGTTTCCAGGTGTCTCTATGTTGGCGTGCTGGCGCTGCGGAGGTGGCAGGATGTCCCGAGTGGCCCTCTCTGACATGTCGTCATGTGCCGAATCTTGTTACGCCCACGGAGGGTTGCCGGCTGCTACCGCCGGCCGCGGAGAGCGGGTCCTGGCTACCCAGCCACTGTCGTAGGGCCGGAGAGTACGAGTAATACCGGTGCCGCCACCCTTATGCGGAGCCCGAGTTTTGCGCACAGAGGTGGAGGGAGTCTCGCTGCACGATCTTCTCCAGCAGTACGTCGGGCGCTGACACCACACGCCGCCCTCCAAGGGGCCGCAGAGTGTCCCGTTAGGGCCGGCGTCACTAACCGCGACCGTCGGTGCTTTGTCGGGCGGGGCAACTCGGTCCGTCGGTGCCGTCGGGCAGGATGCGAAGCGTGACTGAGACCATCCAAGCTGTCTTGGACGAGCTGCGGGCCACGGCCCTGGACGAGCGGGACAAGGGCGATCGGTTCGAGCGGCTGATCCACGCTTACCTCACCAACGACCCGGAGTGGACTGCTCGGTTCACCGACGTCTGGCTCTGGTCGGACTGGCCAGGGCGGGACGGCCGCCCGAACACCGGAATCGATCTGGTGGCCGCCAACCGGGACGGCGATGGCCTGACAGCCATCCAGTGCAAGTTCTACGGTCCCGGCCATAAGGTCGCGAAGGCCGACATTGACTCAATCGTCAGCGCCTCAGAGGGTGTTGGGTAACCGGTCCGGGTCAGATCGTGACGACCTGAGTCGATGTGCTCGGTGACCGGCGTTGCGGCTGGTCTGCCGCGGTGCCGCGGTGATGGTCCGGGCGGATGTGTGTCTGTACATGTCCGCCGGGCCCGGCGGTCTCTTCCCGATATGACACGTCGCTGACCGATGCGCAGTGGGCGCAGATCGAGCCGCTGTTGCCGGTGGTCAACCCGCGGCACGGTGGGCGGCGGTTGAAGTACGACCGGCGGCTGGTCCTGGACACGATCCTGTACGTGCTGCGCACCGGCTGCGCCTCGCGGCTGGTGCCGCACGATCTGGCACCCTGGGACGCGGCCTACCGCTGGTTTCGCGCCTGGGCCGCCGATGGCACCTGGCGGCAGGTGCACGCGGCGCTGCGCGACCGGGTCCGGCAACGCGACGGCCGCGACGCCCAGCCCACCGCGGCGGTGCTGGACTCCCAGTCGGCCAAGAGCGCCGAGGGCGGCGAGGCGAACGGCTACGACGCCGGCAAGCGGGTCCGCGGCCGCAAGCGCCACCTGCTGGTCGACACCAACGGGCTGCTGCTGCACCGGGTGGTGCACGCCGCCGGCGTGCAGGACCGGGCCGGCGCCAAACTCTTGCTCACCGGCGTGCACGCCGAGCATCCGCAGCTGGGCCTGGTCTGGGTCGACGGCGGCTACGTCAACACCGTCGATCGAGGCCTCATCGGCTGGGCCGAGCACCACGAAGGGATCGAGCTGGTGGTCGTGCCGCGCAACGCCGACGTGAAAGGCTTCCAGGTGCTGCCCCGCCGCTGGGTGGTGGAACGAACCTTCGGCTGGTTGACGAGGTGCAGACGGTTGGCGCGCGACTGTGAACGCAAGACCGCCCACGCCGAGGCGATGATCGACGTGGCCATGATCCGGCTGATGGCCGCCCGTCTGGCCGGCGAGGACATCGAGCCCGAGGGTCCGATCGAGACCGAGGCCGCCCGGCGGCTCGCCGAAGACCTCAACGAGTAGTCACCGGGTTACCCAACGCCCGCTGAGGCGATGACAGTGGTCGCGTTGCCCGTGCACGGGCACTGGGCAGCGGACGCCCGCGGTGAAGGCCGGTCGATCCGGGTCTCGACGCACGTCGAGGAGGGGGTGGCCGTCCTCAGTCTGTGGCGCGGCGGAACGTGCGTCGGCACGGCGCGGCTGTCCGCCGAGGATGCGGCCGGCGTGGTCGCCGGACTGACCGATGGCCTGGCCGCGATGGCTGCCCGTCCGCACGTCGAGAGCTCGGATGCGGGGCGGGTCGCAGACCTCGAGGCCCGGCTGGCGCGGCTGGAGCGCCACGGGCGGCCGCTGTGGCGCCGGGCAGCCGACACCGTCACCGGCTGGGGCGTGCGCGCGGCGGTCCGTTCGGGGGGGCTGACCCAGCATCGGGTCGGACGTTCACCCGCGTGGGTGGACCTGGCCCCCCGTCGTCCACAGGAAGGCTGCTGAGCCCCGCCTCGGGCCGATCCGTTCTCTTACAGTCCCGCCGTGGCGAGCGCTCTGGACGTGGTGGACGGCGAGGTCCGCGAGCTCATCCGTCGCCGTGGCCTGGACCCGTTCACCGACCCGGGCCCGGTGCGGCTGCTGGTCCGTGACGTCGTCGCCGACTACTCCGAGCGGTCGCTGACCTCGGCGCTGCCGCCGATCGACGACGCCGAGTCCGTCGTCCGCGACGTGCTGGACCGGGTGGCCGGCTTCGGTCCGCTGCAGCGCTACCTCGACGACCCCGAGGTCGAGGAGATCTGGGTCAACGAGCCGGGGCGGGTGTTCATCGCCCGGCGCGGCCGGTCGGAGCTGACCACGACGATTCTCGCGCCCGGTGAGCTGGCCGACCTGGTCGAGCGGATGCTGCGCACGTCGGGACGGCGGATCGACATGTCGACGCCGTTCGTCGACGCGATGATGCCCGACGGGTCGCGGCTGCACGTGGTCATCCCGGACATCACCCGCCGGCACATGGCGGTCAACATCCGGAAGTTCGTGCTGCAGGCGCACTCGCTGGACGAGCTGATCGCGCTGGGCACCATCACGGTGCAGGCGGCGCGGTTCCTGGAGGCCGCCGTCGCGGCGGGGCTCAACGTGCTGGTGTCCGGCGGTACGCAGGCCGGCAAGACCACGTTGCTCAACTGCCTGTGCGCGGCGATCCCGGCGCAGGAGCGGGTGATCACCTGCGAGGAGGTCTTCGAGCTGCGGGTGCCGCTGCCCGACGTCGTGGCGATGCAGACCCGCCAGCCGAACCTCGAGGGCGCCGGGGAGATCCCGCTGCGCCGGCTGGTCAAGGAGGCGCTGCGGATGCGGCCCTCGCGGATCGTCGTCGGCGAGGTGCGGCAGGAGGAGTGCCTGGACCTGCTGATCGCGCTGAACTCCGGTCTGCCCGGCATGTGCACGCTGCACGCCAACAGCGCCCGCGAGGCCGTGGTGAAGATGTGCACGCTGCCGCTGCTGGCGGGGGAGAACATCGGCACGGCGTTCGTCGTCCCCACCGTGGCGTCCAGCGTCGACCTGGTGGTGCACGTCGGCACCGATCCCTCCGGGCAGCGGCGGGTGCGCGAGATCTTGGCGCTGCCCGGCCGTGCCGAGGGCGGCGTCATCGAGACCGCCGACATCTTCACCAGCCGGGACGGGCGGCTGGTGCGGGCCGACGGCTATCCGCCGCACCCCGACCGGTTCACCGCCCGCGGGTTCGACCTGGCCGGGCTGCTGGCATGACGGAGTCCGGCGCGCTGCTCGGGTTCCTGTTCGGGCTGGGGCTGCTGCTTATCTGGCGCAGCGGTCCGCGGGCACCCCAGCGGTCGACGGCGGCGAAGTGACCGGGCCGGACGCAGCAGCTGCTCGGCGCGGCGGGGCTGACCGGCATCAACGCCGCGCAGCTCATCGCGTTGCAGGTCGGGCTGGGGCTGCTCGTGCTGGTCGTCGTCCTGCTGACCACCGGCACGGTGACGGTGAGCCTCGCCTTCGCGCTGTTCGGGTTCGCGCTGCCGTACGCGCAGGTGCGCCGGCTGGCCGCGAAGCGGCAGGCCGACCTCCGCGAGGTGTGGCCGGAGGTGGTGGACAACCTCTCCTCGGCCGTTCGGGCCGGGATGTCGCTGCCGGAGGCGCTGGCGGCGCTCGGCACCCGCGGCCCGGAGGTGCTGCGCCCGCCGTTCACCCGGTTCGCCGCCGACTACCGCTCCAGCGGCCGGTTCAGCGAAGGGCTCGACCGGCTCAAGGACGACCTCGCCGACCCGGTGGGCGACCGGATCGTGGAGACGCTCCGGGTGGCGCGCGAGGTGGGTGGCACGGACCTCGGCCGGGTGCTGCGCACCCTGGCCACGTTCCTGCGCGAGGACGCCCGGGCCCGCGCCGAGCTGGAGACCCGACAGGGCTGGGTCGTCTCGGCCGCGCGGTTGGCGGTCGCCGCGCCGTGGGTGGTGCTCCTGCTGCTGGCCACCCAGTCGACGACGCTGTCGGCCTACGACACCCCGCTGGGCACGGTGATCCTGCTCGGCGGCGGCGCCGTCTGCCTGGTGGCCTACCGGCTCATGCTGCGGATCGGGCGGCTGCCCCAGGACGTGCGGGTGCTGCAGTGAGCCCCGGACTGCTCGGCATGCTGCTGGGCCTCGCCGCGGCGTCCGGGCTGATCCTCGCGGTCCGGTACGCGCCGCCGTTCCGCGCCGTGCGGCTGGTCGACCGGCTCGCGCCCTACGTGCACGACACCCCTCCGCCGTCCCGGCTGCTGGGCACCGTCACCGAGCCCGGACTGCTGGTCGCCGTCCGGCGGGTGTTCGGCCCGGCCATCGGCGACGGCGCCCGGCTGGTCGACCGCTTCCTCGGCGGACGGGCCGCGGTGCGCCGCCGGCTGGACGCGCTGGGCGGCGAGATGACCGTCGAGGACTTCCGCGTCGAGCAGGTGGTGTGGGGCGGGCTCGGCCTGCTCGGCGGCGTGCTGGTGGCCGGTGTCGGCTCCGCGGCGGCCGGCAGCCTGAACGTGCTGAGCGCACTCCTGCTCTGCGTGGCCGGGCTGGTCGGCGGCGTGCTGGGCCGCGACTGGTGGCTGACCCAGCAGGTGAACCGCCGCGAGGAACTGCTGCTGGCCGAGTTCCCGGTGGTCGCCGAGCTGCTGGCGCTCGCGGTGACGGCGGGGGAGAGCCCGACGGCGGCCATCGCGCGGGTCACCCGGCTCTCCGGTGGCGAGCTCGCCCGAGAGCTCGGCAACGCGCTGGGCCGGGCGCGAGCGGGTGTGCCGCTGACCGAGGCGCTGCAGCAGGTGGCCGACCGGACCTCGGTGGACGCGCTGGCCCGCTTCATCGACGGGTTGCTCGTGGCCATCGAGCGGGGCACCCCGCTGGCCGAGGTGCTGCGCGCCCAGGCCGCCGACGTCCGGGAGGCCGGCAAGCGCCGCCTGCTCGAGGCCGGTGGCCGCAAGGAGATCGCCATGATGGTCCCGGTCGTGTTCCTGGTGCTGCCGGTCACCGTTCTCTTCGCCCTGTTCCCGGGGTTGATCAGTATCGTCTCGCTGGCGCAGTGATGCCGGTGGACACGGAGAAAGGACGCACCATGCGCCCGTTCGCGTACCTGATCGCGGCCCTGGCGGCTCTGACCGCGCGGCTGGAGGCCGACGATCCGGAGCGGGGCGACGTCCCGGGCTGGGTCATGATCACGGTGATGACGGCGGCACTGGTGCTGGCCATCCTCATCCCCTTCCGGACGGCGATCGTCGACGCGGTGAGCAACGCGCTCACCTCCGTCACGAGTGCCGGTTAGCCGGTCCCGCCCGGACGACGACGGTGAGCGGGGGAGTGCCGTCGTCGACTTCGTGCTGGTCTCGCTGCTGATCGTCGCGCTGCTGCTGGCCGTGCTGCAGGTGGCGGTCTACGCGCACGTCCGCAACGTGGTGACGGCGAGCGCGCAGGAAGGCGCCCGGTTCGCGGCCAACGCCGACGTCGACTCGTCGCTGGGTGCCGCGCGGACGGTGGAGGTCGTCGCGCGGGCGACCACCGAGCGGACCGCCGAGGGGTTGGCGTGCACGTCGGCGGAGGAGACCGACCCGAGCGGGCTGACCCTGGTGGTCGTCCGCTGCTCGGGGTCGGTGCCCTCGCTGATCTCGGCGCTGGGCAACCTGCTGCCGCTGGAGGTCACCGGTCGTGCGGTGAAGGAGGGCGCGTGAGGTGGCTGCGCGCCCGGCTCGGGCAGGTCGACGGCGAGCGCGGGTCGGCGCTGGTGGAGTTCGTGTTCATCGCGCTGGTGGTGTTCGTGCCGCTGGTCTACATCGTGGCCGGGTTCTCGGCGGTGCAGCGCGGGGTGTTCGCGGCGACGGCGGCCGCGCGCGAGGCGGGCCGGGCGATGGGCACCGCGTCCGACCCGGTGACCGGGCAGGAGCAGGCGCTGCGGGCCGCGCAGCTGGCGGTGGAGGACCAGTCGGTCGAGGCGACCGACGTGCGGGTGGAGTACGCGCCGGAAGGCTCGGACTGCGACGCGGCCGGCTCGTACTCACCGACCTTGACGCCGGGGGAGGAGTTCTCCGTCTGCGTCACGGTGACGGTGCGGATCCCGCTGCTGCCGGAGTTCATCGACGCCAACACCGCGACCGGCCAGTTCGTCGTCGAACGCGACCGCTACGTCGACAGCTGACCTCGGCGCTGTCGCCGATCGGCGCCGCCGCGTCGATCGTCCGCGACGTGCTGGACCGGGTGGCCGGCTTCGGTCCGCTGCAGGGCTATCTCGACGACCCCGAGGTCGAGGAGATCTGGGTGAACGAGCCGGGGCGGGTGTTCATCGCCCCGCGCGGTCGGTCGTAGCTGACCACGCCGATTCTCGCGTCCGGCGGTCAGCCTCGGCCTGACCCGAGACATCGCCCGCACGGCCGGCGCCGCGTTCTTCGGCAACCTCCTCCTCGCACCGGCTCCGAAGGGCCTCGGGTCGCTGGCCGTCAACGCCACCGTTGAGGACATGCATGGCGTCTCCGCTTAGACCGCCGACTCGCTGGACCCGTTTGCCGAGAGGGCAACGGGTAGTCGGCTAGCCGAGTTGCGCTTGCTGCGGTAGACAGCATTGGTGCCTGCAATGGACTCCGGCCGAGCCCTCGCTACAGGGGAACAGGCGTTGCGCCAGCTCATGTCAGCGGCCTTCCCCCGCGCTCTGGGCGCGGGCTGGCTAGAGAGCATCAGCAAAAAAGAGCAACGAGAGAAGTGGCTATCGCGGCGATCTGATGAGGAAGCGAAGCGTGGCAAGAAGGGTGTCGCTGCGGTGCCGCAGGACTTGCTCGCCTATGCAGAGTTCTACGAACTGGTTGAAATAGCGGAGAAGCATTGGACCCATCTTTCCGGCGCTTTGGGCAAGAAGGCGGACACTGGCGCTCTCTTGCGTCGCATGGAGAACCTGCGCAACACGGTAGGGCATAGCAGAGAGTTGCTTCCATTCGAAGCAGACCTACTCTCCGGAATAGCTGGCGAGCTTCGTAATCGAGTGGCGGTATACATGAGTAGCGAAGACCCGAGCGGTGACTTTTACCCCCGCATCGAGTCGATCACCGACCAGTTCGGCAAGACGACCACCGGTTCGACTGCTCTAGACGGTGGTACCTGTCATACGGGCATGTCTCTGCCCTTTGGAACTTCGGTCGCGTATCAATGCAGGGCCACTGATCCCAAAGGGCGCCCCCTTCAATGGGAGTTGGTTGTCGGGCTGAGAACCCGTCAAAGCGTCATCGGGAGTGATGTCGAACTGACGTGGTCGTGTGACGACCCAGGAGACGTTGGGGATCATGTGCGTGTGGAGTTCTGGCTCACATCTGACGGCAAATATCACCGCCACCGCACGTACGACGACTCTGCCGTGTTCATATATCGAATCACTCCGCCGACTGGGTAGGGCCGGAGCAAATCGCTCGGTGTGCGTGACGGTGACGGTGCGGATTCCGCTGCTGCCGGAGTTCATCGACGCGAACACCGCGACCGGTCAGTTCGTCGTCGAGCGCGACCGCTACGTCGACAGCTGACGCCGGAGGGCTAGGGCTCCGCGCCATGATCGCTGCCCCGCCTCGCGCCCTCGGTAGTCAGTCGCCCCAGGGCACGTAGTCCGTCCCCCCGCCGAGCGCGGTGAGGAGGATCTTCGCGGTGAAGGCGAGCAGGACGCAGGCCGCCACGACGGCCAGCAGCAGCACCATGTGGTCCTCGATGCCGAGCTTCTCGGCGGTGGTCTTCCGGTCCGGAGGGTCCGGGTGCTCGGCGACGGGACGGTTCTGCTCGTCCGCGGCGGGCGGCCGATCGACGGGAACGGTCATGACGACTCCCGAGGGAGGCCGGCCACGGAGACCGGCGTCCGGACGACGGCGACCCGGCGCCCGAGGACGACGGTAGTGCTGTCGCGGTCCGGCGGGAGGGGCAGAGGTCCCGGGTGCCGAGCCCGCCCCCGGCCGATGGTCACCGTGCGACGAGGACGAGCACGCCTCGGGCCGGACGTTCCCGCGGGAACGCCCGGTCGGGACGTTCCCGCGGGAACGTGGGCGGGTGACGACGCGTCGCCGGCCGGTACCGCATCCACGGGGCTGCCCGCACCGGGACGCGTCGCTGACGTCCCAGCGGGGACGCCGCCCCACGCGACGGAGAGCGCCGCTACCGACGAGGCGGGCCGAAATTGCATTCGCGATGATATTTGCCGCGGCAGGACAGCTGTGATGGTTGCGACGGGTCGGGTCGGTCGAGAACCATGGGGGTTGGCTCCAGCGCGATGACATGCGATGCAAATCGAGCTTGCTGATCGCCCGTGCATCCAGCTTGCCGAGTGCTCCACTTAAAGCGCTCTCCCTCGCGCTGGGGGAATTGATTCGTGTCCGCCGGGACGACAAGGTGACGCGTGGAAGACTATGACGGTGGCTAGCGCCGATGATGAGCGCTGCGCCGAAGCGGACTCCATCCTGAATAATCGCTCGACGCCGACCGCAGTAGCACGCCAGCGCGAGCAGTGGAGGGCGGTCTGGCTGATCGCCGCCGGAACGGTGCTTTCCGTCGGTGTGGTCGGCGTGGCCCTGGGAAGCGGCACTGCCGCTGGTTGGCACTCCACTGACGTGAACGAGCCTGCTTCATGGCAGTACGCGGTCGGCTTCACCCTCCTCGGAATCGGTGCGGTAGGTGGTGTCGCCTCCCTCGTGTCGCTCGGTCGAGCAGGACTGTTCGGGGCAGGCTGGCGCATGCCGGCGAGCGTGCTGACCTCCGGGCAGCGGAAGGAGCTGGTCCGCGAGATTTGAGGACGCGAGCCGCTCGATCCCGCTCATCTGGACCTCGCGGTGAGCCTTGCGCGGCAATTGGAACTTCAGCGGCGCTCGGCGCTCTCGATGCTCTTCGTCATCCTCGTGTTGATCGGTCAGGTGGCACTAGCCCAGGATCTGCTGCGCCTGTGCCTGTTGGCCTTCGTGATTCTCCTGGCTGGCGTTGTCATTCCTCGCCTTCTCCGCGAAGCCAACTGGGCGGAAAGTTTCCTCGACCAGCAGGTCCATTCCGTCGAGGGCTGCCCGGATTCCACCGAGGAAAGCCGCTGAAGCCTTTGCTCATCCCCTTCTGGATGACGTCGGCGTGCACGCTGGAGAAGCGTTCGTGCCTCGTCGTCCAGCCACGACAACGGCTTTGTCGCGCCGTCGGCCTTCGAGTCGGTGCTCAGCACCCTGACGCTGAGGCAGGACGTTGGGCACCGAAGCGGTCCCCAGCTGGCTAGGGTCGGGTGGTGACCTGCTCCGAGCCAGGGACGTCACAGCTGCTCCGGATCGCCGCCGACCGGTACGGCCGGGTCGAGCTGGTCGAGGAGTGGACCTGGCCGCACGGGGAGTCGCGTGTGTGGCTCGGGTGCGCACCGGCTCCGGAGACGTCGTGGTCAAGTGGGTGCGCTCACCCCGTACGTTCGCCCGCGAAGTGCGGGCGCTCCGCGAGTTCACCCCGCTCCTCGCCGGCGACGCCTCGCAACTGCTGGACCTCGATGAGACCGCGCAGGTCTTGGTGGTGACGTTCCTGCCCGGTGACCTGGCCAGCAGCCCGCGGTGGTCCGAGCAGCCGGCTGTCCACGAGCGTGCGGGGCGGCTGCTGCGCCGGCTGCACGAGAGCGCGCCGCCGCAGCCTCTGCCGGACTACGCGCAGCAGCTCCTGAAGAGCTTCGACGGTTGGGCCGAGCGCGCGGCGGCGTTGGTCGACGCCTCGGATCTTGGCCGGGCGCGGGCTATCGCGGCAACTGTCGCCGACCTCGGCCCGGTGGACGGCGTCCCCGCCCACCGGGACAACACCGAGCGGAACTGGCTGGTCGACGATGCGGGTCACGTCCGCCTCATCGACTTCGGGGCCTGTGACGTCGAGCCGTGGTGGGTGGACCTGCAGCGGCTCGAGGCGCGGGAGTGGAGCGGTCGACCCGATCTGCAGCAGGCCTTCCTGGCCGGGTACGGCCGGCCCATCGACGACCGCACCCGCCACCTCTTGCGCGTCTACCGTGCGCGTGCGGCCGTGAGCACGATCGCCTGGGCGACCGAGCACGACGACCTGGTCTTCGCCGACGAGGGGCGGGCGCAACTGCAGGCGCTGCTGGCGGACTGCCGGTAGTTGAGCGCCCGCGTCGCGCTGGTCTGGACGCGCGGCCTCCCCGACGACAGACTCCGGGAACCAGCACCGGACGACGACGTCACGGAGGTCGGCATGCCGTACCCCTTCGACCGCAGTGGGATCGAGGAGGGCCCGGACGGCATCCGCCGCTACCGGGACCTGCCGCGGAACCTGCCCGAGGTCCTGCGGTCGGCGGTGGACAGGCGCCCGGACGGCCAGGCCCTGGTCGAGCTCGGTGGCGAGCGGGCGACCTACCGGCAGCTGTGGGACCGTGCCGCCCGGGTCGCCGGTGGCCTGCGCGCGGGCGGGGTGCAGCCGGGCGATCGGGTCGCCAACCGGCTGCCCAACGGCAACGACTGGGTCTACGCGTTCTGGGGCACGCTGCTCGCCGGCGCCGTCGTCGTCCCGGTGAACACCCGCTTCGCCGAACCCGAGGTCCGCTACGTCGTCGAGGACTCCGGCGCCGCCTTCGTCTTCGAGCCCGGCGCCGCCCTGCCCGACGGCGAGCCGCTGGAGACCACCGACCAGGCGCACACCGACCTGGCCGGCATCTTCTACACGTCCGGCACGACGGGCTTCCCCAAGGGTGCGATGACCACCCACGAGAACTACATCTCCAACATCGAGACCTGCCTGCGCTGCCTGAACCTCGGCCGGGAGCCCCGCACCACGCTGATATCCGTGCCGCTGTTCCACGTCACCGGCTGCAACTCCCAACTGCTGGTGGTCACCGCGGTGGCCGGGACGTCGGTGATCATGCCCGCGTTCGAGGTGCAGGCGTTCCTGCGCGCGATCCAGGACGAGCGCGTCGACGTCCTCACCACCGTGCCGGCCATCTACTGGCTGGCTCTCCAGCAGCCGAACTTCGCCGACATCGACACGAGCTCGGTCATGTCGCTCAGCTACGGCGGCGCGCCCATCGCCCCCGACCTGGTGCACCGCCTCCAGCAGGCGTTCCCGACGGCGCGGGTGGGCAACGGCTTCGGGCTCACCGAGACCTCCTCGGTCTCCACCTACCTGCCGCACGAGGACGCCGCCGAGCACGCCGACTCCGTCGGCTACCCGGCCCCGGTGGTCGACGTCCAGGTGGAGGCGCCCGATCCGGAGACCGCGGTGGGGGAGCTGCTCATCCGCGGCCCGCACGTCGTCGCCGGCTACTGGCGCAAGCCCGAGCAGACGGCGGAGACGTTCGTCGACGGCTGGCTGCACAGCGGCGACCTGGCCCGCATGGACGACGAGGGACGCGTCTACATCGTCGACCGCAAGAAGGACATGATCAACCGCGGCGGCGAGAACGTGTACTGCGTCGAGGTGGAGAACGCCCTCGCCGCGCACCCGGCCGTGGGTGAGGTCGCCGTCGTCGGCGTCGCCGACTCGATGATGGGCGAGAAGGTCGGCGCGGTCGTGGTCCCGCTGCCCGGCAGCTCGCTCGACGCCACCGAGCTGATCGCGTTCGCCAAGGAGCGGCTCGCGGACTTCAAGGTGCCGCAGTACGTCGTCGTCCGCTCCGAGCCGCTGCCCCGCAACCCCGGCGGCAAGGTGCTCAAGCCGACGCTGCGCGAGGGCACCGACTGGCAGCCGGTGCGCTGAGCCCGACAGCCCAACTACCCGAGGGGAAGCCATGCCCACCGTCGAGACCGTCCGTGGCCCGATCGACACCGCCGACATGGGGCCGACCCTCATGCACGAGCACGTGTTCGTGCTCTCCACCGAGCACCTGCAGAACTACGGCGACGGCGACTGGTGGGACGAGGACGAGCGGGTGGCCGACGCGGTCACCAAGCTTAACGAGCTCAAGGCGCTCGGCATCGACACGATCCTCGACCCGACGGTGTGGGGGCTGGGTCGCTACATCCCGCGGGTGCAGCGGGTCGCCGAGCAGACCGACCTCAACATCATCGTCGCCACCGGCCTGTACACCTACGACGAGCTGCCGCACCAGTACGAGCACCGCGGCCCGGGCCTGCTGCTCGACCTGCCGCGCGACCCGATGGTCGACGACTTCACCCGCGACATCCGCGACGGCATCGCGAACACCGGCGTCAAGGCGGCGTTCCTCAAGTGCGTGGTGGAGGCCAAGGGCCTGACCCTCGGCGTGGAGCGGAACCTGCGCGCCTGCGCGGCCACCCATCGCGACACCGGGGCGCCGATCACCGTGCACACGTCGGTGGGCAACCAGGCGGGGCGGCTGGCCCTGCAGGTGTTCCGCGACGAGGGCGTCGACCTCACCAAGGTGGTCATCGGGCACGCCGGCGACAGCAACGACCTCGACTACCTGAGCGAGCTGGCCGACGCCGGCTGCCTGCTCGGCATGGACCGCTTCGGCCTGGACATCTACAACCCGACGACGTCGCGGGTGGACACGATCGTCGCGCTCGCCGGACGCGGCTACGCCGACCGGATGGTGCTCGCCCACGACGCGAGCTGCTACATCGACTACTTCCCCGGCGTCGAGGCGCAGGCGGCCAAGGAGCAGATCGCGCCGAACTGGAACTTCACCCACATCAGCAAGGACGTGCTGCCGCTGCTCCGGGAGCGGGGCGTCACCGAGGAGCAGATCCGGCAGATGCTGGTCGAGGCGCCGCGGCGCTACTTCGAGTGACCGGCTGACGGACCGGCGGAATCAGAAGTCGGCGCCGATCCCCGTGCAGGCGTCGGCGAGCTCGTCGAAGGCCCGCTGCAGGTCCGCCCGGTTGTCGGTACCGAAGACGCCGAGCTCTGCCGCCTGCTTCGCGAAGGACAACTGGAGCTCCAACCTCCCCAGCGCCAGCTCCACCGTCGGCGTCGTCCCGGACGGCTCCGTGCTCGGCAGCTCGGCGGACAGCAGGGCGCTCTCCAGATCCCCACCGGCGAGGCCGTCGGCCACGGGCGCGAGGGCGAGACGGGTCTCGGTGCATGCCTGCGCGGCGGCGGCCCGGTCGGCCGTGGAGGCGGTGGTCGTCTCCGCCGCAGCCGACGGGGCGGACGACTCGGCAGCACCGTCGGACGACCCACCGCCACCGCACGCCGTCAGTGCGCAGCCGATCACGCAGGCCAGGAGCGAGCGACGCATCATCATCCTCGTGCTGGTAGGTCGAACGCACGGTATCCGGAGACGGCGCATCACGGGAGGTCCTTGCCCCTGAGCGCGGCAACGCGTCGGCCCCGCCCCGACGTCGGGCTGACCGGCCGGACCCCTTCCGGCGCGGACTGCACGGTCCGTCGCACACTGGAGGTGTGCCGTCCCCCTCCGTCGTCCTCCCGGGGGCGGCGGCCAGCTCGTGACGGCGACCGAACTCCAGCCGACCGGCACTCGCGGCCTGGCCGAGCCACCGCCGCCCGAGGCCGGCTGGCTCACACGGCTCGTCGGCTATTGCCTGCGCCACCGCGGTGACCTGTTCGGGGCCTTCGCCGCTGCGCTCGTCGCGTCGGTGGTGGCAGCGATCGCGCCGCTGCTGACCCGCGAGGTCGTCGACCGGGTGGTGGCCGGCGTCGAGGCCGGCCGCGCGGTGGACGTGACGCCGTTCGTCCTTGCGCTGGTCGGGGCCGGGACCTTGCGGTTCGCCGCCGGGTTCGTCCGCCGGTACCTGGCCGGCCGGCTCTCCCTCGACGTCCAGATGGACCTGCGCAACGACGTCCACGCCGCGCTCGCCCGGCTCGACGGGCCCGGGCAGGACCGGATGCAGACCGGCCAGACGGTCAGCCGGGCGATCAGCGACGTGACGCTGGTCCAGGGGCTGCTGGCCTTCCTGCCCAACCTGACCGGCAACGCCCTGCTCTTCGTCGTCTCGCTCGGCGTCATGGCCTACCTGTCCCCGCTGCTCACCGTGGTCGCGCTCGCCGTCGGCCCGGCGCTGTGGTGGGTGGGCCTGCGCTCGCGGCGCGACCTGTTCCCGGCGAACTGGGCGGCGCAGCAGCAGGCCGGGGCGGTCGTCGGCGACGTCGAGGCGGCCGTCACCGGCGTCCGCGTGGTCAAGGGCTTCGGTCAGGAGGACCGGGAGCTGGACCGGGTCGACGCCGGCGCCCGCCGCCTGTACGGCACGCGGATGCGGGTGGTCCGCTACACCTCGCGCTACAACCCCCTGCTCCAGGGCGTGCCGGCGCTGGGCCAGGTGGGAGTGCTCGCGCTCGGCGGCTGGCTCGCGCTGCGCGGCGACATCAGCCTCGGCACGTTCCTGGCCTTCGCCACCTACCTCGCGGCGCTGGTCTCCCCGGTGCGCCAGCTGGCCGGCCTGCTCACCATCGGGCCGCAGGCGCGGGCCGGGGTCGAGCGGGTCCTGGAGATCGTCGACGCCCGGCCCGAGCTGGTCTCCGGCACCGGCGCGCTGCCCGAGGGGCCGCTGACCGTCGAGCTGGACGACGTCACCTTCGGCCACGACGACGAGCGGCCGGTCCTGTCGGGGGTGTCGCTGCGGATCGAGCCGGGGGAGACCCTCGCGCTCATCGGCACCGCCGGCTCGGGCAAGTCGAGCGTGGTCAACCTGCTGCCCCGGTTCTACGACGTGTCCGGAGGGGCGGTGCGGATCGGCGGGGTCGACGTCCGCGACCTCGAGATCCACGGTCTCCGGTCCGCGCTCGGCGTCGTCTTGGAGGACAGCTTCCTGTTCTCCGACACCGTCCGGTCCAACATCGCCTTCGGCCGCCCGGACGCCACGGACGACGAGGTACGCGCCGCCGCCCGCGCCGCGCAGGCCGACGGCTTCATCAGCGAGCTGCCGCACGGCTACGACACGGTGGTGGGGGAGCAGGGGCTGACCCTGTCCGGCGGCCAGCGCCAGCGGGTCGCGCTGGCCCGTGCGCTGCTGGTCGACCCGCGCGTGCTCGTCCTCGACGACGCGACGTCCGCCGTCGACGCGGCCGTGGAGGCGCGGATCCACGAGGCGCTGCGCCGGGAGATGCGGGGCCGGACCACGCTGCTGGTCGCGCACCGGCGGTCCACCCTGGCGCTGGCCGACCGGGTCGCCGTCCTGGACGCCGGCCGGGTGGTGGACGTCGGCACCGCCGCGGAACTCGAGGCGCGGTCACCGCTGTACCGGATGCTGCTCTCCGGAGCGGAGGGCGACGTCCCGCCGCTGGTCGAGAGCCCCGGCGGCATCACGCCGGAGGCCTGGCCGGAGCCCGAGACGCCGGCCGAGGACGACGGGCCGTCGCGGGCCGCCACCGCCGCCATCGGCGCGCCCGGGCGCGGAGGCGGAGGAGGCGCGGGCATGGCCGCTGCCGCCGCTCCCACCCCGGCGCTGCGACAGCTGGTCGACCGGCTGTTGCCGGCGGACGAGCTGCCGGACGTGCCCGCGCATCGGGCCCGGGCCGCCGACCCCGACTTCTCGCTGTGGCGGCTGATCCGGCCCTTCCGCTGGCCTCTGGCCGGGGCCCTCCTCCTCGTCGCCGGCGACACCGCCGCCCAGCTGGCCATCCCCGCCCTCGTCCGGAAGGGCGTCGACGACGGCGTCGCCGCACAGTCGCTGTCCCTGCTGCTCGCCGTGGCCGGTATCGCGCTGGCCGTCGTGGTGGCCGACTACGGGCTGTCCCGCGGCTCGACCTGGCTGGCCGGGCGGACCGGTGAGCGGCTGCTCTACACGCTGCGGGTGAAGACCTTCGCCCAGCTCCAGCGGCTCGGCCTGGACTACTACGAGCGCGAGCTCGGCGGCCGAATCATGACGCGGATGACGACCGACGTCGACGCGCTGTCGGCGTTCCTGCAGACCGGGCTCACGACCGCGGTGGTCAGCGTGCTCACCCTGACCGGGGTGCTGGTCGCGCTGTTCCTCTTCGACGTCCAGTTGGCGCTCGTGCTGGTGGCCGTGCTGCCGGTGCTGGCGGTGGCCACCGTCTGGTTCCGGTCGCGGTCGGTGCCGGCCTACACGGAGGCGCGCGAGCGGGTCAGCGCGGTCAACGCGCGGCTGCAGGAGGACGTCGCCGGGGTGCGGGTCATCCAGGCGTTCGACCGCACCGAGCACTCGACCGCCGTCTTCGAGGGCTACGCACGGGCCTACCGCGACGTCCGGCTGCGGGCGCAGCGGTACATCGCCACCTACTTCCCGTTCGTCGAGTTCCTGTCCGAGGTGGCCGCCGCCGCGGTGCTCGCGGTCGGCGCGGCCCGGCTCACCTCCGGCAGCATCACCGCCGGCGTGCTGATCGCCTTCGTGCTCTACGTCGACACCTTCTTCTCACCGGTGCAGCAGCTCTCGCAGGTCTTCGACAGCTACCAGCAGGCCTCGGTCGGGCTGCGGCGCGTGCGGGACCTGCTGCGCACCCCGACGTCGACCCCGGCCGCCGACCACGCGGAACCAGTGGGGCGGCTGAAGGGGGAGGTCCGGCTGGACGACGTCACCTTCGCCTACCGCGGCGCGCCCGCTCCGGCGCTGCGGAACGTGTCGCTGACCGTCGCGCCGGGGGAGACGCTCGCGCTGGTCGGCGAGACCGGGGCCGGCAAATCGACGGTGGTCAAGCTGGTCGCCCGGTTCTACGACCCGACGTCCGGCGCGGTGTGCGTGGACGGTGCTGACCTGCGCTCGCTGGATCTGCTGCAGTACCGGGCGCGGCTGGGCGTGGTGCCGCAGGAGGCGTACCTGTTCGCCGGGACGGTGCGCGACGCGATCGCCTACGGCCGGCCCGACGCGACCGACGCCGAGGTCGAGGCCGCCGCCCGGGCCGTCGGCGCGCACGACATGGTCGCCGGCCTCCCGATGGGTTACCGCACGCGGGTGGGGGAGCGCGGCCGGGCGCTGTCGGCCGGGCAGCGGCAGTTGCTCGCCCTGGCCCGCGCCGAGCTGGTCGACCCGGACGTGCTGCTGTTCGACGAGGCGACGGCGTCGCTGGACCTGGCCACCGAGGCCGCGGTCACCCGGGCGGCCGACGCGGTCGCGCGGCGGCGGACGACGCTGGTCGTCGCCCACCGGCTGACGACGGCGGCGCGCGCGGACCGGGTCGCCGTGCTGGACCACGGGCGGCTGGTCGAGATCGGGACGCACGACGAGCTGCTCGCCGCGGGCGGTGCCTATGCCGCGCTGTGGGCGGCGTTCATGGCCGACGAGGACGCCGACCCGCTCATGGACTGACCCGCGGTCGCACGCGATCCGGTCGCGCCGGACTGGGGCCTGCCCTCAGCACCGCGCGCCGGTGGGTAGACACGCGGGCGCCCTGCTCGTCACGCTGCCCCCGATCGCGACCCTGCGTCGGGGAGCCCCCATGAGATCTCATCGGACGAGTCGTCGATCGGCGCGGGACTGGCGCTGTGCAGCCGCGGCGTCCCTGGCGTCGGCAGTCATCGTCGCGTGCGCCCCGGACGACGGTGGCGGCGACGGAGGCACGACGGCTCCTCCGGACTCCTCGGGTGGGGACGGCGTGCCCACCCCCGCCGGACCGGGAACGGCCGGCCCGGCGCAGCCCGGCACCGCGGCGGAGGCGGGCTGCGAGGAGACCCCGGACACGCCTGACCGCCTCGAGATCGATGCGCGGTACGACGCCTGGGTCACGGCGTGCCGGAGCACGGACGGCGCGGTGCTCACGCTCGCCAACATCACCGCCGCCTCCACGCTGGTGGTCTTCCCCGTCGAGAGCGCGGTGGACTGGGAGTTCGGTGACGCGCCCGGAGACACCATCGGCGAACTGGCGGTCGCGAGCGCTGTCCCGGCAGGCACGTTCTCCACCGGCGCGGCCCTGCTGCCGCCAGGGGTGTCGGTCACGGTCACGTCGCAGACGGGGGAGTCCTTCACCCTCGACATGCAGGTCGACGCGCGGGGGACCGCGACCGCCATGGCAGCCGGCTCCGTGGGCGACTGGTTGGCGAGCAAGGTGCCGCAATCGCGGACCGGCCGGTACCGGGACCTGGTGACGGGGTGCGCCCAGGAGTTCGGAGCGATGGCGCAGACGAACCCGGGAGTCCAGTGGCAGGACCTGCTCCGGCAGGCCTTCAGCGTCCAGCAGAGCTGCGCCTCCCTGTACACCGCGGTGAAGCAGGAGGTGGCGGCACCGCCGGGCAACGCGGCGGCGGTGGCCGACGAGGCGGCCGAGCTGGCCCGATCCAACCCGGCCAAGAAGGCCGGCGTCTGGGACGACATCCTCAAGGCGGCACGCAGCGGGGCGGTGCGCCTGTTCACCAGCTGACCGGACGACCACAACCTGCGGCCGGACGGGTCGTTGACCAACCCGGCGGCGCGCGCCGGAGCGTGCCCGGGAGTCGAGGAGTGCCCCGTGCGCGGAGTCCGTTCCTGGTTGGTGGCGGCGGCCGCAGCCGCCATGGTCGTCGCACTGCCCGGGGCGGCGTCCGCCACCGACGGGTTCGCGCCGCTCGACCGCCCCGGTCCGGCGCTCAGCGTCCCGAAGGCACAGCTGAACGCGGCCCTCAGCTGCAACGGACCGCTCACCGGGCTGACGAAGGACCCGGTGCTGCTGGTCCCCGGCACCACCGTGACGCCGGAGCCGAACTTCTCCTGGAACTACGAGCGCGCCTTCACCGCCATGGGCATCCGCTGGTGCGCCGTCACGCTGCCGTTCGACGCGACCGGTGACATCCAGGTCGCCGCCGAGTACGTCGTCCACTCGCTGCGCACGATGAACCGGAAGTCCGGCCGCGAGGTCGACGTCGTCGGCTGGAGCCAGGGCGGCATGGTGCCGCGGTGGGCGCTGCGCTTCTGGCCCGACACCCGGACGACCGTCGACGACGTCGTCGGGCTGAGCCCCTCGAACCACGGCACCGTCCTCTCGGACGTCACGTGCGGGGACTGTAACCCGGCGTTCCACCAGCAGGCCTCGCAGTCGCAGTTCCTCCGCGCGCTCAACAGCGGAGCCGAGACCTTCGCCGGCATCGACTACACGGTCGCCTACACCCGGCTCGACGAGGTCGTCGTCCCCAACGCCGGCCCGACCCCCAGTTCCGCGCTGCGCACCGGACAGGGCCGGATCGCCAACATTGCGTTGCAGGACGTCTGCCCGACGAACACCGCCGAGCACTTCGCCATCGGCAGCTTCGACGCCGTCGGCTTCGCGATCGTCGCCGACGCGCTCGCCCACCCAGGTCCCGCCGTCCGCACCCGGATCCCGGTCACCACGTGCGCGCAGCTGTACCAACCCGGCGTGAACCCCGCGACTTTCGCCACCGACTTCGCAGGGCTCGTCACCTACGCCGGCAACCCGGCGGGCAACGCCCCGGACGTGCCCGAGGAGCCCCCGCTGAAGCCGTACGTCTTCGCCCGCCGGTAGGGAGGCGGTCAGTCGCCGTCGCGCCCCGACTGCCGCTCGGGCTCGTCGAAGGTGACGTGCACGGTCTCGAAGCCCTTGAGGCGCTCGGCCTTGGCCTTGCCGGTGTAGCTGCGCCGGTCGCCGGGGGTGAGCTCGACGGCGTCGGTGAACGGGGTGAGCAGTGCGCGCGGGTAGAGCTTGTCGACGCGGACCACGTTGACCTCCACGCAGAGCACGGCGAAGACCGCGGCCAGGTACAGGAAGGCCAGCAGGCCGAGCACCAGGGCGAACACCCCGTTGACCGCGCTCGCGCTGTCCATCACTCGGCTGACGTAGGTGACCCCGAAGGTCTGCAGGAGCTGCCAGAGGACGGCGGCGAGCAGCGCACCCGGCAGCACGTCGCGCAGGCTCACCTTGCGGGTGGTGGCCAACCGGAACGCGAACGTGAAGATCACCGCGTTGATCAGCACCGATGCGACCAGGACCAGGGTCCGCACGACCCCGCCGAACGAGCCGGCGTCGGCCGCGCCCACCGTGGACAGCGCCGTCGTCCCGATCACCGCCAGCCCGGCCGTGGCGAGCAGCAGCAGGCTGCGGCCGCGAGCCAGGAACGGGTTGGGCCGGTTGTTGCGCGGCACGTTCCAGGCGGTGTTCATGGCGTGCTGCAGCGCCTGCGCGACGCCCAGCCCGCCGTACAGCGCACCGAGCACACCGACGACGACGGCGGTGGTGCCGCCGCTGAGGCTCTGCGGCTCGCCCAGCTGCTCGCCGACCACCGGCAGCTGGCTGAGCGCGGAGTCGATCAGCCGCTCCTGCAGCTCCGGGTTCCCGGCCAGCACGGTGCCGAGGATGGTCGAGGAGAGCAGCAGCAGCGGGAACATCGAGACGAACGCGTAGTACGTGATCAGCGCGGCCAGGAACGGCCCGGAGTCGTCGACGTACTTGTAGACGACGGCGATCGGGAAGCCCGCCGCCGGATGACGGCGCTGCAGGCGGTCGAGCCGGTCCACGAGAGCCACGCGCGCAGTCGATCACGACGACCGCCCCCGCGCTCCCGGACCGGCCGACGTCACACGCACATCGGACCCGCCCGCGGCGCCCGGCCGCGGTTTCCCCGTGTTTTCGGGTTCCCGAAGACCCCCAGGAGCGGGGTACCGACGGCGGGTGGAGGTGGCCCACCCTCGTCCCACGACAGCGCAACCCACGGGGCCAGAACCCGGAAGAAGACCCCCATGGACCAACCAGAGATCACCCGCCGCGACGCGCTGAAGATCGGCACTCTCGGCGCAGCCGCGCTCGCGCTCCCGCTGTCCGGGACGCTGAGCGCCAAGAGGGTCTCGGAACTGCGGAACCTGCCGAGGCCCTACACCCTCCCGTTCCGCCGGCCGACCGATCTGCTCCCGAGCGGGGCAGTGACGGTCGATGGGGTGCAGCGCCTGCTGTACACCATCGAACAGCGCCAGTTCGAGGCTGACGTCATCCCCGGCTTCAAGACCACCATGTGGGGCTACAACCGCCAGTTCCCCGGGCCGACCATCCGCGCGACCCGCAACGTGCCGATCGTCGTCCGCCAGGCCAACTACCTGCCGGACAAGCACCCCACGCTGGGCTACCTGCCCGCGACCTCCACGCACCTGCACGGGGCGCCGTCCCGGCCGCAGTACGACGGCTACGCCAACGACCTCACCCGGCCCGGCCAGTACAAGGACTACCTGTACGACAACATCGAGGAGGAGCGCACGATCTGGTACCACGACCACGCGGTCATGCGGACGACGACGAACGTCTACATGGGTCTGGCCGGCCTCTACGTCGTGCGCAACCCCGGTGAGGGGACCCTCCCCAGCGGCGAGTTCGACATCCCGTTGATGATCACCGATGCGGCCTTCACCAGCAGGGGCCAGCTCCTGTTCGACGACAACGGCGAGTCCGGTATCAACGGCGACGTGATCCTGGTCAACGGCGTCCCGTGGCCGGTGCTGCCGGTGCAGCGACGCCGCTACCGGTTCCGCATCCTGGTGGGCTCGCTGGGGCGCGGCTACCGGTTGCAGCTCTCGCCCCAGGCGCCGATGACGGTGGTCGCCACCGACGGTGGCCTGATGCCGGCCCCCGTGGAGGTGACCACGCTCAAGGCCGGCATGGCGGAGCGCTACGAGGTCGTCGTGGACTTCAGCGCCTTACGCGCCGGGCAGCGGGTCGAGCTGCGCAACCTCGGGGTCGAGAACGCGATCGACTATGACGACACCGACAAGGTGATGGCCTTCCAGGTCACCGACAGCCCTCCCCTCCGGGAAGCCCCGCTCACCCTGCCCCCGGCGACTGCGGCCGTCCCCGGTGAGAAGCCGCTGATGGACCTGACGGCCGCGGACGCGGTCCGCAGGCGCACCTTCCGGTTCCGCCGTGGCAACGGGCTGTGGACGATCGACCAGAAGACCTGGGCCGACGTCGAACGGTCGGGGTTCGAGGACGTCCTCGCCGACCCCAAGCCCGGCGACGTGGAGCTGTGGGAGTTCCAGAACAACTCCGGCGGCTGGTTCCACCCGATCCACGTGCACCTGGTCGACTTCAAGGTCCTGGACCGCAACGGCCGGCCACCGCAGCCGTTCGAGCGCGGGCCCAAGGACGTCGTCTACCTGGGCGAGAACGAGAACATCCGCATCATCGCCCGCTTCGGCGGTGCCATCGGCACCGACGCGGCGGGGCAGCCGATCCGCCGCACGGGCCGGTACATGATCCACTGCCACAACACCAGCCACGAGGACCACGACATGATGTACCAGTTCCGGGTCGGGGAGAACACGGCCGCGAACGACCCCTTCTCAGCCCCCGCGCGGAACCTGCCCGCGTCCTGACGGCTGGTCTCAGGTGAGGACGGCGAGGCGCTGGGTGGCCCGCGTCATCGCGACGTAGCGGTCCACCGCGCCCTCGACACCCGTGCCGAAGGACTCCGGGTGCACCAGGACCACGAGGTCGAACTCCAGCCCTTTGGCCAGCACCGGGGTCAGCGACCGCACCCGGTCGGTCGCGGGGAAGGTCGGATCGCCGATCACGCAGCCGATGCCCTCGGCGTGCTCGGCGAGCCATCCGGCCACCACGGCGTCCCGCTCGGCCGCCGACGCGTGCAGCACCGGGACCCCGCTCGAGCGGATCGACGTCGGCACGTTCGCGTCCGGCAGCACTGCACGGATCACCGGCTCGGCCTCGGCCATGACCTCCGACGGCGTCCGGTAGTTGACGGTCAGCGAGGCGAGCCGCACCGCGTTGACCCCCACGCGGGCCAGCCGCTCCTCCCACGACTCCGCGAACCCGTGTCGCGCCTGCGCCCGGTCACCGACGATGGTGAAGCTCCCCGACGGGCAGCGGAGCAGCAGCATCTGCCACTCCGCGTCGGTCAGCTCCTGCGCCTCGTCCACCACCACGTGCGCGAACGGCCCGGCCAGCGGATCGCGGTCCGCCGTGGGCAGCGCGGCCTGGTCGACCAGGGCGTCGCGCAGGTCGCCGTGCCGCAGGGAGGTCATCAGCAGCAGCTCGGAGTCGTCGGCCTGGACGAGCTCGTCGATGACGCCGGCCATCCGCTCGCGCTCGCGGGCGGTGACGGCGTCATGCTGGCGCTGCCGCCGCTCCGCCCCCGGGTCGCCCAGCCGCTGCCGGGCCGCGTCCAGCCAGGGCAGGTCCGACAGCGTCCACGCCGACGCCTCCGGCCGCTGCAGCGCCCGCACCTCGTCGGCGGACAACCACGGCGCGCACCGGCGCAGGTAGGCCGGCACCGACCACAGGTCACCCACGACGTCGGTCGCCTCCAGTAGAGGCCACGCCCGGTCGAAGGCGGTCCGCAGCTCCCGGTTTTGGTCGAGCACCGCGCGGAGCTGGTCGGGGGAGACGTCGTCCGCCGCCTGGTCGGTCAGGATCGCGAGCAGCTCCTCCCACACCCGGCCGCGTGACTCGTTGTGCGGCGTGCCGGGGTCCGGTGCGGCGAAGGCCTCGGCCCAGTCGTCGGCGGTCAGCCGCAGCTCCGACCACGGGGTCTCGATCACCAGGCGGCCGGCCGGCGGCTCCTCGTAGAACCGCACCGCCGCCTCGACGGCCCCGCCCAGTCGCGCGGTCGACTTCAGCCGCGCCACCTCCGGGTCCGCCTCGACCGCCGCCGTCGCGCCCTCGGGCACCAGGTCGCGCAGCGTCGCCGTCCGCACGCCGTCCTCGCCGAGGCTCGGCAGCACGTCGGAGACGTAGGCCAGGTAGGGCTCGTGCGGACCGACGAACAGCACCCCGCCGCGGTCGTGCCCCACCCGCGGATCGGCGTAGAGCAGGTAGGCGGTCCGGTGCAGCGCGACGACGGTCTTCCCCGTGCCCGGGCCGCCGTCGACGACGAGGGCGCCGGGGGAGCCCGCGCGGATGATCGCGTCCTGGTCGGCCTGGATGGTGCCCAGCACGTCGCGCATCCGCGGCGATCGGGTGCTGCCGAGGCTGGCGATGAACGCGGACTGGTCGTCCAGCGCGGCGTGCCCCTCCAGGCCGTCGGGTGCGAACACCTCGTCCCAGTAGTCGGTGATCCGGCCGCGGGTCCAGCGGTACCGACGCCGGCTGACCAGTCCCATCGGGGAGGCGTGGGTCGCGGCGAAGAACGGTCCGGCGGCGGGGGAGCGCCAGTCGACCAGCAGCCGCCGGCCGGTGTCGTCGGTGAGGCCCAGCCGGCCCACGTACACCGGCTCGGCGTCGTCGGCGGCGACGATCCGCCCCAGGCAGAGGTCCAGGCCGAACCGGCGCAGGGTGCGCAACCGGGAGGTGAGCCGGTGGACCTCGAGGTCGCGGTTCAGGGCCGCCTCGCCGTCGCCACCGGGGGAGCGGCGCTCGGCGTCGAGCCGTGCCGAGAGCTCGGCGACGGCGGAGGCGAGGCTCGCGGCGATCGCCGCGAAGTGCTGCTCGTCGGCGGCGATGAGGGCCGGATCGGCCTTGGCGGACCGGCTGTCGGGGAGGGCGAACGTGCGGGCGGTCAGCGGTTCCACGGCATCAGCTCCGATCTGAGGCCAGGGACCATAGGAGGAATTCCTCGGCCTCATGAGGGGCGCCCGGAACTGCTACAAAGAAGGTGAGGGTCGGCGTGCGACGGCATCCGGACGACGCGGCGTGGTCGCTGCGCCCGATGGAGCCGGCCGATCTGGGCGAGCTGGTGGACCTGCAGCGTCGGGGAGCCGTCCTGGGTCTGGCGGAGGTGTTCCCGCAGGAGACGCACCCGTTCCCCGCCGACGCCATCCGGGAGCAGTGGGTCGCGGAGCTGCGCGACGAGTCCGTCGCCGCCTCCGTGGTCACCGGACCCGAGGGGCGGCTCCTGGGCTTCGCCGCCCGCCGGGAGGACGAGCTGCTGCACTTCGGCACGGCGCCGGAGACCTGGGGGAGCGGGCTGGCCGCCTGGCTGCACGACGCGTTGCTGGCCACCTTCCCGCCCGAGGTGCGGCGGGTCCGGCTGTGGGTCTTCGCCGGCAACGGCCGCGGACGGCGGTTCTACGAAAAGCTCGGGTGGACGGTCACGGGGGAGGAGCGGTGCACCTCCTTCCCGCCGCACCCGGTGCTCGTCGAGTACGAGCGGCACCGCTGACGGCAGGTGGGCGGCCACGGTTCAGGGCGTGTAGATGCTCTCCATCGCGGTGATCTCGCCGTCCACCGTGCGGAAGCGCGTGTAGCCGGCACGCTCGGGGTCCGCGGACACCCAGTACGTACCGGCCAGCGCGGCGACGTCGTCGACGGCGACGGTCCCTCCCCCACCGTGCCCGTCCCGCCGCCGCCGGCGCGGCGGCGGCCGCGCGCGTCCGCGGCCGCCCCGCGGCGTCTCACTCCGGAGCGGTCAGCCGCCGCGCCGCACCTCGGCCGCGAGCACGCCGCGCACTGCGGTCTGCAGCGCCTCGTTCGACATGTCCCCGGACTGCACCGCCGAGCGGGCGGCCTCGGGCAGCAGGCTGTCGTCGACGGTGTCGAGCCAGGTCACGTCGCCGTCGACCCGCCGGCCCACCTGCAGGCCCTCGCCGTCGTGGCGCACCACGTAGGTCTCGCCGTCGATCTCGATCGTCTTCTCGTCGCTCATGCGCGCCTCCTACCCCCGGGCCCGGCGAGCTCAATCCGGCCGCAGCCAAGTCGCCCGCCCGTCGGTGCGCCAGGATCGGGGCGTGGACGAGGAGTGCTGCGAGATCGTGGTCACCGACGCGGACGCGGGGCGGCTGACCGCGCTCACCCGGACGCTGGTCGAGGAGCGGCTCGTGGCCTGCGGGCAGCACGTCGCCCCGGTCCGTTCGGTGTTCCGGTGGGACGGCGCGGTGCAGGAGGAGACGGAGGCGCGGGTCGCCCTGCACACCCGCCGGTCGCTCGTCGACGCCGTCGTGGCGCGGGTCGGTGAGCTGCACGACTACGAGGTGCCGTGCGTGCTCGCGCTGCCGGTGGTGGGCGGCAACCCCGCCTACCTCCGCTGGATCGTCGAGGAGACCCGGGAGCCGTGAGACCGCCGCCTCCGCGAGCGATGGCTCCGGCCGTCGCGCCGCCCACTACCCTGGGTAGACGTGGCCGCTGACTTCTCCGTCGTACTCGACGAACTGAACACGACCCTGGAGTCGATCGAGGCCGTCCTGGACGTGGACGACCTCCGCCAGGAGATCGCCGAGCTCGAGCAGCAGGCCGCCGCGCCGGATCTGTGGAACGACGTCGAGGCCGCGCAGGCGCTCACCTCCCGGCTGTCCTTCCTGCAGGGCACGCTGCGGCGGGTCGAGGAACTGCGCACCCGCCTGGACGACGTCGCCCTCATGCACGAGATGGCCGCCGACGAGGGGGACGAGGCCACCCTCGAGGAGACCGAGCGCGAGCTGGAGAGCATCCGGGCGGTCATCGACGAGCTCGAGGTCCGCACGCTGCTCAACGGCGAGTACGACTCCCGCGAAGCCCTGGTGACCATCCGGTCGGAGGCCGGTGGCGTGGACGCCGCCGACTTCGCCGAGATGCTCATGCGCATGTACCTGCGCTGGGCCGAGCGGCACAAGTACCCGACCGAGGTCTACGACGTCAGCTACGCCGAGGAGGCCGGCATCAAGTCGGCGACCTTCGCCGTCAAGGTGCCCTACGCCTACGGCACGCTGTCGGTCGAGCAGGGCACCCACCGGCTGGTGCGCATCTCGCCGTTCGACAACCAGGGACGGCGGCAGACCTCGTTCGCCGGCGTCGAGGTGCTGCCGGTCGTCGAGCAGACCGACCACGTCGACATCCCCGAGAACGAGATCCGGGTCGACGTCTTCCGCTCCTCCGGGCCCGGTGGGCAGAGCGTCAACACCACCGACTCCGCCGTCCGCATGACCCACATCCCCACCGGCATCGTGGTGTCCTGCCAGAACGAGAAGAGCCAGATCCAGAACCGGGCCGCGGCCCTGCGCGTGCTCCAGGCGCGGCTGCTCGTCGTCCGGCAGGCCGAGCAGCGGGCCGAGCTGGACGCGCTCAAGGGCGACGGCGGGAGCAGCTGGGGCAACCAGATGCGCTCCTACGTCCTGCACCCGTACCAGATGGTCAAGGACCTGCGCACCGAGCAGGAGAGCGGCAACCCCGGCGACGTGCTGGACGGCGGGATCGACGCCTTCATCGAGGCCGGCATCCGGTGGCGCCGTCAGCAGGAGGGCGAGGCGGCCTAGACCGCCTGTAGGCGAGGTCACTCCGGCGGCCGGTGACGGCCGCATCCCGACTGTGCGTGACCGGCATCCTGGGCATTTCCGGCGCGCGGTCACGGACGGCGAGAACGAGTCCCGCGAGTTCCGTGGCGAACCCGGGGTAGAGGGACCTGTTCCTAGTACCGTTGCGCCTCGTGATCGAAATGCAACACGTCACCAAGCTGTACCCGGCGAGCGGCCGGCCGGCTCTCGACGACGTGACCACGGAGATCGACAAGGGTGAGTTCGTCTTCCTCATCGGTTCCTCCGGTTCGGGCAAGTCCACCTTCCTGCGGCTGCTGCTGAAGGAGGAGGACCCCACCTCCGGGACCATCGTGGTGAACGGCAAGACGCTGAACACCATGAGCAAGTGGCACGTGCCCAAGCTCCGCCGCACCATCGGGTGCGTCTTCCAGGACTTCCGCCTGCTGCGCAACCGCACCGTGGCGCAGAACGTGGCGTTCGCCCTCGAGGTGATCAACAAGCCGCACCGCACCATCCGGCGGGTCGTCCCCGAGGTGCTGGAGATGGTCGGTCTGGAGGGCAAGGCCAACCGGCTGCCCAGCGAGCTCTCCGGCGGTGAGCAGCAGCGCGTGGCCATCGCCCGCGCGTTCGTGAACCGCCCGCTGGTGCTGCTGGCCGACGAGCCGACGGGAAACCTCGACCCGGAGACCAGCGAGGGCATCATGCTGCTGCTCGAGCGGATCAACCGGACCGGGACGACCGTGATCATGGCGACGCACGACTACCACATCGTGGACTCGATGCGGCGCCGCGTGATCGAGCTCAACGGGGGAGCACTCACCCGCGACCAGTCGCGCGGCGTCTACGGCGTGGGCCGCTGACCCCGCCCCGCTGACCGCGCCTCTCCGAACTCCACGACAGGGAATCCATGCGCGTCAACTTCGTGCTCTCCGAGGTGGCCACCGGGCTGCGTCGCAACCTCACCATGACGGTCGCGATGATCCTCACGACGGCCATCTCGCTCGGGCTCATGGGCGTCGGTCTGCTCATCGGCGGACCCGGCGGGATGATCCCGAAGATGAAGGACATCTTCTACGACAAGGTGCAGGTGTCCATCTTCCTGACCGACGACGTCACCCAGGAGCAGCGCGACGCCATCGAGGCCCAGCTGAGCTCGTCCTCGGAGGTGCAGAGCTTCGTCTACGAGAACAAGGAAGAGGCGTACGAGCGCTTCCAGCAGCAGTTCAGCCAGCAGCCCGAGCTGGTGGAGAACACGCCGGCCGACGCGCTCCCGGAGAGCTTCCGCGTCGAGCTGGTCAACCCCGAGCGCTACCCGGTCATCGCCGAGCAGTTCCCGAACGGGGAGAACGGCGTCGACCGGGTCCGGGACGAGGGCGACTTCCTCGACCGGCTCTTCAGCCTGCTCAACGGCGCCCGCAACGGGACGCTCGCCGTCGCCGTCGTCCAGGCGCTCGCGGCCCTGCTGCTGATCTCCAACACGATCCAGCTCGCCGCGTTCAACCGCCGCAACGAGACCAGCATCATGCGGCTGGTCGGCGCCTCCCGCTGGTACACCCAGCTGCCCTTCATCCTCGAGGCCGCCTTCGCCGGTCTCATCGGTGGCCTGCTGGCCGCGGGCGGGCTGGTGGTGGCCAAGGTGCTGTTCGTCGACAAGACGCTGGCCGGGCCGATCAAGGCGGGCATCATCCCGCAGGTCGAGTGGAGTGCGGTGATCCTGAACAGCGCGATCATCACGGGGGTCGGCGTCGCGCTGGCCGCGTCCGCCGCCTACGTGACGCTCCGCCTGTACGTGCGCCTCTAGCGCTTTCCGTTCGCGCGGAGGTGGGTAGGACGCCTCCATGACGGCAGCGCGCGCGACGGGCCTCGGTGAGCAGGACGCGGTCGACCTGGACACCGGGCGGGCCGACGTCCGGCCGGTCCTGCGTCGGCTCGGGGAGCTCGGTGCCTTCGGCGCACCGGGGGCGGACCCGGTGGACGAGCTGCTCGGCTCGGTCCGGCTGGTCCGCGAGCTCGCGACGGCGTCGCTGGCCGCGGCCTTCTCGGCCTGGTCGCAGCGGATGGTCATCGACTACCTCGGCTACTCCCCGCCGGACGATCCGGGTGCCGACCTCGGACCGGTCCTGCGCACGGCCGAGGTGACCGGTGCGTCCGCGCTCGCGCCGGCGATCTCCGATCTCGCCGGCCGGGGCGAACTGCCCGTCCTCGCGACGCCCGACGGCGACGGCTGGCGGTTGTCCGGCACGATCGAGTGGACCTCGAACCTGTTCGACGACGCCGTGGTCGTGGCCCCGGCGCGCACTCCGGACGAGGGCCGGATGGTGGTCGCGTTCCGGTGCACCGCACCCGGGGCGACGGTGACACCTCGCCGCGACCTGCTCGGCCTGAACGGCACTGGAACCGGTGCCCTGCAGCTCGAGGGCGTTGCGGTGGGCCGCGGGCAGGTGCTCAGCGACGACCTCGCCGACTTCATGGGGCTGTGCCGGCCGACGATGCTGCTCCTGCAGTCGGCCCTGGCCGTGGGTCTGGCGGACGCCGTGCTCGACGCGGCTGCCGGGCGGCTGATCGGCGTCACCGCTGTCCTGCGGCCGCAGCACGAGGAGCTCGCCGCTCGCCGCGACGACGTCGCGAACCGGATGGAGGACCGGGCGGGCTCCCGGGTCGGCACCACCCCCGGCGACCTCGCCCGGCTCCGGCTGGACGCGATGGACGTCGCCGCCTCCGCCGTACGCCTGGAGTCGGCGGTGACCGGCAGTCCGGGCTACCTCGCGGGCAGCGGCACGGCGAGGCGGGTGCGCGAGGTGGCGTTCCTGCCCGTGCAGGCCCCGACCGAGGCGCAGCTGCGGCGCGACGCGGCGCCGTGATCGTCACCGGGAAGTTCGCGCGGCATCCCCGGCGTTAACCTGGCGACATGCCGCGAGAACAAGGGCGCAAGCTGATCGCCCAGAACAAGAAGGCGCGGCACGACTACTCGATCCTCGACACCTACGAGGTGGGCCTGGTGCTCACCGGTACCGAGGTGAAGAGCCTCCGTGCCGGCCGTGCCTCGCTCGTCGACGGGTTCGCCTCGGTCGACGACGGCGAGGTGTGGCTGCAGCACGTGCACATCCCCGAGTACGTCGCGGGCACGTGGACGAACCACACGCCGCGCCGCAAGCGCAAGGTGCTCATGCACCGCAGCGAGATCGACAAGCTGATCGGCAAGATCAAGGAGGGCGGGCTGACGCTCGTCCCGCTGGACCTGTACTTCAAGGACGGCAAGGTCAAGGCCACCCTCGCCCTGGCCAAGGGCAAAAAGTCCTACGACAAGCGGCACGACATGGCCGAGCGCGACTCCCGGCGGGAGATCCAGAAGGCGTTCGGCCGGTACGTGAAGGGCCGCCGCTGACCGCTACCGCCGGAGCGATGCCGGTACCGCCGTGCAACGCGGTACCGGGTGGGTTCCCGCGGTAGCCGTCCTGCGCCGCGCCCCACGCACCCGCCTACGGTGGGCGGCATGCGAGGAATGGCCTACGACCGGTTCGGGGACGACGACGTCCTGACGCTGCGCGACGACCTGGCCGATCCGCCCGTCGGGCCGGACACCGTGCTGGTGCGCGTGCGGGCCGCGGGCGTCAACCCCGTGGACATGGGCATCCGCGCCGGCGGGCTGGCGAGCTTCTTCCCGCACCACTTCCCGATCATCCCCGGCTGGGACGTCGCCGGTGTCGTCGAGGCGGTGGGCCCGGCGGTGGTCGCGTTCGCACCCGGTGACGAGGTGTTCGGCTACGTCCGCCGGGACGACGTCCAGTGGGGGACGGCGGCCGAGCTGGTGCCCGCGCCGCAGCGCTGCCTGGCGCACAAGCCGGCGTCGCTCTCCTTCGCCGAGGCCGGGGCGCTCCCGCTCGCCGGGCTGACCGCCTACCAGGCGCTGACCGAGGTGCTCGACGTCGGCGAGGGCGACCGGGTGCTGGTCCACCGCGCGGCGGGCGGCGTCGGGTTCAACGCGGTGCAGATCGCCGTCGCCCTGGGCGCGCACGTGATCGGGACGGCGAGCCCGCGCAACCACGGCTTCCTGCGGGACGCCGGCGCCGCGGAGGTGCTCGACTACTCGGCCGGACCGATCAGCGGGCAGCTGTCCGAGCCCGTCGACGCGGTGCTCGACCTGGTCGGCGGCGATGCCCTCGCGGACGCCCCGAAGCAGGTGCGCGACGTCGCCCGCATCGCGTCGGTGGTGGACCCCTCGGCCAATGACATGGGCGGGCGCTACGTCTTCGTGCGCCCCGAGCAGCACGACCTGGAGGAGCTCGGCCGGATGGCCGACGCCGGCCAGCTGCGGGTGCCGATCGCCAAGGCGTTCCCGCTCGAGGACCTCGTCGCCGCCCACCGGCTCGTCGCCCAGGGGCACGTGCGCGGCAAGGTCGTCGTCACCCTCTGACCGGACCGCCCCCGACCGGCGCCCTAGGGTCGCAGCCGTGATCGCAGCTCCGGTCGACGACGCCGACGTCCCGCGCTACTGGCGGGAGCTCGGGCTGCCCGGGCTGGTCGACGTGCACGTGCACTTCCTGCCGGAGCGGGTGCAGGCCAAGGTGTGGGACTACTTCGGCCGGGCGCGGGACCACTACGGCACCGCCGCCTGGCCGATCACCTACCGGCTGCCGGTCGAGGAACGGCTCGCCGTGCTGGAGCAGCTCGGTGTGCGGGCCTTCTCGACGCTGCCCTACCCGCACAAGCCGGGGATGGCCGCGTGGCTGAACGAGTGGTCGCACGAGTTCGCGCAGGGCCGGCCGCAGGTGCTGCAGTCGGCCACCTTCTACCCCGAGCCGGACGCCGCCGGCTACGTCGCCGATGCCCTCGACCGGGGTGCCCGGGTGTTCAAGGTGCACGTGCAGGTGGGGGCGTTCGACCCGCGGGACCGGCTGCTCGACGACGTGTGGGCGCGGCTGCAGGAGACCGGCACCCCGGTGGTCATCCACTGCGGGTCGGGCCCCCTGGCCGGCGAGCACACCGGGCCCGAGCCGATGGCAGGGCTGCTCCAGCGCTTCCCCCGGCTGCAGCTGGTCATCGCCCACCTCGGCATGCCCGAGTACCGCGATTTCCTCGACCTGGCTGAGCGGTACGAGCGCGTGCACCTGGACACGACGATGTTCGCCACCGACTTCACCGAGCGTGGCTCCAACGCCTTCGACCGCGCCGAGCTGCCGAGACTGTCGGACCTGCGGGACAAGGTGCTCCTCGGCAGCGACTTCCCGTCGATCCCCTACGCCTACGCCCACCAGCTCGAGGCCCTGCACCGGCTCGGACTGGGGGAGGAGTGGCTGCGCGCCGTCCTCTGGGGCAATGGCGCCCGACTGTTCGAACTGGAGACCTGATGCCGAACGTCACCCTGGTCGCGAGCGTCCTCGGGACGCCGGACCCCCGCGGGCTGGCGCGCTTCTACCAGCGGCTGCTGGGCTGGCCGCTGCGCGACGACACCGACCAGTGGGCGACGCTGCGGCCGGCCGACGGCAGCACCGGCCTGTCCTTCCAGCTGGAGCGCGACCACGTCCCGCCGGTCTGGCCGCCGGAGCCGGGCACCCAGCAGATGCAGCAGCACCTGGACCTGCTCGTCGACGACCTCGACGCCGCCTGCGCGCTCGCCGAGGAGGCCGGCGCGCAGCAGATCGGCGGGCACGAGGACGACGAGGAGTTCGTGCGGGTCTTACGCGACCCCGCCGGACACCCGTTCTGCCTGTTCGTGCGCCGCTGACGGCGGGCGTCCGACAGGGGCGCATGGCTAGGGTGCGGCGCATGGTCCCCACCGGTCAGTCCTCTGCCGCCCTCGACCCGAAGCAGATCGCGCGGGCCCACCGCGCCGTCGAGCTCCTGCACTCCCACGTGTACTTCGCGCCCGAGACCGAGGAGCACCTGACCGCGGCGGGCCTGCGCCCCGGTCGGATGTGCTACTTCGCCGGCCGGTCCGCGGCCATGGGTCCGGTGGGCGCCGGCACCGTGATCGCGACGTTCTACAACTTCTCGCCGACGCTGGTCGCGCGCACCATCCCCGAGGCCTGGACCCTGGCCTCGCCGGAGCGGGTGCTGGCCGCCCGGTTCGACGCCGCCCGCGCCTCGCTGACCCGGCTGCTCGGCGACTCGGCGTCCTCCGACGAGGTCGCCGAGCTGGGGGAGCTGCTGCGCGAGGCCACCACGGTGCTGACGCCGGAGGGGCGCGCCCTCTACGCCGGGCACGCCGACCTGCCCTGGCCCGAGGAGCCGCTGCTGGTCCTCTGGCACGCGGCCACGCTGTTGCGCGAGCACCGCGGGGACGGGCACGTCGCGGCGCTGCTGCACTCCGGCCTGTCGGGCATCGAGGCGCTGGTCACCCACACCGCCCTGGGCCGCGGCTTCACGCCGGAGGCGGCGAAGGCGACCCGCGGGTGGAGCGAGCAGGAGTGGGCCGACGCCGTGCAGGCGCTGGCCGACCGCGGGCTGATGGACGACGCCGGGCTCACCGAGGAGGGCGCCGAGCTGCGCGCCCGCCTCGAGGTGCACACCGACGCGCTCTCCGCGGATCCCTGGCTGCTCCTCGGGCCCGAGCGCACCGCACGGGTCATCGAGATCGCCAAGGAGCTCTCGCGGACCCTGGTCGCCAACGGTGCCCTGGCCACGTCGGGCCTGGCCAGGGGCTGATCGCCCGACCCTCCTGCAGGGCCCGCCGCGAGCTCGCCAGTGGTGGGGGACAAGAGGGTCCTTCTAGGGTCGGATCGTTCCCCAGGCCCGGGAGGCGAGATGACCGCGACGGAGCGGCAGCAGGAGCAGCAGCAGGGCACGCGCACCGACGTCGACGCCGCGTTCCGCGGCAGCGCGACCTACCGCAGCCTCGGGGAGCAGCAGCTCAGCCCCGCCGAGGAGCGGTTCGAGAAGGGGCGGCGCACCGTCGGGCTGTTCCTGGCGCCGGCCGTCACCATCGTCTTCGCGCTCATCCCGTTCGACCTGCCGCGCGACCAGCACCTGCTCGCGGCGATCCTGCTGGGCGTCATCGTCCTGTGGATCACCGAGCCGGTGCCGATCCCGATCGGCGGGCTCATCGGCATCGGCGCGATCGTGACCATGGGCGTCGTCCCGGCCGACGACGCGCTGGCGCCGTTCGGCTCGACGACGGTGTTCACCTTCATCGGGGCCTTCATCCTCGCGATGGCCATGCTCAAGCACGGCCTGGCGCGGCGGTTCGCGATGTTCGTGCTGTCGCTGAAGTGGGTCGGCACGTCGACCTACCGGGTGGTCATCGCCTTCGGCGCGATCACCTGCCTGCTGTCGGCGTTCGTGTCCAACACCGCGACCGTGGCCATGCTGCTGCCGACGGCGCTGGGGATCCTCTCGGTGATCGCGAAGCTCCTGCAGGACAAGGAGCTGGTGAAGCCCGACTTCGACCCGCTGCGGCTGCGGGTGGGTGCGGCGCTGATGCTGATGCTGGCCTACGGCGCGAGCGTCGGCGGGCTGATCACCCCGGTGGGCACCCCGCCGAACCTCATCGGCCGCGGGCTGATCGAGGAGGCGACCGGGGAGCGGATCGGCTTCCTCGACTGGATGCTCATGGCGCTGCCCATCTGCGCGCTGATGTTCGTCGCGCTGGTCGCCGTCCTGCTGCTCCTCAACCGGCCGGAGATCCGCCGGATCGAGGGCGTCAACGAGTACGTGCAGGCCGAGCGCGCCGGTCTCGGGAAGTTCTCCCGCGCCGAGAAGAACACGCTGATCGCCTTCGGCCTGACCGTCGCCTGCTGGATCTTCCCCGGCGTCATCGCGCTCACCGCGGGCACCGACTCGGACCTGTACACGACGATCAGCGACCGGATGGACGAGGGCATCATCGCCGTCCTCGGTGCCTCGCTGCTGTTCCTGCTGCCCACCGACTGGAAGGCCCGCGAGTTCACGCTCAACTGGAGCGACGCGGCGAAGATCGACTGGGGCACGATCCTGCTCTTCGGCACCGGCATCATCTTCGGCTCGCTGCTGGCCAGCACCGGGCTGGCCGAGACCATCGGGAACGCCTCGGCGGACAACCTGGGCCTGAGCAGCACCTTCGCCATCACGGTGTTCGCGGTGATCCTGGCGATCATCATCAGCGAGACGACCAGCAACACCGCCTCGGCCGCCGTCGTCGTGCCGATCATCATCCCGGTGGCCATGGCGGCCGGGATCAACCCGTTCGTGCCGGCGCTGGCCGCGACGTTCGCCGCGTCATTCGGGTTCATGCTGCCGGTGTCGACGCCGCAGAACGCGATCGCCTACGGCTCGGGCGTCGTGCCCATCACGAAGATGATCCGCAGCGGCATCTCCTTCGACATCCTGGGCGCGCTGCTGATCGTGATCCTGCTGCCGGTGATGGTGGACCTCGTGCTGGGCAGCGTCGGCTGACGGCCGTGGCGGCGGCGCCGGGGGAACAAGTCCCTGGTGCCTGCCGTTAGGCTGTCTGCACAACTACACAGGGGGTGAATGGTCTCGACTTCGGTCGGGTGACCAGGGGAAGCGAGCCGAGGAAGGCAACGATCATCTCGTTAACGATCCGTTGCAAACCCCATAAGCGCCGATTCCAATCAGCGCGACTTCGCTCTCGCTGCCTGATAGCAGCTAGGCGAGTCTGTCAGCCCGGGTTCGTCATCGACCCGGATCCTGGCATCAGCTAGATGACTCACCGCACGTGCCGGTCGCGGGCGCGTTCGGGACATCGCACAGCGACTGGGCCCGTCACGTCGACTTGTCTGCATGATCGACGGGGTCGAGCAGAGGCAACGCAGACTGCGCTCGGAGAAGCCCTGGTGATGCGTCGAAGGACGCGGGTTCGATTCCCGCCACCTCCACCAGAGCCGCCTTGCTCGAACCCGCGTCCAACGACGCGGAGGCGAGCAAGGCGGCCCACCCCCCTTGAAGAGCCCCGGCACCGTTGGTGTCGGGGCTCTTCGCTTGTCTGGACGCCGTCCGACCGCGGCGACCGCCGGACAGCGCGGCTGACCAGGTACGCCCGGCCTCCTGCAGATCACCGAAGGGCTCCTGATAGCGGACCTCGGTGATGTCGTCATCGTCGATGTAGAGACGTTCGTAGAAGGTCTGGGTCAGCAGCCGCCGAGTGGTGTCCCCGGCCGTCTGGAAGAGCTGCTGCGGCTTGTCGAGCAACCGCAGTGCAGCCGTCAGGGCCTCGGCACCCTCGGCCAGGTCCTGCTCGACCGTCTCCAGCTGGTGGCCGATGCGCTCCCTGTCCTGCTGCAGCTTGGTGAGCCGCGAGCGGACCTTGGCGACGGGCAGGGCGCCCTCGGCAGCCAGGTCGATCAGGCGCTCCTCGGCGCTGCTCAGGCGCGCCAACTCGGCGTTGAGGTTGCTGCGCAGCTGGCGCGTGGAGCGTTGCTCATCGGCCATCGTCTCGCCCACCCGGGCCTCGACGCTGGCCGCGAAGTCCGGCGGCAGGGCCAGGTTGGCGTACTCGCGCTCGACGGCGTCCTCAACCCCCTCGACACGGAGGTACGGCAGGTCGCAGACGCCTTCCTGGCGGCCCCGACAGAGGAAGTAGAAGTAGGACCCGCCGCGCCCCTTGCCCTCGGTCAGGATCAACCGATGCTCCCGCCCGGCCTTCTGGCAGCGGCCGCAGAAGAGCATGCCCTTGAGGAAGTGCGAGTGGACGTGGTCGCGGGAGCCCCGCCGGGAGCGCAGGTCGGCGACTTCCTGGACCCGCTCAAAGAGCCGCTGGTCAACGAGCGGGTCATGCCGACCGGGGTAGAGGGCGCCTTGGTAGACCAGGACGCCGGTGTAGTAGGGGTTGGCCAGGATCTGGCGCAGCTGCTCCAGCGAGACCGGCTTGGCCGGGAAGCGCTTCGTCGGCCGGCTCCTCAGGCCGAGGTCGGCCATCGTCTGCGTCAGCCGGTCCAGGCTGTACTCGCCGGTGGCGTAGAGCTCAAAGGCCTGGCGGATCAGCGGGGCGCGCTCCGGGTCGACGGCCACGCTGGGCACCAGGCGGCCCTCGAAGTCCTCGCGGACGTTGCGGTAACCAAGGGGCGCCTTGTTGATCGTGCCGCCGCGCTTGGCCTTCTCGCCCATCTTGTAGCGGATGTCCTCGCCGTCCTCAGCGGAGCGGAACTCGTTGATGGCGCTCATGATGCCGAGCGTCAGCCGCCCGACCGGGGTCTCATCGATGTTCTCGGTGGCCGACAGCAACTGGGCCTTCGCGGCCCGCAGCTGCATGATGACCTGGGCGCTTTCCTCCCAGTTCCGGTTCATCCGGCTGAGCTTGTAGACGATGACGGCATCGACGTCGCGCTGGGTCTTGATGCGCTCCAGCATCGCCTGGAAGGCCGGCCGGCTCTTCATGCTCGTACCCGAGCGGCCGGGCTCGACGTACTCATCGACGATCTCGACGCCCAGCCCCTCGGCCTTGCGCTGGCAGGCCGCGCGCTGGGCCGGGATGGAGATGCCCTCGGGGTCGTAGTCCGTGGTCACCTGGCTGACCGTGCTGACCCGCAGGTAGAGCACGGCCCGTTTCGGCGCGTCCAGGCGGCGGCTGTTCATGCGGGGGCCCCTTCGTGCGCGGGCTGGCCCAGCCACCCCGGGGAGAACTGGCGATAGTAGGCGCGTCGGGGTCGGAAGTCGGCTCGGGCTGTGGACGGTGGCGTGCAGCGCGGCCGCGGCTCCACAAGGCCCAGTTGTGCCAGCCGGACCTCAATGGCGCGCTCAGAGACACCGAAGCGCCAGGCGAGGGCGGCCGACTGTTGCAGCCCCTGCCCCCAGGCCCGCTTGACCAGCCGCTTGGGCATGAGGGCGCAACCGGCGAAGTAGTCAGCGGCCTGCTCGGCCTGATCCGAGGCCTGGTGTCGACCCGTGCCGACGTACAGCCGGTCGGTCGCGCCGTGGTCGACGATGTGCTTGTACTCGTGCAGCAGGGTGAAGCGCTGGCGCGTTCGTGGCTCGTCCCGGTTCAGCACGATGACCCAGTTGTGGCCGTCCCAGAAGCTCATGCCAGAGGTCGGCAAGGACTCGCGGCGGATGCGCAGGCGGGGCAGCCCGGCGATGACCGTCCAGTCGAGCGGCGCCTCGGTGTTGTTGGTGAGCTCCAGCAACCGGGCGGCTTGCAGCTCGGCGACCTGTAGTGCCTCACTCGGCTCGAGCGGCCGGATCGGGATGACGGCCCGGAGGGACGCCAGGACGCTGCGGTTCTCGTTAGTGGTCTCTCTCATGGCGTTCCTCCTTTCGTTAGTCGTTGCTCTAGGCGCGTTCGTCCTCCCCGTCCCGTGGTCCGTGCAGGCCGTAGTCCCGGGACAGGCGATCAAAGACCGCCTCAATCTCGGTGACGGCTTCCTCGGGCAGCTCTCGGTACTTGGAGCGCAGGTAAGGGCGGAAGGCCGGCAGTTCAGCCCCTGGCAGCCAGCCGACGGCGGCGTACAGCTCGGCGGCGGGAATGCCGAGCGCGCCCCCGATGGCCCGCAGTTTGGCGGCCTTCGGCTGCTCGATGCGGCCTTGCTCCAGGCTGAGCACCGTGGCAGCGTCAACGCCGGCGACGCTGGCCACGCCGCGGATGGACAGGCCCTTGGCCTTCCGGCGACTTGTCAGTAGTTCGGCAAGCTCGTCGCGCTGAGATGGGGTCATAGGCAGTGCTCCTGTTAGTGTTCCTATTATCGCCCTATTGTGGAGTTGACTCAACGTTTCGGCGCTTATTCCACAACGCGGGCCGGGTGTTCATAAGCGTCAAAGACGAACGTGCCACCGTCGTCTGGCGCGTCAAAGACGTAGAAGTGGCCGGCCGCCTCGAAGTCCTGCACCACGGCCTCGCCATCAAGGCGGATGTAGGCCTGCAGCCAGTCGGGCAGCCGGTAGATGCGGCCGTCGGCGCCGAGCCGGGCCAGCAGCTCCTGGCCGAAGGCGTCGCGGCTGGCGTAGTGGCCGAGGTAGCTGCGGCGGAAGCAGTCCTCGTCTCGGCTGCCGGACCACAGCTGGAAGACGGTCCAGGCTGTCTCGGTGCGTTGCTGCTCCAGTTCTTGTTCGTGTTGTTGTACTTCATGGCTCATATCGCCTCCTTTCGGTTAGTTGCTTGGCCCCGGCGGGTCGGCGGCGCCAACGATGACGCTCACGAAGCTGGCTGCGGTCGTGACCCGGAACAGCTCGTGGTCGGTGCCGTAGCGGTGGCGGATCGCCGCGACGAGGACCTCGGCCCGCCGGTCGTCTGGCACCACCCAGAGCACCGCCGGGAAGACGCCGCGCTGCTCTTGCTCCCGGCCGGTGCGCTGGTAGCGCTCGTACTGGGCGCACTTTTTGAGCAGCGTCGGCAGGCTCTCGGTGCTGCGATCGACCTCGATGAACCAGCTGTCCTCGTACTCGGCGGTCGCCGTCACGGCGTACAGGTCGGGCTTGAGCGTCTCTGCGCTGCCGTAGGCTCCGAGAAAGCCGCGCCAGCAGGTGGGCTCGTGCTCAGTGGTCAGCAGCTCCAGGTCGCCGCGGCGGTCAGCCTCGACCAGCTGCACGCTGCACTCAGCGACGGCCAGCACGTGATCGACGAAGCGCAACCCGGGCTGCTTGTGGCGGCCGCGGGGCGCCCCATCGTCCTGCCGGAGCAGGCGCTCGCCGACCGGGCCGACGCGCCAGACGTAGGACGCCGAACCGGCCCGCACCCCGCCGATGCGGCGGTCGAGGTGCTCGATGACACCCAGGCGCTGGAGCCGGGCAAGGACACGGCGGCAGATGCGGCTGGCGGCGCCCTCGGTGGCGTGATCAGCGAAGTGCAGGCGCTGCAGCTGGCCCGTCGTCAGCAGCCGGCAGTCGGCCAGGCCGAGCAGCACACCGCGCTCGCGGTCGCTCAGATCGCTCTGCAGCCGGAGCAGCCGCCGGGCGCTGGTCCGCCCCCGGACAGACCTTCCGGAGCGCACGAGGGAGGACAGACTTTCGGGCGCCGTATCGCCGCGGTACCGAGCGCCGACCTCGGTGTTCATCGTCTCGGGCTCGACGCGATCGGACCACCGATCGGACCACCCTTCAGCCGGACTCATGGCTGCCTCCGGCGGCGCCCAGTCGGTGCCTCAGGTGCGGTCGAACTTGGCAGCAGCAGGTCGGCCAGGCCGGCCTCGACCTCGTCGAGCGGACGGCCCCAGCGCTCCCGGCTGCGACGCCGCAGCTCCGCCGGGTCGGCGGTCGGCGGGGGTAGCGGCAGGGTCCTGCCGGAGACGAAGGGGCTGACGCCCTGGCCGGTGTACAGGCTGGCGTAGACCGCGTAGGCGCCGAGGGCCGCCAGGTCGTCGGCGCTGAGCTCGGGGTGACCGCGGGCGATGACGCGGGCGTCAGCCTCGCTGAGGGTGAAGGCCACCCGGGAACGGGCGTTGGCCAGCACGGCGCTCTGCATGGTGTCCGGCAGCTGCTTGAGGAACTGGTGCGCCAGGGTGAAGCTGGCGCCGTAGCCGCGCGTCTGGGCCAGCACCTCGTCGAGCGGCGTGCCGGTGTGCAAGAAATCTTGGACCTCGTCGATGTAGACCATGACCGGGTGGCGGCGCTGGGCCGGGATGGCCGCCCGCGACTGCAGCGTCTGCCAGAGCTCGGCGACGACGAGCGAGCCGAGCAGTCGGGCGGCGTCGTCGCCGACCACGCCGCGCTGCAAGGGCACGAGCAGGATGCGGCGCTCGGTCAGCACCTGCTTCAGCCCGAAGCGGGGCTGCCGCTGCGCCAGCACGCCGCGCAGTCCGGGCCGGAGCAACGGCCGCAGCTTGTTCATGACCGGTGCGACGGCGCTCAGGCGCTCCGCCTCGGACCAGGCCTCGTAGGTCGCCCAGAACGGCTCGAGCAGCAGCGGGTCACGGATGCCGGCCGTCAGCCGGCGGCGGACGCCGGGATTGGTCAGCAGGAGCGGCAGCATGGCCAAGCTGGCGTCGTCGCGGCGCACCAAGGTCAGCAGGCTGGCGTAGAGGATGTCCTGGCTCCGCGGCCCGACGTTCTTGCCGTAGAGCTGCTTGAAGATCGACAGGACGGTGTCGGCGACGAGCTCCGGGCGCCGGCCGTGCCGGGCAAGTGGATTCAGCCCGACCGGTACTGGGTCCTGCGCATCCAGTACGACGACGTCGTCCCAGCGCTCCGGCGGCACGCGGGCCAGGACATCAGCCACCAGGTCGCCCTTGGGCTCCACCACCACGACCGCCCGGCCGTCGGCGATGTCCTGGTGGATGAGGTTGGCCAGCAAGGTCGACTTGCCGGTGCCCGTCGGGCCGACGACGTGCAGGTGCTGGAGCGCTGCCGGGATGCCGAGCGCCAGCGTGCCCCGGTGTCCGGGCGCCGTCACACTGGCCAGGACGCGCTTGCGGCCCACGGTGCCCGGCGTCGGCGGCAGCGGTCGTGGGTGGGCGGCTGGCTGGCCCGGCAGGAAGCCATCGCCGAGCGGCCAGGCGGTGAGGGGCGCCAGCTCCGGCACGCCCAACCGCAGCGGCCAGCGCCAGGGCGTCCGTGCGGTGTTCAGCCGGTCAGGACGTTCAGGGACGAGGCGGAGCTGGACGCCGGGAGCCTCCACCGTGCGCAGCGCCGCCAGCAGCCCGAGCAGCCGGACACGACGGGCCTCTGCCGTTGCCGATCGGACGCCGAGGCGGATCGCACAGGCGAAGCCGTGGTCGGAAACCTTGGTGCGCAGGGCTGTGCGCTTGTCGCCGTCGAGCGTGCTGCCATTGCCGTGCCAGGCGGTGACGTACCAGGGCGCCGTCAGCGCGGACGGGCTGTGCGTCGGCACGGCCAAGGGGATGCGCCGCGGGCCGAGGACCAACTGCAGCACCAGCTCTTCGCTAGCGCGCACCCGCGTCAGGGCGGCCAGGATGGCGTAGACGGTTGTCTCAGGCTCGGCCGTCTTCAGCGGCCGATGCCGGGTGCTCAGGCGCAGGCTGCCTGCCACGTCGACGGGGAGACGGGCGGCCTCCTGGCCGAGCGTCGTGGCTTTAGCGCCTGCGAGGTCGCCGAGCGCCGTCGTCAGGCCGGTGATAGCCGCAGGTGCTGCGCCGAGCAGATAGACCACGCCGGCCGCGCTGGCGCGGGCTTCGAGGACTACCACCGGACTGCGGGCGTCGGTCGCCCACTGACGGAGGACCGCTGCGCTGCGCACCAGCTCGAGCGGTCGCTGCCAGTGCAGCTGTCGCCAGACAAGGGCGCGCGGGCTAGTCATCAGCTGCCTCCGTGGTGCGCGTTGGCGTGTGTTCGCTCTCGGCCTGCGCCTTGGCGGCGGCCTCCGCGGCGGCCTGCTCCATGGCCAGCCGGATGAGGGCGCGGCTCAGCTTGTGCAGGTCGGGCTGCTCCCGACAGACGGCACGGACGGAAATGCGGCGGATGCGCTTCCCTCCTTTCGACTGTCGACGATGCCTATTGCTCATTGCTACCCCCCTTCCACCGTGCCGTATTAAGTGTTGAGTCAACTCAACATGCACGTCCTTTTGTTATATGTTGAGTTGACTCAACGGTCAACCATTGTTGTCTATTCAGCGGCACCGAATGGAACGGTGCGTACGCTGTTATGGACGCGTCGGCCGCTTACCAGCCGCGGGGATGCCGCCAGCGCCAGAGCCCGATGCCGACGAGCACGGTGACGCCCACCGGGACGAGCACGGGGAGGGCCTCACGCAGCAGCTCGGCGGCCCAGTTGAGGGCCAGGCAGGCCGCCAGCACCGCGAAGCAGAAGCCCACGATGCTGGCGGCCCACGACCGCGGCGGCCGCGTCACTGACGGCGGTCGCCGGAGACGCCGCGCCGGACGGTCTGGCGCATGGCCGCCAGGGTGGCGTGCGTGGCAGCCGCCATGCACTGTTCGGCCTCCAGCTGGCTGGCCAGCCGATCGAGCGTCCGGCGGTCGCCGATCAGGACGGCGCCGCGCCAGACGAGGCCGAGGGCCAACCCAAGGACCAGCACGCCGACGAGTGCCAGGACGGTCAGCATGGCCGTCACCGCCGCCGCAGGGCACGCCGGTGGTCGGTGCAAACGTCCGCCATCGTGAGGGCGTGATCGTCGGCCAGCAGGGCCAGGCGGCCCGAGGCTTCCGGTGCCAGCTGCTCAAGGTGGCGCTGCGCCTGCGCGACGCGGACGACGTTGGCCATCGCCGCACCGGTGACGGCCGTGGCAGCCTCGGCCTTGCCGATGGCGACGTCGGTGTCGACGTCGACCTGGGCGGTGCGCAGCTGGCCGCCGGTCTGATAGCGGCTGACGGCCCGGCCGGCACGGCGGGCGTCGCTCGGCAGCAGGTCAGCGCTGCCGTAGGGGGAGAGGGTGTGCATGGTGCCTCCTGACGTGGCCGTCTCAGCGGACTGCTGAGAGGCAACGGCCACGTCATCGAGGCTCCGGGCGCCCCGGGCGCGTCAGGAGGCGATCCAGACCCCAAAGATGGGACAGGTCAGTGGACACGGACGATCCGGTCTGGCAGCAGCTCCGGAAGCTGCGCGAGGGTCCGGGCCTGACCAGGGCGCGTCTGGACGCCAGCGGCGCCGTCATGTCGGCGCTTGGCACCAGCGACCCGCAGGAGGCGTACGAGCGGTTACGGGCTGCCCTGGCGGCGCTCGGCCCGGGGGAGCGGGCGACGGCGCTCGCGGTCGACTTCGGCCTCGACCTGGCGCAGCACCTCGGCCGGCAGCCGACGGGGCCGGAGACGGACTGGCTGATGGAGCGCCGCACGGGCTATGGCCGCGTCATCGGCCGGACCGTCAAGACGCTCAGCCGCTGGTCGGACGAGAAGCTGGCCGAGCTGCGCGCCAGCCTGATCACCGACTACTTCGCCGGCCACCTGGTGGTCATGGCGGCGGTGCGCGGCGACCGTATCCTTGGCTGCACCCTGTCGCGCTTCACCGCGGTCGACGGCGGCAACCAGGTCGGCGACAGCCAGCACCTCGACAACCCGACGTCGGAGCCGTCACCGCCCTGCCTGGTCTACGGCTTCCCGCGTGACTGGCGGCCGAGCGCGTTGACCATGGGCGTCTCGTTCTTGGAGCACCCCTACCCGACGGCGGTCTGGGCGGTGGTCGCCGACAGCTTCTTCGAGGTCGCCTTCGCCCGTGAGCGCTACCCACTGCGCCCGCATGAGGGCGCCTACATCTGCCGCTTCCGTGACCCGCGGCGCGACCGGCTGTACGCGCTCTGGTGGCGTTAGGCCGAAGGCGACGAGAGGCGTCAGTGCACTCCGGCGGCCAGCTCGCGCTGGGCGAGCCGCTTCAGATACGTAGCAAGGGCCTTGGCGTAGTCATAGTCCGGGTCCGCTTCGATCATGCCTTGCAGGATTGTCCAGTACGAGAAGGCGGCGAGGTGCCACTGTTCCGCGCCGTGGGGTCCTTCGACATCGAGTGGGCGGTCTACCAACTCAGGGGCCAGCAATCTGCGGAGCCCCATGCCCTCTACGACGGAGGCCCCAGCCGCGGCAACGACGTCAAAGGACTTGGCATGCGCTCTCAGGCGAAAGCCGAGGACCGTCGCCATGTCGGCGTAGAACTCAGCCATGTTGCGTATAAAGGTCCGCTCTGCCTCTTGCAGCGCTGCCAGCACGCGCTGACGACTGTCGGCGTCGGGTAGCCCCATGACCGTCGCACTCAACGCGACGTAGGTCCGCCAGGCCGTGGATGACATGAGCGCATCGAAGTTCTGTTGCGCTGCAACACGGACAACGTCGCGAAGGAGTTGCTCGCGTCCTGCCGGTTCCTGGAGCTCGGCAACGCGGTCGGCCACAATGTCTCGGGCGATCTTGATGGTCTTCTCGTCGAAGGCGGCGGTTCCCTGCCAGCTCGGCCCCGCCAGGTCACACAGGAGGTCGACGTAGAAGTCCTCCTTGGTCTTCCACTCCCGGTAGACCGATGTCCGCGCCACCCCAGCCTCTTTGAGGATGTCGGGATAGCTCAGGTTCTCCAAGTTGACGCTCAGCCCGCCAGCTCGTTCGACGAGTCGCTGCGCAGCGTCGAGCATCCGGCGACGCACCTGCGAAGCGTGCTGGTCCTCGGGCTCCTGAGCCTTGGGCAGCTGGAGCGCATCTGTGGCAGCCAACAGTTCGTTCGTGCTCCCTATCAGTACTGGCAATACTCACGCGGCAGTGTGCTGTCGCCAGGTGGTACTGGATGCCCCAAACCTAGACGCCCCGTCAACGCACAGCGTGTCGGAGCCCCCTGTGGGTTGCCCCATAGAGTGAGGGCATCCTCGGAGCTGGAGCGCAGCCGCCTGGACCTGGTCGCCGCGCGGGTCAGCTCAGTCAGCCGGCGATGGTCTGGACGCGCTGCACGCACCTCACCTATGAGGACAGTCCCGCTGTGCCCGCTTGGGTCTCAGGATCGGAAGGTCGCACCTCAACGGCCGGCGCCCCAGCCGCAGGCGTGGAGGGCTCGCTCTGCGCCCAACTGCGTACGGATCGCTTGAACTTTTCCATCTGGCGCACCGCCTGCTGGCGCTGATGCCCGTCGGTATCGGGCCGCTGCGTGTCCTCCAGGTACAAGAAGTACTCTTTCAGATTGTGATACGGCGCTTGGGAGCAACCGTCGGCATTGAGAGCCATCTCAAGGGTGCCGAGCGCAAATAGAACATCGCCGCACTGTTGGGCGAGGTGCGGCGCCGAGTCGGCTATCTCAAGCAGGCTGAGATAGGCCCGCTTGAGGTCATCGGTGGTTTCCGAGGTTATGTACGCTGTCATACCTCTATTATGGCAGTTTTTGATTTCGCATCATAGGGATGCGGGGCAGAACTGCCAAACTGCCCGCGACCTCAGTCAGTGACCGGGTCCGTTGTACTTGCCGCGGTGGTCTGCACCGCCGCCCTGGCCGTCGTAGTGGTCGTGACCTCGCTTGCCGCGGTGGCCGTCGAACTGCGATCGGCTCCGGGCGTGGCCGTCGGCGAGGAGGGTCTCCCCGTCGGCTGCTCCGCGGCCGAAGGAGGCGGTCACCTCACCGTAGCCATCCATGTATCCATGGACGGGCGGCTCGTAGTCCGGTGACCCACCGACCTCGCCGGTTCCGAAGCGGTCGTTTGCGCTCATGACACCTCCCTGTGCGCGTCGTGGCGCGAGCGCCGTGAGTGGGGGCGGTCGATGCGGGACGACCTTCCTGACCTGGTCCCGCCACCGGATCAGGTCGCACCAACCTACCCCTAGTCGTCACCAACGTAAACACTGCTGTTCCACGTCTGGTACAAGACGTACCGGCGGTGGGACAGCTCTTGCACCGTTGGCTCAGCTGTGTCAGCCTTGGCATCCCTGATGCAGCTCCGGCACTGCTCAGGCAGGCCGCTTCCCGGGGTGGCCGCTCCCATCGCGCCGGCTCGGACTTCTAGCTGCTGGAGCTAGGAGGGATTGGGGATGACATGGCTGGGCAGCACCGCGACATCTCGGACGACGGCACCTACCGCGTCACGATCGGCAGCGTGGACGACCCGAAGTACTCGGACGACCACTTCTTCGTGTCGCAGCAGGACACCCAGGGCAACCACATGACGACGATCTACGACTCACAGCACAACGTCGTCGACACCAAGTACTGATCAACTTGGTGTAAACTAAGAGGGGGCGGGTGGGTTTTCAGCCGCCCGTTAAACGAGCCGAAGAGAAGTCGGACACCCCCGCCAAAGGGCCGGAAGCTTTCTGCTTTCCGGCCCTTTGGGTTTTATTGAGAATGCGGGCGTCCCTAGGTGTGACGCCATACTGGCTTGTGGCAGTGCGACCGGTGCTCCAGTGCTTCGAGCGAAGCCTGCCGCCCTACGGCTTCGTAACCCACACGAACGCCACGCCGGACCGGGGGAACACCCAGCCGTCGAAGCCGACGCTGATTCGCTGCCCCGGCACGGTCTTGGGGCTCTGCGACACCCGCGTCCGCTCTGAGCTGGCGATGAAGTCGACGACGTTGACGTACTCGACGCCGCAGTCCGAGTAGTCGAGCTCGATGTCGATGCCCGTCCAGGGGCCGCGGTTGCGGACCAGCTCGGCCTTGAACAGCGAGTTGAACGCCTCGGCCAGCGCGTTGTCATAGCTGTCCCCGGTCGAGCCGACCGAGGCGACCGCGCCGGCCTCGGCGAGGCGCTGGGTGTAGCGCACGGCAACGTATTGCGATCCCTTATCCGAGTGATGGACCAGGCCGCCGACGTCGCGGCCGGCCCGCCGGCGGGTCCAGATGCCCATCTCCAAGGCGTCGAGGGCCAGGTCGGTGCGCAGCGAGCGGGACAGCTGCCAGCCGACCACGCGCCGGGAGTAGACGTCGATGACGAAGGCGGCGTAGACCCAGCCGGAGAAGGTCCGGCAGTAGGTGATGTCAGCGACCCACAGCTGGTCGGGGCCGGTCGCGGTGAACGCGCGGTCGACCAAGTCCGGGCGGGTGTCCGGGCCGGTGCCGGGCACCGTGGTCCGCGGGCCGGTCGCCCGGCTCAGGCCTCGCAGGCCGGCCGTGCGCATCAGCCGCTCGACGGTGCAGCGGGCCGCCCGGTGGCCCTGCCGGCGCAGCTCGGCGTGCACCTTCCGGGCGCCGTAGACGCCGTAGTTCTCGGCGTGCACCCGCTCGATGACCTCGGTGGTGGCCGCGTCGGTCACCGACCGCGCCGACGGCGGCCGCGACCGGTGCGCGTAGTAGGTGCTCGGGGCGATCTTCGCGCCGGCCTCGGTGAGGACTGCGCAGATCGGCTCGACCCCGTGCTCGAGCCTGTGGGCGTCGATGAAGGCGACGATCAGCGGGACGGGCGGTCGAGCTCCGCCGCGAAGAAAGCCGACGCGCTCTTCAGGATGGCGTTCGCCCGGCGCAGCTCGCGGACCTCACGTTCGAGCTCGGCCAGCCGGGTGGCGTCATCGGTCGTGGTCCCCGGCCGGTGGCCCTGGTCGATCTCGGCCTGGATGACCCAGTTGCGCAGCGTCTCGGGGTTGATGCCCAGCTGCTCGCCGATCCGCTTCAACGCCCCGGTCCGGGTCGCGGGGTCACGCCGGGCGTCGACCGCCATCCGGGTCGCCCGCTCACGCAGCTCGTCGGGGTACTTCCTCGGTGCCGCCATGACTCTCATCCTCACGTGGATTGAGAGCCTCCATCAGACCCGGTACGGGACACTGGCCGTAGCGACCGGGATGGTCGCTTCATCACTGGGTTAGGGGCCTTGCTCCCAGGCCGCCAAGTCGGCCTCGTAGGCCCGCGCTATCCCCAGCCGGTCCGTCCAAGCGTCGGCGAAGGCCTTGCAGGTGTTGTAGGCCCACGCGGCCCCGCCAGCTCCGAGGGCCCTAGTAATCCACGGGGAACCGTCGTTGGCCGGCAGCAGTCCGCTGGGAGCGAAGCGCTCGGCCAGCTTGTCGCCGAACTTGTCGGGGACGCCCTGCTCGTGCCACGTCGGCCGGAAATGAACCAGTTCGTTGCGCAGCCGGATGAGCAGCTCGGCGTCTTGGTACGGGTTCGCGCCCTGGTCGAACGGCGGAGCGCCGGCGAAAAGCAGGGCCATGCGGTACTTGTCGAGGACGCCGACGTAGCGGTCGCGGCCTCGGGTGGCCTGCCAGAACGCGGCCATCAGGCCACGGGCCCGTCCGTCAAGTGCGGCGATGCGGCCGCTGTCATGTTGGGTGTCGTGGGCGTCGTCGTACGTCTCGTTGACCAGTGCCTCAAGGAAGGCGACGGCAGATAGTACGGCGGTCATGGCATAGGTCCGGTGCTCAATGTCCACGCGGACCTTACCGAGGAGCTCGGTCTCAATCGCCCGGCAACGACGGGTAGCGTGCAGGCTCGACCAAAGGTGCTCCGACGACAGGTAACGTCGCGTGGCGACCTGGACAGCGTCGTTGGCGCCTGCGCCGTCGGCGAGGTGGCGGTGTTCGTCCATAGGGCAAGTGTCCGCAGCGTGCCGACAGTCGCTGGCCCATGGAGACACCGCGGCGGCCGTGCCGCCAAGCAGGACCGCCGCGGCGCTCCGGTCAGATGGTCAAGACGACCTCATGTTCAACCGCCGCCACCGTTCATGTCGGTGCCACCCCACCCTCATGTCCGCCCCTTGAGGGGTCCGGCCGACGGTCGACCGGCCCGGTCAACGTAAGGCGGACTCGACTAGGACGCAAGGTCATGGGGCGTATCGTCTCTGGTCGCAGGGTCATGGGACGTATGTGCTTGCCCGGCCATGCCTGTCTCCGCCGCCCCGGTTTCGCCGGCCGCTACCCAGTTCGGCGAGCGGGTGCGCACACGGCGGCAGAAGCTCGGCCTCAGCCAGGAAGGCCTGGCCGAGGCCTGTGGGCTGCACTGGACGTTCGTCGGCCAGGTGGAGCGCGGTCGGCGCAACCTGACGCTGCACAACATCCTGAAGCTTGCCAGCGGGCTGAAAGTCGACCCTGCCGAGCTTGTCCGCGGTCTGAAGCCGCCGCGCGACGCGGACTGAAGGCCCTTGGCCCATGTACGGGCGGGACGTCGCCCCTGTTGTGCTTACGGCTCTTCCTGTGTCTGCCGCCGGGCCTCTGCACGCCGGAGCAGGCGCAGCAACAAGTTGGCGAGCTGGACAACCTCCGCAGCCTCAACGGGGTCATCGAAGTGCACTGTGCGGTGGCTCGACGGGTTCTTGAAGGCCCCGATCGAGCCGGCGAACAGCTCCATCAGCGCCACCCGCTCGCCGGGGTCAGCCTCGCTGTCAGCCAGCGGCCCGCCGTCGCGCTTAAAAGCCTCGCGCATGAGGGCGACGCCGATGACCGAGTCGCCGAGCCCGGCCGCCCGCCGGACCTCGACCTCGACGGCCTTCATGGCCGCAAAGCAGGCCGTCTCGTAGTCGCCGAGGTTGAAGATCGGCCGGACTTTATCCTCCAGGACCGGGTCCAGCGCCCCGGCCAGCCGCTCACCTCCCCACAACTTCGGCAGTGCTGCGGCGTCCTGCGCAAGTTCCTGCCCCGCGGCGGTCAGGCGCCGCCAGGCCGACCCGGTGTCCCTGATCGCTGGCCCGATGAGACCACGAGACTCGAGCCAGGCCCAGGCGTCCGACAGGCGGCCGAGCAGGAGGTCGACGTCAGGCTCGCGGTTGTAGACAAAGGCCTGTTCTGCCCCACGCAGCGTGCTGTTGGCGTTGACGGTCCGACCCTTGGCCAGGGTGGTCAGCAGGTGCAGTGCCAGCTCGGCCGTCGGGAGCTGCCGGATCAACTCAGGCTCTACGGGGCCGGACATGCTCATCGTGATGGCAGGTGACGCTAGCTCATGCGTCGCTGCCGTGTCGCCACCTCCCGTGTCAGGCTCGGCGGCGTGATCCGCGTGATGGTGGTGGATGACCACCTGGTCGTGCGGCAAGGCTTGGCCGCCTGCTTCGAGTACCGGACAGAAGACGTCCGCGTTGTCGGCGGCTGCGGTCGCGGTGACCAGGTGGTCGACGCAGCCCACACGCTTGCTCCAGACGTCGTGCTGATGAACTGCAACATGGATGGCGGCGACGGTTGGGCGGCCACTGAGGCGCTTCTGGCGGTACAGCCCCACTGCCACGTGATCTTCTTCAGTGCCATCGGCGCCGGGCCAGCTGACTATGCCCGGGCCCGTGCCGTCGGCGCGGTCGGCTACCTGCACAAGTCGGTCGACCCTGACGACTTGGAGAACTACGTCCGCGAGGTGGCCGCCGGTGGGACAGCTTGGCCGGGGCTGCTCGACCATAACGACAATTCTTAGCTCCAGCGGCTGCGGGCCCCGTGGTCTTGGCCAAGCCCGGTCTGCGCCGACGGGACCGAGGTGCGGTGAGCCTCGCCGCCGAGCAGGCCGCTGGTCGCTAGCCCTGCTGACACCCTGGCAGGCCCGAACGGCAGCGAGTCGGTCGCTGGTGACGGGGTTGCGTCGTTGCTGGCACGTACAGTCTCAGGCTGTGCCGAGCAAATCTGCCTTGCTTATGTGGTGGGCTGACCATAAAATAATGAGCAGTATGGCAGTAGCGCAATGAAAAGCACAAGCTCGTTCCAAGCGGCTTTAGCACTTCCTCAGCCGCCGCTCGATCTTTCAGGCGAGCACGGTGAAGTCTTCACGCGACGCTGGGTCGTCGAACTGATCCTTGACCTTGTCGGCTATACCAGTGACCGCGACCTTGCCGCTTTGCAACTCGTCGAACCCGCCTGTGGCTGTGGCGCCTTCCTTACTGTCATCGCCGAACGCCTGAGCAAGTCCTGCCGTACGCATGGCCGCGACATTACTGAGGCACGGGATGCCGTCCAAGGCTTCGACCTGCTCCCGGACAACGTCATGCAGGCCCGCAGCGTGGTGCGGAGCGTGCTGATGGCCGACGGCTGGCCCGCTGATGACACCCAGCTTATTGCAGAGGCCTGGGTCAACCCGGGGGACTACCTCCTGGCCGAGTTTGAGCTGGCGACCGCCGATGTGGTCGTGGGTAACCCGCCGTACATCCGCCTTGAAGACATCCCGCCGGCCCGTATGGCGGCGTACCGAAGTACCTGGCCGACGATGACGGGCCGCGCCGACGTCTTCATCGGCTTCATTGAACGGGGCCTGCGCAGCCTCAAGCCCGACGGCAAGCTGGGCTTTATTTGCGCTGATCGTTGGATGCGTAATCAATACGGCAAGCACCTACGTCAACTGATCGGTGAGCGCTTCTCCGTCGACGCCGTGGTGACAATGCACGACGTGGATGCGTTCGAGAACGAGGTCAGCGCCTACCCTGCCGTGACTGTACTGAGCAACCGCAGCCAAGCTTCAGCTGTCATCGCTGACACGACGGCGGCTTTCGGTCCAAGCCATGCAGCCGACGTCCTGGATTTCGCGGCCGGCGGGTCCGGGGTCGTCCGACCGAAGGGCAAGCCGTACAAGCTCGCCCGGCTGCCGCACTGGTTCAGAGGTGCCGAGTCCTGGCCTCAGGGCTCGCCGGGGCGCCTGGCGATGATCGAATACCTGACGGACAACTTCCGGCCGCTGGAAGACGCCGCCACCGGCACCAAGGTGGGAATCGGTATCGCCACGGGGGCCGACAAAATTTACGTCGTTCCCGAGCGGATCGATGTCGAAGATGACCGCCTGCTGCCGATGGCTATGGTGCGGGACCTGGCATCCGGCGCCTTCGAGTGGTCCGGCAACTACCTAGTCAGCCCGTGGCAAGCGACTGGCCTGGTCGAGCTGGACGACTACCCGCGCCTACGCAGCTACTTGGAGCAGCACGGCGCCGCTCTCCGGAAGCGCCATGTGGCGACCGCCCGGCCGAAGACCTGGTTCCGGACCATCGACCGCGTCGATGTCGGGCTGACCGGCCGTCCCAAGCTCTTGATCCCCGACATGCGGATGACGCTGCATCCCGTCCTTGACGAGGGCGCGGCCTACCCGCACCACAACCTGTACTACGTCACCTCCGACAAGTGGGACCTGCGCGTCCTGGGCGGCTTGCTGATGTCGCGTGTCGCTAACGCCTTCATCGAGGCCTATGCCGTCAAGATGCGAGGTGGAACGCTGCGGTTCCAGTCGCAGTACCTCAGGCGCATCCGAGTGCCGGAGCTGGCGTCGGTGACGCCGGCCGACGCAGATGCCTTGAGTGCGGCCTTTGAAGCTCGGGACGTCGAGGCTGCAACGGCGGTGGCGGTGCGGCTTTACAAGCTTAATGAAATTGGAGGATTTGCTGAATGACCGACGATCAGAAGTTTGAACAGGCTGTCCGATCTTATTGGAGCGTCCGACAGGCCCAAGCGGCCAAGAAGCTAGCTGAGGGTAAGACCGACGCCGGCACCCGCGGTGAGGTGACTGGCGGCGCCCATTTGGACGCGATGGCGCAGCTCATTGAAGACGCCTTTGTGGCATCGGGATTCAACAAGGAGAGCATCAAGCGCTCGGCCGGCGTCGAACTACCCGGCTACTACCGACCGACCAAGAAGTGGGACCTGCTAGTCGTTGAGGACGACGTCCTGGTGGCGGCCATCGAGTTCAAGTCCCAGGTGGGACCATCCTTTGGCAACAACTTCAACAACCGGGTCGAGGAAGCACTCGGCAACGCCACTGACATCTGGCGAGCCTGGGAGGCCGGCTCCTTTGGCGGCGTCCGGCCGTGGGTCGGTTATGTCTTCTTCCTAGAGGAGCACGCCAAGTCGACGACACCGGTCCGCGTCGCCAAGTCGCTGTTCCCGGCCGATCCGGTCTTTGAACAGACCTCCTACAAGGACCGCTACCAGATCCTGTGTCAGCGGCTGTTGCGGGAGCGCCTCTACGACGCTGCCTGCTTCGTGACGTCCTCGGCTGATCCGACGACGCCGATCCATCAGCCGGCGGACGAGCTGTCCTTCGCGGCCTTCCGAGCTGCCATCGTGGGGCGGGCGTCCTACATCAAGGCCCTGGCGAAGCAGGACTACTGAAGGTCATGGGGCAGCACGCCAAGTTTTGGGCTGTCGATTTCCACGTCCATACGCCGGGATCGTCAGACGCCAAGCCGGAGAACTATGGCACGGCGGCTGACATCGTTGCTGCCGCGCTGGCTGCCGGTTTGGACGCTATTGCTATCACCGATCACAACACGTCAGCCTGGTGTGATCAGGTCGCCGCTGCCGCTGCGGGGACCGAGCTGGTTGTCTTGCCGGGTGTCGAGATTAGCACCACCGAAGGTCATCTGCTGGCCATCTTTGAAGAGGGCACCAGCAGTGCCGTTATCAACGACCTGCTGGTCGTCCTCGGCATCAAATCCGCCGACCACGGCAAGCTCGATGTAGCCGCCAGTTACGGCATCATGGACACCGCGCGCCACGTTGAGGACGCCGGCGGCATCGCCATCCCGGCGCACATTGAGAAGCCCAAGGGCCTGCTCAAGCTCGGCGTCGGTGCCCATCTCAAGAAGACATTGCTTGCGGAGCACCTGTCTGCGCTAGAGGTTGTGCACCTCGATACGCGGACCACGGTTGACGATAAGCTCAAGGATGAGCGTGCCGTGGCCTACGTGCGCGGCTCGGACACCTGGGACCCGGTCGGCAGCACGCATGCCTTGTCTGGCATCGGGGCGCGGCGCACCTGGGTTAAGGCTAGCCGTCCGGACCTGGTGGGCATCCGACACGCGCTGGCTGATCCCGACCTGCGCATCTCCTTGGAGCCGGTGGCGGCCGAGGCCAGCCATCCCGTTATTGAGAGGGTAGAGCTGACTGGCGGCTTCCTGGGCGGGCAGGCCATTGAGCTGTGCGCTGACTTGAACTGTCTGTTGGGTGGTACCGGTGCCGGCAAATCGCTGGTGCTGGAGACTATCCGGTATGCCTTTGACCAGCAGATCGACAAACGAGCCTTTCCGGCCATCTGGAAAGAAGTGCATTCCCGCCTCCAGGCAGCCCTCGGGGACACGGGCGTCGTGCGCGTGCAGTTCGCGGCGGACGGTCAACGCTATGTCGTCGAGCGCGTCTTCGCAGCTGATGGCAGCGCCGGGCCGACCGTGCTGCAGCAGACTGCCGACGACTGGGTGGTCGTGGACGCGGACCCGACCGCCCTTGTCACGCTTGCCGCCTTCTCTCAGGGCGAGGTTCTGGAGTATTCGCGCGAACCGGTGGGCCGGATGTCTTTGATCGACGCCGGTATTGACCTCGCGGCTATCGAGGCTGACCTTGCACGCACCCGGCGCGATCTGAAGGCAAACGCCGAGTCTCTGCTCGATGGACGTCGTCGCGTCGAGGAGCTGGAGGTGCTCGCTGCCAAGCAGGTCGAGCTGGAGGAACAGGTTCGGCAGCTGGCGGCCCTGTTCGACACTGACGTCGTAAAGCAACAGGAAGCCTGGCAGGCGGAACGTACCGCGCTGCGGACCCTGTCAGACCAGGTGGCCGGCCTGGCGCCGCCGGCAATCGTTGTACCAGAGGCCAAGCGGCCGACACCGGTCGAGAGTAACGACGATCTGTTTTTAAAGGTTGAGGCGCAGGTTGATGCCCTGCAGCAGGCGGCTGACAAGGCGGTAGCCGACCTCAAGGCGGCTATGGACAAGGGAACTGCCGAGCTGGTCGCAATCAAGGGTGAGTGGTCGACGCGGTTTGAGGCGTTCAAGCAGCAGCTGGATGCCAAGCTCGAAGCGATCAACCCGGGCTCGTCACTGATCTCACTTCGCGGACGGCTCGAATCGCTGCAGGCCAAGTTGGTTGAGGCGCGGGCTGCCAAGGATGAGTTGGACAAGGTCGCTCGTCCAGCGCTGGAGGAAGTAACGGGCGCGCGTGAAACGCTCATTGCGCGCCTGCAGGATCTGCGCCGCCAGCGCCGTGATCTGCGGCGGCAGCGTGTGCTCACCTTGAATGAAAAGACGGCCGGGTTCGTCAAACTGGACGTTCCCAATACGGGCAATTGGACAGCATTCAGGGACGACCTGAACATACTGAAAGTGGGATCACGGGTCCGCGAGGACGTCCTGGATGCCATCGCTCGGACAATTCACCCAATCCGTTTCGCCCGTCATATGCTTGATGGCACCTTCAATGAACTCGTCAATACGGACGCGGGTATAGATGCCACTAGTCTAGCGCGCCTGTATGCCAATATCGAGGAACGCGACCTGCGCGTCCAGCTGCTCGACCTGCAACTGATTGACCGGCCTGATGTCTTAACGGTCAAGTTTAAGAAGCCCGACGGTGGCAGCTATGTCCCTATCGAGAGCCTGGCGCACGGGCAGAAGTGCACCGCTATCCTCGTCATCCTGCTGGCCGATGGCACTACGCCAGTGCTGGTGGATCAGCCTGAGGACGCTCTGCACGCGCCGTGGATCGAGGAGTATCTGGTAGACCGGCTTCGGTCCCTGCGCGGATCCCGACAATACATCTTCGCAACGCGTAGTCCGGGAATTGTTGTGAGCGGTGACGCCGAGCAAATCGTGACCATGAAGGCGACGGCCGGCAAGGGCGAAGTAGAGGCGTGCGGCTCGTTGGAGCGCCATGACCTGAACCGGTTGGCGCTGCATCACCTGGAAGGCGGCCCGGTTCCGTTTAAGCGGCGCACTCGCAAGCTGCTGGTCTCCACTGAGGACTAGCGCGCTCTAGTTCAGCACTATCCGTCGAAGGTCTGGCGCCCTATCCGCCGCGGCCGCAACTCCGGCCGCTGCCTGAATTCGTAGGGACGAACGTGCCGCGACCTGATCCGGCTGTACAGCAACGGGTCGAGCAGTTTGTCTTGAGCGCCTACGCGGCTGGCCGGTCGCTGCGTGAAATCGCCGAACTAACTAACCGGTCACACTCGGCCATTCGCAACATTCTGGACAAGCGCGGCATGCAGCGACGTCTGCGAGGCGCCGGAAGAGTCGGCGATGGGATAAGGGGCTCTTCGTACCTGCGGTGGGTGTGAGGGACTCGCGCGTGGGAGCTGAGGCCGGGAACGGGTCGAGGCCTTCCAAGATCGGAAGCGACCAAGCTGCCCGACCGGAAGGCCTCGACGGTGTCCGAG
>NZ_QOHH01000036.1 GCF_003319105.1 Blastococcus sp. TF02-09 | reverse complement strand
GGCCCAACCCTTGTGGAGGGAGCCGTCGAAGGCGGGATCGGCGATTGGGACGAAGTCGTAACAAGGTAGCCGTACCGGAAGGTGCGGCTGGATCACCTCCTTTCTAAGGAGCATTCTCACCGGCAAGCTGTTGCTTGCTGGTGCAGAGCCGCGCCCACACCGTGATCGGTGCCCATCTGCGGGTGCCGGCGGAGCGTGTGGGGTGGTGCTCGAGGGTGGAACGCTGACCAGTTCGGCCGGCAGCTGTGGCTGCTCCTAGTACGGCCCGCTTGTCGGGTGTGGAACGGGGTGGGTGCGGGTGGTCCGGTCGTAGGCACGCTGTTGGGTCCTGAGAGAGCGGACCACTGTCCGGGGAGGGATCCCTGGGGGGTGGGAGGCGATCTTGTGTCAGGGCCGGTCTGCATCTCATATCGTCTCGCCCCTGTGGGGTGGGGGTCTGGTGGGGTCGGGTGACCGGTGTCTGGTCGTACGTTGAGAACTGCACAGTGGACGCGAGCATCTTTTGACTCTTGTTTTGTCGAGAGTTCTTGTAGGCCCGCACAGCAGGTGTCC
>NZ_QOHH01000006.1 GCF_003319105.1 Blastococcus sp. TF02-09 | reverse complement strand
GCCCACGTGTTACTCACCCGTTCGCCACTGATCCCCTCCCGAAGAAGGTTCACCGTTCGACTTGCATGTGTTAAGCACGCCGCCAGCGTTCGTCCTGAGCCAGGATCAAACTCTCCGTAGATGAATTCGATACCGGCTGAGAACCGAGAGCTAGCACTCTCGATATCAATCAACCAAAGGAATCCCAGCCGCAGATCACGAAGACCCACGACACGGGGTATTACTTGGCACTGACTTTCGGCACGCTGTTGAGTTCTCAAAGAGCGGACGCGCAGAAAACCCACCCCGAAGAGGCTTCGTCCCTGGCCGGATGTCCAACACTACGCCGGTTTCCGGTCGACCCACCAGCGGCGGGCCCCGGTCCGGCGGCCCCTCAGGGCCGCGCGGCGCAGACAGAACCATACACGAGGTTCCCGGCCCCCTCGCAACCCCCCGGCCAGCGGTCCCCGTCACACCGAGACCCACCCGCGCCGGGCCCCGTCCGGAGGCCCGCCCCGAGCCTGCGGCGGGTGTGCGGACGGGGTACTCCTCTACAGGCCGAGCAGGCCCTCGATGCCGACCGTGAGGCCGGGCCGGCGGCCGATCTCGCGCACCGCCAGCAGCACGCCGGGCATGAAGGAGGCGCGGTCGTAGGAGTCGTGCCGCAGCGTCAGGGTCTCCCCCTCCGCGCCCATGAGCACCTCCTGGTGCGCGACCAGACCGGCCAGCCGCACGGCGTGCACCGGGACGCCGTCGACGTCGGCGCCCCGGGCTCCCGGCAGGGAGTCGGTCGTCGCGTCCGGCGCCGCGGGCATGTCCGCGGCCCGCCGCGCCTCGGCGATCAGGCGGGCCGTGCGCGCCGCCGTCCCCGAGGGGGCGTCCACCTTGTTCGGGTGGTGCAGCTCGACCACCTCCACCGAGGGGAAGAAGCGCGCCGCCTCCTGGGCGAACTTCATCAGCAGGAGCGCACCGATGCCGAAGTTGGGAGCGATGATCACGCCCACCTCGGGCTTGGGCGCGAGCCACTCGGCGATCGTGGACAGGCGCTCCTCGTCGAAGCCCGTCGTCCCCACGACGCAGTGGATGTTGTTGTCGATGCAGAACCGGATGTTGTCCATGACGACGTCCGGGCGGGTGAAGTCCACGACCACCTGCGTGCCGGCGTCGGCCAGGCCGAAGAGCCAGTCCCCCTCGTCGACCATCGCGACGAGCTCGAGGTCGTCGGCGTCGTTGACGGCCTTGACCACCTCGGTGCCCATGCGTCCTCGCGCTCCCAGGACCCCCACGTTGATCACCGGGGCGTCGCCCGGCTCGGTGGTCTCGGGCTGCTGGTCAGGTGCGGTGGTCACCCGGCCAGGTTTCCCGCCGGACCGGCGAACCGCAAGACAACCCCGCCGATCAGCGCCGCGCGGGGGATCGCCGGGCGCCCAGCTCCCACAGTGCGAGACCGAGCAGCACGCCGAACGCATCGGCGACCCAGTCGCCGGCGGACATGCTGCGGTCGAGCGCCGACAGGCCCTGCACCACCTCGCTGACCGCCGCGTAGCCGAGCAGCAGCACGACTAGCACCCGGACGCCGACGCCGGCCCACCGCCCACTGGCGGCCAGTGCCGCGAACAGGCCGAGGTGGACGAGCTTGTCGACGCCCGCGGGGGCGGAGGGGACGTCGGACGCCGGGGCGAAGAGCACGGCCAGCGAGACCAGCACGACCACGGCGAACACGCCCCGAGCGAGCGCGCCGTGGACGGCGAGGGCGGGATGCGGCGCCATCAGAGGCGGTCGAGGTCCGACTCGCGGTAGGGGCCGACGACGGCCAGGCACGTGGGCCGGCCGAACAGCTCCGCGGCCACCTCGCGCACCTGCTGCTCGTCGACCGCGTCCAGCCGGGCCAGCACCTCCCGGACGGGCAGGTACTCCCCGTAGGACAGCTCGCTCTTGCCCAGGCGGCTCATCCGGGAGCCGGTGTCCTCGAGACCGAGCACCATGCTGCCCTTGAGCTGGCCGCGCGCCCGCGCCACCTCCTCCGAGGTGAGCCCGTCGGCCGCCACGCCGTCCAGACCCTCGCGGATCAGCCGGAGCACCTCGGGCACCCGCTTGCGGGCGCACCCGGCGTAGACCGAGAAGGTGCCGGCCCCCGCGTAGTGGGTGAGCGCCGACCCGACGCTGTAGACCAGGCCCCGCTTCTCGCGGATCTCCTGGAACAGCCGGGAGCTCATGCCCCCACCGACCGCGGCGTCCACGACGGCGGCGGCGTAGCGCCGCTCGTCCAGCCGGCCGAGCCCGGTCGTCCCCAGCAGCAGATGGGTCTGCTCGGTGCGGCGGGTGATCAGGCCGGTCGACCGGGCGGGCCGGTCCGGGACGGGCTCGCCCCGGCGCAGCGGTGCGGGCTCCCCCGCCTCCGTCAGCCGGTCGCCGAAGGCGGCGGTGACCAGGTCGAGCACCTGCTGGTGATCGACCCGGCCCGCGGCGGTGACGACCATCGCGGGCATGGCGTACCGCTGCCGGTACCAGCCGTCGACGTCGGCGCGGCTCAGGCCCTCGATCGACTCGACGGTGCCCAGCACGGAGCGGCCCAGCGGGGTGTCGCCGAAGAGGGTCTCGGAGAAGAGGTCGTGGACGGCGTCGGCGGGCTCGTCATCGCGCATGGCGATCTCCTCGAGCACCACCGTGCGCTCCGACTCCAGGTCGGCCGCGGTGTTGGTCGCCGCGGTGACCAGGTCGGCGAGCAGCGTCACCGCGAGCGGGAGGTCGCTGGCGAGCACGTTCGCGTAGAAGCATGTGTGCTCCTTGGCGGTGAACGCGTTCATCTCACCGCCGACGGCGTCCATCGCCGTCGCGATCTCCAGCGCCCCGCGCGACGTCGTCCCCTTGAACAGCAGGTGCTCGAGGAAGTGCGACGAACCGGCCACCGCCGGTGTCTCGTCCCGCGAGCCGACGTCGACCCAGATGCCCAGCGTCGCCGACAGCACCCCGGGCATCGTCTCGGTGAGGACCCGCAGGCCCCCGGGGAGCGTCGTGCGCTCCACCCTGCCGCCGACCTCGTCGAGGTCGAGCAACTGGGTCACCCCGACGGGAACCGGGGCGGGTGCACCAGCACCCGCCCCGGTCCCGACCACGTCAGTGGACGTCGTCACTCACCCGCAGGGGCAGCGGCGGCGTCGCCCTCGGCCGGAGCGGCGGCATCGCCCTCGGCGACCGGCACCAGGCTGATCTTGCCGCGGGCGTCGATGTCGGTGATCTCCACCTGCATCTTGTCGCCGACGTTGGCCACGTCCTCGACCTTGCCGATGCGCTTCCCGCCACCCAGCTTGCTGATGTGCACCAGGCCGTCGCGGCCGGGCAGCAGGGAGACGAAGGCGCCGAACGGCGTGGTCTTGACGACCGTGCCGAGGAACCGCTCGCCGACCTTGGGCAGCGTCGGGTTGGCGATGGCGTTGATCCGGTCCACCGCGGCCTGGGCCGAGGGGCCGTCGGAGGCACCGACGTAGATCGTGCCGTCGTCCTCGATGGTGATGTCCGCGCCGGTCTCGTCCTGGATCGCGTTGATCATCTGGCCCTTGGGGCCGATGACCGCGCCGATCTTGTCGACCGGGATGCGCACCGTGGTCACGCGGGGCGCGTACGGGCTCATCTCGTCGGGGGCGTCGATCGCCTCGTTCATCACGTCGAGGATGTGCAGCCGGGCCGCGCGGGCCTGGGTCAGCGCACCGGCGAGGACGTCGGAGGGGATGCCGTCGAGCTTCGTGTCCAGCTGCAGCGCGGTCACGAAGTCGCGGGTGCCGGCGACCTTGAAGTCCATGTCACCGAACGCGTCCTCGGCACCGAGGATGTCGGTCAGCGCGACGTACTCGGTCTTGCCGTCGACCTCGTCGGAGACCAGGCCCATGGCGATGCCGGCGACCGGCGCGCGCAGCGGGACACCGGCGTTGAGCAGGGCCAGCGTCGAGGCGCAGACCGAACCCATGGACGTCGAGCCGTTGGAGCCCAGCGCCTCGGAGACCTGGCGGATCGCGTAGGGGAACTCCTCGCGGTCCGGGAGCACCGGCACCAGGGCCCGCTCGGCGAGCGCGCCGTGGCCGATCTCGCGGCGCTTGGGCGAGCCCACCCGGCCGGTCTCACCGGTGGAGTACGGCGGGAAGTTGTAGTTGTGCATGTAGCGCTTGCGGGTCACCGGCGACAGCGTGTCCAGCTGCTGCTCCATGCGCAGCATGTTCAGCGTGGTGACACCCAGGATCTGGGTCTCGCCGCGCTCGAACAGCGCCGAGCCGTGCACCCGCGGGATGACCTCGACCTCGGCCGAGAGCGGCCGGATGTCGGTCAGGCCGCGGCCGTCGATGCGGACCTTGTCGCGGAGGATGCGCTGGCGGACGACCTTCTTGGTCACCGCGCGGAAGGCACCGGAGATCTCCTTCTCGCGGCCCTCGAACTGGCCGGCGAGCGCGGCCTTGACCTGCTCCTTGAGGGCGTCGGTGGCGTCCTCGCGCTCGGCCTTGCCGGGGATCTGCTGCACCCGGGCCAGCTCCTCGGCAGCCTGGGCCTCGACGGCGGCGTAGACGTCGTCCTGGTAGTCCAGGAAGCGGGGGAACTCGGCGACCGGCTTCGCGGCCTTCTCGGCCAGGGCGGACTGCGCGTCGCACAGCGCCTTGATGAACGGCTTGGCGGCCTCGAGGCCCTGCGCCACGACCTCTTCGGTGGGGGCGGTGGCGCCACCGGCGACGAGCTCGATGGTCCGCTCGGTGGCCTCCGCCTCGACCATCATGATGGCGACGTCGCCGTCGGGCAGGACCCGCCCGGCCACGACCATGTCGAAGACGGCGTCCTCGAGCTCGGCGTGGGTCGGGAAGCCGACCCACTGGCCGTTGATCAGGGCGACGCGGGTGGCGCCAACCGGCCCGGAGAACGGCAGGCCGGACAGCTGGGTCGACGCCGACGCGGCGTTGATCGCGATCACGTCGTACAGGTGGCCCGGGTCCAGCGCCATGACGGTGATGACGACCTGGACCTCGTTGCGGAGGCCCTTGGCGAAGGTCGGGCGCAGCGGGCGGTCGATCAGCCGGCAGGTGAGGATCGCGTCCTCGGACGGGCGCCCCTCGCGACGGAAGAACGAGCCGGGGATGCGCCCCGCGGCGTACATCCGCTCCTCGACGTCGACGGTGAGCGGGAAGAAGTCGAACTGGTCCTTGGGCTGGCGGCCGGCCGTGGTGGCCGAGAGCAGCATGGTGTCGCCCGTGGTGACGACGACGGAGCCGGCGGCCTGCTTGGCGAGGCGGCCGGTCTCGAAGGTGATCGAACGGCTGCCGAAGCTGCCGTTGTCGATGACCGCGGTGGCGGTGGTGACGCCGTCCTCGGCGTCGAACTCTGCGGTGATGGTGGGTGCGGACACGTGTCCTTCTCTCTTCTTCGTCGCATCGGCCTCGTGCCGACCTGCGACTCCTCTGACGGCCGGTCACCGGACTGCTTGCCGTCCCTGCATCCGGTCGACCGGTGCTCGATCGAAGCCCTCGGGAGCAGGCTCCCCCCGTGATGGGGGACGTGCCCGGGGGCCACCACCGAGGACCGGTCCTCGCGGGACGCTCCGGCGGCCGGCCGGTTCTCCTCGCGCGGCGGGTGCCGCACGAGAAAGGGGACCGTCCCGGAGCGATCCGGGAGCGGCCCCCTCGTGGTGCCTAGCGGCGCAGACCGAGCCGCTCGATGAGCGACCGGTAGCGGTTGATGTCGGTCTTGGCGAGGTAGTTCAGCAGCCGGCGACGGCGACCGACCAGCAGGAGCAGACCACGACGGCTGTGGTGGTCGTGCTTGTGCGCCCGCAGGTGCTCGGTCAGGTCGCTGATCCGACGGCTGAGCATCGCGATCTGCACCTCGGGCGAACCGGTGTCGTTCTCGACCGTCGCGTACTCGGTCATGATCTGCTTCTTGAGCGCGCTGTCCAGCGCCATGGTCGCCTCCGGGGCGGGTCACGTGTGGCCCTCGGTCTGAATCACGAGGGCAGGCTTCACACACGCCGGGTCACCCCGACGTCACCCCCCAGGCTACATGCCGAGGATCCGGCGGGTGTCCGAGACGTCCTTGGCCATGGCCGCCACCAGGGCGTCGATGTCGGCGAAGGCCTCCATCGGGCGCAGCCGCGAGGCGAACTCGACGCCCACGTGCTCCCCGTAGAGGTCGCCCTCGTAGTCCAGGACGAACGCCTCGACGGTGCGCCGGCTGCCCTCGAACGTGGGGTTGGTGCCCACCGAGACCGCCGCCGGCAGGCGCTCGCGGCTGGCGCCGGTGCGCGGGTCGCGGGTGACCAGGTGCCCGGCGTAGACGCCGTCGGCCGGGATCGCCGTGTACGGCGGGCTCTCCACGTTCGCCGTCGGGTAGCCGAGGTCCCGGCCCCGCCGGTCCCCGCGCACCACGACGCCGTCGACGCGGTGCGGGCGCCCGAGCGCCCGGGCGGCGGCGACCATGTCGCCCGCGGCCACGCAGGCGCGGATGTAGGTCGAGGAGATGGTCACGTCACCGGAGTCCGAGCTGTCCTCCGCCAGGGGCACGCCCTCCACGGCGAACCCGAACCGGCGGCCCTCCGCGGTGAGCGAGCCGACGGTGCCGGCGGCCCGGTGCCCGTAGGTGAAGTTCTCCCCCACCACGACCTGGGCCGCGTGCAGGTGCTCGACCAGCACGGTGTGCGTGAACGTCTCCGGCGGCAGCCGCATGAAGTCGGCGGTGAACGGCAGCACGCACATGGCGTCCACGCCGAGCCCGGCCACCAGCTCGGCCTTGCGGTCCAGCGAGGTGAGGATCGCCGGGTGCGAGCCGGGCCGGACGACCTCGGCCGGGTGCGGGTCGAAGGTGAGCAGCAGGCAGGGACGGCGCATCGCCCGCGCCCGGGCCACCGCGGCACCGATCAGCTGCTGGTGCCCGCGGTGGACGCCGTCGTACATGCCGATCGTGACCACGGTGCGGCCGAGATCGGCCGGGGTGGCCTCCAGGCCTCGCCAGCGCTGCACGGGTCCGACGCCCTCCGTCCGGTGGTGGTCAGCCGACGCGGTGCAGCCAGCCGTGGGTGTCGGCCACCCGCCCGTGCTGGAGGTCGAGCAGGGCCTCGCGCAGCCGCATGGTCAGCGGGCCCGGGGTGCCGTCGCCCACGGTGAAGTCGCCGGTGCGGGCCTTGACCTCGCCCACGGGGGTGATCACGGCCGCGGTCCCGCAGGCGAAGGTCTCGGTGACCGTGCCGTCGGCGACGCCGCCGCGCCACTCCTCCAGGGCGTAGCGCCGCTCGGAGACCCGCAGCCCCATGCCCCGGGCGACCTCCATGAGGGAGTCGCGCGTGATCCCCGGCAGCAGGCTGCCGGAGAGCTCGGGGGTGACCAGCTCGGCGTCGTCACCGGAGCCGAGGACGAAGAACAGGTTCATCCCGCCCAGCTCCTCGATGTACTTCTTCTCCACGGCGTCGAGGTAGACCACCTGGTCGCAGCCCAGGGCGGAGGCCTCCTGCTGGGGCAGCAGGCTCGCGGCGTAGTTGCCGGCGCACTTGACGTCGCCGGTGCCACCGGGGGCCGCCCGGGCGTAGTCCTCGGAGACGTACACCGAGACCGGGTGGACGCCGCGCGGGAAGTAGGCGCCGGCCGGGCTGGCGATGATGAGGAACAGGTACTCGTGCGACGGGCGGACGCCGAGGAACGGCTCGCTGGCCAGCATGTAGGGCCGCAGGTAGAGCGTCTGGTCCGGGCCCGTGGGCACCCAGTCGCGGTCGGCGTCGACGAGCGCGTCGACGGCGGTGAGGAAGGACTCCTCGGGCACGACTGGCATCGCCAGGCGACGGGCGCTGCGGGCGAAGCGGGCCGCGTTGGCCTCGGGCCGGAACAGCGCGACGCTGCCGTCGGGCTGGGCGTAGGCCTTGAGCCCCTCGAAGATCGACTGGGCGTAGTGCAGCGCCGCCGTCGCCGGGTCCATCGGCAGCGGCCCGTAGGCGGTCAGCCGGGCGTCGTACCAGCCCTGCCCCTCGCGGTACCGGGCGACGAACATGCTGTCGGTGAAGTAGCGGCCGAAGCCCGGGTCCTCCAGCAGCTGCGCGCGCTCGGTGGGGGTGCGCCGGCGCACGTCCTCCACGACCACCGGCACGCCCTCGGTGAACGTGCGCGAGGAGGTACGGCTGTCGCTCAGCGTGTCGGTCATGGCTCCCACCTGCGTGTGCGCGGACTCGGGACCCGGTGTCCACCGGCCCGGGCTCACACTATCCCCGCCTGCGGTGGCGGCCCTGAGCCGACCGCCACCGGGCGTGGGCTCAGGCCTGGTTCTCCTGGTTGGCCGTCGGGCCGGCGTACTCGAGCACCTCGTAGGTCCACACGTGGGCCGAGTGCGGAGCCGCCGATGCCAGGGTGTCGCCGCCGCCGTCGTGGGCCCGGTCGAAGTCCTGGCTGGACTGCCAGGCCTCGTAGGCCTCGTGGCTGCTCCACCGGGTGTAGACCAGGTACTGGTCGGTGCCCTCGAGCGGGCGCAGCAGCTCGAACCACTCGAAGCCGGGGGTGGACTCCACGGCACCGGCCCGGCCGCGGAAGCGCTCCTCGAACCGGTCCTGCTTGTCCTTGGGCACGGTGATCGCGTTGATCTTGACGACGCTCATGGCCCTCCCCTTCCCGGCGCGCCCAGCGGTCAACCGCGCGGCGGGAAGCCGACCACCACGCGGGCGGATGGGCCGGCGTCCTCCAGCAGCGCGACCAGGCGGCCGTCGGGGTCCACCGCCGCGTAAAGCCCGGGGGTCCCGGTCGCCGGGATGCGCTGGCCGTGGCCGACGGCCGTGGCCTCCTCGGCGCTCAGGCCGCGCTCGGGGAACACCAGCCGGGCGGCGTCGGTCAACCCGAGCACGCCGGCTCCCCCGCCGGCGGCGAGCGCCGCACCCGCCTCCTCGACCGGCGCGGCCTGCGCGACCGCGAATGGTCCGGAGGCGGTGCGCCGCAGCGCGGTCAGGTGCCCACCCACGCCGAGGGCGGCGCCGGCGTCGCGGGCGATCGCCCGGATGTAGGTACCGGCCGTGCAGGAGACGGTGACGTCGACGTCGAGGAGGTCCGGCTCCGGACGCCGGATCCCGTGGACGTCGAGCCGGTGGACGGTGACCGACCGCGGGGCCAGCTCGACCGCCTCGCCGGCGCGCACCCGGTCGTAGGAGCGCCGGCCCTCGACCTTGACCGCGCTCACCGCTGAGGGCACCTGCTGCAGCGGACCGGTCTGGGCCGCCAGCGCGGCGCGGACCGCGGCGTCGTCCAGGTGCGCCGTCGAGGCGGTCGTCAGGACCTCGCCCTCGCGGTCGTCGGTGACCGTCGACTGCCCGAACCGGATGGTGGCCTCGTAGGTCTTGTCGTGGCCGCTCACGTAACCGAGGAGGCGGGTCGCGGCCCCGACACCGAGGACCAGGAGGCCGGTGGCCATCGGGTCCAGCGTGCCGGCGTGGCCGACCTTGCGCACAGAGAGCACCCGCCGGGCGCGGGCGACGACGTCGTGGGAGGTCATCCCGCCCGGCTTGTCGACCAGCAGCAGACCGGGCGGGACATCGGCATCGGGACGGCGGCTCACCGGGTAACCGTCTCAGGCGCCGTCAGCCACCGGTCGCCGGCCACCCGCACCAGGACACCGGCCAGCCGGAGCGCGATGAAGAGGCACAGCCCGGTCCAGACCCCCGCCAGGCCCCAGTCCATGGGTCCCGCCAGCAGCGACAGCGGCAGGAAGCCGACCACGGCCGAGCCGATGGTCAGCGTGCGCAGGTAGCCGACGTCGCCGGCGCCCATGAGCACGCCGTCCAGGGCGAACACCACGCCGGCCAGCGGCTGCAGAGCGGCCAGGAACCACCAGACCAGCTCCGCCTGGTCGACGACGGCGGGGTCGTCGGTGAACAGCGGTGGGAGGACGCCGCGCAGCGCCAGCAGCACCGCCGCCACCCCCACCCCCGTGGCCAGGCCCCACAGCGCCACCCGGCGGGCGGTGACCCGGGCCTCGTCCGGGCGGCCGGCGCCGAGGGCGTGCCCGACGAGGGTCTGGGCGGCGATGGCGTACGCGTCGAGCACGAGGGCCAGGAAGAAGAACAGCTGGAGCGCGATCTGGTGCGCGCCCAGCTCGGCGGTGCCGGCGCGGGCGGCGACGCCGGCCGCCACGAGGAAGGACACCTGCAGCACCGCCGCGCGCAGGAGCAGGTCGCGGCCGATGACCAGCTGGGACAGCACCGCCGCGGGACGAGGGCGCCAGGTGGCCCCCTCGCGCACGATCGCGCGCAGGAACAGCCCCGCCGTCAGGCCCTGCCCGAGCACGTTGGCCACCGCGGAGCCCACCAGGCCCCAGCCGGTCCCGTGCACCAGCACCGGGCAGAGCACCAGGCTGACCAGGCTGCCGGCCAGCACGAACCGGACCGGCCGGCGCAGCTCCTGGACCCCGCGCAGCCAGCCGTTGCCGGCCAGCGAGACCAGCAGCAGCGGAGCGCCGAGCGAGGCCACCCGCAGCCACTCCTCGCCGGCCTCCGCGACCGGTCCGGCGCCGCCGGCGAGCAGCCGGGTGAAGGGGCCCGCGGTGAGCTGGAAGAACACCAGCACGACCACACCGAGGCCCGCGGCCAGCCAGGTGGCCTGCACGCCCTCGTCGACCGCACCCGCCCGGTCGCCGGCGCCCGCACGACGAGCTGCCCGCGCCGTGGTGCCGTAGGCGAGGAAGTTCAGCAGCGCCGCCGCCCACGCCAGCAGCCCACCGCCCACCGCCAGGCCGCCCAGGGCCACGGTGCCCAGGTTGCCGACGACCGCCGTGTCGACCAGCAGGTACAGCGGCTCGGCGGCCAGGACGACCAGGGCCGGCAGGGCGAGCGAGAGGACCGACGGCGCCGGGGCGGAGGGAGCGGGGATGACCGTTCCCCCGGTCAGCGGCGGGTGAGCTGCTCGCGCAGCGCCGCGATGGTGCCCTCGCGGTCGAGCGTCGACGTGTAGCCGGCAGCCAGGGTGTGGCCACCGCCACCGAGCTCGATGGCGATGCGGGCGAGGTCCGTGCCGCCGCGGGAGCGCAGCGACACCGACCAGCTGCCGTCGTCCTGACCCTTGAGCACGCAGGCGACGTCGGCCTCCTCGGCGGAGCGGACGACGTCGACCAGCGCCTCGAGCTGCTCGCCGGGCAGCCCGTGCTCGGCGGCCTCGGCGGTGCTCGACCAGGTCCACACCAGGCCGGCGCCGGTCCCCGGCTCCAGCACCGCCCGCCCGGTCACGACCGACAGCAGGCCGAGCCAGCCGAACGGCGCGGTGTCGAACAGCCGGCGGCTGATCTCGGCGTGGTCGATGCCGGTGGCCAGCAGCCGCGCGGCGAGCTCGTGGGTCTGCGGGCGGGTGCTGCCGAAGCGGAAGGAACCGGTGTCGGCGGCCAGCCCGGCGTAGAGGCAGGTGGCCAGCTGCTGGTCCAGGGTCACGCCGAGGTCGTCGAGCAGGTCGGCCACCAGCGTCACGGTGGCCGGCGCACCGGGGTCGATCAGCTGCAGCGTCCCGAAGCCGGGGTTGCTGGCGTGGTGGTCGACCACGACCGAGGTCACCGCGGCGTCCAGCAGCGGAGCCACCTCACCCAGGCGCCCGGGCGAGGCGGCGTCCAGGCTGACGAAGACCTCGGGCGCCGACGGCAGTGCCGACGACGGCACGAGGCCCTCGGCGCCGGGCAGCCAGCCCAGGGACGCCGGCAGGGTGAGCTCGCCCGGGAAGGTCGCCAGGACGCGCGCGCCGCGACGCCGCAGTCCTTCGGCCAGCGCCAGGGTGCTCCCCAGCGCGTCGGCGTCGGGGTTCACGTGCCCGGACAGGACGACGGTGGCGCGGGCCTCGGCCGCCTCGGCGAGGACCCCGGCCACCGTGCGGGTCGCCGCGGCGGCTCCGGGTGCAGGGGTGGGACGGACGCTCATGGATCAGGCGTCCGGCCCCGGGTCGGCGACCGGCGGGGCGTTCTCCTCCTCGGTGACCGCGCCGCCGCCCACGGGGAAGGTCGTGCCGTCGCCGGGCTCGTCCTCGGCGATGCTGGGGGCCTCCCCGATCTCGCCGCGCTTGCCCCCGTCGGTGGGGTCACCGCTGCCGTCGACCTTCCGGCCGCCCAGCATCGAGGTGCCCTGGCCCTCGAGGGGCTCGTACGGGTTCGGGTCGTCCTGGCTCACAGCGCACTCCTGGTTCGGGGAAGGTCCTCGCCGGGCGAGGGCGTGTCCTCGGCGGACAGCTCGTGCTCGTCCTCGCCGTCGTGGTCGTCGTCCTCGGCCGGCTTGCGGTAGGGGTCGGCCTCGCCGGCGTACTGGGCGCCCTCGCGGGCGCGGGCCAGCTCGGCGTCGGCGTAGCGCGCCCGCTCGAGGGCCTCCTCGAGCTCGCGCGCGGTGTCCGGGACGATGTCGGCGACGAAGGTCAGGGTCGGCACGAACTTGATGCCGGTCTGCTTGCCGACCGTGGAGCGCAGCACGCCCGTGGCACTGGCCAGGGCGGCCGCGGAGTCGGCGATCTGCGTCTCGTCGCCGTAGACGGTGTAGAAGACCGTCGCTTCGCGGAGGTCGCTGGTGACGCGGGCGTCGGTGACGGTCACCATGCCGAGCCGCGGGTCCTTGATCTGCGTCTCGATCGCGGCGGAGACGATCTGCCGGATGCGCACCGCCAGCTTGCGTGCGCGGGCCGGATCGGCCATCAGGACCTCCTGGTTTCGGGGCGTCGGTGGACGCCGGGCGGACAGGGTGAGGGGGCGACCGGGTCCTTCAGCAGTCCGAGTCGCTGACGAGCTGACGATGCGTCGACAGCAGCGTCACCTCCGGCCGCTCGGCCAGCAACCGCTCGCAGGCGTCGAGGACGTCGGTGACCTGACCGGCGTCGCCCGCCACGGTGGCGACCCCGACCTGCACGCGCCGGTGCAGGTCCTGGTCGCCGACCTCGGCGGCGGCGACGGAGAAGCGGCGCCGCAGCTCGGCCACGATCGGCCGGATCACGGCCCGCTTGCCCTTGAGCGAGTGGACGTCGCCCAGCAGCAGGTCGGCGGTCAGCGTTCCGGTGAACACCGGACCTGTTCCCCCGTTCCTGCTGCTGGGCGAGCGAGCCGACTCAGGTGCGCGGGATCTCGCGCATCTCGAAGGTCTCGATCACGTCGTCGACCTTGATGTCGTTGAACGACCCCAGGCCGATACCGCACTCGTAACCCTCGCGGACCTCGGTCGCGTCGTCCTTGAAGCGGCGGAGCGACTCCACCGTCAGGTTGTCGGCGACCACGGCACCGTCCCGGATGAGCCGGGCCTTCGAGTTGCGGACGATCGTGCCGCTGCGGACCAGCGACCCGGCGACGTTGCCGATGCGCGGCACCCGGAAGACCTCGCGGACCTCCGCCGTGCCGAGCTGGACCTCCTCGTACTCGGGCTTGAGCATGCCCTTGAGGGCGGCCTCGATCTCGTCGATGGCCTGGTAGATCACCGAGTAGTACCGGACGTCGATGCCCTCGCGGTTGGCCAGCTCCGTGGCCTGGCCCTCGGCCCGGACGTTGAAGCCCAGAACGATGACGTCGTCGGCCAGCGCCAGGTCGATGTCGCTCTTGGTGATCGACCCGACCCCGCGGTGGATGACCCGCAGCGAGACGTCGTCGCTCACCTCGATCTTCATGAGCGCCTCTTCGAGCGCCTCGACGGTGCCCGAGTTGTCGCCCTTGATGATCAGGTTGAGCTGACGGTTCTCCTTGAGCGCCGCGTCGAGGTCCTCGAGGCTGATCCGCTTGCGCATCGAGGCGTTCTGCGCGTTGCGGATGCGGGCCTGGCGGCGGTCGGCGATCTGCCGGGCCACCCGGTCCTCCTCGACGACCAGGAACGTGTCGCCGGCACGGGGCACCGAGGTGAGACCCACGACCTGCACGGGGCGGGCCGGCAGAGCCTCCTTCAGCTTGTTGCCGTGCTCGTCGAGCAGCGACCGGACGCGGCCGTAGGCGTCGCCGGCCACGATCGAGTCGCCCTGGCGCAGCGTGCCGCGCTGGACGAGCACCGTGGCGACGGGACCGCGGCCCTTGTCCAGCTTGCCCTCGATGACCACACCCTGCGGGTCCTGCTCGGTGTTGGCGCGCAGGTCCAGCGAGGCGTCGGCGGTCAGCAGGATCGCCGCGAGCAGGTCGTCGATGCCCTGACGGGTGGTCGCGGAGACGTCGACGAACATGGTGTCGCCGCCGTACTCCTCGGCCACCAGCCCGTACTCGGTGAGCTGCTGGCGGATCTTGGCGGGGTTGGCCCCCTCCTTGTCGATCTTGTTGACCGCGACCACGATCGGCACCTCGGCGGCCTGGGCGTGGTTGAGCGCCTCGACCGTCTGCGGCATGACGCCGTCGTCGGCCGCGACGACCAGGACGACGATGTCGGTGACCTTCGCGCCTCGGGCACGCATCGCGGTGAACGACTCGTGACCCGGGGTGTCGATGAAGGTGATGGGCCGCTCCTCGCCCTCCAGCTCGCTGACGATCTGGTAGGCGCCGATGTGCTGCGTGATGCCACCGGCCTCGCGGGCCACCACGTTGGCGTTGCGGATCGCGTCGAGGAGCTTGGTCTTCCCGTGGTCGACGTGACCCATGACGGTCACGACCGGCGGGCGGGTCGACCAGTCGTCCTCGTCGCCCTCCTCGTCACCGAAGGTGAGGTCGAAGGTCTCGAGGAGCTCGCGGTCCTCGTCCTCGGGGCTGACGACCTGGATGTTCCAGCCGATCTCGGCACCGAGGAGCTGCAGCGTCTCGTCGTTCACCGACTGCGTCGCGGTGATCATCTCGCCCAGGTGGAACAGGGCGGTGACCAGCGCGGCCGGCTCGGCGCCGATGCGCTCGGCCAGGTCGGTCAGCGAGGCGCCGCGGGGCAGCCGGACGGTCTGGCCGTTTCCGCGGGGCAGGCTGACGCCACCCATGCTGGGCGCCGCCATGGAGTCGAACTCCTGACGCCGCTGCTTCTTGCTCTTGCGACCGCGGACGGGACCGCGACCACCCGGACGCCCGAAGGCACCCGCGGTGCCGGCACCCGAGCCACCACGGCCACGACCGCGGGGGCCACCGCCGCCACGGAAGCCACCACCGGCCGGCGCGCCACCGGGGGCACCGCCGCCACCGGGACGGAAGCCACCGCCACCGGGACCGCCGGGACGACCGCCGCCACCGGGACCACCGGAGCGACCACCCGGTCCACCGGGACGACCGGCGCCGGCCGCGCGACCGGGCATCATGCCCGGGCTCGGACGGCCGGGCATCATGCCCGGGTTCGGACGGGGACCGCCGGCACCGGGAGCCGGGCGGGGGCCGCCGGCACCGGGAGCCGGGCGGGGACCGCCGGGGCCGGGACGCGGGCCACCGGCACCGGGAGCCGGGCGGGGGCCGCCGGGAGCGGGGCGCGCACCCGGTGCGGCCGGGCCCGGACGCGGGCCGGCACCGGGACCGGCACCGGGTGCCGCGGCCGGCGGAGCGGCCGGACGGGGCGAGCTGAACGGGTTGTTGCCCGGCCGCGGAGCCGGACGGGGCCCCGGTCGCGGACCGGCGCCGGAGGGTGCGCCGCCACCGGCCGGACGCGGAGCGGCCGGACGGGGAGCAGCGGGCTGCTGGGTCGGCGCGCCGGCCGCCGGGGCCTGCGGAGCAGGAGCGGCCGGACGCGGGCCGGGGGCCGGCGCGGCCGGACGGGCCTGCGGCTGCGCGGGCGCGGCGGCCGCGGGCGCCTGCGGAGCAGGCGCGGCCGGAGCCTGGGGCGCGGGTGCCGCCGGACGCGGGCCCGGGGTCGGGGCGGCCGGACGGGCCGCCGGAGCGCTCGGTGCGGCGCCGCCGGTGGCGGCACCGAGGGCCTCGCGGAGCCGGCGGGCCACGGGGGCCTCGACGGTCGACGAGGCGGACTTCACGAACTCGCCCTGCTCCTTGAGCGTGGCGAGCACGGTCTTGCTGTCGACACCGAACTCCTTGGCGAGTTCGTGTACGCGGGCTTTGCCTGGCACGGGTCTCCTCTTGGTGAGGCCGGCGGCTTGCCCGCTCGACCTCGTCGTTAGTGGCGCATGGTCATCGTGAGAACTTCACGGCTGAGTCATCCGACGGTGTCCTGTCGACGTGCGGACCGGCCTGGTGCCGGCCCGACTGGTTCCTGCTGGTGCCCGATCCGGGGCCGCCCGGCAGCTCAGGACGAGAGCGTGCGGACGTGGTCCCGGAGCGGACCGGCCTCCAGCGGGCTGCTCCCGGGAAGGCGCAGCGCGCGGGTGAAGGCCCGGCGTCGCTCCGCTGCGCCCAGGCACTCCGGAGTGGGGTGCACCGACGCCCCCCTCCCGGGGAGCCTCCGTCGCGGGTCCGGGACCAGGGCCCCGGCTCTCGCGACGACACGCAGCAGATCGGTGACCGGAGCGCGTCGCCGGCAGCCCACACAGGTGCGCTCCGGGATCGACGTTTCGGCCACCCTGCACTCTAGCGCGTCGTGGGGCCCCGATGTTCCACGCGTCGGGGCGGAGGCCGGTGGGAGGACGGACGCCCCCCGGCCGCGGGAGCCGGTGCTCCGGCGCGGAGGGGGGCCCGACCCACGCCCGGGGAGGGCGCGGCGGCGTCGTCGTCGCCCTGGGCATCGCTGCGGATGTCGATCCGGCAGCCGGTCAGCCGGGCGGCGAGACGGGCGTTCTGGCCCTCCTTGCCGATGGCCAGCGACAGCTGGTAGTCCGGGACGACGACGCGCACCGCCTTGGCCTGGGCGTCGACCACCCGGGACTCGGAGACGCGGGCGGGGCTCAGCGCCTGGGCCACGAAGGTGGCGGGGTCGTCGGACCAGTCGACGATGTCGATCTTCTCGCCGTGCAGCTCGCTCATGACGTTGCGCACCCGCTGGCCCATCGGCCCGATGCAGGCGCCCTTGGCGTTGAGCCCGGGGACCTTGGTGCGGACGGCGATCTTCGACCGGGCTCCGGCCTCGCGGGCGACCGCCACGATCTCGACGCTACCGTCGGCCACCTCGGGCACCTCCAGCGCGAACAGCTTGCGCACCAGGTGCGGGTGGGTGCGGGAGACGGTCACCTGCGGACCGCGGAACGTGCGGGCCACCGAGACCACGTAGGCCTTGAGCCGGCTGCCGTGGGCGTAGTCCTCGCCGGGCACCTGCTCGGTCGGGGGCAGCACGGCCTCGACCTTGCCGATGTCGATCAGCACCGTGCCCTGCACGTTGCGGCGGTCGTGCGCCTGCACGACGCCGCTGACGATGTCGCCCTCCTTGCCGGCGTACTCGCCGAAGGTCTGCTCGTGCTCGGCGTCGCGCAGCCGCTGCACGATGACCTGCTTGGCGGTGCTGGCGGCGATCCGCCCGAAGTCGGTCGGGGTGTCGTCCCACTCGCGCACGACCTCGCCGTCGGGCCCCAGCTCCTGCGCGAGCACGGCGACCTCGCCGCTCTTGCGGTCCACGTGCACGCGCACGTGCTTGGCGGCTCCGTCCGCGTGCCGGTAGGCGGTCACCAGGGCGGTCTCGATCGCCTCGATCACCGTGTCGGCCGGGATGCCCTTCTCCCGCTCGACCGCCTTGAGCGCGGTGACGTCGATGTTCACTGTGCTCCTCCTCGCGCGTGCCGCGCGTCCCCGGGCGCGACGTCGTCGCCGAGCTCCGGGTCGTCCATCTCGTCGTCGTCGATCTCGTCGTCCAGCAGGTCGTCCCCGGCCGGGTCGGTGCGGGCGAACTCCACCTGCACACGCCCGGCGCCGAGCTCGGCCCAGGGCACGGAGCGCGGCGTGGGTGGGCGCTTCTTGGCGCCGGGCTTGCCCTGCGCCTCGACCGCGAGCGTCACGCCCGCGTCGTCGACGCCGGTGACCCGCCCGGTGACCTGCTCCGCGGAGCCGGCCGGGCCCACCGCCACCGCGACCAGCCGCCCGGTGTTGCGCCGCCAGTGCCGCTGCTCGGTGAGCGGCCGGTCGACGCCGGGGCTGGTGACCTCCAGGACGTAGGGGGTGCGCCCCATGCCGTCGTCGTTGGTGTCGAGGGCCTCGGACACCGCGCGGCTCACCTCGGCGATGTCGTCGAGGGTCACGCCGGCGTCCCGGTCGACGACGACGCGGACGACGCTGCGCCGGCCCGCCGGCGTCACCACGAGCTCCTCGAGGTCGTACCCGGCGCTCTCGACGACGGGTGCGATCCAGCCGGCGAGCCGGGCGGTGGCCGGGTCGGTGCGGGGGGTGCCACGAGAGGCGGACACTGCTACCTCCTCAGGCTCGGGCGGCCGCACGGTGCGGAGCGCGCGTCCCCGGGCCCCCCGGCGCTGCCGGGAAGGGGTTCCGAGGGGAAGAGGCCAGGTTACCGCCCGGCGGAGTGGCCGGGGACCGGGCACCGGCCCGGCCGCCGTCCCCGGCCCGTGGGACGCGAGGGGCCGGCGGGACGGCGCTGACCCGGGAGCCGACGCGGAACGTCTCCGGTCCGCATGTGCCGACCCCGGGCGCCCCGGGCTGCCAGGATGGGCACCGATGTCCTCCCTCCCCTCCCCCGCCGCCCGCGGGTTCTCCCGGCGCACGCTGCTGGCCGCCTCGGCGGCCGGTCTGGCGGTCGTGGCGGTCGGGTGCACCTCCGCACCGCCGGACGAGCGCGAGCGGGTGACCGGCGCGCAGGCCGACGAGCTGCTGGGCCAGGTAGGGGTGCAGGAGACCCTCGTGGCCGCCTACACCGCGGCCGGGGCGGCCGATCCGGGGCTCGCCGGGGAGGTCGCGGACCTCGCGGCCCAGGCCGGTGAGCAGCTCGAGCGCCTCCGGGACGCCGCACCGGGCGCGACGCCCAGCTCGCCCTCGCCCGGCACCCCGCCGTCGCCGGCCGAGGCCCGCGCGTGGCTGCGCGACCAGGTGGCCACGGCGGCGACCTCGCACGCGACCGCCTGCGTCAACCAGTCCGGCGCGCGGGCGGCCCTGCTCGGCTCGATCTCGGCGGGTCTGCGCGGGCAGGACGGACGACTGGCATGACGGGAAGCGACCATGGCTGACGACGGCACCGGCGACCTGGCCGCGGAGAACGACGCCCTCGGCCTCGCCCTGGCCGCCGAGCACGCGGCGGTGTGGGGCTACGGCGTCGTGGGGGCGGCCCTGCCGGCCGCCGACCGCGGTACCGCCACCGGCGCGGAGGCGGCGCACCGCGACGTCCGGGACTCCCTGATCACGCTGCTCGCCGAGCGGTCGGTGGAACCGGCCGCGGCCGAGGGCGGGTACGCGCTGCCGTTCCCGGTGCTGTCGCCCGTCGACGCCGCCGCGCTGGGCGTCGTCCTGGAGGACGGCACGTCCGCCGCGTGGGTGCGGGTGCTGGACCAGGCCGCCGAGCGGAGCACCCGCGAGCTGGCCCTCGAGGCGCTGACCGGCGCCGAGGTGCGCGCGGTCGCCTGGCGAACCGCGGCCGGGCAGGACCCGGTCACCCGGGCCCTGCCGGGCCTTCCCGCGCAGTAGATCAGCCGAGGGCGCCGAGGAAGGCGTCGGTGACGGCGACCGCCGCGCTGCTGGACTGGCCGCCCTCGACCAGGACGGCGAAGGCGATGGGCCCGGCCGCGCCACCGGTGCGGTAGCCGACGAACCAGCCGTGCGAGTCCGGCGGGGTGTTGGTGCCGAACTCCGCCGTCCCCGTCTTGCCGTAGACCTCGCCGTTGTCGGCCAGCGCGGTGGCGGTGCCGGTGAGCACGACCTGCCGCATCATCGGCCGGAGGGCGTCGAGCACCTCCTGGCCGGGGCCGGCGGGGGCCGGGCCGGACGCCTCGGCGCCGACGACCTCGACCGGCGCCGCCGGGGTGCCGCTGGCGATGCCGGCGGCCACCAGCGCCATCTGCGCCGGGCTCATCAGCACCTGCCCCTGGCCGATCATGTTCGCGGCCTTGGTGGTGCCGGTGCTGTCGCCGGGCACGCTGCCGGAGAAGACGTCGACGGGGAGCTGCCAGTCGGTGCCCACCCCGTAGGACGCCGCGGCCTCGGCCAGCGCAGGGTCGGGGAGCTCCAGGCCCTGCTGGATGAAGGTCGTGTTGCACGACTGCGCGAAGGCCTCGGTGAACGGCACGGTGCCGAGGTCGAACTGGTCCTGGTTCTCGAACTCGCGCCCCTCGACGACCGTCGTGCCCGGGCACGCGACGGGATCGGCGGGGGTCAGCGCACCGGTGGAGAGCAGCGCGGTGGCGGTGATGGCCTTCATGCTCGAGCCGGGCGGGAAGTTGCCGGTGAGCGCGTTGCCCGCGTCGGCGATCTCGTTGGAGGAGACGGCGAGGAGCTCACCGGTGCCGGGCCGCACGACCACCAGGTGGGTGGGCCGGGCCTCCCCCGCGACGGCGGCGTCGGCGGCGTTCTGGACGGCCGGGACCAGTGGCGTCTGCACCGGCTCGCCCGCCACGGGCTCGACGGCGGCGATCTCGCGACCCTCGTCCCCGATGCTCTCGTCGAGCGCGGTGACGCGGACGGTGAAGCCGGCGGTGCCGGAGAGCTGCTCCTGGAAGGCGCGCTGCAAACCCGAGGTGCCGAGCTGGTCGCCGGCGGCGTAGCGCGCCTCGCCGTCCTCGGTGGACTCCTCGAGGATCTCCGCGGTGGCCGCCCCCACCCGGCCGAGGAGCGCCTCGGCGAAGCGCGGCGTCGGGGCCAGCAGCCGGGTGTCGGTCGGGAAGACCGCGCCGGGCAGGTCGAACACCCGGGCGCGGATGGCCTCGAAGTCCGGCCGGCGCAGGGTGATGACCGGGACGAACTGGCCGGCCGGGGCCGCCTGCACGTCCGCGGTGATGTCTGCGGCGGGGATGCCCGTGGCGGCCGACAGCCCCGCCGCCAGCGCGGGCAGGTCGGTGACCTTCCCGGTGTCGACGCCGACGTTGACCACCTCGGTCTCGGTGAACAGCGGCGCACCGGACGCGTCGGTGATCGCGGCCCGCTCGGGCAGGCTCCGGGCCAGCTCGAGGTGCTGCCCCTCGCCGAGCTCGGGGTGCACGAGGGTCGGCTCGGCGACGACCTGCCAGCCGTCGTCACCCTCCTCCAGCCGCAGCGAGCCGTCGTAGGTCCAGTCCGGGGCGGCGGCCAGGTCCCAGGTCGCCGTCCAGTCCGCGGTGGCCGCGCCGTCCTCGACGGTCACCTCGCCGAGCTCGGCGGACAGCTCCGCGTCGGGCAGGTCGGTCGCGGTCTGCTCCAGCAGCGCGGTGGCGGCGTCCGGGTCGTCGGTCGCCGCGGCCGCGGCGGCGGCGTCCCCGCCGGCCCAGTCGTCGAGGAAGGCCTGCGCAGTCTCGCGCGCCTCGTCCTCACCGCCGCCCGAGCAGGCAGCGAGGACGGGCCCGGCGAGCAGGGCCGAGGTCACCAGGAGGGCAGGTCGCCGCCAGTTGCGCACGGCGGCCACCCTCTCAGATGGAGTCGTCGTGGCCGGGCGGACCCGCGGTCAGGGCCGGATGTGCTGCGGCCGGGGGTGCGCCGTCCGCGGTCGGCACGGCACGGTGACCAGGGTCCGCCCCGCCCCGCCGTCCGGATAGGTCTCCCACGGGTCGCCGGCCGGCTGGTAGTTGTTGCCGGCGAGCCACTCCTGCAGCGTCGCGTAGGTGAACCCGACGGTGCCGTGGTCGCCCACGTGCGGCGCGGTCACGGCGGGCCCCCCGGGCAGCACCTCCGCGGTCACCCGGCCCGACGGGCGGAACCGGTCGTCGACCGGGAGGCCGGCGTTGACGTCCAGTCCCACGCGGGTGGCCCGGTAGCGGGCGAAGGGCGGCCCCGCCGGGGTCAGGTGCTGGTCGGCCAGCAGCCTCCTGACGTCGCTGAACGCGGCGGCGAGGAAGTCGTCGTACTCGGAGTTCTTCACGTGCCCGTACACCACGGCCACCGCCTGCGGCGGGTGGTCGGACAGCTCGATCAGCCCTGTGGTCATCACGGCTCCTCGGGAGTTGCCCCGCGTCGACGGCCTCGGCCCGAGGCGGTCCCCAGCGTGGCCCCCCGGCGGGCCGTCCGCACCCCTCCGGGGCACGACGTCAGAAGAGCACGCTGGAGAACTGGCCGACCTCGCGGAACCCGACCCGGGCGTAGGCGGCGCGGGCCGCGGTGTTGAAGTCGTTCACGTACAGGCTGACCACGGGGGCGACGGTCGACCGGGCGTACTCGACGACGGCGGCGGTCCCGGCCGCGCCGATGCCGGTGCCGCGGCGCTCGGGTGCGACCCACACGCCCTGCACCTGGCAGACCGCCCGGCTCACCGCGCCGATCTCGGCCTTGAACACGACCTGCCCGTCCTCGATCCAGGCCAGCGACCGGCCGGCCCGCACCAGCTCGGCCAGCCGGGCCCGGTAGCCCGCGCCGCCGTCGATGCGCAGCGGGCTGACCCCGATCTCCTCGGTGAACATGGCGACGGCGGCCGGCAGCAGCGTGTCCAGCTCGTGGGTCCGCACCGGGCGGACGCGTGTCTCGGGAGCCACCGCCGGCGGGCCCTCGATGGCGAGCAGCGGTTGCCGCGCGCGGTGGTCGCGGGCCGGCCCCCAGTAGGGCGCGAGCAGGTCCCACAGCGGCGCCACCGAGGCCGACGGACCGACGATCGTGCTGCAGCGGCGGCCGGCCCGGCGGGCGAGCCCGGCGAAGGCGGCCGCGGCGGCCCGCTCCGCCCCGGGGGCGGCGAAGGGGATCAGGTTGGCGCCGGCGAGGCAGACCGCCTCGAGCGTCCGCCCCGAGCCGAAGCCCCACAGCGGCGCACCCATGGCCACCGGTGCGGTGCCGGTGAGCTCCACCCGGCCGGCCAGCACGCAGGCGGCGACGGGGTCGGTGGCCAGCAGCCGGTGGACGGCCGGCTCGTCACCCTCGTCGAGGAGGCGGGCGGTGGGCGATCGGAGCACGGGGAGCGCGCGGGTGGGGGCCGGTCAGCTGACGGACACGACGGGCGGGCCCGAGGGCGCGCCGGCGTCGGTCTGCTGCTCCGCGATGCGCATGGCCTCCTCGATGAGGGTCTCCACGATCATCGACTCCGGCACGGTCTTGATGACCTCGCCCTTCACGAAGATCTGCCCCTTGCCGTTGCCCGAGGCCACCCCGAGGTCGGCCTCGCGGGCCTCGCCCGGGCCGTTGACGACGCAGCCCATGACGGCGACGCGCAGCGGCACCTCCATGCCCTCGAGCCCGGCGGTGACCTGGTTCGCGAGCGTGTAGACGTCGACCTGCGCGCGCCCGCACGAGGGGCAGCTGACGATCTCCAGGCCGCGCTGCTTGAGGTTCAGCGACTCCAGGATCTGGTTGCCGACCTTCACCTCCTCGGCCGGCGGGGCCGACAGCGAGACGCGGATGGTGTCGCCGATGCCCTGGGACAGCAGCGCGCCGAAGGCGACGGCGGACTTGATCGTGCCCTGGAAGGCGGGCCCGGCCTCGGTGACGCCGAGGTGCAGCGGGTAGTCGCACTGCGCGGCCAGCAGCTCGTAGGCCCGGACCATGACGACCGGGTCGTTGTGCTTGACCGAGATCTTGATGTCGCGGAAGTCGTGCTCCTCGAACAGCGAGCACTCCCACAGCGCCGACTCCACCAGCGCCTCGGGGGTGGCCTTGCCGTACTTGGCCAGGAGCCGCTTGTCCAGCGAGCCGGCGTTGACGCCGATCCGGATGGGGATGCTGGCGTCCTTGGCCGCCTTCGCGATCTCGCCGATCTTGTCGTCGAACTTCTTGATGTTGCCCGGGTTCACGCGGACGGCGGCGCAGCCGGCGTCGATCGCGGCGAACACGTAGCGGGGCTGGAAGTGGATGTCGGCGATGACCGGGATCTGCGACTTCTTGGCGATGATCGGCAGCGCCTCGGCGTCGTCGGTGTCGGGCACCGCGACCCGCACGATCTGGCAGCCCGAGGCGGTCAGCTCGGCGATCTGCTGCAGCGTCGCGTTGATGTCGGCGGTCTTCGTCGTCGTCATCGACTGCACGCTGACGGGGAAGTCGCTGCCGACGCCGACGCCGCCCACGTCGAGCTGCCGGGTCCTGCGACGGGGCGCGAGGACGGGCGGGGGCGCTGCGGGCATGCCGAGACCGACGGGGATGGCCATGCCCCCAGTATCCACCGGCCCGCCATCCGGCGAGGTGCACGCCGGGGTGATCTCAGCCGGCGTACGCGGCCGCCTCGGCGACCAGCGCCTCGACGACGACCTGCACCGACCGGCGGGCGGCCCGGTCGGGGCGCATCAGCGCCTCGACGACCCGGCCCGCGCGGAGGTCGGCCAGCGGCACGAGCGCCAGCCGGCCCTCGGCCCGGTCGCGGGTGGTGTGGCGGGGCAGCAGCGCGATGCCGTGCCCGCGGGCGACCAGCTTCTCGGTCAGGGGCAGGTGGGTGGTCCGGCGCACGATGCGCACCGGTGAGCGCGCCTGGGCGGCGAGCGCCGTGAGCACCCGGTCGATGGGGAACTCCGCCGGGGGGACGATCCAGTCCTCATCGATCACGTCCGCCGGGGTGACGCGGTCCCGCCCGGCGAGCGGGTGGTCCAGCGGCAGGGCGACGTCGAGCGGCTCGCGCAGCAGCAGGCGCACCTCGAGGCCGTCGCGCCGCGGCGGCTGGACGTCGTCCGAGCGGTGGGCGACGACGACGTCGTACTCGGCGGCGAGGCCCGCGAAGTCGTCCTGCAGCACGTCCTCGTCGAAGGTCTCCAGGACGACGTCGGGGTGCTGCGCCATGCGGTCGAGCAGCCCGGGCACCAGCAGCTCGCCGGCCGAGTGGAAGGTCGCCAGCCGCACGATGCCGCCGACCCCGCCGCGGTAGCGCTGCCAATCGGCCTCCGCGGTGGCCAGGGCGGTCGAGACGTCGCCGCGATGCCCGCCAGCGCCCGGCCGGCGTCGGTCAGCCGCACCCCGCGGCCCGCCCGCTCGACCAGGACCACGCCGAGCCGCCGCTGCAGCACCTTGAGCTGCTGGGAGACCGCCGATGGCGAGAGCGACGTGGCCCGGGCCGCCGCGGTCACCGATCCGTGCTCGGCCAGCTCGCGGACGACGGCGAGGTGCCCGACGTCCACCCGGTGCCAGAGCCCGTCGTCGACCATGAAGCGACGCTACATGGTCGCTGCACCTGATTGCGCTTGTCCTTCACCCTCGGGGGCCGGAGGCTCGACGCCGTGCCTCTCCGCGACCGCCTGCTCGCCTGCCTCGTCGCCGTCTGCTGGGGCGTCAACTTCCCCGCGACGGCGCTGGCCCTCGAGCACTTCCCGCCGCTGTTCATGGTCGCCCTGCGGTTCTCGCTGGTCGCGCTGCCCGCCCTGCTCCTCGTGCCCCGGCCGCCGGTCCCGGTGCGCTGGCTCGTCGGCGTGGGCCTGGGCATCGGGCTGCTGCAGTTCGCCTTCCTCTACCTCGGCATGGCCGCCGGGATGCCCAGCGGCCTGGCCTCGCTGGTGCTCCAGGCCTCGGCGCCGTTCACGGTCCTGCTCGCCGGCGTCTGGCTGCACGAGCGGCTGTCGGCGCGGCAGCTGGCCGGCGTCGCGATCGCCGTCGGGGGGCTGGCGGTCATCGCCGTCCACCGCTCGCAGACCGCGGCGTGGCTGCCCGTCGTCCTCACGCTGTGCGGGGCGCTGGGCTGGGCGATCGGCAACGTCTGCAGCCGGCAGGCGCAGGCGCCCAACGGTCTGCACCTCACGCTGTGGTCGGCGGTCGTGCCGCCGCTGCCGATGCTGGCGCTGGCGCTGCTCGTCGAGGGCCCGGAGCGGATCGGCCGCTCCCTGGCCGGCGTCGCCACCGCCGAGGCGCTGCCGGCGGTCCTGGGGCTGCTGTACGTGGTCGTCGTCGCCACGCTCGTCGGGTACGGGCTGTGGAACTCGCTGCTGTCCCGGCACCCCTCGAACGTGGTGGCGCCGTTCTCGATGCTGGTGCCCGTGGTCGGCGTGCTCGCCTCGTGGCTGGCCTTCGGCGAGGTGCTGGACCTGGTCGAGCTGGCTGCCGGGGTGCTCGTGGTCGCCGGCGTGCTGATCGGCTCCCGGCCGGCTCAGCCGGCTAGGGTGATCGGGTTGACGATGTCGGCGATGAACAGCAGCGCCGACAGCACCAGGAAGAGCCCCGCCACGACGTAGGCGACGGGCATCAGCCGCGCGATGTCGAAGGGGCCGGGGTCGGGCCGCCCGCGGAGCCGGGCGACGGTGGCGCGCGCCTTCTCGTACAGCGCCCCGGCGACGTGCCCGCCGTCCAGGGGGTAGATCGGCAGCAGGTTGAACAGGAACAGCACCAGGTTCATCCCGGCGAGCAGCTGGAAGAACGTGCTGATCTTCTCCGTGGTGCTGATCCGGTCCAGCGCGAAGACCTCGCCGGAGATCCGGCCGACACCGACGACGCCGATCGGCCCCTGCGGATCGCGCTCCTCCCCCAGGAACGCGGCCCGGAACAGCGCCGGGACGCGCTGCGGGATCTCGGCCAGCCGGTCGACGGCCCGGACGGCGTAGTTCGCGATGGCCCCGGGGACGGCGGTGATCGGCTGCTGCACGTAGGTCTGCGCCGCCTGGACCCCCACATAGCCCACTGTCCGGGTGCCGTCGGCCTCGCCGTCGCCGTCGTCGTCGACGCGGACGGTGTTGGCGATCGGGGTGACGGTCAGGTCGAGCTGCCGGGTGGCGCCGTCGGTCTCGCGCTCGACGGTGAGGACGACGGGGGTGTCGATGCTCTCCCGGATCGCGTCCTGGACCTGCCCCCAGCCGGTTGCCTCGTCGTCCTGACCGGTGTCGGGCACCCGGGACACCTCGCGGCCGTCGACGGCGACGATCGTGTCGCCGGGCTGCAGACCGGCGGCGACCGCCGGGGAGGGCGCGGCGTCCTCGGGGCACTCCCGGGCCTGGGCGTCGGCCGGGAGCACGCACTCCGGGAGCGCGCGGATCGTCGTCGTCGCCCCGGGGATGCCGAAGGCGGTGAGCACGACGGTGAAGAACAGGACGGCCAGGACCAGGTTGTGCAGCGGGCCCGCGGCCATCACGATGATCCGCTGCCACCAGGGCTTCTTGTAGAAGACGCGGTCGCCGTCGGTGGGCAGCACGTCGTCCAGGGCCTGGCCGCGCACCTCGGCGATGAAGCTGCGCATGCGGGTGGCGCGCTTGCTCTCGCCCTCTTCCGCTGGCGGGATCATGCCGACGATGCGGATGTAGCCGCCCAGCGGGACGCCCTTGATGCCGAACTCGGTCTCCCCGTAGCGGCGGGAGAAGACCGTGGGGCCGAAGCCGACGAAGAACTGCGGCACGCGCATGCCGAACCTGCGCGCCCAGTAGAAGTGGCCGAACTCGTGGAAGCCGATGCTGAACAGCAGGCCCACCGCGAAGGCCACGACCCCCAGGATCGTCAGCAGCAACCCGCTCAGCTCAGCCTCCGGCGATGAGTCCCCGGGCGTGCTCCCGGGCCCACTTCTCCGCGGCCAGGACGTCCTCGACGCGCGTGGGGACGCCGAGGTCCGGCGCCTCGTCGAGGGTACGCGCGACCAGCTGGACGATCCCCGGGAACGACAGGCGACCCGCCGTGAACGCCGCGACCGCCTCCTCGTTGGCCGCGTTGTAGACCGCCGGCGCCACGCCACCGGTCTCCCCCGCCGCCCGGGCCAGCCGCACCGCGGGGAACGCCACCTCGTCCAGCGGGAGGAACTCCCAGGTGCTGGCCGCCGTCCAGTCCAGGGCGGGCTGGACCTCGGGCAGCCGGTCGGGCCAGGCCAGGCCCAGCGCGATGGGCAGCCGCATGTCCGGCGGGCTGGCCTGGGCGATGGTGGCACCGTCGGCGAAGGTGACCATCGAGTGCACGATCGACTGCGGGTGCACGACGACGTCGATGTCGGCGTAGGGCACGCCGAAGAGCAGGTGCGCCTCGATGAGCTCGAGGCCCTTGTTGACCAGCGTGGCCGAGTTGATGGTGATGACCGGGCCCATGTCCCAGGTCGGGTGGGCCATCGCCTGCTCGACGGTGACCTGCTCGAGGTCGGCGGCCGAGCGCCCCCGGAACGGTCCGCCGCTGGCGGTGAGCACCAGCCGCGCCACCTCGGTCGGCTGCCCGGCGCGCAGGCACTGCGCGAGGGCCGAGTGCTCGGAGTCCACGGGCACCAGCTGGCCGGGAGCCGCGGCGGCGAGCACGAGGTCCCCGCCGGCGATCAGCGACTCCTTGTTGGCCAGCGCCACGGTGCGGCCGGCCGCCAGCGCCGACAGCGTCGGCTGCAGCCCGATCGACCCGGTGATGGCGTTGAGGACCACGTCGGCGGGCCGGGCGGCCAGCTCCTCCGCGGCCCGCGGCCCGGCGAGGATCTCCGGCAGCGCGTACTCGCCACGCGACCACCCGCGCTTCGAGGCGGCGGCGTAGAAGGCCAGCTGCAGGTCCTGGGCCGCGGTGGCCCTGGCGACGGCGACGGTGCGGACGCCGAGGGCCAGCGCCTGCTCCGCGAGCCGGGCGACGTCGCCCCCGCCCGCGGCCAGCCCGGTGATCCGCAACCGGTCCGGGTTCTGCAGCGCCACCTCGATCGCCTGCCGGCCGACCGACCCCGTCGACCCGAGAACGGTCACCTCACGCAGCGTCGTCACGGCATGCATCCTCCCCGACCGCCACGGCGCGCGGAGAGGGTGACCTCGGCGGGTGCCCGGCAGGGGGTCCTGACAGAATGCGGGACGAGACCGTGCGAACCAGCACGAGCGCCAGCGAGGAGGACGACGCCGTGAGCGATGCACTGCACCGCAGCCGGATCGCACAGGACAACCCGGCCACCGAGCGGGTGAACCAGCCCGGGCGCGAGGAGGGCGTGGTCCGTGCCGGCGCGCACCCGGTGGAGCACGAGGAGCCGGCCGACTGGGGCTGGCACGGGGAGACCGGCAAGGCCGGTCGCCGCGCCGCCTGGGTCGTGGTGGCCATCGTGCTGACCCTGCTGGTCGGCAACCACGAGGGCCGGGTCGAGGACCTCTACGTCCTGGGCACCGCCGCCCTGCTGGTGATCATCCTGGTGTGGGACATCGTGCGGCGGCGGAACGCCTGGCGCAGCCGCTGACGGCTCAGCCGACGGTGACGCCGATGGCGGAGCCGACCAGGTAGGTGAGCCCCGCGGCCGCCGCGCCGAACAGCAGCTGGCGGCTGCCGGCGTACCACCACGGGCGCGGGGTGAAGCGGGACGAGATCGCCCCGGCCGCCAGCAGCCCGATGCCGCCGGCGACCAGCGCGGGCCACAGCACCGACACCCCGGCGAGGAACGGCAGCAGCGGGATCAGCGCGCCGAGGCCGAAGGTCACGAACGACGACACGGCCGCGACCATCGGCGAGGGCCGGTCGTCCGGGTTCAGGCCGAGCTCGGCCACCACGTGCAGCCGCAGCGCGGTCTCCGGGTCGCGGGAGAGCTGGACGGCGACCGTCCGGGCCAGCCGGTCGTCCACGCCGCGGTCGCGCAGCAGTCCGATCAGCTCGGCGAGCTCGCCCTCGGGATTGCGGGCGAGCTCGCGGCGCTCCTTCTGCACCTCGAGCTCGAGCTGCTCGTTCTGCGTCTTGACCGACGTGAACTCACCGAGCGCCATGGAGATGGCCCCGGCCACCAGGCTGGCCACCCCGGCGAGCACGATCGCCCGCGGGGCGGCCCCACCGCCGCCGACGCCGGCGACCAGGGCGGTGTTGGTCACCAGCCCGTCCATGGCCCCGAAGACGGCGGCCCGCAGCCAACCGCCCGAGACGTCGGCGTGGGTGTGCTCGTGCGCCTCGGAGTCCGCCGGGGCGCCCGCGCTCACTCGTCTCCCTCGGCGCCCAGCTCCACCGGCGGCTCGACCGCCGGCATGGGGAGAGCGACGCTCGGCGCGCTCACGCTGTCGGCCGCGGCGAGCTGACCGCAGGCGCCGTCGATGTCCTGCCCGCGGGTGTCGCGCACCGTCGTCGCCACCCCGGCGGCCCGCAGCCGGGCGACGAACTCCCGCTGGGCGGGCAGCGGGCTGGCGTCCCACCTGCTGCCCGGCGTGGGGTTGAGCGGGATGAGGTTGACGTGCGCGAGCTTGCCGGCCAGCAGCCTGCCGAGGAGGTCGGCCCGGAAGGGCTGGTCGTTCACGTCGCGGATGAGGGCGTACTCGATGGAGTAGCGGCGGCCGGTCTTCCGCGCGTAGGCGTCGGCGGCGTCGATGACCTCGCCGACCTTCCAGCGGGTGTTGATCGGCACGAGGGTGTCGCGCAGCTCGTCGTCGGGGGCGTGCAGGCTGACCGCGAGGGTGACGTTGCGCCCCTCGTCGGTCAGCCGCCGGATCGCCGGCACCAGCCCCACGGTGGAGACGGTGACCGAGCGCTGGGACAGGCCCAGGCCGTGCGGCGCCGGGGTGAGCAGCGCATCGAGGGTCTTGCGCACGCGGGCGTAGTTCGCCAGCGGCTCCCCCATGCCCATGAAGACGACGTTGGACAGCCGGCCCGGCCCGCCGGCGAGCTCGCCGTTCGCCATCGCCGCGGCGGCGGCGACCGCCTGGCCGATGATCTCGGCGGCGGAGAGGTTGCGGGTCAGGCCCTGCTGGCCGGTGGCGCAGAACGGGCAGGCCATGCCGCAGCCGGCCTGGCTGGAGATGCAGACCGTGGCCCGGCCGGGGTAGCGCATGAGCACGCTCTCCACGAGCGCGCCGTCGTGCAGCCGCCACAGCGTCTTGCGGGTGCGGCCGTCGTCGGCCGTCTGGTGCCGGACGACGGTGAGCAGCCCGGGGAGCAGCGCCTCGGTGAGCGCCTCGCGGGCGTCGGCGGGCAGGTCGGTCATCTGCGCCGGGTCGGTGACCCCGCGGTAGAAGTGCCGGGCCAGCTGGTCGGCGCGGAACGCCGGCTGCCCGAGCTCGGCGACGGCCGCGCGCGCCTCCTCGCGGGTGAGGTCGGCGAGGTGGCGCGGGGGCATCCCGCGCCGGGGGGCGTCGAAGACGAGGGGCAGGGCAGTCATGGCCTGCTCATCGTCCCACTCCGCGGGCCGGGCCACCGGGTCCGGAGACCGAACTCACCCCGCCGGTCGATCCCCTGGCAGGGTGACCGGGCATGAGCCGGCTCGCGGACGTCGACCTGACCGCCTCCCTCGACAAGAAGGAGGCGAAGACGCAGCTCGCCGCCGCGCAGGAGCGGCTGACCCACCTGCGCCTGCTCCTGGGTGGCCAGATCGGCTCCGGCGCGCTCGGCCCGCCGCTCCTGGTGCTCTTCGAGGGCTGGGACGCCTCGGGCAAGGGCGGGGCCATCAAGCGGCTGGTCGAGCCGCTGGACCCCCGGCACGCGCGGGTGGCGCAGTTCGCCGCACCCAGCCCCGACGAGAAGCGGCACCACTTCCTGTGGCGGTTCTGGCCGGCGCTGCCGGGCTGGGGCGGGATGGCCGTGCTCGACCGGACCTGGTACGGCCGGGTGCTGGTGGAGCGGGTCGAGGGGTTCGCCCCGGAGGAGGCCTGGCGCCGCGCCTACGGGGAGATCGTCGACCTGGAGACGTCACTGGCCGCCGAGGGGACGGTGGTGGTGAAGTTCTTCATGCACGTCTCGCCCGAGGAGCAGCTGCGCCGCTTCGAGTCCCGGCGGGACGACCCGTACAAGGCGTGGAAGCTGACCGACGAGGACTGGCGCAACCGCGAGAAGCGGCCCGAGTACGAGGCCGCGATCGAGGAGATGCTCGACCGGACCGATCACCAGGCCGGGCCGTGGCACGTGGTCGCCGGCGAGGACAAGCGGTGGGCGCGGGTCTTCGTCGTGCGCACCGTCTGCGCGGCGATCGAGCGTGCGCTCGCCGCCCGCGGCATGGACGCCGACCCGCCGCTGACCCGATGAGTTCGCCGGGTGCGGGCGGTCGGACCGGCATGACCCCCGTGCTCGTGACCGCGACGCTCCCCGTGCCCGGCGCCGTCCTGACCTACGACGTCCGCGGGCCCCTCCCGACCGCCGACGGGCGGCCTCCGCTGCTCCTGATCGGGCAGCCGATGGAGGCGGCCGGCTTCGCGACCTTCGCCGGGCTCTTCCCCGAGCGCACCGTGGTCACCTACGACCCGCGGGGCCTCGGCCGCAGCGCCCGCACCGACGGCCGAACCGACAACGACCCGGAGCAGCAGGCCGACGACCTGCGCCGACTGGTCGGCGCGCTCGGTGCCGGTCCGGTGGACCTCTTCGCCAGCAGCGGGGGCGCCGTCACCGCGCTGGCCTGGCTGGCCCGCTCCCCCGGTGACGTCCGCACCCTGGTGGCGCACGAGCCCCCATTGGTCGGCGTGCTGCCGGACGCCGCGCAGGTCTTCGCCGCGGAGCGGGCGGTGCAGCAGGCCTACGCCGCCCGCGGCTGGGGCGCCGGGACGGCCGGGTTCATGGCGCTCACCAGCCGGCAGGGCGAGTTCGGCGACGACTTCGAGGTGCCCGCGCCGGAGACGTTCGGGCTGCCCGCCGAGGACGACGGCACGCGGAGCGACCCGCTGCTGTCCGGCGTCTCGAACGCCGTCACCGCCTACCGCCCCGACGTCGCCGCCGTGCACGCGTCGCCGACCCGCATCGTGGTGGCCGCCGGCACGGAGTCGCGCGGCACGCTCACCTGGCGCACGGCCGCCGGGACCGCCGAGCTGCTCGGCCAGGAGCTCACGGTCTTCCCGAGCCACCACGGCGGGTTCATGGGGGGCGAGCACGGCTACGCCGGGGAGCCCGAGCCCTTCGCGGCCCGGCTGCGCGAGGTGCTCGACAGCTAGCCGATCGTCGCGTGCTGCCGCACCCAGGCGTGCATCGCGATACCGGCCGCGACGCCGACGTTGATCGACCGGGTGGAGCCGAACTGGGCGATGGAGACGGTGAGGTCGGCGCCGGCGCGTGCCTCCTCGGTCAGGCCGGGGCCCTCCTGGCCGAACAGCAGCACGCAGCGCCGGGGCAGCTCGGCGGTCTCGATCGGCACCGCGCCGGGGTGGTTGTCCACGGCCACGACCGGCCGCCGCTCCTCCGCGGCGACCGCGAGCAGCGCGGCGACGTCGGGGTGGTGGCGCACGTGCTGGTACCGGTCGGTGACCATCGCCCCGCGCCGGTTCCAGCGGCGCCGGCCCACGATGTGCACCTCGGCGGCCAGGAAGGCGTTGGCGGTGCGCACCACCGTGCCGATGTTGAGGTCGTGGCCGAAGTTCTCGATCGCCGCCGAGAACTCGTGCCGGCGCCGGTCGAGGTCGGCGACGATCGCCTCGACGGTCCAGTAGCGGTACCGGTCGACGACGTTGCGGCGGTCGCCCTGCGCGAGCAGCTCCGGGTCGTAGCGCGGGTCCTCCGGCCAGGAGCCCGGCCAGGGGCCGACGCCGACGGTGGCCCCCCAGTCGGTGGGGCCGGCCAGCTCGTCGTCGGTCACCAGGGCAGGATCTCAGGGTGGCAACAGGCACCCCTCGGCCGCGTCCCGAGCCCGACGTGCTCCTGCACCTCATCGAGCCGAGTGAGTGGCGGACGGCCCTGGACGACGGCGCGGTGCGTCCTCCGTCGCTGGAGGCGGTGGGTTTCGTGCACCTCTCCACCCCCGCGCAGGTGCACCTGCCGGCGGCCGCGCTGTTCCCCGGCCGGCGCGACCTCGTGCTGCTCGTGGTCGACCCCGCCCGGCTGGCCGATCCGGTGCGCTTCGAGCCCGGCCGTCCCGAGGACCCGCCCGGGATGCTGTTCCCCCACCTCTACGGCCCGCTGCCGACCAGCGCCATCGTCGCCGTCGTCCCCTACCGGCCGCCGGTGGAGCCGGTGCTCCCCGCGCCGGGCGACCGGCACGGGCGAGCGGTGGCGCTGTACACCTCGGTGCCGGTGCGCCGGGCCGTCGGCGTCGGAGACGTCCCCGGTGGTGTGGCGGTGCTCGACCCCGACGTCCCGTCGTCGCACGACAACAACCGCCTGGTGCTGAGCACCCCGGTCGACGCGGCGACGGTGGCCGCCACCGCCGAGGAGGTCGGTGGGAACGCCGGCTGGCCGCACCGGGCCGCGCAGCTCACCTGGCCCGGCGCCGGCCAGGTGGCGGCCGCGCTGGGTCGGCAGGGCTGGACGGCCGAGGAACTGGTGCTCATGGGCCGCTCCCCCGCCGACCCGCCGGTGGGCACCGCCGGGAGCCGCGTGGAGGTGGTCGCGCAGACCGAGGTGCACGACCTCTGGGACCGGTCCTGGCGCCGCGACCTCGACCTTCCGCCGGGGCGGCTCGACGCCGTGGTCGGCCAGCTGATCGGCCGCGAGCGGCTCAACGACCTCGTCGTCGCGGTGACCGACCTCGCCGTGCGCGAGGAGGGCCGGGTCGTGGCCGCCGCGCAGCTGCGGGTGGACGGCGCCACGGCCGCGCTCGAGTCGGTGATGACCGACCCGGCGCACCGCGGCCGGGGGCACGGCGACGCGCTGGTGGCCCGGGCGCTGGAGCTCGCCGCCGCGGCCGGGTGCGACCTGGTGGTGCTGGAGGCGGCCGCCGACGACTGGCCCCGGCACTGGTACGCCCACCGCGGCTTCGCCGACCTCGGGCGCACCTGGTGGGTCACCTCCGCCGCCTGATGGAACGGCCCCGCTGCAGGGTCCCGCCGCGAGCCTGCGAGCGGTGGGGGCAGCGGGGTCCTTCTAGGGGGCGAAGAGGGAGAGCAGCAGGTAAGCGACCGCGGCCGAGGGCAGCAGCGAGTCCAGCCGGTCCATGAGCCCGCCGTGGCCGGGGAGCAGGTTACCCATGTCCTTGATCCCGAGGTCCCGCTTGATCAGCGACTCACCGAGGTCGCCGATGGTGGCCGACACGGCGATCGCGACGCCGAACAGGGCCCCGCCCCACCACGGCTCGTGGAAGGTGAGGGTGAACAGCGCGACGCCGACGGCCACGCAGGCCAGCACCGAGCCGGCCATGCCCTCCCACGACTTCTTCGGGCTGATCGAGGGCGCCATGGGGTGCTTGCCGAACAGCACCCCCGCGGCATAGCCGCCGACGTCGCTGCAGACCACCGTGGCGATGAGGGCCAGCACCCGGGCGACGCCGTCGTCGGGGACCACCAGCAGGACGGCGAACCCGGCCAGCAGGGGGACGTAGAGCGCCACGAGCACGCCGGCGGCGGCGTCGTGCAGGTAGCCGGCCGGGCCGTCCCCCAGCCGCCAGAGCAGCACCGCCAGCGCCGTGACGAGGAAGCCGGTGACCAGCCCCGTCGGGCCGCGGCTCCACGCCAGCACGAGCATCGCGACAGAGCCCACCAGCAGCGGCACCACGGGCGCGCGGAAGGACCCCGCCTGCAGGGCGCGGGTCAGCTCGACGACGCCGACCAGGATGGCCACGACCACCAGGACGACGAAGGCCTCGCGCCGCACGACCAGCGAGCCGATGATCACCGCGACCAGGGCCACACCCACGCCGATCGCGGCGCGCAGGTCGCGGCCGGCCCGGCCGTGGCCGTCCACCGGCTTCTCGGTCTCGGGCAGCGCGGCTACCGGCACGTCGGTCGTCGCCGGCTCGTCCAGCGCCTCCCCGATGTCCGCCTCCCCGGCCTCCGTCAGTTCCCGGGCCTCCGTGAGCTCCCGGGCCTCCGTCGGCTCACCGGCCTCCGTCAGCTCCCCGGTCGGGAGGTCGGCCACCGCGTCAGCGGCGGGCGGTGCGACCGCGGACGCCTCCACCGTCGCGTCGGGGGCGCTCACCGGCGCCCGGGAGGGCAGCGGCGGGAGCGGGGGCACCGCACGCGAGCGGCCGACCGGCCCGGTGTCGCCGACGGATCTGCCGGTCGCGGCGTGCGGTCCGGAGGGGAACGGCGTCGAGCCCGGGCGCAGGGAGCCCGGGCGGTCGGCGGGGGGAGGCGTCATCAGCGGGAAGCCGTCGTCGGTGTTCAGACCTCGAGCAGCTCGGTCTCCTTGTTCTTCATCGCCTCGTCCACGTGCGCCACGTGCTGCTCGGTGAGGCTGTCGAGCTCCTTCTCCGCGCGGCGGACGTCGTCCTCGCCGGCCTCCCCGTCCTTCGCGATGCGGTCGAGCTCGTCCTTGGCGCGCCGGCGGATGTTGCGGATGGCGATCTTGGCGTCCTCGCCCTTGGACCGGGCCTGCTTGACCAGCTCGCGCCGACGCTCCTCGGTCAACTGCGGGAAGACGACCCGCAGGACCTGGCCGTCGTTGGTCGGGTTGACGCCGAGGTCGCTGTCGCGGATGGCCCGCTCGATGGCGGTCAGCTGGCTCATGTCGTAGGGCTTGATCACGGCCATGCGCGCCTCGGGCACGGTGATGGAGGCCATCTGCGGCACCGGGGTGTAGGCGCCGTAGTAGTCGACCATGATCTTGCTGAACATGGAGGGCGCGGCCCGGCCGGTGCGCACGGAGCCGAGATCCTCCCGGGCGACCGACAGGGCCTTGTCCATCCGCTCCTCGGCATCGAGCAGGGTGTCGTCGATCACGGGGTGTCCCTCCTGCGGCGGTTCTCGCTCCGCCATCGTCCTCGTCTGTGCGCCGGTGTCAGGCCGGCTGGCTGATCAGCGTCCCGATCTTCTCACCTGCGGTCGCCCGGGCGATGTTGCCGTCGCGCAGCAGGTTGAACACCACGATGGGCATCCGGTTCTCCATCGACAAGCTGATCGCGGTCGCGTCGGCGACCTTGAGCTCGTCGGCGAGGACCGTGGCGTAGTCCAGGTGGTCGTACATGACGGCATCGGGGTTGGTGCGCGGGTCGTCGTCGTAGACGCCGTCGACGCCGTTCTTGGCCATCAGCAGCACCTGGCAGCCGATCTCCATCGCCCGCTGGGCGGCGACGGTGTCGGTCGAGAAGTACGGCATGCCCGCACCGGCACCGAAGATGACCAGCCGGCCCTTCTCCAGGTGCCGGACGGCCTTGCGCGGGATGTAGGGCTCGGCGACCTGGCCCATCGTGATCGCCGTCTGCACCCGGGTCTCCAGCCCCACCTGCTCGCAGAACGCCTGCAGGGCCAGGGCGTTCATGACCGTGCCGAGCATGCCCATGTAGTCGGCGTGCCGGCGGTCCATGCCCGCCTGGGCGAGCTCCGCGCCGCGGAAGAAGTTGCCACCACCGACGACGACGGCGACCTGGGTGCCGCCGGCGACGACGTCGGCGAGCTGCTGGGCGATGCTGTGCACGATCCCGGAGTCGATGCCGACCGTCCCGCCACCGAACGCCTCACCGGAGAGCTTGAGCAGCACGCGCTTGTAGCCGGCGCCGTCGGCGGGCTGGAACGCGGTGGGCGCGGACAGTGGTGCGGTCGTGTCGGTCAACGCGTATCCCTCGTTCGACATCAGTGTGGTGATCCTGCCGCACGCACGAGCGGCCCCGCTCTCCGTGAAGGGAGCGGGGCCGCCGTGAGGTGCTGGAACGGCCCCCTTGCAGGGCCCCGCCGCGAGCGTGCGAGCGGTGGGGGGCAAGGGGGTCCTTGCTCAGGCCTGGCCGACCTCGAAGCGCGCGAAGCGCTCCACGGTCAGGCCGGCCTCGTCGACGATCTGCTTCACCGTGCGCTTGGGCTCGGTGATCGACGGCTGCTCGAGCAGGACGAAGTCCTTGTAGTAGGCGTTGACCCGACCCTCGACGATCTTGGCGATCGCCTGCTCGGGCTTGCCCTCCTCCTTGGCCGTCTGCTCGGCGACGCGACGCTCGGTCTCGACCGCCTCGGCCGGGACCTCCTCGCGGGTGAGGTAGCGCGGGCGCGCGGCGGCGATGTGCATCGCCAGGCTGCGGGCCGCGTCCTCACTGCCACCGCTGTACTGCACGGCGACACCGATGGCCGGGGGCAGGTCGGTGGCCCGCTTGTGCAGGTAGGTGGCGACGGTGCCCTCGAACGCGACGAAGCGGGAGAGCACCAGCTTCTCGCCGATGCGGGCGGACTCGCCCTCGACCAGCGCGGCGACGGTCTGGCCGTCGACCTCGGTGGCCAGCAGCGCCTCGGCGTCGGCCGGCTTGTTCTGCAGGCCGATCTCGATGAGCCGCTCGGCCAGCGCGATGAAGTCGGCGTTCTTGGCGACGAAGTCGGTCTCGCAGTCCAGCTCGAGCAGAGCGCCGTCCTTGCTGACGACGATGCCGTTGGTCGTCGAGCGCTCGAGGCGCTTGCCGACGTCCTTGGCGCCCTTGACGCGCAGCAGCTCGACGGCCTTGTCGTAGTCGCCGTCGGCCTCGGTCAGGGCCTTCTTGCAGTCCATCATGCCGGCGCCGGTGGCGTCGCGGAGACGCTTGACGTCGGCCGCCGTGAAGTCAGCCATGTCTCTCTTCCTCTGGAGTCTGTGTGTGCTTAGGGCGCGCCGCGGCGCCGTCCCCGGCTCGGGGACGGCGCCGGGCGATCAGCCGTTCTCGGCGCCCTGGGTGCCGGTTTCGGTGCTGCCGGTGGCGGGGACGCCCTCGACCGGGGCGACCTCCTCGGCGGTGACCGTCGGCGGCTCGGCCGGGGTCTCCGGCAGCGGGGTGGCGGTGGCGTCGTCGGCCGGAGCGGCCGCGGCGTCACCACCGGTCAGCAGCTCGCGCTCCCAGTCGGCCAGGGGCTGGTCGCCGCCGATGACCGGCTCAGCCCCGTCCTCGCGGGCGGCGTTGGCCTGCGCGGCCGAGCGGGCCATGAGGCCCTCGGCGACGGCGTCGGCGACCACGCGGGTCAGCACGGCGATGCTGCGGATCGCGTCGTCGTTGCCCGGGATCTTGTAGTCGACCTCGTCGGGGTCGCAGTTGGTGTCCAGGATCGCGACGACGGGGATGTTCAGCTTGCGGGCCTCGCCGACGGCGATGTGCTCCTTCTTGGTGTCCACGATCCAGATGGCGCTGGGCACCTTCTTCATGTCGCGGATGCCGCCGAGGGAGCGGTCCAGCTTCGCCTTCTCGCGGCTGAGGACCAGCTGCTCCTTCTTGGACAGGCTGACCAGCACGCCGGTCTGCTCCATGTCCTCGATCTCCTTGAGGCGCTCGAGGCGCTTGAAGACCGTCTGGAAGTTGGTGAGCATGCCGCCGAGCCAGCGCTGGTTGACGTAGGGCATGCCCACGCGCGTGGCCTGCTCGGCGACGACCTCCTGCGCCTGGCGCTTGGTGCCGACGAACAGGATCGAGCCACCGTGCGCGACCGTCTGCTTGACGAACTCGTAGGCGTTGTCGATGTACCCGAGCGTCTGCTGCAGGTCGATGATGTAGATGCCGTTGCGCTCGGTGAAGATGAATCGCTTCATCTTCGGGTTCCAGCGGCGGGTCTGGTGCCCGAAGTGGACGCCGCTGTCGAGCAGCTGCTTCATGCTGACGACTGCCATTGCAGCCTCTCTGCTGTACGCGCGCGGCCGCGGGCCGCGCGTGATTCCGGTTGTCGCGGGCACCGGGTGGCGACCGCCCTGGCGTCCTGCGTCACCGCTCCCCCGGCCGTTGCGGACCGGGACCGAGGCGGCGATCGCCCCGCCGTGTCGGCGGGATGAGGACGCGCGAAGTCGACCCGACGGACGGGTCGCATCCGACAGCATACGCGACGGCGGCCGGTGGTCTCCCCGCCGTCGGCCGCTCTCCACAGCCGCTCGCCGGACCGTTCACCGGGCGGTCCCCGGACCCAGGATCGGCGCATGCGCGCTGCCTTCCCCGCCGTCCTCACGGCCCTCGTCGTGGCGGTGCTCGCACCGGTGCCCGCGGCGGCCGGACCGGCGCCCCCGGTCGTCGGTGCCTGGACGTCGCCCGTGGCGGGCCGGCCGGACGTGACCCGGCCGTTCGAGCCGCCCGCGCACGCCTACGGTCCAGGCCACCGGGGCGTGGACCTCGGCGCTGCACCCGGGACGCCGGTCCTGGCCGCGGGCGACGGGGTCGTGGTGTTCGCCGGGATGGTGGCCGGCCGGCCGGTGGTGAGCATCGACCACGCCGACGGGCTACGGACGACCTACGAGCCGGTGGACCCGGTCGTGGGCGCAGGGCAGCGGGTGGCCCGCGGCTCCCCCGTCGGCACGCTGGCGCCGGGGCACGCCGGCTGCCCGGTCGAGGCCTGCCTGCACTGGGGGCTGCGCCGCGGGGAGGAGTACCTCGACCCGCTGCTGCTGCTCGTCGTGCGGGTGCGGCTGCTCCCCCTGCGCTGAGCCCGGTGGCCGCGGAGGTGCTGCACCGGCGGCGCAGCGATGTGCGCCTGCGGCGCATTCCGCGGCTAGAACACGCCGTCGTCGCACATCGTCGGCACCCGGACGATGCCTGGCCGGGCTGCCGCCGCGCGGGATCGTTGAACCCCAGGTGCTCACTGCTGGCGCGGACGTGGGTCGCCCGGGTCCAACCCCTCGCCCGACCGCCGCGTGCGGTAGCCACGCGTGCTGGCCCGGCGTCAGGCGATGTCGGCGAGCTTGGTGCGCAGGTGGAGCACGGCCTTGGTGTGCAGCTGGCAGATCCGACTCTCGGTCACGCCGAGCACGCGGCCGATGTCGGCGAGGGTGAGGCCCTCGAAGTAGTAGAGCGAGACGACGACCTTCTCCCGCTCGGGCAGCTGCTCCACCGCGCGGGCCAGCAGCTGGCGGGCCTCGCCGTTCTCGGCCATCGCCTGCGGGTCGAGCGCGCGGGTGTCCTGGAGGGTGTCCCCGAGGCGTGGCGAGCCGCCGTCGTCGTCGGTGAGCAGCTCGTCCAGGGCGACGACGTTAACCAGGGACAGCTGGCCCAGGAACTTGCGGATCTCCTCGACGTCCATGCCCATCGCGTCGGCGACCTCGTCGTCGGTCGGCGTGCGGTGCAGCCGGGCCTCGAGCTCGGCGACGGTGCGCTCGAACTGGCGGGCCTTCATGCGCACCGACCGCGGGATCCAGTCGGTGTTGCGGAGCTCGTCGATGATCGCGCCGCGGATGCGGGCCATCGCGTAGCTCTCGAACTTGACCTCGCGGGTCGGCTCGTACCGGGTGATCGCGTCGATCAGGCCGAACGTGCCGTAGGAGACCAGGTCGGCCTGCTCGACGTGGCTGGGCAGACCGCTGCCGACGCGGCCGGCGACGTACTTGACCAGCGGCGCGTAGTGCAGGATCAGCCGGTCACGCAGGCCCGGGTCGCGGTCGGCCACGTAGTCCGCCCACAGCTGGGCGATGAAGGCGTCGGTGTCCTCGGACGACTCGTCGGTCCGGGAGATCGTTGCCTCAGGCACGGTGGCCCTCCTTGCTCGCGCCGCGGGCTCGCGCCCCGTGGTCCTGCCTCATGGTTCCCGCCGCCCGTCCCATCCGCACCCGTCCCCCGCTCAGGCCCGGGGGTGAGCTTGGGCGTGGACCGCACGGAGCCGCTCGACGGTCACGTGCGTGTAGATCTGCGTCGTCGCGAGGCTAGCGTGACCCAGCAGTTCCTGGACCGACCGCAGGTCCGCGCCGCCCTCCAGCACGTGGGTGGCCGCGGAGTGCCGCAGGCCGTGCGGGCCGATGTCGGGCGCGCCGGCCGTGCCGGAGACGGCGGCGTGCACGATGCGGCGCGCCTCGCGAGCGTCCAGCCGGCCTCCGCGGACGCCCAGCAGGAGCGCCGGCCCGGAGGAGGCGGCCGCGAGGGCCGGGCGGCCTCGGGTCAGCCAGGCCTCGAGAGCGGCCTCGGCGGGCACTCCGTAGGGGACGGTGCGCTCCTTGCGGCCCTTGCCGAGGACCCGCAGCACCCGGCGCCCCCGGTCGAGGTCGTCGACGTCCAGGCCGACGAGTTCGCTGACGCGGATGCCGCTGGCGTAGAGCAGCTCGAGGACGACGGCGTCGCGCAGGCCCACCGGCTCCTCGGCCCCGGCGGCGGACTCCACGACCGCGCGGGCCTGGTCGGGTGCCAGGACGTCGGGCAGGGTGCGGTGCGCCTTGGGGCTGACCAGTCGCAGTCCCACGTCCTCGGTGGTGAGCCCGGACCGGCGCAGCCAGCGGGTGAACGACCGCGCGGCGGCGGCGTGCCGGGCAGTGGTGGCGCGACTGTGCCCCCTGGTGCGCCCCTGGGCCAGCCAGCTGCGCAGCGCGGGGAGGTCGAGGTGGTGCGCCTGCTCTCCCCCACGGCGAGCGAGGTGGTCGAGCAGCCCGACGACGTCGGTGACGTACCCGCGGACGGTGTGCTCGGAGAGGTCCCGCTGGCTGGCGAGGTGCTCCTCGTAGCCGGCCAGCACCTCGGCCAGGGCCGGCGGCAGCGCGGAGCGCGCGTCCGCCGTCCCCGTCGCCATGGCGGAACCGTCCGTCGACCCGCCCGGCCGGTCAAGACGCCACGCCGGGCCGGCCCTTCCCGCGCGCCGGCTTCGGCGGCGGTGTCACCCGCCAACCGGTGCCGGTCCACTGCACGAGCTCGGCCAGCTCGAGCGCGGGCAGCACGCGCAGCACCTCGAGGACGTCGCAGCCTGCGACCGCGGCCAGGCGCTCCGGGCTCACCCCGATCCGCACCGGGCAGGCGTCGAGGACCCGGGTGGCCAGGTCGGACAGCCCGTCGCGCACCGACTCCGGCCGGGGCGCGGGATCGGCCAGGTCGGCGCCGATGCTGCCCACGGCGTCGATGACATGGGCGGCGGAGGCGACCAGCCGGGCGCCCAGCTGCTCGTCGCGGAGCAGCTCGTGGCAGCCGACGCTCATCGCTGAAGTCACCGGGCCGGGCACGACCAGCACCGAGCGGCCGAGGTCCTGGGCCCGTCGCGCGGTGGCCAAGGCCCCCGAGCGGGCAGCCGCCTCGACCACGACCGTGCCCCGGGTCAGGGCGGCGATCAGCCGGTTCCGGACGAGGAAGCGGTGCCTGAGTGGTGCCGAGCCCGGCGGCCACTCGCTGACCAGCAGACCCGTCTCGGCGATGCGGTGGAAGAGCGCGCCGTGCGCAGCCGGGTAGGGACGGTCGACCCCGCAGGAGAGGACCGCGATCGTCGGCGCCTCCGCTGCCAGCGCGCCGCGGTGCGCGGCGGCGTCGATGCCGTAGGCGCCGCCGGAGACGACGGTCCAGCCCCGCTCACCCAGCTGGTGGCCCAGCTCGGCGGCGACGTGCTCGCCGTACGCCGTCGAGGCGCGGGAGCCGACGACGGCCACCGAGCGGTCGGCGAGCTCGTCGAGCCGGCCCGGTCCGCGGACCCACAGCGCCAGCGGCGGTACGGGTGCCTTCGTCCGCTCCGACTGGTGGCGCCGATCGGCCGGCTCGTCGGCCACCGCGAGCGTGAGCGCGTGCAACTGCAGGAACGGCCACTCGTCGTCCTCGGGGGTGACCAGCCGGGCGCCGCACCGCTCCGCGCGCTGCAGGTCGGCCAGGGTCGCGTCCTGCTCGGTCCGCGCACCCACGAGGGACCGCAGCGTGTCCGGGGCCGCGCCGCTGCGCAGTCGCTGCACCGCCACCACCGGCCCGAGGTGGTCGACGTAGCGCCAGAGATCGACAGTCCCCGGCTCGACCGCCCGGCTGAGCCAGGCCCGCGCCCGCCGCAGGCCCGGGTGCGCCGGATCGCCCGCCGACGCGGCGTCCTCGAGGTCCTCGTCGAGCGTGGTCATGCCGCGGCCCGCTGGAGACGCATGCCGAGGGCCTCGGCGATCTCGTCCGGGCCGGGCACGGTGTGCCCCGCCAGGTCGGCCAGGGTCCACGCGACCCGCTGGACGCGGTCGAACCCCCGGACGGACAGCGCGCCGCGTTCCAGCGCCCGCTCCGCCAGCGCGAGCGACGCCCGCGGTGGGGCGAACCGGCCGCGCAGGAGCCGACCGGGCACCTGGCTGTTGAGCGCCAGACCGGTGCCCGCGAGCCGCTCGGCCGCCACAGCGCGCGCCTGCAGCACCCGCCGGGCGACGACCGCGGTGGACTCCGGCTCGCCGACCCCGTCGAGCCAGGCGGCGCGGGTCACCGGCGGCAGTTCCACGCGCAGGTCGATGCGGTCGAGCAGGGGTCCGGACAGCCGCGAGCGGTAGCGGCGCCGCTCGAGCGGGCTGCAGGTGCACGCTGTGTCCCCCGCGGCGCTGGCGCAGGGGCACGGGTTGGCGGCCAAGACCAGCTGGGCCCGGCACGGGAACGTGGCCGCACCGGACGCGCGCGAGATGGTGACCTCCCCGCGCTCCAGTGGCTGGCGGAGCGTGTCGAGCACGGCCCGCGGAAACTCGGGCGTCTCGTCCAGGAAGAGGACCCCGCGGTGGGCGCGGCACAGCGCACCGGGACGAATCTGCCCCGACCCGCCGCCGACCAGCGCCGCCATCGTGGCCGAGTGGTGCGGCGCCTCGAACGGCGGCCGGGTGAGCAGCGGGGCGGCCGACGGGAGCGTCCCGGCGATCGAGTGGATCGCGGTGACCTCCAAGGCGGCCTGCTCGTCCAGCGGTGGGAGCAGCCCCGGCAGCCGCTCGGCGAGCATCGTCTTGCCCGCGCCCGGTGGCCCGGCGAGGAACAGGTGGTGCCCCCCGGCGGCGGCGATCTCCACCGCCCGGCGGCCCACGGACTGGCCGACCACGTCCCCGAGGTCGGCGATCGGGGCGGCGTCGGGCGGGACCGCGCGCTCGTGCGCCGCCAACCGGCAGCGCCCGGCCAGGTGCTCGACGACCTGACCCAGCGACCCGACCGCCAGCACCTCGACGCCGTCGACGAGCGCGGCCTCGTCGGCGTTGGCGGCCGGGACGACGACCTGCTCGTGCCCGGCGCGCGCCGCGGCCAGGACGGCCGGCAGCACCCCGCGGATCGGCCGCACCGACCCGTCGAGCCCCAGCTCGCCGAGCAGCACCAGCCGGTCGATCGAGGCGGCCGGCACCGTGCCGGCGGCGGCCAGCACCGCGACGGCCAGCGCGAGGTCGAACCCGCTGCCCTGCTTCGGCATAGACGCCGGGGACAGCCCGATCGTGATGCGCCGCGCCGGGAACTCCCCACCGGTGTTCACCACCGCCGCGCGCACCCGGTCGACCGACTGCCGCACCACCGCGTCGGGGAGGCCCACGAGCGCCACCCCCGGAAGACCCTGCGCGATGTCCAGCTCCACCTCGACGAGCGCCCCCCGGACGCCGACCAGCCCCACCGACCAGGTGCGCGCCAGCGTCACGAGAAGGCCGCCGGGAAGTGCGTGACGTCGGCAGGCCGGTCCCGGTGGACGAGGACGCCGACGACGTCGAAGCGGATCACCGGGGCGTGCTCGTCGTGCGCGGCCAGCCACCGCTGGGCCAGCAGCCGGATGCGGCGCTGCTTGGCCGGGGTGACCGCCTCCGCCGGATGGCCGTAGCCGGTGCCCCGGCGGGTCTTGACCTCGCAGAAGACGAGCGCGCCGTCGTCGCGGGCGACGATGTCCAGCTCGCCCTCGCGGCACCGCCAGTTGCGGTCGAGGACGCGCAGACCGGCGTCGGTCAGGTAGGTGGCGGCGAGGCGCTCGCCGTGGTCGCCGAGGCGGAGAGGAGGCACCCGTCCACCTTCGGCGGGCGGGGCCGGGCGGCCCAGCGGTCCGGAGAAGCTGTGGACGGGGGGCGTGTCTGTGGACCGGGACCGGCCCTCCCCCGGATTACCGTCCGGCCATGTACGTCGAGACGGTCGTCCAGATCAACGACCGGGACACCTACCAGGCCAGCGTGCGGCTGCGCACCGCCGTCGTCTCCAACCGGCCGCCGGTCGATGCCCTCGTCCGCTTCTCCCCCGCGGGCTGGCTGACCATGAAGCCGCTCGCCGGGGGCAGGGGCAGCGTCGTCTCGGCCGCCGAGGTGTTCGACGTGACGAACCTCGAGCGCGTGCAGTCCCTCGACCAGTGACGGCGCTCAGGTGCGGGGCGGGGTGTCCGGCAGCTCGAGGTCGGGCTTGTCCAGCTCCTCGACGTTGACGTCCTTGAACGTCAGCACCCGCACGTTGCGGACGAACCGGGCCGGGCGGTACATGTCCCACACCCAGGCGTCGGAGAGCTTCAGCTCGAAGTAGACCTCCCCGCCGGCCTCCCGGACCTGGAGGTCCACGGAGTTGGCGAGGTAGAACCGCCGCTCGGTCTCCACCACGTAGGTGAACTGGCGGACGATGTCCTTGTACTCGCGATAGAGCTGCAGCTCCATCTCGGTCTCGTACTTCTCGAGATCCTCGGTGCTCATCGGTCCTCGGTGCTCGTCGGTGGCTCGCAGGACACAGGGCGCATGTCCCCATCATCGTGCATGGCGTCGTCGCCGGGCAGCCGGTGGACCCGCCCGGCGTGGGCATCGCGCGCCCGCGCCACGTTGACGAAGCGCATCCGGTGCGCCGGACTGGGCCCGTGCCGCTCCAGCGCGGCGGTGTGCACGTCGGTGATGTAGCCCTTGTGGCCGGCGAAGTCGTACTCCGGCCACCGCTCGTGCAGCTCGACCATCACGCGGTCCCGGGTCACCTTCGCCAGCACCGACGCGGCGGCCACGCAGGCGGCGACGCGGTCGCCCTTCCACACGGCCAGGCCCGGCCGCGCGAGCCCTGGCACCGCGAACCCGTCGGTGAGCACGTAGTCCGGTTCGGGATCCAGGGTGCACACCGCCCGGCGCAGCGCCTCCAGGTTGGTGACGTGCATGCCGCGGGCGTCCAGTTCCTCCACCGGGATCTGCACCACCGACCAGGACACCGCCCGGTCGAGGATCTCGGCGTAGACGCGCTCGCGGGACGCGGCGGTCAGCAGCTTGGAGTCGGCCAGGTCGGGCACCCGACCGCGCTTGCCCGCCGGCAGCACGCACGCAGCGGCCACCAGCGGCCCGGCGCACGCGCCCCGACCGGCCTCGTCGGCGCCGGCGACGGCCGTGAACCCGCGCCGGCGCAGCGAGCGCTCCATGTCCCAGAGCGCGTCGGCGCGCTCCTCGCCGGCCGTCGGCCGGCGCCGGCGGGACGCCGGTGCGGCGGTGGAGTGAACGGGACGGGCAGCCATCGGTCACCGACAGTACGACGCCGGGGAACCCCGTTCCGGACCGACACTGGCCCGTCCCCGGACGCACGCAGGGCCGGCCCTGGAGAGGACCGGCCCTGCATGCGGAGGAACACTCGAGGGGCGGGGTGCCCCTCGCGACTCAGAGCTCGACGGAGACCTCGGGCTCCTCGGCGCGCACGGCGCCGTGGGCACCGCAGGTGCACACCGGGCTGCGCGAGGACAGCACCAGCGAGACCGCGTGGGCACGGTCGCGGGCACCCAGCTTGCGCAGGATGGCCTTGACGTGACTCTTGACGGTGTCCTCGCTGATGAACAGGTTGCGGCCGATCTGCCGGTTGGACTGGCCCTGCAGCAGCTCGTCGAGCACGTCCTGCTCGCGCCGGGTCAGGGGCACCTCGGGCGTGAAGGGCTTGGCAGCCGGGGTGGCCGACGGCTCGACCCGGCGGATCTGGGGGTCGACCACGGTGCGGCCGGCGCGGGCGGCCAGGATGGCCCAGCCCAGGAGGGTCGGCGAGGTGTTGATCAGCAGGTAGCCACCGACGCCGGCGGCGAGCGCCTCGTTGACGACCGCCGGGTCCTCGGAGGTGGCCAGCGCGACGATGGCGACCCGCGGGAAGCGGCGGCGCAGGTCGCGGCAGGCGTTCAGCGTGGCGGCGCGGCCGGAGCCCAGCTCGACGACCACGGCGTCCGGACGGGCCGTCTCGGCCAGCGTCATGGCGCGGCGCAGCTCGCCGGGGGTGCCGACGGACTGCATGCCCGCGGTCTCGTTGATCATGCTGACCAGGCCACGACGCAGGACGGGCGCGTCGGCGAGGAGGAGCACGCGGGTGACCCCGCGGGCGGTGCTCGCCATAGGTGCAGACACAACAGACTCCGTTTCACTCCGAATTGCTTGCACAACCTCCATCGGAAGGGTGAAACGGTTGCTTGAACACTTTTCCGACATTTTTCCGATTTCCCGGATGCAGATCGACCAATGCGCTCCGGGTCACACCCGCACCATCGGTCGTGCATTGACGCGCACGGCGGAGCCATTCGGGAATGGCGGGGGTGGAACGACGACGGACCGCGCCGTGGGTACGGCGCGGTCCGCGAGGTCGGAGCGGGATCAGCGACGACGGCGCCGGCGGCGTCGCCAGGCGACCACGGGGACGGCGCCGACGAGGCCCACCGCCGAGGAGGCGAGCAGGTCGGGGCGCACCCCGGCGGTACCGGCCTGCACCCCGCTGGCGGACGCCTCGACGTCCTGGATGTCCGGCGAGCCGACGAAGCCGAAGCGGTTGATCGGCCACACCCGGATCGCGGCCTTGCCGATGACGTCGTCCACGCCGATGGTGCCGGAGTAGCGGTCGGAGACGTGCGCCTTGGAGTCGGAGGAGGCGGACCGGTGGTCGCCCATCACCCACAGCCGGCCCTCGGGCACGGTCACCGGGGCGAACGAGCGCTGCTCGGTCGGGGTGTTCTCGTAGATGTAGGGCTCGTCGAGCGGTTCGCCGTCGACGGTCACCCGGCCCTCGGCGTCGCAACACTCCACCGTCTGCCCGCCGACGGCGATGACCCGCTTCACGAAGTCGTCCTCGCTGGGCGGGGCGACGCCCACGGTGCGGCCCAGCCACAGCATGCTGCTGGTGAACCAGTTGCCCGGCTCGGCGACGGTGACCTCCGGGGTCCAGGTGTCCGGGCCCTTGAAGACGACGACGTCGCCGGGCTCGGGCTCGCCGAACCAGTAGGGCACCTTGTTCACCAGCACCCGGTCGCCGGTGCACCCCGGGCAGCCGTGCAGGGTCTGCTCCATCGACCCGGACGGGATGAAGAAGGCCTGCACGAAGAAGGTCTTGACCACCAGCGCCAGCAGGAACGCCACGACGAGCAGCACGGGCAGCTCGCGGAGCAGGGACCCCTTCTTCCCCTCGGCGTTGCGGCGTCTCCGTCGTCCGGCGCGGCCCTCGGGCTCGTCCATCGGGCCCTCCGGGTCGGCTGCGGCACGGGTGTCGCGTGGCGGGTCGGGCTCCCCCGGGACGACGTCGGCGGGCCCCCCGGGCCGTTCACTGCTCATCGAGAGCAGCGTACGGCGCGGAGGGCCCGCCGGAGACGCAGACGGGCGGAACGACCGCCCGGATGTCAGCGCAGGTCAGCGTGCGACGACGTCGCGCTTCTCCTTGATCTTGGCGGCCTTGCCGCGGAGCTCGCGCAGGTAGTACAGCTTGGCGCGGCGGACGTCACCGCGGACCAGGACCTCGATCTTCTCGACGACCGGGGTGTGCACCGGGAAGGTGCGCTCCACGCCGACGCCGAAGCTGACCTTGCGGACCGTGAAGGTCTCGCGGATGCCGCCGCCCTGGCGGCGGATGACGACGCCCTGGAAGACCTGGATGCGGGAGCGGTTGCCCTCGACCACGCGGACGTGCACCTTGACGGTGTCACCCGGGCGGAAGGTCGGGATGTCGTCGCGCAGCGAAGCGGCGTCGAGTGCGTCCAGGGTGTTCATCGCGGCAGTCCTCATGTTCTGGCAGTGGCTCGTATGCGGTCGGACAGCGGAGCACCCCGGCTGTCCGTGCCCGGGAGCTGCGGACTCCCCGGGGGAACTCCCGTCGACGCGGCCGACGGTGCGCAGCAGTGGTCCATCGTGCCACATCTTCAGGTGACGATGCGCGGTACCCCGGTCCAGGGGCCGTCGAGCAGCGCGGGGAGCAGCTCGGCCAGTTCGCGGGGTGCGAACTCCTCGCTGCTCGCGGCGATCTCCCCCGCGCTCCACCAGCGGTGCGGCTCGTCGCCCAGGACCTCCAGCTCGGTGCGGCCACGTGCATCGACCTCATGCACGACGTCGCGGAGCACGAAGTAGGTCTCGCGGTTGTCGAACGCGACGCCCGCGAACGGCCCGACGAAGCGCCGGAGCCAGACCGGGCCCTCCAGCGCCGCCGGGTCGACGTCCAGGCCGATCTCCTCCGCCAGCTCGCGGACCGCGGCGGTCCGCAGCGACTCGCCGTCCTCCACGCCGCCGCCGGGGGTGTACCAGAACAGGACCTCGCCCGGAGGGATGTCCGGATCGGTCAGCCGGGCCCGGAGCAGCAGCACCCGCCCGGCGGGGTCGAGGACGACGACGCGCGCCGAGGGCCGCACCACCGCCGTACCGGGCACGCCGCTCAGCGTCCCTCGAGCGCCGCAGCCTCGGCGTCGTCCAGGGCGCCGTCGGGCAGCGCCGCCAGCAGGTCGGGACGGCGCTCGGCGGTCCGCCGCAGCGACTCCGCGCGCCGCCAGCGCTCGATGGCCGCGTGGTCGCCGGACAGCAGCACCGGCGGCACCTCGTGCCCGCGCCAGGACGCCGGCCGGGTGTAGGACGGGCCCTCGAGCAGCCCGTCGGCGTGCGAGTCGAACTCCACCGACTCCCGGTTGCCGACCACCCCGGGCAGCAGCCGGGTCACAGCCTCGACCATGACGAGCACGGCCGACTCGCCGCCGGCCAGCACGTAGTCGCCGATGGAGACCTCGGAGACCGGACCGGCCTCGGCAGCCCAGTCGGCGACCCGCTGGTCGATGCCCTCGTACCGCCCGCAGGCGAAGACCAGCCCCGGCTCGGCGGCCCACTCGGCGGCCAGGCGCTGGGTGAACGGACGGCCGGCCGGGGTGGGCACGACCAGGCGGGTGCCCGGCGGGCGGACCGCCTTCAGCGCCTGCGCCCACGGCTCGGGCTTCATCACCATGCCGGGGCCGCCGCCGTACGGGGAGTCGTCGACGGTGCGGTGCACGTCGTCGGTCCACTGCCGCAGGTCGTGCACGCCGATGCTCACCAGGCCGCGCTCGGCGGCCTTGCCCAGCAGCGACTGACGCAGCGGGGCGAGGTACTCCGGGAAGATCGTGACGACGTCGACGCGGAAGCTCACAGCTCGAGCAGCCCCTCGGGCGGGTCGACGACGAGGAAGCCGCCGGCCACGTCGACGGTCGGCACGATCGCGGCCACGAAGGGGACGAGCACCTCCCCGCCCTCGCCACGGCGGACCACGAGCAGGTCCTGCGCCTCGTGCCGGACGGCGGTGACCTCACCGATCACCGACCCGTCGGGCAGCCGCGCGCTGAGCCCGACCAGCTGGTGGTCGTAGAAGGCGTCGGGGTCCTCGATCTCGGGCAGCTCGGCCACCGGCACCAGCAGCATCGTGTTGCGCAGCGTGTCGACGGTCTCGCGGGCGTCGTAGACCTCCCCGGAGGGAGCGGCGAGCTGGAGCAGCAGCGTGCCGCTGTGCCAGCGCTTGTCCACGACGGTCAGCGGACCCCGCGCGGCCGGGTCGGTGCGGAGCACGGTCCCCGGGGCGAAGCGCAGATCGGGGTCGTCGGTGCGGACCTCGACGGTGGCCAGACCACGGACACCGTGGGGCCGGCCGATGCGGCCGACCACCACGGTGTCGTCGTCGTGCGGTGTTCCTGGCAAGGGAGAGGTGCTCAGCGCCCGTCGGTGTCGACGACGTCGACCCGCAGGCCGCGTCCGCCGACGCCGGTCATCACCTGGCGCAGCGCCTTGGCGGTCCGGCCGCCGCGGCCGATGACCTTGCCGAGGTCGTCCGGGTGCACCCGGATCTCCAGGGTCTTGCCGCGGCGGTTGGTGAGCAGGTCGACCGTCACGTCGTCCGGGTGGTCGACGATGCCCTTGACCAGGTGCTCGAGCGCGTCTTCGAGCACGTCTTACTCGGCGGGCGTCTCGGCCGGGGCGGCGTCCGCCTCGGGAGCGGCGGCCTCGGCTGCCGGGGCCTCAGCAGCGGCCTTCTTCGGCGCGGCCTTCTTCTTGGCCGTCGTCGCGTCGGTGGTGGGCTCGTCCATGCCGGAGCGGACGGCGGCCTCGTAGAGGGCCTTCTTGTCCGGCTTGGGCTCGGCGACCCGCATGGGCGGCGGCGCGGCCTCGCCCTTGAACTTCTGCCAGTCGCCGGTCACCTTGAAGATGGCGGTGACGGCCTCGGTCGGCTGGGCGCCGACACCGAGCCAGTACTGGGCCCGCTCGCTGTTCACCTCGATGAAGGAGGGCTCCTCCTTGGGGTGGTACTTGCCGATCGTCTCGATCGAGCGGCCGTCCCGCTTGGTGCGGGCGTCGGCGACGACGATGCGGTAGTACGGCGCGCGCATCTTGCCCAGGCGCATGAGCTTGATCTTGGTGGCCACGGTGTGTGGTGTTCTCCTCGAACGCTGTGTGGTTGCCCGCCGGTGCGGCGTGTGGGGGTACGCCGGGGCGGAGCGATGGACACGGTCGGCACCGGTGAGAGGGCCGCTGCCGCCATGTTCGACCCGCCATGATGCCAGATCGCGAGAGGAGCCCCGTGGACAGGATGAGTCCGCTGCACCACATCGAGCTGTGGGTGCCCGATCTGCCCCGCGCCGAGCGCTCGTGGGGGTGGCTGCTCACCCGCCTCGGCGCCGAGCCGTACCAGTCGTGGGAGCACGGCCGGTCCTGGCGCTGGATGCCCGACGGGACCTACGTAGTGGTGGAGCAGTCGCCGGCACTCGTGGGCGACCGGCACGAGCGCCGCTCCCCCGGCCTGAACCACCTGGCGTTCCGGGTCGGCTCCCCCGGTGACCTCGACGCCCTGGTCGCCGAGGCGCCCGACCACGGCTGGGCGCTGATGTTCACCGACCGGCACCCGTTCGCCGGCGGCTCGGAGCACCGCGCGGCCTACCTCGAGGACGCCGACGGCTACGAGGTCGAGCTGGTCGCCGATTAGCCCCGGACGGCGGCCAGCACGCGGGCAGCGGCCTCGGCGACCGGCACCTCCTCGCGTTCGCCCGACGCCCGGTCGCGGACCTCGACGACGCCCTCGGCCAGACCGCGCCCGACCGTCACGATGGTCGGCATCCCCAGCAGCTCGGCGTCCTTGAACTTCACGCCGGGCGAGACCTTCGGCCGGTCGTCGTAGAGCACGGTGAGCCCGGCGGCGACCAGCTCGCCGGCCAGCGCCTCGGCCGCCTCGAACACGGCGGCGTCCTTGCCGGTGGCGACGACGTGCACGTCGGCAGGCGCCACCTCGCGCGGCCAGACCAGCCCGAGCTCGTCGTGGGTGGACTCGGCGATGGCCGCCACGGCGCGGGAGACGCCAATGCCGTAGGAGCCCATGGTCACCGTGACCAGCTTGCCGTTCTCGTCGAGCACCTTGAGGTCCAGCGCCTCGGCGTACTTGCGGCCCAGCTGGAAGATGTGGCCCATCTCCACGCCGCGGGCGAGCTCCAGCGGGCCGGAGCCGTCGGGCGCGGGGTCACCGGGGCGCACCTCGGCGGCCTCGATGACGCCGTCCCAGGTGAAGTCGCGGCCGGCGACGAGGTCGAAGACGTGCTTGCCCGGCTCGTTGGCGCCGGTGATCCAGCGGGTCCCGGCGACCACCCGCGGGTCGACCAGGTAGCGGATCTTCGACTCGCTCTCCGCACCCAGCACCTGCGGGCCGATGTAGCCCTTCACCAGCAGCGGGTGCTGGTCGAACTCGGTGAACGCCTCGATCTCCGCCGGCGCGAGCTGCGCCTCGAGGCGCTTGTCGTCGACCTCGCGGTCGCCGGGCAGGCCGATGACGAGCGGTTCGCGGGTGCCGTCGGGGTGCACGACGCTGACGACGACGTTCTTCAGCGTGTCGGCCGCCGTGTAGCCGGCCTCCGGGAAGAGCTGCTGCGCCACGGCGACCAGCGACTCGATCGTCGGGGTGTCGGGGGTGTCCTCGACGTGCGCGGCCGGCAGTCCGTCGAACGGGACCTCGTCGGGGACGACGGTGGTGACGGCCTCGACGTTGGCCGCGTAGCCACCGGCGGAGCGGACGAAGGTGTCCTCGCCGATCTCGGTCGGGTGCAGGAACTCCTCGCTCTTCGAGCCGCCCATCGCGCCGGACATCGCCGAGACGATCACGTACTCCAGGCCCAGCCGGTCGAAGATCCGGATGTAGGCGTCGCGGTGCTGCGCGTAGCTCCGGTCCAGGCCGGCGTCGTCGACGTCGAAGGAGTAGCTGTCCTTCATCGTGAACTCGCGGCCGCGGAACAGCCCCGCCCGGGGCCGCGCCTCGTCCCGGTACTTGGTCTGGATCTGGTACAGCGAGACCGGCAGGTCCTTGTAGGACCCGTAGAGGTCCTTCACCAGGAGCGTGAACATCTCCTCGTGCGTGGGGCCGAGCAGGAAGTCGTTGCCGCGCCGGTCCTGCAGCCGGAAGAGGTTCGGCCCGTACTCGGTCCAGCGGTTGGTCGCCTCGTAGGGCTCGCGGGGCAGGAGCGCCGGGAAGTGCACCTCCTGCGCGCCCATCGCGTCCATCTCCTCGCGGATGACGCGCTCCACGTTGCGGAACACCCGGTAGCCCAGCGGCAGCCAGGTGAACCCGCCCGGCGCGGCCCGGCGGATGTAGCCGGCGCGGGCCAGGAGCCGGTGGCTGGCGACCTCGGCGTCGGCCGGGTCGTCGCGGAGGGTGCGCAGGAACAGCGTCGACATGCGAAGGAGCACGGTCGCAGTCTCCCAGGCCCGGCGAGCGATTTCTCCCGCCGGGCCCGGGAGCGCTCAGTCGTCGGCGCCGTGCCCGCCACCGACCCGGCCGGCGGAGTCGTCCCCGGGGGCGTCGTCCGAGCCCGTCGTGGGCAACGACGACGACGTCGGTGACGTGGACGGCGACGAGGACGACGAGTCGTCGAGGCCGAACACCGGCTCGGTGCCGGTGCAGACCACGTGCACCTCCACCTTCTGCTCCCCGCTCTCGAACTCCATCTCCCCCGGGTCGTTCGAGTCGTCGACGAACCAGCCCGCGGCGGGGACGCCGGCCAGGACGGGCGTTCCCGTGGCGCAGTCGGCGACGACGGTGCCCCCGACCGTGTCGTACTGGCCGGTGGCCGACGGGGAGGACGACGCGGTGGTTCCGGACGTCGGCGCGGCGGAGGTGGTGGTCACCGACGCCGGCGTCGATCCCGGCGACGCCGAGGCGTCGACGAGGGACACGGCCAGGAAGCCCAGGCCGACAGCAGCCGCCGCGGACACGGTCCAGGCGGTTCCGAGTGCAATGGTTCGCTTCATGGCGCAGACCCTCCGACGGCGAGGGTTAACGGCGCCCCAAGACGGCGTCAAGGGCACCACCGGATCGGGTCGACACGCACCTGCGGGCGGGCGAGCGCCGCTAGCGTCCCCGGCATGGCCCAGCTCCTGGTGGTCGAGGATGACGAGCGGATCCGCGCGGCGCTGATCCGCGCGCTCCGCGACCGCGGGCACGCCGTGACCTCGGCGGGCACCGCGCTCGACGGCCTGCGGCTGGCCGTCGACGAGCGTCCCGACCTGGTGCTCCTGGACCTCGGGCTGCCCGACCTCGACGGTCGCGAGTTGCTGCGGATGCTGCGGGCGGTCTCCGCCGTCCCCGTCATCGTCGCGACGGCCCGCGACGACGAGGAGAGCATCGTGCAGGCGCTCGACGCCGGCGCCGACGACTACGTCGTCAAGCCCTTCGCGGCCGGACAGCTGGAGGCCCGGATCCGGGCGGTGCTGCGCCGCGCCGCCGGCGACGCCGAGGCGACCTCGGCCGCGGTGACCGTCGGCGACGTGACGGTGGACCCGCGCAGCCGGCGGGTGACCCGGGCGGGCCGGGCGGTGGAGCTGTCGCCCAAGGAGTTCGACCTGCTCGCCTACCTGGCGGCCCGCGCCGGCACCGTCGTCACCAAGCGGGAGCTGCTCACCGAGGTGTGGCAGCTCCCCTACGGCGGATCGGACAAGACCGTCGACGTCCACCTGTCCTGGCTCCGCCGCAAGCTCGGCGAGTCCGCCGCCGAACCGCGGCTGCTGCAGACGGTGCGCGGGGTGGGCGTCCGCCTGGCCGAGCCCGAGCCGTGAGGCGGCAGATCACGCTGCTCGTCGCGGCGACCACCTCCATCGTGCTGCTGGCGTTCCTCCTGCCGGCCGCCTCGCTCGTGGCCCGGGTGGCCGAGGCGCGGGCGCTGGACGCGGCGCAGGCCCAGCTGCAGTTCCTGACCCCGTCGGTGGGGCTGGACCCGCGCGAGCAGGTCGCGGCGGGGCTGGTCGGCACCTCCGACGACCTGCGCACCGCCGTCCGCTGGACCGACGGCACCTGGCTCGGGGACCCCGCCGACCGGGACGTCGGCACCCCGTCGGGTGCCGCGCGGACCGACTCGGCGTCCGGGGTGCTGCTGCTGCAGCCGGTGCAGCGGGCCGACGGCGAGGCGCTGATCGAGGTCTTCGTCGACGCGGAGACGCTGCGCGCCGGGGTGACCCGCACCTGGCTGGTGCTCGGGGCGCTGGGGGTGACCCTCCTGGTCCTCGCCCTCGTCGTCGCCGACCGGCTGGCCCGCACGATGACCCGTCCCGTCACCGAGCTCGCCGAGACCGCCCACCGGCTGGGCAACGGCGAGCTCGCCGCCCGCGCCACGCCCGCCGGCCCCGCCGAGGTGCGCGCGGTGGCCGGTGCGGTCAACCGGCTGGCCGGGCGGATCGGCGAGCTGCTGGACGCCGAACGGGAGAACGCCGCCGACCTGGCCCACCGGCTGCGCACCCCGCTCACCGCGCTGCGGCTCGACGTCGAGGGCCTGCCGCCGGGTGACCGCGAGCGGCTGCTGGACGACGTCGACGCGGTCAGCCGCGGCATCGACGAGGTCATCTCCGAGGCACGCCGCAGCGTTCGCGAGGGGCTGGGGGCCGGCTGCGACGCCGGCGCCGTGGTCGGCGAGCGGGCCCGGTTCTGGTCGGTCCTCGCCGAGGAGGAGCACCGCACCCTCACCGTGGAGCTGCCTGCGGCGCCGACGCCGGTCCGGGTGTCGGCGGCCGATCTCGGCGCCGCCGTCGACGGGCTCCTCGGGAACGTCTTCGCGCACACCCCCGAGGGGACGCCGCTCACCGTCGCGGTCCGGCCGGGGCCCGCGGGCGGCGGCGAGCTGATCGTCCGCGACGCGGGGCCGGGCATGCCCGAGGGCGCCGTCGCGCGGGGCCGCAGCGGCGCGCACTCCACCGGTCTGGGCCTGGACATCGCCCGGCGCACCGCCGAGGGCTCGGGCGGCCGGATGACGATCACCGCATCCGGCTCGGGCACCACCGTGACGCTCGTCCTCGGGCCGCCGTCGGCTGCCTAGCCGACGACGCGACCGCGCAGGATCGTCCGCTGCGGCGACCGCAGGGCGTCGAGGTCGGCGCGCGGGTCCCGGTCGTAGACGACGACGTCGGCGACGGCGCCCTCCTCGATGCCGCGCAGCCCCAGCCACTCGCGCGCCCTCCACGAGCCTGCGGCCACCGCGTCCGCGGCGGGGATGCCGGCCTCGCACAGCGCCCGGATCTCGTCGGCGATCACCCCGTGGTCGATACCGCCGCCGGCGTCGGTGCCCGCGAACACCGGCACGCCCGCCTCGAACGCGGCCCGCACGACGGCCCCGGAGTTCGCGTACAGCCGCCGCATCGTGCTGGCGTAGGTCGGGAACTTCTTCTCCCCCGCCGCGGCGAACCCAGGGAAGTTCTCCACGTTCACCAGCGTCGGGACGACGGCGGTGCCCCGGGCGGCCATCTGCCCGATGAGCTCCTCGGTGAGGCCGGTGCCGTGCTCGATGCAGTCGATGCCGGCCTCGATGAGGGCGGGCAACGCGTCGGTGCCGAAGGTGTGCGCGGTGACCCGGGCGCCCTCCTCGTGCGCCGCCGCGATCGCCGCGGCCACGACGTCGGCCGGCCACTCGGGAGCCAGGTCGCCGACGGAGCGGTCGATCCAGTCGCCCACCAGCTTCACCCAGCCGTCGCCCCGTCGGGCCTGCACGCGGGTCTGCTCGACGAGGTCCTCCGGCTCGATCTCCACGCCCAGCCCGGGGATGTAGCGGCGGGTGCGGGCGATGTGCCGCCCGGCGCGGATGATCGTCGGCAGGTCGGGGTCGCCGTCCAGCGCCCGGGTGTCGACCGGTGAGCCGCAGTCGCGCAGCGCGAGCACGCCGGCGTCGCGCTCGGTCAGCGCCTGGGCGCGCGCCGCGGAGAGGTCCTCCGCGTGCCCGCCGCCGCGCAGGATGCCGACGTGGCAGTGCGCGTCGACCAGGCCGGGGAGCAGCCAGCCGCCGCGGCTGACGGTCTCCGCGCCCGGCACCGGCTCGAAGGTGAACCGCCCCTCGCGCACCCAGACGTCGCGGTGCTCGCCCTGGGGCAGCACCACACCGGACAGGTGCAGCGGGGACGGCGTCGGGCTCACCGGCCGCTGCCGTCCTTGAACTGGTCGAAGTTCAGCTTGGTGAGGTCGGGCAGGCCCTGACCCGGCGGCAGGCTGGGCAGGCCGCCCGCGCCACCGAACGGGTTGCCGGCGCCGGGCGGCAGCCCGGGGGCGCCGACCGGACGGCGGGCGGGGCCGCCCTTGCCCTTGCCGCCCTTGCCCTTCTTGCCCTTTTTCGACTGCGCCTGCATCTGCCGGCCGCGGGCCTTCTTCGACATCGGCCCCATGCCCGGCATGCCCATGCTGCCGGCCATCTGGCCCATCATCTTCTGGGCCTGGGCGAACCGCTCCAGCAGGTTGTTGACGTCGGTCACCGTCACGCCCGAGCCGTTGGCGATGCGGACCCGCCGCGAGGCGTTGATGATCTTCGAGTTGACCCGCTCCTGCGGCGTCATCGACCGGATGATCGCCGCCACGCGGTCCAGCTCGCGGTCGTCGACCTGCTTGAGCTGCTCCTTCATCTGGCCGGCGCCGGGCAGCATGCCGAGGAGGTTCGCGATCGGCCCCATCTTGCGGATCGCCATCATCTGCTCGAGGAAGTCCTCGAGGGTGAAGCCCTCGCGGGAGGCGAGCTTGCCCGCCATGCGCTCGGCCTGGTCGGCGTCGAAGGTCTTCTCGGCCTGCTCGATCAGGGTGAGCACGTCGCCCATCCCGAGGATGCGCGAGGCCATCCGCTCGGGGTGGAAGACGTCGAAGTCGGTGAGCTTCTCGCCGGTGGAGGCGAACATGATCGGCTGGCCGGTCACGTGCCGCACCGACAGCGCCGCACCACCGCGGGCGTCGCCGTCGAGCTTGGTCAGCACCACGCCGCTGAACCCGACGCCGTCCTGGAAGGCCTGCGCGGTGGTGACGGCGTCCTGGCCGATCATCGCGTCGACGACGAACAGCGTCTCGTCGGGCCGCACCGCGTCGCGGATGTCCGCGGCCTGCTGCATGAGCTCGGCGTCGATGCCGAGGCGGCCGGCGGTGTCGACGACGACGACGTCGTGCATGGTGCGCCGCGCGTGGTCGATCGAGTCCCGCGCCACCTGCACCGGGTCGCCGACGCCGTTGCCCGGCTCGGGCGCGAAGACGTCGACACCGGCCTGTCCGGCGACGATCGACAGCTGGTTGACCGCGTTGGGGCGCTGGAGGTCCGCCGCGACGAGCAGCGGCGTGTGCCCCTGCTCCTTGAGCCAGCGGCCGAGCTTCCCGGCGAGGGTCGTCTTGCCGGCACCCTGGAGACCGGCCAGCATGATCACCGTCGGCGACTGCTTGGCCAGCCGGATGCGGCGGGTCTCGCCGCCGAGGATGCCGATGAGCTCCTCGTTGACGATCTTGATGACCTGCTGCGCCGGGTTGAGCGCCTGGGAGACCTCCGCGCCGCGGGCGCGCTGCTTGACCGCGTCGATGAAGGCCCGCACGGCGGGCAGCGCGACGTCGGCCTCGAGCAGCGCGATGCGGATCTCGCGCGCGGTGGCGTCGATGTCGGCGTCGGTCAGCCGACCCTTGCCCCGCAGGCCGGTGAAGACCTTGTCCAGGCGGTCGGAGAGGGTCTCGAACACAGCACGTCCTCAGCTGGAGTCACGGGCACGGGAGACCCGTGCCACCTGACCCCAGGGTATCGACTGCGGCTACGCGGCGATGCGGGCGCGCACGGTGGCGGCCACCACGGCCGGCTGCAGCACGACAACCCCGGTCACGAGGGCGGTGCCGCAGTCGACGCAGGCCCACTCCGGGCAGTGCCCGCCGTCCTCGGTGTGCCCGTCGGTGCACGGCGGCTGGACGAACTCGCGCTCGTCGCCGCAGTCGGAGCAGTGCCACAGCTCGCGGTCCACGCTCGATCCTTCCCCCGGTGGGACCGTTCCGTCCCGCTCGGCACCGACACAAGCACGCCCCACCGACAGTTCCCGGACACCGCCGGCCGGCGTGTCTCCCACCCCGCGTCCGCCGGAGCTAGGTCCGCGGCGTCTCCACCGCCGGCCGCATCGCCGTCACCAGGGCCGCATCCACCCGCTGCCGCTGCTCCGCGTCGACGGCGTCACCGGAGGGGTTGCACACGTAGAAGCTGTCCACCGCGTCGGCGCCCAGGGTCTCGATCCGGGCCGAGGTGACGTCGAGCCCCTCCCCCGCGATCGCCGCCGTCAGCCGGTACAGCAGTCCCGCGCGGTCCCCGGCCCGCACCTCGACGATGCCGGTCGCTGCCCCGCTCACCTCGCTGTTGTGCCAGGAGATCCGTGGCGGCGCGGACCGCACGCCGTCCTCCCGGTAGTCGGCCTCCCGCTGCCGCAGCCGCTCGGCCAGGGACAGGGTGCCCTCCAGCGCGGCCCGCACGCCGTCGGCCAGGATCTCCGGCACCGGGGCCCGGCCGAAGCGCGGGCGCACGGCGAACACGCTGGTGGCGTAGCCGTCGGCCACGGTGATCTTCGCGGCCCGGACGTCGAGCTGGTTGAGCGCCAGCACGCCGGCGCAGGTGCTCAGCAGACCGGGCCGGTCGGGCGCCCCGATGGTCACCTGCTGGCCGTCGGCGACGTCCTCGATCCCGACGGTCACCAGCCCCGGGACGTCGGGGATGGCGGCGGTCACCTGAGGGGTGGCGGGGTGCAGCACGGGGCTGGTCTCCTCCACGGGCCCGCCGACCAGCTTCCCCTGCACCCGGGCCACCAGCGCGGCGACGAGGTGCGCCTTCCACGGGGACCAGGCCGAGGCGCTGGTGGCGGCGCCGTCGGCCTGCGCCAGCGCGTGCAGCAGCTGGAGGACGGCGGCGTCGGCGCCGATCGTGGCGGCGACCCGGTCGATGGTGGCGGGGTCGTCGATGTCGCGGCGGGTCGCCGTCGCCGGGAGGAGCAGGTGGTGGCGCACGAGCGTGCCGATCATCGCGACGTCGGCCTCGGCGAAGCCCATGCGGGCGGCGATGGCCGCGGCGATCGGCTCCCCCACCTCGCTGTGGTCGCCCGGCCAGCCCTTGCCGATGTCGTGCAGCAGCGCGGCCACCAGCAGCAGGTCGGGCCGGTCGACGTCCCGGGTCAGCTCGGCGGCGGCGGCCGCGGCCTCGACGAGGTGGCGGTCGACGGTGAACCGGTGCCAGGGGTGGCGTTGCGGCAGCGACCGCACGCGGTCCCACTCGGGGATCAGGCGGGACAGCAGGCCCTCCTGGTCCAGCTGCTCGAGCACCGGGACGGCGGAGCGCCCGCTGGCCAGCAGCCGGAGGAACGACCAGCGCACCTCCGCGGGCCACGGCTCGGGCAGCTCCTGGCTGTGCACCGCCAGGACCTTGAGCGTGTACGGCGAGAGCAGCAGGTCGACCCGCGCCGCGGCGGCCGCGGCCCGCAGCAGCAGCCCCAGATCGGCGCCGGGGCGGGCGTCGCGGGCGAGCACGACCTCGTCGCCCTGGCGGACCACGCCCTCGGCCAGCGGCTCGCGGCGCACCCGCCGGTACCGGCTGCGGGGACGGCGCACGAGCGCGGCCTCCACCCGCCGCCAGGTCTCGTCGGCGACGAAGGCCAGCCGGCGGCCGGCCAGGCTGACCTCGCGGAGCAGGGCGTCCTCGCCCGGCAGGCCCAGCGCCACGGCGACCGGCCGCTGCTCCTGGCGGACCAGGACGTCGGTCGGCCGGCCGCTGCGCCGGCGGAGCTCGTCGCGGACGTCGAGCAGGAAGGAGTAGGCGGCCTCGACCTCGGCCGTGGGCTCGTCGGCCAGCTGGGCGGCCGCCACGGCGCGCAGCACCTGACCCTCGCGCAGCCCGCCGAAGGCCTCCTTGAGGTCGGGCTCGAGCAGGAAGGCCAGCTCCCCGACCTGCCGGGCGCGGGTCCGGCGCAGGTCGCGCAGGGCGGGCAGCAGCCGCGACCCGGCCTGCCGCCAGCTGGCGAGCGTGGCGGTGCGCAGCCGGGCGGCGAGGTCCGCGTCGCCGGCCACCAGCCGGGCGTCGAGCAGCCCGAGCCCGGCCTTGACGTCGCTGGAGGCCACCGCGACGGCGTCGTCGACCGAGCGCACCGAGTGGTCCAGCCGCAGACCGGCGTCCCACACCGGGTACCAGAGCGCGTCGGCGACGGCCGCGATCTCCGGGCGGCCGTCGTGGACCAGCACGAGGTCGAGGTCCCCGTAGGGCGGCAGCTCGCGGCGGCCCAGGCTGCCGACGGCCACGAGCGCCAGGCCGTCGGTGCCGGTGCGGGGCGGGGCGCCGCCGCGGCGCGGGAGGGGCGGGGGTGTGCCGGCGACGGCGTCGTCCAGCAGGCCCGCGAGCCAGCTGTCGACGACCTGCACGCGGTCGGCGCGGCCCAGTCCCGGCAGCGCCTCGGTGTCCAGCACGTGTTCCCCCTCCGGTGGTCCAGCAGGAAGTGCGACGGCCGGGGTGGTGGGCGGTGCCACCACCCCGGCCGCCGCGGGTGTGCTCGGTGCGTCAGAGCGCGTCGTCGCCGCGCTCGCCGGTGCGGACCCGCACGATCTCGTCGATCGTGGTGACCCACACCTTGCCGTCGCCGATCTGCCCGGTGGAGGCGGCCTCGACCACGGCGTCGACGACGCGGGCGGCGTCGAGCTCGCTGACGACGACCTCGATGCGGACCTTGGGGACGAAGTCCACCTGGTACTCCGCGCCGCGGTACACCTCGGTGTGGCCGCGCTGGCGGCCGAAGCCCTGGACCTCGCTGACGGTCAGACCGGCGATGCCGATCAGCTCGAGGGCGTTCTTGACGTCGTCGAGCTTGAACGGCTTGACGATGGCGGTGACGAGCTTCATGCCCGGCTCCCTTCCGTGCTACGGGCCTCGGCGCGCGCCTGGCCGGCCAATGGTGCAGTCGAACCGCTGCTGCCGAGCGAGGCGAAGTCGTAGCCCGACTCCGCGTGCACGACGTTGTCGATACCGGTGACCTCGTCCTCCTCGGTGATCCGGAAGCCGATCGTCTTCTGGATGGCGAGGCCGATGACCAGCGTAAGGACGAAGGAGAAGACCAGGACCGCGAGCGCCCCGACGACCTGGCGCCACAGCTGGTCGGCGCCGCCGCCGTAGAAGAGGCCGTCGACGCCGGCCGGAGCCGCCGCGGTGGCGAAGAAGCCCACGGCGATCGTGCCCCACAGGCCACCGACGAGGTGGACGCCGACGACGTCGAGCGAGTCGTCGTAGCCGAGCCGGTACTTCAGGCCGACGGCGAGGGCGCAGAGCACACCGGCGATCGCGCCGACGACGATCGACCCGACCGGCGAGAGCGACGAACAGGCCGGGGTGATGGCGACCAGGCCCGCGACGACCCCGGACGCGGCGCCCAGCGAGGTGGCGTGACCGTCGCGGATCCGCTCCGTGGCGAGCCAGCCGAGCGCGGCGGCGGCGGTGGCGACGAGGGTGTTGACCCAGGCGACCGCGGCGGTGTTGTTGGCGGCGACGGCGGAACCGGCGTTGAAGCCGAACCAGCCGAACCACAGCAGGCCGGCGCCGAGCATGACCAGCGGGAGGTTGTGCGGCCGCATGGCCTCCCGGCCGAAGCCGCGGCGCTTGCCGAGCACCAGCGCGAGCGCGAGACCCGCGGCACCGGCGTTGATGTGCACCGCGGTGCCGCCGGCGAAGTCGATGGCCGCCAGGTTGTTGGCGATCCAGCCGCCGACGTGGTCGTCGAGGCTGAAGTCGAACACCCAGTGCGCGACCGGGAAGTAGACGATCGTGGCCCAGACGCCGGCGAAGACCATCCAGGAGCCGAACTTGGCGCGGTCGGCGATGGCGCCGGAGATCAGCGCCACGGTGATGATCGCGAAGACCGCCTGGAAGCCGACGAAGGCCATCGCGGGCAGACCGCCGGCCTCGCTGGTCGTGTCCTCCATCAGGCCCTCGAGGCCGAAGTACTGGAACGGGTCGCCGAGGAGGCCGGCGCCGACGTCGTCGCCGAAGGCCATCGAGTAGCCGTAGAGCACCCAGAGCACGCTGATCAGCGCCAGCGCCCCGAAGCTCATCATCATCATGTTCAGCACGCTCTTCGCGCGGACCATGCCGCCGTAGAAGAGCGCCAGGCCTGGGGTCATCAGCAGCACGAGCGCCGCGCTGGTGAGGATCCAGGCGGTGTCGCCGGTGTTGACCACGGCAACCTCCTGAGGGGGTCGTCGGCCGGACGGCCGGTCGGTGGCGCCGGTCCCTGCGGGGTGAGGGCGACGTGGCGTTCACCGTGCCGCGCGGATGTTTCTGCCGGCAGCGCGTCGTTGTTTCGCGGCGGTGAACTCCGCACCGCGTGTCGGCGCCCCTCGTTGCGGTCGTGTTGCGCGGGCCCCGCTGCGCCGTTCCCCGGCTCCTCCCGTGGCTAATTGCAAACGACCTGCAATAAGGTCCGGACGTGCCGCCCACTCTCTCGCCCTCCCCCGCAGCCGCCCCTGGGCGCTTCTCGCCCGCCGACCGGCGGTCCATCGCGGGCATGGGCCTGTTCGTGCTCGTGCTCCACCTCGTCGGCTGGGGCGTGCTGCTGTTCGCGGTGGCGCCGCACGGCTACCAGCTGGGCAGTACCGGGGTGTTCGGCGTCGGCGTCGGGCTGACCGCGTACATGCTCGGGGTGCGGCACGCCTTCGACGCCGACCACATCGCCTCGATCGACAACACCACCCGCAAGCTCGTCGGTGAGGGGAAGTCCGCGGTCGGCACCGGGTTCTGGTTCTCCCTCGGGCACTCCTCGGTCGTGTTCGGGGCGGCGCTGCTGCTCGTCCTGGGGGTGCGCTCGGTCGCCGGCGTGGTCCAGGACGGCGACTCCCCCGTCGGGCAGACCCTCGGGCTGATCGGCACGCTCGTGGCCGGGGTGTTCCTGCTGGCCATCGGGCTGATGAACCTGGTGGCCGCCATCGGCATCGCGCGGGTGTTCCGGCGGATGCGCTCCGGTGAGTTCGACGAGGCCGAGCTCGAGCACCACCTGCACAACCGCGGCTTCCTCGCCCGGCTCCTGGGGCGGGTGACCCGGCGGGTGAGCAAGGCCTGGCACCTCTACCCGGTCGGCCTGCTCATGGGGCTGGGCTTCGACACCGCCACGCAGGTGGCGCTGCTGGTGCTGGCCGCCGGCTCCGCGGCCTTCGTGCTGCCCTGGTACGCGATCCTCGTGCTGCCGGTGCTCTTCGCGGCCGGCATGAGCCTGTTCGACACCGCCGACGGCGTGCTCATGACCCGCGCCTACGGGTGGGCCTTCCTCATGCCGGTCCGGAAGGTCTTCTACAACCTGACCGTCACCCTGCTGTCGGTCCTCGTCGCCCTCGTGATCGGCGCGCTGGTCCTCCTCGGGCTGATCGTCGAGCAGGCGGGCGTCGAATCCGGTCCGCTCGCCTGGGCCGCCTCGCTCGACCTGGGCTACGTCGGGTTCGCGATCGTCGGCCTCTTCGTCGTCGCCTGGCTCGCGGCGGTGGCCGTGTGGCGCTTCGGCCGCATCGAGGAGCGGTGGGCGCCCAGCTCCTCGCCGTCCTGACCTCCGGCGTCAGCCGACGATCGCCTCGGCGAAGGCCCGCGGCTCGAACGGGGCCAGGTCGTCGGCCCCCTCCCCCAGCCCGATCAGCTTCACCGGGATGCCCAGCTCCTGCTGCACCCGGACGACGATGCCGCCCTTCGCGGTGCCGTCGAGCTTGGTGAGCACCACGCCGGTGACCTCGACGGCCTCGGTGAAGACGCGGGCCTGGACGACGCCGTTCTGCCCCGTCGTCGCGTCGAGCACCAACAGCACCTCGGTGACCGGCGCCTGCTTCTCCACGACCCGCTTGACCTTGCCGAGCTCGTCCATGAGCCCGGACTTGGTGTGCAGCCGGCCCGCGGTGTCGACGACGACGGTGTCGACCTCCGCCTCCACGCCGGTGCGCACGGACTCGAAGGCGACCGACGCGGGGTCGCCGCCCTCGCGGCCGCGCACGGTGAGCACGCCGACCCGCTCGCCCCACGTCTCGAGCTGGTCGGCGGCGGCGGCGCGGAAGGTGTCGGCCGCGCCCAGGATCACGCTCTTGCCGTCACCGACGAGCACCCGCGCGATCTTGCCGACCGTCGTCGTCTTGCCCGCTCCGTTCACGCCCACGACCAGGACGACGCCGGGCAGCCCGTCGTGCCGGTCGGTGCCCAGCGTCCGGTCCAGGTCGGGCCCGAGGACGGCGGTGAGCTCGGAGACGAGCAGCTCGCGCAGCTCGGCCGGCGACGCGGTGGCCAGCACCATCGACTGGGTGCGCAGCCGCTCGACGATCCGGGTGGTCGCCCCGATGCCGATGTCGGCCGCCAGGAGGGTCTCCTCGAGCTCCTCCCAGTCGTCCTCGGTGAGCCGCTCGCGGGCCAGCACGGTGAGCAGCCCGCGCCCCAGCGACGACTGCGAGCGCGCCAGCCGGGAGCGCAGCCGCACCAGGCGACCGGCCGACGGCGGCGGCGTCTCGAAGACCAGCCCCGGCTCGGGCTCGGCCGGGGGCAGCTCGGCGGTCTCCGGCGGCAGGCCCAGGCCCGAGGCGGTCGACCCGGAGGGCGCCGGTGGGGCCGGCGTCGCGGTCTCCGGCGGCCGGGGCCGGGTGAGGGTCGTGCCGGTGGCGGCGTCGTCGTCGAGGCGGGTGGTGCGCCGTCCGGCGCTCACCAGCAGACCGATCCCGGCGACGAGCCCGACCACGAGGATCGCGATGGCGATCAGCACGAATTCCATGTCCCCGAGTCTCCCAGCCCGGGCCGGTACCGCAGCGGCGGCTCCGGGCGGAGACAGTTCACAGCTCGGTAGGCCAGGCTGAGCCCATGGCACCGAACGCGGCGAGTCCGCCCGCCCTCCTCCTCGGACCGCTGCTGCGGCACGTCGACCCCGTCTCGGCGACGGTCTGGGTGGAGACCGACCGGGCCTGCGTCGTCGACGTCCTGGGCCGCACCGCGCGCACCTTCTGCGTGGCCGGCCACCACTACGCGCTGGTCGTGGTGGAGGGCCTGGAGTCCGGCAGCACCACGCCGTACGAGGTGCGGCTCGACGACGTCGAGGTCTGGCCGCCGGCGGACTCGCAGTTCCCGCCGAGCCGGATCCGCACCCCCGGCCGGCCGGGGCCCTTCCGGCTCGCCTTCGGCTCCTGCCGATACGCCAGCCCGCGCACCGTCGAGGACAGCGAGGGCATCCCGCCCGACGCGCTCGACCTGTACGCCCAGCAGCTCGCCGCCCAGCCCGAGGACAGCTGGCCCGACGCGCTCGTGCTCCTGGGCGACCAGGTCTACGCCGACGAGCTCACCGAGCACACGGCGTCGCTGCTGCACCGCCGGCGGGACCGGCACACCGAGCACACGGCGCCGGAGGACGAGGTCGCGAACTTCGAGGAGTACACCCGGCTCTACTACGAGTCCTGGCAGGACCCGCAGGTGCGGTGGCTGCTCTCGACCATCCCGTCCTCGATGATCTTCGACGACCACGAGATGATCGACGACTGGAACACCTCGGCCGCCTGGCGGGCCACGGCCTCGCGGCAGCCCTGGTGGGCCGGGCGGATCAGCGGCGGACTGGTCAGCTACTGGGTCTACCAGCACCTGGGCAATCTCAGCCCGCAGGAGCTCGAGCAGAACGCGACCTGGCAGGCCATCCAGGACATGGCCGAGGACGACGAGCTCCGCGACGCCGAGCCGATGCTGCGGCACATGGCCGAGCTGGCCGACGCCGAGCCCGCCACGATCCGGTGGAGCTTCGTCCGGCACTGGGGCGAGGCGAGGCTGCTCATGGTCGACAGCCGGGCCGGCCGGGTGCTCGAGGAGCAGCACCGCCGGATGCTCGACGAGGAGGAGTTCGCCTGGGTGGAGGCGGCCATGCGCCGGGCGGTCGACGAGGGCGTCGAGCACCTGATCATCGGCACCTCGCTGCCCTGGCTGCTGCCGCACGCGATCCACAACGTAGAGCGCTGGAACGAGACGCTCAACGTGCGGCACCACAACCGGTGGCGCGGCCGGCTCTCGGAGCGGATCCGGCAGGCGGCCGACCTGGAGCACTGGGCGGCGTTCGGGCACTCCTTCGAGCGGCTGGGCGAGGCGCTGACCGCGGTCGCGCGCGGCGATCACGGCCGGGCCCCGGCCACGGCGCTGATCCTCTCCGGCGACGTCCACCACGCCTACGCCGCCGAGCTGGTGCGCCCGGGCGACCTGGACGCGCGGGTGCACCAGCTCACCGTCTCCCCGCTGCACAACCAGGCCCCGCACCCCATCCGGGTCGGCTTCAAGATCGGCTGGAGCCGGGCGGCGCGCCGCTGGACCGAGCGGCTGGCCCGGTGGGCCAAGGCCGAGCCGACGGCGCTGGAGTGGGAGAAGCAGGCCGGGCCGTTCTTCGGCAACCAGATCGGCGAGCTGGTGCTGCACGACCGGGAGGCGCGCTTCCTGCTGTCGGTCTCGGAGATCGGCGACACGTCCCTGCGGCAGGTGCTCGATACCCCGCTGTCGCACGCCTGAGAGGCTGGGCGGGTGACCGACCCCTTCGGCATCCGCCCCGCGCCCGGTCCCGACCAGCCGCCGATCCCGGTGCGGCTGGTCACCTTCAACACCCACCACGGGGTCGGGGAGGACGACCGGCACGACCTGCCGCGGTTGGCCAAGGTGCTGGCCGCGGCCGACGCCGACGTCATCTGCCTGCAGGAGGTCGACCGCTGGTTCGGCCCGCGCAGCGAGGACGTCGACCAGGCGCTGCTGCTCTCCCGCGCGCTGGACATGCAGCTGGCGTGGGGGCCGGCCATCGACGAGCCGCACCCCGGCGACCGCCCCCGCCGGCAGTACGGCAACGCGCTGCTCTCGCGGCTGCCGATCCTGATCAGCGACGTCCACCGGCTGCCCGGTACCGGTGAGCCCCGCAGCGCCCTGCGCACCATGCTGGAGCTCGACGGCGGCACCCTGTGGGTCACCGCCACGCACCTCACCACGCGGTCGGCCGCCGAGCGGGGGGAGCAGGTCGCCGCCCTGGCCGCGCTGCACACCGAGGAGATGGCGTCGGGCGTCCTCGTGGGCGACTTCAACGCGCGGCCCGACGCCCCGGAGCTGCACCCCCTGCGCGAGCGGTTCACCGACGCCTGGGAGCTCGCCGAGGACCGCGGCGACCAGGCCGGCTGGCGCTTCTGGCAGCGCGACGAGGGGCACACCCACCCGGCGCACTCCCCGCACCGCCGGATCGACCAGGCGTGGGTCTCCGGCGGGGTCACCGTCGCCGAGGCGCGGGTGCTGGACGCCGAGGGCGCCTCGGACCACCTGCCGTTCCTGGTGGACCTGCGCATCCCCTCCGGCGTCTGAAGAAGGACCCCGTCCCTCTCGCCACTCGCAAGCTCGCGGCGAGCCTCCGGACGGGGCCTAAGCGGCGGGGAGCTCGCGGAGCCGCTGGCTGATCACGCCGGTGATGCCGTCGCCCCGCATGCTCACGCCGTAGAGCGCGTCGGCGATCTCCATCGTCCGCTTCTGGTGCGTGATGATGATCAGCTGGGACGTCGACCGCAGCTGCTCCACCAGCGTGAGCAGCCGGCCCAGGTTGACGTCGTCCAGCGCCGCCTCGACCTCGTCGAGCACGTAGAAGGGCGAGGGCCGGGCGCGGAAGATCGCGACCAGCAGGGCGACGGCGGTCAGGGAGCGCTCGCCACCGGAGAGCAGCGAGAGCCGCTTGACCTTCTTGCCCGGCGGCCGCGCCTCGACCTCGATGCCCGTGGTGAGCATGCTGTCGGGCTCGGTGAGCACCAGCCGGCCCTGCCCACCGGGGAACAGCGTGGCGAAGACGGCCTCGAATTCCCGGGCGACGTCGGCGTACGCGGCGGCGAAGACGTCGTGGATGCGGTCGTCGACCTCGCGGACCACGGTGAGCAGGTCGCGGCGGGTGCTCTTGAGGTCCTCGAGCTGGGTCGCGAGGAACGTGTGCCGCTCCTCCAGGGCCGCGAACTCCTCCAGCGCCAGCGGGTTGACCTTGCCGAGGGTGGCCAGGTCGCGCTCCGCGCGGGCGGCCCGCCGCTCCTGCACGGAGCGGTCGTAGGCGGTGGGTGCCGGCGGCTCGGTGCCAGCCGACTCCGCGGCGGCCACCTCCGCCGGGGACGGCGGCACGGGCGAGGCCGGCCCGTACTCGCCGACCAGGGTCGGCAGGTCGACGCCGTACTCCTCGGCCGCGCGCCCCTCCAGCGCCTCGATCCGCAGCCGCTGCTCGGCGCGGGCCACCTCGTCGCGGTGCACCTCGTCGGTGAGCCGGTCCAGCTCGGCCGTCGCCGCCCGCACCCGGCCGCGGACCTCCAGCAGCTCGGCCTCGGCGGCCGCCCGCTGCGTGGCCAGTGCGTCCCGCTCGGCCGCCGCGCGCGCCAAGGACGTGCCGAGGGCGGTCAGCGCTCGTTCGGCGTCGGCCCGGACCCGCTCGGCAACGGCCGCCCCGCGCTGACGGGCGGCCCGTGCCTGCGCCGCGCGCTCGCGGGCGGCCCGCTCCTGCCGGGCCTGCCGTCGCAGCGAGTCGGCGCGCCCCTGCAGCGCCCGGGCCCGCTCCTCCGCGGTGCGGACGGCGAGCCGCGCCTCGGTCTCACCCTGCCGCGCGGTCGCCACCTCGGCCCGCAACCGATCCCGCTCCTCGGTGGGCGGCTCCTCCTCCACGGGGGCCGCCTCGGCCTCGGCGAGCCGGGTCTCCAGGCCCGCGAGGGCGAGCTGCGCGGCCTCCAGCGAGCCTTCCGCGCGCACGCGGGCGCCCTCGTGCCGCTCCGCCTCCGCGGCCGCCGACCGGGCGGCGGCGCCCAGCTCGGCCAGCTCGGCCGCCACCTTCGAGCGGCCGCGGTCAGCGGCCTGACGCGCGGCCTGCGCCTCGTCGACGTCGGCGGACCGTGCTCGCGCGGTGTCCCGGGCGGCCGCCAGCTCGTCGGCGAGCGACGCGGCGCGGGTGACCGCCGCCTCCAGCTCGCGCTCGGCCTCGTCGACGCGGGCGCGCACCTCGAGGTTCGACGGGGCGTCCCGCTGCCCGCCGAGCGCCCAGTCGGCGCCGAGGAGGTCGCCGTCGGCGGTGACGGCGCGGACCCGCGGGTGGGTGCCCACCAGCCCGACCGCCGCGGCCAGGTCGGGCACCAGGGCGACCCGCTCCAGGGCGCGGGCCAGGGCGGGCCGCAGCTCCTCGGGCGCAGTGACCCCGTCCAGCGCCCAGCGCGCGCCGGCGGGCAGCTCGGGCCACCCGTCCCGGGGTACCGGAGGCAGCCCGCCGGTGACGAGCAGCCCCGCGCGGCCGCCGTCGGTGGCCCGCAGCCGCTCCAGCGCGGTGGCCGCGTCGGCGACGCCCGCGACCACCACGGCCTCGGCCATCCCGCCCAGGGCCGCGGCCAGTGCCACCTCGTCGCCCGGGTGCACCGTCAGCCGCTCGGCGACCGGGCCCACGACCCCGGGCAGCCCGGCGCCGAGGACGGCGGCGGCGCCGTCGACGGGAGCCAGCCCGAGAGCCAGCGCGTCGCGGCGGGCCTGCCACGAGGCGCGGTCCCGCTCGGCGGCCCGCTCGGCGGCGGTCAGCTCGGTGACGGCCTTCGCGGCGGCGGCGTGCGCGGCGACGGCGTCCTGGTGCGCGGTGACTAGGACGACGTCGGAGTCCTCCTGCTCGGCCACCGACGAGCGGCGCTCGGCCAACCGGTCCGCGGCCTGCTCGGCGCGCTCGGCGGCCTCGGCCGCGGCGAGGGCCAGCCGCTCGATCTCGGCCTGACCCGCGGTGACCCGCGAGCGCGCGGCCGCGACCTCGCCGGAGAGCCGGGCGAGCCCCTCGCGGCGGTCGGCCAGGGCCCGGGCGGCGGCGACCCACGCGCGCTCGGCCTCGGTGAGCGCGGCCTCCAGCCGGCCCCGCTCGGCGACGACGCCGGCCAGCCTCGTGCGTTCGGCCTCGAGCCCGGCCGCGAGCTCGGTCTCGTTCGCCTCGACCCGGTCGGCCTCGGCCTCGAGCTGGTCGGGATCGCGGCCGGCAGCCGCGGCGGGGGCGGCGGCGGACAGGTGCCGGGAGCGCTCCGCGGCCAGCGACGCCACGCCGCGGAACCGCTCGGTCAGGGCCGACAGGCGGTACCAGGTGTCCGAGGCGGCGGCGAGTCGCGGGGCGCTCTCGGCCAGCCCGGACTCCAGCTCCGCCTCGCGCCGCGAGACGACGGCGAGGGTCTGCTCGACCACGGTGCGGCGCTCGCGGGCGGCGGTCTCGTCGGCGACGTCCTTGTCGAGGGCGTCGCGCAGCTGCACCAGGTCGTCGGCGAGCAGCCGGAGCCGGGCGTCGCGCAGATCGGCCTGGACGCCGGCGGCGCGACGGGCGACCTCGGCCTGACGGCCCAGCGGCTTGAGCTGGCGCCGCAGCTCGGCGGTGAGGTCGGCCAGCCGGTCGAGGTTGGCCTGCATGCCGTCGAGCTTGCGGAGCGCCTTCTCCTTGCGCTTGCGGTGCTTGAGGACGCCGGCGGCCTCCTCGATGAAGGCGCGACGGTCCTCCGAGCGGCCGGACAGGACGGCGTCGAGCTGACCCTGGCCGACGATGACGTGCATCTCCCGGCCGATGCCGGAGTCGCTGAGCAGCTCCTGCACGTCGAGCAGGCGCACCTTGTCGCCGTTGATCTCGTACTCGCTCTCACCGGAGCGGTACATGCGTCGGGTGATCGACACCTCGGTGTACGCGATGGGCAGCGCACCGTCGGTGTTGTCGATGGTCAGCGTCACCTCGGCCCGGCCCAGCGCGGGCCGGCCGGCGGTGCCGGCGAAGATGACGTCCTCCATCTTGCCGCCGCGCAGGCTCTTGGCGCCCTGCTCGCCGAGCACCCAGGCGATGGCGTCGACGACGTTGGACTTGCCCGACCCGTTGGGGCCGACGACGGCGGTGATCCCGGGCTCCAGCCGGAGCGTCGTCGCGGACGCGAAGGACTTGAAGCCCTTGAGCGTCAGGCTGGAGAGGTGCACGAATACCGGAGCGTAGTGCCGCGATCCGCCCGGCAGGGGCCCATCGGGGCCGGTGGTGCGGGTGGGGCGATCAGGCGAGCGCGGGCTCGCCGGAGCCGGTCAGCGACAGCAGCTCGTGTGCAATGGCGGCGTCGCGCTGGGCGCGGAGCTCCGCGAGCTCCTGCTCGAGACGTCGCACCCGGGTGCGCAGGACGGCGTTCTCCTCTACCAGCCGGAGCTGCGCGGGGGCGACGACGTGACCGAACAGGGCCTTGGCCATGGCTGGAACGGCCTTTCAGACAGCGGGAGCGTGAGCCGGCGCCCCGGTATCCGGCCGGCGCGGCTGTGGTGGTACAAGCGTGACAGGCGGGCCGACGCAGGTCAACGCCCCCATCGGGCGCACCATGTCCGGGAGATGTCGCGTTCGTCACGCCGTGGTGAACCCGTGCACCCCGCGTTCCGGCTCGTCGTGGACGACGACCCGCCGGACGCTGCCGGGCGCCCCCGGCCCGTCGAGTGCGGCCAGCAGGGCGGTCACGGCCTCGTCGGCCCCCTCCACCACGACCTCGACCCGTCCGTCGGGGAGGTTGGTCGCCGAGCCGGACAGCCCGGCGTCCGCGGCCAGCCCGCGCACGAACCAGCGGTACCCGACGCCCTGCACGTGGCCCGAGACGACGGCGACGGCGCGCCGGGTCATGACCGGCGCGGGCGGGCCGCCGTCGCGCGTGGCCGGGGCTGGCAGACCGGGCAGCTGTAGCTGGACCGGTTCATGAACGACTCCCGGCGGATCGGCGTCCCGCACCGGGGGCAGGGCCGGTCCTGCTGCCCGTAGACGGCGAGGAACCGGGAGAAGTAGCCGCTCTGCCCGTTGACGTCGACGTACAGCGAGTCGAACGACGTGCCGCCCTGGGCCAGCGCCTCCCCCAGCACGTCGCGGACCCCTTCGAGGAGGTCGGCGACCTGCGCGCGGGTGAGCTTGTCGGTGGGCCGGGCCCCGTGCAGCCGGGCCCGCCACAGCGATTCGTCGGCGTAGATGTTGCCGACGCCGCCGATGAGCGTCTGGTCCAGCAGCGCCCGCTTCACCTCGGTGCGCCGCCGCCGGAGCGCGGCGGAGAAGGCGTCGACGTCGAAGGCGTCGTCGAGCGGGTCGATGGCGATGTGCGCCAGCCGCGGCGGCACCGAGTCGTCGGGGCCGAGGTCCTCGACCGCCAGGCCGCCGAACGTGCGCTGGTCGACGAAGCGCAGCTCGCGGCCGCGGTCGGTGAAGGTGACCCGGGCCCGCAGGTGGGTCTCGTCCGGGGCCGACGGCTTCTCCACGAGCAGCTGCCCGCTCATGCCGAGGTGCGCGACGAGCGCCCGGCCGGTGGACGTGCCGTCGGGCTCGGCCACGGGCAGCCACAGGTACTTGCCGCGCCGGTGGGCGGCGACCAGGGTCCGGCCGGTCAGCGCCTGCACGAAGGACTCGGTGCCCTCGAGGTGGCGGCGGATCGCGCGGGGGTGGTGCACCTCGACCGCGGCGATCGTCCGGCCGGTGACCCACTGATCCAGACCGCGGCGCACCACCTCGACCTCGGGGAGCTCGGGCACGGCGTCAGGCCTCGGCGGACAGCGCGCGCCAGGCGGCCTCGGCGGCCTCCTGCTCGGCCGCCTTCTTGGTGCGGCCCCGGCCGCGGCCGTGCACCGTCCCGGCCAGGACGACGCTGGCCGTGAAGGTCTTGGCGTGGTCGGGGCCCTCGTCCTGCGTCTCGTAGCCCGGGGCGCCCAGCCCCAGCGCGGCGCCGAGCTCCTGCAGGCTGGTCTTCCAGTCCAGGCCGGCGCCGCGGGTGGCGGACTCGGCCAGCAACGGGTCGAAGAGCCGGTGCACCAGGGCCGACGCGGCGTCCAGGCCGCGGCCCAGGTGCACCGCGCCGATCAGCGCCTCGACGACGTCGGCCAGGATCGAGTCCTTCTCGCGGCCGCCCGTGGTCTCCTCGCCCCGGCCGAGCAGCAGGTGCGGGCCGACGCCGCCGTCGCCCAGCCGCCGGGCGACCCGGGCCAGCGAGGTCATGTTCACGACCGAGGCACGCAGCTTGGCCAGCTGGCCCTCGGGGAGGTCCGGCTGGCTGCGGTAGAGCTCGTCGGTGACGACCAGGCCGAGCACCGAGTCGCCGAGGAACTCCAGGCGTTCGTTGGTCGGCAGGCCGCCGTTCTCGTACGCGAACGACCGGTGCGTCAGCGCCAGGGTGAGCAGATCGCCGGGCACCTCGACCTCGAGGGCGGCGCGCGCCCAGGCGGCGGCGCGTGCGGCGTGCTCCGGACCGCCGGGGGGACGGCCGGCGGTGCTCCCCTCGTCGGGGTGCGTCACTGCGGCCGTCCTCCCTCCGGCGGTGCGGTGGTCGATCAGACCGACAGGACCTGGCGGCCGGCGTGCTGACCGCAGTTCGGGCACGCGATGTGCGGCGGCTTGAGCTCACCGCACGCGCGGTTGGGGCACGGTGCGAGCTGCGTGGCGGTGGTCTTCCACTGCGAGCGGCGCATGCGGGTGTTGGCGCGGGACATCTTCCGCTTCGGAACGGCCACGATCAGTTCTCCTTGGTGGTGTCGTCACCGGGGGTGCCCGATGAGGAGGCGAAACGTTCTGCGAGGCCGGCCCAGCGGGGGTCGGTGATCTCGTGGGCGTGGTCGGCGGGCAGGTCGTCGAGGCGCTGGCCGCAGTCGACGCACAGGCCCGAGCAGTCCTCGTCGCAGACCGGCGACAGCGGCAGGCTGAGGACGACGGTGTCGCGGACCATGGGCTCGAGGTCGAGGAAGTCGCCGTCGACCAGCCGGACCTCGTCCTCCTCGCTGGTGGCCTCGGTGGTGCTGCCCTCGTAGGCGTAGAGCTCCTGCACGTCGAGGGTCAGGGTGTCCTCGATCGGCTCGAGGCAGCGGGCGCAGGAACCGACCAGCGGCACCTGGATCTCCCCGGAGACGAGCACGCCCTCCATCACCGACTCCAGGCGCAGCCGCAGCTGCACGTCGGCGCCGGCGGGAACGCCGATGAGCTCGACCTTCCACTCCTCGGGCGCGGGGATCGTGCGCTCGAGCTCCTGCATGGAGCCCGCCCGGCGCCCGAGCTCGCGCAGGTCGATCCGCCAGGGGTTGGCGGAGGGACGCCGGCCCGGAGAGGGCGTGGCGTCGCGGCGGGGCGCAGGAGCGGAAGGCATGTCGGTACTCGCGGTAGGCAGCGGGGGGCGGCCCGACCCGGGGCGGAGCCGCCGGCGATCGAACCAGTGGACCAGACTACCCGACCGGCGCCGGCCGGCGGACTACAGCCGCTGGACCGCCTCGACGGCGAGCCAGAACAGGTCCAGTCGCGCGGACGACGTCTGCCACCGGCGGCTGTCCCACACGCTGCCGCCGACGTCGTCGCCCGCGTACAGGTACTGGCCGAACGTCACCGCCCGGTGGCGGGCGACCGCGAAGAACGCCGCCGCCTCCATCTCCACCGTCACGCACCCCTCGGCCCGGCGTGCGGCGATCCTCGCCTGCGTCTCCCGGTAGGGCGCGTCGGTCGTCCACGTCTTGCCCACGACGTGCGGCACGTCGCACTCGGTCAGGACGGCGGAGAGGACGGCGGTCACCGCCGGGTCCGCGGCCACCTCCCGGCCGGGCGGGAGGTAGTGGAACGAGGTCCCCTCGTCCCGGACCGCGGCGTCCGGGACGACGACGTGTCCCAGCGCCAGGCCCGGTATCACCGCTCCGGCGCCGCCGCAGGCCACGAACGTGCGGCAGCCGGTCGCGATCATCTCCTCGAGCACACCGCCGGCGAGCGGGGCGCCGACACCGGGGTGGAAGACCCCGACGTGGCCCCCCTCCACGGGCAGCCGGTAGAGGCGGTGCACCCCGCTCTCCCACGTGGTCTCGGCCACGACGTCGGCCCGGCCGTCCCCGCAGACCTCGTCGATCACGTCGCGGAAGAAGCACACCACCGCGCGCTCGGGCACCTCGCCGCGGGAGGGGACCGGCTCGGGATCGATGAGCGCGGGCGAGTCCCCGTCGAACTCCAGCAGCGGCAGGTCCACGGCCACCGCCGCTACTCCCGCAGGGTGGTGCGGGCCTTCTCGACCGAGCGGAGCATCCGTTCGAGCGCGGTGCCGAAGTCGGCCAGCCGGGTGTCGACGTACTCGTCGACCTCGGCGCGCATGCGGGCGGCGTCGGCGTGCGCCCGCGCGCCGAGCTCGTCGGCCCGGTCGACCGCGGTGCGGTAGACCTCGGTCTCGGTGATCAACCGCTCGTGCTCGCCCAGCGCCTCGGCGATCATCGCCTCGCGCCGGTGCCGGCCGTCGGCGAGGAGCACCTCGGCCTCGGACTCCGCCTCGAGCAGCAGCTGCTCGGTGTCGGCCTGCGCCTGTGCGAGCACCTCGTCGCGTTGCCGGCGGGCGGCGCCGAGCACCTCGTCGCGCTGGCGGCGGGCGGCCTCGAGCAGCCGCTCGGCCTCCTCGCGGGTCTGCGTGGTCAGCCGCTCGGCCTCGGCCTGGGCCTGCTGGAGGATCTCCGTGCGCTGCTCGACGATGGCGCCGGCGGCCTGCACGTCCTCGGGCAGGGACTCGCGCAGGTCGTCGAGCAGGTCGAGGACGTGGTCGCGCGGGACCATGCAGGAGCTCGACATCGGGACGCTGCGCGCGTTCTCGATGACGGTGGTGAGCTCGTCGACGGTCTCGTAGAGGCGGTAGACGACCTCGGTGGTGTGCGTGCGCCCGGGGCGCGTCACGACGGGTCCTGGGCGGCGCGCTCGCGCAGCCGGTCGTCGACGACCTTCGGCACCAGCCGCGAGACGTCCCCGCCGAAGGTGGCGATCTGCTTGACCAGGCTGGAGGAGAGGTGGCCAACCTGCGGCGCGGTCGGGACGAACAGGGTCTCGATCGCGGCCAGCTCGCGGTTCATCTGGGCCATCTGCAGCTCGTACTCGAAGTCGCTGACCGCGCGCAGGCCCTTGACGATCACCGGGATGTCGTGGGCGCCGCAGTAGTCGACGAGCAGGCCCTGGAAGCTGTCCACGCGCACGTTGGGCAGGTGGGCGACGGCCTCGCGGAGCAGCTCCATGCGCTCCTCGACCGGGAAGAACCCCGCCTTGCCCGGATTGACCAGCACGGCCACGACGAGTTCGTCGTAGAGGGCGGCGGCGCGGTTGATGACGTCGACGTGGCCGTTGGTGACCGGGTCGAACGAACCGGGGCACACGGCACGTCTCACGACAGCCGACCGTACCGGAGCACGGCCTCTCCGTACCGCCGATCGCGTACAGCGGTCAGGGGTGTCGGCCACTCCCAGGGGTCCTCGCGCCGGCCGCGCTCGACGACGACCACTGCATCGGGCGCCAGCCAGCCGCCCGTGACGAGCGAATCGAGGACGGCGAGGACCTCCTCGACCGGCGTCGCGTAGGGCGGATCGGCGAGCACCAGGTCGAACGCCTCGGGTGCCGGACCGGCGACCACGGTGGGCACGGACCCCGCCTGCACCCGCCCGCCCGGGAGCCCGACGGCGGCGAGGTTGGCACGCAGCACCGGCAGCACCCCGCCCCCGTTCTCCACGAAGAGCACCGAGCGCGCGCCGCGGCTGAGCGCCTCGAGACCGAGCGCGCCGGAGCCCGCGTACAGGTCGAGGACGGCGGCACCGTCGAGGTCGAGCATCGAGGCGAGGCTGTTGAACAGCGCCCCACGGGCCTTGTCGCCGGTCGGCCGCACCCCCGTCCGCGGGACCGCCAGCTTCCGCCCCCGGGCCAGCCCGGAGATCACCCGGGTCACGCCTTCTCCAGGTAGTCGGCGCGCTCGTCGGTGGCCAGGGCCGCGACCTCCGCGGCCAGCCCGGGGTGGTCGGCCAGGCCGCGGTCGGTGGCGAGCAGGGCGGTGGCCTCGGTGCGGGCGGTGGCGATGAGCTCCTCGTCCTCGAGCAGCGACAGCAGCCGGATGCCCGAGCGCCGTCCCGACTGCGCGGCGCCCAGCACGTCGCCCTCCCGGCGGGTCTCCAGGTCCAGCCGGGCGAGCTCGAAGCCGTCGGAGGTGGCGGCGACGGCGGCCAGCCGCTGCCCCGTGGGCGACGAGGTGGGCGCATCGGTCACCAGCAGGCACAGCCCCGCGTGCTTCCCCCGGGCCACGCGACCACGCAGCTGGTGCAGCTGGCTGACGCCGAACCGGTCGGCGTCCATGACGACCATGACGGTGGCGTTCGGGACGTCGACGCCCACCTCGACGACGGTGGTGGCCACCAGCACCTGGGTCTCCCCCGCCGCGAAGGCGCGCATGGTGGCGTCCTTCTCGTCGGGGGTCATCCGACCGTGCAGGACGTCGAGCCGCAGCCCGGCCAGCGGGCCGTCGCGGAGCAGCTCGGCGACGTCGAGGACGGCGAGCGGGGGGCGCCGGTCGCTACGCGGGCCGTCGTCCTCGGGCGGGGAGCCGTCGGCGTCCTCGGGCTCGTCGCCCGGGACGTCCCCGATGCGCGGGCAGACCACGTAGGCCTGCCGGCCCGCGGCGACCTCCTCGCGCAGCCGGGCCCAGGCGCGGTCCACCCAGCCGGGCTTCTCGACCGCCGGCACGACGGAGCTGGAGACCCCGCCGCGGCCGCTGGGCAGCTGCCGCAGGGTGGAGGTCTCCAGGTCGCCGTACACGGTCATCGCGACGGTGCGCGGGATCGGCGTCGCGGTCATGACCAGCACGTGCGGGGGCCGGTTCCCCTTCGCGCGCAGGGCGTCCCGCTGCTCGACGCCGAAGCGGTGCTGCTCGTCGACGACGACCAGGCCCAGGTCGGCGAAGTCGACCCCCTGCTGCAGCAGCGCGTGGGTGCCGATGACGATGCCCGCGCTGCCGTCGGCGACCTCGGCCAGCGCCTGCCGCTTCACCGCGGCCTTCAGCGACCCGGTCAACAGGGTGACCCGGGTGCCGGCGGGGTCGCCGTCCAGCTCGCCGGCCCGGCCCAGCGGGCCGAGCAGCTGGCGGATGCCGCGCGCGTGCTGCGCGGCGAGCACCTCGGTGGGGGCGAGCAGGGCGGCCTGGCCGCCGGCGTCGACCACCTGGGCCATCGCCCGCAGCGCGACCACCGTCTTGCCCGACCCCACCTCGCCCTGCAGCAGCCGGTGCATCGGCTGGTCACGGTCGAGCTCCGCGGCGAGCTCCTCCCCCACCTCGCGCTGGCCCTCGGTGAGTGCGAAGGGCAGGGCGGCGTCGACGGCGTCGAGCAGGCCGCCGGACCGGCGGGGCCGCGCGATCCCGGGCTCGAGGGCGGCCGCGCGGCGGCGGGCGGCGAGGGTGAGCTGCAGGACCAGGGCCTCGTCCCACTTGAGCCGGGACTCCGCGCGCTCGACGTCCTCGAGGGTGGTGGGCCGGTGGATGTCCAGCAGCGCCCCGGCCAGCGGGAGCAGGCCGTGCCGGGCCCGGATCTCCTCCGGCAGCGGGTCCTCCACCAGCTCCTCCAGCCCTCCGGAGGCACCGAGCAGCAGCTTGACCGACTTCTGGATCACCCAGCTGGAGACGTCCTTGCTCGCCGGGTAGATCGGCACGAGCGCGCGGGCCCAGTCGTCCTCGTCGTCGACACCCTCCAGCAGGTGCATGTCGGGGTGGGCGAACTGTTTCTCGCCGCGCCACTCCCCCACGGTCCCGGCGAACATCCCCCAGGCGTTGGGCTTGAGCTGGGCGTGCCGGTGGTTGAAGAACACCAGCTTCATGCGCCCGCTGCCGTCGCCGACCACGACCTCGGTCAGCGAGCCCCGCCGGTTGCGCATCGGCCGGGTGGTCACGCTGCGGACCTGGGCCAGCACGGTCACCCGGTCGCCCACCTGGACGTCGGCGAGGTCGGCCTGCTCGCCGCGCCGGGCGTAGCGGCGCGGGTAGTGCCGGAGCAGGTCGCCCACGGTATGCAGGCCGAGCTGGTCGGCCATGCTCGCAGCCGTCTTCGGGCCGAGCACGCGGGTCAGCGGCGTCCCCATGGTCACGGCCACGTCAGCCTCGCCGGGTCACTCGACACCCACCTGCAGGGGGATGCCGGCCGGTCCACCGTCGTAGCGCACGACCTCGATGGTCGGGTGCCGCGAGGAGAGGTGGCGGCAGACGGCCTCGCCGAGCTCCTCGTCCTCGCCCACGACCAGCGTGGCCATCTCCCCGCCGGCGGAGAGCAGCCGGTCGAGCAGGTCCCGGGCCACCTCGGCGAGGTCGTGGCCGATGAGCAGGACGTCGCCCTCGGCCGAGCCCAGGGCGTCCCCGGGCTGGCAGCGGCCAGCGGAGGTCAGCGCCTCCTGCTCGGCGACGGTCACCTCGGCCCAGCGGGTGGCGGCGGCGGCCTCGGCCATGGCGATGACGTCATCGCCGAACCGCCGGCCGGGGTCGGCGACCGCGCAGGCGGCCAGGCCCTGGACCAGCGCGCGCGTCGGTACGACCCCCACCTCGCGGTCGAGCTCGCGGGCCCGGGCGGCGGCCCGCGACGCGACGGGGATCAGGCCGGCGTCGTTGGGCAGGACCGCGACCTCGTGCGCCGCGGAGGCGACGATCTCGTCCAGGACGTCGTCCTCGGTCACGCCGTCGGGGCCGCAGGTGACCACGCGGACGCCGGCCCCGGCGAACAGCTCCGCCAGCCCGTCGCTGGACACGACCGCGACCAGCGCCCGGGTGCCGGCCTCGGGCTCGGGCGGGAGGACGGGCGCCAGCGGCTCCACCGAGATCCGGTAGGGCCGGCCGGCCTCGATGCCGGCCTCGATGGCCGCGCCGATGTCGGAGACGTGCACGTGCACGTTCCACTCCCGCCCCGTGGGGGTGTCGACGCCGACGACGACGAGGCTGTCCCCGAGCGCGGCGAGCCGGGTGTGCAGCCGGGCGACGGACTCCTCGTCGGCGTCGGCCAGGAGGTACTGCACCTCGCTGCCCGGCCCGGGCGGGGGCTGGTGCGGGACGTGCCGGGAGTCCGCGCGGTGGGCGTGCGCGTGCCCGGCCTCGCGGGAGGCGGCCAGCGGCGGACGGGCCGGCTCGACGCCGGTGACGGTGGTGACCAGGGCGTCGAGGACGGCGCACAGGCCTGCTCCCCCGGCGTCGACCACGCCGGCCTCGCGCAGCGCCGCCAGCTGCTCGGGCGTGCCCTCCAGCGCGGCCCGGGCACCGTCCGCGGCCGCGGTGACCACGTCGGCCAGCGCGGTCCTGCCCTCGGCGACGCACGCCGTGGCGGCCTCCGCACCGCCCCGGGCCACCGTGAGGAAGGTCCCCTCCTCCGGGTCGGCGACGGCGGTGTACGCGATGTCGGCGGCCCTGAGCAACGCCGCGGCGAGGGCCGGGCCGTCGGCCGGGGGCTGACCGGCGAGCTGGTCGGCGAGGCCGCGCATCAGCTGGGCGAGGATCGTCCCCGAGTTGCCCCGGGCACCCAGGACCGCGCCCCGGGAGAGCACCGACCAGGCCGGCTCGGTGGTGCGGACGCCGTCCCGCTCGAGCGCGGCCAGGGCGGCCTGCGCGGTGAGCAGCAGGTTCGTGCCGGTGTCGCCGTCGGGCACCGGGAAGACGTTCATCGCGTCCAGGCGCCCGCGGGCTTCGGACAGCGCCGCGACAGCGGTGCGGCACCACCGGCCGACCGCGGCCTCGTCCAGCGCCTGCAGCACGGGCGGAGGGTACCCGTGGGGGCCGACAGCACCGCCGCCCGCGACCCGGGAACCGGGGCGGTGGCGGCACGTCGTCCCGGGAGCGGTTAGACTCCTGGACGGTCTTGTTGCGGGTGCTGTCGTGTCCCGCCGTCTGTGAACGATTCTTTCTGGGAGTGATCCACCGTGGCTGCCGTGTGCGATGTCTGTGGCAAGGGCCCCGGTTTCGGTATGTCGGTGTCTCACTCGCACCGCCGCACGCCGCGCCGTTGGAACCCGAACATCCAGTCCGTGCGGGCGCTGATCGCCCCCGGCAACCGCCGGCGCATCAACGCCTGCACCTCGTGCATCCGCGCGGGCAAGGTCGTCCGCGCCTGATAGAAGGACCACCCTTCCCCCACGCCTCGCACGCTCGGTGCGGGCCCCTGAAGGGCGGCCTTTCCAGCACTGCACCACCGGACCCCGGAGGCCTGAGGCCTCCGGGGTCCGTCGCGTGGTGGGTCAGACCCTGCCGATCCCGCGGCTGCGGGCCGCGACGACGACGAGCTCCACGACCGTCTCCAGCGGGAGCGCCGTGCTGTCGACCACCAGGTGGTAGTGCTTGGGCGAGGACGCGTCGGCCCGGTAGAAGTGCCGGACGTAGGCCTCGCGCGCCCGGTCGTTGGCCTCCATCTCGCGGCGCAGCTCCTCGGCCGGCCGGGCGTACCGCGCCACCGCCGCCTCCAGGCGCCGCTCGCGCCGTCCCCCGAGGCGCACGTTGAGCACGTCGGGCCGCTCGCCGAGCACCAGCGCCGCGGCACGGCCCAGCACCACCCCGCCGGGGCCGCCGGGCGCGGCGATCTCGGTCAGCACCCGCTCGGTCTGCTCGCGGAAGGCGCGCGCGTCCGGGACGTTCGCCGACGGCAGCACCCCGCCGACGGCGTCGGGCATGGTGCCGAGGTTGGCCACCATCCGCCAGAGCCCGGTCACCACGGTCTCGTCGTTGGCCTCGGCCTCCTCGACCGGCACCCCGAGCCGGCCGGCGACCTGCACCGGGATCACGCGGTCGTGGAACGGCAGTGCCAGCCGCTCGGCGACGGCCGCGGCGACCTCCGGACCGCCCGCTCCGTAGGAGGCGGACAGCGTCACGACGCCCATGGCTTCCCCTTCTCGTTCTCGGTCCCGTCGCGCCGTCCCAGGTTCCTGCCCAGGAACACCGCATCCGGCGCACATGCGTACACCCCGTAGCCCGGTACCGGCCGGTAGCCCAGCCGGTCGTACAGGGCCAGCGCCTCGGGCTGCTCCCGGCCGGAGTTCAGCACGACCCTGCGGTGGCCCGCGCGGGCGGCACTGTCCTCCAGCGCGGCCATGATCACCCGGGCCAGGCCCCGGCGCCGGTGGGCGGGCGCCACGTACACCCGTTTGATCTCCACGTCACCGGAGGGCAGGAGGCGCCACGCACCGGAGCCGGCGGCCTCCCCGTCCACCTCCGCGACCAGGAAGACCCCCGCCGGTGGCTCGAACTCGGACGGGACCACCACCGCCGCGTCCCGCCCGCCGTAGCGCAGCACGTACTCCTGCTGCACCCGCTCGACGAGGTCCTGCACGACCGGGTGGTCGTAGGGCAGCGCGCGCAGCAGCACCGGCGTGCCGTCGGGCAGCCGCTCAGCCGAAGTGGGCATGGCCGGGCCCTCCCACGCCGAGCTCGGACGCCACCGCGTCGCCGGCCTCGCCGTCCACCAGGACAGCGGGCGCCGGGCCGCTGCCCGCGCGCACCGCGCCGATCGCGGTCCACCCGGCGGGCAGCGGGGTGTCCCCGGGGAAGGTCGCGAGGAGGGCGTGGTCCTCGCCGCCGGTGAGCACCCACGCCAGCGGATCGGCGCCCAGGGCCGCGCCCACCTGCTGCAGCGGGCCGTCCGGCACCAGACAGGCGGCGACGAGCGCGGCCCGGTCCAGGTCGAGGACCACCCCGCTCGCGGTCGCGATGTGCCCGGCGTCGGCGAGCAGGCCGTCGCTCACGTCGCACATGGCGGTCGCGCCGGCCTCCGCCGCGGCCGGGCCGGCGGCGTAGGGCGGCGAGGGCCGCCGGTGCGCGGCCACGACTGCCAGCGGGCTGCTGAAGCCGCGGCGCAGCACCGCCAGGCCGCAGGCCGACCAGCCCAGCCGCCCGGCGAGCGCGACGACGTCCCCGGGCCGAGCTCCGGACCGGAGCACCGGACGGCGCCCGCCCAGGTCACCCAGCGCCGTCACGGACAGGACGACGGCGTTGCTGCCCGGTGCGGCCTCGACGGTGTCCCCGCCGACGACGGCGGCACCGAGCGGCGCGCACTCGTCGGCCAGCCCGGTCGCGACGCCCTCGAGCCAGCTCGTGGGCGTGTCCCCCGGGCACGCCAGCCCGACCAGCAGCGCGGTCGCGGTGCCGCCCATCGCGGCGACGTCGGCCAGGTTGGCGGCCGCGGCCTTGTGCCCGACGTCCTCGGCGGAGGACCAGTCGCGGCGGAAGTGGCGGCCCTCGACGAGGACGTCGGTGGTCGCGACGACCCGGCCGTCGGGGGTGACCGTCACCGCGGCGTCGTCGCCGGGCCCCACCTCGGTGAGCCGGGCGGACCCCGCGCGGGCGAGCACGCGGGCGATGACGCCGAACTCGCCCACGGTCCGGACGGTGTCCGCCGGGTCGGGGCGCGGGACGAGCGGACGGGGCCGACTCACGAGGTGCCTCCGGTCACTGCGGTAGGTTGCCGAACTGTCCGCCACCCGGCGGGGACGACGTATCGGCCGAGTTGCCGGAGGAAGGATCTCCCGTGGTCCACGCCTACATCCTCATCCAGACCGAGGTCGGCAAGGCCGCCCAGGTCGCCTCCACGATCAGCGAGATCAGCGGGGTGACCCGCGCCGAGGACGTCACCGGCCCCTACGACGTGATCGTGCGCGCCGAGGCGGAGACCGTCGACGAGCTCGGCCGGCTGGTGGTGGCCCGGGTGCAGTCGGTCGACGGCATCACCCGCACGCTCACCTGCCCCGTCGTCAACATCTGACGGCCCGACCGCGAGCGCTGATCCCCTGAGCGAGCCCACGCCCGCGCCCGAGCCGGTCGACGACCCCCTCCGGCGCATCGCGCTGATCGCGACCGCCGTCCTGGTCCCGGTGGTGGTGGCGCTCGTCGTCCTGGTCAACGTCCTGGGCGGCGGCGGCGGCGACGGCGAGGACGACGGCGGCTCCACGGGGCAGGGTCCGGCCGACGTCGAGGGCACGACCGCGCCCGAGCGCGCCGACCTCCCGCCCCTGCCCGTCGCGGTGCCGCCGGTGACCCCCGAGGCCGACGAGTACTGCCCCGCGGTCATGAGCGGCCTCCCCCTGGAGCTGGCCGGTGAGCCCTCGCGCCCGGTCCAGTCGGACTCCCCCTTCGCCTACGCGTGGGGCGAGCCGCCGGTCGTCCTGGTCTGCGGCGTCGACCGTCCGGCCGGCTGGGTGGTGGGCGCCTCGGCCATCCAGATCAACGGCGTCCAGTGGTACGTCGACACCGCCGATCCCGAGACCACGCGCTGGACCACCGTCGACCGGCCGGTGTACGTCGAGATCGCCCTGCCGGCCAGCGTGGACAGCGCCCCGGTGACCGCCCTGACCACGGCCCTGGCGCAGGCGCTGCCCTACCAGGAGCCCGTGCCCGGAGGCTGACCCGCGCCGCCGCCTCACGCGGCGGAGAGCCGGGCCAGCTGGTCGCGCGCGACCGCGCCGACCTCCTCCGTCGCGTCGTCGAGCGAACCGGCGACCGCGCTGACCGCCACGCTGAACGGGCCGTGGGTGCACCAGGCGAAGGCGGCCGGGCCCCACAGCCCGTCGTCGGGGTCGGGTTCGTCGACGAGCAGGCGCCGGCAGCCGTCGGGCAGGCCGGGTGATCTCTCGCTGAGCAGCCCGCCGTACTGCTCGGCGTCGTTGCGCGCGAGGTCCTCGGCGTAGGAGTCGGCGCCCGCGGGCGCCTCGAACTGGTCGACGAAGACCCCCGTCTGCGGGCCCGGGCCGGTCCCGGCGCCCCAGAACCGTTCCCAGCCGTGCCGGTAGCCGTAGTCCTCCAGGACCGCCCGCTCCCGCTCCGGGTCGTCGGAGTATCCGGCCACGTCCGCCACGGACTTTTCACCGGCCGGTGGCTCGATCGCCTCGTCGGGCACCCGCGGGAGGCCCGAGGGCACCTCGTCGACGACCAGGCGTTCCAGCTCCCCGGGGGTGGCCGGCCCGGACGGCGCCGCCTCGGCGACGGCCGCCTCGCCGCCCTCGTCCCCGCACCCGGCGGCCGCGGTCAGGACGGGCAGCAGGGCGAGCAGGACGGCGACCCGGGACCCGCGGGACCGCCGTCCGCGGGTCACCGCGGCGCCAGGGCGCCGGTCACCAGCCGGTCGACCAGCTCGGCGAAGTCCACGCCGGTGGCCGCCCACATCCGGGCGAACATCGAGATCGGCGTGAACCCCGGCATCGTGTTCACCTCGTTGACGACCAGCAGGTCCGCGCCGTCGGCACCGGTGCCCAGGAAGAAGTCCACCCGGGCCAGGCCGCGGCAGTCCAGGGCCAGGTAGGCGCGGCGCGCGGCCGCCTGCACCGCCGCGGTCTGGGCGGGGGTGAGGTCGGCCGGGATGTCGAACTCGGCGGCGTCGTCGAGGTACTTGGCCGCGAAGTCGTACCAGTCGACGCCCTCGCGCAGCCGGATCTCCGCCGGCAGGCTGGCCTCCGGCAGACCGGTGCCCCGCGCGGCGAGCACCCCGCACTCGATCTCGCGGCCGGGCACGGCGGCCTCGACGATGACCTTCTCGTCGACGGCGGCGGCCTCGGCGACCGCGGCGGGGAACTGCGACCAGTCGGTGACGCGGGTGATGCCGATGCTCGAGCCGGCGCGGGCCGGCTTGACGAACACCGGCAACCCGAGCCGCTGGCGGGCGGCCTCGTCGAGCACGTCGGGGTCGGCGCTGATCGCGCCGTCGGCGTCGCGCAGGACGACGTGGTCGCCCTGCGGCAGACCGGCCGCGGCCAGCAGCTTCTTGGTGAACTCCTTGTCCATGGACGCCGCGCTCGCGAACACCCCGGAGCCGACGTAGGGCAGCCCGGTCATCTCCAGCAGGCCCTGGATCGTCCCGTCCTCGCCGTAGGCGCCGTGCAGCACCGGGAAGACGACGTCGACCTCGGTCAGCACCTGGCCGACCGCCTCCCCCGGGTCCAGCACCGCCAGGCCGCGGCCCTCGGGATCGCCGACCAGCGACACCGCCGTCCCGCCGGAGACCTCGGGCAGCGCACCGTCGGTGATGGCCAGCTGCTGGCCGGGATCGGCGAGCACCCAGCGGCCGTCCTTGGCGATGCCGACGGGCACCACCTCGTAGCGCTCGGGGTCCAGCGCCGCCATCACGCTCCCCGCCGAGACGCAGGAGATGGCGTGCTCGGCGCTGCGCCCTCCGAACACGACCGCGACGCGCACCTTGCCTGCCTGCCCGTTCATCGCGTCGACCCTAGCTGCCGGGTCCGCGGCCCCGCGTCGTCCCGCCGTGTTCCCGGTGGTGTGGCAGCCTCGTCGCGTGCACGAACAGGCAGCTCCCCCGGCGGAGACGTTCTCGCGAGGCCAGCGGCTGGCCGGCGCGGCGGTGCACCTGTACACGGCCAGCGGCTCGGTGCTGGGCCTGATGATCGTGCTCGCCGCCCTCGAGGGCGAGGTGGAGGCCGCCCTGTGGCTGGGCCTGGCCACGCTGTTCATCGACGGCACCGACGGCATGCTGGCGCGCCGCTTCCGGGTGAAGGAGACGATTCCCTGGTTCGACGGCGCGCTGCTCGACAACATCGTCGACTACCTGACCTACGTCTTCGCCCCGATCGTGCTGCTGTGGACCACCGGCCACCTGCCCGAGGGCGCGGCCGGCTGGGTGGTCGCCTCGATCCCGCTGCTGGCCTCCTGCTACCAGTTCTGCCGGGTGGACGCGAAGACCTCCGACCACTTCTTCCTGGGGTTCCCCAGCTACTGGAACGTCGTCGCCTTCTACGTGATCGTGCTCGACACCGGCGAGCGGGTGACGACGGTCGCGCTGCTGGTCTTCGCGGTGCTCGTGTTCGTGCCGATCCGCTACCTGTACCCCTCGCGCATGGGTGCCCTCCGGGGCGTGACGCTCGCCTTCACCCTGGTCTGGCTGGTCACCTACGCGGTGCTGGTGGTGCAGCTGCCCGACCCGGAGCCGTGGGTCGTCGCGGCGTCGCTGGCCTACGTCGCCTACTACTGGGGGCTGAGCTTCTGGCTGACCGCCCGCGGCGCCGGAGCCCGCCGGGCCGCCCGCTCAGTCCAGGGCAGCCAGGGCGACTGACAGGTCGGCCACCAGGTCGGCGGTGTCCTCGATGCCGCAGGACAGCCGCACGAAGCCCGGGGCGACGGCGTCCCCGCCCCACTGCGCCCGGCGGTCGATCGTGCTGTGCACCCCGCCGAAGCTGGTCGCCGCCGCCCACAGCCGGCTGGCGCCCAGCAACCGGGCGACGGCGTCCTCGTCGGCGAGCTCGCAGGACAGCACACCGTTCGGCCGCAGCATCTGCCGTGACGCGAGTTCGTAGGACGAGTCGCCCGCGCGCCAGGGCCAGCGCAGCCCGGTGACCGCGGGCGAGGACGCCAGCAGCTCCGCGACCGCCGCGGCGTTGGCCGCCTGGCGAGCCAGCCGCAGGTCCAGGGTGCTCATCGACCGGTGCCCGAGCCAGGCCTCGAACGGGCCGGGCGTGCTGCCGGTGCGGTCGCGGAAGCCCTTCAGCCGGGCGTGCAGCTCGTCGTCGGTGACGCTGACGTGCCCGAGGAGCAGGTCGCTGTGGCCGGTCAGCGCCTTGGTGTCGCTGCCGACCGTCATGTCGGCGCCCAGCGCGAGCGGCCGCTGCCCCAGCGGCGTCGCCGTCGTGTTGTCGACCGCGACCAGCGCACCGGCCGCCCGGGCCGCGGCGGTCACCGCGGCGATGTCGCAGACGTCGAGCAGCGGGTTGCTCGGGGTCTCCAGCAGCACCAGCCGAACGCCGTCCAGACCGCCGTCAGCGGCGAACCGCTCGATCTCCGGCGTGGGCACCTGGACGACCTCGATGCCGAACCGGGTCAGCTCTTGGGCGCCCAGCAGCCGGGTGGCGTAGTAGCCGTCCGAGGGCAGGACGACGCGGTCGCCGCTGCCGGCACAGGACAGCACCGCCGCGGTGAGCGCGGCCATCCCGGTGGCGAAGGACAGGCACCGGCCGCCGTCGAGCTCGCCGACGGCGGCCTCGAAGTCGCGCAGGCTCGGCTGCTCCGTCCGCGCGTAGGCGTCCGCGCCGCCCGCCCGGGGCGGCAGGTCCCCGAGGTGGAACGGGGCGGCGAAGACCGGCGAGGGCCGCAGCGGCGCGCCCGGGACGGCGGGGTGCTCCCCCGCCCGCACCGACCGGGTGCCGTCGCCGTCCGTCACTCGGGCTTCGCTTCGCGGGACATGATCTCCCGCACCATCTGCGCCGCCGACTCGCCCTCGTGGCAGACCCGCACGACGGCCTCGGTGATCGGGACGTCCACGCCGTGCGCGCGGGCGAGGTCGAGCACCGATCGGCAGCTCTTCACGCCCTCGGCGGTCTGGCGGGTGCTCTCCTGCACCTCCTGCACGGTCATCCCGCGGCCGAGCTTCTCGCCGAAGGTGCGGTTGCGCGACAGCGGCGAGCTGCAGGTGGCGACGAGGTCCCCGAGGCCGGCCAGCCCCGCGAAGGTGGTCAGCTCGGCACCCAGCTCCAGGCCGAGCCGGGCGGTCTCGGCCAGGCCGCGGGTGATGAGCGAGGCGCGGGTGTTGTCGCCGAAGCCGAGGCCCTCCGCGACGCCGCAGGCCAGCGCGATGACGTTCTTCAGGGCACCGCCCAGCTCGCAGCCGACCAGGTCGGTGTTCGTGTACGGCCGGAAGTACCGGGTGTGGCAGGCCGCCTGCAGCGCCTCGGCCTGGCCGGCGTCGCTGCAGGCGATGACCGTCGCCGCCGGCTGCTCCTCGGCGATCTCGCGCGCGAGGTTGGGGCCCGAGAGCGCGGCGACGCGGTCGGAGCCGGCTCCGGTGACCTCGCAGATGACCTCGCTCATCCGCTTCGTCGTCCCGAGCTCGATGCCCTTCATCAGGCTCAGCAGCGTGGCGTCGGCCGGCAGCAGCGGGGTCCAGGCGGTGAGGTTGTCCCGCAGCGACTGCGACGGCACGGCGAGGACGACGACCTCGGCGCCGTCGAGCGCCTCGGCGGCGTCTCCGGTGGCGCGCACGGCCGAGGGCAGCCGGATGCCCGGCAGGTAGTCGCGGTTCTCCCCGTCCTCGGTGATCGTCTTCACCAGCTCGGGGCGGCGGGCGTGCAGCGCGACCTCGCAGCCGGCGTCGGCGAGGACCTTGGCGAACGTCGTCCCCCAGGAGCCGGCGCCCAGGACGGCGGCGCGCCTCACGCGGCGCCACCGGGCAGGTCGCCGGGCAGCTCGCGCTGCGGGCGCGGGTGGACCAGCGCGGGCGCCGGCTCCCCGCGGAGTTCGGCCAGCTGGTCGCGCACGCGGCCCATCATGAGGTCGGTCGTCTCCCGGAGCAGTTCGGTGGTCAGCGGGCGCCCGGCGCGCAGCTCGGCACGCTGGCGGGACAGGTCGATCGGCTCGCCGACGTAGTACTCGGTCGGCGTGCGCAGCCGCAGGTGCAGCTTCTTGGCGTGGTAGTCGTGCAGCCGCTGCGGGCCCCACTGGGCGACCGGCAGCACGGTGGCGTCGGTGGTGAGGGCCAGCCGGGCGGCCCCGGTGCGGGCCTGCATCGGCCACCAGTCCGGATCGCGGGTGACCGAGCCCTCGGGGTAGATCACCACGACGTTGCCGGCGGCGAGGTCCTCCTGCGCGGCGGCGAGCGCGCCGACGGCGTCGGACGAGTAACGGGCGACCGGGATCTGGCCGGCCGAGCGCAGGATGGTGCCGGCCAGCCCCTTGAACACCGACTCCTTCGCCAGGAAGTGCGGCATGCGGCCGTGGTCGAACACCAGCCGCGCGCAGGCCAGCGGGTCGAGGATCGAGACGTGGTTGGCCACCAGGAGGACCGGCCCGCGGGTGGGGAACCGCTCGCCGTGGCGGTAGCGGATGGCGAACATCAGCTTCGTGGCGGGGAAGACGACCACGATGCACAGCCAGAACGCCCAACCGATCCGGCCGCGGGTCCGCCACCTGCCCGGGCGGCGGCTCCCCGGGGGCCGCACCGACTGCACCGCCGGGGGTGCACCGGCCGACGCCGGGTCCGCCCAGGACCTCTCCTCCGCCACCGGATCGCCTCCTTCTGTGTGATCCGTCCCATGATCGACCCTGGACCGCCGTCCGACGATCACCGGGTCCCGGAAGGGTGACACCGCCGGCGCGCCGCGGGTGTGCTGACATGGTCGGCGTGCCTGCCTGGTCGGTCGTCGTCCCGGCGAAGCGGCTCGCCGTGGCCAAGACCCGGCTCCGGCCGCTGACCGACCGGGCCGACCGTCCCGCGCACGCCCACGAGGCGCTGGTCCTGGCGCTGCTGGCCGACACCGTCGCCGCCGCCCTGGCCGGCCCCGGCGTCGCGGAGGTCGTCGTGGTCACCGACGAGCCGGCCGCCGCCGGGCTGGTCCGGCGGCTCGGCGCCCGGACCGTGGGCGACGACCCGGACAGCGGTCTCAACGCCGCCCTCGAGCACGGCGCGCGGGCGGCGGCGGGCGACGCGGTAGCCGCACTCTCCTCGGACCTGCCGGCGCTCCGCCCGGCCGAGCTGGGCGCCGCGCTGCGGGCCGCCGGAACGGCGCCGCGCGCCTTCGTGGCCGACGTGCACGGCACGGGCACCACGCTGCTGACCGCGGTCGGGACGCCGTTGCGCCCCCGGTTCGGTGCAGGGTCGGCGCAGGCCCACCGGGACGACGGCGCGCGGGCCCTCACCGGCGCGTGGCCCGGGCTGCTGCGCGACGTCGACGCACTCGAGGACCTGCGCGCAGCGGTCGCGCTGGGCGTGGGACCGGCCACGGCCGAGCTGCTGGCCGCCTCGCCGACTCTCGCCGTCCAGCTCGGTGCGGCACGATGATCGGGTGCCGACCCCCGACTCCGCGCCCCTCCCGGCCGACCGCTTCCTGAACCGCGAGCTGTCCTGGCTGGACTTCAACGCCCGGGTGCTCGAACTGGCCGAGGACGAGAGCCTGCCGCTGCTCGAGCGGGTGAAGTTCCTGGCGATCTTCGCCAGCAATCTCGACGAGTTCTACATGGTCCGCATCGCAGGTCTGAAGCGCCGGCAGAGCACCGGCCTCACCGTCCGCTCCCCCGACGGGCTGACCATTCGGGAGCAGCTGGAACGGGTCACCGCCCGCACGCAGGAGCTGGTGCAGCGGCACTCCGACGTCTTCAACCACGACGTGCTGCCCCGCCTGCGGGACGCCGGCATCCGGATCGTCCGCTGGGACGACCTGGAGGAGGGCGCGGCGGTGCGGCTGCGCGAGTACTTCCGCGACCAGGTGTTCCCCGTGCTCACCCCGCTGGCGGTCGACCCCGCGCACCCCTTCCCCTACATCAGCGGGCTGTCGCTGAACCTGGCGGTGTCGGTGCACGACCCGGACACGAACGCACCCCGGTTCGCCCGGCTCAAGGTGCCCAACAACGTGCCGCGGTTCGTCCCCGTGGGCTCGCCGGACTCCGCCGCCACGGCGACCTTCCTGCCGCTCGAGGACCTCATCGCCGCGCACCTCAACCAGCTGTTCCCGGGGCTGGACGTGCTCGACCACCACTTCTTCCGCGTCACCCGGAACGCCGACGTCGAGGTCGAGGAGGACCGCGACGAGGACCTGCTGCAGGCACTGGAGCGGGAGCTCGCACGCCGCCGGTTCGGCCCCGCGGTGCGGCTGGAGGTCGCCGAGCCGATGGATCCCCGGATCCTCGAGGTGCTCGTCTCCGAGCTGGAGGTCTCCCCCGACGACGTCGTCCACGTGCCCGGGCTGCTCGACCTGGCCTCGCTCATGGCGCTGTACGACCTGGACCGCCCCGAGCTCAAGGACGAGCCGTTCGTCCCGACCACCCACCCGCGGCTGAGCGAGGGCGAGACGCCGATGAGCGTCTTCGCGACGCTGCGCGAGGGCGACGTGCTGGTGCACCACCCGTACCACTCGTTCGCGACCAGCGTGCAGCGCTTCATCGAGCAGGCGGCCGCCGACCCGAACGTGCTGGCCATCAAGCAGACGCTCTACCGCACCTCGGGTGACTCCCCGATCGTCAACGCGCTCATCGAGGCCGCCGAGGCCGGCAAGCAGGTCGTCGTCCTCGTGGAGATCAAGGCCCGCTTCGACGAGGAGGCCAACATCAGCTGGGCCCGCTCGCTGGAGCGCGCCGGCTGCCACGTCGTCTACGGCCTCGTGGGCCTGAAGACGCACTGCAAGACCGCGCTGGTCGTGCGCCGGGAGCAGGGGGTGATCCGCCGCTACTGCCACATCGGCACCGGCAACTACAACCCGAAGACGGCGCGCATCTACGAGGACCTCGGCGTCCTCACCGCCGACCCGCGGGTGGGCGCGGACCTCACCGACCTGTTCAACGTGCTCACCGGCTACTCGCGGCAGACGAACTACCGGACGCTGATGGTGGCGCCGCACGGCATCCGCAACGGCCTGATCGAGAAGATCCGCCGCGAGGTGCGGCACGCCGGCGAGGGGCGCCCGGCCGGCATCCGCATCAAGGCCAACTCCATCGTCGACGAGCGGATCATCGACGCCCTGTACGAGGCCTCGCGGGCCGGCGTCCCGGTGGAGCTGTTCGTGCGCGGGATCTGCGCGCTGCGGCCGGGGGTGCCGGGGCTGTCGGAGAACATCCGGGTGCGCTCGATCGTCGGCCGGTTCCTCGAGCACTCGCGGGTCATCTCGTTCGCGAACGGCGGCGAGGCCGAGTGGTGGCTGGGCAGCGCCGACCTCATGCACCGCAACCTCGACCGCCGCGTCGAGGTGCTGCTGCGGGTCTGCGACGAGCGCGCCCGCGCCCAGCTGGAGGCGACCCTGGCGCCGGCCCTGGCACCCGGGGTCCGCTGCTGGGAGCTGCGCAGCGACGGCAGCTGGGAGCAGCACGAGGGACGGGACTACCAGGCGGAGCTCATGGAGCGCATCCATGAGATCGCGAACTGAGCGCCGCGTGATCGCTGCAGCGGGCGGGGTCATCTGGCGGCCCGCCGGGGACGGGATCGAGATCGCCGTCGTCCACCGGGAGCGGCACGACGACTGGTCGCTGCCCAAGGGGCACGTCGACGCCGGCGAGCACCCGGTGCAGACGGCCTGCCGCGAGGTGGTCGAGGAGACCGGGCTGGCCGTCGTCGCCGGCCGCCGGGGCCTCACCACCCGGTACGAGGTCGACGGCCTGCCCAAGCGGGTCGACTACTGGCTCATGCGCTGCACCGGCGGCGCATTCGTGCCCAACTCCGAGGCCGATGAGCTGCGCTGGCTGCCCCCGGCCGACGCCGCGACGCTGTGCAGCTACGAGCCCGACCGCGAGGTGATCGCCGACGCCGCCCGCGGCGACCTGCCGCGCGAGGTGGCGGTGCTGCTGGTCCGCCACGGCAAGGCCGGCAGCAGCGACCGGTGGGAGGGGCCGGACGAGGAGCGCCCGCTCACCGCCGCGGGCGAGGCCCAGGCCCGGCGGCTGGCCGAGGTGCTGGCGCTGTTCGGCCCGGTGTCGGTGGCCAGTGCGACCCCGCTGCGCTGCCGGCAGACCGTGGCGCCGCTCGCCGGGCGCATCGGTCTGGCCGTCGCCGAGCGCCGCGAGTTCGGCGAGCCGGAGTTCGGCGGCGACCCGCAGGAGGCTTACGACGCCGTGCTGCGCGCGCTCGGCGAGCCGGGTGCCGAGGTCGTCTGCAGCCAGGGCGGGACGATCCCCGCCGTGCTGCAGGCGCTGGGTGTGCACGGGCACGGGGTGACCGGGCTGCTCCCGCCGGCCGCCAAGGGCAGCGTGTGGGCCCTGGGCGGCCGGCCGGGAGCGCTGGTCGCCGACTACTACCGCGACTTCGAGGCGGATCCCGACGCGAGGGCCTAGCGGAAGGACCGCCGTTCCATCACGTCACCGGGCGGGCAGCGCCGTCGGCTTCCAGGAGGGCCGGGTGGCCTCGAACGCCTCGATGTCGTCCAGGTGCCGCTCGGTGAGGCCGACGTCGTCGAGCCCCTCGAGCAGCCGCCAGCGGGTGTACGGGTCGATCTGGAACGGCACGGTCGTGTCGCCGTAGGTCACCTGCTCGGCCTGCAGGTCGACCGTCACCGGCAGCGCGGGGTCGGCCTCGATCGCCGCCCACAGCGCCTCGACCTCGGCCTCGGGCAGGACGACGGTCAGCAGCCCGGCCTTGGTCGAGTTGTTGCGGAAGATGTCGGCGAACCGCGGGCTGATGACCACCCGGAACCCGCCGTCGAGCAGCGCCCAGTTGGCGTGCTCGCGCGAGGACCCGGTGCCGAAGTCCGGGCCGGCCACGAGGATCGAGGCGTTCGCGTACTCGGGGCGGTTGAGCACGAAGTCGGGCTCGTTGGTGCGCCAGGCCACGAACAGGCCGTCCTCGAAGCCGGTGCGGGTGATCCGCTTGAGGTACTCGGCCGGGATGATCTGGTCGGTGTCGACGTTCGTGCGGCGCAGCGGGGCGGCGGTGCCGGTGTGGGTGGTGAAGGCGTCCATGTCTCAGGCTCCGATCAGGTCGGCAGGGGCGGTGAGGCGGCCGGTCAGCGCGGTCGCCGCGGCCACGGCGGGGCTCACCAGGTGGGTGCGCCCGCCCTTGCCCTGACGGCCCTGGAAGTTGCGGTTGCTGGTGGAGGCCGAGCGCTCCCCCGGCTTGAGCTGGTCGGGGTTCATGCCCAGGCACATCGAGCAGCCCGCGCCGCGCCACTCGGCACCGGCCTCGGTGAACACCCGGTCCAGGCCCTCGGTCTCGGCCTGCGCCTTGACCGCCACCGACCCGGGGACGACGAGCATGCGCGTGGAGGCGTCGATCCGCTTCCCGCGCAGCAGCTCCGCGGCGACCCGCAGGTCCTCGATCCGGCCGTTGGTGCACGAGCCCAGGAAGACGGTGTCCACCTCGATCTCGCGCAGCGGCGTGCCGGGGGTGAGGCCCATGTACTCCAACGCCTGCTCGGCGGCGCGGCGGTCGCCCTCGTCGGTGAACTCGGCCGGGTCGGGGACGCGGCCGTCGATGGGCAGCCCCTGACCGGGGTTGGTCCCCCAGGTGACGAACGGGGTCAGCGCACTGGCGTCGAGGTGCACCTCGGCGTCGAAGACGGCGTCCTCGTCGGTGCGCAGCGTCGACCAGGACGCGACGGCGGCGTCCCAGTCGGCGCCCTGCGGGGCGTGCGGGCGGCCCTTCAGGAAGTCGAAGGTCGTCTGGTCGGGGGCGATGAGGCCCGCCTTGGCCCCGGCCTCGATCGACATGTTGCAGATGGTCATGCGGGCCTCCATCGAGAGCTTCTCGATGGCGCTGCCGCGGTACTCGATGACGTAGCCCTGGCCGCCGCCGGTCCCGATCTGGGCGATGACGGCGAGGATGATGTCCTTCGCGGAGACGCCCGGGGGCAGCTCGCCGTCGACGGTGACCGCCATCTGCTTCGGCTTGTACTGCGGCAGCGTCTGGGTGGCCAGCACGTGCTCGACCTCGCTGGTGCCGATGCCGAAGGCCAGCGCGCCGAAGGCGCCGTGGGTGGAGGTGTGGCTGTCGCCGCAGACGATCGTCATGCCCGGCTGGGTGAGCCCGAGCTGCGGGCCGATGACGTGCACGATGCCCTGGTCGCGGTCGCCCATGGGGGCCAGCCGGATGCCGAACTCGGCGGTGTTCCGGCGCAGCGCCTCCACCTGGGCCCGGCTGACCGGGTCGGCGATCGGCTTGAGGATGTCCAGCGTCGGGACGTTGTGGTCCTCGGTGGCCATGGTGAGGTCGGGGCGGCGCACGGTGCGGCCGGCGGCGCGCAGACCGTCGAACGCCTGCGGGCTGGTGACCTCGTGCACGAGGTGCAGGTCGATGTAGAGGAGGTCGGGCTCCCCCTCGGTGCTGCGCACCACGTGGGCGTCGTAGACCTTCTCGGCCAGGGTCTTGGGCACGGTCCGTCCTCTCGCCGGGGATCGCCCGGCACCTCGCTGTGCTTGCGTCTCACTGGGTGGGATGCAAGTATTGCTGTGTGGGACAGCCTAACCCCGTCGCCGTTCTGGACAAAGCGGTCGCGATCCTCCGCGCCGTCGCCGAGGAGCCGGCGACCCTCGCCGAGCTCGTGGCCCGCACCGGGCTGCCGCGCGCCACGGCCCACCGGCTGGCGGTCGCGCTCGAGGGGCACCGCCTGGTCCGGCGCACCGACACCGGCACCTGGGCACCCGGTCCCGCGCTCGCCGAGCTCGGCCGCGGGTCCGCCGACCTGGGGGACGTCGCCGGCCGCCACCTGGTCACCCTGCGCGACGCGACCGGCGAGAGCGCCCAGTTCTACGTGCGGGACGGCGCCAGCCGGATCTGCGTCGCCGCCGCCGAACGCACCAGCGGCCTGCGCGACACCGTCCCCGTCGGGGCGCGGCTGCCCATGACCGCGGGGTCCGCGGCGCACGCGCTGCTGGCGTTCACCCCGGCCGACGAGGTCACCCGCCTGCTGCCGTCGGCGAGCTTCACCGCGCGCACGCTGCTCGACGTCCGTCGTCGCGGCTGGGCGCACAGCATCGCCGAGCGAGAGCCCGGCGTCGCCTCGCTGTCCGCGCCGGTGCGCGACGGCTCCGGCGCCGTCCTGGGCGCGGTCTCCATCTCCGGACCGGTCGAGCGGCTCGGCCGCCGGCCCGGCCCGGAGGTGGTCGGTGCGGTGCTCGACGCCGCGGCCGCCATCGCCCGCGCCGCCCGCTAGTTCAGTCCGCGCGGTCCCCGGTCTCCGGCGAGGCGACGACGATCGGCCGGAGGCGGGCCCAGAGGGCGAACGCCAGCGCGAACGCGACCATCGCCAGGCCCACCCAGAGGTTGGCGTTGACCCCGCCGGCCTTCTCCAGCGCCTCCTCGCCGTCGTCCACGAGGCCGACGACCACCAGCACGACGCCGTAGAGGCCGATCAGGGTCGCGATGACGTTGCGGACGTCGAACGCCCCGGCTTCCTTCTTGTCGCCGGTGGTTCCTGCTGTGCTCATCGGATGCGCCCCTGACTCAGCGGAAGATGATGTTGAGGATGACGACCATGGTCAGCGAGATGCCGGCCAGCGGCACCGGCGACCGGTACCAGGGCAGGCGGTGCGCCTCCGGGTCCGTGCGCTGCTCCTTGGGCGTCTCGGAGTAGACCAGCCCGACCAGCTGCTCGGCGGGCTTGGGCCGCGTCATCTGCGTGACCACCACGCTGACGACGACGTCGACGACGAACGCCGCCCCGGCGGCCACGAAGCTGGCGCCCTGGCCGCCGAGCGGCAGCACGCCGAGGGAGAGCTCGCCGAAGGCGTCCTCGCTCAGCAGCGCGACGGTGACGGCGGCCAGCGTGCCGGACACCAGCCCCGTCCACCCCGCCGTCGGCGTCATCCGCCGCCAGAACATGCCGAGGATGAACGTGGCGAACAGCGGCGCGTTGAAGAAGCCGAACAGCGTCTGCAGGTAGTCCATCAGGTTCGTGTAGCCCGACGCGATGAGCGCCGTCCCGATGGCGGTGACCGTGGCGCCGACCGTCGCCCACCGGCCGACCCGGAGGTAGTACTCGTCGGGCCGGTCCTTCTTCACGTACTGCTGCCACAGGTCGTAGCTGAAGACGGTGTTGAAGGCGGAGATGTTGGCCGCCATGCCGGCCATGAAGGCGGCCAGCAGGCCCGCCAGGGCCACGCCGAGCAGGCCGTTGGGCAGCACGTCGCTGATCAGGTACAGGATCGAGTTGTTGTAGTCGAAGTCCTCGTCCCCCGACGCCCTGGCCTGGGCGACCTCCGGGATCAGGATCGTGGCGATCATGCCGGGGATGACCACGATGAACGGGACGAACATCTTCGGGAACGAGCCGATGATCGGCGTGGCCCGCGCGGCCGAGATCGAGTGCGTGGCCATCGCCCGCTGCACCTCGACGAAGTTCGTCGTCCAGTAGCCGAACGACAGCACGAAGCCCAGGCCGAAGATGATGCCGACGACCGACCAGAACGGGCTCTCGAAGCCGGTCAGCTCGGTGGCCGGCCAGGAGCTCAGCATCTCCTCGTTGCCGGCGTCGCGGATGCCGTCGATCAGCCCGTCGATCCCGCCCACCCGGTTCAGGGCGATGAGCGTCAGCGGCAGCAGGGCGGCCACGATCACGAAGAACTGCAGCACCTCGTTGTAGATGGCCGCCGACAGCCCGCCGAGGGTGATGTAGCTCAGCACGACCACCGCGGCGACGATCAGCGAGACCCACAGCGGCCAGCCCAGCAGCAGCTCGACGATGCGCGCCAGCAGGTAGAGGTTGATGCCGGCGATCAGGATCTGCGCGACGGCGAAGCTGAGCGCGTTGACCAGGTGCGCGCCGGGCCCGAACCGGCGGCGCATGTACTCGGGGACGCTGCGGACCTTCGACCCGTAGTAGAAGGGCATCATCACGACGCCGAGGAAGAGCATCGCCGGGACGGCGCCGATCCAGAAGTAGTGCATCGTCGCCATGCCGAACTGGGCGCCGTTGGCCGACATGCCGACGATCTCGACCGCGCCCAGGTTGGCCGACACGAAGGCCAGGCCGGTGACCCAGGCCGGGAGCGACCGCCCGGACAGGAAGAAGTCGAGGCTGTCGGAGACCCGGCGCCGGGCGGCGAAGCCGATCCCCAGGACGACGGCGAAGTACGCCGCGACCAGCGCGTAGTCCACGACGTTCGCATCGAGTTGTAGTGCGTCGTCCACGGGTGTCCTCTTCTCGGAGCGGGTCAGGCCAGCCGCCGGGCCCCGGCGGAGGGCACGGCGACGAACGATCGGGGTGCGGGGGCGCCCTCGCGGGCGAAGCGCTCGGTGACGGCTGCGGTGACGGCGTCGACCGCGTCGGCGTCGACGAGGGCCAGCGCGCTGCCGCCGAACCCGCCGCCGACCATGCGGGCGCCGTGCGCGCCGGCCTCCAGGGCCGCCTCGACGCACGCGTCCAGCAGCGGGACGGAGACCTCGAAGTCGTCGCGCAGCGAGGCGTGGCCCTCGGTCAGCAGGGGGCCGATGGCGCGGGGGTCCTCCCCCGACCGCAGCGTGGCGACGACGCGCAGCACGCGGGCGTCCTCGGTCACGACGTGCCGGGCGCGGCGGCGCAGGAGCTCGCCCTCGGGCGTCCCGTCGGCCAGCACGTCCAGAGCGGCGACGTCGTCGACCTCGCGCAGCAGGTCTACGCCCAGCCGCGCGGCCGCCTGCTCGCACTCCCGGCGCCGGTCGCCGTAGCCGCTCTCCGCGTGGTCGTGGACGGTGCCGGAGTCGACGACGAGCAGGGCCAGCCCGGCGGCGGCCAGGTCGAAGGGCACCTGCTCGGCGCTGCGGTCGCGGGTGTCCAGGAACAGCGCCGCCCCGGCCTCGCAGAGCACGGAGGCGGACTGGTCGAGGATCCCGGTCGGGGCGCCGACGAAGTCGTTCTCCGCTCGCCGGGCGACGTCGACCAGGTCGCCGGGAGCGAGGTCCAGGCCGAGCAGGTCGCGCAGGGCGAGGGCCACCGCGCACTCCAGCGCCGCCGAGGAGGAGAGACCCGCCCCCGCCGGGACGTCGCCGTCGACGAGCACGTCCAGGCCGCCCGGCACGTGCCCGGCCAGCTCGTGCACGACGCCGGCCACGTAGCCGGCCCAGCCCGTCGGTGTCCCGGGCGTCAGCTCGGCCACCGCCACGTCGGCGTCGTCGTCGGGGTGCTGCAGGGAGCGGAGCACCAGCCGGCCGTCGTCGCGCCGGGCCACCGCCGCCCGCGTCGTGTGCGGGAGCGCGATCGGCAGCACGAAGCCGCCGTTGTAGTCGGTGTGCTCGCCGATGACGTTGAGCCGGCCGGGCGCCGCCCAGACGCCCTCGGGCGCGCGGCCGAACCGCTCCTCGAAGGCCTCCGCGGCCCGGGCTGCCGGATCGGTCACGGGAGCACCACCGCCCGCAGCTGCTCGGCGACGTCCTCCGGGTTGGTGTCGGTGATGAACGCGCCCATCCCGGACTCCGAGCCGGCCAGGTACTTGAGCTTGCCGGGCGCCCGGCGCAGGGAGAACAGCTGCAGGTGCAGCCACCACTCGTCGCGGGCGCGCACGGGCGCCTGGTTCCAGGAGGCGATGTAGGGCATCGGGGTGTCGAAGCGGTGGGCGAACCGGCCCAGCACGTCGAGGTAGACGGCCACGAAGGCGTCCCGCTCGTCGCCGGTGAGGGCCGGCAGGTCGGGCACCCGGCGGGTCGGGAAGAGCTGCACCTCGTAGGGCCAGCGCGCCGCGGCCGGGACGAACGCCGTCCAGTGCTCGTTCTGCGCGACCACCCGCGGCCCGGACCGCTCGGCGGCCACCACCTCGGCGAACAGGTCGCCACCGGTGGCCTCGCGGTGCCGGCGGACCGAGCTCAGCACCTTCTGCACCCGCGGGGTCACGAACGGGTAGGCGTAGATCTGCCCGTGCGGGTGGGTGAGCGTCACCCCGATCTCCTCGCCGTGGTTCTCGAAGACGAAGACCTGCCCGACCCCCTCGAGGGCCGACAGCTCGGCGGTCCGCTCGGCCCACACGTCGACGACGAGGCGGGCGCGAGCGGCCCCCAGGTCGGCGAAGTCGCGGTCGTGGTCGCTGGTGAAGACGACAACCTCGCAGCGGCCGAACCCGGGGCGCAGCCGGGTCAGCGGCGCGCCCGCTGCGGTCGGCGGGACGTCCTGCTCGACGCCGGTGGCCAGCGAGGGGAAGCGGTTCTCGAAGGCGACGACCTGGTAGTCGGCGTCCGGGATCTCCGTGGGCCGCCCGGGCCGCGACGGGCACAGCGGGCACTGGTCGGCCGGCGGGAGGAAGGTGCGGCTCTGCCGGTGGGAGGCGATGACGACCCACTCCCCCAGCAGCGCGTCCCAGCGCAGCTGCGAGCGGGTGGAGACCGGCGGCAGGTCGCGGGTGTCGGCGGCGTCGTGTGCCGACGGCGACGAGTCGTCGTCGAAGTACAGGATCTCCCGGCCGTCCGCGAGGGAACGACTCGTCCGGATCACCGTGGAAGCGCCTCCCGCACAGGTCAGGCCGCCCATCACTGTGCGTGAGCGGCCTCCGGGAACGCTAGACCTCCCCGCCGCCCCCGGCCACGTCGGACGGTGCTCCGGTTCACCCGGTCGCGCTAGGTTCCGCGTCACACCTCCCCGACATCTGACGAGACGGGCCCATGACGCACACCGACGCATCCCCGGACACCCGGCTCGGCGACGCCCTGGCCGCCCTCTCCCTCGAGGAGAAGGTCCAACTGCTCACCGGGCGCGACTTCTGGACCACCTGGCCGCTGGAGCGCATCGGGCTGCGCCGCATCCTGGTGTCCGACGGCCCCTCCGGCGTGCGGGGCGAGACGTGGGACGAGCGCGACCCCTCGCTGAACCTGCCCTCGGCGACTGCACTGGCCTCCTCCTGGGATCCCGGCATCGCCCGGCGCTACGGCGCCGCCGCGGCGGTCGAGGCCCGCCGCAAGGGCGTGGACGTCGTCCTCGGCCCGACCATCAACCTGCACCGATCCCCGCTGGGCGGCCGGCACTTCGAGTGCTTCAGCGAGGACCCGGTGCTCACCGCGGACCTCGCGGCCGCCTACGTCGAGGGCGTGCAGGCCAACGGGGTCGGGGCGACGCCGAAGCACTACGTCGCCAACGACTTCGAGACCGAGCGCTTCACCGTCGACGTCCGCGCCGACGACCGGACGCTGCGCGAGCTGTACTTGCTGGCCTTCGAGAAGGCCGTGGTCCATGCCCGCGCCTGGCTGGTCATGAGCTCGTACAACTCGATCAACGGCACGACGGCCAGCGAGAACCCGCTGCTGGAGACGCCGCTGAACAGCGAGTGGGGCTTCGACGGCGTCGTGGTCAGCGACTGGACCGGCGTCCGCAGCCTGGAGAGCGCCCGCGCCGCGCAGGACCTGGTCATGCCCGGGCCGCAGGGGCCGTGGGGCGATGCCCTGGTCGCCGCCGTCCGCGCGGGGGAGATCGACGAGTCCGTCGTCGACCGCAAGGTGCTGCGCATCCTGCTGCTCGCCCAGCGCGTCGGGGCGCTGCCCGGCACGGCGCCGGCCGAGCCGGTTCTCGTGGAGGACGGCGTTGCGCTCGCCCGGGAGGCCGCGGTGGAGGGCACCGTGCTGCTGGAGAACCGCGGCGAGCTGCCGTGGAACGCCGGGGCGCTGCGCTCGGTGGCCGTCATCGGCAACAACGCCTCGGCGGCCCGCACGCAGGGCGGCGGCAGCGCCACCGTCATCCCGGCGTACACCGTCTCGCCGCTCGAGGGCCTGCGCGCGGCCCTGCCCGGCGTGGACGTGACGTACTCCGTCGGCGCGGTGGTGCAGGAGGGCGTCGCCGAGCTGCCCCTGCGCGAGCTGACCCACCCGGGAAGCGGCGAGCCCGGCCTGCAGGCCCGCTTCCTGGACGAGGACGGCGCGGAGCTGTTCGTCGAGGACCGCCGCTCGAGCACCCTCGTCTACTTCGGCGGCGACGCCCCCATCGAGGCGGCGGCGGACTTCGAGCTGACCACCCGCTGGACCCCGTCGGACAGCGGCGTCGTGCAGCTGGGTGTCGGACTGGTGGGCACGGTCCGGCTCTACGTCGACGACGAGCTGCTGGTCGACGAGCGCCTCCGGGCCTCCGACGGCGCGCTGGGGGCGGCGTTCACCAACCCGCCGAGCGCGTCGGCCGAGGTGCGGGTCACCGCCGGCACGCCCGTCGACCTCCGGCTGGTCTACGACCTGCGCCGCCGCACGGGCTTCGGGGCCCGCGCCCTGTCGCTGCGCCTGGGCACCCGGCCGACCGACGCCGACGCCGACGCGCTCATCGCCGATGCGGCTCGGGCTGCCGCGGCGGCCGACGTCGCGCTGGTCGTCGTCGGCACCAACCCGGTCGTGGAGTCCGAGGGCTACGACCGGTCGACGCTGGCGCTCCCCGGCCGGCAGGACGACCTCGTGCGCGCCGTCGTCGCGGCCAACCCCCGCACGGTGGTGCTGGTCAACGCCGGCGCCCCGGTCCTCCTGCCGTGGCGGGACGACGTCGCCGCGCTACTGCTCGGCTGGTTCGGCGGGCAGGAGTTCGGCACCACCATCGCCGACGTCCTTCTGGGCGTGGCCGAGCCCGGCGGCCGGCTGCCCACCACCTGGCCGGCCGCCGAGGCCGACGTCCCGGTGCTCTCGTGCACCCCGGTGGACGGGGCGCTGGAGTACGCGGAGGGCATCCACATCGGCTACCGCGCGTGGCTGCGGGCGGGCGCCGAGCCCGCGTACTGGTTCGGCAGCGGCCGCGGCTACGCGCAGATCGACCTGACCGGCGTCGAGGCGCCGGCGGCGGCGCGGGCCGGCGAGGTCGTGACGGTGACCGTCGAGGTGGTCAACCGCAGCGACCGCGACGGCAAGCAGGTCGTGCAGGTGTACGCGGAGCGGCCCGGCTCGGCCGTCGACCGGCCGGTGCGCTGGCTGGTCGGCTCGGCGCCGGTGCGGGTGCCCGCCGGCGGGACGGCGCGCGTGCCGGTCGAGGTGCACACGCGGCTGCTGGCGCACTGGGCCGACGGCTGGGTGTACGAGCCGGGCGGCTACCGGCTGCGCGTGGGCACCAGCGCGGTGGAGCTCCCCCTGGAGACGGCTCTGGACCTCGGCGGCTGAGCCCGCGACGCGCGAGAGCCCCCGACCGGTTCCGGTCGGGGGCTCTCGTGTGCGTAGCCCCGAAGGGATTCGAACCCTCGCTACCGCCGTGAGAGGGCGGCGTCCTAGGCCGCTAGACGACGGGGCCGGACACCGGAGATTCTGCCATGCCGTTCCCGGACGGCACGCACGGGGGCCGCATGCGCGAGAGCCCCCGACCGGTTCCGGTCGGGGGCTCTCGTGTGCGTAGCCCCGAAGGGATTCGAACCCTCGCTACCGCCGTGAGAGGGCGGCGTCCTGGGCCGCTAGACGACGGGGCCGTGCAGTGCTGCGATCGTGCTGCAGCGAGGAAGGTGCTTCCTCGCTGGGGTACCAGGACTCGAACCTAGACTAACGGAACCAGAAACCGTCGGGCTGCCAATTACCCCATACCCCATGGGCCGTTCTCACGGCGCCGGAGAACACAGTACCCGACGGTGGAACGGCACCGGTGCACCCCCCTCAGGTGCGCGCGCCCCGGCGGCCGGCGGCGACGACGAACGCCGCCATCGCCAGCGCCCCGACCAGCGCGAACGCGTCTCCCGGGCCGCCGGGCACCATCCCCGGCACGGCGTCCTCACCCAGGACGGCCCCGAGGACCAGGACCACAACCGCGACCACCACGTGCAGCGCGATCGCGGCCTCGACGCCGCCGGTGGACGCCACGGCGGCTGAGGCGGCCAGCCCCAGCGCCAGCCGGCCGAGGAAGCCGGTGAGGTCGTCGGTGCCGTACGCGGCGGCCCACAGCACCGAGGTGACGACGGCGGCGACGACGACACCGGCCCGCGGCCGCCCGATCCAGCCCGCGACCGCCTGCGCGAGGTAGCCGCGGACCAGCACCTCCTCCGCGGCGGCGCGCAGCGGCACCGTGAGCAGCCCCACCACCAGCACCCACGGCAGCTCCGGCACCGGCCCGGGCGCCTCCCGACCGGCGAGGAGCACCGCGCCCGCGACCCCGAGCCCGATCCCCACGCCGGCGGTGGCGAGGGCGACGAGCAGCAGCCGGCGCAGCAGGGGCAGCCGCAGCAGGCCCGCCTCCGACAGGCCGCGGCCCGGACCCACGCCGTGCGCGATCGGCCAGGCCAGGAGCACCGCCGGCAGCGCGACGGCCAGGAACAGGTCCGTGACGAGCAGCCCCGGCCAGGTGAGCGGCGCCGGGGACAGGTCGGCGCCGGTGCCGGTGAGCAGGTCGGCGATGCGGGTGAGGACCAGGGCGATGCCGAGGAGGAAGGCGATGACCGCCAGCCCGGCCAGCGGCCGCCACCACGCCCACCCCGCGTCGCGCATGGCCAGCAGGTACGGCGTCGGTGCGGCCGCCGGCTGCTCCCCGGACGGCTCCGGGGCCGCCGGAGGGTCAGCGCGCAGCTCCGCCGGTGGCGGCAGCGTGGGCGGCGGCCCCGTGTAGGGCCCGGCGTCCTGCTCGCGCTCCTCCGGCCCCGCGGCGGTCATCCGCCGGCGATCCGGCGTGCCGCGTCGAGGCGGGCGAGGGTCCGCTCGCGCCCGAGCAGCTCCATCGACTCGTACAGCGGCGGGGAGACGGTGCGCCCGCTCACCGCCACCCGGACCGGGCCGAACGCCTGCCGCGGCTTGAGCCCCAGACCGTCGACGAGCGCGGACTTCAGGGCGCCCTCGATGGCCGGCGTGCTCCACTCCCCGAGGTCCCGCAGCGACGTCGTCGCCGCGTCCAGCACGGTGACGGCGTTCTCGCCGGAGAGCTGCTTCTCGGCAGCGGCCGGGTCGATCTCGACGTCGTCGACGAAGAGGAAGCCGAGCAGGCCGACGGCCTCGGACAGCACGATCATGCGCTCCTGGGCCATCGGTGCGATGGCGGTCAGGATGCGCTGCTGCTCCTCGGTGGGCGGGGAGGCGACCAGGCCCGCGGCCGCCAGGTACGGCGTCACCCGCTCGATGAACTCCTCGACCGGCAGCGCGCGCAGGTGGGTGGCGTTGATCGCCTCGGCCTTCTTCAGGTCGAAGCGCGCCGGGTTGGCGCTGACCCGGGTGACGTCGAAGGCCTCGACCATCTCGGCCATGGAGAAGATGTCGCGGTCCTCGGCGATCGACCAGCCGAGCAGCGCCAGGTAGTTGGCGAACCCCTCGGGCAGGAAACCGCGCTCGCGGTACACGTCGAGGTTGGACTGCGGGTCGCGCTTGGAGAGCTTCTTGCTGCCCTCGCCGGTGACGTAGGGCAGGTGGCCGAAGCGCGGGGTGCCCTGTGCGACGCCGATGTCGGTGAGCGCGGCGTAGAGCGCCAGCTGCCGCGGAGTGGAGGGCAGCAGGTCCTCGCCGCGCAGCACGTCGGTGATCTGCATCAGCGCGTCGTCGACCGGGTTCACGAACGGGTACAGCGGGGCGCCGTTGCCGCGGACCAGCACGAAGTCGGGCACCGAGCCCGCGGCGAAGCGCACCTCGCCGCGCACCAGGTCGGTCCAGACCAGGTCCTCGTCGGGCATCCGCAGCCGCAGCACCGGAGCGCGCCCCTCGTCGCGGAAAGCAACCTTCTGCGCGTCGGTGAGGAAGCGGTCGTGGTTGTCGTAGCCGAGCTTGGGGTCCTGGCCGGCGGCGCGGCGGCGCGCGTCGACCTCCTCGTTGGTGGAGAACGACTCGTAGGCGTGGCCGGACTCGAGCAGTTTCGCCGCCACGTCGCGGTAGATCTCGAAGCGCTCCGACTGCCGGTAGGGGCCGAACGGTCCGCCGACCTCCGGGCCCTCGTCCCACTCCAGCCCGAGCCAGCGCAGGCAGTCGAGCAGGTGCCGGTAGGACTCCTCGGAGTCGCGGGCGGCGTCGGTGTCCTCGATGCGGAAGACGAAGGCGCCACCGGTGTGCCGGGCGTGCGCCCAGTTGAACAGCGCCGTCCGCATCAGGCCGACGTGCACCATCCCGGTCGGGGACGGGCAGAACCGCGTGCGCACCGGGCCGGGCACGCTCATCGGGCGCCACCGGCGGTGGAGACGGCGTCCGCGTCGGCGACGGAGTTGGCCAGGGTGCCCAGGCCCTCGATCGTGCACTCGACCCGCTGGCCGGCGCGGATCGGCCCGACCCCGGCGGGGGTGCCGGTGAGGATGACGTCGCCGGGCAGCAGCGTCATGACCCGCGAGATGTAGGAGATGAGGGTCGGGATGCCGAAGATGAGCGCGCTGGTGCGGCCGTGCTGGCGGCGCTCGCCGTCGACGGTGCAGGTCACCTCGAGGTCCGCGGCGTCCAGGCCGACGGAGGGGAGGTCGGTCTCGATCCAGGGGCCCAGCGGGCAGAAGGAGTCGAAGCCCTTGGCGCGGGTCCACTGCCCGTCGCTCTTCTGCATGTCCCGCTCGGTGACGTCGTTGCCGATCGTGTAGCCGAAGACGCTGGACAGCGCCTGCTCCGGGGAGACGTTGCGGGCGCCGCGGGCGCCGATGACCACGGCCAGCTCGGCCTCGTGGTGGACGTTGGTGCTGCCCGGCGGGATGCGGATGGCGTCGCCCGGACCGATGACCGACGTCGACGGCTTGAGGAACAGCAGCGGCTCCTTCGGGGCGTCGCCCGTGGTGCCCTTCATCTCCGCGATGTGGTCGGCGTAGTTCTTGCCCACGCACACGACCTTGCTCGGCAGGATCGGCGAGAGCAGCCGGATGTCGGCCTGCTCGTAGCGGGCGCCGGTGAAGGAGATCTGGCCGAACGGGTGCCCCTCAATCTGGGCCACCTGCCCGTCTCCGTCGAGGACGCCGAAGGACATGCCCTGGGGGGAGGCGAAACGGACGATGCGCACGCCCCGAGGCTAGTCCGGCCACGGTGAGCCCTACCGTTGCGCCCATGGCCTGCCGCTTCTCCGAGCTCGTCGTCAACAGCCGTGATCCCGAGGCACTCGCCGCGTTCTGGGCCGCGGTGCTCGACTACCGGGTCCTCGGCCGGGAGGAGGACGGCTCGGTCGAGATCGGCCCGGCCGAGGGGTTCGGCGGTGCGGCACCCACGCTGGTGTTCGGCCCGGTCGCCGACCCGACCCCCGGACGGCGGCGGCTGCACATCGACGTCAACCCCACCGACCGCGACCAGGACGCCGAGCTGCAGCGGCTGCTGGACCTGGGCGCCGTCCCCGCGGACGTGGGCCAGACCGGCGAGGAGGGCTGGCACGTGCTCGCCGACCCCGAGGGGAACGAGTTCTGCCTCCTCCGGAGCCGCCTCGACCCCCTCTGACCGCCGCTGGGATCAGGTCACCTGATCCCAGAGCGTCCTACCTCACGTCCCACGATGAGGGAGGACGCCGCGCGGTGAGGGAGGACGGGGTGGCGGTGGGATGCGTCCCGACGCGACGATGGCGCCATGATCCTCATCGTCGTGAAGTTCCCCGTCCGCCCCGAGCGCGCCGACGAGTGGGTGGCGCTGGCCGCCGACTACGCCCGGTCGGTCAACGCCGAGGAGGGCAGCCTGTTCTTCGAGTGGTCCCGCAGCCTCGAGGAGCCGGAGACCTTTGTCTGCGTCGAGGGCTTCCGCGACGCCGACGCCGGCGCGGCCCACGTGGGCACCGACGCGTTCAAGCGCTTCGTCGAGCAGGCGCCGGAGCTGGTCGCCGCGCAGCCGCAGATCATCTACGTCGACGCCCCCGACGTCTCCGGCTGGGGCCCGATGGGCGAGATCCAGCCCCGCTGACCCCGCGGCCTCCCGCCGTCCCGGGATCGATGTGCGCCGGCGGCGCATCCTGGGCTCGGGATGCGCCACCGGCGCACATCGTCGCCACGATTCAGCCCGCGGCCGGGCGGCGGAGGACGGCGTAGGTGAGGGCGTCGACCAGCGCGCGCCAGGAGGCCTCGACGATGTTGGCGTGGACGCCGACGGTGGTCCACTCCCCCACGCCGTCGGTGGTGTCGATGAGCACGCGGGTGGTCGCGCTCGTGCCGCCGCGCCACCCCAGGATGCGCACCTTGTAGTCGGCCAGCGCGACGTCGGCCAGCTGCGGGTAGCGGTTGACCAGCGCCTGCCGGAGCGCGTTGTCCAGCGCGTTCACCGGGCCGTTGCCCTCCGCGGTGCTGATGAGCCGCTCGCCGTCCACGTACACCTTCACCGTGGCCTCGCTGACCACGACGCCGTTGCCCCAGTGCTCGACCGACGTCTTGTAGCTCTCCAGCTCGAACAGCGGCGCCGGCGCGTCGGGCAGCTGGCCGCGCAGCAGCAACTCGAAGGAGGCGTCGGCCGCCTCGAACGACCAGCCGTCGGCCTCCAGCACCTTGACCTTGTCGACGACCCGGCCGATGGCGTCGGACTGGCCGGTCAGGTCGACGCCGAGCTCGCGGCCCTTGAGCTCGACCGACGCCCGGCCGGCCATCTCGGTGACCAGGATGCGCATGTCGTTGCCGACGACGGCGGGGTCGAGGTGGTTGTAAAGCTCGGGGCTGACCTTGATGGCGCTGGCATGCAGGCCGGCCTTGTGCGCGAAGGCCGAGGCGCCGACGAAGGGCTGGTGGTCGTCGGGGGCGATGTTGGCGAGCTCCGCGATGGCGTGGCTGACCCGCTGCAGCTCGGGCAGGCACTCGGCCGGCACCACGGGCAGGCCCATCTTGGTGACCAGGTTGCCGATCAGCGCGAAGGTGTCGGCGTTGCCGGCCCGCTCGCCGTAGCCGTTGGCGGTGCCCTGCACGTGGGTGACCCCGGCCTCGACGGCGGCGAGGGTGTTGGCCACCGCGCACCCGGTGTCGTCCTGGCAGTGGATGCCCAGCCGCCCGCTCACCCGCGCCCGGACGTCGGCGACAACCCGGCTCACGCCCGAGGGCAGCATCCCGCCGTTGGTGTCGCAGAGGACGCCCACCTCGGCGCCGGCGTCGAAGGCCGCCTGCAGCACGGCCACGCCGTAGTCGGGGTCGGTCGCGTACCCGTCGAAGAAGTGCTCGCAGTCGAGGAACACCCGCCGGCCGTGGCCGACGAAGAAGGCGACAGTGTCGGCCACCATCGCCAGGTTCTCCTCCAGCGTCGTCCGCAGCGCCTCGCGGACGTGCCGGACGTCGGACTTGGCGACCAGGCACACCACCGGCGTCCCGGCATCGAGCAGCGCGCGCACCTGCGGGTCGTCCTCGACCCGGACACCGGCCTTGCGGGTGGACCCGAACGCGACCAGCTGGGCGTGCTGCAGCTTGAGCTCGGTGCGGGCGCGGGAGAAGAACTCGGTGTCCTTGGGCAGCGCTCCCGGCCAGCCGCCCTCGATGAACCCCACGCCGATCTCGTCCAGCAGCCGGGCGACGGCGAGCTTGTCGGCCACGGAGTAGCTGACGCCCTCGCGCTGGGCGCCGTCGCGCAGCGTGGTGTCGAAGACGTGGAAGTCGGTCGCGCTGGTGGTCATGGGATCTCCCGGGTGGGTGCTGCTGCCGGCCCGAACACGAAAAAGACCCCCCGGGTACGGGAGGTCTGCGCGCAGTCGGGGAGGTGACTGCGCGCTATTCGATGATGATCGTGCCGGTGGCGTCCATCGGCACGAGTAAAACACGGGCCCGGCTTGTGCGGTGGCTCACGGTTGCCGAAACCAGCCGGGTGACCACTCCGCGCCGCCTGCTCGCCGCCCTGCTCGCCGGCGGACTGGCGGTCGCCGCCGCCGGCTGCGACACAGCGGAACCGGCCGCGCCGCCCGCGGAGGCCGGGCCGCCGTTCACGCCGGCGGCGTCCGACGGCACCTCCTGGGCGCCGGCGCCGGTGCAGCTGGACGGCCTCACCGCCGTGGCCGGCACGGTGGGCGACGAGTACCGGCTGCACACGGCCGACGGCGACGTGACGTTCCTCCCCGGGGTGAACCTGGGCCCGACGATCCCCGGCCACCAGCCGGGCGAACTCGCGATCGATGCGGCCACCTACCGGCGCTGGTTCGCGTTGATGGGCGACATGGGCATCCGTGTGGTGCGGATCTACGCCGTCCACCGGCCGGACTTCTACCGCGAGCTGCGCACCTACAACCTGGCGCACCCCGACGCGCCGCTGTACCTCATGGCGGGCGTCTACCTGCCGGACGAGTCGTACGTGCAGACGAGGAACCTGCACCTCCCCGGCCCGACCGCCGCCTTCGACGCCGAGCTCGTGGACGCCGTCGCCGCCGTGCACGGCGACCTCAGCCGTCCGGATACGCCCGGACACGCCTCCGGCACGTGGGACGCCGACGTCTCGGCCTGGACCGCCGGCTGGATCGTCGGCGCGGAGTGGGACCCGGTGGCGAGCTCGGCGTCGGACACCCGCAACCCCGGTGCTCCTCCCGTCGCGGGCCGGTGGTTCACCAGCAGCGCCGAGGCCACGCCCACCGAGCGCTGGATCACCGCCCGGCTGGAGACGCTGGCCGCCGCGCAGGTGAGCCGCGGCGCGGTCGCCCCCGTGGCGTTCGTCAACTGGTCGACGACCGACCCGCTGCGGCACCCGGACGAGCCCATCCCCGAGGAGGACCTCGCCCAGATCGACGCCAACGCCGCGCGCCCGACCGCCGCCTGGCAGGGCGGCTACTTCGCCAGCTACCACGCCTACCCGTACTTCCCGGACTTCCTGCGGTACGAGCCGGCGCTGGCCGCCGCCGGGAACGGAGACGCCTACGCGGGCTACCTGCGGGCGCTGAAGCAGCACCACGCCGGCCTGCCGGTGGTGATCAGCGAGTTCGGGGTGCCCTCGTCGCTGGGGTCGGCGCACACCGGCCCCGGAGGCCGCGACCAGGGCGATCACTCCGAGCAGGAGGCGGTGCGGACCGACGCGGCGATGCTGCGCACGATCGCCGACGCGGGCCTCGCGGGCGGCCTGCTGTTCTCCTGGACCGACGAGTGGTTCAAGTTCACCTGGAACACGCGGCAACGGCACGTGCCCGCCGATCGGCGTCAGCTCTGGCACGACCCGCTCACCAACGAGCAGTGGTTCGGCCTGCTCGCCCAGGACCCGGAGCCGTCCCCGGACGCCGTCCCGATCCGGCTGGCCGTGGACGACGTGGAGCTGACCGTGCGGACCGACCCGGGCTGGGTGCACCTCGAGCTCCGCCTGCCGGAGGAGCCCGTCGGCGCGCTCGACCTCGCCTTCGACGTGGTGCCCGGCGGCGCCAGCGTCCTCCCCGACGGCACCGCGGACGCCGTCAGCGACGCCGCCGTCCACCTCGACCCGGCCGCCGGCACCGGGCAGGTGCTCGTCCGCCGCGAGCTGGACCCGGTGCTGCTCGACTTCCCTGCCGGCGAGCAGCCGGACCGCGGCGCCGACCCGTGGGTTCCCGCGCAGCTGACCACGAACCGCCCGCTCACGGTGCCGACGACCGGGGAGCAGCTGCCGGCCGAGTTCTTCGACGTCGGCCGGCTGCAGGCCGGGCCGATGGATCCCGCGGACCCCGGCTACGACAGCCGCAACACCATCGCCGTCTCCGGCCGCACCGTCACCCTGCGGCTGCCGTGGTCGCTGCTGGGCTTCTCCGACCCGTCCAGCCGGCAGGCGCTCATCCCCTCCGGCCCGCGGGGGACCTCCGTCGACGTGGACCGGGTCGGGGTGGCCCTCGTGCTCGACGGCGAGCGCCTGGACCTCGGGACCTTCACCTGGGAGCCCTGGAACCGGGTGTACTCGTCCGAGCGGGTCAAGGCCGGCGTGCAGGAGTGGGTGGACGCCGTCGCGGACGTCTCCCGGCGCTCCAGCTAGCGCCGCTCAGCCGCCGGCGAGCGCCGCGAGCCGGTCGCCGACCTCGGCGGTCCGGAGCTGCTGCTGCGGGTCCCGCGTCGCGACGTCGAAGGCGACGGCGGCGGTGACCTTCTTCGCCTGCTCCGTGCGGCCGAGGTGCTCCAGCAGCAGCCCGACCGAGAGGACCGTGGCGGTGGGGTCGGCGATGCCCTGGCCGGCGATGTCGGGGGCCGAGCCGTGCACCGGCTCGAACATGCTCGGGTTGGTACCCGAGGCGTCGAGGTTGCCGCTGGCGGCCAGCCCGATGCCACCGGTCACGGCCGCGGCGACGTCGGTGATGATGTCGCCGAACAGGTTGTCGGTGACGATGACGTCGTACCGGCCCGGGTCGGTGATGAAGAACATCGAGGCGGCGTCCACGTGCTGGTAGGCGACCTGCACGTCGGGGAACTCCGCCGAGACCTCCTCCACGATCCGCGACCACAGCCCGCCCGCGTGGGTGAGCACGTTGGTCTTGTGGATCAGGGTCAGGTGCTTGCGCGGGCGGGCAACGGCCCGCTCGAAGGCGTACCGCACGACGCGCTCGACGCCGAACGCGGTGTTGATGCTGACCTCGGTGGCGATCTCCTGCGGGGTGTCCTTGCGCAGCACACCGCCGTTGCCCACGTAGGGCCCCTCGGTGCCCTCGCGCACGCAGAGCATGTCGATCGGGCCCTCGGCGGCCAGCGGGCTGCGGACGCCGTCGAAGAGCCGGGCCGGCCGCAGGTTTACGTGGTGGTCGAGCTCGAAGCGCAGGCGCAGCAGCAGCCCGCGCTCGAGGATGCCCGGCGGCACGCTCGGGTCGCCGATGGCGCCCAGCAGGATCGCGTCGTGCCCGCGCAGCTCGTCGAGCACGGTGTCCGGCAGCAGCTCCCCGGTCCGCTGCCAGCGGGCCGCGCCCAGGTCGTAGGACGTCGTCTCGAGGTCGGGGGCGACCTCGCGGAGGACCTTCAGGCCCTCCGCCACGACCTCGGGGCCGATGCCGTCTCCGGGGATCACTGCCAGGCGCATGGGCAACGACCCTAGGTCAGAGGGTGTCGAGGTCCGCGGCGCGGGCCTCCCGCGCGCCGATGCGGCCCGCGATCTCCTCGAGCAGCTCCGCGCTCACCGGGCTGTCGACGGTGACGGCCATGAGCGCCTCGCCGCCGTCGGTCGTGCGGCTGACCTGGGCACCGGCGATGTTGACGGCGGCCTCCCCCAGCGCTGCGCCGACGGCACCGACGACGCCGGGACGGTCGGCGTAGGTGAAGAACAGCAGCCGGCCGCTGGCGGCGAGGTCGATCTCGAAGCCGGCGACCTCGGTGAGGCGGGCGACCCTGTTCTTGCCGTACAGCGTGCCGGACACGGTGACCGGGCGGCCGTCGGCCATGGCGCCCCGCACCGTGACGAGGTTGCGGTAGGTCGGGCTCTCCGGATCGCTGGTCAGCGCCACCTCCAGGCCCCGCTGCTCGGCGAACAGCGGGGCGTTGACGTAGGTGACCTGCTCCTCGACGACGTCGGAGAAGACGCCCTTGAGCACGGCCAGCTGCAGCACGGCGACGTCGAACTCGGCGAGCTCGCCGCGGACGTCCACGGTGACCGACTGGGCCAGCCCCCCGGCGACGGCGGTGAACACCAGGCCGAGCTTCTCGGCCAGCGGAAGGCCCGGGCGGACCTCCTCGGCGACGACGCCGCCGGCCTGGACGTTGACCGCGTCGGGGACGAACTCACCCCGCAGCGCCAGCCGCACCGAGTGGGCCACGGCGGTGCCGGCCTTGTCCTGGGCCTCGGTGGTCGAGGCGCCCAGGTGCGGGGTGACCACGGTGTTGGGCAGACCGAACAGCGGGCTGTCGGTGGTGGGCTCGGTCGCGTAGACGTCCAGGGCGGCGGCCCCCACCTGCCCCGACTTCACGGCGTCGGCGAGCGCCTCCTCGTCCACCAGACCGCCGCGGGCCGCGTTGACGACGATCACGCCGCGCCGGGTCATGGCCAGCTGCTCCGCCCCGATCAGGCCCAGCGTCTCGGGGGTCCTGGGCAGGTAGATGGAGATGACGTGCGACTCCCGGAGCAGCTCCTCCAGCGACACCAGCCGGACGCCGAGCTGGGCAGCCCGGCCGGGCTGGATGTAGGGGTCGTGGGCGACGAGCTCGACGCCGAAGGCCGCCAGCCGCTGCGCGACGAGGACGCCGATGCGCCCGAGGCCGACGACGCCGACGGTCTTCCCGGCGAGCTCGACACCCATGAACGACGACCGCTCCCACCGGCCCGCGCGCAGCGTGGCGTCGGCGGCGGGGATCTGGCGCGCGGCGGCCAGCAGCAGGGCGACGGCGTGCTCGGCGGCGCTGACGACGTTCGACGTCGGGGCGTTGACCACCATCACGCCGCGGGCGGTGGCGGCCTCGACGTCGACGTTGTCCAGGCCGATGCCGGCGCGGGCCACCACCGTGAGGTTCGGGGCCGCGGCGAGGGCCTCGGCATCGATCCGGGTGGCGCTGCGGATCAGGACGGCGGCCGCCCCGGCGAGGGCGGGCAGCAGCGCGGACCGGTCGGTCCCGTCGACATGCCGGACCTCCACGTCGTCGCCCAGCACCTTCAGCACGCTCGGGGCCAGCTCCTCAGTGATCAGGACGACGGGCGGGCTGTGCGGCACGGTGGCTGTCACGGAGAAGCAGCCTAGGGACTGCGCCGCCCTCGAAGGGTTGCGATTTCGCGCTATCGCCCTCGCCGGCCACCCCGGCGCCCTAGACTCCGCGCGCCAGCGCTCCGCCGCCTCGGCGGAGCCACCTGACCCGAAGGATGACGCCTCGTGACGAACCCGACCGGCAGCGGTTCCAACCTGCCCCCTGAGGACCAGCCGGGCTGGGGCGCCACTCCCCCGCAGCCCGGGTACGGCCAGCAGCCCGGGTACGGCCAGGCCCCCGGCTACGGCCAGCAGCCTGGGTACGGCCAGGCCCCCGGTTACGGCCAGCAGCCCGACTACGGCCAGGCGCCCGGTTACGGCCAGCAGCCCGGGTACGGCCAGGGCTACCCCGCCGCCCCCGGCTACTCCGCCCCGCCTCCCGCCGCGCCGCAGGTGGACATCGCCACGGCGGTGCGCAGCGTGTTCACCCAGTACGCCACGTTCAGCGGTCGCGCGCGGCGGTCGGAGTTCTGGTGGTTCGTGCTCGCCTGGGCCCTCATGTACGTCGTCGCAGTGGTCGTCGATCAGCTGATCGGGGCACCGATCTTCACCCTCCTCTTCATCCTGGGCACGATCGTCCCCTACCTCGCGGTCAGCGTCCGCCGACTGCACGACACCGGCCGCTCGGGTTGGTGGCTGCTGCTGAACCTCATCCCGTTCGGCGGCATCGTGACGCTGGTCTTCCAGTGCCTCGACAGTGACCCGGGCCCCAACCAGCACGGTCCCTCGCCGAAGTACCAGGCCGCCGGCGGCTACGGGTACTGAGCGGAACGGAAAGGGCCCCGTCACCTCGCGGTGACGGGGCCCGGCCTCGTTCAGGGGCCCGCCCTGAGCCTGCGAAGGGTGGGGGGAACGAGGTGTTTCCTCAGCGGGCGGCGGTACCGGTGTAGTCGTCGGAGGCCGACACCCAGCTCATGAGGCCGCGCAGCTTGCGCCCGGTCTCCTCGATCGGGTGCTGCTCGGCGGCGGCGCGCTTGGCCTTGAAGTCCGGCGCGCCGGCGTCCTGGTCGGCGATGAAGGCCGCGGCCCACGAGCCGTCCTGGATCGCGGTGAGGACCTCCTTCATCGACTGCTTGACGCGGGCGTCGATGACCTTCGGGCCCGAGGTGTAGTCGCCGTACTCGGCGGTGTCGGAGACCGACCAGCGCTGCTTGGCGATGCCGCCCTCGTACATGAGGTCGACGATCAGCTTCAGCTCGTGCAGGCACTCGAAGTAGGCGACCTCGGGCTGGTACCCGGCCTCGGTGAGGGTCTCGAACCCGGCGGTGATTAGCGCGCTGGCGCCACCGCAGAGCACGGCCTGCTCGCCGAACAGGTCGGTCTCGGTCTCCTCGGCGAAGGTCGTCTTGATGACGCCGGCGCGCGAGCCACCGATGGCCTTGGCGTAGGACAGGGCGAGGGCCTGGGCGTTGCCGCTGGCGTCCTGCTCGACGGCGATGAGGCAGGGCACGCCCTTGCCGTTCTCGAACTCGCGGCGCACCAGGTGGCCGGGGCCCTTGGGGGCGACCATGGCGACGTCCACGCCGGCCGGGGGCTTGATGTAGCCGAACCGGATGTTGAAGCCGTGGCCGAAGAACAGCGCGTCGCCGTCCTGCAGGTTCGGCTCGACCGACTCCTTGTACAGCCCGCGCTGCACGTGGTCGGGCGCCAGGATCATGATCAGGTCGGCCTCGGCGGACGCCTCGGCCGGCGTCACGACCCGCAGGCCTTCGGCCTCGGCCTTGGCGCGGCTCTTGCTGCCCTCGGGCAGGCCGACGCGGACGTCGACGCCCGAGTCACGCAGCGACAGCGCGTGCGCGTGCCCCTGGCTGCCGTACCCCAGGACGGCGACGGTGCGCCCCTGGATGATCGAGAGGTCGGCGTCGTCGTCGTAGAAGATCTCGGCAGCCATCTGCGTGCTGTTCCCTTCGGTTGTGCTCTAGCGGGGTGGAACGGGGAGGGTGGAACGGGTTCGTCAGGCGGTGCGCTCGACCGGGCGCAAGGTACCCGTGCCGGACATGGACCTCGGGCCGCGGCCCAGCGCCACGGTGCCCGACTGCGCCATCTCCTTGATCCCCAGCGGGGCGAGGACGGCGAGCAGCGCCTGCAGCTTGTCGGGGGTGCCGGTGGCCTCGAGGGTCACCGTCTCGGGGTTGACGTCGATGACGCGGGCGCGGAACAGCTCGGCGGTCTGGAGCACCTGGGTGCGCTCGGCCATGGGTGCGCGCACCTTGACCAGGAGCAGCTCGCGCTGCACCGCGGCACCGGACTCCAGCTCGACGATCTTGATCACCTCGACCAGCTTGTTCAGCTGCTTGGTGATCTGCTCCAGCGGCGAGGCGTCGGCGTCCACGACGATCGTCATGCGCGACAGCCCCGGGTTCTCCGTGGGCCCGACGGCGAGCGACTCGATGTTGAACGCGCGGCGGCTGAACAGGGCCGAGACCCGGGCCAGCACACCGGACTTGTTCTCGACCAGCACCGACAAGGTGTGGCGTGGCATCAGACCTGCCCCTCTCCGAAGACGGGCCGCACGTCGCGGGCGGCCAGGATGTCGTCGTTGCTCGCGCCGGCGGCCACCATCGGCCACACCTGCGCGTCGGAGCCCACGACGAAGTCGATGACGACCGGGGCGTCGGTGATCGCCATGGCCTTCTCGATGACGGCGTCCACGTCGTCCTTGGACTCGCACCGCAGGCCGACGCAGCCCAGCGCCTCCGCGAGGGTCACGAAGTCGGGGATCCGCACCGGCTTGGGCGTCCCGTCCGCGTTCTGCGCGTGCAGCTTGGTGTTGGAGTAGCGGCCCTCGTAGAACAGGGTCTGCCACTGCCGGACCATCCCGAGGTTGCCGTTGTTGATGACGGCGACCTTGATCGGGATCCCCTCGATGGCGCAGGTGGCCAGCTCCTGGTTGGTCATCTGGAAGCAGCCGTCGCCGTCGATCGCCCACACCGTGGTGCCGGGCATGCCCTGCTTGGCGCCCATGGCGGCGGGCACCGCGTAGCCCATCGTCCCCAGGCCCCCGCTGTTGAGCCAGGTGCCGGGCTTCTCGTACTTGATGAACTGCGCGGCCCACATCTGGTGCTGGCCCACGCCGGAGGTGTAGATCGCGTCCGGGCCGGCGATCGCGCCCAGCCGCTCGATGACGTACTGCGGCGAGAGCGCGCCGTCCTCGGGCTCGTCGTAGCCCAGCGGGTAGCGGTTGCGCCAGTCGTCCAGCTGCGCCCACCAGTCGGCCAGGTCGGGGGTGCGCCCGGCCTCGTGCTCGGCGCGCAGCGCGGTGACCAGCTGGGCGATGGTCTCCTTGGCGTCGCCCACGATCGGGACGTCGGCCTTGCGGTTCTTGCCGATCTCGGCCGGGTCGATGTCCGCGTGCACGACGAGGGCGTCGGGCGCGAAGGTCGACAGCTGGCCGGTCACCCGGTCGTCGAACCGGGCGCCGAGGGCGACGAGCACGTCGGACTTCTGCAGCGCGGTCACCGCGGCGACCGTGCCGTGCATGCCCGGCATGCCCAGGTGCTGGGGGCTGCTGTCGGGGAACGCACCGCGGGCCATCAGCGTGGTGACCACGGGCGCGCCGGTGAGCGCGGCCAGCTCGGCCAGCTCCGCGGTGGCGCCGGCCTTGAGCACGCCGCCGCCCACGTACAGCACCGGCCGGCTCGCACCGGCGATCAGCGCGGCGGCCTCGCGGACCTGCTTGCCGTGCGGGCGGGTGGTGGGCCGGTAGCCGGGCAGGTCCATCCGCGGCGGCCAGGCGAAGTCCGTCGTCGCCTGCAGCACGTCCTTGGGGACGTCGACCAGGACCGGTCCCGGGCGCCCGGTGGCGGCCAGGTGGAACGCCTCCGCGATGCGCTGCGGGATGTCCGCGGCGTCGGTGACCAGGAAGTTGTGCTTGGTGATCGGCATCGTGATGCCGCGGATGTCGGCCTCCTGGAAGGCGTCGGTGCCGATCGAGCCGCTGGGCACCTGGCCGGTGATGGCCACCATCGGGACCGAGTCCATGTAGGCGTCGGCCAGCGGGGTGACCAGGTTGGTCGCGCCCGGGCCGGAGGTCGCCATGCAGACGCCGACCCGGCCGGTGGCCTGGGCGTAGCCGGTGGCGGCGTGCCCGGCGCCCTGCTCGTGCCGCACCAGGACGTGGCGCACCTTCGAGTCGAACAGCGGGTCGTAGAGCGGGAGGATCGCGCCGCCCGGGATGCCGAACACCACGTCGACGCCGATCGCCTCCAGCGAGCGGACGAGGCTCTGCGCCCCGGTGATGCCCGAGGCCGGCTCGACGGCGGCCTCCTCGATCGAGCGGGCCGTGGTCTCGACGCCCGTGAGGGCGGCGGCGGCCTCGCGGGTGGCGGACTCGCTCTGGCTGGTGGTCATCTCGGCGTCTCTCCTGGGCCGTGCGGTGCGGGTGCGTCGGGTCGTCGACCGGAGTCGGGCAACAAAAAACCCCTCGTGCCGCAGGCACGGAGGGGTGAGCGCGTCGGTCGGGAGGACCGGCGCGCTACGGAACTACGAGGACGCTGCGGGAGCAGGCGCCGACGAGCAGACGGGCGTGGGGCACCCGCACACTGTGCGCCTCGACCCGGGCGGCCGTCAACCGACCCGTCCCACTGTGTGGACGGGTGTGTCCAGATTCGCACGGCCGCTCCCCCGAGCGCCGGCCCGGCGAGCGCGAGGCGCACGGGACGCCGTGGCCACCGCGCGCCCGGTCACCGCCGGCTGCTGGAGCCGACCAGGACCGGCCACGCGGCACCCGCGCCGTCCGAGAGCAGCGCCCTCAGCTGCTCCAGCGGCATCGGGCGGGCCAGCAGGAAGCCCTGCGCGTAGTGGCAGCCGAAGCCATTCAGGACGGCGAGCTGCGCGGAGGTCTCCACGCCCTCGGCCACGACGGACATGCCCAGCGCCCGGCCGATGCCGACGATCGACTCGCACAGCGCGCGGGTCTTCGGGTCCCGGTCGATCCGCGACACGAAGGCGCGGTCGAGCTTGACCATGTCGATGGGCAGCTTGGTGAGGTGGGTGAGCATCGAGGAGTCGCCACCGAAGCCGGCCAGGGAGACGTGCACGCCCATGAGCCGCAGCGTCGAGACGTCGAGCGCGCCGCGCTCCTCGCTGGAGCACACGGTGCCGTCGCCGATCTCGAGCACCAGCCGCTCCGGGGCGAGCCCGGAGGCGCACAGGGCGGCCTCGACGTCGGCGATCATCGCGCCGGTGGCGACGTACCCGGCCGGTGCGTCCACCCCGATGCGCACGTCGGCCGCGGCCTCGGGCAGGGCGGCGCCGGCACGCGCGGCCTCCTCCAGGGCGAACCGCTGGAGCTCCCCGATCAGGCCGGACTGCTCCGCGATCGGCAGGAACTCCGCCGGGGGCACCTCACCCAGGGTCGGGTGGCGCCACCGCAGCAGCGCCTCGACCCCGGCGATCCGCTGGTCGGCGAGGGACACGACGGGCTGGAACAGCAGGAACAGCTCCCCGCGGCTCCGCGCGGTCCGGAGGTCCTCGCGCAGCTGCTCGCGGCGCGCGGCGGCCTCGCCCAGGGCGGGCCGGTAGCGCTGGGCCATGCCGGCTCCGGCATCGGTGGCCGCGCGCAGCGCCAGGTCGGCCCGGACGAGCACGTCCTCGACGGCGAGCCCGTCCTCGAGCTCGACGAGGCCCACGCTGGCGGTCAGGTCGACGATGCCGGCGGCGGTCAGGATCGGCTGCTCGACGACCGAGAGGATCCGGCCGGCGAGCCGGTCGGCGTCGGCGCCGCGGCCCTCGGCCAGCACGGCGAACGCCCCGCCGCCCATGCGGGCGACGACGTCGTCACCGCGGACGGTGGAGCGCAGCCGACGCCCGATCTCGGCCACGACGGTGCTCACGACGTCCCGGCCGGCGTGCCGGCGGGCGGCCAGGATGCCGTCGAGCTCGACCATCAGCAGGGTGCCCGGCTCCGCGCCGCACGCGGCGGCGGCGAGCCGCTCGTCGAGGAGCTGGAGCACGCCGGCGCGGTTGGGCAGGCCGGTCATGGGGTCGGTGTACGCGACGCTCTGCAGCGAGCGCTCGCGCGCCTGCCGCTCGGTCATGTCGCGGCACTGGAGGACGACGGCACCGACGTCCCCGTCGTTCCGGAGGTCGGCGATGCCGGCCTCCAGGGCGCGCCAGACGCCGTCGGCGTCCCGCAGGCGCAGACCCAGCAGCGCGGAGGTTCCCGCGCCGGCGGCCAGCGCCTCGGCGAGGGGGGCCTGGTCCTCCGGGTGCACGGCGGCGAGCAGGGGCCGCCCGACGAGCTGCGCCGCGGCGGGCCCGAGGACCCGCTCCAGGGCCGGCGAGGCCCAGGTGACCCGCAGCGCGTCGTCCAGGATCACGACCGCGTCGACGCCGGAGTGCACCAGCGAGCGGAAGTAGGCCTCGCTGCGCCGCAGCCGCGCCCAGAGGTGCTGCTCCTGGCACGCCGAGATCCACCGCTGGGCGGCGGCGAGCAGGACGGCGAGCACGAGCCCGGTCCAGGTGACCAGGTCGAGGTGATGGCCGGTGAACCGGACGACGCCGGCGGAGGTCACGGCGACGAGGAGGGCGGCCATCGGCAGCACCTGGCCCACCTCGACGGTGCGCCGGGGACCGCGGGCCGCGGGCGCCGGGGCCTCCCGGCCCGGGTCGAGCAGCACCGCCAGGCCCAGCAGCAGCAGCCCGCCGACCACGAGGAAGCGGGCGACCGCGGACAGCGCGACGGTTTCGGTGAGGACGCCGGACGTACCCAGCCCGCGGCCGCTGGTGAGCAGCACCGTGCCGACGAGGAGCACCGCGGCCATCCAGCGTCGGGCGGGCTCCACCACGCAGAGCAGCAGGAGGGCCGCGGTCATCGTGACCGAGGTGGCGACCACGGCCGCGCCCAGGACCAGGCGCTCGCCCGGAGCCATGCCGGACCACTCGTCACCGAGTCCGCCGACGAGCAGGCGGACCGTCACCAGGCTCGCGGTGAGGAACAGGGCCGGCTCGACGGCCGCTCGGCGGCCGGTGCGCAGCCGCGACCGGCCAACCAGGGCGAGCAGCGCCACGGCCGCGATCGCGTAGCCCGGCACGCTGGGCAGCCAGCGGACCACGACCACGTCCGCCGGCTCGCCGGGGGCCAGCGCCGCCTCCAGGACGGCGCCCATCACCGGGAAGAGCGGCGCGGCGGCGAACAACCGCCACGCCGCGGACCGCCCCGACTGCCTCCCGACCGTCCAGAGGACGGCCGAGATGGTCAGTCCGACGAGGACGACGGAGAGGTCACCGAGCTTCTGCAGGGCAGGCGTCGCGGCGGCAGCGGTGCAGGCGAGGAACGCCGGCACGGCCACCGCGAGCAACCACCAGCGACGCGGGTCCACACCGATCGTCTCGGCAGCGGGGGTGGGGAGGGCCAAGCCCGACGCGGCGGACCTCACCCCTTGGGAGGGGGCCCGCCCGCGCCGGCGTCAGCCGCAGATCGCCCCCTTCGCGGCCGATCCGACCAGCTTGGCGTACTTGCCGAGCACCCCGGTGGTGTAGCGCGGGGGCAGCGGCGCCCAGCCGTCCTGGCGGCGGGCGAGCTCGTCGTCGTCGACCAGCAGGTCCAGCGTCCGGGTGCTGAGGTCCAGCCGGATGCGGTCGCCGTCGCGGACGAAGGCGATCGGTCCGCCGTCGGTCGCCTCCGGGGCGACGTGGCCGATGCACAGGCCGGTGGTGCCGCCGGAGAAGCGGCCGTCGGTGAGCAGCAGGACGTCCTTGCCCAGCCCGGCGCCCTTGATCGCGCCGGTGACGGCGAGCATCTCCCGCATCCCGGGGCCGCCGCGCGGGCCCTCGTACCTGATGACGACGACGTCGCCGGGCTTCAGCGTGCCGTCGGTGACAGCGTCCATCGCGCCCTGCTCGCCGTCGAAGACGCGGGCGGTGCCCTCGAAGGTGGTCGACTCGAAGCCCGCCGACTTGACGACCGCGCCCTCGGGGGCGAGCGAGCCGTGCAGGATGTCCAGCCCGCCGGTGCGGTGGATCGGGTCGTTCATCGCGTGGATGATCGCGCCGTCGGGGTCCGTGGGGCCGAGCTCGGCCAGGTTCTCCGCCATCGTCTTCCCGGTGACGGTGAGCACGTCGCCGTGCAGCAGGCCGGCGTCCAGCAGCGCCTTGAGGACGACGGGCACGCCACCGACGCGGTCGACGTCGGTCATCACGAACCGGCCGAAGGGCTTCACGTCGGCCAGCAGCGGCGTGCGGTCGCCGATCCGGTTGAAGTCCTCGAGCGACAGGTCGACCTGCGCCTCGTGCGCGATCGCCATGAGGTGGAGCACCGCGTTGGTGGAGCCACCGAGCGCCATGACGACGGTGATCGCGTTCTCGAACGCCTTCTTGGTCATGATCTGCCGGGCGGTGATGCCCTGGCGCAGGAGGTTCACGACCGCCTCGCCGGAGGCCAGGGCGTAGTCGTCGCGCCGGCTGTCCGGCGCCGGCGGAGCGGCGCTGCCCGGGAGCGCCATGCCCAACGCCTCGGCCACGCTGGCCATGGTGTTGGCGGTGTACATGCCGCCGCAGGACCCCTGCCCGGGGCAGGCGGCCTTCTCGATCGCGGTCAGCTCGTCGCGGCTGATGAGCCCGCGGGCGCAGGCGCCGACGGCCTCGAAGACGTCGATGATCGTGAGGTCCCGGTCGTCGAGCTTCCCGGGCATCGTGGAGCCGGAGTAGAGGAAGACGCTGGCGAGGTCGAGCCGCGCGGCGGCCATGAGCATGCCGGGGAGCGACTTGTCGCAGCCGGCCAACAGCACCGAGCCGTCGAGGCGCTCGGCGAACATGACGGTCTCGACCGAGTCGGCGATGACCTCGCGGGACACCAGCGAGGCCCGCATGCCCTCGTGGCCCATGGAGATGCCGTCGGAGACCGAGATGGTGCCGAACTCCATCGGGAAGCCCCCGGCGGCGCGGACGCCGTCCTTGGCCCGCTTGGCCAGCCGGTCCAGCGAGAGGTTGCACGGGGTGATCTCGTTCCACGACGAGGCGACGCCGATCTGCGGCTTGACCATGTCCTCGTCGCCCATGCCGACGGCGCGCAGCATCGCGCGGGCGGGGGCCTTGGCATCCCCGTCGGTCACCTCGTAGCTGCGCGGCTTCATCGAGCTGCGGGTCGCGCTGGCGGAGTCGTTGCCTGGGATGAGGTCCTCGCCGATCGTCACGGGACAGGAGCCTAGGCCGCTCCGAAGACGTGTCCGAGACGGTGCTGATACTGGTATCGACACCACCACCGACCGAGGACACCGATGACCGTCTCCGCACGTCGCGAACTGGCCGACTTCCTCAGCTCGCGCCGTCGCCAGCTGGCACCGGCCGCCGTCGGGCTCCCCGCCGGCAGCAACCGCCGCACGCCCGGGCTGCGACGGGAGGAGGTCGCGCTCCTCGCCGGGGTCAGCCACACCTGGTACACGTGGCTGGAGCAGGGCCGCGACATCCGGCCCTCCCGCCAGGTGGTCGACGCCCTGGCCCGCACGCTGCAGCTGTCGACGGCCGAGCGCGAGTACGTCCTGCGGCTCTCTGGCAACGACCCGCTCGCGGCGGTCGAGGCACCGGACGCGATGCCCGGGCACCTGCAGGGGCTGATGGACGCCCTCGGCTCCTCCCCCGCGTACGCGATCACCTCCAGCTGGTCGATCGTCGGCTGGAACCGGGCCTACGAGCAGCTCTACCCGGGGGTGGCCGACCTGGCGCCGGACGACCGGAACCTGCTCTGGGTCGTCTTCACCGATCCCGCCGTGCGGTCCCTGCTCGGGGACTGGGACGCCGACAGCCGGCGCTTCCTCGCCCAGTTCCGCGCCGAGGTGGGCCCCCGGCTGGCCGACCCCGCCGTGGTGGACCTGGTGACCCGGCTGCAGGCGGCCAGCCCCGCCTTCCGCGCGGGATGGGCCAGCCACGACGTCGACCGGTTCACCTCCACCGAGCGCCGGTTCGAGCACCCGGCGGTCGGCAGCCTGGTGCTCGAGCACCACCAGCTGACCCCGGCCGACGCTCCCGGCCTGCAGCTGGTGGTCTACACCGCGGCCCAGGCCGGCAGCGCCGCCAAGCTGGCCCGGCTGGCCGGCTGAGCCGTCTGGGAGGATCGGGAGTCGTGGACACCCCGGCCCGCTTCCGCATGAACCGCACCACGCTGCTGGCCGTGTTCGCGTTCGCCCTCTGCCTGACCACGCTGTCGGCGGCCTCGCCCTGGTTCCTGCTCGTGCTCGTCGTGCCGGCCCTGATCGCGGCCTGGGTGCTGCGCACCGGCTTCGACATCGACGGCGAGGCGGTCACCGTCCGCTCGCTGCTCGGCCGGCGCCGGGTGCCGTGGACCGAGGTGGCCGGCGTCCGCGTCGGCGAGCGCGCCGACCTCTGGCTGGTCACCACCGTCGGCACGGAGGTGCGGCTGCCCGCGGTGCGCGCCCGCGACCTGCCGGCCATCGGACGCGCCTCCGACGGCCGCATCCCCCTCCTCTGAAGGGACTGGAACGGCCCTCGTCAGGGTCCCGCCCCGAGCGTGCGAGGGGTGGGGGGACGAGGGTCCTTCAATAGGCGTCGACGACGTTCTCCAGCGGCTCGCCGGCCAGGATGCGGCGGAGCTGGTCGGTGACCGCCGCGGCGGCGCGCTCGTTCGTGCCGGGCACGTCCCCGCCCACGTGCGGGGTGATGAGCAGTCCGGGCGCCGACCAGAGCGGGTGCCCCTCGGGCAGCGGCTCCGGCTCGGTGACGTCGACCGCTGCGCGCAGCCGGCCCGCGGTCAGCTCGGCGAGCAGCGCGTCGGTGTCGACGACGACACCGCGCGCGGCGTTGACGAGCAGGGCACCGTCGCGCATGGCGGCGAGGAAGCCGGCGTCGACCAGGCCGATCGTCTCCTCGGTCACCGGCACGATGACGATCACGACGTCGGCCCGCGGGAGCAGCTCGGGCAGGTCGCTGGTCGGGCGGACGTCGTCACGGGCGGTGCGCGCGACGTAGGTCAGCTCGACGTCGAAGCCGGCGAGCATCCGGCCGATGCGGCGGCCGATGTCGCCCGCGCCGACGATGAGGACGTTCGCGCCGACGAGGCTGTGGTGGGTGCGCGGCGTCCAGCGACCGGCGTCCTGCTCGCGGACGAAGAAGGGCAGCCCGCGCTGGGCGGCGAGCGTCGCGGCCACCGCCCACTCCGCCGTCGACGGGGTGTGCGCGCCGCGGGCGTTGCACAGGACGACGCCCTCGGGCAGCTGGCCGGCGAAGCGCTCGGCTCCGGCGCTGAGCAGCTGGACGACGCGCAGGTCGGGCAGCGCGGCGAAGAACTCCTCGCCTGGCAACGGTGCGCCACCGGACCGCGGCACCCAGACCGCCGAACGGGTGGCGTCGCCGGTGGGCGGCCCGTCGGCCGCTGCCCAGCGGTGCGCGCGCACCCGCGGCGAGACCGCCTCGACCGCGGCTGTGAGCGCGCGCGAGGGAACGAGCACGTGCAGGGTGTCGTCGGCTGCGAGAGCGAGGTCGGCCACACCGCGACCCTAGGACCCCGCCGGTGCGACGACACGACAGCGGCGAGAACGCCGCCGGCACCGCGCCTGCTCGGGACGTCGTCGACGGCGACGACCCGGCCCCAGACGCACGTAGTGTGGAGGTCATGCGGCGGGCGACGGCGGGTGCGCTGCTCGCGGCCGCCCTGTTGCTGGCCGGGTGCGGCTCGGACGGCTACGAGCCCTCCGGCCCCTTCCGGCCGCTACCCGAGGGCGCGCCACCGGAGGTCGGGCCTCCTCCGTCGTCCGCACCGACCCCCGGTCGGCCCGCCGAGCCCGGTGCCGAGGAGGAGGGCGGCGATCCCAACGTCGTCGCCACCGGGCTGGCCGTGCCCACCGGCCTGGCCCTGCTGCCCGACGGCAGTGCGGTCGTCGGGGAACGCGACACCGGCCGCATCCTGCAGGTGTTCCCCGACCGCTCCCCCGCCCGCGAGCTGATGGTCGTGCCGGGCGTGGACACCGCCGGCGACGGCGGGCTGCTGGGGCTGGCGGTCTCCCCCACCTTCGCCGAGGACGGGCTGCTGTACGCCTACCTGTCCACCGCCGTCGACAACCGGGTCGTGCGCTTCCCGATCAGGGGGATGCCGAACGCGGTGCTCACCGGCATCCCGCGGGGCGAGGTGCACAACGGGGGCGGCCTGCTCTTCGGCGCCGACGGGAGCCTGTTCGTCGGCACCGGTGACGCCGGGAACCCCGCGCTGGCCACCGACCCCGCCTCGCTGGCGGGGAAGGTGCTGCGGATCGACGTGTTCGGCGGCCCCGTCGGACCGGACCGGGTGTTCACCAGCGGGCACCGCGACGTGACCGCCGTGTGCGCGGGCGCGGAGGACCGGCTGTTCGCCGCAGACGCCGCGCGGGGCGGCGCCGACGAGCTCGACGAGCTCGTCGAGGGGGCCGACTACTCGGGCCCGGCCGGCCCGGTGGTCGAGATCGTCCCCGGCGAGGACGGGCTGGGCGGCTGCGCCGTGCTGGGCCCCGCCGTCTTCCTCGGCGCGCTGGACGGCGAGCGGGTGCACGTCGTCCCCGTGGACGAGGGCGGCGCGGTTTCCGGCGAGCTCGAGGAGTTCCTCGGCGGGCAGTACGGCCGGCTGCGGACCGTCGTCGCCGACGCGCAGGGCGCGCTGTGGATCACCACCTCCAACCGCGACGGCATCGGCACGCCGGCGGCGGACGACGACAAGGTGCTGCGGATCAACCCGCCGTCGGCCGCCGGGGGCTCCCCGCTGTAGGTCGCAGGAATCTGTGGACGACGTGATCGCGGCTGTCCACCGGGTTGTCCGGCTCCAGCTCGCCGACGGCGTACCGGGTTCCACCGGCCCGCTCCAGCGCCCGCCACGACGCCTCGTTGGCCGCGACCACCGGGACGAGCACCTCGCCGGCGTCCGGGTGGTCGGCGAACCCGCGCGCCACGGCCGCGGTGATCATGGCCGCGCCCAGACCGCGGCCGCGGACGTCCGGTTCGCCCAGCAGGTAGTCGATGCTCAGCGCGCCGGGTGGCACGGGGCAGACCGCCGACAGCTCGGCCAGCGACTCCGGCTCGTCGTCGAACCGGTAGACCTGGACGAGCCCGACGGCCCGTCCCTCGTGCTCGGCGATGTACACGGCCGTGGGATCGGCGCCGTCCACCGTCGGGCCGTACTGCGCCTCGACCGCGTCGAGGGAGCTGTCGTCGTTCCACCAGCGGGCGACCAGCGGCTCGGCGAGCCAGCGGCCGACCATGGGGAAGTCCGCGCGACGCAGCGCGCGCAGCTGCACCTCCGGCCGGGCCACCCGGTCAGGCTAGGAGGAGACGAGCCGCTCCTCGAGCATCCGCTTCACCGTGGCGGCGTCGGCCTTCCCGCGGGTGGTCTTCATGACCGCACCCACGAGCGCGCCGATGGCCTGCACCTTGCCGCCGCGCACCTTGTCGGCGACGTCGGGGTTGCCCTCGATCGCGGCGTCCACGGCGCTGACCAGCTCGTCGGACTCGCCCATGACGGCCAGCCCCCGCGCCTCGACCACGGCTGCCGGGTCGCCCTCGCCGGCCAGCACGCCGTCGAGGGCCTGGCGGGCCAGCTGGTCGTTGATCGTGCCCGCCGAGATGAGCCCGATCAGCTCGGCCACCTGCGCCGGCGTGACGGCCAGCGCCGCGAGCTCGGTGCCGGTGTCGTTGGCCCGGCGGGCGAGGTCACCCAGCCACCACTTGCGGGCGTCGGCGGGCGAGGCCCCGGCGGCGACGGTGTCGCTGACCAGCTCGACGGCGCCGGCGTTGACCAGCCAGGCCATCTCCGTCGGCGAGATGCCCCACTCGTCGGACAGGCGGGTGCGCCGGGCCGCCGGCAGCTCCGGCAGCTCGGCCAGCAGGGAGGCCACCCACTCCTCGTCGGGCGCGACCGGCACCAGGTCGGGCTCGGGGAAGTACCGGTAGTCGGTCGCCTCCTCCTTGCTGCGGCCGGGCGACGTCGTGCCGGTGTCCTCGTGGAAGTGCCGGGTCTCCTGCGTGATCGTCCCGCCGGCATCGAGCACCGCCGCCTGGCGGCGCATCTCGTACCGCACCGCCCGCTCCACCGAGCGCAGCGAGTTGACGTTCTTGGTCTCGGTCCGGGTGCCCCACTCCAGGCTGCCGATCGGCGCCAGCGAGGTGTTGACGTCGCAGCGCAGGTTGCCCTGCTCCATGCGGACCTCGGAGACGCCGAGGGCCACCAGGACCTCGCGCAGCTCGGTGACGTAGGCCTTGGCGACCTCGGGAGCCTTGGCGCCGGCGCCCGGGATCGGGCGGGTGACGATCTCGACCAGCGGGATGCCGGCGCGGTTGTAGTCGATGAGCGAGTGGTCGGCGCCGTGGATGCGGCCGGTCGAGCCACCGACGTGCAGGTTCTTGCCGGTGTCCTCCTCGAGGTGCACCCGCTCGATCTCCACGCGGTAGGTCTCGCCGTCCACCTCGACGTCCAGGTGCCCGGAGGTGCACAGCGGCTCGTCGTACTGCGTCGTCTGGAAGCCCTTGGGGATGTCCGGGTAGAAGTAGTTCTTCCGGGAGAACCGCGCCCAGGTGGCGATCCGGCAGCCCAGCGCCAGGCCGATGCGGATGGTCGACTCGATCGCGGCGGCGTTCGCCGTCGGCAGGGAGCCGGGAAGGCCCAGGCAGGTGGGGCAGGTCTGGGAGTTCGGCTCGGCGCCGAACGTGGTGGCGCAGCCGCAGAACATCTTGGACGCGGTGCCCAGCTCGACGTGGGTCTCCAGGCCCATCACCGGCTCGTAGCGGGTGAGGACCTCGTCGAAGTCGACGAGCCGGTCGGCGGTGCTGGTGCTCATGGGGTCGGGCCCTCCTTGGGGGCGGTGCCCCGGCCGGCGGAGCGCTCGGCGCGGCCGGTGAGCACGGCGCCGGCGGCGGTCAGCACGCCCAGGACGAGGAAGACGGCGAAGACGGGGCGGTCGGTGACGAGCCAGCCGACGACGCCCGCGACGATGACGAACGCGGTGAGGGCCCACGCCGCCTTCAGCGGGGCGCTCATGCGGCGCTCCGCACCGGCAGCTGGTCGAGGAAGCGGGAGCCGCGGGCGGCGTCCTGCGCGGCCTCCAGCGCGGCGGCGACCTGGTAGCACCGGTCGTCGGCCAGGGCCGGCGCCATGACCTGGAAGCCGACGGGCAGCCCGTCGGACAGGCCGCACGGGACCGAGATCGCGGGGATGCCCGCGAGGCTGGCCGGCAAGGTGCACAGGTCGGCGGCGTACATGGCGATCGGGTCGTCGACGCGGGCGCCGACCGGCCAGGCGACGGTCGGGCTGGTCGGGCTGACCAGCACGTCGACGTCCTCCCAGGCGGTGGTGAAGTCCCGCGTGATCAGCGTGCGGACCTTCTGGGCCTGGCCGTAGTAGGCGTCGTAGTAGCCGCTGGAGAGCGCATAGGTGCCGAGGATGATCCGGCGCTTCACCTCGGGCCCGAAGCCCTGCTCGCGGGTGAGCGCCATGACCTCGTCGAGGTCGCGGTCGCCGTCGTCGCCGACCCGCAGGCCGTAGCGGACGCCGTCGAAGCGGGCGAGGTTGGACGACGCCTCGCTCGGGGCGATGAGGTAGTAGGCGGGCAGCGCGAGGTCGAAGGCCGGGCAGGACACCGGGCGCACCTCGGCGCCCAGGCTCTCCAGCAGCGCCACCGTCTCGGCGAAGCGGGCGAGCACGCCGGCCTCGTAGCCCTCAGTGTGCCCGTCCCCGCCCAGCTCGGTGACGACGCCGACGCGCAGGCCGGCCAGGTCGCCCTCGGCGCCGCGGCGCGCGGACTCGGCGAGCACCGGCACGGGTGCGTTGATGCTCGTGGAGTCCAGCGGGTCGTGGCCGGCGATCGCCTCGTGCAGCAGCGCCGCGTCGAGGACGGTGCGCGCCATGGGGCCGGCCTGGTCGAGGCTCGAGGAGAAGGCGATGAGCCCGAACCGGGACACCGAGCCGTAGGTGGGCTTGTGCCCGACCAGGCCGGTGACGGCGGCCGGCTGGCGGATCGAGCCGCCGGTGTCGGTGCCGATCGCCCACGGGGCGAGCCCACCGGCGACCGCGGCCGACGACCCGCCGGAGGAGCCGCCCGGGATGCGGTCGTGGTCCCACGGGTTGCGGGTGACCCGGTACGCCGAGTTCTCCGTCGAGGAGCCCATGGCGAACTCGTCCATGTTGGTCTTGCCGAGCAGCACGGTGCCGGCGTTCTTCAGCCGGGCGGCCAGCGTCGCGTCGTACGGCGGGCGCCAGCCCTCGAGGATCTTCGAGCCGCTCGTCGTCGGCACGCCCTCGGTGACGACGACGTCCTTGAGCGCCAGCGGGATGCCGGCCAGCGGGCCGAGCACGCCGCCGTCGGCCCGGGCGGCGTCGACCTGCTCGGCGGAGCGCAGCGCGGCCTCGGCGTCGACGTGCAGGTAGGCGCCGATCGCGTCGTCGTCGGCGGCGATGCGGTCGAGGTAGGCGCGGGTGAGGTCGGCGGAGCTGACCTCACCGGCGGTGAGCAGACGGCCGAGCTCGGCGGCGTCGGTGGTGGTCAGCTCGCTCACGCCTCCTCCCCCAGGATGCGCGGCACGCGGATCCGGCCGTCCTCGGCGGCCGGCGCACCGGCCAGGACGACGTCACGGGGCAGGCTGGGCCGGGCGACGTCCTCGCGGAAGACGTTGGTCATCGGCACCGCGTGCGTCGTCGGCTGCACGTCGGCGACCTCGGCCTTGCCCACCTGCGCGACGGCGTCCAGCACCGCGCCCAGCTGGCCGGCGAAGAGGTCGAGCTCCTCCTCGGTCACGGCCAGCCGCGACAGGTGCGCCAGGTGGGCCACCTCGTCACGGGTCAGTCGGTCCTTGCGGGACGGCGTGCTCATGCGGGACGGAACTCCACTTCGAGGGGAACGGCCGGCGCGGCCACCGCGGTCGGGGGCCGGGACCGGGACCTTCCCACTGTACGTGGGGGGTCTGCCCGGGTCCGCACCGTGAGAGGCTGCCCCCGCAGCGATCAACGGCGATCTCTCGAGGACCCCCGCCCGGCAGACGCCCGGGGAGCCCGAAGCGATCCTGGGAGGAACCGTGTCCTATCTCCTGCGCCTGGTCATGCCCGACCGCCCCGGCATCCTCGGCGCGGTCGCGACCGCGCTGGGCACCGCCGGCATCGACATCGTGTCGCTGGACGTGCTCGAGCGCGGTACCGGGGTGGCCGTCGACGACGTCGTGGTCGACCTGCCCCCGGACCGGCTGCCCGACAGCCTCATCACCGTGGCGCAGAGCGTGCCCGACGTGCGCGTGGAGTCGCTGCGACCCTTCGCCGGCCCGCTGGACACCCACCGCGAGCTGGAGCTGCTCGAGGCGCTGGCGCGCGCCGGCGGCAACCCGCCCGACCCCGAGATGGCCGCCAAGCTGCTCGCCGCGGAGCTGCCGCGGGTGTTCCACAGCGGGTGGGCGGTGGTCCTCGACTGCGGTGACGGTGGCTGGTCAGTGCGGTCGGCGTCCGAGGCGGCCCCGTCCTTCGACGGCGTGACGCTGCCGTGGATGCCGCTGACCGGCGCGCGGCTGCTGCCCAGCGACGAGGACTGGCTGCCCGAGCGCTGGCGGGAGATGGCCATCGAGATGATGGCCGCGCCCTACGGCGGGGATGCCTGCGCGGTCGTCATGGGCCGCTCCGGCGGCCCGGCGTTCCGCCGCTCGGAGCTGCTGCGGCTGGTGCACCTGATCGGCATCGCGTCGACCGTCACCCACCTGCCGCCGGCCTGAGACCGCTGCCTCCGACGACCCGGGGGCGACCGGTGGTGGTGCTCAGCCGCGCGGTGAGGTGACCTTCTCCGGGGAGATCCGGAGCAGCAGGCGCACCTGGTCCCGGCCGCCGAACCAGGGGTACGGGCCGCCGGTGTAGCGCCGGGAGAGCGCCTCGATGTGCTCGCGGGCGCCGTCCTCGGTCACCTCGGTGACGCGGCCGCGCACCTCGACGTAGCGGCTCGGGTCGTCGGGGTCGGCCACGTTCAGAGCCACCCGCGGGTCGCGCTCGACGTTGCGGACCTTCTGGTGTCCCCGGACGGTGTTGATCAGCACGTCGCGCCCGTCGGTGTCGACCCAGGTCTGCGTCATCTGCGGCGAGCCATCGGGCATGAGCGTCGCCAGGAAGCAGGGGCTGGGGCGGCGGAGCAGGTCGGCCAGGTCTGCGGGCAGGGACACGGGGAGGTCCTTCCGACGGAGTGGATCCCGCACCTACCCGCGCCCGCGGGCCTCACTCCGCGGGCGGCTCGCTCCCGTCACCGATCGTCGCGACCTCGCGGGCGGCGTCCGGGCCGGCCTCGAGCAGCACCCGCAGGCCGTCGTCGTCCAGGATCGGCGCCTTGACCTGCACCGCCTTGTCGTACTTGCTGCCCGGGTCGGCACCGACCACCACGAAGCCGGTCTTCTTCGACACCGAGCCGGTCACCTTGCCGCCGCGCTCCTGGATGGCGGCGATCGCCTGGTCGCGGCTGTAGTCGCGCAGCGAGCCGGTGACCACGACGGTGACGCCGGTCAGCGGACCGGGACCCGCGTCGCTGCCCTCGTCCACCATCCGCACCCCGGCCCGGCGCCACTTCTCCACCAGCTCGCGGTGCCAGTCGACCTCGAACCAGTCGCGGACCGACCTGGCGATCGTGGGCCCGACGCCGTCGGCCGCGGCCAGCTCGTCCTCCGACGCCTCCGCGATGCGGTCCAGCGACCGGAAGTCGCGGGCCAGCGCCTGCGCGGCGGTGGGGCCGACGTGCCGGATGGAGAGCGCGACGAGCACCCGCCACAGCGGCACGTCCTTGCGGCTCTGCAGGTTGGCGAGCAGTTTTGCCCCGTTGGCGCTGAGGGTGCCGTCCTTCTTCGTGAAGAACGACGACCGCTGCAGCTTCTCCTCGTCGAGGAAGAACAGGTCGCCCTCGTCGGTCAGCAGGTGGCTCTGCAGCAGCGCGATCGCCGCCTCGTAGCCGAGGTTCTCGATGTCGAAGGCGCCCCGGCCGGCGACGTGGAAGACGCGCTCCCGCAGCTGGGCCGGGCAGGACCGGGCGTTGGGGCAGCGGATGTCGGCGTCGCCCTCCTTCTCCGGGCGCAGCTCGGTGCCGCACTCGGGGCAGTGAGTGGGCATGACGAACTCGCGCTCGTCGCCGGTGCGGGCGGCCACGACCGGGCCGAGCACCTCGGGGATGACGTCGCCGGCCTTGCGGATGACGACGGTGTCGCCGATGAGCACGCCCTTGCGCTTGACCTCGCTGGCGTTGTGCAGCGTGGCCAGCTGGACGGTCGACCCGGCCACCTTCACCGGCTCCATGTAGGCGAACGGCGTGACGCGCCCGGTCCGGCCGACGTTCACGCGGATGTCGAGGAGCGTCGTCGTCGCCTCTTCCGGCGGGTACTTGAACGCGATCGCCCAGCGGGGGGCGCGCGAGGTCGAGCCGAGCCGGCGCTGCAGGGCGTACTGGTCGACCTTGACCACCACCCCGTCGATCTCGTGCTCGACGGAGTGCCGCTGCTCCTTGGTCCGCTCGATGTAGGCCCACACCGCCTCGAGGTCGTCGACCACCTCGGAGCGGTCGCTCACCGGCAGGCCCAGCGCGCGCAGCCGCTCGTAGGCGGCCGACTGCCGGTCGACGTCGAAGCCCCGGTGCGCCCCGACCCCGTGCACGACGAGCCGCAGCGGCCGGGAGGCGGTGACCTTCGGGTCCTTCTGCCGGAGCGACCCGGCGGCCGCGTTGCGCGGGTTCGCGAACGGGGCCTTCCCCGCCTCGACCAGGCCCGCGTTGACGTCGGCGAAGCCGGCCACCGGGAAGTAGATCTCGCCGCGCACCTCGAGGAGCTCGGGGACGTCGTCGCCGGTCAGCTGCTGCGGGACGTTGGCCATGGTGCGGACGTTGGCGGTCACGTCCTCCCCCGTCGTCCCGTCGCCCCGGGTCGCGGCCCGGACCAGCCGGCCGCTCTCGTAGACGATGGCGACCGCGACGCCGTCGACCTTGAGCTCGCACAGGTAGCTCGCACCCGCCGCGCCGTCGCGCTCCACGCGTGCCGCCCAGGCCGAGAGCTCGTCGGTGCTGAACGCGTTGTCCAGGCTCTGCATCCGCTCCAGGTGCTGCACCGGCGCGAAGGTCGCGGTGCCGCCGAACCCACCGTTGACCTTCTGGCTCGGGGAGTCGGGCGTCACGAGCGCGGGGTGGGCCGCCTCGATGGCCTTGAGCTCGGCCATCCGCTCGTCGTACTGCCCGTCGCTGACCAGCGGCTCGTCGCGCACGTAGTACGCGAAGGCGTAGCGGTCCAGCTCCTCGGAGAGGTCCCGGTGGCGCGTGCGCGCCTCGTCGGGGACCTGCGTGACGTCCTCGCGGTCGACCGCGGCCTCGACGACCGGCTCGTCCAGCGCAACGGGATCGGTGCTCACGGGGGAACGGTATCCGGCACGTACGACGACGAACCGGCCCTCACCCGCTCGGGGCTCACTCCGGCTGCAGGTACTTCGCCGCCTCGCGCAGGTGGGTCATCGCGCCGCGCGCGTAGCCGGGCGTGGCACCGGCCAGGCCGCACGACGGCGTGAGCGTGACGACCTCGGGCAGCTGCTCGGCGGAGAAGCCCAGCTCGCGCCACCAGCCCTGCACCCGCGAGGCGGTCGCCTTCGCGTCGGGCAGCGGCGCATCGGTGCCCGGTATCACGCCGGCCAGCAGGTGGACGCCGGCGTCGACGGCCTCCCCGACGGCGTCGAGGTCCGGCACCAGCGAGAGGTCGAACGACAACCCGGCGGCGCCGGCGGACCGGAACAGCGTCAACGGCATCCGTGCGGCGCAGCAGTGCACCACCACCGGCACCGGCAGGCCGTCGACCACGGCCCTCAGCTCGCGCTCGACGTCCTCGGCCGGGACGGCGGGGAGACGCCCGAACCCGCTCGCCGTCGGCAGCGCGCCCTGCAGCACCGCGGGCACGCCGGGCTCGTCGAGCTGCAGCACGAGCTGCGCGCCCGGCACCCGCGCGGCGACCGCGGCCACGTGGCCGGCCAGCCCCTCGGTCAGCGACTGGGCCAGGTCACGGCGCGCTCCCGCGTCGACGACGGCCCGCTCGCCCCGGGGGCGCTCCAGCGAGGCGGCCAGCGTCCACGGCCCGGCCGCCTGCAGCTTCAGGGGCCCGGTGTAGCCCTCGGCCAGGTCGTGCAGCGCATCGAGGTCGCGGGCGAGGAACTCCTCGGCGCGCTGCTGGTCGATGCCGGCCCGTGGCACCAGCCGCCAGCCCGCCGGCGTGAGATCGACGGCCAGGTCGACGAGCAGCGCCGCCGTCCGCCCGACCATGTCGGCACCGGCGCCGCGGCCGGGCAGCTCCGGCAGGTGCGGCATGCCCGGCAGCTCACCCAGCACGAGCCGCACCGCCTCGGCCGGGTCCACGCCCGGCAGCGAGCCGACCCCCGTCGCCGGCCCCCAGGGCGAGGTCACCGGGCGTCCGCCACGGGCGCCTGGCCGACGACGCGGTCACCGCGCGCGGCGTCCGGCTCGTAGAGGACGGCGGACTGCCCCGGGGCGACCCCGCGCTGCGGCTCGGCCAGGGCGATCCGCAGGCCGTCGTCCCCGGTGCTCACCTCGCAGGCGACCGGGGTGCCGTGCGCGCGCAACTGCACCTCGAACCGGCCCGGCAGCGCGGGCGCCGCACCGGTCCAGGTCGGGACGCCGGTGCGCACCTCGTCGACGACGGCGAGGTCGGCCGTCCCGATCGTCACCGTGCGGCTGACCGGCTCGATGCCCAGCACGTAGCGGGGCCGCGAGTCACCGGCGGTCACACCCAGGCCCTTCCGCTGGCCGACCGTGAAGCCGTAGGTGCCGTCGTGCTCGCCGACGGTGGCCCCGGTGGTCGCGTCGACGACCGGGCCGGGCAGGCTGCCGAGCCGCCGGGCCAGGAAGCCACGGGTGTCGCCGTCGGGGATGAAGCAGATGTCGTGCGAGTCGGGCTTGGTGGCCACGCCGAACCCGCGCTCGGCGGCGATCTCCCGCACCCGGTCCTTGGTCATGCCGCCGAGCGGGGACCACGCGGCCGCGAGCTGTTCCGGGGTGAGCACGCCAAGCACGTAGGACTGGTCCTTCGCGGCGTCCACCGACCGGCGCAGCTCGCCGTCGGCCAGCCGCGCGTGGTGACCGGTGACGACGGCGTCGAAGCCCAGCGACAGCGCGCGGTCGAGCACCGCGGAGAACTTGATCTTCTCGTTGCACCGCAGGCACGGGTTCGGGGTGCGCCCGGCCGCGTACTCGGCCACGAAGTCGTCGACGACGTCCTCGGTGAAGCGCTCGGCGAGGTCCCAGACGTAGAACGGGATGCCGAGCTCGTCGGCCACCCGGCGGGCGTCGTGGGAGTCCTCGACGCTGCAGCAGCCGCGCGAGCCGCTGCGCAGCGCCTGCCGGTGCTGCGACAGCGCCAGGTGCACCCCGGTGACGTCGTGCCCGGCGTCCACGGCCAGCGCGGCCGCCACGGCGGAGTCCACCCCACCGCTCATCGCGGCGAGCACCCTCATCGCCGGCCGAGCCCCGCGCGCCGCGCGCGCTCCACGACCGGCCCGATCACGTCGAGGACGGCGTCGACGTCGGCGTCGGTCGAGGTGTGCCCGAGGCTGAAGCGCAGGGAGCTCCGGGCGCGTTCGCTGTCGGCACCGACCGCGAGCAGCACGTGGCTCGGGCGGGCGACGCCGGCGCTGCAGGCCGACCCGGTCGAGCACTCGATGCCCCGGGCGTCGAGCAGCATGAGCAGCGCGTCACCCTCGGCGCCGGGGAACGACAGGTGCGCGTTGCCGGGCAGCCGGCCGGGGCCACCGGCCAGCTCCTCGTCGAGCGGAGCGCCGTTGAGCCGGGCGTCGGGGACCTCGGCGGTGACCCCGCGGACCAGGCGGTCGCGCAGCGCACCCACCTGCGCCGCCCGCTGCTCGCGGCGGCCCACCGCGGTGACCGTGGCGACGGCGAGACCCACGATGGCGGCGACGTCCAGGGTGCCGGAGCGCACGTCGCGCTCCTGCCCGCCGCCGTGCAGCAGCGGGGTGCACTCGGCGTCGCGGCGCAGCAGCAGGGCGCCCGCCCCCATCGGCCCACCGAGCTTGTGCCCGGTCATGGTGAGGGCGTCGACGCCGCTGGCCCCGAAGTCCACCGGCACCTGCCCGACGGCCTGGACGGCGTCGGTGTGCAGCGGGACGCCGACGGCGTGCGCCGTGCCGGCGAGGGCGGCGATGTCGCTGACGGTGCCGATCTCGTTGTTGGCCCACATGACGCTGGCCAGCGCGACGTCCCGGCCGTCGCCGAGCGCCTCGGCCAGCGCCTCGGGCCGGATCCGCCCGCTCGGCTCGACCGGCAGCCAGGTCACGTCGGCGCCGTCGTGCTTGACCAGCCACTCGACGCTGTCCAGGACGGCGTGGTGCTCGGCGGGGCTCACGACCAGCCGGCGGCGCTGGGCGTCGGACCCCCGCCGGGCCCAGAACAGGCCCTTGATCGCCAGGTTGTCGCTCTCGGTGCCGCCACCGGTGAACAGCACCTCGGACGGCCGGGCGCCCAGCGCCTCGGCCAGCCGCTCGCGGGACTGCTCGGCCACCCGGCGGGCCGCGCGGCCGCTGGCATGGAGCGAGGACGCGTTCCCGACCCGACCCAGCTGCTCGGTCATGGCCGCCAGCACCTCGGGCAGCAGCGGCGTCGTCGCCGCGTGGTCCAGATACGTCATGTCGCCGCCAGGGTAGTCGCGGCCGCCGAGGCCTCCTGGCCCGGCGGGACGGTGCGCCCGGCCACGCGGGCGCCGAGGAGCGCGGGCACCGAGAGCACCGCCACGGCAGCGAGCACCGCCGGCCAGAGCGCGCCCCCGCTGTCGGCCGCCCCGGCCACCAGGACGCCGGACAGGCCGATGCACAGCGCCGAGGCGGTGACGTCGGAGATCTGCAGGGCTGCCGAGTTGGCCCCCCGCTCGGCCTCGGGCGAGAGGTGCAGCAGCAGCACCCCGACGCTGGGCATGCCCAGGCCCATGCCCACGCCGGCGACGAACCAGCTGAGGTAGGCCGGCCAGCCACCGAAGGCGGGCACCGCGACCGTCGCGGTGGTGAGGAGACCGAGCGCGAGCAGGACGAACCCTGCGCGCAGCACCCGCTGCCGGGGTACCTCCGCGCGGCGTCCCTGCAGTTGCGCGGCGACCACCCAGCCGACCGCTCCGGCGGTCAGCGGCAGGCCGGCCGTGGACGCGCTCCATCCGTGCTGCTCGGTCAGGACGAAGGGCAGCAGGGCGTCCATGCCGAAGAAGGCCCCCGCCGCGAGGCCGCGGCAGGCCACGACCGCGGGGATCCCCGGCCGGGCGCGGACCGTGCCGGGCGGCAGCAGCCGGCGCAGGCCGGCCGCCAGGGCCACCGCGCCGACGACGACGAGCCCGACGCCCGCGAGGTCCAGGCGCTGGGCGGCGTACTGCAGGGCGGCGATGCCGGCACCGGCGAGCAGGGCCCAGGGCGCGTTGCTGCGCCGGCCCGCGACCGCCCAGGGAGGCGCCGCGTCGGAGCCGGCGCTCAGGAGCAGGGCGAGGCCCGCGCCCACCAGGGGCAGCAGGCCGAGGAAGACGCCGCGCCAGCCCACGTGCGTGGTGACCAGGCCGGCGGCGAGCGGGCCGATCAGGGCCGGCAGCACCCATCCCGCCGCGAAGGCGCCGAACAGCCGGGGCCGCAGCTCCGAGGAGTACGCCTGACCGGCGATCACGTACAGCAGCACGATGACGACGCCGGCGCCGAGGCCCTGCACCGCCCGGCCCACGACGAGCACCGCCATGTGCTGGGAGACCCCGGCGATCAGCAGGCCGGCGGCGAAGACGAGCACGCCGGCGAGCACTCCCGGCCGGGGCGACCGCCGGTCCCCCACCTCGCCGCCGACCACCATGCCGACGACCGAGGTGACGAGGAAGGCGCTGAAGGGCCAGGCGTACCAGGCGACGCCGTCGAGCTCGTCGACCGCGCTGGGCATCGCCGTCCCGACGGCCATCGCCTCGAAGGCCACGAGCGTGACCAGGGTGAGCAGACCGATCGTCGTCCGCCGGTGCCCGGCGTCCCAGATGCTCCCCGGCACGGTCTGGTCCACGAACGGCCCAACCGCCGCCGGCCGCCCGTGCTTCCCGGGGTCCGCAGACGCGACCGGGCGCCGCCCCCGGGGGGGCGACGCCCGGACGGAGCGCGCTGCGTTACTTCCGTGCGTTGATCTGCTCGGTGGCCTGCGGCACGACGGTGTTGAGGTCACCGATGACACCGAAGTCGGCGAGCTCGAAGATCGGGGCCTCGGGGTCCTTGTTGATGGCCACGATGGTCTTCGAGGTCTGCATGCCGGCGCGGTGCTGGATGGCACCGGAGATGCCGACCGCCACGTACAGGTTCGGCGAGACGGTCTTGCCGGTCTGCCCCACCTGGAAGCTGTGCGGGTAGAAGCCGGAGTCGACCGCGGCGCGGGAAGCGCCCACGGCGGCACCGAGCGAGTCGGCCAGGGCCTCGATGATCGAGAAGTTGTCGGCGCTGGCCACACCGCGACCACCGGAGACCACGATCGAGGCCTCGGTGAGCTCGGGGCGGCTGCTCTTCTGCTCCACGACCCGGTCGGTGACCTTGGCGCCCTTGGCGGCGTCGGAGACCGAGACGGACACGGCCTGCTCGGCGCCCGCGGCGGGGGCCGGCTCAGGGGTGACCGAGTTGCCGCGCAGCGTGTAGATGGGCATGCCGGCGGTGACCTTCGAGTGCACGATGACCTGGCCGGCGAACGCGACCTGGGTCGCGGTGCCGTCGGCGGTGATCTCCGTGACGTCGGTCAGGAAGCCGCTGCCGATCTTGATCGCCAGCCGGGCGGCGACCTCCTTGCCCTCGGGCGAGGAGGGGATGACGACCGCGGCGGGCGACTTCTCGCCGACCAGCTGGGCGAGCACCTCGGCCTTGGGAGCGACGAGGAACTCGTCGACCTCGGGGGCCTCGGCGACGTAGACGGTGGCCGCGCCGTACTCGGCCAACGCGTCCTTCACGCCCACGGCGGTGCCGGGGGCGGCGATGACGACGGCGGACGGCTCACCGAGCGCGCGAGCCGCGGTCAGCGCCTCGAGGGTCGTCTTGCGGACTCCTCCGCCGGCCGGGTTGAGCTCGGCCAGGACCAGGACCTCTGCCATGAGTAGCTTCTCCTCTTCCTTCGATCCGGGCCGGGCTCAGACGATCTTCTGGCCGGCGAGGAAGTCGACGAACTTTTGCGCGCCGTCGCCCTCATCGGTCACCTTGACGCCCTCGCCCTTCGGCGGGCGGCCGGCGAAGTCGACGACCTGGGTGGTGGCGTTGGCCAGGCCGACGGCCGAGGCGTCGACACCGAGGTCGGCCAGGGTCTTGGTCTCGACCGGCTTCTTCTTGGCGGCCATGATCCCCTTGAACGAGGGGTAGCGCGGCTCGTTGATCGTGTCCCAGGTGGAGACGATCGCCGGCAGCGGCGCCTCGACGGCCCAGTAGCCGCCGTCGGTCTGCCGCTCGATCTTCGCGACACCGCCGTCGACGGTGAGCTTGCGGGCGCCGGAGAGCTGCGGGAGACCCAGCCGCTCGGCCAGCAGCGCCGGCATGACGCTCATCTGGCTGTCGGTCGCCTCGGCGCCGCAGATGACCAGGTCGAACTCGAGCTGGCCCAGGGCCGCGGCCAGGACGGCGCTGATCTGCACGGCGTCGGAGCCCTTGATGGCCTCGTCGGACACGTGGACGGCCTTGTCGGCGCCCATCGAGAGCGCCTTGCGGATCGCGTCGGTGGCGCTGTCAGGGCCGACGGTCAGCACGGTGACCTCGCCGCCCTGCGCCTCCTTGACCACGAGCGCCTCTTCGATGGCGTACTCGTCGATCTCGTTGACGACGTTGTCGGCCGCGGCGCGGGCGACGGTGTTGTCCGCCGGGTCCATCTTGCGCTCGCTGCCGGAATCCGGGACCTGCTTGACCAGAACGACGATGTTCATCGCCAGACCTACCTCCGCGACGCGTCAGGGGGTGCGAGCGGAACGCCCGACCAGCTCCGACCCTGGAGGTTACTTGCACGTAACCGCCAGGCGGAACGAGGGCCGGGTGAGGCACATCACGCGGTCGGGTGCCACTCCCCGCTCGCGGCGAAACGGCGCAGCGTGGCGGCGTGCGGGGCCAGGTCCAGGCCCTGCCCGGCGACCCACTCGTCCGCGTAGTAGGTGTGGGCGTAGCGCTCGCCGCCGTCGCACAGCAGGGTGACGACGCTGCCGGTGCGGCCCGCGGAGAGCATCTCGGCGACCAGCGCGAACGCGCCCCACAGGTTGGTGCCGGTCGACCCGCCGGCGCGGCGGCCGGTGACCTCCGCGAGGTGGCGCATGGCGGCCAGCGAGGCGGCGTCGGGGACCTGCAGCATCCGGTCGACGATGGTGGGCACGAACGACGGCTCCACCCGCGGCCGCCCGATGCCCTCGATCCGGGACGGCACCCCGGTCGTCGTCCCGGCGTCCCCGGTGGCGTAGCCGGGGAAGAAGGCGGAGTTCTCCGGGTCCACGACGGCCAGCCGGGTGGGGTGCCGGCGGTAGCGCAGGTAGCGGCCGATGGTCGCGCTCGTGCCGCCGGTGCCGGCGCCCACGACCACCCACTCCGGGACCGGGTGCCGCTCGGCGGCGAGCTGCTCGAAGATCGACTCGGCGATGTTGTTGTTGCCCCGCCAGTCGGTGGCGCGCTCGGCCAGGGTGAACTGGTCGAGGTAGTGGCCGCCGCACTCGTCGGCGAGCCGGCGGGCCGCCCCGTACATGTCGGCCGCGCGGTCGACGAAGTGGCACCGGCCGCCGTGGAACTCGATCAGCGCGATCTTCTCAGGGCTGGTCGAGCGCGGCATCACCGCGACGAAGGGCAGTCCGAGCATGCGGGCGAAGTAGGCCTCGCTCACCGCCGTCGACCCGCTGGAGGCCTCGACGACGGTGCTGCCCGCGGTGATCTGCCCGGAGCACAGCCCGTAGAAAAACAGCGACCGGGCCAGGCGGTGCTTGAGGCTGCCGGTGGGGTGGGTCGACTCGTCCTTGAGGTACAGGTCGATCCCCCACTCCGGCGGGAGCGGGTAGACCAGCAGGTGGGTGTCCGCGCTGCGCCGGGCGTCGGCCTCGACCATCGCCACCGCCCGGTCGACCCAGGCCCGGCCGGAGGAGTCGGACCGGTCGACCGTGGTCACGCCGGCTCGGCGGGCACGACCAGCACCGGCCGCTCGGCCGGCGTGACCGACACCGCCGTCCCCGGGGTGAGGTGCTGGCTGTCGGCGCTGGGGAGGTCGACGCGCACCTCCGGACCCTCGGACAGCGCGACGAGCAGGCGCGTGCTCGCCCCGGAGAAGGTACGGGTGACCACCCGCCCCGCTCCGCCGGCGGTGACCACCAGCGCCTCCGGCCGGATCAGCGCCTCGACCGGTCCGGTCGACGACGAACCGGCGAGCGGCCGCCGGGTGCCGAGCATCTCGACCACGCCGTCGGACAGCCGGGCCGGGAGGCGGTTCATCGTGCCCACGAACTCGGCGACGAAGGCCGTCGCCGGGCGCTCGTAGAGCTCGTCGGGGCCCGCCACCTGCTCCAGCCGGCCGGCACGCATGACCCCGACCCGGTCGGCCACCGACAGCGCCTCGGCCTGGTCGTGAGTGACGAAGACGGTCGTGGTGCCCAGCTCGAGCTGGATGCGGCGGATCTCCTCGCGCAGCTGCACGCGGACCTGTGCGTCGAGCGCCGACAGGGGCTCGTCCAGCAGCAGCACCTTCGGGGCCACCGCGAGCGCGCGGGCCAGCGCCACCCGCTGCTGTTGGCCGCCGGAGAGCTGGTGGGGGTAGCGGTTCCCCCGGTCGGCCAGGCCGACCAGCTCCAGCAGCTCGGCGGCGCGGCGGCGCTGCTCCGAGCGGTCGCGGCGGCGCACGCGGAGGCCGAAGGCGACGTTCTCGGCGACGGTCAGGTTCGGGAAGAGGCTGTAGGCCTGGAAGACCATGCCCATGTCGCGCTTGCTGGCCGGGACGCCGGTGACGTCGCGGCCGTCCACGAGCACGCGCCCGGCGTCGGGCTGCTCGAAGCCGGCGATCGCCCGCAGCGCCGTCGTCTTGCCGCAGCCCGAGGGCCCGAGCAGCGCCAGGAATTCGCCGCCGGCGATGTCGAGGTCCAGACCGTCCAGGGCGAGCACCGACCCGTAGCGGCGGGTCAGCCCCTCCAGGCGGATCGGCGCACCGGGACGGTCGCCCCGGTCCGCGCCGGTGGTCCGCAGCGAGGCGGCGGTCATGGGTTCTCCTTCGTGCCGCGCCGGCGGTCCAGCGCGGAGATCATCAGCAGCAGCAGCCAGGTGACCAGCAGCGAGAGCACCGAGACGGCCACCGACAGCTGCGGCTCCGACCCCGAGATTCGCAGGATCCACGTCGGGAAGGTCTCGAAGCCGAGGATGTTGGCGAACGTGAACTCGCCCAGGACCAGCGCGAGGGTGAGGAAGGCGGCGTTGAGCACCGAGGTGCGCAGCACCGGGAGCACCACCCAGAGCAGCACCCGGGGCCAGGAGGCGCCCAGGTTGCGCGCGGCCTCGGTCAGCGTGCGCAGGTCGGCTCCGCGGACGCCGGCGTCCAGCGCCCGGTACACGAACGGCAGCGCCAGCACGACGTAGACGAAGACCAGGATCCACGGGAGCTCGGGCTCCTGGATCGCGAAGAAGACGTCGGCCAGCGGGGTGTCCAGGAAGTAGTCCGGAGCCCACGCCAGGACGCTGCGCACCCCGACGACCAGGGCGATCGGCGGCACCACCAGCGGCATCAGGGTGAGCAGCTCCACCGTCGTGCGCAGCCGTGGCAGGCGCAGGTTCACCAGGACGACGGTCGGCAGCATCAGCACGAGGGCGATGAGCACGGTGAGCGCGGCGAGGACCAGCGAGCGGGTGAACGACTCGGCGAACCCGTCGGAGCCCGGGATGCTCGTGTAGTACTCGGCGGTGAACCCGCCGGTGCCGCGGTCGCGGACGGTGAACCACACCGACGCCGCGATCGGGACGAGGAAGTACAGCCCCAGCAGCCCGAGGACGGCGAACCGCCAGGCACCCCCGCCACGGCGGGCCGGCCGCACGGGGTTCTCGGGCGCCACTCCCCCGGCGCCGGCGACGCTCTCGGCCAGCGCCGTCATGCCAGCCACCGCTGGGTGCGCCGCTGGATCCACGCGTAGAAGGCCATCACCAGGCCGACGACGACGATCATCCCGAGCGCCAGCGCCTTGCCGAGGTTCTCCGCGCCGACGACGACGTTGCTCGACAGCGCGTCGGCGATCTGGAGGGTGACCAGCGGGACGCTGCTGCCCACCAGCGCCTTGGCGGTCGCGTAGGCGGCGAAGGCCGAGGCGAAGAGCAGCATCGTCGCGCCGAGCACCGGGGGCAGCAGCACCGGACCGCCGACGTGGCGCCAGTACTGCCACCCCGACGCGCCCAGGTTGTCCGACGCCTCCCGCCACTGTGGGCGCAGCGCCTCCAGCGCCGGGACGATGGTGAGCACCATCAGCGGGATCAGGAAGTACAGGTAGACCAGCCCCAGGCCGGTCATGGAGGCCAGGGAGAACCCGCCCAGCCCGATCCCGAAGGTCTCGGTGAGCAGCCGGGTGACGACACCGGCGGTGCCGATCGTGGCCAGGAAGGCGAAGGCCAGCGGGATGCCGCCGAAGTTGGCGAGCACCCCGGAGGCGGTGAGGACCAGCCGGCGGAGCAGCCGGCCGCGGCGGGCGCGCAGGATCGCGACGGCCAGCGCCAGGCCGAGGACGGCGCTCAGCAGCGCGGTGATCAGTGAGAGCTGCAGGCTCCCCAGGTAGGCGCGCCGGTAGACGCCCTCGGTGACGGCGGAGACGGAGGCGGTCGACCAGGTCTCCTCGAAGGTGACCGGGTCCGTGGCGCGGAACGCCTCGACCGCCAGCACCGCGATGGGGAGCAGCAGGAACACCCCGACGTACAGGAAGAACGGCGCAGCACCCAGCGCCGTCAGCACGCGTGCGCGCCGGCCCCCGCGACGGGGGGCCGGCGCGGACACGTCCGCGGATGCGGTACTCAGCCCGACATCTCCTCGTTCCAGCGGGCGGTGACGACCTCCTTGGCGGCGGCCTCCTGCTCCTCGGTCGGGAACTCGGCGGTCCCCTCCACCTCGGGCAGCGCGCTGCGCGCCTGCTCGTCGGCGGTGCCGGCGGCCTCCATCTCGGGGAGCCGCACCGGGCGGGCGCCGCCCTTCAGCCAGATGTTCTGGCCCTCGTCGCTGTAGAGGAACTCCTGCCAGAGGCGGGCGGCGGCCGGGTGCGGGGCGAACCGGCTGATGGCCTGGCTGTAGTAGCCGCCCATCAGGCCGTCACTGGGGACGGCGACCTCCCACGTCGAGCCCGCGGCCTGCATCTTCTCGGTCTGGGCGGCGTTGACGTAGTCCCAGTCGAGCGAGATCGGCGTCTCCCCGGCGAGGACGGTGGCCGGCGTCGACTCGACCGGGTTGAAGTTGCCGCTCTCCTTGAGGTCGACGAAGAAGTCGATCCCCGGGCCGATGTCGTCCAGGCTGCCGCCGTTGGCCAGGGCGGCGGCCCAGACCCCGGCGAAGGCGGCCTGCGCCTGCGTCGGGTTGCCGTTGAGGGCGACCTGGCCGGCGTAGCGCGGGTCGGCGAGCTCGGCCAGCGTGGTGGGGCACTCCTGGACGATCGTGGCGTTGCAGCCGATCGACAGGTAGCCGCCGTAGTCGTTGTACCAGTGCCCGTCGGGGTCCCTCTGGTCCTCGGGGATCTCGTCCCAGGTCTGCACCTGGTACGGGGCGGTGAGGTCCTGGGCCTTGGCCTGGCGGGCGAAGGACAGGCCGAGGTCGAGGACGTCGGGCGCCCGGTCCTGGCCGCGCTGGCTGGTGACGGCGTTGAGCTCGTCCTGGCTGGAGCCGTCGGGGCTGGCGCTGTTGATCTCGATGTCGTACTTCGCGCTGAAGGTCTCGAGCATCTCGCCGTAGTTGGCCCAGTCCGGCGGGAGGGCGATGACGTTGAGCTCGCCCTCGGCCTTCGCGGCCTCGATCAGGGCGTCCATCCCGCCGCCGTCCTCGACCGAGGCCGCCTCCGCCCAGTCCGAGCCGCTGCCGCTGCCGGAGCCACCGTCGTCGGAGCCGCAGGCGGTCAGGGTCAGTCCCGCCGTCACGACCGCGACCGCGGTCCGCAGGGTGGTTCGTCGCACGTGTCCTCCTGGTGTGGGGCCGTTCCGTACCCGGGTCCCCCTGGACCCGACCGGACGGCCTGGCGCATTCTGACCTACCGCGGCGCCCCCCGCGCAGTACGAGAAGGTGACGATCCGGCGTCCGACCGGTGTCGGGACGGTGCGCTCAGCGGCCGGTGAACTCCGCCTTGCCCGGGCCGCTCTCCAGGAACGAGCGCATGCCGGTCTTCTGGTCCTCGGTGTCGAAGAGCTCGGCGAACAGGCGGGTCTCCAGCGTCAGCGCCTCGTCCAGCGGCAGCTCCAGGCCCTCGTCGATCGCGCGCTTCGCGGCGGCCAGCGCCAGCGGCGGCCCGGCGGCGAACTTGCGCGCCATGGCGACGGCGGTCTCGTACACCTCGGCGTCGGGGACGACGGCGTCGGCCAGGCCGATCTCCAGGGCCTCCTCCGCGCCCACGTGCCGGCCGGTGAAGACGAGGTCCTTGGCCTTGGCCGGGCCGACCAGGCGGGCCAGGCGCTGCGTGCCGCCGGCGCCGGGGATCACGCCGAGCAGGATCTCGGGCTGGCCGATCTTCGCCTTGCTGCCGAGCACGCGGAAGTCGGCGCACAGAGCCAGCTCGTAGCCGCCGCCCAGGGCGTAGCCGGTGATGGCGGCGATGACCGGCTTCGGGATGCCGGCCACGGCGCGGAAGGAGTCCTGCAGCTCGCGGCCCCACTCGCGCATGCCCGCGCCGTCCAGCTGCGACATGGCCTTGATGTCGGCGCCGGCGGCGAACACCCGCTCGCCGCCGTAGACGACGACGGCGCGCACGTCGGCCCGCTCCCCCGCCTCGGCCGCCGCGGCGCGCACCTCGAGGTGCAGTTGCTCGTCGATGGCGTTCATCTTCGGGCGGTCGAGGCGGATCGTGCCCACCCCGTCCTCCACCTGCAGGGTCACGAACTCGGGCTCAGCCATGGACGGCACCCTAGCGAGCGCGGCGGGCGGTGAAGCGGCCGTCGGTGCGGGTGAGGTCCAGCGGCAGCCCGAAGGTGTCCGAGAGCGTCCCGGCGGTCAGGACGTCGTCGGCGGCGCCCGCGGCGACGACCTCACCTCCCCGCAGCAGCAGGGCGTGGGTGTAGCCGGGCGGGATCTCCTCGACGTGGTGGGTGACCAGGACCTGCGCCGGCGCGTAGGAGTAGCGGGCGAGGTCCGACAGCCGGGCGACGAGGTCCTCGCGGCCGCCCAAGTCCAGCCCGGCACCGGGCTCGTCGAGCAGCAGCAGCTCGGGGTCGGGCATGAGCGCGCGGGCGATCTGGGCCCGCTTGCGCTCCCCCTCGCTCAGCGTCCCGAACGGCCGGTGCGCGAACTGGGCGACGCCCCACTGCTGCATGAGCATCCCGGCGCGGGTCAGGTCGTGGACGTCGTAGCGCTCTCGCCACCGGCCGACGACGGCGTACCCGGCGGACACGACGACGTCGCCGGTCGTCTCCGCCGGCTCGATCCGCTGCGCCAGCGCCGCGCTGGTCACGCCGATGCGCGGACGGAGCTCGAAGACGTCGACCGCGCCGAGGGTCTCCCCCAGCAACCGCACCTCGCCGCGAGTGGGGTGCAGCAGCGCGCCCGCGAGCTGCATCAGCGTCGTCTTCCCGGCGCCGTTGGGACCGAGCACCACCCAGCGGTGGTCGGCCTCCACGCGCCAGTCGACGCCGCGCAGCAGGTGGGTCTCACCCCGCACGACGTCGACCCCGGTCATCCGTACGACGGCCCCGTCCGAGGCGTCTGAGCTCGACACGGCGTCCATCCAACCCCACCCCGCGGGCGCCGCCTGCACGCCGTCCGTCCGCGGACTTGGCACGATCGCCCGGTGACCGCATCCCCGGCCGTCGAGATCCTGCCCGGCTCGCCCACGCCGCTCGGCGCGCACTGGGACGGCACGGGCACCAACTTCGCCCTGTGGTCGGCCGGGGCGCACGCCGTGGAGCTGTGCCTCTTCGACCCCGACGGCGTCGAGCACCGGCACCCGCTCACCGAGAGCACCCACCAGGTGTGGCACGGCCGGGTCACCGGCATCGGCCCCGGCCAGCGCTACGGCTACCGGGTCCACGGCGCCTACGACCCGTCCACCGGCCACCGGTACAACCCGGCCAAGCTGCTGCTCGACCCCTACGCCCGCGCGGTGGACGGCGGCCTGCAGCTGCACCCCTCGCTGTTCGGGCACCCCGGCGACGCCGTCGACAGCCCGGTGCCGGACGACCGCGACTCCGGGCCGCACGTGCCGCGCGGCGTCGTCGTCCACGACACCTTCCCGTGGGACGGCGACCGCGCCCCGCACACCTCGTGGTCGGACACCGTCATCTACGAGGTGCACGTCAAGGGCGCCACCATGCGTCACCCGGGAGTCCCGGCGCAGCTGCGCGGCACCTATGCCGGGCTGGCCCACCCCGCCTTCGTCGAGCACCTGCGGTCGCTGGGCGTGACCGCGGTGGAGCTGCTGCCGGTGCACCACTTCGTCAGCGAGCCGCACCTGCTGCGCCGGGGGCTGACCAACTACTGGGGCTACAACACGCTGGGCTTCTTCGCCCCGCACGCCGCCTACAGCGCCTCGGGCAGCGGCGGCGGGCAGGTCACCGAGTTCAAGACGATGGTCAAGGCGCTGCACGCGGCCGGCATCGAGGTCATCCTCGACGTCGTCTACAACCACACCGCCGAGGGCGACCAGACCGGGCCCACGCTGTCGCTCAAGGGCATCGACAACCCCGGGTACTACCGCCTCGACCCGCAGAACCCGGCCCGCTACACCGACTACACCGGCTGCGGGAACACCCTCGACGTCCGCCGGCCCACGGTCCTGGCGCTGCTCATGGACTCGCTGCGGTACTGGGTCACCGAGATGCACGTCGACGGGTTCCGGTTCGACCTCGCCTCGGCGCTGGCCCGTTCGATGCACGACGTCGACCGGTTGTCGGCGTTCTTCGACGTCGTCCACCAGGACCCGGTGGTCAGCCGGGTGAAGCTGATCGCCGAGCCGTGGGACGTCGGACCGGGCGGCTACCAGGTGGGCAACTTCCCCCCGCCCTGGACGGAGTGGAACGGCAGGTACCGCGACACGGTGCGCGACGTGTGGTCCGGCGCGCACGTCGGCGTCCGGGACCTGGCCTACCGGCTCACCGGCTCCTCGGACCTCTACCGCTCCGACGGCCGCCGCCCGTTCGCCTCGATCAACTTCGTCACCGCCCACGACGGCTTCCCGATGCGCGACCTGGTCACCTACGAGCACAAGCACAACGAGGCCAACGGCGAGGACAACCGGGACGGCGAGAACCACAACCGCTCCTGGAACTGCGGCGTCGAGGGCGAGACCGACGACCCCGCGGTGAACGCGCTGCGCGCCCGGCAGGTGCGCAACCTGCTGGCCACCCTGCTGATGTCCACCGGGGTGCCGATGCTCACCGCCGGCGACGAGCTCGGGCGCACCCAGCGGGGCAACAACAACGCCTACTGCCAGGACAACGAGCTCTCCTGGCTGGACTGGACGCAGGTCGACGCCGATCTGCGCGCGTTCGTCACCCACGTGCTGGCGCTGCGCCGGTCGGCGCCGGTGCTGCGGCAGGAGGCGTTCTTCGAGGGGCACGAGCTGCCCGGCACCGGCGGCACCCGCGACCTGGCGTGGTTCGCTCCCAGCGGCGGGCAGCTGACCACCGCCGACTGGTTCGACACCGGCCTGCAGACGATCGGCATGTACCTCGACGGGCGCGGCATCCGGCACCGCGACGCCCAGGGCCGGCCGGTCGTCGACGACTCCTACCTGGTCTGGCTGCACGCCGGGCCGGAGCCGCTCACCGTGCAGCTGCCCGACGCGCCCTGGGCCGACGGCTACGAGCTCGTCGTCTCCACCGAGTACGCCACCGGCGCGCCCCCGGACCCGGCGATGGTCGCCCCCGGCCCCGTCGAGCTGCCCGGCCGCTGCGTCTGGGTGCTCAAGGTCCTCCGCCGCCCCTGACCGGACGCGGACCCGCCACTCTGCGGGTGTTTTCCCCGCTTCGCGGGTCCTGCAGCGCCCGCAAAGCACGGAGAACACCCGCGAAGTGGAGAAGGTCAGGTGTCGGACAGGCGTACGGGCCGGCCGAGGTCCGGGCGGAAGCTCCAGAGGTGCAGGTCCTCGTCCGACTCCTCGACGACCTCGACGTCGGTGAGCGCGTAGATCCCGTGCCCCTCGTCGGGGACCAGCGCGACGGCCGACCACCGCCCCGAGCTGTCCGGCGAGTCGTCCAGGTAGTGCACGAGGAGCGCGTCCACGGCACCGCGCCGCTCGTCGGCCCGCAGCCGCACGAGGGAGCCGGGTCGCGGCGATCCCGGCGGAACCGGCCCGACCGGCGAGGCGAACAGCCAGTGCACCGTCGTCCCGGAGGCGCCGTACTCGACCGCCTCGCCCGGGTACCAGACCACCCAGGTCGGGCCGGTGATGTCGTGACGCCGCCCGTCGTCGTCCCGCACCCACATGCGGCCCGACAGCAGGATCAGCAGGACCTTCTGGGCGAGCCGGCGGGCGCTGACCGGCAGGTACCCGTGAGAACTGAGCGCGAGGTCGTGGCCGGTGTTCTGGCGAAGGTGCACGCGCCGATCCTGTCGCACCGTCGAACGCAAGCGGCCCAGGACCGGTGGGGTCCTGGGCCGCTGGGGTTCACCGCTGCGGGGACGGCTACTCGGGCTGCTCGAAGGTGATGACGGTCCAGCCGAGCAGGAGGCGGTCGCCGTCGGACAGCGGGTGGGCGATGCCCGGCTCCAGCTGGGTCCACTCCGTGGCCTCGGGGCCGGCGACGTGGGTGCCGTTGAGCGAGCCCAGGTCGACCAGCGAGACCTGGCCGCCCGACCGCGTCAGGGCGGCGTGGGCCGAGGAGAGCACGTTCTGGGTGTCCGCGATCGGCACGGGACGGGCGCTGCCGGCGGTGACCATCTCGTGGTTGTCGGGCCGGCGACCGAGCACGAGGTCGCCGTCCACCGGGACGACCAGGCCGTCGTCGAAGCGCAGCACGGGCGGGGCGTCGCCGGAGGCGGCGGAGTCGGAGTCCGGCCGCCAGAACGCGGTCTGCTCGCCCGACTCGGCCGGGGCGCTGACCCGGCTGGAGCCGGCACTCGCGCCGGACCCGAAGCCGGAGTCCGAGCCCGCGGTGAACGACGACGGAGAGGCCTGGCCCCCGGCCGGCGCCGCCGCGAGCGGCGACTGAGCGGCGGCGGACACGTGCAGCGTCGCGCCGGCGCCGGGCACCGTGCCCTCGACGAGGTCGAAGGAGACGCCGGGAACCCCCTGCGGGGCGGCCGAGCCGGGACCGACATAGAGCGTGCGGCCCAGCGAGAACTTGCCGAGGGTGGCGCCGGAGACGGAGGAGCCGGACACCGGCACCCCGTCCACGGTGGGCTGGCCCTTGCCGGACCAGAGGGCGACGGCGGTGCCGGCGGCGGCGTCGGTCACGACGACGGCAAAAGAGGCACTGCCGGAGGCGAGCGACCCAGCCTGCGCGGCGACGGCGGTCAGCACGTGCTCGACGCCGGGGCCGGAGACCCCGAGGCAAGCGTGCAGGGCCGAGACGAGAGCAGGGGAACCGGGAGCGTCCACCCACAGCAGGCCACCGTCGCGGCGGGCGACGACGGCGTCTCCGGGCAGGACTTCGCAACGGTCGGGCATGGCGGCAAGCCTAGTGATGCACAACAGGCTTCGCGGCCCGGCCGCCCCCGAAACGCCGTGATCGTTCCACGTCACACCACACAGGTGAGGCGAACGTGACGGGAGCGTCGCGACGGGTGACCGGCGGCCCCGTCGCGGGGTGAGCTCGCGACGGGGCCGGGCCTCGATCAGGCCGTCGTCACCACACCCAGCTCGGCCGGGTCGGCCAGGTGTGGGGAGTCCGGCAGCACGCGCACGGTGTAGCCGAAGGCGCCGGTCCGCTCGAGCGGGACGGTGGCCGCGAACCAGTGCCGCGAGCCCTCGGTCTGCTCGTACGCCATGGGCACCGTGGTCACCTCGTGCAGCCCGTCGGCGTCGTCGACCCGGCCGTAGGCGGCCTGCACCTGCACGTCGCCCGGCTCCAGGCCGGGCAGCTCCACCTCGGCACGCAGCGCGAGGGTCGAGCCGATCTCCGGGGTGTCCCCGGCGCCGGTGGCCTCCACGTGGGCGACCCGCACCGTCGACCAGTTGTGCAGCAGGTGCGCCCGGCGCGCGGACTCCGTCCGGGCCGGGGCGTAGCCGTCGGCGGACATGACGCGGGCCGACTGCGCCGCCGGGACGTACAGCGCCCGCACGTAGTCGCGCACCATGCGGGTGGCCATCACCTTGGGGCCGGTCTCGCGCAGCGTGTGCCGCACCATCTCCACCCAGCGGGCGGGCACGCCGTCGCCGTCGCGCTCGTAGAACCGCGGCAGCACCTGGGTGGACAGCAGGTCGTAGATCGCCCGCGCCTCCACCTCGTCGCGCCGGTCGGCGTCGCTGACGCCGTCGGCGGTCGGGATGGCCCAGCCGTTCTGGCCGTCGAACCACTCGTCCCACCAGCCGTCGCGGATGGAGAGGTTGAGGCCGCCGTTGAGCGCGGACTTCATGCCCGAGGTGCCGCAGGCCTCCAGCGGCCGCAGCGGGTTGTTCAGCCAGACGTCGCAGCCCCAGTAGAGGTAGCGAGCCATGCCGATGTCGTAACCGGGCAGGAACGCGATGCGGTGCCGGATGTCCGGGTCGTCGGCGAAGGCCACCATCTGCTGGATCAGCTTCTTGCCGCCGTCGTCGGCGGGGTGGCTCTTGCCGGCGATGACCAGCTGCAGCGGCCGCTCCGGGTCCAGCAGCATCGCCTTGAGCTTGGCCGGGTCGCGCAGCATCAGCGTCAGGCGCTTGTAGCTGGGCACGCGGCGGGCGAAGCCGATGGTGAGGACGTCGGGGTCGAAGGCGGTGTCGGTCCAGCCGACCTCCGCCTCGGTGGCACCCCGCGAGAGCGCGGTCTCGCGCAGCCGGCGCCGCACCTCCTCGACCAGCCGGCCGCGCAGGGTGCGGCGGACCGCCCACAGGTCACCGGCCGGGATCGTGTCCACGCCGTCGAAGTGCACGGGCCCGTCCACGACGACCGGGTCGCCCTGGCTCGTGGTCTGGGTGCCCATGTCGACCAGCTCGCGCGCGGTCCAGGTGGGGGCGTGCACACCGTTGGTGATCGAGCCGATGGGGACGTCGCCCTCGTCGAAGCCCGGCCACAGATTGCTGAACATGCCGCGGCTCACGTGGCCGTGCAGCTCGCTGACGCCGTTGGCGCGCTGGCCGAGCCGCAGGCCCATGTGGGCCATGTTGTACTTCGCCGGGTCCTCCTCGGCGCCCAGCGCGAGCAGGTCGTGCAGCGGCACGCCGAAGCCGGCGAAGTACCGCTCGATGAGCGACTTCGGGAAGCGGTCGATCCCGGCCGGCACGGGCGTGTGCGTGGTGAACACGGTGGCCGCCCGGACCGCCTGCAGCGCCTCGGCGAACGTCAGGCCGTGCGACTCCATCAGCTCGCGGATCCGCTCCAGGCCGAGGAAGCCGGCGTGGCCCTCGTTGGCGTGGAACACCTCCGGCGCCGGGACGCCGGTGCGCGCGCAGTAGGCGCGCAGCGCCCGGACGCCGCCGATGCCCAGCAGCATCTCCTGGCGGAGGCGGTGGTCCTCGTCGCCGCCGTACAGGCGGTCGGTGACGCCGCGCTCGGCCGGCGCGTTCTCCTCGATGTCGCTGTCGAGCAGCAGCAGGGTGACGCGGCCGACCTGGGCCCGCCACACGTGCGCGTAGAGGGTGCGCCCCTCGGGCAGCGGCAGGGAGATGACGACGGCGCTGCCGTCGGACTCGCGCAGCAGCTTCACCGGGAGGCCGTGCGGGTCCAGCGAGGGGTAGTGCTCGAGCTGCCAGCCGTCGGAGGACAGCCCCTGCTCGAAGTAGCCGGCGCGGTAGAGCAGCCCGACGCCGATCAGCGGGACGCCGAGGTCGGAGGCGGCCTTGAGGTGGTCGCCGGCGAGGATGCCCAGGCCCCCGGAGTACTGCGGCAGCACCTCGGTGATGCCGAACTCGGCGGAGAAGTAGGCGATGCTCGCCGGGGCCTCGGCGCCCAGCGACTGGTACCAGCGCGGGGTGGAGAGGTACTCCTCCAGGTCGTCGACGGCGTCCTGCAGACGGCGGACGAACCGGCGGTCCTTGGCCAGTGCCGCGAGCCGCTCGGCCGACACCTCCCCCAGCGCCTTGACCGGGTCACCGCCGCAGCGCTGCCAGAGTCCGGGGTCCAGGGTCTCGAACAGGTCCCTGGTCTCGGGGTGCCACGACCAGCGGAGGTTCATCACCAGCTGGGACAGCGGGAGCAGCGGCTCCGGGAGGGCGGCGCGGACTGTGAAACGACGAAGGGCTCGCACCGGTCGAGACTAACCAGCGACAGCGGCACCGCCAGGGGTGCGCGAGGAACTCCGGCCACCCCAGCACCACCCGTCCCACGGCGTGCGCGGACCCGGACGGGTGCCCGCCGATGTGCCCGCGCAGACGGACCTCGATAGCGTTGCGGCAATGAATGGCCGCGCTGACCTCCGCCTCGGCATCACCGATGTCGCCCCCGTCGTCTCCTGCGGGACCTTCTCGGCCCGCGCCGTCGTCGGCGAGCACGTGCCGATCACCGCGACCGTCTTCCGCGAGGGCCACGACGCCGTCGCCGCGAACGTCGTCTGGACCGCCCCCGGCGCCGACGACGCGAGCGGGCCCTTCGTGCGGATGGCGAAGCTCCCGCCGGAACCCGATCGCTGGATCGCCACGGTGGTCCCCGACCGCGAGGGCCCCTGGACCTTCCGCGTCGAGGCGTGGAGCGACCCGCTGGCCACCTGGCGGCACGCCGTCGAGGTGAAGATCGAGGCCGGCCAGGGCGCCGACGAGCTGGCCAACGACCTCGAGGAGGGCGCCCGGCTGCTCGACCGGGTCGCCGCCGAGGCCGGCGCGGACTGGCGGGACCGGGTGGTCGCCGCGGCCACCGCGCTCCGCGACACCTCGCAGGAGCTGACCGTCCGGGTGGCCCCGGCGCTGGCCTCGGGCCTGCAGCAGTACCTGCACGAGCACCCCGTCCGGGAGCTGGTCACCCGCACCGAGCCCTTCGAGGTGTTCGTCGACCGGCCCCGCGCCCTCTACGGCTCCTGGTACGAGTTCTTCCCGCGCTCGGAGGGCCCGGTCGTCGGCGGCGTCCCCACGCACGGCACCTTCGCCACCGCCGCCGACCGGCTGCCGGCGGTCGCCGACATGGGCTTCGACGTCGTCTACCTCCCGCCGATCCACCCGATCGGCACGGTGAACCGCAAGGGCCCGAACACCGCCCAGTTCCCCGGCGGCAACCCGCACGAGATCGGGCCGGACGACGTCGGCTCGCCGTGGGCGATCGGCAGCGCCGAGGGCGGCCACGACGCGGTGCACCCGCAGCTGGGCACGCTCGAGGACTTCGAGGCGTTCGTCGCCCGCACCCGCGAGCTGGGCATGGAGGTCGCGCTGGACCTCGCGCTCCAGGCGGCCCCGGACCACCCGTGGGTGCAGGAGCACCCGGAGTGGTTCACCACCAAGCCCGACGGCACCATCGCCTACGCCGAGAACCCGCCGAAGAAGTACCAGGACATCTACCCGGTCAACTTCGACAACGACCCCGAGGGCATCTACGCGGAGGTCCTGCGGGTGGTCCGGCACTGGATGGACGCCGGGGTGCGCATCTTCCGGGTCGACAACCCGCACACCAAGCCGCTGAACTTCTGGCACTGGCTGATCTGGGAGGTCAAGAAGACCGATCCCGACGTGCTGTTCCTGGCCGAGGCGTTCACCCGGCCGGCGATGATGCACCAGCTGGCGCGGATCGGCTTCACCCAGTCCTACACGTACTTCACCTGGCGCACCGGGCGCGACGAGCTCGAGGAGTACGGGCGCGAGCTCGCCACGAACGCGCACTACATGCGGCCGAACTTCTTCGTGAACACCCCGGACATCCTCCACGAGTCGCTGCAGTTCGGCGGCCCGCCGATGTTCAAGATCCGCGCGGTGCTCGCCTCGATGATGAGCCCCACCTGGGGCGTCTACTCGGGCTTCGAGCTCTTCGAGCACGTGGCGGTGAAGCCGGGCAGCGAGGAGTACCTCGACAGCGAGAAGTACCGGCTCCGCCCGCGCGACTGGGCCGGCGCCGAGGCGGCCGGCCGGAGCCTCGCGCCCTACCTGCGCCGGCTCAACGAGATCCGGCGCGCGCACCCCGCGCTCCAGCAGCTGCGCACGCTGCACTTCCACCCGGTCGACAACCCGAACCTGATCTGCTTCTCCAAGACCGACCCGGGCTCGGCCGACGCCGTCCTCGTGGTGGTCAACCTGTCCAGCCGCGACACCCACATCGGGACGACGGCGCTGGACATGCAGGCGCTCGGCCTGGACTGGCACGAACGCTTCTCGGTCACCGACGAGCTCACCGGCGCCTCCTACGACTGGGGCCAGTTCAACTACCTGGAGCTGGACCCCTTCCGCGAGCCCGCGCACGTCTTCTCGGTCACCTTCCCGCGCCCGGTGCAGTTCCCGCCCCCGGTCTCCTGAACCAGGACCCCCGTGCCCCCCGCCGCTCGCACCTCCGCGACGGGGGGCTGCACGGGGGCCGCCAACCGCCCGCCATCTCCCTAAGGGTTCTTCCGCAGCGATGACCGTTCCCGTTCCCGAGTCCGCCCCCGCGCACTCCGCCCTCCCGCCGCCCGGGACCGACCCCGAGTGGTACAAGCGCGCCGTCTTCTACGAGGTGCTGGTCCGCGGCTTCGCCGACAGCAACGCCGACGGCGTCGGTGACCTCCGCGGCATGATCGACAAGCTGGACTACCTGCAGTGGCTCGGGGTCGACTGCCTGTGGCTGCCGCCGTTCTTCGCCTCGCCGCTGCGCGACGGCGGGTACGACGTCAGCGACTACACCGCCGTGCTGCCGGAGTTCGGCGACATCGAGGACTTCAAGGAGTTCCTCGACGCCGCTCACTCCCGGGGCATGCGCGTGATCATCGACTTCGTCATGAACCACACCTCGGACCAGCACCCGTGGTTCCAGGCCAGCCGCAGCGACCCCGACGGCCCCTACGGCGACTTCTACGTCTGGGCCGACGACGACACCGGGTACGCCGACGCCCGCATCATCTTCGTCGACACCGAGAGCTCGAACTGGACGTTCGACCCGGTGCGCAAGCAGTACTTCTGGCACCGGTTCTTCTCCCACCAGCCCGACTTGAACTTCGAGAACCCGAAGGTGCGCGAGGCGATCATCGACGCCCTGCGCTTCTGGCTGGACCTGGGCATCGACGGTTTCCGGCTCGACGCCGTGCCCTACCTCTTCGAGGAGGAGGGCACGAACTGCGAGAACCTGCCGCGCACCCACGAGTTCCTCAAGGAGGTGCGCAAGGTCGTCGACGCCGGCTACCCGGACCGGGTGCTGCTCTGCGAGGCCAACCAGTGGCCGGCCGACGTCGTCGAGTACTTCGGCGAGAACGGCGACGAGTGCCAGATGGCCTTCCACTTCCCCGTCATGCCGCGGCTGTTCATGGCGGTGCGCCGGGAGCAGCGGTTCCCGATCTCGGAGATCATGGCCCAGACGCCGGACATCCCCGACAACTGCCAGTGGGGCGTCTTCCTCCGCAACCACGACGAGTTGACCCTCGAGATGGTCACCGACGAGGAACGCGACTACATGTGGGGCGAGTACGCCAAGGACCCCCGCATGAAGGCCAACATCGGCATCCGCCGCCGGCTGGCCCCGCTGCTGGACAACGACGTCAACACCCTCGAGCTGTTCAACGCCCTGCTGCTGTCTCTGCCGGGATCGCCGGTCCTCTACTACGGGGACGAGATCGGCATGGGCGACAACATCTGGCTGGGTGACCGCGACGGCGTCCGCACCCCCATGCAGTGGACGCCGGACCGCAACGGCGGGTTCTCGACCGCCGACCCGCAGCGCATGTACCTGCCGCTCAACGCCGACCCGGTCTACGGCTACCAGGTCACCAACGTCGAGTCCCAGCTGCGCAACACGAACTCGCTGCTGCAGTGGGTGCGCCGGATGCTGCAGGTCCGCGCCCAGCACCCGACGTTCGGCCTGGGCACCTTCGAGGAGATCGGGTCGCGCAACCCCACGGTGCTGTCGTTCGTGCGCCGGTTCGGTGACGACGTCGTGCTGTGCGTCAACAACCTGTCCCGGTTCCCGCAGCCGGTGGAGCTGGACCTGCGGCAGTTCGAGGGCTACACGCCGGTCGAGCTGACCGGCCGGGTGGAGTTCCCGCAGATCGGCGTCCTGCCCTACATGCTCACCCTCGCCGGGCACGGCTTCTACTGGTTCGAGCTGTCCAAGCCCGCCGAACCGGCCGCCGACGAGCACGAGGACTGGGAGAGCACCGGCAGCAGCTCGGTGGCCGACTCCCTGCTCGCCTCCGGAGTGGTCAGCGCCGCGGAGGAGACGCCCGGCGACAACCTCCCGGCCCCCGACGACTCCTCCGGAGGTTCCCGATGAGCGCACTGGCCGACCTGCTCCGCGAGTGGATGCCCGCGCAGCGGTGGTTCGGGAGCAAGGGCCGCGAGTGGGCCGACGTCACCGAGGACGGGTTCTTCCTGGACCGCAGCGAACCGGTGCTCTCGGTGCACCGGGTGCGGGTGGGCTACACCGACGGCGGCGCCGACACCTACCTGGTGCCCATCTCGTGGCGCGAGCACAAGACCGACGAGCTCGAGTCGGCGTTCATCGGCACGGTGACCGCCGACGACGGCCAGGAGTCGCACGCCTACGACGCCATGCGGGACCGGGACGCGACCACCCCGTGGCTGATCCACCTGGTGAACGCCTCGACCGTCGGCCCGATGCACTTCCACCCCGCGGGCGTCGCCTACATTCCCGAGGGCGTGCCCGGCGACATCGTCTCCACCGAGCAGAGCAACACCTCGCTGGTCTACGGCTCGGAGGCGATCTTCAAGCTGTTCCGCCGGCTGGAGCCCGGGCTCAACCCCGACGTGGAGATCCACGACGCGCTGCGCCGGACGGAGAACCCGCACATCGCCCCGCTGCTGGGCCACATCGAGATCGACGACCCCGACCCCTCGAACGAGCCGGCCACGGTCGCGATGCTGCAGACCTTCGTCCCCAACGCCAGCGACGGCTGGCGCCTGGCGACGGCGAGCGTCCGGGACCTCTACGCCGAGGGCGACCTGCACGCCGACGAGGTCGGCGGCGACTTCGCCGCCGACAGCGAGCGGCTGGGCGCGGCGACGGCGTCGGTGCACGGGGACATGGCCGCCGTGCTGCCCACCGAGCCGGCCGACCGTGACTGGTACGCCGCCCTGGCCCGGCAGATGGGTGAGCGCCTGGACGCCGCGATCGAGGTGGTCCCCCAGCTGGCCGAGCACGCCGAGGGCCTGCGCCGGATCTACGCGGCGGTCGCCGAGAGCACCGAGCCCACGGTGCGCCAGCGGGTGCACGGCGACCTGCACCTGGGTCAGGTGCTGCGGACGGCGACCGGGTGGATCGTGCTCGACTTCGAGGGCGAGCCGGCCCGGCCGCTGGCCTCGCGGCGCGAGCTGGACAGCCCGATGCGCGACGTCGCCGGCATGCTGCGCAGCTTCGACTACGCGGCGCGGCACATGCTCGTGGAGCAGCCCGAGGACACCCAGCGCGCCTACCGCGCGCAGGAGTGGGCCGAGCGCAACCGGGCTGCCTTCTGCACCGGCTACTCCGAGGCCAGCGGCCTCGACCCGTGCGGCGGCTCACCACTCCTTCGGGCGTTCGAGGCCGACAAGGCGGTTTACGAGTGCGTCTACGAGGCACGCAACCGACCGCACTGGCTGATGATCCCGCTCGACTCGCTGTCCCGGCTCACCAGCCGCGACTGAGGAAGGGACCCCTCTGCCCCGCGCTCGCACCGGGACCCGGCAGAGGGGCCGCAGATGCTCGAGAACACGGCACCGGAGGAACAGACGATGAGCAGCGATGACCGGAAGGACCCGGTGGCCGACAAGGACGACCTGCAGCGTGCCGTCGAACAGCGGGTGGCCGATGCGGAGGCGGCCGCCGGCACGGAGCCGGTGATCAACGCCCCGGCGAAGAAGGCGACCCGCAAGGGCACCAAGGCCGCGACCACGAAGGCGACGGCCACGAAGACGACGGCTGCGAAGACGACGGCTGCGAAGACGACGGCCGCGAAGGCCGCGCCCGCGAAGAAGGCGGCCGCCACGAAGGCCGCGCCAGCCAAGAAGACGGCCGCCACGCGCGCCCCCGCCGCCACGGGCAACGTCGCCCCCGAGGGCGTGGAGACCACCGATCAGCAGCCGAGCACCGCCGCCACCGCCCCCGAGGGCGGGCCCACCACGGTGCCCCCGGTGGTGGCCCCAGCACCGATCGCCGAGCCCGGCGATCCCACCGGCACCCCGGCGGCACCGCCCGAGGCCCCGGACCCCGATCCGGCGGAGCCGATGACCCCGCAGGCACCGGACGACGCCGCTCCCGCGCCCGCCTCCGCGGCCGACGGTGCCGGTGGTGCCGGTGGTCCCGCGACGACCGGCCAGGCCACCCTCACGGAGGTCGGAGAGGAGGACCTGCGTGCGATCGTGGAGGGCTGGTCGCACGATCCGCACCGCGTCCTCGGCGCGCACGAGGCCGGCGGCGGCTGGGTGGTCCGCACCCTGCGCCCCGACGCCGTCTCGGTGGTCGTGGTCGACGAGGACGGCACCCGGTACGACGCCCGCCAGGTCCACGCCGGTGGCATCTACGAGGCCGCGCTCCCCCAGCAGCCCGGCGACTACCGCATCGAGGTCGAGTACCCCGACGGCCAGGGCGGCACGAGCCGCCACACTGTCGACGACCCCTACCGGTGGCTGCCGACCCTCGGGCCGCTCGACGAGCACCTGATCCGCGAGGGCCGGCACGAGCGCCTGTGGGAGGTGCTCGGCGCGCACGTGCGGCACTACGACACCCCGCGCGGCACCGTCGACGGCGTCTCCTTCGCCGTCTGGGCGCCCGCCGCCCGGGGCGTCAAGGTCACCGGTGACTTCGACTACTGGCAGGCGCGGGCCTACCCGATGCGCTCCCTGGGCTCCTCCGGCGTCTGGGAGATCTTCGTGCCCGGCGTCCCGGTGGGCAGCCGGTACCGGTACCACGTGCTCGGTGCCGACGACGTGTGGCGAGAGAAGTCCGACCCGCTGGCCTTCGCCACCGAGGTGCCCCCGCTCAACGCCTCCGTCGTCACCGAGAGCACCCACGAGTGGAGCGACGACGCCTGGCTGGCCGAGCGCGCGGCGGGCAACTGGCACGAGCGCCCGATGAGCATCTACGAGGTGCACGCCGGCTCGTGGCGCCAGGGCCTGTCCTACCGCGAGATGGCCGACGAGCTGGTCGCCTACGTCAAGGACGCCGGCTTCACCCACATCGAGTTCATGCCGCTGGCCGAGCACCCGTTCGGTGGCTCCTGGGGCTACCAGGTGACGTCGTACTACGCGCCGACGTCGCGCTTCGGCAGCCCGGACGACCTCCGCTACCTGATCGACGCGGCTCACCAGGCCGGGATCGGCGTCATCGTCGACTGGGTGCCCGCGCACTTCCCCAAGGACGAGTGGGCGCTGGCCCGCTTCGACGGCACCCCGCTGTACGAGCACGGTGACCCCCGCCGCGGTGAGCAGCTGGACTGGGGCACCTACGTCTTCGACTTCGGCCGCTCCGAGGTGCGCAACTTCCTGGTAGCCAACGCGCTGTTCTGGTGCAAGGAGTTCCACGTCGACGGCATCCGCGTGGACGCGGTCGCCTCGATGCTCTACCTGGACTACTCCCGCACCGACTGGCTGCCCAACGAGTACGGCGGCCGGGAGAACCTCGAGGCGGTGGCGTTCCTGCAGGAGTTCAACGCCACGGTCTACCGCGAGGTCCCCGGCGTCGTGACCATCGCCGAGGAGTCGACCGCCTGGCCGGGCGTCACCCGGCCCACCCACCTCGGCGGCCTGGGCTTCGGCTTCAAGTGGAACATGGGCTGGATGCACGACTCGCTGGACTACGTCGAGCGGGAGCCGGTGCACCGCAGCTACCACCACGGCCAGCTGACGTTCTCGATGCACTACGCCTACTCCGAGAACTACGTGCTGCCGATCAGCCACGACGAGGTCGTCTACGGCAAGGGCTCGCTGCTGCGGAAGATGCCTGGCGACCGCTGGCAGCAGCTGGCCAACCTGCGCGCCTACCTCGGCTACATGTGGGCCCACCCGGGCAAGCAGCTGCTGTTCATGGGCTCGGAGTTCGCGCAGGACGCCGAGTGGGCCGAGAGCCGCTCGCTGGACTGGTGGCACCTCGACGACCCCGCCCACCGCGGGGTGCTGCAGCTGGTCACCGACCTCAACGAGCGCTACCGCGAGCTGGACGCCCTCTGGGCGCACGACGTCGACCCCTCCGGCTTCCAGTGGATCGACGCCAACGATGCCGGCGGGAACACGCTGTCCTTCCTGCGGTACGGGAAGTCGGCGGTCCCGGCGGCCGAGGACGGCACCCCGTCGGAGGACGGCAGCCGCTCGGCGCTGGCCTGCGTGGTCAACTTCGCCGGCGCCCCGCACCACGAGTACCGGATCGGGCTGCCCCGGCCGGGCCGCTGGCGCGAGGTGCTCAACAGCGACGCCGAGGGCTACGGCGGCTCCGGCGTGGGCAACTTCGGCGGCGTCGAGGCCGTCGAGGAGCCGTGGCACGGCCAGCCGTACTCGGCGACGATCGCGGCTCCCCCGCTCGGGACCGTCTGGTTCCTGCACGAGGCCTGACCGGCCCGCGCGCGGGTAACGGCTGAACCGTGGGGACGGGACGCGCAGGACGGCGGCGGTGGGCGACGCTCACCGCCGCCGCCTTCTGCCTGCTCGCCCTCACCGGGTGCTCGGTCGTGGTCACCGGCCTGGCCAGCCCCGCGAGGCCACCCGCCACGGACGTCGCCACGGGGGACGTCCGGGTGGTGGGGTCCACCGACGAGGAGGTGGACGTGCTGGCACGCAACGCCCTGGCCGACCTCGAGACGTTCTGGGCGGAGGAGTTCCCCGAAGTCTTCGGCACGCAGTTCGAGCCGCTGCAGGGCGGCTACTTCAGCGTCGACCCCGGGAACGCCGACCCCGCCGTGTACCCGAACGGCATCGGGTGCGGCGCGGCCGCCTCCGACGTCGAGAGCAACGCCTTCTACTGCGTCGCCCCGGATGCCCCGAACTCCGACTCGATCAGCTACGACCGCACGTTCCTGGCCGAGCTGGGCGCGGAGTTCGGCCGGTTCATCCCCGCGCTGGTGATGGCGCACGAGTTCGGCCACGCGGTGCAGGCCCGGGTGGGCTCGCCCTCGGCCTCGATCGCCGTCGAGACCCAGGCCGACTGCCTCGCCGGCACCTGGACCCGGTGGGTCGCCGAGGGCGAGGCCGAGCACTCGGTCCTCCGGACCCCCGAGCTCGACGAGCTGCTGCGCGGCTACCTGCAGCTGCGCGACCCGGTGGGCACCAGCCCCGGCCAGGAGCAGGCGCACGGCTCCTACTTCGACCGGGTCTCCGCGTTCCAGGAGGGCTTCGACACCGGGACGGAGGCCTGCCGCGACAACTTCGGCCCCGGCCGGGCGTTCACCCAGACCGGATTCGACCCGAGCAATCCGACCGACGCCGCCCGAGGCGGCAATGCGCCGCCGGACGAGCTGCTGGACATCATCGACACCTCGCTGCCGGGCGCCTGGGAGCCGGCGTTCGACCAGGTCTTCGGGGAACCGTTCGACCCGCCGTCGATCGAGCCCTTCGACGGGGACGCGCCCGGCTGCGCGCCGGACGGCGACCTGGACCTCGTCTACTGCTCCGACGAGAACGTGGTCGGCTTCGACACGAGCGACCTGGCGTCCCCGGCCTACGAGCTGGGCGACTTCGCCGTCGCCACCGCGGTCGCGCTGCCGTACGGGCTGGCCGTGCGCGACCAGCTGGGCCTGTCCACCGACGACGAGGACGCCGCCCGCTCGGCGGTGTGCCTGAGCGGCTGGTACGCCGCGCGGGTGTTCGAGAACGAGGCCGGAGGGCCGGTCGTCTCACCCGGGGACATCGACGAGAGCGTGCAGTTCTTGCTCACCTTCGGCAACGAGCCGTCGGTGGTGCCCGCCGCGGACCTCACCGGGTTCCAGCTGGTCGACCTGTTCCGCGCGGGGTTCGTCGAGGGCCTCGAGGCCTGCGGGCTCGACGACGCCCTGTAGGGCTCAGAACAGGGCGGTCATCAGGGCCCGGCGGGCGGGGGCGACGCGCGGGTCCTGGTCACCCACGACGGCGAACAGCTCCACCAGGTGCTTGCGGGCCCGGTCGCGCTCGTCCCCCGCGGTCCGCCGGATGACGTCGAGCAGCCGCTCGAAGGCGCCCTCGATGTCGCCGGTGCCGAGCAGGAGGTCGGCGGCGCGGGTCTGCGCGGTCACGTCGTCGGGCGCGGCGTCGGCGCGGGCCAGCGCGTCGGGGCCGGCTTCCTCGGCCCGGCGGAAGACCTGCACCTGGCGCAGCGCGATGCCGGCGTCGGGGTGGTCGGGCTCCTCGGCGAGGATCGCCTGGTAGGCGGCCTCGGCAGCCGCGAGGTCGCCGCGCTCCAGCGCCGCCTCGGCGGCGTCCAGCCGCGGGTCCTCGACCTCCGGCGCCTGCTCGGCGCCGCCGGGCACCGCACCGCCGGTCGTGGCCTGCACCAGCTCGGCGACGAACTGCCGGGCGTCCTGCTCCGGGATGGCGCCGTTGAACTCCGCGACCAACTGGCCCTGCCACACGGCCTTCACCGCCGGGATGCCCTGGACCCGCAGGCCCTGGGCGAGCGCCGGGTTGGCGTCGACGTCGACCTTGGCCAGCACCCACGAACCGCCGCCCTCGGCGGCCAGCCGCTCGAGCACCGGGGACAACTGTTTGCAGGGGCCGCACCACTCGGCCCACAGGTCCAGCACGACCGGCACCTGGAAGGAGCGGTCGAGGACCTCGGCCTGGAACGTCGCCTCGGTGACGTCGACGACCGAGCTGCCCGGCGCCCCGGCGGGGGCGGTGGCGCTCGGCGGCGGGGCCGCCTGGGCGCGAGCGGCGGCCTCGGACCGTGCCTTGACCGCCGCCAGGTCGACGGCGCCGGCCATGGTGGCGGCCATCTGGGCCTGCGCGCGGGGATCGGGGCGTCCGGGGCGGTTCGGCTGCATGACCTCGATCATCCCACCGCGCGGGCGGGCGTGTCGGCCAAGGGTCGTCAGCGCTCGGCCCAGACCCCCAGCTCGTTGCCGCTCGGGTCCGCGAAGTGGAAGCGGCGGCCGCCCGGGAAGGCGTACGGGCCCTGGGTGACCCGGCCGCCCGCCGCCTCCACGGCGCCGAGGGTGCGGTCGAGGTCGTCGGAGAAGAGCAGGACCAGCGGCCCGCCGGGCCGGGGCGGCTGCCCGTCGAGCGCCAGGCCACCGACCTCCGGTCCACCCTCGGCGCCCCGGATGCCGGCGTACGCCGGTCCGTGGTCGGTGAACTCCCAGCCGAACGCCTCGGCGTAGAACCGCTTCGCCGCGGCGAGGTCGGTGACGGTGAGCTCGACGTAGTCGATGGCGTGGTGCCGGGAACCGGTCATGACGGGCATGCTGCCGGACGGGTGTGTCAGTTCTCGGCGCCCGAGACGTCGCCCGCACCGAGCCGGACCCGCCGCAGCACGTCGAAGAGGGTCTCCAGCTCCCGGTCCCCGAGCTCGCCCAGACCGAAGTCCAGCTCCGTCAGGGCTCGCGTCCCCCGCTCGACCACGTCGCGCCCCGCCCGGGTGATGCCGGCCAGCACCCCGCGCCCGTCGGCGGGGTTCGGCCGCCGGTCGACGTAGCCGGCCGCGACGAGCCGGTCGATGGCGTTCGTGACCGAGGTCGGGTGCACCATCAGCCGGCTCCCGATGACCTTCAGCGGCAGCTCGCCGGTGCGGCTGAAGGTGAGCAGCACCAGCACCTCGTACCGCGCGAAGGTCAGCTCGAGCGGGCGCAGCACCTCGTCGAAGCGGGCCAGCAGGATCTGCTGCACCCGGAAGACCGACGTCGCCGCCCGCATCGCCGCGGCCGGACCGAAGCGCTCCTCCCACGTCTGCCCGGCGCGCTCGATCGGATCGAAGGGCAACCCCAGCGGCCGGACCATGCGCGGGACGCTACCCGGGGCGGCCCGGCCGCCGTCCCTCGACCGAGACGACCACCGTCGGCCGCGGGGAGTCACCCGACGGATCGCGTGCCGTCGTCTTCGTCCGACACGGGTGACGCCAGGTTCCGCGAGCAGTGTCCCTGAACCGGACATTCGACACCCACGAGTGTCCGTCTCAGGGACACCGCTGCGTCAGCGGGGACACCCCATCCCCCGTATTTCCAGTGCCCGCGCGACATGTCGACCTGTCGACCCGTCGACGGGTCGACCGCCGGGTTGAGTCCCGGCGAGGCGGTTCGTACGGTGGACGAGCCGGCCGGGTGGTCGCCGCCCTCCGCGGCCCAGGTCGCCGTCGACACCGCCCGCGACCAGGTCGGCAAGGCCTACGCGTACGGCGGCAACGGGCCCGACAGCTTCGACTGCTCGGGCCTGACCTCGTACGCCTACCGCGCGGCGGGCATCGAGCTGCCGCGGCGCAGTGCCGACCAGGCCATCGTCGGCACCCCGGTCGCGCGCGCCGACCTGCAGCCGGGCGACCTGGTCTTCTACTACGAGCCGATCAGCCACGTCGGCATCTACGTCGGCGACGGCGTCATCGTGCACGCCGGCAACGAGTCGACCGGTGTCGAGTACACGACGGTCGACATGGCCGGCTACAACACCGCCCGCCGCATCGCCTGAGGCAGCAGCCGGTCCCGGGTCCGCCTCCCGCGGTGGCCCGGGACCGGCTCAGCGCAGGGCCGGGCGCAGCGGCGGCACCTCGCGGACGCCGAAGACGTCGCGCAGCGCCACCCGGGCACCCAGGTCACCGCACATGCCGTGCACGGCCGGCCCCGGCGGGGTCGCCGACGACGCCAGGTAGACGCCCTTCACCGGCGTCCGGTAGGTGTTCCAGCGCGGGACGGGCCGGGCCAGCATCTGCCGCAGCGTGGCCTGCCCGTTGGAGATGTCGCCCCCCAGATAGCTGGGGTTCCACTGCTCCATCTGCACCGCGGTCTTGGTCGCCCGCGCGACGACGGTGTCCTTGAAGCCCGGAGCGAAACGCTCCACCTGGTCCTCGATCGCCCCGGTCATGTCGACGTCGGCACCGTGCGGCACGTGCACGTAGGCCCAGAAGATGTGGCCGCCCTCCGGTGCCCGGGTCGGGTCGGCGACCGTGGGCTGCACGGCCAGCACGTAGGGCTTGTCGGTGAGCCGGCCCTGGTTGGGTGCGCGCTCCCCCGCCAGCGTCTCCTCGAGGGTGCCCGCGACGTGGATGGTCCCCGCCCGGCGGACGTCGGGGTTGGTCCACGGCACCGGCTCGGACAGGATCCAGTCGATCTTGAACACGCCGGCGCCGTGCTTGTACCGCCGGACCCACCGCCGGTAGCCCTCGTTGAGCCGGTCGCCGGCCATGTACACGAAGTCCTCAGGGGTCGTGTCGAGCAGCACGGCGGGCACGCCGTCGAACTCGCGCAGGTCGGTGACCCGGTGCCCGGTCACCACCTCGCCTCCCTGCTCCTCGAGCGCGGTCACCATCGCGTCGGCGAGCTTCTGCGACCCGCCCTCGATCAGCGGCCACCCGGCGTGGTGGGACAGCATCGCCAGCAGCATGCCCAGCGCGGAGGTGAGCGGCTGGCTCAGGTCGAGCATGCCGTGGGCCGCGGCGCCCGCGACGAGCGCGCGTCCCTCCTCGGTGTCGAAGTAGTGGTCGGCCAGCCAGCGCACGTTCGGCAGGCCGGTGAGCGCGAACTTCGTCACCTCGGCGACGCTCTTCGTCGGCAGCGAGCGCAGCCGGCTGGAGAGGAAGAAGTCGATGACGTCGGTGCCGGAGTCGACCAGCGGCCCGAACAGCCGGCGGTAGGCGTCGGCGTCGCGGCCCAGCCGCGCGGCGGTCTCCTCCAGCGAGCGGAACGACAGGGCCGCTCCCCCACCGTCCAGGGGGTGGGCGAAGTTGACCTCGGGGTGGACGAAGCGGACGCCGCGGCTCTCGACGTCGAACTCGCGGAAGAACGGGGCGGCGACGGCCATCGGCTGCACCGTCGAGCACACGTCGTGGTGGAAGCCCGGCCGGATGAGCTCCTCGGTGCGCATGCCGCCGCCGGGCCGTTCCCCGGCGTCCACCACCTGGACCCGCAGTCCGGCCGCGGACATCCGCAGCGCCGCCGCCAGCCCGTTGGGCCCCGCCCCGACGACGACAGCATCCGGTCGTCCCGCACGCCCGCTCACCCGGTGATCCTCACGAGGGCGGACCCGATCCGCAAGTTCCGGGGCCCGTGGGTCGGGCTGGGCACCTGGGGCGCTGTGGCCGGAGTCGCGCGCGTGACCGTGGCGGTCGGCGCCGGGCCGCATCTAGCCTTCGCCGGTGCAGTCCTCCCTCGACACCCCGCCGTCGACCGAGCCGGAGGGGCTCGGACTGAGCCCGGCCGGGCGCCGGGGCCGCCTCGGGGCGGTGGTCGTCATCCTGGCCCTGCTGCTCGCGGGCACCGTCTGGGGCGACGACGACGCGTTCCCGTTCGGCCCCTTCCGCATGTACTCGACCCGCAACGACCCCAACACCCCGGTGATCTCCACCCGGGCGGTCGGGCTCACCGCGGCCGGTGAGGAGGTGCGGTTGTCCGGAGGCCAGGTGGGGCTGCGGCGCGCCGAGTTCGAGGGCCAGATCAACCGGCTGCGCGAGCACCCCGAGCTGCTCGGCCTGATCGCCGACGCCTACGCCGAGAGCAACCCGGCGGCACCCGAGCTCGTGACCGTGCAGATGGTGCACCGCAAGTTCGAGCTGGCCGACGGCAAGCCGACGGGCGACTACACCGACACCGTCGTCGTCGAGTTCGACCTGGAGGACGGCACCTCGGAGGACGGCGCATCGTGACCACCGCATCCACCGCCGCGGCTCCCCGCCCGCTGACCGGCCGCTGGTGGTTCGCCCCGGTGCCGCTCGCGCGGATCGCGGTGTTCCGGACGATCGCCTACCTGTTCATCCCGGTCGACGTCTTCCTCACCACCGCCTGGGTGCGGGCGCACGCCGACGTCCCCACCGACTGGTACGCCCCGCTGCTCATCGGCCGGCTGCTGCACCTGCCGACTCCCACGCACACGCTGGTCCTCGTCGTCCAGTGGGCGCTCGTGCTGGCCGCCGTGGCCGCCGCCAGCGGCCGGGCGCCGCGGCTGCTCGGCGCCGCCGTCTTCCTCCTGTACCTGGAGTGGATGGTCATCGCGATGAGCTACGGCAAGGTCGACCACGACCGGATCGCCTTCCTCGTGGCGCTGGCTGTGCTCCCGACGATCGGCCGGGCGCGGTTCCGCGACCGCCGCCCCTCGGAGGCCGCGGGCTGGGCGATGGCGGCGGTGCTCGTCGCGGTGATGCTCACCTACTTCCTCGCCGCCTGGGCGAAGATCCGCTTCGGTGGCTGGGACTGGCCGACCGGCTCGACCCTGACCCGCGCCGTGCTGCGCCGCGGGACGCCGCTGTCGGACTGGACCCTCGACGTCCCGTGGCTGCTCACGGCGTCGCAGTGGGTGATGATCATCCTGGAGCTCGCCGCGCCGCTGATGCTCTTCGTGCGCAGCGACCGCGCCCGCGTCGGGCTGGTGCTCTTCCTGATCGGCTTCCACCTGATGGTGTACGCCGGCGTGACGATCATCTTCCTGCCGCACTGCATCGCGATCCTGTCGATCCTGCCGTGGGAGCGGCTGACCGACCGGTTCGCGCGCCCGGCGCCTCAGAGCCTGGCGACCAGCTCGTCCGCCGCCGCGTAGGGGTCGGTCTCCCCCGCCACCACGCGCTCGGCCAGGGCGCCGAGGGTGGCCGAGCCGCGCAGGTCGCCGATCCGGGCGCGGAGCGCGGCCAGGGCGATCGCCTCGATCTCCCGGGCCGCGCGCTCGGCCCGCCGCCGGTGGCCCTCGCCGGAGGACTCCAGCCACGTCCGGTGGTCGGCCACCGTGGCGAGGACGTCGTCGATGCCGTTGTCGGTGTCGCGGGAGGCCACCGTGCGGCAGATGGGCGGGCGCCAGCCACCGGGCTCCGAGTACCGGCCGCCGAGGGACTGCATGTAGCGCAGGTCCCGCACCGCCTGGTGCGCGCCGTCCCGGTCGGCCTTGTTCACGACGAAGACGTCGGCCACCTCCAGGATGCCGGCCTTGGCCGCCTGGATGCCGTCGCCCATCCCGGGCGCGACGAGCACCAGCGTGGTGTCGGCGAGTGAGGCGATCTCCAGCTCGGACTGGCCGACGCCGACCGTCTCGATCAGCACGACGTCGCAGCCGGCCGCGTCCAGCACGCGGAGCGCCTGCGGGGTCGCCCAGGACAGCCCGCCCAGGTGGCCGCGCGAGGCCATCGAGCGGATGAAGACGCCGTCGTCGCCGGCGTGGTCCTGCATGCGCACCCGGTCGCCCAGCAGGGCACCGCCGGAGAACGGCGACGAGGGGTCGACGGCGAGCACGCCGACGCGCTTGCCGTCCTGCCGGAGCGCCCGCACCAGTGCCGTCGTCGTCGTCGACTTGCCGACCCCCGGGGAACCGGTCAGCCCCAGCACCTGGGCCCGGCCGGTGTGCGGGGCCAGCGCGGCCGCGACCTCGCGCAGCGCCGGGCTGGCGTCCTCGACCAGCGAGATCAGCCGGGCCACCGAGCGGGCGTCGCCCTCGCGGGCCCGCTCGACCAGTGCGGGGACGTCGACAGCACGCCGCCCCCGCCGCCCGGGGGCGACGGGGGCGGACGTCTGGACCGCGGTCCCCGCAGGGACCTCGCTCACGCGCTCGCGGGTGCGTGCAGGATCAGGGCGTCGCCCTGGCCACCGCCACCGCACAGCGCGGCGGCGCCGACCTTGAGTCCCCGGCGCTTGATCTCCAGCGCGACGTCGAGGACGAGGCGGGCGCCGCTCATGCCGATCGGGTGCCCGAGGGCGATGGCGCCACCGTTCGGGTTGACCTTCTCCGGGTCGATGCCCAGCTCGCGGGTCGACACGATGCCGACGGCGGCGAAGGCCTCGTTGAGCTCGACGACGTCGAGGTCGGTGGGGTCGATGCCCTCGCGGGCGCAGGCCTTCTTGATGGCCCCCGACGGCTGGCTCTGCAGCGTGGCGTCCGGGCCGGCGACGACGCCGTGGGCGCCGATCTCGGCGATCGGGGTGATGCCGAGCTCCTGGGCCTTGGCGGCGCTCATGACCACCACGGCGCAGGCGCCGTCGGAGATCTGCGAGGCGGAGCCGGCGGTGATCGTGCCGTCCTTGGCGAAGGCGGGCTTGAGCTTGGAGAGGCTCTCGACCGTGGTGTCGGCGCGGACGCCCTCGTCGTCGGTGAACTCGATCGGGTCGCCCTTGCGCTGCGGGATGAGCACCGGGGTGATCGACTCGGCGAAGACGCCGTCCTTGTGCGAGCGCGCGGCCTTCTGGTGGCTGGCCGCCGCGAACTCGTCCTGCTCCTCGCGGGTCAGGTCGTAGCGGGAGTTGGCCTGCTCGGTCAGCGCGCCCATCGCCACCTGGTCGAAGGTGTCGGAGAGGCCGTCGTGCGACATCGAGTCGATGAGCTTGGTGTCGCCGAACTTCGTGCCGGTGCGCGAGTTGGCGAGGATGTGCGGCGCCTGGGTCATCGACTCCTGGCCTCCGGCCACGACGATGTCGTACTCACCGGCGCGGATGAGCTGGTCGGCCATCGCGATCGCGGACAGACCGGAGAGGCAGACCTTGTTGATGGTCAGCGCGGGCACCGACATCGGGATGCCGGCCTTGACCGCGGCGGGGCGGGCCGGGTTCTGGCCGGCGCCGGCCTGGATGACCTGGCCCATGATCACGTAGTCGACCTGGTCGCCGGAGATGCCGGCGCGCTCGAGCGCGGCCTTGATGGCGACGCCACCGAGGTCGGCGGCCGAGAAGTCCTTGAGCGAGCCGAGCAGCCGGCCCATCGGGGTGCGGGCGCCGCTGACGATGACCGAGCGGGACATGAGGCCTCCAGTGCCGGGCCGCCGACTCTGGCGACCGTGGGGACGAGCCGCGCAGAACGCGCGGCGTCGGGCTGTATACCAGGATAGGACCACGCCCCGGTCGGGGTGGTCCGGCCCACTCCCGGTCACCCGACCGGGCAGCCGCACGGCCCCGGAGTGTCGCCACCGGCGGCTGCGCGGCAGGATGCCGACGTGACCACCAACGACGCTGCGGCCACGGGTCTGCCCGAGGGACTGTTCACCACCATCGACCACGTGGGCATCGCCGTGCCCGACCTGGACGAGGCCATCGCCTTCTACGCCCAGGCATTCGGCGTGCGGTCGGTGCACGAGGAGACCAACGAGGAGCAAGGGGTCCGCGAGGCCATGCTCGCCGTCGGTGACGGCGACACCCGCATCCAGCTCCTGGCGCCGCTGACCCCGGAGTCGACGATCGCCAAGTTCATCGGCCGGTCGGGCCCGGGCCTCCAGCAGCTGGCCTTCCGCGTCGACGACGTCGAGGCGGTCAGCGCCACCCTGCGCGAGCGCGGCCTGCGGCTGCTCTACGACGTCCCCAAGCGCGGCACGTCGGACAGCCGGGTCAACTTCATCCACCCCAAGGACGCCGGCGGCGTGCTCGTCGAGCTGGTCCAGCCGGCCGCGTCGGCGCACTGATCGTCGACCACCCTTCCGGCCCGATCGTTACCGCTGGGTAACGTCCCCGGCCACGCACTGCCCAGAACCGCCCTCCGAGCCGGCCGCCCACGGCCGTCCACGACCCAGGAGTTCGCGTGAACGAGATCAGGGACGCCATCCTCGCCGACCAGCTGGACGCGCTGGGCGGCCTGGCCGTACCGGAGTCCTACCGCGCCGTAGTGGTGCGTAAGGACGAGCAGCACATGTTCGAGGGGATCCCGACGAAGGAGAAGGACCCTCGCAAGTCCCTCCACATCGACGAGGTCCCCACCCCGGAGCTGGGCCCCGGCGAGGCGATCGTCGCCGTCATGGCGTCCTCGGTGAACTACAACACCGTGTGGACGTCGATCTTCGAGCCGGTCTCGACCTTCGGCTTCCTCGAGCGCTACGGCCGGGTCTCCGAGCTGACCAAGCGGCACGACCTGCCGTACCACATCGTCGGCTCCGACCTGGCCGGCGTCGTGCTGCGCGTGGGCCCGGGCGTGAACAAGTGGAAGCCGGGCGACGAGGTCGTCGCGCACTGCCTCTCGGTGGAGCTCGAGGACCCGGCCGGTCACGACGACACGATGATGGACCCGCAGCAGCGGATCTGGGGCTTCGAGACCAACTTCGGCGGCCTCGCCGAGCTGGCGCTGGTCAAGAGCAACCAGCTGATGCCGAAGCCGGCGCACCTCTCCTGGGAGGAGGCCGCCAGCCCGGGCCTGGTGAACTCCACCGCCTACCGCCAGCTGGTGAGCAAGAACGGCGCCAACATGAAGCAGGGCGACGTCGTCCTGATCTGGGGCGCCTCGGGCGGCCTGGGCTCCTACGCCACGCAGATGGCACTCAACGGCGGCGCCATCCCGGTCTGCGTGGTCAGCAGCCCGGAGAAGGCCGAGATCGTCCGCAAGATGGGCGCCGAGCTGGTCATCGACCGCTCCGCCGAGGGCTACAAGTTCTGGAAGGACGAGCGCACCCAGGACCCCAAGGAGTGGCAGCGGTTCGGCAAGAAGATCCGTGAGCTGACCGGCGGCGAGGACGTGGACATCGTCTTCGAGCACCCGGGCCGCGAGACCTTCGGCGCCAGCGTGTACGTGGCCAAGAAGGGCGGCACGATCATCACCTGTGCCTCCACCAGCGGCTACCTGCACGAGTACGACAACCGCTACCTGTGGATGAACCTCAAGAAGATCCTCAGCTCCCACTTCGCCAACTACAAGGAGGCGTGGGAGGCCAACCGCCTCATCGACAAGGGCCTCATCCACCCGACCCTGTCGAAGGTGTACCCGATGGAGGAGGTCGGCCAGGCCGCCCTCGACGTCCACAAGAACGCCCACCAGGGCAAGGTCGGCGTCCTGACGCTGTCCCCCGAGGAGGGCCTCGGCGTGAAGAACGCCGAGAAGCGCGAGCAGCACCTCGAGGCGATCAACCGCTTCCGCGGCGTCTGAAAGAACAGCACCGAGGAACTCACCGGGGCCCGGCTCTCCTGCGTGGAGGGCCGGGCCCTCGTGCGTCCGCCCCTGGGCGGCGTGGCTCGGGTGACGTCGGTGACCATTGGGATCGCCTGAGCACGACACGGTGACGAGCCGATCCCCCTTCTGCGAGGATGACGACATGAGCGACCCCCGCCACGATCTGCCGATGCACGAGGCCCAGCACTCGTTCGACGTGGTGCTGCGGGGGTACGACCGCAGCCAGGTCGCCGACACCATCGAGCGGCTCGAGGCGGACTTCCGCATCGCACTGGCCGACCGGGACGCCGCGGTCGCCCGCAGCGCCGACCTCGCCGGGCAGCTCTCCGCGATGCACGGCGAGATCGAGTCGCTGCGCCGGAAGGCCGCCACCGCCGCGGCCCCCACCTTCGAGAACATCAGCGAGCGCATCCAGCACATGCTGCAGCTGGCCGAGGAGGAGGCCGGCGAGATCCGCCGCGCGGCCGAGCTCGACGCCCAGGCCGTCCGCGAGCAGACCGACGCCGAGGAGCGCGCCCTGCTCGAGCGCCACGCGGCCGGTCAGGCCGAGGTGGAGCGGATGATCGCCGAGGCCCGCCAGGGCGCCGAGCAGATCATGCAGAAGGCCCAGCTCCGCGCCGACGAGCTGGTCTCCAAGGCCCAGGAGCGGGTCGCCCGCCTCGACGCCGAGTCCCAGGCCCGGCGGGCCAAGGTCGAGGAGGACTTCGACATCGCCCAGCGGGCCCGCCGCGCCGAGGCCGCGCGGGCCGAGGAGGAGCGCGAGCGCGTCTCCACCCAGGCCGCCCGCCAGCGGGTCGCCGCCGCCGAGCAGCACGCCGCCGCGCTCGTCGCCGACGCCGAGGCCAAGGCCGAGGCCATCCGCGGGGTCCGCGACGAGCTCACCAGCCGGCTGGTCCAGGCCCGTCGGCTGCTGGACAACCTGCCCGACCTCGGCGACCGCGCCGAGCAGCCGGAGCCCCCGGCCGCCCAGCGCCCCGAGCCGGCCCGTCCGGAGGCGGCCGGCGAGGAGCCCGCGCGAGCCGAGGCCGGCCGGGCGCCCGAGCAGCGTCCGCAGCCCACGCCGCGGACCGGCCAGCCCGCGGCGGCCGGTCCCCAGACCGCTGTGCAGCCGGCGGTGTCGGCCCCTCAGACGGCCGTGCAGCCGGCGGTGACGGCTCCCCAGGCCGCCGAGCAGGCCCAGCCGACGACGCTACCCGCCGGATCGGGCACGCCGGCCTCGCGTGGCGACGCCGAGGCCGGGGCGACCCGTCAGGCCCGGGGAGAGGGACCGATCACCCGGCAGCTGCCTCTTCCGCCCCGCCCCAACCCGGCCCCCGGCGGTCCGTCGACCCAGGAGATCGACCAGCCCGTCGCCCAGGGCCGCTCCTGAGGGACGCCCCCCGCGGCCCCGGTCCGCGGGGCCGCCGGACTCTCGCCGTCGCGGCGGTCGGCCTGCTCTGCTCGTTCCTCGCCCTCGTCGGCGGCTCGCCCTCGGCGCAGGCCGCCGACGAGCCCGGGCAGCTGCGGATCGCCCACCTCTCCCCCGACTCACCCGCCGTCGACGTCGCGCTGACACCGGCACCGGTCGGTGGTCCCGCCACCGAGCCGGGCACGGACGTCGCCCGTGGGCTCGGCTACGGCGACGTCGGCGGCTACCGCCGGCTCGCTCCGGGCAGCTATGCGGTCAGCGTGCGGCCGGCCGACAGCCCCGGCGCCACGCCCCCGGCCCTCTCCCTGCGCGTCGAGGTCGCCGCCGGTGAGGCCCGTACGCTCGCGCTGACCGGGACCTTCGCCGACCTCGGCCTCCAGCCCCTCCCCGACGACCTCACCCCGCCGGACGACGGGACCGCGCGCGTGCGGGTGCTCGCCGCGGCGGCCGGGGCACCCACGGTGGACGTCGCCGTCGAGGGTGGCCCTCCGCTGGCGGCAGGGCTGTCCTTCCCGGCCGTGTCCGCCGCCACCGCGGTCCCGGCCGGACCGGTGCGGGTGCGGCTGACCGCAGACGACCGCGCCACCACCGTGCCGGTGGACCTGGTGGGCGGGACTGTGGTGAGCCTGCTCGTCCTCGACTCCCCCGACGGCGGCCTGACCGTGCGCACCGTCCTCGACGCGTCCCCGGCCACCCCGATCGCGCCGGACGCGGTGCCGGTCGGCGGCGTGGCGGCCGGCGGCCTGGCAGCCGTGGAGCACGACGGGCGGCCGGGGCTGCTGAGCGGTACCGGCGGTTTGCGGGCGCGCTTCCCGCTGCTGGCCGCCGCCCTGGCCGGCGGGGACCGCTCCGGGCACGCGACGCCGGTGCGCGTCCGCGCACCCGCCGTCGGGATCGACGCCGTCGTCACCGCCTCGGGGCTCGACGCTGCCGGCGCGCTGGCGGTGCCCGCCGACCCGTCACAGGCCGGGTGGTACGCCCGCGGCCCGCGACCCGGCGAACCGGGGCCGGCCGTGCTCGCCGGGCACGTCGACTGGGCGGGGCGCCCCGCCGTGTTCCAGGGGCTGCACCGGCTCGCACCGGGGAACGAGGTGGTCGTCGACCGCGCCGACGGCAGCACCGTGACGTTCGCCGTCGACCGGGTCGTGCAGGTCGGGAAGGACGACTTCCCCACCGGCGAGGTCTACGGGCCGACGCCCGGCGCCGAGCTGCGGCTGATCACCTGCGGCGGCACCTTCGACCGCGCCACCGGCAGCTACACCGACAACGTGGTGGTCTTCGCCCGCCTCATCGGCTAGCGGCGGCGGGCGCGGGCGCGCCAGCAGGTGGTGTGCCAGTGCCGCCGCCGGTCCGCGGCCGACTCGGTGTCCCACGGGTCGAGGTCGGAGTCGCGGGCGTACGCCGGCCAGGTCACCACGTGCGGCGTCCCCGGCCGGATCTCCTGGTCGCACCCGGGGCAGCGGTAGGTCTTGCCGGTGCTCGCCCCGGTAATCGTCCGGACGACCCAGTCGCCGTCGCCGGCCCTCTCGACCTGCTCAGCGCGACGGCCCGGCTCCCGACCAGCAGATCGGGAACCGGGCCGAGGGCGCCGACGGGGCAAGGATCAGCGACGCGCGTAGTCGTGGAAGCCACGACCGGTCTTGCGGCCGAGGTAGCCGGCGCTGACCAGGTGCTCCAGGAGCGGCGCCGGCGCGAGCGCCGGGTCGCGGAACTCGGTGTGCAGCTCGTTCTCGATGGCCAGCGACACGTCGTTGCCGACGACGTCGAGGAGCTCGAAGGGGCCCATCGGGTACCCCAGCCCCGCCTTGACGGCCGTGTCGATCTCGGTCGTCGAGGCGTAGTGCGCCGCGAGCATGCTCACCGCGTCGTTCAGGTAGGGGAAGAGCAGCGCGTTGACGATGAAGCCGGCCCGGTCGCTGCAGGAGACCGCGGTCTTCTTGATCTTCGCCGTGACCGCGTGCACCGTGGCGGCGACGTCCGGAGCGGTGGTGACGGTGGAGACCACCTCGACCAGCTTCATGACCGTCGCGGGGTTGAAGAAGTGCATGCCCACCACGTCGGCCGGACGGCCGCTGGCCTGCGCGCACTTGATGACCGGCAGGCTCGAGGTCGTGGTGGCGAGCACCGCACCCGGCTTGGTGATCCGGCCGAGGTCGGCGAACAGCGCCTCCTTGACCGGCAGCGACTCGACCACGGCCTCGATGACCAGGTCGACGTCGCCCAGCGCCTCGACGGAGCTGGCGCCGGTGACCCGGCCGAGGACCTCGTCGCGGACGGACTGCTCGAGCCGGCCGCGCTCCACCTGCTTGTCCAGCGACTTCGCCAGGGCCTTCTCGACGTTGGCGACCTTCTCGTCCGAGCGGGCGATGAAGGTGACGTCGTAGCCGGCCTTGGCGACCACCTCGATGATGCCGGTGGCCATCGTCCCGGAGCCGACGACGCCGACGCTCTGCACCGGGCGGGCGCCCTCGGCGGCACCACCCGGGGTCGGGGTGGCGGCGTCGGCGACGACCTCGCCCGACCCGGCCTCGGCGTAGGTGTAAAAGCCGCGGCCGGACTTCCGGCCCAGCAGGCCGGCGGTCCGCATCTGCTTGAGCACCGGGCTGGGCGCGTGCAGCCGCTTGCCGGAAACCGCGTGCAGCGAGTCGAGGACGTCGTAGGCGGTGTCGACGCCGATGAGGTCCAGGACCTGCAGCGGGCCCATGGGCAGGCCGCAGCCGAACCGCATGGCGGCGTCGATGTCCTCGCGGCTGGCGTAGCCGTTCTCGAACATCGAGACCGCGTGGTTGAGGTAGCCGAAGAGCAGGGCGTCGGTGATGAAGCCGGGTTGGTCCCCCACCGTCACCGCGACCTTGCCCACCCGCTCGACCAGGGCCACGGCGTCGTCGACCACCGACGCGTCGGTGACGGCGGTGCGGGCGACCTGGACCAGCGTCGCCGTCGGGACGGCGTTGGCGAAGTGCAGTCCGATGACCTTGCTCGGCCGGCCGGTGCCCACCGCGAGCTCGGTGACCGACAGGCTGGAGGTGTTGGTCGCGAGGATGGCGTCCGGGCCGACGATCTTGTCGAGCTGGCCGAAGATCTCCCGCTTGAGCTCCAGGCGCTCGGGGACGGCCTCGACGACCAGCTCCGCGCCGGAGAGGTCCTCGAGCGACGTGCTGTAGCGGATGCGGCCCAGCGCGGCGTCGTCGGCCTCACCGGCGGCGACCGAGCGCTCGATCGCGGCACGGCCGCGGGCAGCCGCCTCGTCGCTGACCTCGACGGCCGTGACCGACAGGCCCGCCCGGGCGAATACCTCCGCGATGGCGGCACCAGCGGTGCCCAGCCCCACGATGCCGACCTCGTTCAATTCCCTGGCCACGCTGCCATCCCTCCACCGTCGATGATCCGGCGCAGTCTCTCACTAGCCCCTCGGGCACCGCCCGAGGGTCACCCGTCCGGGCTCGGCACCGACGCCGCCGGCGGGGACCCGAGCAGGACTCGAGGGCTGCCGGGTCGACGGCTCGCACCTGCATCGCGCGCACCGCGAGTGACACTCCGTCGTCGGCCGGCGCCCGCGTGTACCGGCCACCGGAACGTCGTCGGCCCGGATGCGGCGGCGTCCCCGGTGTCCTGTCGTCCGTGCCGGCGGCCCCCTACGGTGCGGCGACCGGACTCACCCCGACGAGCCCAGGACAGCCATCACGACCTGCGGGAGGCACCGTGCCCACTCTCGACAGCAGCTCCGGGGATGCGCCCCCGGCCGACGGTGCCGACCAGGTGGAGGACTACGCGATCGTCGGCGTCGAGGACGAGGACCGCGTGCGCCGCTTCGCAGCAGCCGAGGGCGTCCGGGTGGAGACCGACGACAGCCGTCGCCTCGTCGATCCTGCGACGATCACGCTGGTCATGTTCGGCTCGTCGCTCGCCGTCGCGACCGTTGCGCACTTCATCGAGGAGTCGAAGGGCGGTCAGGTCTTCGACATGCGACCCGACGCCCCTCGACCGGCCTACCGCTCGAAGCAGATCGCGTACGGCTACGTGCAGATGATCGCGGCGGACGGAACCGTGAGCGTTGAGGTCAAGGAGCCACGGGGCATGTTCGGCCAGGTCCTCGACACCTTGCGCCTGCTCGTCAAGGACGCGACCGGCATGCAGGCGGACGCCGTCTCCGCGCTGGTCCAGGACAGCGTCGGCGACGCGGCACGGGTGCACGTGGAGTGACCGGTCCTCCGACGGTCGGGCTGTCGGAGAGGCTCCAGCTCGTCGGCGTGAGGAGGTCGGTGTGGAGATCCCCGTCGACGTGCAGCGGTACGTCGAACGCCTGCAGGTGCACGCCATCCGCGAGCGGGGCTTCGCACCGGATCCGGAGCGGTACGGATACGCGTCCGGCGTCGTGTTCGCCGATCTCTGCGCCGACGCTCCTCGCGGGGACGCCCGGGTCGCGGCCGACCTCGAGGCCACCCGACGGTTGATGGTGCAGCTCGGGCCGTTCCAGAACCCGTCCTACCTCTACGCGCTCGTCGCCCACAACCGGGAGGTGCTGGAGACCGCACGGGACATGGGGACCGCCGACGACACCTGGGTGCCCTTCGCCTCGACGACGCTGGGGCATCACAACGCGGAGACCAGACGCCTCCCGTCGAACGCCTACGTGACGGTCTACGACGACGGTGTGTTCACGCTCGCCGAGCTCATGGGGTGCCAGATCTCGTACGCCTGGGACGCGATCATGACGGTCCTCGACCGGTTCGACAGCGTGGCCTCCGCTGCCGGTCACGTCTTCGCGCCGGGTTCGGCGATCCTCGCCTCGATCGTCGAGACCCTGGCCTCGTACGCCGCGACGCAGGACGCGCGCACCGCCATACCTCGAATCCCCGAGGAGTTCCTGGTCAGAGACGGCTTCGCAGGCAACATTCGGTCCAGCTACCTCCGCTACGTCGTGGCGCACGAGCTCGGTCACGTGTACCTGCGCCACCTGGAACGGGCTGCCATGGAGCGCACATCCGGAGACGCCGACGCCCTGTCGTTCGACTGGAGCTGCGAGTTCGACGCGGACACGTTCGCGGCCACGGTCTCGATCGAATTCCTGATGCCGAAGACCAGCGGCTTCCTCGCCTGTCTGATGGCGGAGATGGCCCCCATGATCGGCGTCCTCGTGGACTTCGCACGCGACTACCTCGAGCACGGCGGGATACCCCTGCGGCCGGACAACGTGGGTACCCACCCGCCCGCCGACCGTCGTCTCCTCAATGCTCGCCAGGCCATCGACTCGCGCATCGCGAGCGCTCACCCCGATGTGGACGTGGAGCAGGTGCACCTCGCACACGGGTGGATCGAACTCATGGCCTGGTCCGTGTTGCCACCGCTGAGGGACGAGTGCCTGGCACGGAGAGCCCGGTAGGCGAGGTCCACGCCGGACGATGCAGTCGGCGCCGGGGTCAGGCGTCCGACGCCGTGGCGGGCGCCGATTCGGTGGCGGGCGCCGGCGCCGTCGGCTGGGCCGCCCGGGCGCTGGCGAGCACCAGACCCGTGCCGACCGCGCCTGCCGCCAGCGCGCCCAGCGCCCAGGGGGCACCGGTGCGTTCCTGTCCGAGCGCGGCGTCGACCGACCACGGGCCGGGCCCCTCATCGGCGAGCGCGAGCGCTGCGGCAGCGAGCAGCACCTCGAACTCGCCGGTGGCGGGTCGGATGCCGTCCTTCCAGACCGTCGTCGCCAGCGCGCTGATCATCATCCCCGTCACTCCGGCCGCAGCCGCGGGGGTGGCTGCGCCGGCGGCCAGGAGGACACCGCTCCCGGTCTCGGTCGCTCCGGCCAGCAGCGCGTTCCGACGTCCGGGCCGCAGGCCCAGGGACTCGAAGAACTGGCCGGTGCCGTCCGGTCCGTACCCGCCGAACCACCCGAACAGCTTCTGCGTGCCGTGGACCACGAAGACCGCGCCCAGCGTGGCTCGGAGGAGCAGTCGTCCCATGGGGTGCCTCCGTCAGCTGTCGCGTCCGCGGCCGTCGGTCCCCCCGATGGTCACCCCGTCGCCCGCCCGACGGAAGACGTCTGCGCCCGGTGAGCCGGGTACGGCGTCAGAACAAGCAGCCGCCATGTGCTCACCACGGCCTGCCACACTCCCCACGTGCCCGGCCCGGTCTCAACCCTCGGGACAGCGCCCGCGATCGTCAGCGTGTCGGTGGTCGAGAAGGTCGGCTGGTTCCGTCGAGAACTGGTCCCCCGCGCGGTCACGTACCTGGACTGGACCATCGACGGCGTGCCACTCCGCGAGGTCGTGGCGTGGCCGGACGGCTCGGTGGCCTCGGAGGTCACTCCGGTGCGGAACGACGCTGCCCTGCCCGACTACGAGGCCGACTATCTCCGGGCGATCCTCGGGGAGCCCGTCAGCCGCGAGTGGACGGTGATGCCGGACGGACGAGTGCCGCTGCTCGTCTGCCACGTCGACTTCGATCTGGACTGCCGCGCCCTCACCGCCGAGCTGGTCCGGGGTGACGACCGGGTCGAGTGGCGCAGCATCGGTTGGCAGGCCGCCTACGCGCCGCTCGACCTGACCGAGCAGGAGATGCCGGTCACGAGCCTCGTGTTCGACCGGCAGCAGTACGACGACGTCGTGCGGCCACTGCTCGCAGCGGCACCCGAGGGCTAGCTAGAACAGCCGCTGGGTCGGGTCGTCCGTCCCCTTTAGGACGGCGTAGTCGACGGTGACGCAGTCGATCCCGCGGTCCTGCGCGAGCACCCGCGCCTGCGGCTTGATCTCCTGCGCGGCGAACACGCCCTTGACCGGGGCCAGGAGCGGGTCGCGGTTGAGCAACTCCAGGTAGCGGGTCAGCTGCTCGACGCCGTCGATCTTGCCTCGCCGCTTGATCTCCACCGCGACGGTGGCGCCGGTCGCGTCGCGGCAGAGCAGGTCGACCGGGCCGATCGCGGTCGGGTACTCCCGGCGCACGAGCGACCAGCCCTCGCCGAAGGTCTCCACGTGCAGGGCCAGCAGCCGCTGCAGCTCGGCCTCGACGCCGTCCTTCTGCAGCCCGGGGTCGACGCCCAGCTCGTGCGCGTGGTCGTGCTCGACGGCCTCGATGGTGATGACCAGCTGCTCGCCGGCCTTGTTGGTGACCGTCCAGGTGCCCGCGCCGTCGACCAGCTCGTCCTTGAGCGTGCAGGGCGGCGTCATCCAGTTCAGCGGCTTGTAGGCGCGGTCGTCGGCGTGGATGGACACCGAGCCGTCGGCCTTCACCAGCAGCAGCCGGGTGGCCATCGGCAGGTGGGCGGTGAGCCGCCCGATGTAGTCGACGGAGCAACGGGCGATCACCAAGCGCACGGACGGCGACGCTACCCGTCGGTCTCCGGGACAGCGGTCAGCTGGTCAGTCCGGCCACCGCGGCGGGCGCTTCTCCAGGAAGGAGGCCATCCCCTCCCGGGCGCCGGGGATCTGGCTGGCCGCGGCCATGACCTCGATCACCGTCGTGTACGCGTCCCGCTCGGGCCGGTCCAGCTGGGCGTACATCGTCTGCTTGCCCCACGCCTTGCTCGCCCGCGAGCCGCGGGTCGCGGGCGAGCAGCTCGTCGACGGCGGCGTCCAGCTCCGCGTCCGGCACGACCCGGTTGACCAGGCCCCAGTCGAGGGCCGTCCGCGCGTCGATGACGTCCCCGGTGAGCGCGAGCTCCATCGCCCGCTTGCGCCCCACGTTCCGCGCGATCGCCACCATCGGCGTGTGGCAGAACCAGCCACCCTTGCCGCCCGGCGCGGCGAAGCCGGCCGACTCCGCGGCGACCGCCAGGTCGCAGGAGGCCACCAGCTGGCAGCCGGCCGCGGTGGCCAGCGCGTGCACCCGCGCCACCACAACCTGGGGCACGTCCTGGAGCGTCTGCATCAGCTCGGTGCACAGCAGCAGGAGGCTGCGCACCTCGGGCAGCGCGGCGTCGGCCACGTCGGCGAAGTCGTGGCCGGCGCTGAACACCGGCCCCTCGGCGCCCAGCACGATGCCGGTGGCATCGCTCCCGCCCGCCTCGGTGACGGCAGCGAGCAACTGGGTCAGGTGCTCCCGGGACAGGGCGTTCCGCCGGGCCCCCCGCACCATCGTGATGCGGACGACGTCGCCGTCGCGTTCGACCCGGGGCGCACCGTCGGCCATGGACCGACGCTAGCCCCGACCCGGCCTGCGCGGGAACGTCCGCTCCCTGCGCTGGGACCACAAATGCCCCGACCAGGCGTGTCACGGCGAAAGCGGAACCGCGCGAGCCCCTGACCTGCCAGCATGTGACCTCCGTCACATCAGCAGCACTCTCAGTGAAGGGAATGCCCATGCCCTCGTGGCGTCGCATCGCCGTCGGACTCGGCGCGCTGGCCCTCTGCACGACGGGGATCGCCGTGCCGGCCCAGGCCGCAGGTCCCGCCTACGTCGCCCTCGGCGACTCCTACTCGTCCGGGACGGGAACGCGCACCTACCTGGCCGACGGCACCTCGTGCCAGCGCTCCGTGTACGCGTATCCGTCGCTCGTCGCGGCGAGCAAGGGGTACAGCCTGAACTTCCGCGCCTGCTCGGGCGCGAAGGTCGCCGACGTGACGTCGCTGCAGCTGAGCGCCCTCTCGGCGAGCACGGCCTACGTCACGATCAGCGTGGGCGGCAACGACGCCGGGTTCGCCGACGTCATGACCACCTGCGCGCAGCCGGCCTGGGCGAGTGACTGCAACGGGGCCGTCGCCACCGCGCAGAGCATCATCACCGGCCAGCTCCCGGGCCGGCTGGCCACGCTCTACGCCGCGATCCGCAGCCGGGCGCCGCAGGCCACGGTCGTGGTGGCCGGCTACCCGCGGATCTTCAACGGCGAGGACTGCAACGCGCTGACCTGGTTCTCCCCCGACGAGGAGACCCGGCTCAACGCCATGGCCGACCTGCTCAACGCTCGCATCTCCACCGCTGCCTCGAACGCCGGCTTCCGCTTCGCGAACCCGACGACGGCCTTCGTCGGCCACGCCGTGTGCGACGACGTGGAGTGGGTCAACGGCCTGTCCAGCCCGGTGTCCGAGTCCTACCACGCCAACCGGCCCGGGCACTCCGCCGGCTACGCGCCGCTGGTCGGGACCCGGCTCACCGGCTCCACGGTCACGGCGACGGCCGCGGTCCTGCAGGCAGCCGAGGCCTCCGCGCCCGAGCTGACCGCGCAGCAGCGCGGCCACGCGGCTCGCGACAAGGCCGTCCGCCCGGCCGAGTTCCGGGTGCCCGACCTGGGCAGCCCGGCGATCCGGGCGGCCGCGGCCCGCGCCGGGGTGGACCTCAGCAGCCGGGCGAGCATCGACGCCGTCGACGCGCGCTACGCCGCGGCGCAGGCGGCCGAGGGCTGACGCCGGCCGGCACCTTGTCGTCGAGGCCGTGGGCCTCGCGGATGACGTCGACCACCGAGCCCATGATCTCGGTCAGCCCGAAGTCCTTCGGCGTGAAGACGCGAGCCACGCCCTGCTCGCGCAGCCGCCGTGCGTCGCTGTCGGGGATGATCCCGCCGACCACGACCGGGACGTCGTCCAGGCCGGCGTCCTTGAGCCCCTGCAGGACCGCCGGCACCACCTGCAGGTGCGAGCCGGACAGCACCGACAGGCCGACGACGTGCACGTCCTCCTCGACCGCCGCAGAGACGATCTGCGACGGCGTGAGCCGGATGCCCTGGTAGATGACCTCGAACCCGGCGTCGCGGGCGCGGACGGCGATCTGCTCGGCGCCGTTGGAGTGCCCGTCCAGGCCCGGCTTGCCGACCAGGAACCGCAGCCGCCCGCCGAGCTCCTCGCCGGTGGCCCGGACGCGCTCGCGCACGTCGGTGAGCGTCTCGTCGGCCTCACCACCGCCGGTCGCCGCGGCGACGCCGGTGGGCGCCCGGTACTCCCCGAACACCTCGCGGAGGACGCCGGCCCACTCCCCCGTCGTCACGCCGGCGCGGGCGCACTCGAGGGTGGCGGCCATCAGGTTCACGTCGGAGGAGGCGGCCTCGCGCAGGGCGTCCAGCGCCTTGTCGGCGGCGGCCTGGTCGCGCTCGGCCCGCCACTTCTTCACCGCCTCCTGGGCGGCGCTCTCCACGGCCGGGTCGACGACCATGATCGCGGCGTCGAGGTCGGCCAGCAGCGGGTTGGGCTCGGTGGTCTCGAACTTGTTGACGCCGACGACGACGTCCTCACCGCTCTCCATCCGGCGACGGCGCTCGGCGAGCGAGCCGACCAGCTGGCCCTTCATGTACCCGGACTCGACGGCCGCGACGGCGCCGCCCATCTCCTGCACCCGGGCGATCTCCGCGCGGGCGCCCTCGAGGATGTCGGCGACCTTCTGCTCGACGACGACCGAGCCGGTGAACAGGTCCTCGTACTCGAGCAGGTCGGTCTCGTAGGCGAGCACCTGCTGCAGCCGCAGCGACCACTGCTGGTCCCACGGTCGGGGCAGCCCCAGCGCCTCGTTCCACGCCGGCAGCTGCACCGCGCGGGCGCGGGCGTCCTTCGACAGGGTCACCGCGAGCATCTCCAGCACGATGCGCTGGACGTTGTTCTCCGGCTGCGCCTCGGTGAGGCCGAGGGAATTGACCTGCACGCCGTAGCGGAAGCGGCGGTGCTTGGGGTCCTGCACGCCGTAGCGCTCCTGCGTCAGCTCGTCCCAGAGCTGGGTGAAGGCGCGCATCTTGCACATCTCCTCGACGAAGCGGACGCCCGCGTTCACGAAGAAGGAGATGCGCGCGACGACCTCGCCGAACTTCTCCTGCGGCACCTGGCCGGAGTCGCGCACCGAGTCGAGGACGGCGATGGCGGTGCTGATCGCGTAGGCGATCTCCTGCTCCGGCGTCGCCCCGGCCTCCTGCAGGTGGTAGCTGCAGATGTTGATCGGGTTCCACTTCGGCATGGTCGTCACCGTGTAGGCGACCATGTCGGTGATCAGCCGCATCGAGGGAGCCGGCGGGAACACGTAGGTCCCGCGGGACAGGTACTCCTTGATGATGTCGTTCTGCGTCGTGCCGGCCAGCTTGCTGACGTCGTGCCCGTGCTCCTCGGCGACGGCCTGGTAGAGCGCCAGCAGCCACATCGCGGTGGCGTTGATCGTCATCGACGTGTTCATCTCGTCGAGCGGGATCCCGTCGAAGAGCGCCCGCATGTCGCCGAGGTGCGTGACCGGCACGCCCACCTTGCCGACCTCACCGACGGCGAGCTCGTCGTCGGGGTCGTACCCGGTCTGCGTCGGCAGGTCGAAGGCCACCGAGAGGCCGGTCTGGCCCTTGGCCAGGTTGCGCCGGTACAGCGCGTTGGACTCGGCCGGCGAGGAGTGACCGGCGTAGGTGCGCATGACCCAGGGACGGTCACGCTCCTCCGGTGATGACGGGAACGGCATACCGGCGGAGTGTAGGGCGGTCGTCCCGCGCGGGCAGCCCCGCCCAGGTGGGGATGACCGGTGGCACACTCGATCGGCGTACGGACCCTCCGCCGCCCGGCGGACGGGTGCGGTGCGCGGACGGCACGGCTCGGGAGGGCGCGATGGGATCGATCGCGGTGATCGTCCTCGTCGTGGGTCTGCTGGCGCTGGTGACCCGGTGGGCCTTCGGCTCCGGCTACGGCCGTTCGGCGGCGCGCCCCGCCCGGTCCGACGACGGGCTGCTGGTCCTGGTCGCGACCGTCTCGGCGCCGGGCACGGCCCGCGCGCTGCGGGCGGTCCTCTCCGACGCCGGCATCCGCTCGACCCAGCGCACACCGGCACCGCACCGGACCGACGTGCTGGTCTTCCCCGACGACGCGGCCCGCGCCCGCAGCCTGGCGGCGTCCTTCTCTGGTTGACCCTGGCGCTGCGGCGGACCGTGCCCGCGCCCTCGCGGCGATCTCCGGTTAGCCCGGGCGCTGCGTCCGCTCGACCTCCGCACCCAGGGAGCGCAGCTGCTCGACGAAGTCCGGGTAGCCGCGGTCGACGTGGTGGGCGTCCTGCACCTCGGTGACGCCGTCGGAGACCAGCCCGGCCAGCACGAGGCCCGCCCCTGCCCGGATGTCGGTGGCCACCACCGGAGCGCTGGAGAGCCGCTCACGCCCGCGGATGACGGCGTGGTGGCCGTCGATGCGGATGTCGGCGCCCAGGCGCACCAGCTCGTTCACGAACATGAACCGGCCGTCGTAGACGTTCTCGGTGATCAGCGCGGTGCCCGTGGAGACCGCGGCCAGCGCGACGGCCATCGGCTGCAGATCGGTCGGGAAGCCGGGGAACGGCAGGGTGACGACGTCGATGCAGCGCGGCCGGTCGGCCATCGCGACGCGGAGCCCCTCCGGGAGCACCTCGACGGTCGCGCCGGCGTCGACCAGCTTGTCCAGCGCCACGGTGAGGTGCGCGGCGACGGCCCGCTCGATGACCACGTCGCCGCGGGTCATGACGGCACCGATCGCCCACGTGCCGGCGACGATGCGGTCGGGCACGGTCGAGTAGCTGACCGGCGAGAGCGTCTCCACCCCCTCGACGGTGATGGTCGAGGTGCCGGCGCCGTCGATCCGCGCACCCATCGCGACGAGCATGGCGCAGATGTCGACGATCTCCGGCTCGCGGGCGGCGTTGTCGATGACCGTCGTCCCCGCAGCCAGCACCGCCGCGGTGACCAGGTTCTCCGTGGCCCCGACGGAGGGGAAGTCCAGCCAGATCGACGTGCCGGTCAGCCGCGGCGCGGTGGCCACCAGGAAGCCGTGCTCGCTGACGATGGTCGCGCCGAGCCGCTCCAGGCCGGAGATGTGCATGTCCAGACCGCGCGAGCCGATCGCGTCGCCACCGGGCAGGGCGACCCGCGCGCTGCCGCACCGGGCGACCAGCGGCCCCAGCACGTTGATCGACGCGCGCATCCGGCGGACCAGGTCGTAGTCGGTCTCCGTCGACGGCCGCTCGGGCACGTCGACGACGACGCGGCCCCCGCCCCCGCTGCCGGGGGTCGGCGTGTACGTGACCCCGCAGCCGAGCCGGCGCAGCACCTCGCTCATGATCGAGACGTCGAGGATGTCGGGCACCTCGTCGATCGTGGTGCGGCCCGGAGCCAGCAGGGCCACGGCCATGAGCTTGAGCGCGCTGTTCTTCGCGCCGGTGACCCGTACCCGGCCGGACAGGGACGTCCCGCCGGACACCTCGAAGCACTCCACCCGACCACCCTACGGCGGCGACCGTGGACTCTCCGTCCACGGCTCCGGTGCAGGGGCCCGCCGCGAGCTCGCGAGCGGGCGGGGGGCAGTGAGGTCCTTTCACTAGGCTGCCCCCATGACGGTCCGGCTGACCCGCATCTACACGAAGACCGGCGACGCCGGCCAGACGCACCTCGGCGACATGAGCCGGGTGTCCAAGACCGACCCGCGGCTGGTCGCCTACGCCGACGTCGACGAGACCAACAGCGTCCTCGGGACGGCGCTGGCGCTCGGCTCCCCCGAGCCCGAGCTGGCCGACCTGCTGCGCAGCATCCAGAACGACCTGTTCGACGTCGGCGCCGACCTCTGCACGCCGATCACGCCGGACCCCGAGTACCCGCCGCTGCGCATCACGGCCGCCTACACCGAGCGCCTCGAGGGCGCGTGCGACCGCTACAACGAGACGCTGCCCAAGCTCGACAGCTTCATCCTGCCCGGCGGCACCCCGCTCGCCGCCCTGCTGCACCAGGCCCGCGTGGTGGCCCGGCGGGCGGAGCGCAGCGTGTGGGCGCTGCTCGACGCCGACGAGGCAGCCGGGCGGACCGGCGTCACGAACGCCGAGACGGCCCGCTACCTGAACCGGCTGTCGGACCTGCTGTTCATCCTGTCCCGCGTCGCCAACCCCGGCGGGGACATCCTGTGGCAGCCCGGCGGCGCGGACCGCACGTGAGCCGATGGACCGGCCACCCGCCCTTCTTCAGGACGCCGGCGGGGCCGACTCCACCCAGGACAGGAAGCCGGTGACCGTAGGACGGTCCATCGCCAGGTCGCGGTGACCCTCGGCGGTCGAGCAGGACAGGACCACGACGTCCTCGGGCAGTGCCAGGTCGCCCCGGCCGGCCGGCCGCTGGGACTCGACGGTGAACTGCGACCGGCAGAGCCGGTGCCGTGGACGCACCGACAGCGACAGGGCGCGGTACCAGAGCAGGGCGTCGCCGCCGTACCAGGCGACGCCCACCGACCAGCGCGACGAGTCCGGGGTGCGCAGCCACATCGTGACCGCGCCGAGCCCGGAGAGCAGGAACCGGCGGCGGATCAGGAACGCCACCGCGAGGACCACGACCAGCAGCCCGAGCAGGACCAGCAGGGCCGTGGTCACGGGAGAGCCGGAAGCGGGGCGGGAGAAGCCGAGGAGCTCAGACGGTCTCGCCGGCCGCGCGCAGCCGCGACTCGGCCCGGCGGGCCGCCTCCAGCGCCCCGGGCTCGTCACCGGCGGCCTCGGCGCGGCTGAGGGCCTCGCGGGCGCGAGCCACGTCGATCTCGGTCGAGATCTCCGCGGTCTCGGCGAGGATGGAGACCCCCCGCTCGGTCACCGAGAGGAAGCCACCGTGGGCGGCGACGGTGAGGTCGTCGCCGGACTCGGTGCGGATCGTGACCACACCGCCGGGGGCCAGCTGGCCCAGCAGCGGAGCGTGACCGGGCAGCACGCCCAGCTCGCCCTCGGTCGTGCGGGCGATGACCATCGTGGCCTCACCGGACCAGATCTTGCGCTCGACGGCCACCAACTCGACCTGCAGGGTCGCCACGACACTCCTCGGTTGCACGGACGGGCCTCCAGCCTAACGTCCGGCGCCCACCGGCCTGCTCCTGGCCCCGTTCAGGCAGCGCGGCGGTAGAGCAGGGTGAAGCGACCGACGCGGACCCATGGGTGGCGCACGGTGGACGCGGGCGCCCACTCCTCGAGCCGGTAGCGGGCCATGTCCACCGGTTCCTCGGGCGCGTAGGGCGCCCAGGACCACCCGGACTCCTCGGCGCCGCCCTGCGCTGCGCTGTACAGATCCACGTCGAACCCCTGCGACGGCGCCCGCCGCTCGGGCGCTCCACCGCTGATGGTCGGCACGCGGGGCCGGGATCTGGAGGGCCGGCGGCGGAGAAATACCCGGACGGGTGACGGGACGACGACGGCCGGGCCTCCCGTCAGGGAGACCCGGCCGTCGTCGGAACGTGCTGGAACCGGCCCCGCTGCAGGGCCCCGCGCTGAGCGTGCGAAGCGCGGGGGGCAGCGGGCGTCCTTTAGCGCTTCAGCTTGTCCGCGTTGCGCTCGAGGTCCTCGAGGCCACCGCACATGAAGAACGCCTGCTCCGGGACGTTGTCGTACTCGCCCTCGGTGATTGCCTTGAACGCCTGCAGCGTCTCCGACAGCGGCACGAACGAGCCGGGCTGACCGGTGAAGGCCTCGGCCACGAACATGTTCTGCGAGAGGAACCGCTCGACGCGACGGGCGCGGTTCACGGTGACCTTGTCCTCTTCGCCGAGCTCGTCGATGCCGAGGATGGCGATGATGTCCTGCAGCTCCTGGTAGCGCTGCAGCACCTGCTTCACCCGCTGGGCGATGGCGTAGTGCTCGTCGCCGACGTACTGCGGGTCGAGGATCCGGCTGGTGGAGTCCAGCGGGTCCACGGCCGGGTAGATGCCCTTCTCCGAGATCGGCCGCGAGAGCACGGTCGTCGCGTCGAGGTGGGCGAAGGTGGTGTGCGGGGCGGGGTCGGTGATGTCGTCCGCGGGCACGTAGATGGCCTGCATCGAGGTGATCGAGCGGCCACGGGTCGAGGTGATGCGCTCCTGCAGCTCGCCCATCTCGTCGGCGAGGGTCGGCTGGTACCCCACGGCGGAGGGCATGCGGCCCAGCAGCGTGGAGACCTCGGACCCGGCCTGGGTGAACCGGAAGATGTTGTCGATGAAGAGGAGCACGTCCTGGCTCATCTCGTCGCGGAAGTACTCCGCCATCGTCAGCGCCGAGAGCGCGACCCGCAGGCGGGTGCCCGGCGGCTCGTCCATCTGGCCGAAGACCAGCGCGGTGGAGTTGATGACGCCGGACTCGGTCATCTCGGTGATGAGGTCGTTGCCCTCGCGGGTGCGCTCGCCGACGCCGGCGAACACCGACACACCACCGAACTCCTGGGCGACGCGGCGGATCATCTCCTGGATGAGGACCGTCTTGCCGACGCCGGCACCACCGAACAGGCCGATCTTCCCGCCGGCCACGTAGGGCGTGAGCAGGTCGATGACCTTGATGCCGGTCTCCAGCATCTCGGTGCGGCCCTCGAGCTGGTCGAACCGGGGCGCGTGGCGGTGGATGGTCCACCGCGGCGCGTCCGAGCCGTAACCGGGCTGGTCGAGGCACTCGCCCAGGGCGTTCCACACGTGCCCGGTGGTGACGTCGCCGACGGGCACGCTGATCGCGCTGCCGGTGTCGAGAACCTCGGAGCCGCGGACGAGGCCGTCGGTCGGGGCCATCGAGATGGTCCGGACCACGTTCTCGCCCAGGTGCTGGGCGACCTCGAGGGTCAGGGTCTTGCTCAGGTCGGCGAGCGTGACGTCGACCTTCAAAGCGTTGAACAGGTCGGGCATCGCGTCGCGCGGGAACTCGACGTCGACGACCGGCCCGGTGACCCGCACGACGCGGCCGGTGCTGGCCTGCGTCTGCGAGCTGGTCGGACGGTCCTCGGTGACGGTCATCTGTACTGCTCTCCTGCCCTCGGGCTCGTGCTTCGTGGGGGAACGGTGGTGGGCGGGTCAGTCGCCCGCGTTGGCCGAGACCAGCGCGTCGGCGCCGCCGACGATCTCGCTGATCTCCTGGGTGATCTCCGCCTGACGGGCCTGGTTCGCCTGCCGGGACAGATTCTTCGCCAGCTCCTCGGCGTTGTCCGAGGCCGACTTCATCGCCCGCCGCCGCGACGCCGACTCCGAGGCGGCCGCCTCGAGCATCGCCGCGTAGATGCGGGTGGTGATGTACTTCGGCAGCAGGGCGTCCAGCAGGCCCTCGGCCGACGGCTCGAACTCATAGGACGTCGGGACGCCCGACTCGCCGGCAGCACCGCTCTCGCGGTCCTCCCGCTCGTAGTCGAACTCCTCGACCTCCTCGACCTCCAGCGGTGCCATCCGCTTGGCGACGGGCACCTGGGAGAGCAGCGAGCGGAACTCGGTGTAGACGATGTGCAGCTCGTCCACGCCGAGGATGCCGTCGTCGCCGGCGCCACCCTGCTCGTCGTCGTCCTCACCGGCCGTGAAGACGTCGATGAGCGCGGAGCCGACCTCCTGCGCGTCCTCGTACGCGGGCTGCTCGGAGAACCCGGTGAAGGTCTGCGCCATCTCGCGGTCGCGGAAGGAGTAGTAGGTCTCCCCCTTGCGGCCGACGACGTAGAGCACCGGCTGCTTGCCCTCCTGGCGGAGCAGCGCGAGCAGCTCCTCCGTGCGGCGCAGCACGTTCACGTTGTACGAGCCGGCGAAGCCGCGGTCGGAGGTGATGACCAGGACCGCCGCGCGCTGGGGGTTCTCCCGCTCGGTGAGCAGCGGGTGGTCCAGCGACGCCGACGACGCCAGGGCGGAGAGCACTCGCGTGATCTCCCGGGCGTAGGGCTTGGACGCCTCCACCCGGGCCTGGGCGCGCACGATGCGGGCACCGGCGATCAGCTCCTGAGCCGAGAAGATCTTCTTCGTCGACTGCGTGGAGCGGATGCGGCGCCGCAGGGCGCGCAGAGAGGCGGCCATGGGTCAGCTGCTCCGCTTGACCTGGACGCGCTCCTGACCCCGCTCCGAGGCGTCCATGGCCTCGGCCTCGGGCTCGTTCACCCGCAGCGACTCGCCGTCGCCGGTGGTGAACTGCCCGTAGAAGGTCTCCACCGCACGCTCAAGGCTGGCGACGGTGTCGTCCTCCAGCTTCTTGGTGCTGCGGATGGCGTCGAAGATCCCGTTGTCACCGCGACCGATGTAGTCGAGGAACTCCGACTCGAAGCGGCGCACGTCCGAGACCGGCACGACGTCGAGCTTGCCGGTCGTGCCCAGCCACAGCGAGACGACCTGCTTCTCCACCGGGTACGGCGAGTACTGGCCCTGCTTGAGCAGCTCGACCAGGCGCTGACCGCGCTCCAGGGTGGCCCGGCTCGAGGCGTCGAGGTCGGAGGAGAAGGAGGCGAAGGCCTCCAGCTCGCGGAACTGCGCCAGGTCCAGGCGCAGGCGGCCGGCGACGGACTTCATCGCCTTCACCTGCGCCGAGCCGCCGACGCGGGACACCGAGATGCCGACGTTGATGGCGGGGCGTACACCGGAGTTGAACAGACCCGTCTCGAGGAAGATCTGGCCGTCGGTGATCGAGATGACGTTGGTCGGGATGTACGCCGACACGTCGTTGCCCTTGGTCTCCACCAGGGGCAGACCGGTCATCGACCCGGCGCCCAGCTCGTCGGAGAGCTTGGCGCAGCGCTCCAGCAGGCGGGAGTGGAGGTAGAAGACGTCGCCGGGGTAGGCCTCGCGGCCCGGCGGACGGCGCAGCAGCAGCGAGACCGCGCGGTAGGCCTCGGCCTGCTTGGACAGGTCGTCGAACACGATGAGGACGTGCTTGCCCTCGTACATCCACTGCTGGCCGATGGCCGAGCCGGTGTAGGGCGCGATGTACTTGAAGCCGGCCGCCTCGGACGCGGGGGCGGCGACGATGGTCGTGTACTCCATCGCGCCGGCCTCCTCGAGGGCGGTGCGCAGGGCCGCGATCGTCGAGCCCTTCTGCCCCACGGCCACGTAGATGCAGCGCACCTGCTGGGCCGGGTCGCCGGTGGCCCAGGCTTCCTTCTGGTTGATGATCGTGTCGACCGCGACCGCCGTCTTGCCGGTCTGGCGGTCACCGATGATCAGCTGGCGCTGGCCGCGGCCGACGGGGGTCATGGCGTCGATGGCCTTGATCCCGGTCTGCATCGGCTCGTGCACCGACTGGCGCTGCACCACGGTGGGCGCCTGCAGCTCGAGGGCGCGGCGACCGGTCGTGGCGATGGGGCCGCCACCGTCGATTGGGTTGCCCAGCGGGTCGACGACGCGACCGAGGTAGCCGTCGCCGACCGGGACCGAGAGGACCTCGCCGGTGCGGCGGACCTGCTGGCCCTCCTCGATGCCGGCGAAGTCACCCAGGACGACGACACCGACCTCGCGCACGTCGAGGTTCAGGGCCAGGCCGCGGACGCCGCTCTCGAACTCGAGCAGCTCGTTGGTCATGACCGAGGGCAGGCCCTCGACGCGGGCGATGCCGTCGCCGGCCTCGGTGACCGTCCCGACCTCCTCGCGGGAGACGTCGGGCCGGTACTCGGTGACGTAGTTCTGGATGGCACTGCGGATCTCGCCTGCGGAGATCGTCAGCTCGGCCATGGCTCTGGTCCTCTTCCCTGCGGGGGTCGTGTCGTTGTGGGGTGCGGAGGGGCGGTCAGCCGGCCAGCCGCCGACGGGCGGCTTCCAGCCGGTGGGCGATGCTGCCGTCGATGACCTCGTCGCCGACCTGGATGACCAGGCCACCGAGCACGTCGGGCTCGACGGTGACCTGGAGCCCGACCGGACGGCCGTAGAGGCGGCCCAGCACGCTGGTGAGCTGCTGCTCCTGGGCCGCGGTCAGCGGGACGGCGGTGGTCACCCGCGCGACCGACTGCCCGCGGCGGCGGCTGGCCACGTCCGAGAGCCGCTCGATGGCGATCTCGGCGGTGCCGACGTGCGCACCGGTCAGGACGTTGCGCAGCAGCAGCTCGGTGACCGGGTTAACCCGACCGGACAGCAGCCGGTCCAGGAGCGCCCGGCGGCCCTCCGCGGGGGCCTTGCGGTCGCTGAGGATCCGGTTGAGCTCGCGGTCACCGGCGACGATCCGCCCGAACCGGAAGAGCTCGTCCTCGACGCCGTCGAGCCGGCCGTCCACGTCGGCCGCGTCCAGCGCCGCCTCGGTGGCCACCGTGACGGTCGCCTCGACCAGGTCGATCGGCCGCGACCAGCGCTGCCGGGCGATGGTCTCGACGAGGTCCAGCGCGGTCGACGACAGCTGCGAGCCGAAGAGGCGGCGCACCAGGGCGGCGCGGTCCTCCGGCTTCACGGCCGGGTCGGCCATCGCCCGTCGCAGGGTGAGCTGGCTGTCCAGCACCCGCGACACCGCGAACAGCTCGTCCGCCAGGGAGAGCAGCTCCGGGCCGGTGGCGGCACGCGCGGGCGCACCGGTCAGCCGGTCCTTCGCCCGCTCCACGAACCCGGAGGCGGGGCGCGTCAGCTCGGCGAGGCGCTCGCGCACCTCGACGGTCGCCGCGCGGGTTGAGGCCTCCATCAGCGGTTGCTCTCCGCCACGGTGGCCCCGCGCCCGGCACCGGAGGCGGCCATGCCGTCGAGCTCGGCGAGGAAGCGGTCGACCGTGCCGCTGCGACGCGCGTCGTCGGCGAGCGACTCGCCCACCACGCGCCCGGCCAGGTCGACGGCGAGCGTGCCGATCTGACCACGGAGCTCGTGGACGATCTGCTGACGCTGGGCGGCCAGCTGTTCCTCGCCGCGGGCGACGATGCGGGCCGACTCCTCCTGCGCCTGGGCGCGCAGCTCCTCGAGGATCTGCTGCCCCTCGGCGCGGGCGGCGTCCCGGATCTGCGCGGCCTCGCCGCGGGCCTCGGCCAGCTGGGCGCGGTACTGCTCGAGCGCAGCCTTCGCCTCGGCCTGCATGGCCTCGGCCCGCTCGATGCCACCCTCGATGGCCTCGCGACGCGCGACGAAGACCTGCTCGAAGCGGGGCACCACGTACTTGATCATCACGAAGCAGAGGATCGCGAACGTGATGGTGCCGACGATGATCTCGCCCACGGGTGGGATCAGCGGGTTGGAACTCTCCGCAGCGAGGATGTTCATGCTCTGCACGTCCCTAAGTCAGCTGGACAGGACCGGCCGGCTCAGCCGTAGATGAAGGGCGCGACCAGGCCGATGAGCGCCAGCGCCTCGGAGAGGGCGGCACCGAGGAAGGCGTAGGTGCGGGTGAGGCCGGCCGACTCGGGCTGACGGGCGGTCGCCTGGATGTAGGCGGCCCACACGATGCCGACACCGATGCCGGGGCCGATGGCGGCAAGGCCGTAGCCGACAGCGCCGATGTTGCCCTCGAGCTCTGCGAGAACCTCGATCATTGGGGGGTATTCCTCCTGTGTCGGTCACCCGGGGTCGTTCCCGGGTGGCTGGCGGGGTGGAGCGGTCAGTGCGCGGGTTCGACAGCGCCGTTGAGGTAGGTGGCCGTCAGAACGGTGAAGACGTAGGCCTGCAGGACGATCACCAGCAGCTCGAAGAACGTCATGGTCAGGGCCATGAGGAACGAGAACGGGGCGAAGATGATGGAGAAGTTGCCCACGTTGAGCAGGTAGACGGTCCCGAGCGCGAACACCGCCAGCAGCATGTGGCCGGCGAACATGTTGGCGAAGAGTCGCACGGCCAGGGTGAACGGCCGGATGATGAAGACCTGCAGCAGCTCGATCGGGGTCACCAGGATGAGCGCCCCGATCGGCACGCCCGGCGGCACGGCGGCGTCCTTGAAGTAGCGCGCCGCGCCCTGCTCGCGGATGCCCACCCAGTTGTAGACGATCCAGACGATGACGGCGAGGACCAGCGGGAACGCGAACTTCGACATCGGGGAGATCTGCGCGAAGGGCACGATCGACATCGCGTTGTTCGCGAGGATGAAGAAGAAGAGCGAGGCGAGGAACGGCGCGAACGGCAGGCCCTTGGGGCCGATGACGTCGCGGGCCATCCCGTCGCGGATCAAGGAGTAGCCGCTCTCACCGATGAACTGCATCTTGCCCGGCACGATGGAGGGCTTCCGGACGGCGGCCACCATCAGGGCGATCATCACCGCGGTCGCGACCCACAGGATCAGCGTGATGCGGGTGATCTCGAAGGCGATGCCGAAGAGGTCGAACTCCGCGATCGGCTCCGGGTAGAACTCCTGAACGGTCGGGGCCTGGAAGCCGTCGTCCCCGCCCGATCCTTCGGCCGCGAGCACGCTGGCGAGCGCTGAGGCGCTGGAGGTCACCGTCGTCCCTTCTGCGTCTTGCGGTACTCCGGTGGCCGGCTCCGCTGCCCGCCCCGGGTCGTGCTGGTGGGCCGACCCCCCGCAGGCGGTTCGACGGCCCCGTACTTGACGACCACCAGGTAGATGGCCACCCCGAGACCGAGCAGCACGCCCACCAGGGTGAAGACGCGGGTCTCCAGCCAGCGGTCGAGCAACCAACCGACCCCGCCCCACACGATCATCCCCGAGAGCATGGTCCCGGTGATGCCCCAGCCGACATCCGCCCCGGAGGGCTGACGCACGGCATCTGTGGAGCGCGGTCGAGCACCCCTGGGTTCAGGGCTGTCCTCGGCCATCATTCGGACCCTATCAGCCGCCTTTGTCGACTCTGCGCGGCGTCCGGACTGCGACCGCATTGGCCAGGCAAGCCCGGATGTTCATGTTGTCGTATCACTTCACGTAACGCGACCAGTTGACGACGACTAGTGACCTAGGCCACATTGAGTCACCCCTGCCCCGCTCGATGTAAGGAGAACTGATGAACCGCTTTCGCAACTACCTGCTGACGGTCGCACTCGCGGGCACCATGATCGGAGGAGGAGCAGTGATCGGAACGGCCGCGGCGCAGGCGGCCTGCACGAGTGTCAGTGTGACGAACACGTACTCCGGCACGGGTGCTCACAACGGTTACAAGATCGTCGGACGGAACTACTGCGCCACCGACGTATTCCGCGCTGACATCGCGTGGGCAGCTGACACCAGTTGCGAGACGATCGTCCGCAACGGTAGCCACACCTGGTACGTCGGCCTCCAGCGTGGTGACGTGCGAGGTCTCGTCGCCTGCTAGGTCCCGCACCCCGGGCCACGGCTGTTGGGCGCCACGCGCCCGGCAGTCGTGGCTTCGCCCTCGGCGCCACGTCGATTGCCAGAGAACTCCTTCGGAGCGCTGGGCGGCGGCGTCACGTAGTAGAGCGGCCGGGTCCAGACCCAGCGGAGCTGGACGGCGCTCCACAGCAGCGCTCCGACGATGACCGTCCAGGCCATCGTCAGGCGGTCCAGCCAGCCCTCCTCGGGCAGCGCGTTCAGGACGGCGAACAGGACGAGCGCCTTGACGAAGAACATCCCGAGGGCCGCCGGCAGCGTGAAGGTGTCGTCGATCCGCCCCGCCCAGGCGATGACCACGCCGGAGACGACGAAGAACGCGGTGACGACCGCCGCCCCGACCAGGACCCCCACCGCATCGGGCCAGCCCGCCACCAGGCCGGTGACCAGCGCTCCGACGCCGGCGACGCCCGCGGTGACGGCGGCCCCGACGCGCAGGAACGACAGGTCCCAGCCGGGGTCCTCGGACGGGGCGCGGCCCTGCGGGGTCATCGGACGAACTCCTTGGTGTCGGGCGCGACGGGCGGTGGCGTGCGGCCGGACCGGCCCGTCTGCCGGGGCGACGATCCGGACCGGGCGGCGCGGGAGGAGGGGTGGTCGGCGCGGCTGCGCTCCCGCTGCGCGGCGAGCTCGGCGGCCCGGGCCTCGCGGGCGGCGCGGCGGGCCCGCGGGCCGAGGACGACGACCGTGCCCACGACCAGGAGCACGGCGATGGCCACCAGCAGCTCCGCCGTCCCCCCGGTGATCGACAGGGCGACCGCGCCGAAGGAGAGCAGGGAGGCCCAGAAGTACATGACGAGGACCGCGCGCCGGTGCGAGTGGCCGATGGACAGCAGCCGGTGGTGCAGGTGCATCTTGTCCGGCGCGAACGGCGAGCGGCCCTTGCGGGTGCGACGCACCACCGCCATGAGCAGGTCGATGAACGGGATGAAGAGCACCGCCACCGGCACCAGCAGCGGCAGGGTCAGCGGCAGCAGGGTCGCGGCCGAGTCGAACGACTGCGGGTCCACTCCCCCGGTCGCGGTGACCGCCGCCGCCGAGAGCATCAGGCCGACGAGCATCGAGCCCGAGTCGCCCATGAAGATGCGCGCCGGGCTGAAGTTGTGCGGGAGGAAGCCCAGGCAGGCGCCGGCCAGCACTGCCGTGATCAGCGCCGGGGCGCTCGCGACGTCGTCGTAGCCGACCAGGCCCAGGTGGTAGCTGTACGCGAAGAACGCCAGGGCCGCGATGGCCGATACCCCGGCCGCGAGGCCGTCCAGGCCGTCGATGAAGTTCAGCGCGTTGACCACCATGACGGTGAGCAGGATGGTCAGCGGGAGGCCGACGTCGGGGCCCAGCGAGATGGTGCCGATGTCGGCCACCGGCAGGAACAGGATGGACAGCTGCACGCCCAGCAGCCCCATCAGGCCAGCGGCGGCGATCTGCCCGGTGAGTTTCGTCAGGGCGTCCAGGCCCCACTTGTCGTCCAGCACGCCCAGCGCGCAGATCAGCCCGCCCCCGATGAGGACCGCGTACGTCTGGGTGTCCTCGAACGTCCGCTGCAGCGCCGGCAGGCGGCTGGCCACGAAGACCGCCGTGACCACGCCCAGGTACATGGCCACGCCGCCGCCGCGCGGCGTGGGGATGGAGTGCACGTCCCGCTCGCGGGGAGCGGCCATCATCCGGAAGCGGACGGCGAGCATCCGCACCACCGGGGTGGTCAGAAAGGTGACCAGCGCGGCGGTGAGCAGGACGACGGCGTACTCGCGCATCGGCTCAGCCGGCGGGGTTCGGCTCGGGACGGGTCCGGCGAGCAGGCGTGCTCATCCAGCCGCCTCCCGGACGTCGTCGGGCCGCGGCACCTCTGAGTGCCGCGGCGGTCGTCCCACGGTAGCGCGATGACATTGGGAGCCTCCGGATCGCACCGCTGCCAGGAGCCGTCCCCCAGCTGCGACGAGCGCGTCCCGCCGCCCGCGCGCGACCGTGCGGTGTGGTGGCCGACCTCGCCGTCGACCGCGCGGCCGGCTGCCACACCGCGAGGTCGAGGTCGCGCGACGCCGGTCACTCGCCGGCGGCCTCCGCGGCGCGCTTGCGGCGCTTGCCCTCGTGCATCGCCTGGACGCGGGCGACCGGGATGCTGTGCCCCTGGGCCACCAGGTCGGCGGGCAGCGCCTGCGGGCCGGGCAGCGCCGCCGCCCACGGGTCGTCCCCGCCCAGCAGCCCCGGTGCTGTCGTGACGGTGAGGTCGGCGGGCCGGACGTCGCCGAGCCGGTCCCACGGCACCGGGAAGTACACCGGCAGCCCGGGCCGGATGCGCGGGCTGTAGGCGGCGACGACGGTGCCCTGCCCCGACCGCGTGGAGTCGACGAACACCCGCCCCGCCCGGTCCTCCACTGGTCTTCACCGCCCCCGGTGAGGCCCGTGTCCCCCAGCGCCCGCCGCACGAGGCCGGCCACCGCGACGACGGCCGTGAAGTCCGCACCCTCCGGCGGTTCTCGGCCCCGTCCCGGGTCCCGCCCTGAGCGTGCGAAGGGTGGGGAGGACGGGGTCCTTCGTCAGTCCGTCAGCTCGGGGACCGCGTCGCGGAGCCGGTCGACCGGGATGGCGCCCACGCGCAGGACCCGCGGCACGGGGCCGGTGCAGTCGACGATCGTGCTGGCCGCGGAGTCGGCGCGCGGTCCGCCGTCGAGCACCACGGCGGCGTGCTCGCCGAGCTGCTCGGCGGCCTCCTGCGCGGTGGTGGCGGCCGGGCGGCCCGAGCGGTTGGCGCTGGACACCGCCAGGGGGCCGGTGCGCCGGAGCAGGTCGCGGGTCAGCTCGTCGTCGGGCAGCCGCACCGCCACCGTGCCCTCGGCGTCCCCGAGGTCCCAGGCCAGTGACGGCGCGTGCTCGACCACCAGCGTGAGGCCGCCGGGCCAGAACGCCTGGGCGAGGGCGGTCGCAGCCGGCGGGGTCTGCAGCACCAGGCCGGCCAGCGTCGAGGCCTCGCCGATCAGCACGGGGACGGGCATGCCTCGGCCACGGTTCTTGGCGGCCAGCAGCCGGGTGACCGCGTTAGGGCTGAACGCGTCGGCGGCCACCCCGTAGACGGTGTCGGTGGGCAGCAGCACCAGCCGGCCGGCAGCGATCGCCTCGGCGGCGGCGTCCAGGCCGGCGGTGCGGCCTTCCGGGTCGGTGCAGTCGTAGATCTCGGCCACGGGGACGAAGTCTGTCACCGACGGGGACGCCCGCAGCGGCCGGTCTCAGTCGCCCTCGTTCCGACCCTTGCCCCGGCCGTTCCCGCGCTCCTCGCGGTCGGCGTTCCCCTTGCCCCGGGCCGCGCCGTCGTCGCCGGCCTCGTCCTCGTCGGCTTCGTCCTCGTCCGCAGGAGCGGGCGCGGGCGCGGGCGCAGGAGCGGGGGCCGGCGGCGGCGCCGTGGCGTAGCTGAGCCGGACCACCGTGTCCGGGGGGAGCGTGCCGGCCGGGGCGACGGCGGTGACCAGGCCCTCGGCCACCTCGCCCGTCTCCACGGCGACGAGCTCGACCCGGAGCCCCTTCCCCACCAGCTCGTCCTCGACCTCCTGGGCCGGCCGGCCGACGAGGTCCACGGCCACGACGTCGACGCCGGCGGGCGTGGTCGGGGCGGCCTCCGGCTGGGTCACCGTGCCGGCGTCGGCCGCTGCCGGGTCGTCCCGGGACGCGAGGGCGAGGACGCCGCCTCCCCCGGCCAGGAGCAGCACCGCCAGCAGCGCGGCCAGCGGCCACCTCCTGCGGTGGGAGCGGGCTGCGGTAGCGGCTCCGTCGGTCACGACCGGCAGGACGGCGGTCGGGGCGGGCGCCGCGGCCCGAGCCGGCGCCACCGGAAGGACGGAGGTCGCGGTCAGCGGTGCCGCGCCCCCGGTGCGGACGGCGTCGATCGCGTCGCGCAGCGCGGCACCGTCCGGATAGCGGGTGGCCGGGTCCTTGGCCATCGCCCGCTCGATCAGCGCACGGACGTCGGGCGGGACCTCGGCCGGCAGCGGGTCGGGCCGGTCGCGGATCTGCATGACCGCGATCTGGACGGCGCTCTCCCCCTCGAACGCTCGCCGTCCGGCCAGGCACTCGTAGCCCACCGTGCCGAGGGCGTAGACGTCGCTGGCCGGGCTCGCGGGCTGCCCGGACGCCTGCTCCGGGGAGAGGTAGTGCGCGGTGCCGAGCACCTGTCCCGTGGCCGTCATCGCGACGCTGGCCGCGGACCGGGCGATGCCGAAGTCGGTGAGCTTGACCCGCCCGTCCGGGGTCACCAGGAGGTTGGCGGGCTTGATGTCGCGGTGCACCACCCCGGCGGCGTGCGCGGCACCGAGACCCTCGGCGGCCTGGCCGAGGACGGCGAGAGTGCGGGCGGCGTCGAGCCGCCCCTCGCGGCGGAGCACGTCGGCCAGCGACTCACCCTCCACGAGCTCCATCACGAGGTAGGCGACCGGCGGTGTGCCGGGGGCTCCCTGCACCTCGCCGTAGTCGAAGACCGCGGCGATGTGCGGATGCACGAGGGTGGCGGCGTGCTGCGCCTCGGCCCGGAAGCGGGCGCGGAAGGTCGGGTCCCCGGCGAACTGGTCGCGGAGCACCTTGACCGCCACCGGGCGGTCGAGCATGGTGTCGCGCCCGCGCCAGACCTGGCCCATGCCACCACCGGCGATCAGCGACCCGAGCCGGTACCGGCCGGCCAGCAGGGTGCCCTGCGATTCCGTCACTGGTCCTCCTCCTGTCAGGCGCGGCGGGCGGTGGTGAACCGGGGGCGACCGGCCAGATCGGGATGGTCCTCGACGGCGGTGAAGCCCCCGTGCGACCGGATCACGGCCGGGAGCGCCGTCCCCTGCTGATCGGCGTGCTCGATACCGAGCCAGCCTCCCGGGCGGAGCAGGCGGGCGGCCACCCCGAGCATGCCGCGCACCACGTCCAGACCGTCGGAGCCGCCCCACAGCGCCAGCGGCGGGTCGTGCTCGGCCACCTCGCGCGGCACGCGCGCCCCGTCGGGCACGTAGGGCGGGTTGGAGACGACGAGGTCGACGCGGCCGTCGAGCTCGGTCAGCAGCTGCGGGTCGGTCATGTCGCCGGCGACGACGCCCACGGGGGTGTCCCGGGCGCCGGCCCGCGCCAGCGCGTTGTGCCGGGTCCAGGCCAGCGCGCCGGGGTCCCGCTCGACGGCGGTGACCCGTGCGCCGGGGTGCTCGTGCGCGATGGACAGCGCGATGGCGCCGGATCCGCTGCCCAGGTCCACCACGAGCGGTCCGTCGATCCCGGACAACCGGGCGAGCGCCCACTCGACGAGCTGCTCGGTCTCCGGCCGCGGCACGAACACGCCCGGGCCCACCGCGAGCTCCAGCAGCCGGAACGGGGCGCGGCCGGTGAGGTGCTGCAGCGGCACGCGGTCCGCCCGCTGCTCGACCAGCGCGTCGAACCGGCCGGCGTCGGCGTCGGCGACGTCGTCCAGCGTCAGCAGGCCGGCGCGGGAGCGCCCGACGACGTGCGCCAGCAGCAGCTCGGCGTCCACCCGGGGTGACTCGACGCCGGCCTCGGAGAGGCGCCGTGCCGCGTCGGCCAGGAGCGTCCTGGGGTTCATCCCGGCCGCCCTAGGACCCGGCCGCCAGCAGCTCTGCGGTGTGCGCGCTGCTCAGCGCGTCGATCACGGCGTCCAGGTCGCCGTCGAGCACCTGGTCGAGGTTGTGCGACTTGTAGCCGACCCGGTGGTCGGAGATGCGGTTCTCCGGGAAGTTGTAGGTGCGCACCCGCTCGCTGCGGTCGACGGTGCGGACCTGGCTGCGGCGCTGGTCGCTGGCGGTGGCGGCGGCCTCCTCGCGGGCGGCGGCGAGCAGCCGGGAGCGCAGCACGCGCAGCGCCGAATCCTTGTTCTGGAGCTGGCTCTTCTCGTTCTGCGAGCTCACCACGATGCCGGTCGGCACGTGGGTGATGCGGACGGCGGAGTCGGTGGTGTTCACGCTCTGCCCGCCGGGGCCCGACGAGCGGAAGACGTCGATGCGCAGGTCGTTCGGGTCGACGGTGACGTCGACCTCCTCGGCCTCGGGCAGCACGAGGACGCCGGCCGCGGAGGTGTGGATGCGGCCCTGGCTCTCGGTGGCCGGCACCCGCTGCACGCGGTGCACGCCCCCCTCGAACTTCAGGCGCGACCAGATGCCCTCGTCGGTGCGCGACTTGATCGCCACCGCGACGTCCTTGTAGCCCCCGAGCTCGGCGTCCTGGGCGTCGAGCACCTCGGTGGCCCAGCCGCGGCGCTCGGCGTACCGCAGGTACATGCGCAGCAGGTCGCCGGCGAAGAGAGCCGATTCCGCGCCGCCCTCCCCCGCCTTGATCTCGAGGATGACGTCCTTGTCGTCGTCGGGATCCTTAGGCAGCAGCTCCTCGGTCAGCCGGTCGGTGAGCTCCTCGATCCGGCGCTCGAGCGCGGTGGCCTCGGCGGCGAAGGAGGCGTCCTCGGCGGCGAGCTCCCGGGCCGTACCCAGGTCGCCGCGGGCCTCGTCGAGGGCGCGCGCGGTCTCGACGAGCGGGGCCAGCCGGGCGTAGCGGCGGCTCAGCCGGCGGGCGCGGGCCTGGTCGCCGTGCACGGCGGGGTCGGCGAGCTCCTGCTCCAGCGACGCGTGCTCGGCGAGCAGGCTCGCCAGCCGGTCGGGTGCGGGGCTGCTCACGGGGTCACTCCTGGGGTGTGTCGGGTCCGGACACGACGACGGCGCCCGCCCCACCGCGAGGTGGGACGGGCGCCGTCGGAGGTGCTACTTGTCGGCCGAGGCCTCGGCGGCGTTGCGCTTGCCGAACCGCTTCTCGAAGCGGGCGACGCGGCCACCGGTGTCGAGGATGCGCTGCTTGCCGGTGTAGAAGGGGTGGCAGGCCGAGCAGGTCTCGACGGTGAGGGTGCCCGTCGGCGAGGTGCTACGGGTGGTGAAGGTGTTGCCGCAGCCGCAGGTCACGGTGGTGACGTTGTAGGCCGGGTGGATGTCGGGCTTCATATCGCCTCTTCTGCGGAAGTCTGTGCCGTGCATGTGGTGGAACGCCGTCCGCCGGCAGAAATTCCGGGGCGGCCTCGGCCGACCAGTCTCCCAGATCGGGACACCGGACGGGCAGGCCCCCCTGCCGGAGCAGGGGGGCCCGTGCTCAGTCCTTCTCCGGACCCAGCGTCGTCTTCTGGATCTGCATGAGGAACTCGACGTTGTTGCGCGTCTTCTTCAGCTTGTCCAGGAGCAGCTCGAGGGCCTGCTGCGGCTCGAGCGCGGCGAGCACCCGGCGCAGCTTGATGACGATGGCCAGCTCATCGGGCGACATGAGGATCTCCTCCTTGCGCGTGCCCGACGCGTTGACGTCGACGGCCGGGAAGATCCGCTTGTCCGCCAGCCGGCGGTCCAGCTTGATCTCCGCGTTACCGGTGCCCTTGAACTCCTCGAAGATGACCGTGTCCATCGTGGAGCCGGTCTCGACCAGCGCCGAGGCGATGATCGTGAGCGAGCCGCCGTTCTCGATGTTGCGGGCAGCACCCAGGAAGCGCTTGGGCGGGTAGAGCGCCGTGGAGTCGACACCACCGGAGAGGATGCGCCCGCTGGCGGGTGCCGCCAGGTTGTAGGCGCGGCCCAGCCGGGTGATCGAGTCCAGCAGGACGACGACGTCGTGGCCCATCTCGACCAGGCGCTTGGCCCGCTCGATGGAGAGCTCGGCGACCGTGGTGTGGTCCGACGGCGGCCGGTCGAAGGTCGAGGCGATGACCTCGCCCTTCACCGAGCGCTGCATGTCGGTGACCTCTTCGGGCCGCTCGTCGACCAGCACCACCATGAGGTGGCACTCCGGGTTGTTCGTGGTGATGGCGTTGGCCAGCGACTGCAGCACCATCGTCTTGCCCGCCTTCGGGGGCGAGACGATCAGGGCGCGCTGCCCCTTGCCGATCGGCATCACCAGGTCGATGACCCGGGTGGTCAGCAGGTGCGGATCGGTCTCCAGCCGCAGGCGCTCCTGCGGGTAGAGCGGGGTCAGCTTGGTGAACTCGGGGCGGTTCTTCGCCTGCTCCGGGTCCAGCCCGTTGACCGTGTCCAGCCGCACCAGCGCGTTGTACTTGTCCTTGCGCTCGCCCTCGCGGGGCTGGCGGACGGCGCCGGTGATGGCGTCACCACGGCGCAGGCCGTAGCGGCGCACCTGCGACAGCGACACGTAGACGTCGTTGGGGCCGGTGAGGTAGCCCGACGTCCGGACGAACGCGTAGTTGTCCAGCACGTCGAGGATGCCGGCGACGGGCAGCAGGACGTCGTCCTCGCTGATCGTCGGCTCGCCCTGGTCGAAGCGGTCGCGGCCGCCCATGCCGGAGCCGCGCTTGTTCCGGTCGCGGTAGCGGCGGCCCCGGCGGCCGCGGCCGCCCTCGAAGTCGTCGTCGTCCTCGTCGGGGTTCCGGCCGTCGGTGCGGTTGTCGGGCCGGTTGCCCGGCCGGCCGTCGCGGTCGGTGCGCTCGCCACGGTCGGGTCCGCGGTTGCCGTCGCGGCCGGCCCGGTCACCCCGGTCGTTGCCGTCCCGGTTGCCGCCGTCGCGGTTGCCGTTGTCGCGGTTGCCGCGGTCGGGACGGTCACCCCGCTCGGCGCGCTCGCCCCGGTCGCCGCCCTCGCGGGGGCTCCCGTCGCGGCCGCCCTCGCGGTTGCCGTCCCGGTCGCCGCGGTTGCGGTTGCGGTCCCGGTTGCGCTGCGGACGGTCGCCGTCGCGCTGGTCGGTGTCGGACTGCTCGCCGTCCCGCGGGCCGCTGTCGGCAGGCGCGGTGTCGGCCGGGGTGATGTCGACGTCGGCACGGCTCTCGGCGCCGGTGTCGGCGGCCGGCGCGGTGGTCGTCGCCGCCGACGGGGAGCCGGCCGGGCGGCTGGCGCCGCGACGGGTCCGGGTCGGGCGCGCCTCGGTGTCGCCACCGGTGAGGGGGCCGCCGTTGGCGCCCCCGCTGATCGGCGCCTCGAGCGGCGCCGCCGTGGCGGCCACGCCGCGCGCACGGTCGGCGCCGGCGTCGTCCTGGCTCTCGGTCCGGGGGGCCGGGGCGCCGGTGTCGCCCACCTGGCGGGCGGAGATGGCGGCGACGAGGTCGCCCTTGCGCATCCGCCCGGTACCGGGGATGCCCAGCTCGGAGGCCAGGCGCTGCAGCTCGGGCAGCAGCATGCCGGCCAGGCCGGTGCCGCGGCGCCGGGCTCGGCCCGCCGTCTCAGGAGCGGCGGGTGCCTCGCTCGTGCCGGCGGCGTCCTGCGCGCCCGTCACGGCGAGGTCGGTGCTTTCGCTCACGTACAGGTCCTTCCCTGCGGTGACCTGCGCGTTCCAGCGCAGGGGGTGCACCGCTCCGTGCGGACCCGGGCATGAGGCGGGGGCCCTGATGAGGAGCGGGTGGAGAATGTGGAGCGGATCAGCGGTGCAATCGCCGGCGTCGGCCCCACGCGAGGCTCGCCCGAAGTGGGCGGCTACGCCGTGAGCCTAGACGCGGCTCACGGACAGGACAACACCGGTGTGTTCCAGCGTGTTCCTCGTTACCGAGAAGATACCTCTCCGACGGGCCGGTCCACACGGGCCCCGGTGGGGTCGACGTCGAGCGGCAGCACCGTCCAGCCCTCGATAGCCGCCCTCGTGACGGCCTGCACCTCGCCGAGCTCGTCGGCCCCGCGGCGGGCGAGGACCAGCACCGACGGACCGGCGCCGGAGATCACGGCGGCGTGCCCGGCTGCCCGCAGCCGGTCGACGAGGGCCAGCGAGGCCGGCATCGCGGCGGTGCGCTGGCGCTGGTGCAGCCGGTCCTCGGTGGCCTCGAGCAGCCGCGTCCCGGAGGTCAGGGCGTGCACGAGCAGCGCGGACCGGCCGGCGTTGAAGGCGGCGTCGGCGTGCGGCACGACGTCGGGCAGCAGACCGCGGGCCACCTCGGTGGACAGCGTCGCATCGGGCACCAGGACGATCGGCTGGACGTCGTCGTGCACGGGCAGGCTGTCCGCGCCCACGCCCCGCTCCCCCGTCCAGGACAACGTCAGCCCGCCGAGCAGGCAGGCCGCGACGTTGTCCGGGTGTCCCTCCAGCTCGGTGGTCAGCCGCAGGACGGCGTCCCCGTCGACGGTGTCGACGTCCGGGCAGAGCGACCAGGCGGCGAGCACCCCGGCCACGACGGCGGCCGCCGAGGACCCCATGCCACGGCCCTGCGGGATCGCGTTGCGCGCCGACAGGTGCAGGCCGGACGGCGTCCAGCCGAGCTCGGCGCTCGCGGCCCGGAAGGCCCGGACCACGAGGTGCGATTCGTCGGTGGGCAGCTCACCGGCGCCGGCGCCGTCGATCTCGACGGTGAGGCCGTCGGGCACGAGGGCGAAGTCGAGGACATCGTGGTGGGTGAGCGCGAGCCCGGCGCAGTCGAACGCCGGCCCGAGGTTGGCGCTGGTGGCCGGCACGCGCACGGTGACCCGCCCGGCGTCCGGCCCGCTCACAGGCCGAGCCGGGTGGCGGCCGCCGCCGCGTCGACCGGGATGGTGGTCGGCGCCGGCGCACCGGAGATCGCCCACTCCGGGTCCTTGAGGCCGTTGCCCGTGACGGTGCAGACGATCCGCTGCCCCGGCTCGAGCTCGCCGGCGGCCGCGACCTGCAGCAGACCCGCGACCGAGGCCGCGGACGCGGGCTCGACGAACACCGCCTCGCTGCGGGCCAGCAGCCGGTAGGCCGACAGGATGGCGCGGTCGGTGACGGCGTCGATCCGCCCGCCGGAGTCGTCGCGCGCGGCCAGCGCCTTGGTCCAGGAGGCCGGGTTACCGATCCGGATCGCGGTGGCGATGGTGCTCGGGTTCTCCACCACGGCACCGTTCACGATCGGTGCGGCACCCGCGGCCTGGAAGCCCCACATCTTCGGCGTGCGCGTGGCGGTGCCGTCGGCGGCGTACTCGCGGTAGCCCTGCCAGTAGGCGGTGATGTTGCCGGCGTTGCCGACCGGAAGGCAGTGGATGTCAGGGGCGTCGCCGAGCACGTCGACGATCTCGAACGAGGCGGTCTTCTGCCCCTCGATGCGGAACTGGTTGACGCTGTTGACCAGGCTCACCGGGTAGTCGATGGCCAGCTTGCTCGCCAGCGCGAGGCAGTCGTCGAAGTTGCCCTCGACCTGCAGCAGCTGCGCGCCGTGCACCAGCGCCTGGGCGAGCTTGCCCATCGCGATCTTGCCCTGGGGCACCAGCACGGCGCAGGTGAGGCCGGCGCGCGCGGCGTAGGCGGCGGCGCTGGCGCTGGTGTTGCCCGTGGAGGCGCAGATGACCGCCTTGGCGCCCTCCTCGACGGCCTTGGTGATGGCCATCGTCATCCCGCGGTCCTTGAAGGAGCCCGTCGGGTTGGCGCCCTCGACCTTGAGGTAGACCTCGCAGCCGGTGCGGCTGGAGAGCTCGCGGGCGTGCACCAGCGGCGTCGCGCCCTCGTGCAGCGTGACCACCGGCGTGGCGTCGGTGACCGGCAGCCGCGACCGGTAGGCCTCGATCAGCCCCGGCCACCCCGGGGACACCTTGGTCGGCGAGACGCTCATGACAGACCCTCCACGCGCAGGACGCTGGTGACGCCGCGGACCACGGGCATGTCCCGCAGGGCGGCGATGGTGGCGGACAGCGCTGCATCGGGCGCGCTGTGCGTGACGATGACCAGCGTGGCGGCGTCGCCGTGGCCGGTCTGGCGGACGGTGGAGATGCTCACGTGCTGCCGCGCGAACTCCTGCGCGACGCCGGCCAGGACGCCCGGCTTGTCCGCCACGTCGAGGCTGACGTGGTAGCGGGTCGGGGTCTCGGCCATGGGCCGGACGGCGAGGTCGGCGTAGCCGGTGGGGCCCTGGCCCGAGGCGCCGGCCACCCGGTTGCGCGCCACGGCCACGAGGTCGCCGAGGACGGCGCTGGCGGTGGGCTCCCCGCCGGCGCCCTGGCCGTAGAACATCAGCTGCCCGGCGGCCTCGGCCTCGACGAAGACGGCGTTGAACGCGCCGCCGACCGAGGCCAAGGGGTGGGCCGTCGGGATCATCGCCGGGTGCACGCGGACCGCCACGGAGTCCCCGGTGCCGTTCGGCACGCGCTCGCAGATGGCCAGCAGCTTCACGGTGCAGCCGATCTCGGCGGCACGGGCGACGTCGGTGGCCGAGACCGCGGAGATGCCCTCGCGGTGCACGTCGGCCGACGACACCGGGGTGTGGAAGGCCAGCGAGGCGAGGATGGCCGCCTTGGCCGCGGCGTCGAAACCGTCGACGTCGGCGGTCGGGTCGGCCTCGGCGTACCCGAGCTCGGTCGCCTCGGCCAGCGCCTCGGCGAAGCCGGCACCGGTCTCGGCCATGCGCGAGAGGATGTAGTTCGTCGTGCCGTTGACGATGCCCACGACCCGGCGCAGCTGGTCACCGGCCAGTGACTCGCGGAGCGGCCGCAGCAGCGGGATCGCCCCGGCGACGGCGGCCTCGTAGTACAGGTCGACCCCGGCCTTGGCCGCGGCGGCGTGCAGGGCCGGGCCGTCCTCGGCCAGCAGCGCCTTGTTCGCGCTGACCACCGACTTGCCCGCCTCGAACGCCGCGTACATCAGGCTGCGGGCCGGCTCGATCCCGCCGATGACCTCGACCACCAGGTCGACGTCGTCCCGGCGCACCAGCGCGGCGGAGTCGGTGGTCAGCAGGTGCTGCGGGACGTCGGGGTGGTGCGCGGGGCGGCGCACGGCGATGCCGGCGACCTCGATCGGCCGGCCGATGCGGGCGGCGAGGTCGTCCGCCTGCTCCTCGACCAGCCGCAGGACCGCGCTGCCGACGGTGCCGCAGCCCAGCAGCGCCACCCGCAACGGCGCCGTCACGACCGGGCTCCGACGGCCGGCTGGGACGGCGGGACGGACGGTGCGGGCACGTCGGCGAGGACGGCGTCGAGGGCGAACACGTCGGACAGTGTCTGACGGCGGACGATCTCGGTGGCGACGGCGTCCCGCACGGCCACCACCGGCGGCTTGAGCAGGTAGTTGTAGTTGCTCGCCATCGACCAGCAGTAGGCGCCGGTCGCGGCCACCGCCAGCAGGTCGCCGGGCGCGACGTCGGAGGGCAGCCAGAGGTCGCGGACCAGGATGTCGCCGCTCTCGCAGTGCTTCCCGACCACGCGGCACAGCGCCGGCGGGGCGTCGGAGACGCGGTTGGCCAGCACGCAGGTGTAGTCGGCGTCGTACAGCGCCGTGCGGATGTTGTCGCTCATCCCGCCGTCGACCGACACGTAGTTGCGCACCGCCGGGGCCCCCGGACCGCCACCGGACCCGAGCCGCACCGGCTTGATGGTGCCGATCTCGTACAGCGTCACCGTGCCGGGACCGGCGATCGCGCGGCCCGGCTCGACGGCCAGCCGCGGCACCGGCAGGCCGAGGGCCGCGCACTCCGCCGCGACGACCGACCGGAGCCGGGTGGCGACGTCGTCGGCAGCGACCGGGTCGTCCTCGGCCAGGTAGGCGATGCCGAAGCCGCCGCCGAGGTTCAGCTCGCCCAGCAGCTCGCCGGTGGCCTGGTGGATCTGGCCGAGCAGCCCGACCACCCGGTGCGCGGCCGCCTCGAAGCCGGCGGTGTCGAAGATCTGCGAGCCGATGTGGCTGTGCAGCCCGGCCAGCCGCAGCGCCGGCTCGCGGATGACCCGCACCGCCGCCGTCAGCGCGTCGCCGGTGGCCAGGGAGAAGCCGAACTTCTGGTCCTCGTGGGCGGTGGCGATGAACTCGTGGGTGTGCGCCTCGATGCCGACCGTCGAGCGGATCAGCACGGGGACCGGCGTCCCGCCGGCGGCCACCCGGGCCTCGGCCAGCGGGACGAGCCGGTCGATCTCGTCGAAGGAGTCGAGCACGATGTGCCCGATCTCCGAGTCGACCGCCAGCCGCAGCTCGACCAGCGACTTGTTGTTGCCGTGCAGGGCGATCCGCTCGGCCGGGAAGCCGGCGGCCAGCGCCAGCGACAGCTCGTTGCCGCTGCACGCGTCCAGGTGCAGCCCGTCCTCGGCGATCCACCGGGCCACCTGACCGCAGAGGAACGCCTTGGAGGCGTAGTGGACGTCGGCGTCGGCGAAGGCCGACGCGAAGTCCGCCGCCCGGCCGCGGAAGTCGGCCTCGTCGAGGACGAACAGCGGGGTGCCGTGCTCGCGGGCGAGGTCGGTGACGGCGCGCCCGGCGATGTGCAGCTCGCCGTCGACCCGGGTGGCCGACCGCGGCCACACCTGCGGGTCGAGGGCACCCAGCTCCGCCGGCGGCGCGCCGGCCGGGCTGGGCTGCTGGATGGTGCCGTGCAGCGGACCGGCGGGATGCGCTCTCACATCCGCTCCGGTGCGCTCACGCCGAGGACGGCCAGTCCGTTGCGCAGGACGGTGGCGGTCGCCGCGCACACCCACAGCCGGGCGGTGGTGAGCGACGTGACCTCCTCGTCGCCGCGGGGCAGCACGCGGCACGAGTCGTAGAAGCGGTGGTAGGTGCCGGCCAGCTCCTCGAGGTACCGGGCGACGCGGTGCGGCGCGCGCAGCTCGGCGGCGGCGGTGAGGACCCGCGGGAACTCGCCGATCGCGCGCAGCAGGTCGTTCTCCCGCTCGTGGACCAGCGCGGCGACGTCGACGTCGCCGGCCTCGCCGAGCGAGATGCCGAGGTCGGCCGCGTTGCGCAGCAGCGAGGCGATCCGGGCGTGCGCGTACTGCACGTAGAAGACCGGGTTGTCGTTGGTCCTGCGGCTCCACAGGTCCAGGTCGAGGTCGATCTGCTGGTCGACCGAGGCGCGGGCGAGCGCGTAGCGGGCGGCGTCGGCGCCGACGGCCTCCACCAGGTCCTCGAGGAGGACGACGGTGCCGGCGCGCTTGCTCATCCGCACCGGCTCGCCGTCCCGGACCAGGTTCACCAGCTGGCCGAGGAGGATCTCGAGGTTGCGCTCGGGGTCGTCCCCCACCGCCGCCGACAGCGCCTTGTACCGGCCGACGTAGCCGGCGTGGTCGGCGCCGAGCATGATCACGACCTTGTCGAAGCCGCGGTCGCGCTTGTCCAGGTAGTACGCGCAGTCGGCCGCGAAGTACGTGGGGGAACCGTCGCTCTTGATCAGCGGCCGGTCCTTGTCGTCACCGAAGTCGGTGGTCCGCAGCCAGACCGCGCCGTCGGCCTCGTAGACGTGGCCGTTCTCCCGCAGCCTCGCGATCGCCTTGTCCAGCGCTCCGCTCTCGTGCAGCGTCCGCTCGCTGAAGTAGACGTCGAAGACCACGCCGAACTCGGCCAGCGTCCGCTTGATCTCGGCGAACATCAGCTCGACGCCGCGCACGCGGAAGCGCTCCCGCTGCTCGTCCTCGGGCAGCTCGAGCAGCCCCGGCTCGGCGGCGACCACCTGCTGGGCGATCTCGGCGATGTAGTCGCCCGCGTAGCCGTCGTCGGGCACGGGACGGCCGTGGGCGGCGGCCATGAGGCTGAGGGCGAACCGGTCGATCTGCGCCCCGGCGTCGTTGAAGTAGTACTCCCGCGTGACCGTGGCGCCGCTGGCCTCGAGCAGCCGGCCCAGTGCGTCGCCCACCGCCGCCCAGCGGGTGCCACCGATGTGGACCGGGCCGGTGGGGTTGGCCGAGACGAACTCCAGGTTCAGCTTCTGCCCGGCCAGGGTGTCGGTGCGGCCGTACGCCGGGCCCGCGGTCACCGCCTGCACCGCGATGGTGCCGAGCGCCCCGGAGGCCAGCGTGATGTTGAGGAACCCGGGACCGGCGACGTCGACCCGCGCGATGCCCTCGTGCTCCTGCAGCTCCGCGGCCAGCAGCTCGGCGACCTCGCGGGGCGGCCGGCCGGCGGGCTTGGCCAGCCGGAGCGCGACGTTGGTGGCGTAGTCGCCGTGCTCGGGGTTCTTGGGTCGCTCGACGAGGACCTCGGCCGGCACCTCGACGGGCAGCGCGCCGCGGTCGACGACCGCCCGCACGGCGGAGGAGACGACGTCCTGCAACTGCTCCGGTGTCACCGCACGAGCGTACTGACCGGCCCGGGCCGCCTCGGTGCCCCCGCCCGGCGGATCCAGGGAACGCCCAGCTGCGCGACCTAGACTCCCCAGCGCATCGTGCACCCCGCATCGAGGAGTCTCCTTGGCCAAGGACCGCAAGCCCGACGACGCCCGCCCCCGCGGCGGCGCTACCCGGTCCGGAGGCGGCAACCCGAACCGGGCCCGAACGGGCGGCAGGAACGGCCGGACCCGCCCGCCGACGCAGGTCGTGGCCAACGCCCACCGGCGCCCGTGGGGCCTCATCGCCGGTGCGGTCGCCGTCGTGGTGTTCGCCGCCGCGGTCATCTCCTACGCCGTGGTGCAGGTGAACGCGGCCAACGCCAACCGGCTCGAGTCGATCGAGGAGATCAGCGGCGTCGAGGCCGCCGACTACTCCCCCGGTCAGGACCACGTCACGACCGAGGTGGACTACAACGAGTCGCCGCCCGTCGGCGGCCCGCACGACGGCAACTGGGCCGACTGCACCGGCACGGTCTACGACGTCGACATCCGGCACGAGAACGCCGTGCACAGCCTCGAGCACGGCGCCGTGTGGATCACCTACAACCCCGACGAGGTCTCCGACGCCGACGTCGACACCCTCGCCGAGCTGGTCGACGGCGAGTCCGGCCGGATGCTCTCGCCCTACGTCGGCCTGGACTCCCCGATCAGCCTCCAGTCGTGGAACCACCAGCTCAAGGTGGACAGCGTCGACGACGAGCGGGTCGAGCAATTCGCCGACTTCATGACCTTCAACCGCTCGCCGTACGGCGACGACTCCGACAAGAACGAGGCGCTGGCCTTCCCCGAGCCCGGCGCCTCCTGCGAGAACCCGGCCTTCGCCGCCGAGCCGCTGGTCGAGGGCGACCAGAGCAGCCCGGTCGGCCCGAGCGACGCACCGTCGTCGGAGGAGCAGGGCTGACCCGCGCATGACGACGACCGAGCGCCCCGACGCACCCGAGGTGGTGGACGACCTGGACACCGATACCGGCCGGAGCGGCCGTCCGCTGCGCGTGGCGCTCATGGCGGTCATCGCCGTCGGGCTGGTGCTGCTCGGCGGCGGGCTGGCGGTCGCGCTGGGCATCGGCCGCACCGAGACCCCGGACGCCGACTCGGTGGCGGCCGGTTTCGCCCGGGACATGAGCCGCCACCACCTCCAGGGCGTCGAGATGGCCAACCTGGTGGCCGACCGCAGCGAGGACGCGGAGGTCCGCCAGCTCGCCTTCGACATCTCGGCCACCCAGACGAACCAGGCCGGCCGCATGCAGGGCTGGCTGGCGCTGTGGGAGGTGCCGCAGAGCGGCGGCGACACCATGGCCTGGATGACCGAGGGCGACCACGGCCACGACATGACCGCGGACGGCGGGCTGATGCCCGGGATGGCGACCGAGGAGGAGCTGGCGAACCTGCGGGAGCTCCGCGGGACGGCGTTCGACGTCGAGTTCCTCCGGCTGATGATCCGGCACCACCAGGGCGGGTTCGACATGGCCGAGTACGCCGCCGAGCACGCGGAGGTGCCGGCGGTGCGCGACCTGGCGCAGGCGATCGCCGGCGCCCAGTCCGCCGAGACCCGGACGATGGCGACCCTGCTCACCGCGCGGGGCGGGACGCCGCTGCCGGCTCCCTGAGGCCCTCCGCCCTGCGCCCCGGCGGAGGCTGATAGGTTCGTCCGCGAACGAGACGAGCCCCCGTAGCTCAGGGGATAGAGCACCGCCCTCCGGAGGCGGGTGCGCAGGTTCGAATCCTGCCGGGGGCACTCTTCTCTCCTTCCGCGCCGGCCCGGTCCGGGGCAGTGATCGGCGTCTCGTCCGGCTGCACTAGGTTGCGCGGACATGCAGAGCAGCGGCATCACGAAGACAGGCGTCGGCGACATCGAACTGGCCCACGAGACCTTCGGCGACCGCGGCAGCACGCCGCTGCTGCTGATCAGCGGCCTGGGCTCGCAGATGATCAGCTACCCCGACGAGCTGTGCGAGGGCCTCGCGGCGCAGGGCCTGTTCGTCATCCGCTTCGACAACCGCGACGTCGGGCTGTCCACCCATCTGCACGCCGCCGGCACGCCCCGCCTCGGCGACGTCCGCCGCGGGGACCGCTCGTCGATCCGGTACGAGCTGGCCGACATGGCGGCCGACGCCGCGGGGCTGATCGAGGCGCTCGGCCTGGACTCGGTGCACGTCGTCGGGGTGTCGATGGGCGGGATGATCGCCCAGCGGCTCGCCATCACGTACCCCGAGCGGGTGCGCAGCCTCACCTCGATCATGTCCACCACCGGGGACCGCACGGTGGGCGGAGCGTCCGAGGCGGCTCAGGCGGTGCTCTACGCGCCGCCGGCCCAGGACCGGGACGGCGCGATCGAGCGCCAGCTCCAGACCTCGCGGGTCATCGGCTCTCCCAGCTTCCCGCTCGACGAGGACGCCGTCCGCGCGCGGGCCGGCCTGGCCTTCGACCGCGGGCACGACCCGGCCGGGGTGGCCCGCCAGCTGGCCGCCATCGTCGCCAGCCCCGACCGGACCGCGGACCTCGGCCGGCTGTCGATGCCCACCCTGGTGATCCACGGGTCGGACGACGCCCTGGTGAACGTGTCGGGCGGCCGCGCCACCGCGGCGGCGGTCCCGGGCGCCGAGCTGGTCGTCATCGACGGCATGGGGCACGACCTGCCCCGTCCGCTCTGGCCGGAGCTGACCGAGCGGATCGCCGCGCACGTCAAGCGCGCCGAGGGCTGACCCGCCCGGCCGGCGGCTCCGTCAGCTGGTGAGCATCCCGCCCTCGACGGGCAGGGTCGTGCCGGTGACGTAGCCGCCGGCGTCGCTCACCAGGAAGATGAGCGCCGCCGCGAGCTCCTCGGGGTGCCCCTTGCGACCCACCAGGATGCGGGGCAGCTGCGAGTCAATGTACTGCTCGGGGTAGGCGTCGGTCATCTCCGAGGTGAAGAAGCCGGGAGCGAGGGCGTTGACCCGGATGCCCTTGCGCCCGGTCCACTGCTGGGCGAGGTCGCGGGTCAGACCGATGAGCCCCGCCTTGCTCGCGGAGTAGGCGGCCTGCGGCAGCCCGGCCGTGGTCAGGCCGAGCATGCTGGAGATGTTGACGATCGAGCTGCCCGGCTGCATGACGCGGCCGCACGCCTGCGCCATCCAGTAGCAGCCGTTGAGGTTGACGTCGATGACCTGGCGGAACTGTTCGGGCGTCTCCCGGGTCGCCGGGTACGCGGTGCCGACCCCGGCGTTGTTGACCAGGATGTCGACCCGGCCGAACTCGGCCATGGCAGCCTCGACCAGCGCCGTGCAGTCCTCCGGCACGGCGACGTCGGTGCGGACGGCGAGCGCCCGCCGACTGGTCTCCTCCACCGCGCGCTGGGTGTCGGCCAGCCGGTCCACCCGCCGGGCCCCGAGGACGACGTCGGCGCCGGCCTCGGCCAGGGCGCGCGCGAACACCGCCCCGAGCCCGGAGGAGGCCCCCGTGACGACGGCGACGCGGCCGTCGAGGCGGAACAGGTCCAGGATCGTGCGCTCGGTCACCGCCCGAACCTAGCGGAGGGCTCAGCCTTCGACGACCTGCCCACCGGAGACGTGCAGCCGCCTCGTCGTGTGCACCGCGTCGAGCATCCGGCGGTCGTGCGTCACGAGCAGCAGCGTCCCCCCGTAGCCGGCCAGCGCCTGCTCCAGCTGCTCGATGGCCGGCAGGTCGAGGTGGTTGGTCGGCTCGTCGAGCACGAGCACGTTCACCCCGCGGGCCTGCAGCAGTGCCAGCGCCGCCCGGGTGCGCTCCCCCGGCGACAGCGTCTCGGCCGGGCGCAGCACGTGCTCGGCGGTGAGCCCGAACTTGGCCAGCAGGGTGCGCACCTCCGACGTCGGCCAGTCGGGGACCTCGGCGCCGAACGCGTCGAGCAGCTGCTCCGCCCCGAAGAACAGCCCGCGGGCCTGGTCGATCTCCCCGATGCGCACGGCCGGCCCCAGCGCCGCCGTCCCCTCGTCGAGCGGGACCCGCTCCAGTAGCGCCGCCAGCAGCGTGGACTTGCCCGACCCGTTGGCGCCGGTGATCGCCACCCGGTCGCCCCAGTCGACCTGCAGGTCCAGCGGCCCGAGCACGAAGTCGCCGCGGCGGACGACGGCGCCGCGCAGGGTGGAGACCACGGCCCCGGCGCGCGGTGCGGCGGCGATCTCCATCCGCAGCTCCCACTCCTTGCGGGGCTCCTCCACGACGTCGAGCCGCTCGATCATCCGCAGCGTCTGCTTGGCCTTGGCGGCCTGCTTCTCCGACGACGCCCGGTTGTGCGCCTTGATGTGCTTGTCGCCGTCCTTGGACTTCTTGATCGAGTCGCGGACGCCCTTGGCCATCCAGTTCTTCTGCATCCGGGCCCGCGCCTCCAGGCCCGCCTTCGTGTCGGCGAACTCCTCGTACTCCTCGCGCGCGTGCCGGCGGGCGACCTCCCGCTCGGTCAGGTACGCCTCGTAGCCGCCGTCGACCACGCGCACCAGCTGCTGGGCCAGGTCGAGCTCCACGACGCGGGTGACGGTCCGGGAGAGGAACTCGCGGTCGTGGCTGACCAGCACGATGCCGGCGCGCGAGCCGGCCACGAAGCGCTCCAGCTGGTCCAGGCCGGCCAGGTCGAGGTCGTTGGTGGGCTCGTCGAGCAGCAGCTGGTCGTAGCGCGAGAGGAGCAGCGAGGCCAGCCCGACGCGGGCGGCCTGGCCACCGGAGAGCCCCGTCATCTCGGCGTCGAGGGCGACCCCCGGCGCGACCTCGGCGACGACCTCGGCCGCGCGCTCCTCCAGATCGGCGCCGCCGAGGGCCAGCCACCGCTCCAGCGCCTCGCCGTAGGCGTCGTCGGCGCCGTCCTCTCCCGCGGTCAGCCGCTCGGTCGCGTCGTCGAGCGCCGCCTGCGCGGCCGCCACGCCGGTCCGCCGGGCGAGCGCGCCGAGCACCGACTCCCCCGGGTGCCGCTCGTGCTCCTGCGGCAGGTAGCCCAGGGTCGCCGTCGGCGGGCTGAGCGCGATGCTCCCGGCCTCGGCGGGCAGCTCACCGGCGAGCGTCCGGAGCAGCGTGGACTTGCCCGCGCCGTTCACCCCGACCAGGCCGACGACGTCACCGGGGGCGACGACGAGGTCCAGGTCGGCGAACAGCACGCGGGCGCCGTGACCGGCGGCCAGGCCGCGCGCGACGAGGGTGGCACTCACGGGGTCGAGGGTGCCATCGCCGTCGCGGGCCCGATCACTCCTGGTCGAACGAGTCCTCGTCGTAGCCGCTGTCGTCCGGGGCGTCGTCGGCCCGGCGCCGCCGCACGAGCCAGGGCTGGAGGTGGTCGTAGCCGCGCACCGAGACCCGGCGCAGCGGGCGCACCCGGTACTCCTGCAGGTCCCGGATGCGGTGCGCCAGCTCGCGGTCGACCAGGAAGGTGCCGGGGCGGGCGATCGAGGTGAGCCGGCTGGCCAGGTTCACGACCGGTGAGTAGACGTCGCCGAGCCGGGTGAGCACCGCCCCGAAGGCCGCGCCCACCCGCAGCAGGGGGCGCTCGGGCGAGGTCCAGGCATCCGGCAGCGCCAGTCCGATGGCGGCGGCGTCGGCGGGGGCGTCCGCGGTGAACAGCACCCCGTCGCCCACGGTCTTGACCACCCGGCCGTGGTGCCGGGCGATCACCTCGGCGGCGATGCTCTCGAAGTCCTCGACCATCGCGCCGAGCTCGCGGCCGCCCATCCCCCGGCTCCGCGAGGTGTACCCGACCAGGTCGGCGAACCCGACGGTGAGCTCGCGGCGGTCGCCTTGCCCGGCGGTGACCAGCCGGCCGGCGTTGGCCGCGAGGTGCCGCCGCCACACGTAGTCGTGCACCTGGCGCAGCCGCGGCAGGAGCGCCCGCGCGGCCTCGACCGCGTCGTCCGGGGAGACCACCCGGCGGCCCGGCCCCGCGGCGCGGGCGAGGGAGTCGGCCAGCATGTCGGTCTGCCAGTCGGCCAGCCGGGACAGCGACTGCCCCATCGCGCGGGCGATCGTGGCCTCCGTGGAGGGGTCGACGAAGCCGGAGTCGATCAGGGTCGACAGCACCCCCAGCGCCTCGACGTCGGCGTCGGTGAAGACCGGGTCGTCGTCGGCGGCATCGGGGAAACCCAGCGCCCGCCAGAGCCGCTGGGTGCGCTCCGCCGGGATCCCGGACAGCTCCGCCACCTGCAGCCGGGTGTACCGGCGCGGCCCGTCGAGCAGCAGCCGCTCCAGCGCGTCGCGGGCGTCGGAGCCCGGGTCGGTGCCGGGGTGGTCCATGCCGGAGGGGTCAGCCGGTGGTGTGGACGACGAGCACGTCGCACGTGGAGCGGCGGGTGGCGTCCGCCGGCACCGAGCCGAGCAGGCGGCCCTTGATGCCGTTCAGGCCGCGGTTGCCGACGACGAGCAGGTCGGCGTCCTCGCGCCGGACGACGTCGAGCAGCGTCTCCACGGGCGAGCCCTGCACGGCGAGGGTGCGCACGTTCGCCGCCCCGGCCGCGCCGGCCCGCTCCGCGGCGGTGCGCACGGTGTCCTCGGCCGGGTGCGAGCCCACGACCTGGTAGGCCTCGTCGCCCAGGGCGTCCTGGGCGCGGGACAGCTCGCGGTCGTCGGCCTCGGTGGGCAGGTAGGCGCAGGCGATGACCAGGGTGGCCCCGGTCGCGCCGGCGATGGCCCCGGCGCGGGCGACCGCCCGGAGGGACGACTCCGACCCGTCGGTGCCGACGACGACCGTGCGGTAGGCGTGCGTGCTCTGGCTCACCCGGCGAACTCTAGGGGAACCGTCGCCCACGGACACCCGGAGCTCCGGGGAGGCCGGGCCCCCCACCAGCACCGACGTCGCCGGTGATCGCCACCCGGGACGCGCCGATCGCGAAGAGGCATCCCGCCGCCGGGCCGGTGCGATTGGATGGCCGGATACCGGCACAGACGAGGAGTACGACATTTCCAGCGCACCGACCGCGCCGACCGCCCCCGTGCGGGTCGAGGTACGCGGCCTGACCAAGTCCTTCGGGGCCGTGCGGGCGGTGAGCGACCTGGGCTTCACCGTGGAGCCCGGCCAGGTCACCGGCTTCCTCGGCCCGAACGGCGCCGGCAAGACGACGACGCTGCGCATGGTGCTCGGGCTGATCCGGCCCGACGCCGGCACCGCCACCTTCGACGGCGTGCCCTATCCCGACCTGCCCGACCCGACCCGCACCGTCGGCGCGGTCCTGGAGACGGCTTTCCACCCGGCCCGCTCCGGGCGCAACCACCTGCGGGTGTACTGCCGCGCGGCGGGGCTGCCGCTCCGGCGCGCGGACGAGGTGCTGCACCAGGTGGGTCTGTCCGACGCCGGCAGCCGCCGCGCGGGCAGCTACTCCCTGGGCATGCGGCAGCGGCTGGCCCTGGCCGCCGCGCTGCTCGGCGACCCCGGCGTCCTGGTGCTCGACGAGCCGGCCAACGGCCTGGACCCCGAGGGCATCCAGTGGCTGCGGGGCTTCCTGCGGCACCTGGCCCACGACCAGGGCCGCACCGTCCTGGTGTCCAGCCACCTGCTGTCGGAGGTGGAGCAGACCGTCGACCGCGTCGTGATCGTGGGCGCCGGCCGGCTGGTCCGCGAGGGCTCGATCGCCGAGCTGCGGGCGGGTGCCGCGAACGGCGGCACCGTGCTCGTCCGGAGCCCGGAGGCGGCACGGCTGGCCGAGGTGCTGCGCGCCGAGGGCAGCCAGGTGGTTGCCGACGGCGACGGCGCCCTCACCGTCACCGGCCGCACGGCCGCCGAGATCGGTTCCCGCGCCTTCGCGGCGGGTGTGGAGCTGCACGAGCTGCGGCCGCACACCAGCGGGCTCGAGGAGATCTACTTCCAGCTCACCGCCGGCCAGGAGCAGTTCGCCGCTCCGACGCCCGGCGTCCCGGCCGCCGAGGGAGCAGCCCGATGACCCGCCTCGTCCGCGCCGAGTGGACCAAGCTCTTCACGACCAAGGTGTGGCTCGGCCTGCTGCTGGGCTCGGTCGTGATGGTGGCCGCCTTCGCGATCTTCTTCACCTCCTTCGCCGGCGACCCGGAGTCCGGACTGCCCGCGGTCGGGACGCCGCTGTACGAGGAGCTCATCCTCTCCACGGCGGCCAACGCCAACATCCTGTTCCTCATCCTCGGGATCATCGGGATGACCCAGGAGTACCGGCACCGCACCGCGACGCCGACCTTTCTGACCTCCCCGCGGCGCGGTCGCGTGGTCGTCGCCAAGCTCGTCGCCTACGCGCTGGCCGCCGCCGCGTTCGCGCTCGTCGTCGTGGCCGTCAACTACGTGGTGGTCGCGATCCACGCCGGTGCCCGCGGCGCGGCGCCGTCCCTCGACGGCGACAACCTCGCCACCATGGCCGCCTCGCTGGTCGCCCTGGTCATCTACGCGGTCATCGGCGTGGGGCTCGGAGCGCTGCTGCGCAACCAGGTCGGCGCCATCGTCGGCGGGCTGGTCTACCTGTTCGTCATCGAGCCGATCATCCGGTCGGTGCCGGCCACGGCGGGCGCCTACAAGTGGATGCCCGGCGGCGCGCTGGAGGCGCTCACCGCGACCTTCGAGGGGCCCGAGCTCCTGGAGGCCTGGCAGGGCGGCCTGGTGCTCCTCGCCTACGGGCTGCTCGCGGCGTTCCTCGGCACCCTGCTCGCGGTCCGGCGCGACGTCGTCTGAGCGCGCCGACACGCCCGGGGGCGGCCACGTGCTGCTCCCGGGCGGGCGCCGCTCCCGCCCCGGCAGGCGCCCTGGTACGCCCCGTCGACATGCCCGGTCGCCTCACCCGGACGGGCGTAGACTCCCCCCTCAGCCAGCGATGCCCTGAAGACACAGCCCAGAGACGAAGAAGGCACTCGACCCCGTGTCAAGCGAGAACTCATCCCGGACCCCTGCCCACTCCCCGGTGACGGGGTTCGGCACCAACGAGTGGCTGGTCGAGGAGATGTACCAGCAGTACCAGGCGGACCCCTCCACGGTGGACCAGGCCTGGCACGAGTTCTTCGCCGACTACCGGCCGGGCAGCCCGCTCGACGGCGGCGTCCGCGAGAGCGCCCCGGCGCCCGCACCTGCTGCGCAGGAGCCGGCTCCGAAGGCCACCGCCCCGAAGCCCGCCCCCGCGCAGCCGGCGCGCAGCGAGACCCGGACCGAGGCGACCGTCGTCGCCCGCGCCGCGGACCGCGCCGACCAGCAGCAGCCCGCCGCCCCCGCGCCGAAGCCGGCCGCGCCCGCTCCCCCCGCCGGGGGCACGCAGTCGCCGCTGCGCGGTGCCGCCGCCGCCGTCGTGAAGAACATGAACGCCTCGCTCACCGTTCCGACGGCGACGAGCGTGCGCGCGGTGCCGGCGAAGCTGCTGGCCGACAACCGCATCGTCATCAACAACCACCTCAAGCGGGCGCGCGGCGGGAAGATCTCCTTCACGCACCTCATCGGCTACGCCCTGGTGCGTGCGCTGGACGCCTTCCCGAACATGAACAGCGCCTACGCCGAGGTCGACGGCAAGCCGGTGCACGTCCAGCCCGAGCACGTGAACTTCGGGCTGGCCATCGACCTGCCCAAGCCCGACGGTTCGCGGTCGCTGGTGGTCGCCTCGATCAAGGCCGCCGAGCAGATGGACTTCGCCCAGTTCTGGGCCGCCTACGAGGACATCATCCGCCGGGCGCGGAACAACAAGCTGACGATGGAGGACTTCTCCGGCACCACGATCAGCCTGACCAACCCGGGCACGATCGGCACCGTCCACTCGGTGCCGCGGCTGACCGCCGGCCAGGGCGCGATCATCGGCGTCGGCGCCATGGAGTACCCCGCCGAGTTCCAGGGGATGAGCACCGAGGCGCTCACCGAGATGGGCATCTCCAAGATCATCACGCTCACCTCGACCTACGACCACCGGGTCATCCAGGGCGCGGAGTCCGGCGACTTCCTGCGCCGCCTGCACGCGCTGCTGCTCGGCGAGGACGGCTTCTACGACGAGGTCTTCCGCTCGCTGCGCATCCCCTACGAGCCGGTGCGCTGGCTGCCCGACGTGCGGGTCAGCCACGAGGGGCAGATCGACAAGGAAGCCCGGGTCATCGAGGTCATCGAGGCCTACCGGCGCAACGGCCACCTCATGGCCGACACCGACCCGCTCGAGTACCGGGTCCGCAAGCACCCCGACCTGGACATCCGCGAGCACGGGCTCACCCTGTGGGACCTCGACCGCAAGTTCCCGGTCGGCGGCTTCGCCGGGGAGCGGATGATGGCGCTGCGGGACATCCTCGGCGTCCTGCGCAACTCCTACTGCCGCACCGTCGGCATCGAGTACATGCACATCACCGACCCCGAGGAGCGCGAGTGGCTCCAGGAGCGGGTCGAGGTCGCGCACGAGCAGCCCGACCGCGACAAGCAGAAGCACGTGCTCGGCCGGCTCAACGCCGCCGAGGCGTTCGAGACCTTCCTGCAGACCAAGTACGTCGGCCAGAAGCGGTTCAGCCTCGAAGGCGGTGAGTCGCTGATCCCGGTCCTCGACGAGGTCCTGATCGCCGGCACCGACCACGGCCTGGACGAGGTCGCGATCGGCATGCCGCACCGTGGCCGGCTCAACGTGCTGGCCAACGTCCTCGGCAAGAGCTACGCGAAGATCTTCGGCGAGTTCGAGGGCAACATCGACCCCGGCACCGTGCAGGGCTCCGGCGACGTGAAGTACCACCTCGGCGCCGAGGGCACGTTCGAGAACCCCTTCAAGGCCGGGGCCCGGATCGCCGTCTCGCTGGCGAGCAACCCCTCGCACCTGGAGACGGTCAACCCCGTGCTCGAGGGCGTCGTGCGCGCCAAGCAGGACATGATCGACAAGGGCGACGACGGCTTCACCGTCCTGCCCGTCCTGCTGCACGGGGACTCCGCGTTCGCCGGCCAGGGCGTGGTCCAGGAGACGCTGAACCTCTCGCAGCTGCGCGGCTACCGCACCGGCGGCACCGTGCACGTCGTCGTCAACAACCAGGTCGGCTTCACCACGTCGCCCGCGGCCGCCCGGTCGAGCCTGTACTCGACCGATGTCGCCCGGATGGTCAACGCGCCGATCTTCCACGTGAACGGCGACGACCCCGAGGCGTGCGTGCGGGTGGCGCGGCTGGCGGTCGAGTACCGGCAGGCGTTCAAGAAGGACGTCGTCATCGACCTGGTGTGCTACCGCCGTCGCGGGCACAACGAGGGCGACGACCCGTCGATGACCCAGCCGCTGATGTACGACATCATCGACCGCAAGCGCTCGGTCCGGAAGCTCTACACCGAGGCGCTGGTCGGCCGCGGGGACATCACCCTCGAGGACGCCGAGGAGGCGCTCAAGGACTACCGCGAGCAGCTCGAGCGGGCCTTCGCCGAGACCCACGACTCGAAGGACTCCTCGGGCCCCGAGCCGGTCATGGACCCGCGCACGGCGCAGGAGTCGCAGGTCGCCACCGCTATCACCCCCGAGGTCCTCAAGACCATCGGTGACGCGCACGTGTCCTTCCCGACCGACTTCACCCCGCACCCCAAGCTCAAGAAGATGCTCGAGCGGCGCGCGGCGATGGTCACCGAGGGCGGCATCGACTGGGCCATGGGCGAGCTGCTGGCCTTCGGGTCGCTGCTCATGCAGGGCGTGCCCGTCCGGCTGGCCGGGCAGGATTCCCGGCGCGGCACCTTCGTGCAGCGCCACTCGGTGCTCATCGACCGGGAGAACGGCGCGGAGTACACCCCGCTGGCCAACCTGACCGACGACCAGGCGAAGTTCTTCGTCTACGACTCGCTGCTGAGCGAGTACGCCGCGCTCGGCTTCGAGTACGGCTACTCGGTGGCCAACCCCAAGGCCCTGGTGCTCTGGGAGGCCCAGTTCGGCGACTTCGTCGACGGCGCCCAGATGGTCATCGACGAGTTCATCAGCTCCGGTGAGGCGAAGTGGGGCCAGCGCTCCGGCGTCGTCATGCTCCTGCCGCACGGCCTCGAGGGCCAGGGCCCCGACCACTCCAGCGGCCGCATCGAGCGGTTCCTGCAGCTGTCGGCGGAGAACAACATGACCGTCGCCAACTGCACCACCCCCGGCAACTACTTCCACCTGCTCCGCCGTCAGGCGCTCTCGGACGTGCACCGGCCGCTGGTCGTGTTCACGCCGAAGTCGCTGCTGCGGGCCAAGGTGGCGGTCAGCCCGGTCTCGGACTTCACCGACGAGGTCTTCCGTCCCGTCCTGCGCGACCCGGGCCTGAACGGGCAGCCGCTGGACGGCTCGGCGGTGCGCCGGGTGCTGCTGTGCAGCGGCAAGGTGGCCTACGACCTGATGGCCCAGCGGGAGTCCGAGGGCACCTCCGACGTCGCCGTCGTCCGGGTCGAGCAGCTCTACCCGCTGCCCGCCCAGCAGATCGTCGAGGCGCTCGAGCAGTACCCGAACGCCACCGACGTGGTGTGGGTGCAGGAGGAGCCGGCCAACATGGGCGCCTGGCAGTTCATGGCCGTCAACCTCCCCGAGCACCTGCCCTGGGGCCGCACGCTGCGGCGGGTCAGCCGGCGCGCGTCGGCCAGCCCGGCCGTCGGCTCGGCCAAGGTCCACGACGTCGAGCAGCGTCAGCTCGTCGCCGAGGCCTTCGCGGACTGACCGACCCGGGACGCGACCGTGTACTTCACCGACCGGGGGCTGGAGGAGCTGGCGACACGGCGGGGCGAGGAGCAGGTGACCCTCGCCTGGCTGGCCGACGAGCTCCAGGTCTTCGTGGACCAGAACCCCGACTTCGAGGTGCCCGTCGAGCGGCTGGCCACCTGGCTGGCCCGCGGCGGCACCGGCGACGATCCCGACGAGGAGTGACCGCACCCCGATCCACGCCGGCCCGGCTGCCGCTGGCGCGGGTCGGGGTGCGTCCGGACATCGGTGATCCCGGTGCCTGGTACTGGCAGGTCCCCGCGGTCGCGCAGCTGCGCGCCGAGGGCATGCAGCTGGGCCCGGTCACGGTGCTCGTCGGCGAGAACGGGAGCGGCAAGTCCACCCTGGTGGAGGCCGTGGCCCAGAGGTGGGGCAGCTCCCTGACCGCGGCGGTGAAGCACTGGGGGCCACTGGTGCCCGGTCCGGACGCAGCCACTCTCTCCTGGGACCTGGAGCTCGAGGGCGAGCGGCCGCGCCCCCAGGGCGGGGTGTGGCTGCGCGCCGAGGCCATGCACAGCCACTTCGCGGGGGTCGACGCCGGTGTCGACGGCCTGCGGGCGTTCGGCGGACGCGCGCTCCACGCCCGCTCGCACGGCGAGGGCTTCCTCGCCTTCCTCGAGTCACGCACCGACGAGCGCGGGCTGTGGGTGCTCGACGAGCCGGAGTCCGCGCTGTCGTTCCGGTCCTCGCTGCGGCTCCTGGCGCTCATCGACGGCGCGGTGGCCGCTGGGTCGCAGGTGCTGCTCGCGACGCACTCCCCGCTGCTGGCCGCGTTCCCGCGCGCCGTCGTCTACGAGCTGGACGGCGACGGCTTCTCCCGGCGGCCGTGGGCGGAGCTGGACCTCGTGCAGGACTGGCAGGCCTTCTTCGACGACCCCGCCCGTCTGCTGCACCACCTCCTGGACGACTGACGCCCCGCGCGCCTCCCCTGCGGCCCGCTGACCGGGGCGCACGCTGGGTGCATGCTCGGTCACTCGCATGCGCTCTCCGGTCTGGCGGCGGGGGCGGCGACCCTGCCGTGTGCCCCGGTCCACGGCCCCGTCGCGCAGATGTCGTGGGTCGCGGCCGCCGGCGGCTTCGCCATGCTGCCCGACCTCGACCACCGCGGATCGACGGTGTCGGACATGTGGGGCCCGGTGACCGACGTCCCCTCGGGGATCGTCGGCACGCTCACCGGCGGCCACCGCTGGGGCACCCACGACGCCGTCCTGGCGCCGCTGGCCCTCGGCGGGCTGGCCGTCCTGGCGGCGGACACCTACTGGTCGAGCCTGCTGCTCATGGCGCTGGCCATCGGCCTGGCGCTGCACGCGCTGCACTTCGTCATCCCGGGCACCACCGAGACGACCATCGTCGGCAACATCGCCCTGTCGTGGGCGGGCGCCTGGTGGCTGCTGGACCACAGCCCGCAACCGACCTGGCTGCCCTGGGCGGTGGCGCTGGGCGTGCTCACCCACATCGCCGGGGACTCCCTCACCACGGCCGGGATCCCGCTGCCGGTGCTCTGGCTGCTCCGGCGGAAGCGGCTGGCCCTCTCCCCCCTGCGCACCGGCACCGTCGTCGAGAAGGCGGTCCTGGTGCCGCTGTTCCTGGTCGCCACGGTCGCGTTCCTCTGGATCAACACCGACGTCCGGAACGCGTTCGACCCGATCGTCGACCGGTTCCTCAGCGCCGGGTGACCGACCGCGAGCCACCGCGGGTGGTGCTGCTGAACGGGCCACCGGGCATCGGCAAGACCACCCTGGCCCGGCGCTACGTGCTGGACCGACCGCTCGCGCTGGCTCTCGACATCGACACGTTGCGCCGCGGCCTGGGCCGGTGGGAGGAGCACCAGGAGGCAGCGGGGCAGCTCGCCCGGGCGCTGGCGCTGGCCATGATCCGGACGCACCTCGCCGCGGGCCACGACGTCGTCGTCCCGCAGTACGTGGCGCGCACCGAGTTCCTCGACGCCCTCGCAGCCGCGGCCGACGCCGGCGGTGCGCGCTTCGTCGAGGTGTACCTGACCGATGCCCGGGAGGCCGCCCTGGAGCGGTTCGCGGCCCGGGCAGGCGACGAGGCGGCCGCGCAGCACCACGCCGAAGCGGTCCGGACCCTCGGGGGTCCCGCCGAGCTGGCCGCGATGGTCGACCGCATCGAGGCGGTGCGCCGCCGGCGACCACGGGGCATCACGGTGCCCACCCGGGCCGGCGCGATCGAGGAGGCCTACCGGTCGCTGCTCGCCGCGCTCGAGGCGGCGTCGCTCAGACCGTGACGTGCTGCTCCCGGGCGCACGCGGCGACGGCGTCCGCGACCGCCGCGGCCACCCGGCGGTCCAGGGGGCTCGGCACGATGTAGTCCGGCCGCAGGTCGTCCCCGACGACACCGGCGATCGCCTCGGCGGCCGCCAGCTTCATCTCCTCGGTGATGCTGGTGGCGCCGGCGTCGATCGCTCCCCGGAACACCCCCGGGAAGGCGAGCACGTTGTTGATCTGGTTGGGCAGGTCGCTGCGCCCGGTGGCGACGACGGCGGCGTGCCGGGCGGCCATCTGCGGGTCGACCTCGGGGATCGGGTTGGCCAGCGAGAACACGATCGCGTTCTCCGCCATCGCCGCGATCGCCGACTCCGGGACCGAGCCACCCGACAGCCCGAGGTAGACGTCGGCGCCGGCGAGCGCGTCGGCCATCGTGCCGGCGTGCCCCTCGCGGTTGGTGTTCTCGACCAGCCACTGCTTGCTCGCCGTCAGATCGCCGCGGCCGGGGTGCAGGAGCCCACGGGAGTCCGCCACCGCCAGGTCACCCACGCCGGCCTCGAGCAGGATCTTGGTGCACGCCACCCCGGCCGCGCCGGCCCCGGACACGACCACGCGCAGGTCGCCGAGCGTCCGGCCGGTCACGCGGGCCGCGTTGCGCAGCGCGGCCAGCACCACGATCGCCGTCCCGTGCTGGTCGTCGTGCATGACCGGGATGGACAGCCGCTCCCGCAGCCGGGCCTCGATCTCGAAGCACCGGGGCGCGCTGATGTCCTCCAGGTTCACCCCGCCGAAGGACGGCGCCATGGCCACCACCGTCTCGACGATCTCGTCGACGTCGGTGGTCGCAAGCACGATGGGCACCGCGTCCAGGCCGGCGAAGTCGGAGAACAGGCAGGCCTTGCCCTCCATGACCGGGAGGGCGGCGGCGGGCCCGATGTCCCCCAGCCCGAGCACGGCGGTGCCGTCGGAGACGACGGCGACCACCCGCGGGGCCCAGGTGAACCGGCGGGCCAGCGCGGGCTCGGCGGCGATGGCGCTGCTGACCCGCGCGACGCCCGGGGTGTAGGTCAGCGAGAGGTCGGCGATCGACTCGATCGTCCGGGTGGGGGTCACCCGGAGCTTGCCGCCCTCGTGCACCGCGAACGCCGGATCGTCGGCGAAGCGGTCGGTCTGTTCCTCGTCCTGCGCACCCCGGATGCCGCTCATGGATGCAAGAGCGTAACCGGGGCCGCGGGGTCCCCAACCGCTACCGTGCCCCCGTGCAGATCCGCGAACTGGCCGTGCCCGACAGCTACGCCTTCGACCTCGTCCCGCACGGCGACACGCGTGGCCGTTTCACGGAGTGGTACCGGGCGGACCTCCTGTCCCAGACCGTGGGACACGCCCTGCCGCTCGCGCAGGCCAACCACAGCGTCTCGGCGCGGGGTGTGCTGCGCGGCATCCACTTCGCGCTGGTGCCGCCGGGCCAGGCGAAGTACGTCTACTGCCCCGCCGGGCGGGTCCTCGACGTCGTCCTCGACGTCCGCGTCGGTTCGCCGACCTTCGGCGTGCACGACGCCGTCGTGCTGGACAGCGAGCAGCCGCGCGCGGTGTACCTCGCCGAGGGGCTGGGCCACGCCTTCGTGTCGCTGGCGGACGGCAGCTCGCTCACCTACCTCGTCTCCAGCGGCTACGACCCGGCGCGGGAGTTCGGCATCCACCCCCTCGACCCGGCTCTGGACCTGCCCTGGCCGGCCGACCTGCAGTTCGAGCTGTCCGCGAAGGACCGGGAGGCCCCCACCCTCGCGCAGGCGCAGGAGCAGGGCCTGCTGCCCGCCTACGCCGAGAGCACCGCCCGCTACGCCGAGCTGCGCGGCCGCTGACCCGGCCGGCCTAAGAGCCCGGCGGCAGGGGCAGGCGCCCGGGCCGCGGCCACAACCGGGCCACCACGCGGCCCACGACGACGGCGGGACCGAACGCCCGGCTGTCGTCGGTCACGAACGGGTTGTCGCCCTGCACCCAGTGCCCCCCGTCGACGGCGTGGTGCACGCGCTTGACCACGAGCAGCTCCGGGCGGGACGGGAACCGGGCGAGGACGACGTCGCCGTCCCGGACGGCGCCGGGGCGGACCCGGCGCACCAGCAACCGGTCACCGGAGGCGACGGTCGGTGCCATGGAGGGGCCGCTCACCCGGGCCAGCGCCCAGACGCTGTCCAGGGGAGGAACCCCCAGGTCACCCGCGCTGTCGCCGTCGCTCACCGCGAGTAGGGTCGCAGACGAACGTCATTCCACGACAACCGGAGGCATCTCCATGCGTCTCACCCGCCTGTTCTCCGCCGTGGAGGCCACCGCGCACTGCGACCTCCCCTGCGGCGTGTACGACCCCGCCCAGGCCCGCATCGAGGCCGAGTCGGTCAAGGCCATCCAGGAGAAGTACCAGGCCAGCGACGACGAGGTCTTCAAGATGCGCTGCGTGCTCATCAAGGAGCAGCGCGCCGAGCTCGTCAAGCACCACCTGTGGGTGCTCTGGACCGACTACTTCAAGCCCCCGCACTTCGAGAAGTACCCGGAGCTGCACGAGCTCGTCAACAAGGCCACCAAGCAGGCCGGTGCCGCGGGTGGCAAGGGCAGCATGGACCCCGCCGAGGGGCAGAAGCTGCTCGACTACATCGCGCAGATCGACAAGATCTTCTGGGAGACCAAGGCCTCCTGAGCACCACCCCTCCGACTGCCGGGTCGCCCTCACGGGTGGCCCGGCAGTCGGCTGTCCAGCCCCCCGCACCGTAGAGGTGGTTGCGACGGCGGCCCGCCCCGTCAGCGGACGACCGAGCCGAGGGCGGGCCGGTACGGTTCAGCCACGATGCGCATCGACCGGGCCGGGTGGCCTTTCCTCACCGGACCCCTCGTCCCAGCGGCTGTCCTGGCCGGCGCGGGCCGGGCGGCGGGGCGCCCCGGGCTCCGCCGGGCCGCGTGGCCGTTCCTGGCGCTGTCCGCGTACATGGCGCTGTTCTTCCGCGACCCGGACCGGCGCTGCGACCGGACCCCGCCCGGCGACGACGAGGTCCTCTCCCCCGCGGACGGCGTCGTGATGGTCGCCGGGGAGCCGCAGGAGGGCGTGGCCCCCGAGGGCGCCTGGCAGCAGGTCAGCGTCTTCCTCTCCGTCGTCGACGTGCACGTCAACCGGTCGCCCTACCGCGGCGAGGTCGTGGAGAGCACCTACCGCCCGGGCAGCTTCCTGGCCGCGTACCGGCGGGAGTCCGCCCACCGCAACGAGCGCAGCGAGCTGTGGCTCCGCGACGGCGACCGCACCGTCGTCTTCCGGCAGATCGTCGGTGTGCTGGCCCGCCGGATCGTCACCCGTACGGCCGTCGGCCGACACCTGGCCACCGGCGAGCGGATGGGCCTGATGAAGTTCGGCTCCCGGATGGACGTCTTCCTGCCGCCGGCGTGCGAGCTCACCGTCACCAAGGGGCAGCGCGTGCGGGGCGGCGAGACCGTCATCGCCCGCTGGCCCGCGACCCGCTGAGGTCCCCGGTGCCGACCCGTCGCACGGCCACCGTCGAGTTCGTCCGCGGGTCCGTCCGCGGCTCCCGGCGACGCGCCCTGGCGACCCTGCCCAGCCTGTTCACGCTGGCCAACATGGGGTGCGGCTTCGGCGCGATCCTGGTGTCCATCCGCGGCGAGCACGGGCTGGCCGCCGTCCTCATCGGGCTGTCGGTGCTCTTCGACATCGTCGACGGCGCCGTGGCCCGCAAGGTCGGCGCCGTCACCCCGTTCGGGCTCCAGTTCGACTCGCTCGCCGACCTGGTGTCCTTCGGCCTGGCCCCCTCGCTCGTCGCCTTCACGCTGTTCTCCGAGGGCCGCGAGAGGTGGGACGTGCTGGCCTGGCTGGCCTGCTTCCTCTGGGTGGCGTGCGCGGCCATCCGGCTCGCTCGCTTCAACGTGACCATCGACCCGACCGCCGACAAGCGGTACTTCACCGGCCTGCCCAGCCCCGGTGCGGCCGCCGTGGTCCTGGCCTCGGTGTTCGCGTTCGACGCCCAGATGCAGGGCCGGGACCGGCTGTGGGTGCTGCTGGTCATGGCGGTCCCGGCGCTGCTGATGGTCAGCAACGTCCGCTACCGCTCGTTCCGCTCGCTGGTCAGCCCGCGCAGCGGCCGGCCCTACGGCCCGCTGGCGGTGGCGGTGGCGCTCGTCGCCGCCCTCGCGCTGGCGCCGGTGGTCACCGCCATCGTGCTGGCCTACGGCTACCTGTTCGCGCCGGTCCTGGTACCGGTGTTCAGCCCGCTGGGCCGGCTGGTGCCGGCCTCGCTCAAGGAGGCCCTGTCATGACGGTGCGACCGATCCGCCCCGACGACGTCCCGGCGGTGGTGGGGCTGGTGCGCGAGCTGGCCGACTACGAGCGGGCCCTGTCCGAGGTGCACCTGACCGAGGAGCAGCTATGGACGTCGCTGTTCGGCGACTCCCCCGCACTGTTCGGCCACGTCGCCCAGGACGACGACGGGACCGTCGTCGGCGTCGCCCTGTGGTTCCTGAACTTCTCCACCTGGCGCGGCACCCACGGGATCTACCTCGAGGACCTCTACGTGCAGCCGGCGCACCGGGGGCGCGGCCTGGGCCGGGAGCTGCTGCGGACGCTGGCCGCGGTGTGCGTCGAGCGGGGCTACTCGCGCCTGGAGTGGTCGGTGCTGGACTGGAACGCCCCGTCGATCGACTTCTACAAGGCGGCCGGCGCCGTCCCGATGGACGAGTGGACCGTCTTCCGGCTCACCGACGACGCCCTGACCACCTTCGCCGGCCCCCGGGCGTGAGACGGGCCGTCCCGTGGCGGGCCCACTAGCGTGGCGGCCGTGACCACCGAGCGCCTGCCCGCCGAGTGCTGGCTGACCGACATGGACGGCGTCCTCGTCCACGAGGAGCAGGCCCTGCCGGGGGCCGCGGAGTTCCTCGAGCGGCTGGTCGACCGCGGCCGCCGCTTCCTGGTCCTGACCAACAACTCGATCTTCACCCCGCGCGACCTCGCCGCCCGCCTGGCGCGCACCGGGCTGCACGTGCCCGAGGAGGCGCTCTGGACCTCCGCACTGGCCACCGCGGACTTCCTGAACACCCAGCTGCCGGGCGGCTCGGCGTACGTGATCGGCGAGGCCGGGCTGACCACCGCGCTGCACGAGGTCGGCTACGTCATGACCGACACCGACCCGGACTACGTCGTCCTCGGCGAGACGCGCACCTACTCCTTCGAGGCGATCACGCGGGCGATCCGCCTCGTGGGACGGGGCGCCCGCTTCATCGCCACCAATCCGGACGTCACCGGCCCCTCGCCGGAGGGCCCGCTGCCCGCGACCGGCTCGGTCGCGGCGATGATCACCCGGGCGACGGGTGCCGAGCCGTACTTCGTCGGCAAGCCGAACCCGATGATGTTCCGCAGCGCGATGAACCGGATCGAGGCGCACTCGGAGTCGACGGTCATGATCGGCGACCGCATGGACACCGACGTCGTCGCCGGCATCGAGGCGGGGCTCGACACCATCCTCGTGCTCTCGGGCTCGACCGCGGCGGCCGACGTGGCCCGGTTCCCGTTCCGCCCCGGCCGCGTCCTCGACTCGATCGCCGACGTCATCGACTTGGTCTAGCGGTCGAGGTAGGCCAGCCGGGCCTCGGGGGTCATGAGCAGGTAGACCGTGGCCGCGGCCAGCAGCAGGGCGGGCACCCCGATCTCCGGGCGGCCGGCCTGGACGGCGACCAGGCCCGAGGCGGCGAAGAGGATCTGCAGGGCGATCACCGGTCCCCTGGCCCAGCCCGCGAGACGGCGCAGGCCGGCCGCCGCCGCGCCCAGCAGGGCGGCCACCCCGCCGACGAGGACGACCTCGGCCAGTGCCCGCGGCACGCTCTCGGGGTCGCCGGTGAGGGTCAGCCACAGCAGGACGACGGCGAGGACGGCGAAGACGACGGCCTCCGCGGCGACGACGACGGCGGCCTGGCGGACCGTCCGCGGCGCCTCGGGGCGGGGCTGCTGCGGCCGGGCCGCCGGGGCCGGGGTGACCGCGCCGAAGAGGCGGTCGGCCAGCCGGCGCGGCTGCGGCGTCTGCTCGGGCACGCCCGCGAGATTACGCGGCACGCCTCCTCCGGGCCGCCCCGTCGCAGGGCGCACCTCCCACGCCCCCTCGGCGCGCGCCGTTAGCCTGGAGTTCATGCGTGCGCTCGTGGTGGTGAACCCTGCGGCGACCAGCACCACGGCCAAGATGCGCGACGTGCTCGTCGGCGCGCTGGCCAGCGAGCTCAAGGTCGACGTCGCCGAGACCGCGCACCGCGGCCACGGCAGGGAGCTCGGTGCGCGCGCGGCCGCGGACGGCCTGGACTTCGTGGTGACCCTCGGTGGCGACGGCACGGTCAACGAGGTGGTCAACGGCCTGCTCGAGAAGGGGCCGGGCCCGCACCTGCCCACGCTGGCGGTCGTACCGGGTGGCTCCACCAACGTCTTCTCCCGTGCGCTGGGCCGCTCGCGCGACCCGGTCGAGGCGACCGCCGAGATCCTCGACTCCATCCGGGCCGGCCGGACCCGGTCGGTGTCCCTCGGCACCGCCAGCGCCACGGGCACCAGCACCGCGCCGCTCACCGAGGCCGACCCGGGCACCGCCGCGCGGGACGCCGCGGCCGACGCGGCCGCCTCCGGGCCGGAGTGGACGCCGCCGCGGTGGTTCGTGTTCGCCGCCGGGCTCGGGTTCGACGCCGAGGTCATCGCGCGGGTCGAGGCGCAGCGGGCACGCGGCCGGCGCTCCACCGGGGCGCTGTACGTCCGGGAGGCCACCACCGCCTTCCTCGCCGGCCGGGAGCGGCGCCGCCCGGCGATGACGCTGCAGGTGCCCGGGGAACCCGACGTCCGCGACCTCTTCCTCTGCCTGGTCTCGAACGTCAGCCCGTGGACCTACCTGGGGCCCCGACCGGTCAACCCGTCGCCGGAGGCGTCCTTCGACACCGCCCTCGACGTCTTCGCCCTGGGCCGCACGAACCCGGTGCGCATGCTCCGCACGCTGCGGCAGGCGCTGGCCCCGTCGCCCCGTTTCCGCGGACGCGGCCTGCACCGCCGGCACGACGTCGAAGAGCTGTCGCTGACCGCCGTCCGCCCGCAGGGCTGGCAGGTCGACGGCGACCACCTGGGCACCGCGACGGGCCTGCGGCTGCGCTCGGTCCCGCACGCCCTGCGCGTCGTCTCCTGACGCCTCCCCTGTCAGGAATCGGCGGCCCGCGCAAGGGGGCTCGCCCCGCCGAGTGGCGGGCCTATCACGGGCGTGGTGAGCTTGCTCACGCGGGGGTCGGCGCCGAGCCGGTTTCGCTTGACAGGCGACCGTCCCGTGAAAACATCGCTAGCAAGAACGCAACCTGCCGGTAACAAGGCAGGCAGTCGCTGCCGTCCAGGCGCTGGAACCCCCCGGTGTCGTTCCGGCCGCGTCGGACCGGCCTCTGGCCGGCCCGGGTTCAGCGACTGATGCAGCACCCGTCGACGACACCGAGGAGAACACAGCCATGGACTGGCGCCACCGCGCGCTCTGCCGGGACGAAGACCCCGAGCTGTTCTTCCCGATCGGGACGGCCGGCCCGGCAGTCGTCCAGATCGAGCAGGCCAAGGCCGTCTGCCAGCGCTGCCCCGTGGTGCAGTCGTGCCTGGACTGGGCCCTGAGCTCGGGCCAGGACTCGGGCGTCTGGGGCGGCCTCTCCGAGGACGAGCGGCGGGCGCTCAAGCGCCGCCAGGCTCGTACCCGGGTCCGCACCGCCTGACGCAGGACGGCCTCACCGCACAGCGCCCGCTCCCACCACAGGGGGCGGGCGCTCGCCGTTCCGGCCTCAGCGCCGGGGCAGGCCGGCGCCGGGGAGCGTGAGCACGACCTCGGTCCCCCGCTCCCCCGGCGGCACGCCCATCGCCAGGCTGCCGCCCAGCTCGCTCACCACCAGCGTCCGGACGATCTGCAGACCCAGCCCCTGACCGGCCACGGGATCGAACTCCGCCGGGAGGCCCCGGCCGTCATCCCGGACGCGCACGACCAGGTCGTCGCCGGTCCGCTCGGCGACCAGCTCGATGGCGCCGGGCTCCCCCTCCGGGAAGGCGTGCTCGGCGGCGTTGTGCAGCAGCTCGGTGACGGCGAGGACGAGCGGCGTCGCGGTGGCCGCGGGCAGCTCGCCGAAGGAGCCGGTGCGCCGGGTGCGCGCGGCCGGCCCGATCGAGGTGAGGTCGCCCAGCATCGGCAGCACCTGGTCCAGGACCTGGTCGACGTCGACGACGTCCTCCCGGCTCCCGGCCAGCGTCTCGTGCACCACGGCGATGGAGTCGACGCGGCGCACGGACTCCTCCAGCGCCGCCCGCGCCGCCGGCTCGGTCATGCGCCGCGCCTGCAGGCGCAGCAGCGCGGCGACCGTCTGCAGGTTGTTCTTCACCCGGTGGTGGATCTCCCGGATGGTCGCGTCCTTGCTCAGCAGCGCCCGGTCGCGGTGGCGGACGTCGGTCACGTCGCGGACCAGCACGAGCGCACCGGCCTCGGCGCCGGGCGGCTGCAGCGGCAGGGCGCGCACCAGCATCGTGGCCCCGGCCGCCTCGACGTCCATCGGGTCGGGGAACCGCCCGGCGACGGCGGCGCTGATCCCGGCCGCCACCTCCTCGCCGGCGACCCGTTCCCGCGCGGCCGACCGGGTCACCTCGGCCAGGTCGCGGCCGACGACGTCACCGGCGACACCCATGCGCCGGTAGGCCGACAGCGCGTTCGGGCTGGCGTAGACCGCCCTGCCCTGGCCGTCCAGGCGCAGCAGCCCGTCACCCACCCGCGGGCTCATCTCGGCGTCCTGGAGCTTCTCCGGCGGGAAGGTCCCCGCCGACACCATGAGGCAGAGGTCGGCGGCGATGTCGAGGTAGGTGAGCTCCAGGGTCGACGGCGCCCGGGTCACGGCCAGGTTGGTGTCCCGGGCCAGCACGGCCACCACGACGCCGTCGTGACGCACCGGGATCACCTCCCGACGGCGGGGTGCGGGCCCGGACCAGTCGGGGGCGCCCTCGGTCACCGGCCGGCCCTCCCGGTAGGCGATCAGGAACGGATGCGCCTCCTCCCCCGAGACCTCGGCCCCGACCACGTCGTCGGGGCGGCTGGTGGGTGCGGTGAGCGGCCGCACCTGCGCGACGCACCACCACGGTCCCTCGGCCAGGGGCACCCACAGCGTGAGGTCGGCGAAGGAGAGGTCGGCCAGCAGCTGCCAGTCGGCGACCAGGCGGCGGGAGTGGTCGATCTGGGCGGGGCTGGAGGCCGATCCGCGGGTGAGCCGCTCGGAGAGGCTGTTCATGGTGCACCGAGCCTATGGCCCCGTTCTCCCCGGCCGTCGGCCGCTCGGGCAGAGCCCGGAACGGGGCGGCTTACGCTCGTCAGGTGGTCGACGTCCCCGCACTCCCCGCCGTCCGCATCGAGCGCGCCACGCCGGAGGACCACGCCGCGATCGCGGAGCTGACCGTGTCGGTCTACGTCGGCGGCGGGCTGGCCGGCCCCGAGTACGGGGTGGAGCTGGCCGACGTGGCGCGCCGGGCGGAGCTGGCCGAGCTGCTCGTCGTCCGCGACGACGCCGACCGGCTGGTCGGCAGCGTGGCGCTGGTGCTCGACGGCGACTTCGGCGAGGTCACCGAGTCCGAGGACGAGGCCGCGGTGCGCATGCTCGTCGTCGACCCCACGGCGCAGGGCCGGGGCATCGGCGCGCTGCTCATGACCGAGTGCCTGCGGCGGGCGCGGGCGGCCGGCAAGCGGCGGATGGTGCTCTCCACCAGCACGGTGATGACCGCGGCGCACCGGCTCTACGAGCGGCTGGGCTTCACCCGGCTGCCCGAGCGCGACTGGTCACCGGCTCCCGGCGTCGACCTGCTCGTCTACGCCCTCGACCTCGACTGAGGCACCCGCCCCGAGCCGGCGAGCGGGAAACCCTCTACTGGCTGGCGACGGTGGCGATGAGGTCGCCCTCCTGGAGGACCTCGCCCTCGACGACGTGCAGCGCCTGCACGGTGCCGGAGAGCTCGGTGAGGACCGGGATCTCCATCTTCATCGACTCGAGGATGACCAGCGTGTCACCGGCAGCGACCTGGACCCCGGGGCTGACCAGGACCTTCCATACGCTGGAGACCATCTCGGCGTGGATCTCCTCGACCGCCACCGGACCTCCTCGCCGTCAGCGGCCCGCGGTCGCCGCGGGCCAGGCCTCATCCTGGCACGCGGACCGGCTCAGGCGCCCGGCACGGCGTGGCGGTCGGCGAGCCGCTGGAGGACCTCGCAGACCTCCGGACCGTCGTGGGGCACGCCCACCTCCGGCACGGCCGACAGGGCGTCGCTCACGGCCCGCGCGGCGGCGGCCGTGGTCGGGGCCGCGGCGCTGACCGTGGCCAGCAGCGCGTCGTACCAGCCGTCCAGCCGGTCGCCCGGCTCGTACCCGCCCACGGCCACCAGCTCGACGCCGACCCGCCTGATCGGGTCGCGGCGCCCGGTCCCGGGCAGCCGCCCGGAGATCAGCCCGGCCTCACCCGGCGGGAGCGTGGCACGCAGCTGCACGGCCACCGCCGACCGCCACGGCGTCGAGGCCGGAGCCGGGACGTCGCTGCGCGGCGGGGCAGCGCTGCGCAGGGCCAGCTCCACGGCGTCGACCCCGTGGGCGCGCTCGAGGACGGCGATGTCGAGGGAGAAGCCGGCCGCCACCTCGGCGAACTCGCCGTCGGGTGAGATGCCGACCGTCACCAGGCCGCGCCAGCCCACCTCGGCGAGCCGGCGGGCGGCCGCCGGCACGGGCACGGCGTCGTCCGGGGTCCACGAGACCCGCGCGATCCCGGCCGCGCGGTCGCGCAGGACAGGTGTGGGGAACTGCAGACCGTCGCGGGTCACCCAGGCCAGCAGGCCGCGCTCGCTGGCGGGCTCCACGCCGTCCCCGCCGAGCCGCTCCAGCACGTCCGGGTCGGGACCGACCCACAGCAGGCCGGCATCGCGGACCGCGGCCGCCAACCGGGCGTTGCCGGCCAGGGCGGGGGGCACGGGCAGCACGGCGGAGACGCCGCTGCGCTGGGCGGCCTCGACGATGCGGTCGACGGCGAGGTAGGACTCGGCGGCCGGCGCCGGCCCCAGCAGGACCGCCTGGTCGGCCATGCGCACGTGCCGCGCCGAGCGCTCGGCCTCGGAGTGCACGGCCACGGACTTCACGTCCAGACGGGCGCACGAGGCGATGACGCCGCACGCGGCGGGCCCACGCCCTGCCACGAGCACGCTCTCGATCCCCACCTGTGCCACGGCACCTCCTGCGTTCCCCCGCCCGGCGCATGCCGGCCGCCGCCCCGTGAGAAGCTGGCGTCGTCAGCTCGGCGGGTCAGGCGTCGTCGCGCACATTACGTGCGTCGTCGTCCGGGTCCGCGAACCACCGGGTCCCGCGGCCCACCGGCAGTGAGAGGAGGGCAGCGATGTCCAAGCGTGGACGCAAGCGTCGCGCTCGCAAGAAGAGCGGCGCCAACCACGGCAAGCGCCCCAACGCCTGAGCGCTGCGCTCAGGCGCACGAAGGCCCCGTCCCCGCTGCTGCGGGAACGGGGCCTTCGCCGTTCGGGTCCTTCTTCAATCGCCGGAGCGCTCGACCGAGATCCGCTCCACGGTGACCTGCGTGCCGTCCTCCTCGAAGGAGACGCTGGTCAGCTGCATCTTGATCCGCTCGCGCAGCGACGGCGGGGGTACGTCCCCACCGCAGCGGCGGCGGACCAGCGCCTTGAACTCCTGCTCGATGCCGAACTCGCGCAGGCACGAGGCACAGTCCTCGAGGTGCTCGGCGATCACGCCCCGGCGGGCGTCGCTCGTCTCGTGGTCGAGGAACTCGAAGACGTGGGTGAGCACGTCGTCGCAGGAGTGGATCTCGATCGGCTCGTCACCCTGAGGGGCGTCGTCGGCCATCAGGAGCTCGCCTCCTCACCGGCTCCGGCGCGGACGAAACCGCGCTCGCGGGCATAGTCGGCCAGCAGCTTCTGCAGGCCGCGGCGACCGCGGTGCAGACGGGACATCACCGTGCCGATGGGCGTGCCCATGATCTCGGCGATCTCCTTGTAGGCGAAGCCCTCGACGTCGGCCAGGTAGACGGCCAGCCGGAAGTCCTCGGGCAGCTGCTGCAGGGCCTCCTTGATGTCGGAGTCCGGCAGGTGGTCCAAGGCCTCGATCTCGGCGGAGCGCAGACCGCTGGAGCTGTGCTCCTCGGCGGCGTAGAGCTGCCAGTCCTGGATCTCCTCGGTGGGGTACTGCTGCGGCTGCCGCTGCTTCTTGCGGTAGCTGTTGATGTAGGTGTTGGTCAGGATCCGGTACAGCCAGGCCTTGAGGTTCGTGCCTTCGGCGAACTGGTGGAAGGCCGAGTAGGCCTTCACGAACGTCTCCTGGACCAGGTCCTCGGCGTCGGCGGGGTTGCGGGTCATCCGCAGCGCCGCCGGGTAGAGCTGGTCGAGAAAAGGCAGGGCGTCACGCTCGAAGCGGGCGTCCCGCTCGGCGCGGGTCTCGGCGATCTCCGTGCGGCTGCCGCCCTCGCGCGCCTCGGGAACCTCGACCGGCGCTCCGACGGGCGTCTGACCGGGGTTGTCGATCGTGGGCTCCTCGGGCACCGACCGTCCTCTCTGCGCGCCCCTGACACGGGGCACCACATCGGTCGATGCTAGTCGCGCGGCATCGGGACGGCCGGGCGGCCGCTTGGGGGCGACCCGCGGGCGGGTGCTGGAGAGGGTGCTGCTCACGGCCGGTCCAACGGTGCCGGCTCCCTGCCGCATTCCCCGGACGGCGCCCGTGGCTACGCTCCCGCGCCGTGGCGGCGACACCGGCGGTGCGGGTACTCGAGCGGGCGGAGGTCGCCCACACCCTCCACCCCTACGACCCCGAGCACCCGTCGGACCTGGGCCACGGGGAGGCAGCGGTCGCCGCGCTCGGCGCCGATCCCCGCCAGGTGTTCAAGACGCTGCTCACCCGGGTCGACGGTGCCCTCACCGTGGCCGTCGTCCCCGTGAGCGGCACGCTCGACCTGAAGGGGCTCGCGGCCGCTGCGGGGGGCCGGAAGGCGGTCATGGCCGATCCCGTCGACGCGGAACGGGCCACGGGCTACGTACTGGGCGGGATCAGTCCGCTCGGGCAGAAGAAGGCGCTGCCGACCGTCGTCGACGAGTCCGCGCTGGAGTTCCCGACGGTCCTGGTGAGCGCCGGGAAGCGCGGTCTCCAGGTCGAATTGCCACCGGCCGACCTCGTCCGACTGACCCGCGCCCGCACCGCCCCGATCGGCCGCGGCTGAACGACCTCGTGCCCCGGGTCAGGGGCGTCCGTACGGGGTGAGCAGCTGGTCGACGGGGGCGTGGTCGTCGGTGAGCACCTCGGCGTTCCCCACGAACGCCTCCAGGTCGGCGCCCTCTGCCACCCGCCAGGCGAGGTCCTTGTCGGTCATGGCGGCAGCGATCCCGTCGGCGTCCAGCGGCTGCTGCGAGGCGACCGCGATGACGTTGCCGCCGTCCTCACCGGTGAGCACGGGCACGCGGGCGAGCAGGGCCACGTGGTCGAACACGTCGCGCAGCGTGGCGAGCTCCGCCCGCACGAAGCCCAGGGGCGGGTTGTCGATGAGGTTGACCGCGTAGACGCCGTCGTCCGCGAGCGCCCGGTCCACCAGCTCCAGCGCCTCGCGGGTGGTCAGCTGCCACGGCACGGACAGCCCGCCGAAGGCATCCCCCACGACGAGGTCCCGCTCCCCCGCCGGCTCCTCCGCCAGCCCCACGCGGCCGTCGGCCACGTCGACGCGCAGCGCGTCGGAGGTCTCCAGGCCCAGCTGCTCGCGGTCGATGTCGACCACCCCGGGATCGACCTCGACCACGCGGCTCGCGGTGCCGGGGCGCACCTCGGCCAGGTACCGCGGCAGCGTCAGGCCCCCGCCGCCGATGTGCAGCGCGGTCAGCGGCCGCTCCGCCGGGAACGACGCGTCCGCGACCGAGGCAATCGCCCGCACGTACTCGAACTCCAGGTGCGTGGGGTCGTCGACGTCGACGTAGGAGTGCCGGAGCGTGTCCAGCATCAGCACCCGGCCGGACTCGCGCTCGGGGTCGGCCACGACGCGGGCGCAGTGGTAGGCGGTCTCCTCCTCGCAGGGCGTGGGTGCGACCACCGCGAGCAGCGACCCGGCCACCGCGAGCAGCACCAGGGCCACCGGCACCCGCCGGCGGACGCCGGACCCGCGCTGCAGCAGCACGCCCAGGGCAAGCCCCACGAGGACGGTGACCACGCCGGTGCCGACCAGGATCACGCTGCTCGGGAGCACCGCGATCAGCAGGAACCCGGTGACAAAAGTGGCCGCGATCGCGCCGAGGGTGCCGATGCCGGAGAGCTTGCCGACGACGGCGCCGGTCTCGGCCAGGCTGGACAGCTGCAGCTTCACGACCATCGGCGGAACGGCGGAGAGCAGCGCGGCGGGCACCACGACGGCGACGGCGGCCAGCAGCAGCACCGCACCGGCGTCAGCACCGCTCACCAGGTCACCGGTGAAGCGCACGAGCGGGAGAACGGCGATGACCAGCGCGCCCCCGGCGACCATCAGCGGGGCGAGGAGCCGCCGGGGGTCGACGCGGTCGGCCATCGCGCCGCCGGTCCACGCCCCGAGCGCGATGGCCGCCAGGGCGAAGCCGATGACGGAGGTGCTGGTCTGCAGGGTGACGCCGACGTAGGGCGCGATCAGCCGCAGCCCCACGATCTCCATCACCAGGACCGCGCCCGAGCTCAGGAAGGTGACGACGGCGGCGACCCAGCCGGGCAGCGGGGCGCCCGGGATGCCCGCGTCGGCGGCGGGCTCGGACGTGGCGGCGGCTCCGGCCACGTCAGAAGAGCGCCGGCTGGTCGGCCGGCTCCGCCACGGTTTCGGCACGCTCGGTCAGCTGCCGCCCGTTGTTGGCGACGTTGTTCACCGCGGTGCTCACCGGCCGCAGTTCGAGGGTCTCCACGACCTCCGGCGACGTCGGCTCGGTCAGCTGCTCGACGTCCTCTCGGGCGGGGTCCAGCCAGTCGGCCCAGCGCTCGCGCGGGAGGACCAGCGGCATCCGGTCGTGGATCTCCTGCAGCGCCCCGACGGCCGGGGAGGTGACGACGGTGCAGGTGTAGAGGCGGTCCTCGCCTCGGCCCCACACCTCCCAGAGCCCGGCGAGCGCCAGCACCGACCCGTCCTGCGGGGTGATGAAGTACGGCTGCTTGGTCGGGCCGTCCAGCCGCTTGGCCCACTCGTACCAACCGTCGGCCGGGACGAGGCAGCGGCGAGTGCGCGCCGCCGTCCGGAATGCCGGCTTGTCGGTCAGGGACTCGACCCGGGCGTTGATCATGCGGTTGCCGATGGAGACGTCCTTGGCCCAGGAGGGCACCAGGCCCCAGCGCACCGCACGGAGCTCGCGGTGCCCGCCGCCGGTCAGCGCACCCTCGGCGTCGCGCTCCTTCTTCCAGCGGACGACCTGCACGTCCTTCGTCGGGGCGACGTTGTAGTCGGCCGCCACCGGCTCCTGGCCGGCGACCGGCACGGCCTCGAACTCCAGCGCCAGATCCTCCGGCTTGCGGCTGGCGGCGTAGCGACCGCACATGGGCGCCTCCTGGCACGTGTTCGGCTGACCGTTCGCACTCTAGGTGCGCCCACTGACAGCGGGGCCGCCCGTGACACCCGGCCGCCGGTGGGGTAGGCCTAGTCCGACAGCCGACCAGAGACGAGGATCACCCGCGTGACCGCTACGCAGAACGCACCCACCACCGCGAGCGCCGAGAAGCGCTACGCGACCGTCAACCCCTTCACCGGCGAGACGGAGAAGGAGTACCCGTTCACCGAGACCTCCGAGATCGACGGCATCATCGGCCGGGCCCACTCCGCCTACCTCGAGTGGCGCGAGCGCTCGGTCGAGGAGCGCGCGGCCGTCGTCCAGAAGGCCGCCGAGCTGCTCGACGAGCGGATCATGGACTACGCCGCCCTCATCACCAAGGAGATGGGCAAGCGCCGTGACGAGGCCGTCGGCGAGCTCTTCCTCTGCTCGATGATCCTGAAGTACTACGCCGCCAACGGCCCGAAGTTCCTCGAGCCCACGTCGATCGAGCCGATGATGGGCGGCGGCGAGGCGGTCATCGAGACCCGCCCGGTCGGCGCGCTGCTGGGCATCGAGCCCTGGAACTACCCCTTCTACCAGGTGGTCCGCGTCGCCGGCCCGAACCTGGTCCTCGGCAACACCGTGATCATCAAGCACTCGGAGATCACCCCGCAGTGCGCGGAGGCCATCGAGCAGCTGTTCGCCGACGCCGGCGCTCCGGCCGGGGTCTACACCAACGTGTTCCTGCGCATCTCCGACGTCGAGCAGGTCATCGCCGACCCCCGCATCCAGGGCGTGACGCTGACCGGCAGCGAGCGGGCCGGCTCCTCGGTCGCCGCGCTCGCCGGCAAGCACCTCAAGAAGTCCGTGCTCGAGCTCGGCGGCAGCGACCCGTTCATCGTGCTCGACGCCGAGGACATGGAGGCCACCGTCAAGGCGGCCACCGCGGGCCGCATGCAGAACACCGGCCAGGCCTGCACGGCCTCCAAGCGGCTGATCGTCACCGAGGACGTCTACGAGCCGTTCGTCCAGGGCCTCAAGCAGGCCTTCGGCACCTTCGCCCCCGGCGACCCGTCCGACCCGACGACGTCGCTGGCCCCGCTGTCCAGCGAGCGGGCGGCCTCGGACCTGCACGCGCAGATCCAGGACGCGATCGACAAGGGCGCCACCGTCGTCGCCGGCGGCAAGCGCCCCGAGCACGCCGGCGCGTTCGTGGAGGCGACGATCCTCACCGACGTCACCCCCGAGATGCGCGCCTACCGCGAGGAGCTCTTCGGTCCCGCGGCCGTCGTCTACAAGGTCAAGGACGCCGCCGCGGCGGTCGCCCTGGCCAACGACAGCGACTTCGGCCTCGGCGCCACCGTCATGAGCAGCGACGTCGACCGGGCACGTGAGGTGGCCGACCAGCTGGAGGCCGGCATGGTCTGGATCAACCAGCCCACCGGCTCCTCCCCCGAGCTGCCCTTCGGTGGCATCAAGCGGTCGGGCTACGGCCGCGAGCTGTCCGAGCTGGCGATGTTCGAGTTCGCCAACCGGCGTCTGCTGCGTACGGTCCCGGTCAAGAAGGCCGAGAAGCCGCAGGCAGGCTGACGAGGTGCGCGGTGGTGCGGTGCGGGCGGGCAGACTGAACTCGTGAGAGACGTCTGGTCCGCGCCGCACCACCCTGCTCCGGTCGACGCCGTCGCCGCCCTGCCGGGGTCCAAGTCGATCACGGCTCGTGAGTTGATCCTTGCCGCGATCGCCGACGGTCCGAGCCGGCTGGTACGGCCGCTCCGGGCCCGCGACACCGACCTGATGGCGGCCGGCCTCCGCGCCATGGGTGCCCAGATCGACGACGACGGTGCCGACTGGCTGGTGGTGCCGCGGCCACTCCGCGGCCCGGCAGATGTCGACGCCGGGCTCTCCGGCACGGTGCTGCGGTTCCTGCCTCCAGTCGCTGCCCTCGCCGTCGGGCCGGTGCGGCTCGATGGCGACGCGCGCCTTCGCGACCGACCCAACGCCGGCCTGCTGACCGGCCTGCGCGCGGCCGGCGCAGACATCGACGACGGCGGCCGTGGGCGGGCGCCGTTCACGGTGCACGGCCACGGCCGGGTGCGTGGTGGCTCGGTCGAGGTGGACGCCAGCGCCTCGTCGCAGATCGTCTCCGGGTTGCTGCTGGCCGCCGCCCGCTTCGACGAAGGCATCGAGCTCTCCCTGATCGGCGGCGTGCCGTCGATGCCGCACGTCGACATGACCGTGACAGCTCTGCGCGAGCACGGCGTGCAGGTGACCGCCACCGACCGGGGGTGGCAGGTCAGCCCAGGCGCGATCGCCGCCCGCGACGTCGTCGTCGAACCGGATCTGTCCAACGCGGCCCCCTTCCTGGCGTCCGCGCTGGTGACTGCCGGGCGCGTCACGGTCCCCGACTGGCCCGAGACCACCACCCAGGCCGGCGCCCAGCTGGTCGAGCTCCTCACAGCCATGGGCGGCGAGGTCACGCGCTCTACCGAGGGCTTGCAGGTGACCGGCACCGGGGAGATCCGCGCCCTGGTTGCCGACCTCGGGGAGGTGACCGAGCTCGTGCCTGTGCTCGCTGCCCTCGCCGCATTCGCCGACGGTCCGTCGCGCTTCACCGGCATCACCCACATGCGCGGGCACGAGACCGATCGGCTGCAGGCGCTGGACGAGGTGCTCACCGCCGTGGGTGCTCGCGTTCGGCAGCTCCCCGACGGGCTGGAGATCGAGCCCGGACCGCGCCGGCCCGCTCAGCTGGACTCCTACGCCGACCACCGCATGGTCATGGCCGCCGCCGTCCTCGGGCTGGCCATCGACGGTGTCGAGGTGCGCGACCCCGGCGCGGTCACCAAGACCCTTCCCGACTTCCGCGAGCGGTGGGCGCGCTTGCTCGGCGAGCCGGTCGGAGCGCCCCGCTGAGCGCCCACCACCGCGATGCGCGGCGCATGGACGAGGACGACGTCCGCGTCCGGCCCGGCCGCCGGGGTTCCCGACCCCGCACCCGCATCCGGCCCGCGCACGAGGACGCCGTCCACGGGCTGGTCATCGCCGTCGACCGCGGCCGGATGACCGTGCGGGTGGAGGGCCCCGAGGGCCCCGTCGACGTGACCACCATGCGCGCGCGGGAGCTCGGCAAGCACGGCGTCGTCGTCGGCGACCGCGTGCGGGTAGTCGGCGACACCAGCGGCCGCATCGACAGCCTGGCGCGGATCGTGACCATCCAGGAGCGGACGACGTCGCTGCGCCGCACCGCCGACGACACCGACCCCACGGAGCGGGTCGTCGTCGCCAACGCCGACCTGCTGGTGATCGTCACGTCGGTGACCGACCCCGAGCCCGCGCTGGGGTTCCTCGACCGGTGCCTGGTGGCCGCCTACGCCGGCGGGCTGGAACCGCTGCTGTGCCTGACCAAGACCGACCTGGCGTCCGCGCAGCCGCTGCTCGACCGGTACGCCGGCCTGCGTCTGGACGCCGTGCCGATGTCGCGGGAGCAGCCGCTCGACGAACTGCTGGGCCACCTCCGCGACCGGACGAGCGTCTTCGTCGGCCAGTCGGGGGTCGGCAAGTCCACCCTGGTGAACCGGCTGGTGCCCGATGCGCTGCGGGCCACCGGCGACGTCAGCAAGATCGGGAAGGGCCGGCACACGTCGTCCTCGGCGGTGCTCTTCGAGCTGCCGGGCGGCGGGACGGTCATCGACACCCCCGGCATCCGCTCTTTCGGGCTGGCGCACGTCAGCGCCGACGACGTGCTGGCCGCATTCCCCGAGATGGCGGAGGTCGCCGCGGACTGCCCGCCCGGCTGCGGGCACACCGCCGCCGACCCGGACTGCGCGCTGGACGCGTGGGCCGACGCCGGTCCCCCGGAGCGCCGGGACCAGCTGGCGGCGCTGCGCGTGCTGCTGGCCGCGGTCGGCCAGGTCGGCCCCGGCTACTGACCGGTCGTCGGGTGTTCTTCGCGCTCCTGGGGTGCTGCAGGACCGCACGAGCGCGAGATCGACCCGCAGAGCGATCGGGTGGTTGTCCACAGCGGGAGGTGCGGGCCGGTCGCCGGCCTGCGTAGTCTCCGGCGACCGGTGATCACACGCGGAGGACGACGTGACGCGAGGCTGGGCGCTGCGCCTGACGGCCTGCTTCCTGGCCGGCGGCGCCGTGCTGACGGGTTGCTCGGAGAAGCAGGAGGCCAGCGAGAGCCTGCCGACGACGAGCAGCGCCGAGCCCACCGAGGAGGCCCTGCCGCCGCTGGGGCCCGAAGACCTGCCGCTGCCCGACGAGGCGCGCACCCAGGACGCCGCCGGCGCCGAGGCCTTCGTCCGCTACTACTTCCAGCTGCTGAACCGGTCGCTGACGGACATGGATGTGCAGTATCTGCGGCAGTTCGCGGAGGACGGATGCGACGTCTGCGAGCGAGTCGCTCGGAAGACCGAAGATGATGCGGCGCAGGGATACAGGTACCGCGGCGGCGAACTGACCGTCTCGGGCGAGATGTCGGTGATCGTCACTGGAGCAAGCGAGGCTCAGTCCGCCTTCACCGCGGTACAGGCGCCGATGACGGTTCTCGACCGTGGCGGGAACCCGGTTCCTGGACTGGTCTTCGATGGGGAGAACGCCCTCTCGTCCGGGACGATCACGGTCTGGGACGCGTCCCTGCAGTCCTGGACTCTCACGGAACTGACGCTCGGGTGACGAAGGCCCCGCGGCTCCTTGCCCTGGCGCTGTTAGTGGCCGCGATCCTGGGCACGTGGGCGCTCGAAGCCGCCTCGGCCGCTCCGGGAGCTGGATGCCGTCGCGGGGAATGTCCCGATGTCGGGACAGGCGATGGATCGCTGACCGCGAGGTACATGGAGCGGACGCCCGGAGGCGGGTGGATCGCATCGAACTCTGCCCCGGAGAACCACCCGTACATCTACCAGTTGTCGCATCCGTGCGTCGTCGACGATCGAGAGAGCGGTGCTTGTCGGGCGAGCGACTACCAGGAGTGCCCCGCTGCGCCGGGTCGCGTCGTGGAGGACCTGATCCCCGAGCGCCGCCGCTTGGTCCTCCCGGGCGAGCCCCCGGGCGAAGTGGCGAGGCCCCGAACCATCGACGGCTTCCCGGCGGACGACGTACCGGTCGGCTCCCCCGTCGGGCCGTGGGAGCAGGGCGATCGAGCCTGCATCGACATCACCGCGTTGAACCCGCCGCCGTCTCCGGCCGAGGTGTTCCGCTACTTCCAGACCCTCCCGCTCCCCCAGCTACCCACCAAACAGCAACCACCCGGCGACGGACTCGTCGGACTCCCCGTCATCTTCTTCACCGACGGACCCACCACCCAGACCTTCACCCTCGACATCCGCGGCTTCACCGTCGACATCACCGCCACCGCCACCACCTTCACCTGGCACACCGGCGACGGCACCGACCTCACCACCACCGACCCCGGCGCCCCCTACCCCGACCACACCATCACCCACGACTACGCCAGCGGCAGCTACACCGCCTCCCTCACCACCACCTGGACCGCCACCTTCACCATCGACGGCGGCCTCACCGTCCCCGTCCCCGGCAGCACCACCACCGACGGACCACCGGTCACCTTCGACGTCCTCCAGGCCCGCCCCGTCCTCACCAACCCGTTCGACTGACCGCAAGGCGTCAGGTCCGGCGGCGCTGCGTGAAGAGCGCGTCGTCCATCGGCTCGTCGACGGCCTCGATGCGCAGGTCGTGCCCCTTCCCGGGACGGAGCCCGCCGATCTCCTGGGTGAGCACGCAGACGCCGGTCTGCACGTCCAGCCGCACCCGGAAGGCGTCGGGGTACGCCTCGAGGAGCGCCTCCGGCCGGCCCTCGAACTCGAGGAGGTCCACCGCCCGGGTCCGCAGCAGCGGGCAGCACCCGCAGCGCGGCTCGTAGGTGTCCTCGGGGACCACCACGGCCTCCCAGGCGGCCCGGCCGGCGTGCTCGACCGCCGTCACCGTCCCCGTCCGCAGCGCCGGCGCCCATGACCGGTCGCGCCGGTCGACGCCGTCGGCCAGTTCGGCCGGATCCAGCATCGCGACCCAGTGGTAGCTGTCGTGCATCGGGTCGTCGTAGGTGAGGAGCGGGTCGGACGGCCGCTCGGCGACCAGCCCGTCCGGCCGCAGCGGTGGACGAACCGCCTGCGAGGCCCACCGCGCCTGCCGCGTCGTCCCCCCGCCGAGACCGAGGATCCCGACGGTCGGCGGTGGCGTCCGCTCGGCGCGCAGCAGCGCACCGTCGAGGGACTCCACGCGCAGCGAGTCGGGCCGGCGGAGCCAGGCGCGCACGGCCCCGTTCGTCCACGGGTCGCCCGGCCAGCGCACCGTGAAGCGCAGCGTCGACCACCGCCACGGCGAGGAGCGCGCGAGGGCGGCGAAGGAGTCGGGCGACGGCGTGGGCACGACGGCAGTCTGGCCGCTCGCGAGCACGACAGCGCGGGGATTTCGCGCGGCCTCACACCTCGACGTAGCCGCCGCTGCGCCAGTAGACGCCCGCCTCACGGGTGAGCAGGCCCTCGTCCACCAGGTAGCGGCGCAGCGCGGCGACGTCGGGATGCCAGACGGCCAGCAGCACGTTGACCTCGCGCTCGGGATACCGGACGCCGGGCTCGAAGACGCGGACCAGGTGGTCGAGCACCACCAGCCGCTTGCTCCGGTGCGCCGGGATCGACGTCAGCCGCCCGTCGCGCACGAACGCCGACAGGACGGCGTCCTGCGCGGGGTCTTCCGACAGCGGCTCCGGGGGTGGCGCCGCCTCGGCCGCCGCCCGCGCCGCCGCGCCGAAGAGCTCGGTGCGCAGCGACAGGTCGTGCCGGTCGCGGACCACCAGACCCGCGCGTCCGAGCCGGCGGGCCGCCAGGGCGACCTCCTTGAGCGACAGCCCGGAGGCCTCGGCGACCTCCTCGATCGTGCCGGCGCCCAGCGCCAGGGCGGCCACGACCTTGAGCCGGACGGGGTCGGCCAGCAGCCCGGTGATCGTCGCTGCGTCCACGTCCCGACCGTAACGAGGCATCCCGGGCGCCGTCGTGGGTACCGGGCCGGCATGGTCAGCCCCATCGACATCCAGAAGGCCCTGTCGGGGATGGACTACCCGGCGGGGAAGGACGACATCGTGTCCCACGCGGAACGGAACAAGGCCGGGGACGACGTCCTCAACGCTCTCCGCGGCATCGAGGACCGAACCTACGAAGGGCCGAGCGGGGTCAGTTCAGCGGTCTTCGACTGAGCCCCGACTAGGTTCGGTGCCCATGACATCGGGTCGGGGCTTCTCAGAGGACATGCGGCTGGCACACGTGCTGGCCGACCAGGCCGACTCGATCAGCATGGAGCGCTTCAAGGCGCAGGACCTGACCGTCGAGACCAAGCCCGACCTCACGCCGGTGACCGACGCCGACCGCGCGGTCGAGGAGCAGCTGCGCTTCACCCTGAGCCGCGCCCGCACCCGCGACGCGGTCATGGGCGAGGAGTTCGGCACGACCGGGCACGGCTCCCGCAAGTGGGTGCTGGACCCGATCGACGGGACGAAGAACTTCGTCCGCGGCGTACCGGTCTGGGCGACGCTGATCGCCCTCATGGACGGCGACGAGGCCGTCGTCGGCTTGGTGTCGGCGCCCGCGCTGAACCGCCGCTGGTGGGCGGCCAAGGACGTCGGCGCCTGGACCGGCCGCCGGCTGGAGAACGCCGTCCGCTGCACCGTCTCCAAGGTGCACGACCTCGGCGACGCGAGCCTGTCCTACTCCAGCCTGTCCGGCTGGGAGGAGCGGGGCGTCCTCGACGGCTTCCTGGACCTCACCCGAGCGGTGTGGCGGACCCGCGGGTACGGCGACTTCTGGAACTACGTGCTGCTGGCCGAGGGCGCCGTCGACATCGCCTGCGAGCCGGAGGTGTCGCTGTGGGACCTGGCCGCGCTCGACGTCATCGTCCGCGAGGCGGGCGGCCGGTTCACCGACCTGAACGGCACCCCGGGGCCGGCCGGGGGCAGCGCGCTGGCCACCAACGGTGCCCTGCACGACGCCGCCCTGCGGCACCTGCGCCCCGCGACCCCCTAGGCCGGGGGCCGCAGGGCAGGCGGTCGGACGTGGTCAGTGGCCGGACCCGGTGCCCGTGCCCCCCTTGCCGCCGCCCTGGAACCGACGGCGGGCGTCCTCGATCTTCGCCTTGGTCTTCGGGTCCTTCGCCAGCTGCTGGGCCTTCTCCGTGGCCTGGCGGATCGCCTGCTTGCCCTTGGGGCTGTTGGCCAGCTGGACGACCTTGTTGAACAGCGATGCCATGTCGGCACGCCTCCCTTCCGTCCGCGCGGGACCGGTCGGCCCCGTCTCCTGCACCAACGGTCGCAGCACGGGCTCCGTTCCGCCGGTCAGCGCCCCATCGCCCACCGCCGGGCGGCGTCGGCCAGCCGCGGATCCGGCCGCGGCTCCACCAGCGGCCCGGGACGGCGCTGCGGCTCCAGCTCCACCCCCACGCCTCGGGCGGCGAGTACCGCAGCACCGATCGCCGAGGCGCTGCGCAGACGCAGGTGCCGGACCGGCCGGTCGAGGACGTCGGCTAGCACCTGCTGGACCTCCGGCGCCCGTGCGGCTCCCCCGGTGAGGACGACGGGGGCCGCATCCGCTCCGCCGAGCGACCGCGCCGCCTCCGCGATCGCGAACGCCACCCCCTCGACCGCCGCGCGCGCGAGGTCCGCGCGCGTCGTGGCCGCGGACAACCCGGTCCAGCCGCCCCGGTCGTCCGGCCCCGCGACCCCGCCGCGCTCACCTGCGAGGAAGGGCCGGAACAGCGCGCCACCGGCACCCGGGACGGCGTTCCGCACGGCGGCCACCAGCTCCGCCCACCCCATGCCGAGCACCTCGCCCACCCAGTCCCAGGCCGAGCCGCCGTTCTGCAGGGCCGCCATCGCGTACCAGCCCCCGGACACGTCGGCGTAGCCGTGGGTGGCCGGGTCGTCGGCCGGCGGCGGGGTCCAGCCCGGTCGCAGGACCTGCGCGCCGGTGCCCAGGTTGACCTGCAGGCCGTCCGCGGTGCCGGCCGCGAGCAGGGCCAGCGGCGTGTCCGCACCGCCGACCACCACCGGCACGTCGGCGCCGACGAGCGACGTCGTCCCGACCACCTCCGCGCTCCCCCGCACGGCCGGCAGCAGCTCCGCCGGCACGCCGGCCGCCGCGGTGGCCGCGGACGACCAGCCGTCGCCGACGACGTCCCACAGCAGCGTCGCCGAGGCGTCGCTGCGGTCGGTGACCGCCGCGTCGGCCCCCGGGACGAGCGCGGCCCGCAGGGCGTCCTTGGGCAGGAGCACCGCCGCCGCCCCGGCCACGGCCGCCGGCTCGTGGACGGCCAGCCAGGCCAGCATCGGCCCGGTCATGCCGGCGACCAGCGGATTGGCCAACGCCGCGCGGTCGGCATGCCCCAGCTGCCGCCAGCGGGCCAGCTCGCCTGCGGCCCGGGCGTCGGGCCACAGCAGCGCCGGCCGCACCGGCCGGCCCGCCGCGTCGACCAGCACGGCGCCGTGCATCTGACCCGCCAGGCCCAGCGCCCGCACCTGCCGGCCGGCCAGCGCCGCGTGCAGCTCACCGGCCGCGTCATCGAACGCCGTCCGCCACACGCGCACGTCGATCTCCGCCCGCCCAGGCGCCGGACGGTCGTAGGCGTAGCCCCGTTCCGCCTCGGCCACGACGGCGCCGGCGCCGTCCAGGGCGACCAGCTTCAGCCCGCTGGTGCCGAGGTCGGCGCCGAGGAACACCCCGTCGGTCACGAGCCGCCGTCGTCCCCCAGGAAGCCGACCAGCGCGGCGGCGAACTCCGGAGCCCACACCGCGCCGAGGTGGTCGCCGGGCACCATGACCAGCCGCGCCCCGGAGATCGCGTCGGCGAGCACCTGCGGCCGGGCGGCGAGCGGATCGGTCTCACCGGCGACCACGAGCGTCGGCGCCGCGATCTCCTCCAGCGGCAACGGGTCCGCGTTCACTGCCCGGACGTGCGCGGCGAGCGCCAGCCGGTCCGCGCCGGTGCTGTCGGCGAAGGTGCGGAAGGCGGCCGCCATCGGGTCGGCGATCGAGTCCGGGTCGTCGGTCTCGAGCGCGGCCGCCAGCGCGGTGGTGCGGACGGCCCGAGTGTCCAGGCCACCCCGCTCCACCACGCCGGCCCCGATGCCGCCGACCACCAGCCGGCGCACCCGCTGGTCGGTCCCGGCCAGCACCAGGGCGACGATGCCGCCCATCGAGTAGCCGGCGACGTCGAACACGTCCAGGTCCAGGGCGTCGGCGACCTCCGACAGGTCCGCCGCCATCGTGCGCTCCCCGTAGCGCTCGGGGTCGTGCGGCTTGTCCGAGGCGCCGTGCCCCCGGGCGTCGACGGCCGCCACCTCCCGGCCGTCGGCCAGCAGCGCCGCGACGATGCCGCTCGTTCCCCAGTTGCGGACGCTGTCCGCGGCGAACCCGTGCTGCAGGACGACCAGCGGACGCTCCCCCGGGCCACCCCAGCGGTGCACCGCCACCTCGACCCCGTCCCGGCCGCGCACGCGGGTGGTCACCGGTGCGGGCACCGCAGCCGTCACGCGGCGCGCTCCGGGCTGTCGCCGTAGGCGTAGCCGCTGTCGGGGTACCGGGTGCCCGACGCCGCACCGGGCGGCGCGATCGCCTCGAGGCGCGCCAGGTCCTCGGCGGAGAGCTGCACGGCCAGGGCGCCGGCGTTCTCCTCCAGGTAGCTGCGCCGCTTCGTGCCGGGGATGGGCACGACGTCGTCGCCCTGGGCCAGCACCCAGGCCAGGGCCAGCTGCCCGGCCGAGACGCCCTTCTCGGCGGCCATCTCGCGGACGGCGTCGACCAGGCGCAGGTTGGCCTGGAACGCCTCGCCCTGGAAGCGGGGCTGGTTCTTGCGGAAGTCGTCGTCGCCGAAGTCGTCCGGGCTGGTGATCGCGCCGGTGAGGAAGCCGCGCCCCAGCGGGCTGAACGGGACGATGCCGATGCCGTGCTCGCGGGCGACGCCCAGGACCTCCGCCTCCAGGTCACGGGTCCACAGCGACCACTCGCTCTGCAGCGCCGCGATGGGGTGCACGGCGACGGCGCGGCGGATGGAGGCGGCGCTGGCCTCCGACAGCCCGAGGTGGCGGACCTTGCCCTCCTGCACGAGCTCGGCCATGGCGCCGACGGTGTCCTCGATCGGGACCTTCGAGTCGACCCGGTGCTGGTAGTAGAGGTCGATGACGTCGACGCCGAGCCGCCGCAGGCTGGCCTCGGCGCAGGCCCGCACGTTCTCCGGCCGGCCGTCGATGCGCATCCGGCCGCGCTCGTCCCGGGAGATGGAGAACTTCGTGGCCAGCTGCACCTCGTCGCGGCGGCCGGCGATCGCCTCGCCGACGAGCTCCTCGTTGTGCCCGTCGCCGTAGACGTCGGAGGTGTCGAGGAAGGTGATGCCGAGGTCGAGCGCCCGGTGGATCGTCGCGAGGGACTCGGAGCGGTCGGCCGCGCCGTAGCTCTGGCTCATGCCCATGCAGCCGAGACCGAGTGCGGAGACAGTGAGGCCGCCGAGGGTGCGGGTGGGTACTGGAAGCGTCATGCCCGCATCCTGGTCCCAGGTGACCGGTATGGGCACCTCTGGTGGGATGGTGACGATCGGGTTCCGGTGGCCGGGACCCCCGAGGAGGCCCACCGTGCAGTACGCCGAGTCCGTCGTCCACCTGGTCGGCAACACCCCGCTGGTGCGGCTGTCCTCGGTCACCCGCGACCTGGGTCCCGACGCCCCGCTGGTGCTGGCCAAGGTCGAGTACCTCAACCCCGGCGGCTCGGTGAAGGACCGGATCGCGGTCCGCATGGTCGACGCCGCCGAGGCCAGCGGCGAGCTGAAGCCCGGCGGCACGATCGTAGAGCCGACCAGCGGCAACACCGGCATCGGCCTGGCCCTGGTCGCCCAGCAGCGCGGCTACCGCTGCATCTTCGTCTGCCCCGACAAGGTCGGGCAGGAGAAGATCAACGTGCTCAAGGCCTACGGCGCCGAGGTGGTCGTCTGCCCCACCGCCGTCGACCCGGCCGACCCGCGGTCGTACTACTCGGTCTCCGACCGGCTCAGCCGCGAGACGCCCGGCGCCTGGAAGCCCGACCAGTACTCCAACCCGAACAACCCGCGCTCGCACTACGAGACGACCGGCCCCGAGCTGTGGGCGCAGACCGACGGCCGGATCACCTACTTCGTCACGGGGGCGGGCACCGGCGGCACCATCAGCGGCGTCGGCCGCTACCTCAAGGAGTCCTCCGGCGGACGGGTGCAGGTCATCGGCGCCGATCCGGAGGGCTCGGTCTACTCCGGCGGCACCGGCCGTCCGTACCTCGTGGAGGGCGTCGGCGAGGACTTCTGGCCGAGCACCTACGACCAGGACGTCGCCGACGAGATCATCGCCGTCTCCGACGGCGACTCCTTCGCGATGACGCGCCGGCTGGCCCGCGAGGAGGGGCTGCTCGTCGGCGGCTCGTGCGGCATGGCCGTCGTCGCCGCGCTCCGGGTGGCCGAGCGGCTGACCAAGGACGACGTCCTCGTGGTGCTCCTGCCCGACGGCGGCCGCGGCTACCTGAACAAGATCTTCAACGACACCTGGATGGCCGACTACGGCTTCCTCGAGGCCGCCGGCGGCGAGACCATCGGCGAGCTGCTCGAGGCCAAGGGCGGCAGCACCCCGACGCTGGTGCACACGCACCCGAACGAGACCGTCCGCGACGCCATCGACATCCTCCGCGAGTACGGCGTCAGCCAGCTGCCCGTCGTGCGCGCCGAGCCGCCGGTCACCGCCGGCGAGGTGGTCGGGTCCATCGACGAGAAGACGCTGCTCGACGCGCTGTTCGCCGGGAAGGCGACGCTGGCCGACCGCGTCGAGAAGCACATGTCGCCGCCCCTGCCGATCGTCGGCTCGGGTGAGGCGGTCAGCGCGGCGGTGGCCCAGCTCGGCGGCGCGGACGCCCTGCTGGTGCACGTCGACGGCAAGCCGGCCGGCGTCGTCACCCGCCAGGACGTGCTCGGACACATCGCCGGGCTCGCGCCTACGGTCGGCTCATGACCGGCTTCAACACCCGCGCGATCCACGCGGGCCAGGACCCCGACCCGGCGACCGGTGCGGTCATCCCGCCGCTGCACCTCACGACGACCTACAAGCAGGACGGCGTCGGCGGGCTGCGCGGCGGCTACGAGTACAGCCGCAGCGGCAACCCGACCCGCGACACCCTGCACGCCGCGCTGGCCGCCCTCGAGGAGGGCACGACCGCGCTGGCGTTCGCCTCGGGCCTCGCCGCCGAGGACACCCTGCTGCGCACCGTCTGCCGGGCCGGTGACCACGTCGTCCTGGGCGGGGACGCCTACGGCGGCACCTTCCGGCTGATCTCCCGCGTGCTGTCGGAGTGGGGGCTGGAGCACACGCCGGTCCACCTGGACGACCCCGACGCGCTCCGCGCCGCGATCCGGCCCACCACCCGCGTCGTCTGGTGCGAGACCCCCAGCAACCCGCTGCTGAACATCACCGACATCGAGGCGACGGCGGCCGTCGCGCACGAGGCCGGGGCGCTGCTCGTCGTCGACAACACCTTCGCCTCGCCCTACCTGCAGCGGCCGCTGACGCTGGGCGCCGACGTCGTCGTGCACTCGACGACGAAGTACCTGGGCGGCCACTCCGACGTCGTCGGCGGTGCGCTGGTGACCCGCGACGCCGAGCTGGGCGCGCAGCTGGCCTACAACCACAACGCGATGGGCGCGGTGGCCGGCCCGTTCGACGCGTGGATGGTGCTGCGCAGCCTCAAGACCCTCGGGGTGCGGATGGACCGGCACTGCACCAACGCCGCCCGGGTCGCCGAGTTCCTGGCCGCCCGGTCCGACGTGTCGGCGGTGCTCTACCCCGGCCTGCCCGACCACCCTGGCCACGCCACCGCCGCCAGGCAGATGTCCGGCTTCGGCGGGATGGTCTCCTTCCGGCTCCGGGACGGCGAGGAGGCCGCGCTCCGCGTGTGCGAGCGGACGCAGCTGTTCACGCTGGCCGAATCGCTCGGCGGCGTCGAGTCGCTGATCGAGCACCCCGGCCGCATGACCCACGCCAGCGCCGCCGGCTCGCCGCTGGAGGTGCCCGCCGACCTGGTCCGCCTGTCGGTCGGCATCGAGGACGTCGACGACCTGATCGGAGACCTCGAGCAGGCACTGGGCTCATGACCGCGCCGTACACCGTCCGGCCGGTGCGGGCGCACGAGTGGCGCGAGATCCGGGCGCTGCGGCTGGAGGCGCTGTGCGACCCCGCCGCGCCCCAGGCGTTCCTGGAGACCTACGAGCAGGCCGCCGCCCGACCCGAGGAGTTCTGGCGCGACCGGGCCCGCGGGTCGGCCGTCGACGCCGGCCCGGACGCGGTCGCCCGCCAGTTCGTCGCGATCGCCGACGACGGCACCTGGGTCGGCACCGCCGTCGCGCTGGTCGAGCGGGCCGGCGCCGTGGACGTCGGCGGATCGGTCGTCGAGGAGTCGGGTGGGCACGTCGTGGGGGTCTACCTGCACCCCGACCACCGCGGCCGGCAGGTGATGGACCGGCTGTTCGAGGCGGTCACGGACTGGCTGGGCGCCCAGCAGCTCCCCCGCGTGCGGCTGAACGTGCACGCGGACAACGCCCGCGCCCGGCGCTTCTACGAGAAGGCCGGCTTCCGGGACACCGGTGTCCGGTTCACGGGCAGCATCGGGCCGGAGGTCGAGCTGGCCCGCCCGCTCAGCTCCAGCGATCGAGGAAGTCGCTGAGGCCCGCGACGGAGCGGTAGTGGTGCGCACGCAGACCCAGCGCCGCGGCGGCGGCCACGTGCTCGGCGGAGTCATCCACGAACAGGCACTGCTCCGGCGCGCGGCCGAGCGCCGCACAGACCCGTACGAACACCTCCGGGTCGGGTTTCGCGACCCCGAGCTCGGCGCTGCTGAAGACGGCGTCGAACTCCTCGACCAGGGACAGCGCCCGCAGGTCGGACCGCAACCGATCGGTGGCGTTGCTCAGCAGCGCGACCGTGCGCACGGTGCGCTGCGCCCGCACGACCGCGAGCACGTCGTCGTCCACCTCACCCACCGGCGCGGACCACTCGCGCACCGCGTCCTCGCCTCGGGCACCGTGCCGCCTGGTCAGCTCCTCCGCGACACCGGCACGCCAGGCGGCATCGGTGGTCCGGCCCGTGACCGCAGGAACCAGTCGGTCGGGGGCGAAGGCGACGGCGGTGAGCGACCCGGCGGGCAGGCCGTACCGCCGTTCGATGGCGGCGGTCCGCTGCCCGGCCCAGCTGCGGAGGACGCCGTCCAGGTCGATGATCAGCGCCTCGCGCACCGGCCCGGTCCCGTCATCGGGGCAGCGTGAGGATGCGGGGCCCGTCGTCGGTGACGGCGACGGTGTGCTCGACGTGGGCGGCACGGCTCCCGTCGGCGCTGCGCAGCGTCCACCCGTCGGCGTCCACGGTGTAGTCGTCGCTGCCGCCGGCCAGGAACCACGGCTCGATGGCGATGACCAGCCCCGCCCGGAGCTTCACCCCACGGCCGGGCCGGCCCTCGTTCGGCACCGACGGCGGCTCGTGCATCTGCCGCCCGACCCCGTGGCCGCCCTGGTCGGTGTTGATGCCACACCCGCCGGCCCGGCCGACCGCACCGATCGCGGCGGAGATGTCGCCGATCCGGTTGCCGACGACGGCCGCGGCGATGCCGGCCGCCAGCGCCCGCTCGGTGGTCTCGATCAGCGTCAGGTCCTCGGGCCGCGGGGTGCCGATCGGGAAGGTGATCGCGGCATCGCCCACCCAGCCGTCGAGCACCGCGCCGGCGTCGACGCTGAGCAGGTCGCCGTCGTCGAGGACCTCGGGCGTGGGGATGCCGTGCAGGGCGACGTCGTTGACCGACAGGCAGACGACGCCCGGGAACGGCGGGGTGGTCGACAGCGGCGCGTACCCGAGGAACGGCGAAGTCGCACCGGCGTCGGAGAGGACGTCCCGGGCGACGGCGTCCAGCTGGGTCAGCCGGACCCCGGGTGCGGCCAGGGCCCGGACGGCGGCGTGCATGTCGGCGACCACCGCTCCGGCCGCGCGCATCGCATCCAGCTCGCCGGGGGTGCGCAGCTCGATCACGGTCGCTCCAAGGTCACGGCCCGAGCCTACGGAGTGCGCGGCCCGGCCCCGTTCCCGCCCGACGGAGGCGTCAGCTCTCCGACCCGGCCACCAGGTCGGCGTAGTCCTGATGCTTGCCGATCCAGCCGCGCACGAACGAGCACTGCGGGACGACCGACCCGCCCTGGGCCCGGACGTCGTCGAGCGCGGCGCGGACGAGGGTGCTGCCGAGGCCGGAGTGCCCGGCGTCGGGGTCCACCTCCGTGTGCGTGAACACGAAGGTGGACCCCTCCCGGCGGTAGTCGGCGTGGCCCAGCAGCCGGTCGCCGTCGCGGATCTCGTAGCGGCCGGCGTCCGGGGCGTTCGTGACCGTGGGTTCCATGGTCGGCTCCTACCCGCGAGCGGCCGCTTCGATCATTCCGCCAGCACGAGCGCCCGCGCGGGGCAGGACTGGACGGCGTCCCGGACCCCGTCCAGGTCGTCGGCGGGAGGCTCCTGGCGGAGCACCTGGAGGACGCCGTCGTCGTCGATCTCGAAGACCTCCGGGACGATCGACTCGCACACGCCCGAGCCGACGCAGCGCTCCCGGTCGACCTGCACCCGGCTCATCGCTGCCCCGTGAGGCGCGCCGGCAGCCGCTTGAGGCCGTTGACGAACGAGGAGCGCAGCCGGGCGGGCTCGCCGGTGATCTCCAGGTCGGGGCAGACCTCGAACAGCCGGCGGAAGGTCACCGCGAGCTCGCGCCGCGCCAGGTGGGCGCCCAGGCAGAAGTGCGGCCCGTGCCCGCCGAAGCCGACGTGGTTGTTCGGACTGCGGCCCAGGTCCAGGGCGTGCGGGTTCTCGAACGACTCCGGGTCGCGGTTCGCCGCGGCGTAGAACAGCAGGAACTTGTCGCCTTCCTTGAACGAGTGCCCGTTGAGCTCGCCGTCCTGGGTCGCGGTGCGGCGCATCCAGGTCACGGGGCTGACGTAGCGGACGACCTCCTCGACCGCGGCCTTGTCCATCGACGGGTCGGCCATCCAGCGGGCCCGCTGCTCCGGGTTCTCCGACAGCGCGAGCAGGCCCTGCGCGATGGCCGTCCGGGTGGTCTCGTTGCCGGCGACGAGCAGCAGGATGAAGAACGAGGCGATCTCCTGGTGGGTGAGCTTCTCGCCGTCGACCTCGCTGTTCACCAGCGCCGTCGTCAGATCGTCGGTGGGGTTCTCGATCCGCTCCGCGGCGAGCCGCTCCATCAACGCGGCCATGTTCATGCCGGCCTCGATCAGCGCGGTGAGCGGGTCCGCCTCGTCGGTGAGCTCGGGGTCGCCGCCGGAGAGGATGGTGTTCGAGGCGTTCAGGACCAGCTCCCGGTCCTGCTCGGGGACGCCCATCATGTCGCAGATGATCCGCAGCGGGATGGGCGCGGCGATGTCGGCGACGACGTCCAGGGACCCGTCCCCCGCCTCCGCCTTGGCCCGCGCCTCGGCCAGCACGTCGTCCACGATGCCGACCACGGAGTCGACGACCTGCTCGAGCATCCGCGGGGTGAACGTCTTGGCGACGATCCGCCGGATCCGGGCGTGCCGGGGGTCGTCCATGCTGATCATGGAGCCGTAGAACTCGCTGAGGTCGGCCGGGATGTCCTGGATCGAGACCGCGCCCTGGCCCGAGCAGAAGACGGCCGGCTGGGCGCTGATCGCGTCGAGGTCGGCGAGCCGGGTGACGGCCCAGTACCCGGGGCCCGGCTCCATGCCCTCCATGGTCGGCTCGTCGAAGAAGGCGAACGGACGCTCGGCCCGCAGCTTGTCGAAGACCGCGTGCCGTACCGCCGGCGGCTCCGCCCAGAAGTCGCGGTCGGACAGATCGATCGCCTCGATGTCGAACTGCGCGGGATCGACGGGGGTGTTCACGGACACGGGCGCGCCTCACTGTCGGAAGACAAACGGTCAGCGCTGACGGTAGAGAGCGGAAGGGTGGCGCACAACACTCGACGGCACGTCGCCGTGCGCCGACGGCGTCGAAGTCGAGAGCGATGAGCTCCCGCCCGTCAGGAGACGCAGGGAGGGCCCCGCCGGCGACCGCTCCCCCACACAGTCGGGCTCTGCCCACACCCGCGGGGCAGAGTCCGACTACGCGCGGACGTCTTTGCGCCCCGCCGGAACCTGTGGAGGTGTCCGGCTACGCCGACAGCTCGGCGGTGAGCAGCGCGACGAGCGCCTCGAGCTGCACGTCGGTGGAGGAGAACACCTCGTCCGACCCGTCCAGCGCCCGCGCGGCCAGGCCCGCCTTGCTGTCGATGAGCTCGGCGATGCGGGCGTCGATGGTCTGCGCGGCGATGATCCGCCAGGCGGTGACGGGCATGGTCTGGCCGATGCGGTGGCTGCGGTCGATCGCCTGCGTCTGCTCGGCGTCGGTCCAGGACAGCTCGGCCAGCACGATGTTCGAGGCCACCTGCAGGTTGAGCCCCACCCCCGCCGCCGTCAGGGAGCAGACCGCCACGGCGACCTCGGGGTCGTTGACGAAGGCGTCGATGTTGCGCTGCCGCGCCGACGGCGTCTGGTCACCGCGGATCGAGGCGTAGGCGATCCCCTGCCGCTCGAAGGACTCCTCGGCCACGTCCATGACGTCGACGTGCTTGGCGAAGAACACCACCTTGCCGGCGCTGCGGGCGAGCTGGGCCGCGTAGTCGGCAGCCAACGGGGCCTTCGCCTGACCGATGCGCCGCATCATGCCGAACACGTTCTCGCCGGTGGTCGACGAGCCGGCGTCCTTGAGCTCCCACCCGGCGACCTTGCGCACCAGGTCGGCGTCGATGCCCTCGACGACGGTGGCCGACTCGCGCGCGGCCAGCGCGCTCTCGTAGCGCTTGACCAGCCGGCGGGCGAGCTCGCGCTCGGCGGCGCGGATGGAGCGGCCGGCCTTGTCGTCGAGCTCGACGGGCAGGTCGGCGATGCGGCGCGCGGGGATGTCCGCGGCGACGTCGACCTTGCGCCGGCGGACGATGCCGAGGTCGATCACGCACTTCCGGGCCGCGGGGTAGAAGCCGGGGTCCGCGGGCGTCAGGCCGGTCGCCTCGAGACAGTCCATCAGCTCGCCGAGCGGCTTGCTGTCGTCGATCCAGCCGAGGAACTGCCAGATGGCGCGGAAGTCGTCGATGTCGTTGATCAGCGGGGTGCCGGTCAGCGCCATCAGGAGCGGGCGCGCGGTGCGCAGCCGGATGCGCTCGGACAGCTGCAGCACGTTCTGCGACCGCTGCGAGGTCTTGTTCTTGATGAAGTGCGCCTCGTCCACGACCATGCCGCGGAAGCCGAACTCGCCGAGCCAGCCGACGTGGCGGTCGAGCACCTCGTAGTTGACGACGACGATGTCGGCGAAGCCGTCGACCGTCTCGCCGTCGCCCTGGACGACGGTGGCCTTGCGGTGCGGCGTCCAGCGGCCGGCCTCGCGGGCCCAGTTGGTCTTCACCACGTTCGGCACCACGACCAGCAGGGGGTAGGCGTCCGACGCCTCCGCCGCGAGCAGCGCCTGCGCGGTCTTGCCCAGACCGGGCTCGTCGGCCAGCAGGAAGGTGCGGTGCCCCGCCGCGGCCGCGGCGACGAGCTGCCCCTGGTGCGGCATGAGCTGGAGGCCCGGCGGGGTGAACCGGTCCGTGGGGAACGGCAGCGGCATGCACGCCGGGGCGCCGCCGCCGGCCCGCTCGAAGGAGTTGAACAGCGGCTGGAGCAGCTCCCAGCCGGCCAGCCGGCGCGGCCGGCTGGTGACCTGGCGCGCCGCCTCGAAGTCCGGGGCCAGGAAGGGGTTGGCCAGCTGCCGCGAGACCACCGACTGCGGGACGACGCGGCGCTCGCTCGCGGGCGCCTCCGCGACCTCGACCGGCGCGGGCTCGACCGGAGTCGGCTCGATGCCGGCGGCGCGCAGCATCTCGGCACTGAGCGCGCGGGCCGACCCGGAGACGACGGCGTCCTCACCGAGCAGGGCCAGCAGGCCGGAGTCGCGGACCGCCGTCCTGGCCAGGATGGTCGCGATGCCGTCCAGGCGCTTGAGCTGCTCGGCCTTGTGGCTCTGGCTGCTCTCCTCGTCGGCCCGCACCCGGGCGCGCTCCTCCCGCGCAACCAGGGCGATGGCCTGGAACTTCGTGCGCACCGAGGCGGTGACCGAGCCGCGCTGGACGGCGCCCTCGACCTCGCGCACGGCGCGGGCGAGGACGGAGATCACGTCCTCCGGCCCGCGGGCACGGCGCTGGTTCCGCGGGGCGGTACGGCGAGCCCCCGTCTGGGGCTGGCCTCGTCGAGCCACTGCTCCTCCTCGAGCTGCCGGGCACGCTCGCCTCGGCGCGGCGCCCGGAGCGGGCGCAGTCGCCGGAGCGGTGCCGACGTCGGCGGATGAGAAACGGCCCTCACAGTGCGACTGTGAGGGCCGTTCCACGTGGTAGCGGGGACAGGATTCGAACCTGTGACCTCTGGGTTATGAGCCCAGCGAGCTACCGAGCTGCTCCACCCCGCGTCGGTAGAACCCACTGTACACCGGTGTGGACCGGCCGTCCGCCGGGGGTTGCGGCAGGCACCGGAGTGAGTGGTGGGACGGACCTGTTCCGTGGCGCGCGACAAGCACGCGCGCCTTCCGTACCGGATCGTCCCCCGGACCTACAGTCCGCCGGGTGAGCGGGAATCCGGTGGTGAGCCTCTTCGCGGGCGACCCGCAGCCCGTGGAGATCCACCACCGTGGCATCTGGTTCTCCGGTGAGCTGCTGGGCTGGACGACCCAGGAGGGTCGCGTCCTGGCCCGGGTCCGCTGCGTCGTCGACGGCCTGCGGCACTCCACCTGGAAGGACCTCGCCGAGCTCCGCCTGCCCGACCCGAAGCGCCCGCCCCGGTGCGAGACGTTCCCGTCGGCCCCCGCGGCCCGTCAGCTGGGCCTCGTCGGGGATCCCGGGCAGGACGACGACGACGCGACCCGCCCGCACGCCCTGCTGGCGGGGTCCCGCTCGCGCCCGCAGAAGCCGGAGCACGCGCACACCCCACCGGTGGTGCACGAGCGGCGGGAGCCCGTCGTGCCGCGGGCGACGGTCGGCCGCACCGCCCCGGTGGCGAATCCCAACCGGCGTCGCCGGAGCGACGAGCTCACTCGCGTCTGAGCCCGGGCCTACGAGGTCAGGAAGCCCACGATGCGGGCGTTCACCTCGGCCGGCCGCTCGAGGTGCAGGAAGTGCCCCGCGCCCTCGACGACGACGGCCTCCGAGCCGGGGACGAGGGCGTCCCGCACCGCACCGACGACGTCGGCACCCATGCAGCCGTCCTGGGCGCCGTGCAGGTAGAGCGTCGGCTGCGGCGGCACCCCGCTGACGGCCAGCTGCTCGGCGGCCAGCTCCGGCGACTGCCGGGCCGGGTCGAACAGCGCGCGGTAGTAGCCCAGCGCCGCGGCCAGGTTCTCCGGCGTCCCGAGGGCGGCACGGACGAGGGCGAGGTCCTCGGTCGCGTCGTAGCCGGGTGACCAGTCGGCCCACAGCCGGGCGAGAAAGGCCTGGTCGTTGGCCGCGACGAGCACGTCGGCCAGCAGGTTCTGGAAGAAGTACATGTAGAACGACCGCTTGATCTGGTCGTAGGTGAAGAACGAGCCGGCCAGCGCCGGACCCACCGGCACCGCCATGGCCACCACCTTCCGCCAGCGGTCCGGCGCACCGACCGCGGCGCCGTAGGTCGCCTGCGCACCCCAGTCGTGCCCGACGACCACCGCGCGCTCGTCGCCGCCCAGGGCGTCGTGGAGGGCGTTCGCGTCCCGGACCAGCGCGCCGGTCTGGTACCGGCCGTCGGCGGGGACGTCGGTCGGCGCGTAGCCGCGCGAGAACGGGGCCACCGCCCGGAAACCCGCGGCCGCGAGCTCCGGCAGCAGGTGGCGGTAGGTGTGCGCGGTGTCCGGGAAGCCGTGCAGGCACAACGCCAGGGGGCCGTCCTCCGGCCCGGCGACGAGCGCTCCGAAGGAGAGCCCACCGGCCTCGATCCGTGTCTCGCTGATCCCGGTCACCGCAGAACCCTCCGGGGGTGACGGCCGTCGACGTAGCCGAGGAACGGCGGGTGGATGTTGTAGCCCAGCAGCTCCTGCAGCCGCTCCGGCAGTGTCCGGACGATCTCCTGCGGCACGGCGAGCACGTGGTTCTCCTGGGGCCGGAGCCAGGACGCGGCGTACTCGAGGATGACGCCGAGGCGCGGCCGGTCGGTCGTGTTCGCCCCGCCCCCGTGGACGAGGTTGCCGACGTAGATCAGCACCGACCCGGCCGGCATGACGGCGGCCGTCGTCTCCTCCTCCGTGGCGGTGCGCCCGGCCTCCCAGCGGTGGCTCCCGGGCACGAACCGGGTCGCGCCGTTCTCGACGGTGAAGTCGTCGAGCGGCCACATCGTGTTGACGACGACGTCCGTGCCGGTGCGCGGCAGCGGGTACACGTCGTCGTCGCGGTGCAGCACCTGGGCCTTCTCCCCCGGCCCGATCTGGATCCCCACCGGCGCGCTGAACTGGTAGTGGCCGAGCACGTGGTCGAGGACGCCGAGCATGAGCGGGTGGGTGCCCGGCCCGTCGAAGTACCGCGTCTTGGCGAACAGCGCGTAGACGCGCTGGGTGGAGAAGCCCTCGAAGGCGTTGCGCCCCGTGGACGTGTCGGCGAGCACCCGCTGCAGGTCGGCCTTGGCAGCCGCGACCCACTCCGGGTCCATGAGCCGTTCGATGATGACGTAGCCGTCGCGGTCGACGGCCGCGCAGGCCTCCTCAACCGTTGCCTCACGCGTCAGCACCACTGCGCCTCCCGGGTCGTCCGGTCGCACGCGGACGACGTCCGCGCGGGCCGGCCAGCGGAACGTAGCAGGGCCCTGACCTCGGTCCCGGCCGGAGACCGCAGCCGCCCGACGCCGGGATCGTGGCCCGGGTCACCCGCCCGACCGCTCGCTGTGCCACGCTCGGGGTGCCGAACGATCCATCTGAGAGGGACACCGATGCGGACCGCCGAGCCAACGGAACTGTTCGACCTGCGCATGAGCGAGGAGGCCCGGCCGCTCTACGACCGGGTGGTCCGGTTCCTCGAGGACGTGGTCGCGCCGATGCAGGAGGAGTTCTTCCGGCTCGGCGAGGGCCGCGCGGACCGGTGGTCCTACGCGCCGGGCCAGCTCGAGGCGCTGGAGGGAGCCAAGGACAAGGCCAAGGCGGCCGGCCTGTGGAACTTCTTCCTGCCCAACTCCGAGGTCGGTGGGCTGAGCAACCTCGACTACGCCTACATCGCCGTCGAGCTCGGCAAGTACCCGCTCGGCTCGGAGTCGCTCAACTGCTCGGCCCCGGACACCGGCAACATGGAGGTGCTCGAGCGCGTCGGCACCCCGGAGCAGAAGGCGCAGTGGCTGGAGCCCCTGCTCAACGGCGAGATCCGCTCCGCCTTCGCCATGACCGAGCCCGACGTCGCCAGCTCGGACGCCAAGAACGTCCGACTCCAGGCCCTGCGCGACGGCGACGACTACGTCCTCAACGGCGAGAAGTACTACATCTCCGGGGCCGGCGACCCGCGCTGCAAGATCATGATCGTCATGTGCCAGACCAACCCGGACGCGCCGGTGCACCAGCAGCAGTCGCAGATCCTGGTGCCGATGGACACCCCGGGCGTCCAGGTGATGGAGCCGATGGAGGTCTTCGGCCGCGACGACGCCCCGCACGGCCACATGCGCATCCGCTTCACCGACGTGCGCGTGCCGGCCTCGAACATGCTGCTCGGCGAGGGCCGGGGCTTCGAGATCAGCCAGGTGCGGCTGGGTCCGGGCCGCATCCACCACTGCATGCGCGCGATCGGCCAGGGCGAGAAGGCGCTGGAGCTGATGGTCCGCCGCGGCAAGTTCCGCGAGGCGTTCGGCAAGCCGATCCTGAACCTCGGCAAGAACATGGAGACCGTCTCGCGGGCCCGCATCGAGCTCGACGCCTGCAAGCTCATGGTGCTCAAGGCCGCCAAGGCGATGGACGTGCTCGGCAACGCCCAGGCCCGCGTCTACGTCTCCGCGGTCAAGGCGATGGTGCCGGAGAAGGTCTGCCAGATCATCGACCAGGCCATCCAGATCCACGGCGCCACCGGCGTCTCGCAGTGGACGCCCCTGGCCGGCATGTACGCCAGCCAGCGCACGCTCCGCCTGGCCGACGGGCCGGACGAGGTGCACCACTTCGTCGTCGCCCGCCACGAGGCCGGTCAGTACAGCGAGCCGGCCCCGGGTCGCTCGCAGTCCAACGGCGACGGGGTCTTCGCCGGCCCGTGAGCCGGGAGCACGGCACGGGGCCCGGTCACCGAGGTGGCCGGGCCCCCTGCCGTGCTCACGCGTACACGAACAGGGTGGTGAGTCCGGCCACCTCGAGGACGCGGCCGAACCGGGTGGTGTGGCGGCGGATCTCGGCCGGTCGTCCCCCGGCGGCGGCTGCCTGCGCCCAGCGGGCTAGCAACGACAGTCCCGTGGAGTCGATGTAGGTCACGTCGCCGACGTCGACGGCCACGACGCGCGAGAGGTCCACCGGGCGGGTGGCCATGAGGTGCTCGACGACCACGTCCACCACGTCGCCGCTCATGTGCAGCACGTGCCCGTCGTCGGCGTCCTGCACCGTGATCGCGCCCGGCCGGTTGATCTGCCAGGGCAGCTGGTCCCCGTCCACGCCGCACAGACTGCGGCACGTGGTCCGGCGGGACAATGCCCGTGACCGCGCCTGGCCGCGAACGGCACAGGGCCCGGTCACCGAGGTGACCGGGCCCTGTGCGTGAGTAGCGGGGGCAGGATTCGAACCTGCGACCTCTGGGTTATGAGCCCAGCGAGCTACCGAGCTGCTCCACCCCGCGTCGGTACGACCACCGTACCCCAGGCGGGGAGGAGGGGGCGACGCGGGTGCGCCGTCCCCTCCTCCGGCCGCTCAGCCGCCGGGCGTCGCTGCGCCGTCCGCGGCCGCCTGCGCGTCCCGGTAGGCCTGGACCGCGGCGTCGAGGTCGGCCAACGCCTGGCCCTGGGCCGCAAAGTCGCGGCTCTGCTGGGCGTCGGCGAACGCGTCGAGGGCGGCGTCGACGTCGGCGAGCGCCGCGTCCACGTCGGGATCGGTACCGGCGTCCCCGTCCGGCGACGGGGACGGCGACGGCGACGGGCTGGGGCTCGGGCTCGGCGTCGTCTCCTCACCGCTGTCGGTGGCGACCTCGCCGGCGCCGGACCCGAACACCTCGTCCAGCGCACCGGCGAGGGTGTTCGAGTAGCCGATCCGGCCACCGAAGTTGACCAGCACGCGCTGCAGCAGCGGGAAGCCGCCCTGACCGGTCCCCTCGACGTAGAGGGGTTCGACGTACAGCAGGCCGGCGTCCCCGATCGGCAGGGTGAGCAGGTTGCCGAACACGGCGTTCGAGCTCTCGCTGTCGAACAGCGTAAGGTCGGGCCGGATGTCCTCGTTCGCGGTGAACGCGTTCTGCACCTGCCCCGGCCCGCGGAACGGCGTGTTGCCGGGCAGCTGGAGCACCTGGATGGCGCCGTAGGTGTCCGGATCGCTGGACGCCGAGATGAACGCCGACAGGTTCTCCCGCTGGAAGGCGTTGAGCGCGCTGGTCAGCTGGAAGCTGGCCTCGTCGTCACCCGGCCGCTGGGCGAGGATGTAGTACGGCGGCTGGTCCTCCTGGACGTTGCCCCCCACGGTCGGGTCGTCCGGCACCTGCCAGCGGTCGCTGCCCTCGTAGAACGCGATCGGGTCCTCAACGTGGTACCGCGTCAAGATGTCCCGCTGCACCTTGAACAGGTCCTCGGGGTACCGGAGGTGGCCCTCCAGCTCGTCGGACACCTCGCTCTTGGGCTGGATGACGCCAGGGAAGGCCTTCATGTAGGTCTGGAGGACCGGGTCCTCCTCGTCCCACGCGTAGAGGGTGACCGTGCCGTCGTAGGCGTCGACGGTCGCCTTCACCGAGTTGCGGATGTAGTTGAAGGTCTCGTCCGGCAGCGCCGTGGTGCCGGTGCCGGTCAGCGAGTCCGCGGCGGCCTCGCCCAGCTCCATCTGCTCGGAGTAGGGGTAGGAGTCCGACGTCGTGTAGCCGTCGAGGATCCAGGTGACCCGGCCGTCGATCACCGCGGGGTACGGGTCGCCGTCGACCTCGAGGAAGGGCGCCGCCTTCTCCACCCGGTCGCGGGGGTCGCGCACGTAGAGGACCTTCGACTCGTCGTTGACCGCGCTGGAGAGCAGGAAGTTCCGCTCCCGGAAGTACACGGCGAAGGTCAGCTGACGGAAGAAGCTGCCGACCGACACCCCGCCCTCGCCGTCGTAGGTGTTGTTGATCTGCCGGTCGTCCGACCCGCCCTCGGGCAGGTCGGACTCGCGCGGGGTGGCCCCGTCGGGAGCACCGACGACGGAGTAGTCGTCGATGAGCTCGCCGTAGTAGATGCGGCTCTGGTCGACCGGGATGTCGCCGCGGACGGGCAGATCCCCGGTGGTGAAGTTGGGCTCGCCGCCGTCGGAGCCGGCCACGACCTCGTTCGCCGGCGCGGCGACGAAACCGTGCCCGTGGGTGTAGACGGTGTGCCGGTTGATCCAGGTGCTCTGGTTCTCCGACAGCCCGGTGCTGTCCAGCTCGCGCACCGCCACGACGTAGTCGCGCTCCTCGCCGTCCACGGTGTAGCGGTCGACGTCGAGCTTCTCCGGGAAGCCGTACCAGTTGCGGATCTGCTGGCGCGCCGTGAACGTCTCGGTCAGCACGTTCGGGTCCAGCAGCCGGGCGTTGGGGATGGTCTCGGTGTCGTTGCGGAGCTCGGCCAGCGCCACCTCCGGGTCGACGACGTCGCCCTCGCCGTCGGTGGCCTCGGTCTCCTGCGCGTAGTCCACGTACTCGACCTGGTCGAGGCCGTAGGCCTGGCGGGTCATCTCGATGGCCCGCTCGATGTAGGGCGCCTCGCGCTCGTTGGCGCTGGGCTTGACCACGAACTGCTGCACGATCGCCGGGTAGGCCACGCCGATGACCAGGCTGGAGGCCAGCAGCAGCACCAGCGCGGCGGCCGGGAGCAGGAAGTTGCGGACGACGATGTTGGCGAAGAACGCGATGGCGCAGACCGCCGCCACGAACACCAGGATCGTCTTGGGCACCAGCAGCGCGTTGATGTCGGTGTAGCTGGCGCCGGTGAACACGTCACCGCGGTCGGAGTAGACCAGCCCGTAGCGGTCCAGCCAGTAGGCGACCGCCTTCAGCGCGACGAAGACGCCCAGCAGCACCGAGACCTGCACGCGCGCCGCGGCGGTGAGCTTCTGGCCCGGCGTCTGCAGCCGCAGCCCGCCGAACACGTAGTGGGTGACCAGCGAGCCGATCAGCGCCAGGACCGCGATGGCGAACCCGAAGCCCAGGACCAGCCGGTAGAAGGGGTAGTCGAAGACGAAGAAGGAGAGGTCCAGCCCGAACTGCGGGTCGGTCTGGCCGAAGTCGGTGCCGTTGCGGAAGGTCAGCCAGGTCTCCCAGCTGCCCTGCGCGGCGAAGCCCGCGAACAGCCCCAGGACGACGGCGACGGCGGTGAGCACCAGGCCCGCCCGCGGCTCCAGCGACTGCCGGTAGCGCTCCAGGTTCTGCTGCTCCAGCGACATCGGCCGGAACGTGGGGCGGAACCGGTAGGCCAGGTAGATCGCCAGGGCGGTCAGGCCACCGGTCGCGACCCCAGCCACGGCGAACAGCAGGGCGCGGCTCTGCAGCTCGGTCCAGAAGACCTCGGTGTAGTCGGTCTCGGCGAACCACAGGTAGTCGACGTAGACGTTGGTCAGCGAGCCGACCACGGTGAACAGCACGAGCAGCACGGCGATGGCGCCGAGGACCAGCTTCGCGCGGCGCGACAGCGTCGGCACCGGCACGGGGGGCCGCATGGCCACGAGCGGTCTCCTCACATTGACGGGTCGTAGGTGCGGATCCGGTAGCTCGGCCACGGCCGCACCACCGACGAGGAGGAGCGCCCGACCCTGGGCGCGGTCCTCCGCTCATCCCAGCACAACGCGCCAGCGGCGGCGGGGTTCCCGGGTGTTCCGGTCGGCGCGGCCGGGCCTCAGCAGGCGGCCGGCGTGCGCCCCGCCCGCAGGTCGGCGAGGGCCTCGAGGGCGTCGTCCAGGGTCGCGACCTTGGCCAGCGGGAAGCCCGGGTCCTCGGCGGCCAGCGCCTCCTCGCAGTTGTCCTCGGGCACGAGGAACAGGTCGGCACCGATCTCGCGGGCGGCGACCATCTTCAGCGGGATGCCGCCGATGGGGCCGACCTCGCCGTCGACGTCGATGGTCCCGGTGCCCGCGACCAGCGCACCGCCGGTGAGGTCGTCCGCGCCCACCAGGTCGAGGATGCCGAGCGTCAGCATCAGACCGGCCGACGGGCCGCCGACGTCCTCCACCTGGATGTCGACGTCGAAGGGTGCGGCCGGCTGCTGCAGCACGCTGACGCCGAGGACGGACCCGTCGCCCTCCTCGGCGGGTCCCGTGGTCACCGTCGTGCTGCCGGGGTCGCCCAGTCGCGTGTAGGCGACGGGCACGTCCGTGCCGGGCGGGATCGAGCCGAGCACCGACTCGAGCGCGGCGAGGTCCGGCGTCGGCCGCCCGTCGACCGACTCGAGGGCGTCGCCCTCCTGGAGCCGGCCCTCGGACGGCGAGTCCTCGGGGAGCCCGCGCACCACGACCTTCTCCGGGTAGCCCAGGTGTCCCAGCGCGACGCTCTCCGCGGCCTGCTCGGAGGTGACGAACGCGCGGCGGTTGGCCTGGCGGGTCTCCTCGACGGTCCGGTCGGCCGGGTACACCGACTCCTCGGGGACGACCGCCACCTCGTCGTCGAACCAGCCGCGCACGGCCTGCACCAGGCTCAGCCGGTCGCGGCTCACACCCACGGTGGTCAGGTTGAGGTTGCCCTCGACCTCGTTGGGCTCGCGGCCCTCGACGGAGATGATCGGCTCGCCGTCGATGTCGCCCAGCGTGTTGTAGGTGGGTCCGGGCACCTGGGCGACGTAGGGCACCGGCAGCGTCGTGCCGAGCACGCCGAACAGCACCAGCAGGACGCCACCGGTGGTCAGGACGGCGATGCGACGGGTCACGACCGGCGAGAGTAGGCGAAGGACCTGTCGCCCCCCACCGCTCGCATGCTCGCGGCAGGCCCCTGCAGCAGGCCTTGAGCTCCCGGCGAACGCGCCTACCAGCGCTGACGGGGGCGTCTACCGTGGACGCATGAGTGACGTCCCGTTCGGCTTCGGCCTCCCCGGCGACCGCGATCCCGAACGCCGCGAGGGCGGCGGTGGCACCCCGGGCGGCGGTGACCCGTTCGGCCTGGGTGCGCTGTTCGGCGGCATGGCCGGCGGCGGCTCACCCGAGGACGTCCTGGGCAAGATGCCGCTGTTCGCCGAGCTGCAGCGGCTGATGAACTGGTCCGGCGGGCCGGTCAACTGGGACCTCGCCAAGCAGAGCGCCATCAGCCAGCTCGCCGCGGGTCACCAGCCGGTGTCCGACGCCGAGCGCACCGCGGTGGCCGAGGCGCTGCGGCTGGCCGACCTGTGGCTCGACCAGGTGACCGAGCTGCCCTCGGGCATCGAGCGCACCGCCGCCTGGTCGCGGGTCGAGTGGGTGGAGCAGACCCTGCCGGCCTGGGGCGCGCTGATCGACCCCCTCGCGGAGAAGGTCGTCGCCGCGATGACCAGCGCGCTGCCGCAGGAGGCTGCGATGGGCTTCGGCCCGATCGCCGGGATCATGGGCCGCATGGGCGGCGTCATGTTCGGCGCCCAGGTCGGGTCGGCGCTGGGCAAGCTCGCCGACGAGGTCGTCACCAGCACCGACGTCGGCCTGCCGCTGGCCCCCGCCGGCACCGGTGTGCTGGTGCCGCAGAACGTCGCCGCCTTCGCCGACGGGCTCGACCGGCCCGCCGACGAGGTGCGCCTGTTCCTCGCGCTGCGCGAGGCCGCCGCCCAGCGGCTGTTCGCGCACGTCCCGTGGCTGCGCCAGCAGCTGCAGGACGCCGTCCACGCCTACGCCCGCGGCATCACCATCGACCGCGACGCCATCGAGCGCGGCATCTCCGAGGCCATGTCCGGCGGCGGCATGGAGGGGCTAAACCCCAGCGACCCGGAGAGCATCCAGCGGCTGCTGGGCAGCGGGGTGCTCGAACCGGAGGAGACCCCCGAGCAGGCGATGGCGCTGCGCCGCCTGGAGACCCTGCTCGCGCTGGTCGAGGGATGGATCGACACCGTCGTCGCCGCGGCCGCGAAGGACCGGCTGCCCGGCCACTCCGCGCTGGCCGAGACGATGCGCCGTCGCCGCGCCTCCGGTGGCCCGGCCGAGCAGACCTTCGCCACCCTCGTGGGCCTGCAGCTGCGGCCGCGCCGGCTCCGGGACGCCGCCACGGTGTGGGCGGCGATGACGCAGCAGCACGGCGGCGCGGACCGCGACCGGCTGTGGAACCACCCGGACCTGCTGCCGACGTCGGACGACCTGGACGAGCCGATGGACTTCGTCACCCGCCAGGGCCTCGACGACGAGCTCCAGGCCCTCACCGACGGCGACGCCGAGAAGCCCGGGGACGACGGGCCCGACCAAGGCTGAAGAAGGACCCCGTCCCTCTCACCACTCGCAGGCTCGTGGCGAGCCTCCGGACGGGGCCTTCAGTCGACGAGGTCGGCGTCGGGCCCGGCCGCGGCGCCGGCCGCTCCGGCGGTGTTGGCCAGCTCCACGCCCTCGAGGAAGCCGCGGGCCCGCTCCGCGCGCGGGTAGCGCGCCACGAGCGCCCAGAACCGCTCGTCGTGGCCGGGCTCGAGCAGGTGCACCAGCTCGTGGACCAGCACGTAGTCGACGACGTAGTCGGGCATCGAGCGCAGCCGGCTGGACAACCGGATGCTGCGGTCGGCCGGCGTGCAGGAGCCCCACCGGCGCTGCTGGTTGTCCACCCACCGCACGGACGCCGGCTCGGCCAGGCCGTCCAGGTGCGCGGCGGACAGGGCCCGCGCCCGGATCATCAGCTCGTCGTCACCACCCAGGGACCGACGGCGCCGCTCCTCGCGGGTCTGCAGCTTGGCGACCATCTGCTCGACCCAGCGGCGCTCCTCGGCGGGGCTGAACGCCGCCGGGATCAGCACCACGGTGCGGCCGCTCTCGCGGTAGGCGGTGACAGTGCGCCGGCGCCGGGCGCTGCGGCGGACCTCGACGAGCGACTCGGCGTCCCCGGGCAGCGGCTGCGCGGCGTCGTCCCCACCGGACCTGCGCCGCGCCATGGGCACGGCACGACCCGCACCCAGAGATTCCGGCGGGACGCCGGAGGGCTCGGGGCGTGCGGAGGCGTCGGGGGGCGGTCCGTGCACGGGGGAACCGTAAGCCACTCCCCCGTGGCCGCGCCCGCCCGGAGACACCCTCTCGGGTACAGGTCGCACGGACGGTGGACACGAGGCCGCCCCGCCCGGCGTTCCCCACCACCGACCGCTAGGTTCCACAACCCGCCGCGAGCCGTCCGTGCAGGTGGGACGGGGTGCGCGGGCAGGTCCGCGAGCGTTGTCCCCGGCTCCACCCCCCGTCCGCGCACAGGGACACGCCGACGGGTCCCCACGTGCTCCACAGGGTTGTCCACAGGCTGTGGGAACCAGCCGCTGACCGAACCGCCATCGGCCGTATCGGGGCGCACCGGCGCGGGTAGCGTTCCCGCGCAACGACGCCCGGCCTGCATGCCGGAGCGCCCCCGAGACGAGGAGATCCCGTGGCTGAGAGCTACAACGGCTACTGCGTGAAGTGCAAGGAGAAGCGCGACTTCGACGGCGAGGTCAAGGTCAGCGAGTCCGGACGTCGCATGGCGCAAGGCACCTGCCCGGTCTGCGGCACCAAGATGAACCGGATCCTCGGCAAGGCCTGAACCACCGGCCTCCCAGTCGCGTCGACGGCGGCGACCCCGTTCGGGGCGCCGCCGTCGTCGTCCCCGGGCCTGTGGACGGAGGCCCGCCGCACCCGCCGGCGCTGTCACGCTCCTCCGGTGAGCGACTCGGCCCGTCCCCTGCTGCCCGCCGCGGTCCCGCTGCTGCGCGGGGACGCGGACACCCTGCAGATCGGCGGCGTGGACACCGGTGACGGCCTGCTGGTGAGCCCGCTCCCGCACGGGCTGGCCGCCCTGCTGCGCGGCCTGGACGGGCGCCGGGTGCAGCGGGCCGTGGTCGCCGACGCCGTCCGCGAAGGTCTGGACGCCGGTGCGGTGACCGCCGTCCTCGACGGCCTGCGCGCCGCCCACCTCCTGGTCGACGTCGACGCCGCCGACCTGCTGGCCACCGACGCCGGCCCGGCCGCCGCCGCTCGCCAGGCCGCGGAGAGCCCGTCGGCCGAGGGCTGGCGCGCCCGGCGGGCCGCCGTCGTCGTGGTCGACGGCGCCACGCGCGTCGGCACCCCGCTCGCGGCGGTCCTCGCGGCCAGCGGCGTCGGCCGGGTGAGCGTCCGGGACAGCGGGCTGGTGGCCGCGGGCGACGCCGTCGTCGGCGGGGCGACCGCCGCGGACGAGGGACGGCCGCGGTCGGTGGCCGCGGCCGACGCGGTCCGGCGGGCCAGCCCGCTCACCGACCTGCGCCCGGTGACCGGGGGCGCGCTGCCCGACCTGGTCGTGCTCGCCCGCCCGTGGGCGGCGTCGGACCCCACGGTGGCCGGCTGGTCGCGCGCGGGGGTGCCGCACCTGGTCGCCACCGTGCGGGGTGCCACCGGTGTGGTGGGGCCGCTCGTGGTGCCGGGCGTCACCAGCTGCCTGCGCTGCGCCGACCTGCACCGGCGCGACGCGGATCCACGCTGGCCGCGGCTGGCCGCGCAGCTCACGGCCGGCGAGCCACCGCCCAGCGGCGCGACGGTGACCTGCCTGCTCACCGCCGTGACCGCCGCCGTGCAGGTGCTCGCCTACCTGGACGGGAACGCCGCCCCGGTCACGCTGGATGCGACCCTGGAGCTGTCCCCGCCCGACCTGCTCCCCCGGGTACGCCACTGGTCTCCGCACCCCGAGTGCGGCTGCGCCCAGCGAAAGCAGCGTGCGGCAGGGGACAATGGCCCGTGAGCGCGCTCGCGGGTTCGCCCGAGCCGCCTCCGCTACCGCGGGGCCGGGCACGGCGCTGACGAGGAGGACACGTGGGCGACGACCGACCGGTGATGCCGCGGGGCTCGGTGTCCCGCACCGCGCGGCTGGCCTCCCTTCCCCTGGGGGCCGCGGGCCGCGCCACGCTGGGGTTGGGCAAGCGGTTGTCCGGTCAGTCCGCGGACGCGGTGTCCGCGGAGCTGCAGCAGCGCACCGCCGAGCAGCTGTTCGCCGTCCTCGGGCAGCTCAAGGGCGGCGCGATGAAGCTCGGGCAGACGCTCTCGGTCTTCGAGGCCGCGGTGCCCGAGGAGATGAGCGCCCCCTACCGCCAGGCGCTGGTGAAGCTCCAGGAGGAGGCGCCGCCGATGCCGGTGCGCACCGTCCACGCGGTGCTCGCCCAGCAGCTCGGTGGCACGTGGCGGCAGCGGTTCGCGGAGTTCGACGACCAGCCGGCGGCCGCGGCCAGCATCGGCCAGGTGCACCGCGCGACGTGGCGGGACGGCCGGGACGTCGCGGTGAAGATCCAGTACCCGGGTGCGGCCACCGCGCTCATGGCCGACCTGAACCAGCTCAGCCGCTTCGCGCGCCTGTTCGCCGTCCTCTTCCCGGGGATGGACGTCAAGCCGCTGATCGCCGAGCTCAAGGCGCGGGTGGTCGAGGAGCTCGACTACAGCCTCGAGGCCGACGCGCAGCGCGGCTTCTCGGCCGCATTCGCCGACGACCCGCAGATCGTCGTCCCCCGGGTGGTCGCCAGCGCACCCAAGGTCATCGTCTCGGAGTGGCTCGAGGGCACCCCGCTGTCGCGGATCATCGCCAGCGGCACGCGCGAGCAGCGCGACCGCGCGGGCCTGCTCATGGCGGTGCTGCACTTCTCCGCGCCCGAGCGGGCCGGGCTGCTGCACGCCGATCCGCACCCGGGCAACTTCCGGCTAATGGCCGACGGCCGCCTCGGGGTCATCGACTTCGGGGCGACGGCGCGGCTGCCCGACGGCCACCCCGAGCCGATCGGCCGGCTGCTGCGCTGGGCCCTGGAAGGCAGGGCCGAGGAGGTGCTGGCCGACCTGCGCAGCGAGGGCTTCGTGCTGCCGACCGCCCAGATCGACGCCCAGGGCGTGCACGACTTCCTGCGGCCGATGCTCGACCCGATCGCGGAGCCGCAGTTCCACTTCACCCGCGCCTGGATGCAGGAGCAGGCCGCCCGCATCGCCGACCCGCGCCTGGAGGCCAGCCGGCTGGGTCGGCAGCTCAACCTCCCGCCGGCCTACCTGCTCATCCACCGGGTGACGATCGGGTCCATCGGGGTGCTGTGCCAGCTCGACGCCGAAGGCGGCTTCCGCGGCGTCCTGGAGGAGTGGCTCCCGGGCTTCAAGGGCTGAGCCGAGCCGGACGCATCGTGAGCGTCCGACCCGGCCCGACCGGCCCCGTCCAGAGGCTCGCCCCGAGCGGAGCGAGGGGTGAGGAGGACGGGGTCCTCTTTCAGTAGACCGACGCGCTGAGGCGCGCGGCGCGACGCACCGCCCGCTCCGCGCGTCGGGCCGCCTTGCGTGCCCGGTAGAGCCGGTGGGCGCGGGAGGCCGCCTGCGCCTCCTCCTGCAGCTCGCGCATCCGGCTGTGCGCCAGTGCGTGCTCGTACGCGTACATGATCGTTCCCTCGGTTCTCGTGGCTGGTGTGGACGCCCCCGCCGGGCGGGCGAGGGCGGACTGCTCTGCGGTGCTCACGCGGCGGTCACCTTCCGGGGACGGCCACGGGGGCGCTTGCGGGCAATGACCACCCCGCGGTCGAAGATCTCCCCTCCCCAGACGCCCCACGGCTCGCCGCGGTCCAGGGCACCGGCCAGGCAGGCGTCCCGGAGCGGGCAGGTGGTGCACAGCGCCTTGGCCTGCTCGAGGACGGTCGGGCTCTCGGCGAACCAGAGCTCGGGGTCCTCCTCGCGGCAGGGCACGGGGCGCCGGACAGGTGCCGGGGGCAGTGCTGGCTGCGGCCACCTGCGGGGCGGATGGGGCCCGTACGGCGGCGTTCCGCCACCGGCCCCGGGCTGGCCGGTGCGGCAGTGGGTCGTCGCGCGCTCGATCGTGTGCGGCACGGCCGCTCCTCCTCGTGCTCGTCGTCTGACGGCCGGCGGTGGCCCGCCGACCGAAGTCGGGGCCGGGTGCCGCGGAGAAACGAAGAGGCCGCGGATCCCGGTTCGGGTTCCGCGGCCTCGAGGAGGACCGGCGAGCGGTTAGCTCTGCGGTCTCCCCGGGGGGTGGATCCCGAGGGTGGTGGCGTTGGGGTGGATGTCGGTCGTGTCGGTGCTGGCGATCAGCGGGGTGGCGACGACGAGTGCCTGGAGGAAGGACTCGTGGGCGATGCCGCGCTTCTCGATCGGGCGCAGGCGAGCTGCCACGGGCACACCCGTCCCCCAGAGCGGAGCCGCGGCGGGCGCCATGACGGTCCGGGCGACGCCGCCGTCGACGACGGAGGAGCAGGCGTACGGGGACATGCCGGTGCGGCCCGGGCCGGAGAACCCGGCGGGGGCATCGGTCCACGTCGTGCTGATCACGTCCACCCCTCCTTCCGGGTCGCGAACTCGGCCGGACAGCCGTGCTCGGGCTGGGTGCAGCTCGTGTGGTTCAGGACACTAGGCGGGCGGTTCGGACGCGGTCAAACGAATTAACGACGACGTCCCGAACCGTGTGACGGCGCCGGTCGGCCCACCCCGGCGAGGCGTTGGGGGCCTCAACCGGTGACGGCGGCGAGGACGTCCTCGCCGTAGAGCTCGAGCTTGCGGGCGCCGATGCCCGGCAGCCCCGAAAGCTCCCGCAGGGTGGCCGGCCGGGTCTCGGCGATGGCCTGCAGGGTGGCGTCGGTGAACACGACGTAGGCGGGGACGGACTGCGCCTGCGCGGCCTGGCTGCGCCACGCCCTCAGCCGCTCGAACAGCTCCCCGGCCTGCCCCTCGAGCACCACCTTGGGCCGCTTGCCGGCCTTGCGGGCCGGCGGCGCGGTGGGCCCGGAGTCCGGCGCCAGGCCGGTGAGGAACCGGCTGCGCGGTCGCGCCCGCTTGCCTCCGGGGTTGCGGGACAGCGACCAGGACAGGACCAGCTGCTCCCGGGCGCGGGTCACCGCCACGTAGAGCAGCCGCCGCTCCTCCTCCACCGCGTCGGGGCGCGCCAGCGACTGGGCGATGGGCACGACACCGTCGACCAGTCCGACGACGAAGACGGCGTCCCACTCCAGGCCCTTGGCCGCGTGCATCGAGGCCAGGGTGACCCCCTGCACGGTGGGCGCGTGCTGGGCGTCGGCGCGCTGGGCCAGGTGGGTGACGAAGCCGGGCAGGTCCAGCGACGGGTTCTCCGCGACCAGGTCGACGGCGAGGTCGACCAGCGCCGCCAGCGACTGCCAGCGGTCACGCGCCGCTCCCCCGGCCGGAGGACGGTGCTCGACCCAGCCGGTGGAGGCCAGGACGTCGCGCACCGCGGGCACGAGCATGCCCGGCTCGCTGCCTCCGGCGGCCGCTCCGCGCAGGAGCAGCACGGCCTCGCGCACCTCCGGCCGCTCGAAGAACCGCTCGCCGCCCTTGAGCACGTACGGGACGCCGACGGCGGCCAGCGCGTTCTCGTAGACCTGGGACTGGGCGTTGATGCGGAACAGCACGGCGATCTCCGACGCCGGCATGCCCTCGTCGATCAGCGCCTTGCAGCGGGCGGCGACGGCGTCGGCCTCGGCCGGCTCGTCGGGGTGCTCGACGAACGAGGGTTCCACCGCGTCGGCCCGCTGGCCGAGCAGGCGCAGCCCCGGCAGGCCCTTGCGCCGCGGAGCCATGCCGATCAGCCGGTTGGCCAGGCCGACCACCTGCGGCGTGGAGCGGTAGTCCCGCTCGAGCTTGACCACCTCGGCGTCGGGATAGCGGTCGGCGAAGCCCAGCAGGTAGTCGGGGTCGGCGCCGGTGAAGGAGTAGATGGTCTGGTTCGGGTCGCCCACGACGCAGACCTCGGCCCGGCCGCCCAGCCACGCGTCGAGCAGCCGCTGCTGCAGCGGGTTGACGTCCTGGTACTCGTCGACGACGAAGTGCTTGTACTGGTCACGGACCGCCCGGGCGACGTCGGGGTGCCCCTCGAGCGCGTAGGCGGTGACCAGCAGCAGGTCCTCGAAGTCCAGGGCGCCGTCGCGCTCCTTGGCCTGCTCGTAGCTGGCGTAGACGGCGGCGACCGCGGCGGCCTCGAACGGGGGCTCGCGGCCGGCGGTCTTCGCGCGGGCCGGGTAGTCCTCCGGCGTGGCCAGCGTGGTCTTGGCCCACTCGATCTCGCTGGCCAGGTCGCGCAGGCTCGTGCGGTCGGTGGTGAGCCGGTGGCGCGCGGCCGCCGTCGCCACGACGCGGAGCTTGTTCTCGATCAGCGGCGGCATCGGCCCGCCGAGCACGCGCGGCGCGAAGTAGCGCAGCTGCCGCATGGCGGCGGCGTGGAAGGTGCGCGCCTGCACCCCGCCGACGTCGAGGGCCTGGAGACGGGTGCGGAGCTCGCCGGCGGCGCGGGCGGTGAAGGTGACCGCGAGGACCTGCTCGGGGACGAAGACGCCGGTGTGCACGCCGTAGGCGATGCGGTGGGTGATCGTGCGCGTCTTGCCGGTGCCCGCGCCGGCCAGGATGCAGACCGGTCCGGTGACGGCCTGCGCCGCTGCGCGCTGCTCCTCGTCGAGCCCGGCGAGGACGTCCTCCGCGCGGGACCCCGATCGGATGGCCGCACTCATCGGGTCCTCGTCCGTGTCACGTAGCGATCCTCCCAGCCGGCACCGACGTCATGGGGAAGCATCCCCAGGACGGCCGCGTTCACCTGGGAACACCGTGCGGTACGCCCTCCCGGGGGGGTGGACCCATGACGAACCAGCAGGGAGACTCCACCTCGATGACCACCACCCCCGCCACCGGCGTGACGATGTACACCACCACGTGGTGCGGCTACTGCGTCCGGCTGAAGAAGCTCATGCAGATCGAGGGCATCGACTTCGCCGAGGTCGACATCGAGGCCGACGAGAAGGCCGCCGACCTGGTGATGAACGCCAACGGTGGCAACCGCACTGTGCCGACGCTGATCTTCGCCGACGGCACCGCACTGACCAATCCGAGCATCGACCAGGTCAAGGCGCAGCTCGCCGCGGCCGCGGAGGCATGACGCTCCCGTGATCCCCGGTCCCCGCCCCTGGAACGGGCAGTCACGCTCGGTCGCGGCGGGTGACCCGGAGGACCCGGACACCGACACCGTCCACGCGCCGGTGGCGCTGACCCGTACGCCCGGGGGCTGGGCCGTCCGGTCGGCGGACGGCAGCGAGCCCGTCGGGGACCTCGTCGAGGGGATGTCGCTGGCCGACCTGGTCGCCGAGGAGTTCGGCGCGCTGCCCGAGCCCGACCGCTCCGCCCGCCGGTCCGCCCGCGGGACGGCGGTTTCGGCCGGCGCCGCCGTGGTGGACGAGGCGGCGCTGCGGATCGCCGCGCTGGAGCGCACGGTGTCCCAGCTGGAGCACGCCCTGGCCGCGCGGGTGGCCACCGAGCGTGCCATCGGGGTGCTGGCCGAGCGGCACGCGCTCAGCGCCCGCGCCGCCTTCGAGGAGCTGCGCCGGAACGCGCGCTCGCAGGGCCGGCCCGTCGCGGAGCTGGCCCGGGAGGTCCTGGACGGCCTGGCGGCAGACGCCCCGCCGGCCGCCGATCCCCCCTGCCCGGTGGTCGTGGCGGACGGCCGGTCCTGACCTCTCCCGTTCCGCTCTCCCCCGCTGCGCTGGCCGATCGTCTCGCCGCGCTGCTGGCCGACCTGCCCCCGGAACCGGGCGCCACTGCGCTGCGCGTCGCCGTCGACGGCCCCGAGCTCGCCGCGCCGGAGAGGCTGGCCGAGGAGGTCGCCGAGCGCCTGCCCGCCCGCGGGCGCAGCGCCGCGGTCGTCCGCGCCGACGGCTTCTACCGCCCGGCGTCGCTGCGGCTGGAGCACGGCCGGACCGATCCCGACGCCCGCTACACCGACTGGCTGGACGCCGGCGCCCTCACCCGCGAGGTGCTCGCTCCGCTCGGGCCGGGCGGGTCGGGCCACTACCTGCCGCAGCTGTGGGACCTGGACCGCGACCGCGCCGTCCGCGCTCCCCGGCAGCCCGGGCCGGCCGGCGGTGTCCTGCTGGTCGCCGGAGCGCTGCTGCAGGGCATCGGGCTGCCCTTCGACGTCGTGGTCCACCTGCGGGTGGCTCCGGCCGCGCGCCGCCGTCGCACGCCGGCGGACCAGGCGTGGGCGCTGCCGGCCTTCGACCGCTACGACGACGAGGTGGACCCCGTGGCCCTCGCCGACGCCGTGGTGCTGGCCGACCACGCCGACCGCCCGGCCCTCGTGCTCGGCGGCCGGTTCGCCTAGCTGTCGAACTCGCCGGCCAGCCAGCGGTCGATGATGTTCCGGGCGATCGAGACCGCCGGGGGCAGGGCCGACAGCCCCTCTCCGGCGAGCAGCTGCTCGCGGGAGAACCAGTGCGCCTCCTCGATCTCGTCCGGGTCGAGGACGAGCTCACCCGCGGACTCCGCGCGGGCCACGAACCCCAGCATCAGCGACTGCGGGAACGGCCAGGGCTGGCTGCCCACGTAGCGGACGTCGGTGACGCGCAGCCCCACCTCCTCCTCGACCTCGCGGACGACGGCGGCTTCCGCGGACTCCCCGGGCTCCACGAAGCCGGCGAGGATCGAGTACCGCCCGGGCGGCCAGATCGCCTGCCGGCCCAGCACCAGGCGCCCCGCCCCGTCGTGGACGAGCATGATCACGGCGGGGTCGGTGCGGGGGAAGATGTCCATCCCCGTCGAGCTGTCCCGCTGCACCCAGCCGGCCCGCTCGACGGTGGTCGGCGCTCCGGTCAGCGGGCTGAAGCGGTTGCGCTCGTGCCACTCGATGATGCCGATGGCCTGCACGAGCAGCCCGGCGTCGCGGTCGCCCAGCACGGTGCCCAGGTCGCGCAGCCCGGACCAGGCGTCCACCGGCTGCCCGCCCACGGTGAGCGCCCGCTCGCCGCGGACCGCCGCGTAGGGGACGCCGTCGGCCTCGCCCAGGAAGATCGCGCCCGCGGGCAGCTCGGGCCGTTCCTCCCACAGCAGCTCCGGACCGTCGGGGGTCTCGCGGACCGGCACGGTGCGCTGGACGTCGACGGTGAGCACCCGGACCGGGCGGCCGCGGGTCGGGTCGGGCAGCGCGCGGGCGAGGTGTGCCCGGTCGTGGGCGACGCGGGACAGGACGGGCACGCCCCCGGACGACGGCGTCGTGCCGTCCGGCCACGACGACGCCGGTGCCGTCATGCGGTCCGGGTTGTCCGCGGGGGTGCTGCCGCCGGCGGCGGGGACGGTCACGCGCCGCCGGCCCGTCGGACGGTGAGCGGCCCGAGCGCGGCCAGCTGCGCCTCGGCCACCTCGGCGTCGCCGACCACGACGGCGGTGAGGGCGCCCGGGGCGAGGTGGCGGCGGGAGACCTCCTGGACCTGGTCGACGGTCACCGCCTCCAGCGCCTGCTGGTGCTCGGCCAGCCACCTGACCGGGAGGCCCGCTCCGACCAGGGCGGACAGCGTGCTCGCCAGCCCGGCGTGGGTCGCCGTCGACAGCGCCATGCTGCCCAGCACGTAGCGGCGGGCGGCGTCCAGCTCCGCCTCGGTGACCGGGGTCAGCGCCATCCGGCCGAGCTCGTAGACCGTCTCCATGAGCGCCGGGCCGGTCACCTCGGTGGCGACGTCGGCCTCGACGAGGAACGACGCCGCGCCGGTCTGGTGCTCCACGGAGCTGCGCGGGCTGTAGCTGTAGCCGCGCCGCTCCCGGATGTTCTCGACCAGGCGGGAGGAGAAGTAGCCACCGAAGACCATCGCGGCCAGCCGGACCGCGGCCAGGTCGGGATCGGTGCGGGTGGGCGCGGGGCCGCCGAGCCGGATGTTGGACTGCACGGCGCCGGGACGGTCGACCAGCTCGGGGACCGAGGAGTGCAGCGTGGTCGCCGGGGCGGACTCCTGGGCGGTGCCGGTCCCGGTCCAGCCGGCCAGCGCCTCGGCGACGGCGTCGGTGGCGGCGGCCGGGTCCAGCTCGCCGACCAGGACCAGCGTGCTGCCGGCGGGCAGCACCCGTTCGGCGTGCAGCCGGCGCAGGTCGTCCGCGCCGATCGCCGTGACCAGCGCGGGGTCCGGGAGCGAGACCGCGTACGGGTGCCCGGCGAAGCGGCGGGCGCTGAGCGCCGCTCGGGCCAGGACCGACGGCTGCGACAGCGCGATGGTGATCCGCTCCGCCAGCCGGTCCCGCTCGCCCTCGACGCCGTCGGCCGGGTACGTGGCGGAGGTGAGCAGCTCGGCCAGCACGCCGAGCACCGGGCGCAGGCCGCCGGGCAGCAGCGTCGTGCCGAACAGCAGCCGGTCGCTGTCCGACGACACGGACAGCTCCGCGCCGTGGCCCTGGAGCAGCTGCGCGATGCCGGTCTGGTCGTGGGAGGCGGTGCCGAGCAGCACCGCGCCGGCGAGGACCGACGCCGCGGCGCTGTGCGCCTCGGCGGCGGCCGCGCTCGGGGCGGCGAACGGCACGCGCAACCGCAGCTCGATCAGCGGCACGCCCGGCCGCGGCACGACCACGACGCGCAGCCCGTTGTCGAGGGTGGTCTCCGAGGCGGCCGGGACCGGCTGCGGGCGGGGCTCGCCCAGCGGCGGGATCAGGGAGAGGTCCAGCGCGGCGCTCATGCCCGGCCTCCCGCCGGGCGCAGCTCGAGCTGGGCGACGGTGCCCGGATCCAGCGCCCGGGCCGCGGCCTGCACCTGCTCGGGGGTGACCGCGGCCAGCCGGGCGGCGAGCTCGCCGGCCAGCTCGGCCCGCCCGTGCACCAGCTCGGCGGCGGCGAAGGCGAGCGTGCGGCCCAGGACCGAGTCGGCCTGGCGCAGCAGCTGGGCCTCGGTGCGCGCCTGCACCCGGCGCAGCTCGTCGGCGGGGACGCCGTCGGTGCCGATGCGGGCGATCTCCTCGTGCACGGCGGCGGTGACCCGCTCGACCGGGACGCCGGCGGGATGGTGCACCTGGGTGGTGAGCAGGGTGGCGTCCCGGACGTCGAAGGGGTCGCCGAACAGCCCGACGTAGCTGCTCTGCGCGATGGCGGTGCGGTCGTCGTGGATCAGCCGGCGCTCCAGGCGGGACGCGTCGCCCTCGCTGAGCAGCTCGGCCAGCAGCACCGTGCCCAGGTACTCGTCGAACTGCGCGACCGGGTCGGGCATCCGCCAGCCGAGGGCCACGGCCGGTGCGGTGGCCAGCCGATCCTCGACGACCGCCGAGCGCACCGACGTCGGCAGGGGCTCGCCGGTGCGCGGGGTGGGCGGCACCTCCCGGGCGGCGACGGGCCCGAACCAGCGCTGCACGAGCCGCTCGGTCTCGGCGACGTCGAGGTCACCGCCGATGCACAGGACGGCGTTCCCCGGGGCGTAGTAGCGCGAGAAGAAGTCGGTGGCGTCGTCGACGGTCGAGGACTCGAGGTCGACGAAGGAGCCGTAGCCGTCGTGGGTGTTGGCGAAGCTCGCGAAGGCGACGGGCGGCAGCTGCAGCCACGGGAAGGCGCCGTAGGGCCGGTTGAGCACGTTGACCCGGATCTCCTCCTTGACCACGTCGATCTGGTTGCGGAGGTTCTCCTCGGTGATGGCCGGCGCCGCCATGCGGTCGGCCTCGAGGAAGAGGGCGCGCTCGAGCGCCTCGGCCGGCAGCGCCTCGAAGTAGTTCGTGTAGTCCTGGTGGGTCGAGCCGTTAAACGTGCCGCCCGCGGCCTGCACGAGACGGGCGTGCTCCATCTTCGGCACGTGCGCCGACCCCTGGAACATCATGTGCTCGAAGAGGTGGGCGAAGCCGGTGCGGCCCTCCGGCTCGTTGCGCATCCCGACGTCGTAGAAGACGCTCACCGCCACGACGGGCACGCTGCGGTCCGGGGCGAGGACGACGCGCAGCCCGTTGTCCAGCGTGAACCGCTCGACCGGGTGCCTCAGGGTCAGTGCGGTTCCGGCTGCTGTCACGGGCCCGACCCTACGACGGTGCGGCCGTGCGGACCGGTCGCGGGGCCCGGAGGGCTCCCGACCGGCACGCGAGGACGCGCTCAGCGCACCCGGGGAACGGCACGTGGCCGCGGTGTCGGCCGGAGCCGACCGATGTCACAGCACGTCGACGGCCTCGATGAGCTGGTCGATGACCCCGTAGAGCTCGGCGTGGGTGTTCGGGATGGAGATGTACAGCAGCGCCGGGTTGGGGCGGCCGACGTCGACGAGCAGCAGGGCGGCCCGCTCGCCGGAGGCGTCGTAGCCCTCGACGTCCCAGGAGAGCTGGAACTCGAGGAGGTGGGCCGCGCGGCCGTCAACGGTCAGCGCCTCGTCCCGCATGATCCGGCGCTCGTTGGGCTCCGGGTAGTAGTTGAGCCGCACGCTGTCGGCCAGCGCCGTCGTCGTCGCCTGCAAGCTGCCCGGGCCGCTCCACCCGAAGCCCTCGACCACGGGGCCGGAGGTCACCTGGGCGATGAAGCGGGTGCCGTCCGGGGTGACCTCCTGGGTGGTGAAGTACTGCCCGGCGACGGTGGCGGTCTCGACCATGCCGAAGGAGTCGAACTCCGACCAGCCGGTGCCCAGGTAGGGGTAGGCGATCCCCGCCGACTGGTCGATGATCCGCACGGTGCCGGGTGGGAACGCGGAGCTCGACGGCGGCTGACTCGCGGTGGGCCGCTCCACCGTGGCGACGGCGTCGTCGCCACCCCGGTTGCCGACGACGAGCGCCAGCACCACGGCGATGACCACGCCGAGCACCCCGGCGACGATCCAGGCGGCGCGCCCGCGGCGGGCCGGGCGGGGTGCGGGCTCGTCGGCCCACGGCGCCGGCCGGGGCTCGGCCGGCCGCTGGGGGGCCAGCACCGGGGACTGCTGGACGGCGACGCCCGGACCGGCCGGCGTGGCGACGTCGGACCACGCCGACCCGCTCCACCAGCGCACCATGCGCGGCGTGCCGTCGGGGTCGGGGTACCAGCCCGGCGGCGGCGCGGGCTGCCCGGACGAGGTCACGGCCCCAGCCTAAGCCGCGCGCGTACCGTGCCGGGAGCCGTCGAGGGAGGCACACCGTGGACGTCGCGCCCGCCGTGGTCGACCGGCTGCGCGCGGCCGGCTGCGTCTTCGCCGAGGACGAGGCCGCGCTGCTGGTGGCAGCCGCGGCGGACGACGGCGACCTGGCGGCCCTGGTCGCCCGCCGCGTCGCCGGCGAGCCGCTGGAGCAGCTGCTGGGGTGGGCGGCGTTCGACGGGCTGCGGATCGCGCTGCTCCCCGGGGTGTTCGTGCCCCGCGTGCGCTCGGAGTACCTGGCCGAGCGGGCCGCGGCGGCTGCCCGGCCGGGGTCGGTCGTGCTCGACCTGTGCTGCGGCTCGGGCGCGCTGGGCGCGGCCGTGGCGGCCCGGGTGCCGGGGATCGAGCTGCACGCCGCCGACCTGGACCCCGCCGCGGTGGCCTGCGCGCGGCAGAACCTGCCCGCCGCCGGCGTGCACGAGGGCGACCTGTTCGATGCCCTGCCGACGGCGCTGCGCGGGCGCGTCGACGTCCTCGTGTCGAACGTGCCCTACGTCCCGACGTCGGCGATCGCGCTGATGCCGTCGGAGGCGCGCGACCACGAACCCCGGCTGGCACTCGACGGCGGGCACGACGGGCTGGCCGTGGCCCGGCGGGTGGTGGCCGGCGCACCGGCCTGGCTCGCCCCCGGCGGCACGGTGCTGTTCGAGGCGAGCGCGGCGCAGGTGCCGGCCGCCGTCGCCGCGGTCGCCGCCGCCGGGCTGGTTCCGGCGGTGGACACCGACGACGAGCGCGGAGCGACCGTCGTCAGCGGCCGGCGCTAGCCGCGCGGCAGCGTCGCGAGTTCCCGCCACAGGTGCGCGGCGGCCTCGGCGCCGCGCTCGAGCATGCGCAGCAGCACCCGCTCGTTGGGCGAGTGGATGCGGTCGGTCGGGAGGCCGCTGCCGAGGAACACCAGGGGCGCGCCCAGCTCGCCGGCGAGGTCCGCCTCGGGGCCGCTGCCGCCCTCGCGGGTCAGCAGCACGTCGTCGGGCGCGGTGTCGAACGCCTGGCCGATGGCGCGCAGCAGCGCCTCCATCGCCGGGGAGTCCAGGTCGCTGGCGCATGGGGCGACGCCGCCGGGCGGGGTGTGCACCTCGGCGACGATGCCCTCGGGGAGGTGCGCGTCGACCCAGGCCTGCACCATGGCGCCGATCTGCTCCGGACGCTGGTCGGACACCAGCCGGAAGGTGATCTTGGCGTGCGCCTCGGCCGGGATGATCGTCTTGTGCCCGGGGCCGGTGTAGCCGCCCCACATGCCGTTGACCTCGGCGGTGGGCCGGGCACCGGTGCGCTCCAGGGTGCTGTAGCCGGCCTCGCCGGCGGTGGCGCGGGAGGCCGCGGGGCCGGCGAGCCAGGCCTGCTCGTCGAAGGGCACCCGGCCCAGGAGGTCCCGCTCGCGGTCGGACAGCGGGCGGACCGCGTCGTAGAAGCCGGGCAGGGTGACCCGGCCCTGGTCGTCGTGCAGCGTCGCGAGCAGACCGGCCAGCGCGTGCAGCGGGTTGGGCACCGCGCCGCCGAACGAGCCGGAGTGCAGGTCGACCGCCGGCCCGCGAAGCGTGATCTCGGCGTCGGCCAGCCCGCGCATGGCGGTGACCGCGCTGGGCACGTCGGGGGCGGCCATGCCGGTGTCGCTGACCACGACGACGTCGCAGTCGAGCCGGTCGCGGCGCTCGCGCAGCAGCGCGGCGAAGTGCGGCGAGCCGGACTCCTCCTCGCCCTCGACGAGCACCTTGACGGTGACGGCGGGGGTGTCGCGGCCGGTGGCCGCGAGGTGGGCCCGCAGCCCGAGCAGGTGGACGACGAACACGCCCTTGTCGTCGCTGGCACCGCGGGCGTGCAGCTCGGGGCCGTCCGGACCGTCGACGCGGGTGGGCTCGAACGGGGGGTGCTCCCACAGCTCCGGCGGGTCCACCGGCTGGACGTCGTGGTGCCCGTAGACCAGCGCCACCGGGGCGTCGGGGTCGGCGCTGGGCCACTCCGCGTAGACGGCGGGCGCGCCCGGCGTCGGCCAGATCTCCACCGTCGGGAGGCCGGTGCGGCGCAGCGCGTCGGCCAGCCACTCGGCGCTGGCCGCGACGTCGGCGGCGTGCGCCGGGTCCGCCGAGATCGACGGGATGCGCAGCCACGCGTCGAGGTCGGCGTGCAGGTCGTCGATGTGGGCGGAGACGAACTCGCGCTCCGGGCTGCTGGTCACGGCTGCCGACGGTAGCGCCGCGCGCACCGGGGCGAGCTCCCGGCTAGCGTCCGGGGCATGGCCGGAGAACTGCTGCGCACCGACGTCGGCGACCTCACCTTCGACGTGCGCGTCGACGGACCGGAGGACGGGCGGCCGGTGCTGCTGCTGCACGGCTTCCCGGAGACCTCCGCGTGCTGGGCGGCGGTCACCCCGCTGCTCACCGAGGCGGGACTGCGCACCTACGCCCCCGACCAGCTGGGCTACTCCCCCGGTGCGCGGCCCGACGGCGTGGACTCCTACGCGCTGCAGAACCTGGCGCAGGTCACCGCGGACCTGATGACCGCGCTGGAGATCCCGGTCGCCGACGTCGTCGGCCACGACTGGGGCGCCAACGTCGCCTGGGCGCTGGCCGGCTGGCACTCCGACCGCGTGCGCTCGCTGACCGCGGTGTCGGTGCCGCACCCGGCCGCCTACACCGCTGCCTTCCGCGTCGACCCGGAGCAGAAGGAGCGCTCGGCCTACATCCGGCTGTTCTGGCAGCAGGGCAAGGCCGAGGAGGTGCTGCTCGCCGACGACGCGCGCCGCCTGCGCCGGATGTACGACGTCGAGACCAGCGGCATCTCCCCCGAGACGGTCGACGAGTACGTGGCGGTGCTGTCGGCGCCGGGTGCGCTCACCGCCGCACTCAACTGGTACCGGGCGATGAGCTCCGACACCCGCGTGGACAAGGTCGAGGTGCCGACGACGTTCGTGTGGAGCGATGCCGACGTCGCCATCGGCCGGACCGCCGCCGAGGCGTGCGAGCAGTTCGTCAGCGGCGACTACCGGTTCGTCACCCTGCCGGGCATCACGCATTGGATCCCGGAGCAGGCGCCGGAGCAGCTGGCCGTCGCGATCCTGGACCGCATCGCCTCCAGCTGAACCCTGATCCACCGGTCCAGCTGTGGGTCCCCGGTTTCTGGTGTTTGTTGATGTTCGATCGGAGATGGGCGTGGGTGGTCGGCCGGTTCGTTCTCCGGCTTCTCCACTGCAGGTCTCCGGTCGTGCCGGCGGGTGCGGCGGTGGTCACGGGGTCGTCGCGGCTGGTGGGCTGGTCGCGGTGTCGAACAGCAGTCGCCATGCCTGGGCCCAGGGCCAGTCCCGGGGTAGGTGGATCACCAGTCGGCGGCCGGTAGCGGCGATCCGCGCGGCCACCGCGATGATCTTGGTGCGCAGGGTGGCCCAGCGGGCGGTGGTTATCCCGGCGGCCACCGCGGCGGCGCGGGCGAGGTTGAACGCGAGCACCGCGCAGGCCAGCCAGGCGGCGTTCGCGGCGTAGGAGCCCGAGGGCAGGTGCGCCAGCGGGCCGGCCTTGAGCTCGGCGATGACCTGCTCGACGATCGCGTGCCCGCGGTGGGTCACATCGGCGTCGATGGTGCTCAGCGTCGAGTTGGTGATGAAGGCGTGATACCGCCAGGCGGTGAACAGCTCGCCTTGCCCGGCGGGCACCGAGGCGGGGTTGAGCCGGGCGACCCGGCGCACCACCAGCCGGCAGGGCACGTGGTCGGCCTTGCGCCGGCCGGTGAAGGCGACGAAGTCGACCTCGGCGACCTCGGCATCAGAGATCCACTGCCCGGTCTGCTCGTCGAAGACCGCCTGCCGGTAACGGATCGGTGTCCAGGCGTCGGCGGCGATGCCGCTGATCGCCGCCCGAACCTTGGGGTCCATCCGGGCGGTCACCGAAAACCAGCTCCTGGCCGCCAGCACGGCGCCGATCAGGGCGTGGCCGTAGAACGCCGAGTCCGCCCGAACCAGCAGTTGCCCGAGCGCGCCGGCTCGGCGGGTGGCGCCGATCGCCCGGGCGGCCAACTGGCCCACTCCGGCCGCCGAGGCGCTGTTACCACGCCGCAGCCGTGCGGCGGTGATCACCGGCGCCGCAATCGGAGTCGAGGTGGTGGCCACGATCGCGTTCAGCCCGCGGACTCCGGTGTAGCCGAACGCAGCGGCCTGCTTGGCGTAGCCGTGCACCTCGCGCACGGTGTCGTCGATGTCGAGCAACACCATCCCGCCTGCGCCGCCGCCGGCCAGTAGCCCCGGCACCCGGCCCGCCAACCCGGCCAGGGTCACCGAGGCGGCGCGGTCGAGTTGCTGAACGTGTCCGTGGGTGAACGCGCGCAGGTGCGTGCCCAGCGTCGAGGGAGCGCGCACCCCGGAGAACAACCGAGGCATCCCGCCGTGACGGAGCACGTCCAGGCCGTCGATGGAGTCCGCGCCGGCCAGCATCCCGCCGATCACGCAGACGGTCTTGGCAGCTGCGTTGGGACTAGGCACCGTCAGGCCCGCCAGCTCCTCGTGCAGACCCGCGGTCTCGGCCAGCCGCAACACCGGCACCAGCCCCGCGGTCGACACCAGATTCGGGTCATCGAAAACAGGGCGGACCCTGTGGCAGGCTTTCACTTACGAAGTGCCCCTCTCGGGACGGCCGGCTGGAGACGTCGCAATCGACATCCTGCCTGCCCAGAGGGGCACTTCTCATCTCTCGACCCGCTCAGCGAACAAGATCACCGGTGGATTAGGGCTGAATCTCCGCGCGGAAGGCTAGCGAGGAACATTGAAGCCCACGAAGCCCAAAAGGGCTCTAAGTGCCCAGATGCGTGCCAGTCATCAGGAACGCATAGGGACCTCTGGGGCCAGCGATGTAATGAGCAACCTTCAACGCATCAACTGGGGGCCAGTGGAGAACACAAGGCACGACCTTGGCACGGACATCTTCTGCCAGGTGCGCGATGAGCGACGCTTTGATCTCGGCTTGTTTGTTGGCATTCAGGTCAAGTCGGGCGACAGTTGGTTTGATGACAAGATCAGGGATGAGGCTGGCAATGTCACGGGATGGTGGTACTACGAGAGTGAGCCAAGACACTTCGAATACTGGACCAGTCACACCCTGCCCCACTTTGTCGTATTGAACGACGAGGCAACTCGCATAAGCTATTGGGCGCACGTCACGCCAGACCGCTTGAAGAACACCGGCCAGGGCTTCAAGATCGCTATCCCGTCGGAGCAGAAGATCGACTTGGCGAACCTTCCAGCGCTTATTCAGGTTGCTGCAACCCAACGAAAAGGCTTCGAACTTGCCGGCTCGTCCTGGCGGGCTGGCGTAAGCGAGCTTGGCCCAGGGAAGCGACTGCGACACGCGCTCCTGGCACCGCGCTTGGTGGCACCGCATCGGAATGCCAGGCCTCAAGGAACACTGGAGCCCGAAGAGGCTATCGCCATGGTCGCGCTCGGGCGCTTCAGCGACTTCCAACAGCTCGCCACCGCGGACGAGATGACACCGGACACTACCGCAGCCCGACACCATCAGGAATTACGTTGGCGGTTCCTAGCCTGCCTTTGGGCGATCGCTGAAGAGGCCGATGATGCGCTTGAAATGACTCGATCACTTCTGAGCGACTGTTCGATCGGGAGTGCGGACCACGCAGCCGCCACGGCGCTACTAATCTGCCAGTTCGCCGCCGACGAGCAGTGGGATGAAGCCATAGCCATCGCCATGGCAGCATTGGACGGAGATCAATTAGCTCCCGCTGATAGCGCGTGGATCTCCTCCCACTTGGCAGGCTTACTCGTTGAAGTAGGTGGAACTGACGATGCAAGAGACGCTGCGCTTGGCGTCCTTCGGAACCTGGCTGGCCTCGAGCCGGACGTTACGACGCTTGCACTACAAGCCGCGGCCAGTTGGATCGTCTTCTCGACGGCCGACATCTCCGCCCACGTTACAGACCGTTCTGATCTACTTTCGTCAATTGACAATCCCGTCGCCTGGTGGCGAGAGCAGACCGCGAGCTACGGGCTGAACGACGCCGTCCTGAAGGAGTTCCGGGCGCGATTGAAGGATTCGACCGAGCGCTGGACGGTAGAAGATGTCGCTTACGCGCGGCTTTGGAGTGCCGCCATGACCGCGCAACTTGCCGCCGACTACGGCGTCAGCCGTCTTCATCTGCGCCAGATGGGCAGATACCCAGTTTCACAAGGCCTACAACTCGACGACTCCAGTATGGTGTCCGAAGGAATGATGGCTCTTCTTACTTGAGGTGGGGGCTGGTCAGTCCGCCGGCGATCAGGAGCATGCGTAGGCGGTAGTTGTCGCGGTTGCGGAAGCCGCGGGCGATGCGGCGGTGGAGCTCGATGAGGCCGTTTACGGCTTCGGTGCCGCCGTTGCTGGCCCGGCCGGTGTCGAAGTAGGCCAGG
>NZ_QOHH01000035.1 GCF_003319105.1 Blastococcus sp. TF02-09 | reverse complement strand
TGCATCTCCCGGACGTGTTTCCCAAGTAGCACCGAGCCCGTGAAATTCGGTGTGAATCTGGCGGGACCACCCGCTAAGCCTGAATACTCCCTGGTGACCGATAGCGGACAAGTACCGTGAGGGAAAGGTGAAAAGTACCCCGGGAGGGGAGTGAAATAGTACCTGAAACCGTGTGCCTACAAGCCGTGAGAGCCTTAGGACCTTCTGGTTCGGGGTGATTGCGTGCCTTTTGAAGAATGAGCCTGCGAGTTAGTGGTACGTGGCGAGGTTAACCCGTGGGGGGTAGCCGTAGCGAAAGCGAGTCCGAACAGGGCGATCTAGTCGCGTGCTCTAGACCCGAAGCCGAGTGATCTACCCATGGCCAGGTTGAAGCGCGGGTAAGACCGCGTGGAGGACCGAACCCACTTAGGTTGAAAACTGAGGGGATGAGCTGTGGGTAGGGGTGAAAGGCCAATCAAACTCGGTGATAGCTGGTTCTCCCCGAAATGCATTTAGGTGCAGCGTCACGTGTTTCTTGCCGGAGGTAGAGCACTGGATGGCCGATGGGCCCCACAAGGTTACTGACGTCAACCAAAC
>NZ_QOHH01000005.1 GCF_003319105.1 Blastococcus sp. TF02-09 | reverse complement strand
CTCGGACACCGTCGAGGCCTTCCGGTCGGGCAGCTTGGTCGCTTCCGATCTTGGAAGGCCTCGACCCGTTCCCGGCCTCAGCTCCCACGCGCGAGTCCCTCACACCCACCGCAGGTACGAAGAGCCGCTTTTCCGCGGAAAAGCGGAGAAGTTGCCAACTCGCGCGTCCCCGCCGGCGCAGGACACGGCGAGGTCACCGCCAGTCACACCCGCCACGGCTCCCCCTCCCGGCCACAGGGACCCCTCGGGGACCAGCCGACGGTCAGCCGGAGGACCGGCGCTGCCGATGAGGCAGGAGCACGGAGAGCACGCCCCTTCGCCACGGATCGGCGGACCACGCACTCGTTCCACGAGTGCTCCTTCCGCCGACCCCGGAGGTCGATCGTGTCCCGCTCGTCCGTTCTCCCCGATCGATGATCGGCGAGATCACCCCCGCCGCGCTGCACGCCAGCCTCTCGGGTCTGGCCCAGCGGCAGCGGGTCACCGCCGACAACATCGCCAACATCAACACCCCGGGCTTCCTCGCCGGCCGGGTGGACTTCGAGTCCTCCCTCGCGGCCTCCCTGCGCAACGGCGAGACGCCGCAGATCAACGGCGGTACCACCGCCCGCTCGATGGAGCCGACGAACACCAACGGCAACAACGTCAACCTGGATGCGGAGACCCTCATCGCCACCGAGACCGGCCTGCGCTACCAGCTGGCCCTGAACGCGCTGGACGGCAAGTACAACTCCATCCGCACCGCGCTCAGGACGAACTGAAGATGGCCATCTTCGACACCTTCGGCATCTCCGGCTCCGGGCTGATGACGCACCGGAAGTGGCTGGACGCCGTCTCGGACAACATCGCCAACATCAACACGGTCAACCCCGCCGACCAGGACCCGTTCCGCGAGCGGCTGGTCGTCGCGCAGGCGGTGGACTACGGCTCCGGCGGCGGTGTGCGCGTCGCCCAGGCCGCCTTCGGCGGCAACCCCGAGGGCCGCCTCGTCTACGAGCCCGAGCACCCGCTCGCCAACGACGAGGGCTACGTCCGCTACCCCGACATCGACCTGGGAGACCAGATGTCCCAACTGATGATGGCGCAGCGCGGCTACCAGGCGAACCTGGCCGTGGTCGAGCGCGCGACGAGCATGTACCAGGCCGCCATCCAGCTCGGGAAGGGCTGATGACCAGCGCCATCGGCGGCATCGCCGGCATCCCCTCCTTCGTCGCGCCCACCGGTTCCGGTGGGATCGCCGCCCGGAACTCGACCGACCTGGTCGACAACCCGACCGGTCTGACGATGGGCGCCTCGGTGCCCGCCCTCACCGGGGTGTCGTCGACGTCCGCGCCCGGTGCGGTCTCCGACAGCAGCGGCTTCGCCGGCATCCTCGCGTCGTCCTTCGACCAGCTGGCCGCCACCCAGGCGAAGTCCGACGGGCTGGCCGCCCAGGCCGCCACGGGCGACCTCAAGGACGTGCACGACTACATGATCGCCAGGAATGAGGCGTCCCTGGCGACCGAGATGGTGGTCGGCATCAAGAACGCCGCCGTCAGCGCCTTCAACGAGATCATGAGGATGCCCATCTGATGAACAAGGCACTCGCCGGGACGCTGGAGCGTGCCCGCTCCGCGTTCGCCACGATCAGCCTGGGGCAGAAGGTCGTCATCGGCCTGCTGCTCGCCGGGCTGCTCCTCGGCGGGTTCTTCTTCTCGAAGTGGATCACCGCGCCCACCCAGGCGCCCCTCTTCTCCAACCTGGCCACGAGCGACGCCGCCGCGATCGTCGAGGAGCTCAACGCCCAGGGCGTCGAGAACGAGGTTGTTGACGGCGGCGGAACCATCATGGTGGCCAAGGACGCGGTCTACGACCTGCGCCTGCAGATGAGCGGGCAGGGCCTGCCCGCCGGCCAGGACACCGGCTACACGCTGCTCGACGAGCAGGGCATCACGACCAGCGAGTTCCAGCAGGAGGTCACCTACAAGCGCGCCCTGGAGGGCGAGCTGTCGAAGACCCTCGAGGCCCTGGACGGCGTCAACGAGGCCATCGTGAGCGTCGCGCTGCCCAAGGACGAGGTCTTCGTGACCGAGCAGGCCGAGCCCACCGCCTCGGTGCTGCTCGACCTCGCCGCCGGCACCCAGCTCTCCGGCGAGCAGATCCAGGCCGTGACGAACCTGGTCTCCTCCAGCGTGGAGAAGATGTCCCCGGAGCAGGTGACCGTCACCGACACCTCCGGTCAGGTCCTCTCCTCCCCCGGCAGCGGGATCAGCGCCGCCGCCGGTGACGCCCGTTCCCAGGTCGAGATGGACTACCAGAACCGCCTGGCCGCCAACGCGCAGAAGATCCTCGACTCGGTGCTCGGCCCCAACAAGGCGGTCGTGTCCGTCCGGGCCGACGTCGACCTGGACAAGCGCGACACCACCTCGAAGACCTACACCTACGACGAGGGCACCCCGCCGGTGTCCGAGCAGCGGGACGTCGAGAACTACACCGGCGGCGGAGGCGGCGTCGTCGGCGGGGTCCTCGGCCCGGAGAACATGCCCGACGCGGGCGGCACCACCGGCGGGGGCGACTCCAACTACACCAAGGAGTCGACGACCGCGAACAACGCCGTCGGCGAGACCACCGAGGTCACGCAGGCCGCGCCCGGCGGCCTCAACCGGCTGACCGTCTCCGTGGTCATGGACCAGGCCGTGGCGGGCGACCTGCCGCAGGCCCAGATCCAGGCCCTGGTCGAGGACGCCGTCGGGCTGGACGCCGCCCGCGGCGACGCGATCACCGTGGCCGCCATGCCCTTCGACACCACGGCCGCCGACCAGGCCGCCGCGCAGATGGAGGCCGCCCGCGACGCCGAGGCCAGCGAGGCGATGTGGTCGATGATCCGCACCGGTGGCATCGCGGCCGGCATCGCGCTGGTCGTCCTCGTGGTCTGGCTGCGCTCTCGCAAGCGCACCGAGCCCGAGGAGGACTACGAGCCGCTCGAGCTCTCCGACGACATGATCGCCGAGCTCGACCGCATCCGGATCGCGAGCACCCGCGAGGTGCCCGTCGACAACGCGGCGGCCGAGCTCGAGGCCGCCGAGCGGCTGAAGGTGCGGAGCGAGATCTCCACGATGGTCAACGAACGCCCTGACGAGGTCGCGGCGATGCTCCGCGGCTGGTTGACGGAGAACAAGGCATGACGCTGGCGGGCATGGACCAGTTGCTGGCTGCGGGCGGGGCGAACCTTCCCGCCGTCCCGCCGGCTCCCGCACGACCCGAGCTGCCGGGCCTCCGCAAGGCCGCGGTCTTCCTGGCCCAGATGAGCAAGGAGGAGGCCGGCGTCCTGCTGGCCCAGCTCCGGCCGCGCGAGGTCGAGTCGCTGACCCGGGAGCTGATGCGCCTGGGCTCGGTCGAGATCGAGGACGTCGACGAGGTGATGAGCGAGTTCCACGGCCTGATGACGGCGCAGCACTTCGTCGGCCGGGGCGGCGTCGACTTCGCCCGCGAGATCCTCGCCGCGGGCCTGGGCGAGGACAAGGCCGGCGACATCCTGTCCCGCCTCAACGTCGTCTACACCGAGGTGCCGTTCGCCTCCCTGCGCAACGCGGACGTGCGGCAGCTCGTCACGTTCCTCAAGGACGAGCACGCGCAGATCATCGCGCTGGTGCTCGCCCACCTGCCGGCCGCCCAGTCGGCCGAGGTCCTCTCGGGCTTCGCGCCCGAGCAGCAGGCCGAGGTCGCGCACCGCATCGCCACGATGGACCGCACCTCCCCGGAGATGGTCCGGCTGGTCGAGGAGGAGCTGGGCCGCCGGATGGGCTCGATCCTGGCCCACCAGGACATGAGCACCGCCGGTGGCGTCGAGGCCCTCGTGGAGATCATCAACCGCTCCCCGCGGCCGACCGAGCGCTCCATCCTCGAGTGGCTGGACAGCACCGACCCCGAGCTGGCCGACCAGGTCCGGTCCCAGATGTTCGTCTTCGAGGACATCGTCACCATCGACGACCGGTCCCTGCAGCTGGTGCTGCGCGAGGTCGAGGCCAACGACCTGGCCACCGCGCTCAAGGGCGTGCGGCCCGACGTCCGCGACAAGATCCAGCGCAACCTCTCCGAGCGCGCCGCCGAGAACCTCTCCGAGGAGATCGAGCTGCTCGGCCCGGTGCGCACGCGCACCGTCGAGGAGGCCCAGGCCAAGGTCGTCGGTGTCATCCGGACGCTCGAGGAGCAGGGCGTGCTGACCATCCAGCGCGGCGGGGACGATGAGTTCGTCGCCTGAGCGGGGTTCGCTGCCCGTCGTGCTGCGCAGCGCGGACGCCGGCGCAGCGCCGGCCCCGCGGGCGGCCCGCGAGGGCGCCGTGCTGCGGGGCGGCGCCGCCAGCAGCGCCCGCCCGTACCGCCGGCTCGGCGACGCAGAGGTCCCCGCGCCGCGCCCCGAGCCCTCGCCGATCGAGCGCCGGACGACGGTCCGCCGCGCGGAGGACCAGCCCGTCGCCGGCGGCCGCCCCAGCTTCCGGCTCGGCGAGGTCTACGCCGAGGAGCTGGACCGGCTGCGCGCGCAGGCGCACGCCGAGGGTTTCGCCTCCGGGCGGACCGAGGGCATGGCCGCCGCCGCCGCCGTGGTCGCGGAGGCCGAGCGGGCCGCCACCGAGCGCATGGCCGAGGCACAGCAGCGCTGGGAACGGCGGATCGCCTCGGCCACCGCCGCCCTCGGCGCGGCCGCCGCACGCCTCGAGGAGGCCGAGCTGCCGACGGCGGAGGACGTCCGCGAGACCGTCATCGGCTCGGTGCTCACCCTGCTCGAGGACCTGCTCGGGCGGGAACTGGCCCTGGCCGACTCGCCCGTCCTGGACGCCGTACGCCGCGCGCTGACCCTCTGCCCGGCCGATGCCCCCGCCCTCGTGCGCGTGCACCCCGACGACCTGGCCGAGATCCCGGTCGACGCGCTGGCCGGGCTCCCCGACTCGGTGCGCGTGGTCGGCGACCCCGCGGTCGAGCGGGCCGGCGCGATCGCCGAGACCGGCTCCCGCCGCATCGACGCCCAGCTCGTCTCCGCGCTCGAGCGCGTCCAGGCGGTGCTGTCCGCGTGAGCGCAGCCGTGCCGACCCGACCCGCCCTCCCCCTCTCCCTCCTCACCCGGGCCCGGAACGCCGCCGCCCCCCAGGTCACCGGGGTGGTCACCGGCGCGATGGGCCTGACGCTCTCCGTCGACGGCATCAGTGCCGCGGTCGGCGACCTGGTCGAGATCAACCCGGCCACGCGGCCGTTGCTGGCCGAGGTCGTGGCCGTCGGGCGCGACCGACTCACCTGCATGCCGCTGGGCACGCTGTCCGGGGTCCACGCGGGGGCGCCGGTCCGGGCCACCGGCATGCCGCTCCAGGTGCCCGTCGGCGAGGCGCTGCTGGGCCGCGTCCTGGACGGGCTCGGCCGGCCGGTCGACGGCGGACCGCCGCTGGCCGCGCGGGTCTCCTGGGTCGACCTCGCCAGCGAGACGCCGCACGCGCTGTCCCGCACCCGCGTGGAGGAGCCGCTCACCTTCGGCGTGCGCGCGCTGGACACCCTGGTCCCCTGCGGCAAGGGGCAGCGCCTCGGCATCTTCGCCGGCTCCGGCGTCGGCAAGTCCAGCCTGCTCGCCCAGATCACCCGGGGCACCGACGCCGACGTCCGCGTTATCGGGCTGATCGGCGAGCGTGGTCGCGAGGTCCGGGAGTTCCTCGAGGAGAACCTGGGCGCCGAGGGCATGGCGCGCACCGTCGTCGTCGTCGCCACGTCCGACGAGCCGCCGCTGGTCCGGCTCAAGGCCGCCTTCGTGGCCACCCGCATCGCCGAGGCCTTCCGCGACCAGGGCCGCGACGTCCTGCTGCTCATGGACTCGATCACCCGCACCGCCATGGCCCAGCGGGAGGTCGGGCTCTCCGCGGGCGAACCGCCGGCCACCCGCGGCTACCCGCCGAGCGTGTTCGCGATGATGCCGCAGCTGCTGGAGAAGGCCGGCACGGGCTCCGTCGGCTCCATCACCGGGCTCTACACCGTGCTGGTCGAGGGCGACGACCACAACGAGCCGATCGCCGACACCGCCCGCTCGATCCTCGACGGGCACATCGTCCTCACCCGGAAGCTCGCGACCGTGGGGCACTTCCCGGCCATCGACGTGCTCGAGTCGATCTCCCGCGTCGCGAGCGCCGTCGTCCCCCCGGCGCAGATGGCCGACGCCCGCGAGATCCGCCGGATGATGGGCGCGCTGCGCGACGTCAAGGAGCTCGTCGAGATCGGCGCCTACCAGCCCGGCAGCGACCCGCTGGTCGACCGGGCCCGCGACCTCGCCCCGCAGATCGAGGCGTTCCTGCAGCAGCCGATGGGTGAGTCGACGCCGACGCCCGAGGCGTGGGCGTGGCTGCAGCGGATCGTGCGCTCGTGAAGAAGGCCGCCTTCCGGCTGCAGCCGGTCCTCGAGCTGCGCCGCACCCAGGAGCGTGCCGCGGCCGTCGCCTCGGCCCGTGCCGCCGCTGCGGCGTCGGACGCGGCCCGGCGCGCGTCCGACCACGAGACGGCGCTGGCCTCGGCCTCGCTGCCCCGCTCGCTCCCCGCGGGCGACTTCCTGGCCGCCATGACGGTGCTGCGCTTCGCCGCGTCCGACGCCTCCGACGCCCGCGCCGCCGCCGTCGCCGCGGCCGAGCAGGCCGAGGCGGTCCGCGCGCAGTGGACGGCGGCCGCGCAGCGCACCAAGGCGCTGGAACGGCTGCGCGAGCGCCACCGCGAGGCCCAGCAGCACGCCGAGGCAGCCGCCGAGGAGCGCGCGGCCGACGACCTGGTCACCGGCCGCGCCGGCCGGGCGACCACCGAGGAGGAGCTCCCGTGGACGGACTGACCGCGGTGCAGGCCCGGATCAGCGAGATCCAGACCCGCTTCACCCCGCAGGTGCAGACGACCTCCCGCGGGTGGGCGTCGGCGGCGGCCGCCGCCGGGCTCACCGGCACCTCGTCGACCTCCGTCGGCTCGACCGTGGCCGCGGCCGGGACGGCGTCGGAGACGGCGGTGGTCGCGGAGGCGACCAAGTACCTCGGCGTCCCCTACCTGTGGGGCGGCACCGACCCGTCGAAGGGGCTGGACTGCTCCGGCCTGGTGCAGACCGTCTACGGCAACCTGGGCATCGACCTGCCGCGCACCTCCTCGCAGCAGGCCACCAGCGGCACCGCGGTGGCCTCGCTCGCCGACGCCCGCCCCGGCGACCTGGTCTTCTTCGACAACTCCTCGTCGCGGGCCGGCATCGACCACGTCGGCATCTACGTCGGCGACGGCAAGATGATCGCCGCCCCGCAGGCCGGCGAGGTGGTCAAGGTGCAGGACGTCGGCAACCCCACCTCCATCCGGCGGGTCCTGCCGCAGGCGGCGCCGGCCACCACGGCCACGACGTCGGGGGGCGGCAGCGTCGCGGGGGTCCCCTACGCGAACCTGTTCACCAGCGCCGCCGGCCGGCACGGGGTCGACGCCTCGCTGCTGGCCGCCGTCGCCTCCGTGGAGTCGAACTTCGACGCCGGCGCGGTCTCCTCCGCCGGCGCCCAGGGCCTCATGCAGTTCATGCCGGCCACGGCCCAGGGGCTGGGGGTCGACGCCCTCGACCCGGCCTCGGCCGTCGACGGCGCCGCCCGCTACCTCAAGCAGCTGACCGGCCAGTTCGGTTCCACCGAGCTCGCGCTGGCGGCCTACAACGCCGGCCCGGGGACGGTGAGCCGCTACGGCGGCATCCCGCCCTACGCCGAGACCCAGAACTACGTCCGCAACGTCATGAGCAAGGCGGAGGGCTACCGATGACTGCACCCGTGACGCCGGCCGCACCCGCGGTCCGCACGCCCTCGACCGGGGGGAGCCCGGACGCCGGAGGTGCCGAGAGCGCCGCACCCTTCGCCTCCGCGCTGGACGGCGCCCTCTCCGAGAGCCGCGGCCAGGTCGACGACGACGCAGCGGACGAGGGGCAGTCGCAGGACCCCGGCTCGCCGGCTGCCGCCGCGGTGCCGGTGGAGGGCGCGGTCGCCGCCGCTCCCCCGCTCGTCGACCTCGGCGCCGCCCTGTTCGCCTTCGCCCTCGGGACGACGCAGGCTCCGGGCTCGCCCGTCGACGCCGGTGCCGCCGCCACCGACACGACCGTCCCGGCTCTCACCGGCGTCGCCGGCGGGACCGGACCGGTGGCCGCTGCGGCGGGTCCCGTGCCGGCCCTCCCCGACCCGGCCGCCACGTCCTCGGCCGCACCCGCCACCGGGACGGGAACCCCCGCCGTCCTCCCGGGCGGCAGCGCACCGACGGTCCCGGGCGGACCGCTCCTCGACGTGGTCACCGCCCCCGACGGCGCCGCACCCGCTGCGCCGGCAACACCGGCGACGGGGGCCGGACCGGCCCTCGCGTCGTCCGGCGTCCTCGCAGCCCTCGGCTCCACCGTCGTCGTGGCGGAGGCGCTTCCGGCAGCGACGCCGGCCGGACTCGCGGACGCCACGGTCACGGCTCCGGCACCGGGGCCCGCGACCGACGACGTGGCCTCCCCCGCCCCGGTACCGGGCGCAGACCTGCCGGCCGCCGACCTGCCGGTCGCCGGCGCCGGCGCTGCCGACACCGGGGCGGCGGGCCAGGACGCCGGCGGTGCGCCGGCCGGCGACGGCTCGGCCGAGCCGGTCACGGGCGCGGTCTCCGGCCCGGCGCCCACCTCGACGGCCGCGACCCGGGATGCCGAGGGCGCGACCGGTGCCGCGGCGAGCCAGCCCGTGGCCACCCAGGTCGCCCGGCAGGTGGCCGTGCTGCGGGGTGCGCCAGACGGCTCGCACACCATGACCCTGGTCCTCACCCCGGAGACGCTGGGCCCGGTGGAGGTCTCGGTGACCGTCACCCAGGGCACCGTCGACCTGGTCCTCCGCGGGGCGCACGAGCAGGGCCGCGCCGCGCTGCTCGACGCGCTGCCCGACCTGCGCCGCGACCTGGAGTCCGCGGGCCTGACCACCTCGACGCTCGAGGTGACCGAGGACAGCGGCGGGTCGTGGCTCGACCGGCACGCCGCCGGCCAGCAGGCCCAGCAGGGCTTCGGCGACCGCCCCGGCCAGCAGGCCCCGGCCGACGGACGGTCACGACCCTGGCTGCGCACTGCCGATAGCGGAGAGACCAGGACCGTCCCGACCACCGGCTCGGCGTCGTCGGGCGTCGACGTCCGTGTCTGAACAGGAGACCCACCCATGACGGACCCCGTCGGCGGCACCCAGGGCGGCATCGCCACGTACACCGCAACCCAGCAGGTCGAACGCAAGGGCCAGATGGGCAAGGACACGTTCCTCAAGCTCCTGGTCGCCCAGATGCGCTACCAGGACCCCTCCAAGCCGGTCGACAGCTCGCAGATGATCGCGCAGACGGCGACGTTCACGCAGGTGGAGAAGCTCGAGCAGCTCGCCACCCAGAGCGCCACCGCGCTGGTGCTCCAGGAGCACGCGGCCGCCGGCGCGATGGTCGGCCGCACGGTCACCTACACCGACGCCACCGGGGCCAGCGTCAGCGGCCTCGTCTCCTCCGTCCGCCTCGCCTCCGGCAAGACCGAGGCCGTCGCCGTCGTCGACGGCAAGGAGGTCCAGGTCGGCCGGATCACCGCCCTCTCCACCCCCACGCCGAGCTCACGGACGAGCTCCTCCGCGGCGTCCTGATCACCGCCCCGCCCCGACACCCGAGGAGATCCTCCGCATGCTCCGCTCCATGTTCTCCGCCATCTCCGGCCTCAAGGCCCACCAGGCGAAGATGGACGTCACCGGCAACAACATCGCCAACGTCAACACCGTCGGCTACAAGAGCAGTTCCACCGTCTTCCAGGACACGCTCTCGCAGGTCGTGCGCGCCGGTGGCGCCCCCGCCGCCGAGCGCGGTGGCACGAACCCGGCCCAGATCGGCCTGGGCGTCAAGCTCGCCGCCATCACCACCAACTGGACCAACGGCGCCGCCCAGTCCACCGGCCGCTCGACCGACTTCATGATCGAGGGCGACGGCTTCTTCGTGACCCGCGGCCCCGGCGGCGAGCAGCTCTACACCCGCGCCGGCTCCTTCGACTTCGACGCCAACGGCCGGCTGACCACCCCGGACGGCAGCATCCTCCAGGGGTGGCGGGCCGACGCGACCGGCGCCATCAACGCGAACGGGCCGATCGAGGACCTCTTCGTCCCCTACGGCGCGACCGTGCCCCCCGAGCCCACCGGCAGCTCCGCGCTGGGCGGCAACCTGAACTCCGCGGCCGCCATCGGCGCGTTCGTCCAGACCCCGGTGCGCATGTTCGACCAGCTGGGCGTGGCGCAGCAGGTGACCTACACCTTCACCAAGGTGGCCGAGAACGAGTGGGAGCTGGTCGTCAACAACGGCGACGACGACAACGACCCCGCGACGCCGGCGCCGGCTCTCGCGCTGAGCAACGCCGACGGCACCCCCTTCGACGGCATCGTGCGGTTCGACCCCGTGGACGGCGCGATGACCGCCCCGGCCGGCCAGATCCGCTTCGCGCCCGGCGCGGTGGCCTGGCCCGACCCGGTGACCATCGACCTCGGGGAGCTGACCCAGTTCGGCGGCAAGAGCGAGGTCGTCCCGACCGACGTCGACGGGTACGCGCAGGGCTCGCTGCAGGGCTTCGAGCTCTCCAACGACGGCACCATCACCGGCACCTACTCCAACGGGCTGCGGCAGGACCTGGGCCAGCTGTCGATGGCGTCGTTCAACAACCCGAGCGGCCTGGAGAAGGCGGGCAACTCCTCGTTCCGCGTGGGGCAGAACTCCGGTGAGGCGATGGTCGGGGTCGCCGGCGTCGGCGGCCGCGGCATCCTCTCCTCCGGCGCCCTCGAGATGTCGAACGTCGACCTCTCCGAGGAGTTCACCAGCCTGATCGTCGCCCAGCGCGGGTTCCAGGCCAACAGCCGCGTGATCACGGCCTCCGACGAGCTCCTGCAGGACCTGGTCAACCTCAAGCGCTGATAGCTGACGCCCCGGCCCGTGGCAGGACCCCCGTCCTGCTACGGGCCGGTCGGTCCTCGGCTCAAGGACCCGCCGTCCCGGGCCGATGGTGACCGTGACGTTTCCCCGCCCTTCCTTCCCCCTCCCGCCCACCCCATCCCAGCCCCACCGAGCAAGAGGACCGTCCCGTGATCCGAGTGACCCGCCTGAACGGGGAGCAGTTCGCGCTCAACCCCGACCTCATCGAGCGGGTCGAGGCTCACCCCGACACCGTCGTGTTCCTCGCGGACGGCACCCGGTACGTCGTCAAGGAGACCGTGGACGAGGTGATCCGGGAGATCCTCGAGTACCGCGCGGGGATCCTCGCGACCTCCTACGAGATGGACCGCGGCGAGTACCGCCCCGACCGGCCCGAGCTGGCCGGCGTCTCCTCCGTCGTGCCCTTCCCGGGCAGCGAGGAGCGCTGACCGATGGATCCGGTGACCCTGCTGGGCTTCGGCGTCTCCGTCGTCGCCCTGTTCGTCTTCATGACCCTCGAGGGCGTCTCCCCGGGGGCGCTGATCTTCCTGCCGGCGATCGTCCTCGTCGTCATCGCGACCTTCGGTGCGGCCATCGCCAGCCAGACGATGGCCGACCTCAAGAAGATGCCCGCCTGGTTCAAGATGGCCCTGATCCCGAGCAAGGTCCCGGCGCCCACCGAGCAGATCCAGACGCTGGTGAGCCTCGCCGAGAAGGCCCGCAAGGAGGGCCTGCTGGCGCTGGAGGCCCAGGTGAAGGCCATCGAGGACCCGTTCCTCAAGCGCGGCCTGCAGATGGGCATCGACGGCACCGACCCCGAGGAGCTGCGGACCGTCCTGGAGAGCGAGATCTCGGCCAAGAAGGCCGAGGACAAGGTCGCCGCCAAGTTCATGAACGCCATGGGCGGCTACGCGCCGACCATCGGCATCCTCGGCTGCATCGTCGGCCTGATGAACGTGATGGCCAACCTGCAGAACCCTGACCTGCTCGGCCCGATGGTCTCCGCGGCGTTCATCGCCACCCTGTGGGGCGTCATGGCCGCCAACTTCTGGTTCCTGCCGATGGGCGCCAAGATCCTCCGGGTCAGCGAGCTGCAGGCCGCCCAGATGGAGCTGCTCGTCGAGGGCATCGCCGAGATCCAGGCGGGCACCAGCCCGCGCGCGGTCCGCCAGAAGCTCAACGCACTCATCCCGCCGAGCGAGCTGGCCAAGGAAGCAGCGTGAGTGCCGGCCACGGCGGCGGCCGGCGGAAGAAGCACGAGGAGCACGAGGAGCACGAGAACCACGAACGGTGGCTGGTCTCCGCGTTCGACATGATGACGCTGCTCTTCGTGCTGTTCGTCGTGCTCTTCGCGATGAGCAAGGTGGACGAGCAGAAGTTCGCCGCCCTGGCCAAGGGTCTCGCCGAGAGCTTCGGCGGGCCCATCACCGTCAGCCCCGGGCCCACCCCCGAGGGATCGGTCCTCGACGGCCTGCCCGGCGCCGTCGACATCGCCTCGGCCATCCCCTCGGACCCGACCGTGTCCGAGGCCGAGGTCGACCAGGCGGCCGCCACCGCGGCCGCCGAGCGCGCCCAGCGGGTGGCCAACGAGGCGCAGGGCGCCTACGACGAGCTCGCCGCGGCCCGCGACCAGCTGGCGGCCGCGCTGGCCGAGGCCGGCTACCCCGACGCCGCGCGGTTCGAGATCGACGAGCGCGGCCTGGTGGTGCACATCGTCGCCGACGCCGTGCTCTTCGACGCCGAGGAGGCGGTGCTGCGGCCCGAGGGCAGGGCGATCCTCTCCGCGGTCGCCCCCACGCTGACCGGGCTGCCCAACGTGATGCGGGTGGAGGGCCACGCCAACCACCTGCCCGTCACCCGCGGCGGCCGGTGGCCGTCGAACTGGGAGCTGTCGGGCTGGCGGGCGAGCACGGTGCTGCGGTACCTGAGCTCCGACGGCGTGCCCGAGGACCGGATGTCCGCTGCCGGCTACTCGTCCACGAAGCCGCTGGTGCCCATCTCCGACCCCGCGGCGATCACCGTCAACCGCCGCGTCGACGTCGTCGTCCTCTCGACCGCCTCGGCGGAGGCCAACGCGCTGCTGCCGGGCATCGACTCCGCCACCACCGGCACCCCGCCGGCCGACGCGGCACCCGCCGGCGCCGCCACCCAGGACACCACGCACGAGGAGGGTCACTCATGAGCAAGGACAAGGACACGTCGGCCGAGACCGACGAGGACGCCCCGAAGGGCAAGAAGAAGCTCTTCCTCATCATCGGCGTGGCCGTGCTGGCGATCGCCGGGGCGGCGTACTTCTTCGTGTTCTCCGGCGGCGAGGCCGAGGCGGCGGCGCCGGAGCACGGCGGCTACACCGCGCTGGAGCCCATCGCGGTCAACCTGGCCGGCGGTGGCTACCTGAAGATCGGCATCACCCTGGACTACACGCTGGCCGCCGCGGGTGGTGGCCACGGCGGCGGCGGTGTCGACGGCGCCAAGGCCTACGACGCGATCATCTCCACGTTCTCGCAGGCCAAGCCGGCCGACGTGATCGGTGCGCGCGAGGTCCTCAAGGAAGCGCTGGAGCAGAAGATCATCGAGGCGTACACCGAGCACGAGGTGCCCTACGTGATGGGCATCTACTACACCGAGTACGTCACGCAGTAACCCCGCGGCACCGCCAGGGCAGAAGTGGACAGCCCTGCCCTGGTGGTGCTGTCGGATGCGCGGCCCCGAGCACCGCGCACGACCGTCCCTCCGGTCACCCGCGCACCGCCCGCACTACCGTTCACAGCTCTCCCGTCCGCCGTCGGCCGGCCCCGGATCCCCGGTCAGGGTGCCCGCAGTCCCCGCCGATGAATGTCTCCGTGACCACCCCCGAGACCGGCCCGGCCCCCCGCGCGGGCGGCGCCCAGGCCCCGGCGGCGGCACCGGCCGGAGGTACCCGTAGCCGCCGCGGCGAGCCCCGCACCTACGACTTCCGCCGGCCCACGAAGCTCTCCCGCGAGCACGTCCGGGTCATGCAGATCGCGCAGGAGGCCTTCGCCCGCCAGGCGACGACGATCCTCACCACGTTCCTGCGGACCGGCGCCCGGCTGGAGCTGCGCAGCATCGAGCAGTTCTCCTACGACGACTACGTCCAGACGCTGCCCGACCCGGTCTTCATCACGACGTTCACGCTCGAGCCGCTGGCCGGCAAGGGCCTGATCGCCTATCCGCTGGACATCGCGATGGCGGTCGTCGACCACATGCTCGGCGGGTCCGGTGCGGCCGCACAGCCCACCCGGCCGATGACGGCGATGGAGACCTCCATCACCACCCACCTGCTCGAGCGCCTGCTGCACGAGTTCGCCGCCTCGTTCGCCGGCATCACCCAGCTCCAGCCGGCGATGGCGGGCTTCGAGTACAACCCGCAGCTGGCCCAGGCCGCCGCGGGCTCCGACACGGTCATGGTCGCGAACTTCACGATGGCCGTGGGCAGCCGCGAGGGCGACGCCACGCTGGTCCTGCCCTTCTCCTCCTTCGCCCAGGCGCTGAACAACGCGGCCTCCCCGCAGCTGTCGGAGTCCGCGCTGCTCAAGCGCAAGAAGGCGGCCGAGGCACTGGCCGCCCGCCTCAACCTGGTGCCCGTGGACGTCAGCGTGCGGTTCGCGCCGCTCACGGTGTCCTCGTCCGACCTGCTCTCCCTCGCCGTCGGCGACGTCCTCCTGCTGCGCCACCCGCGCGACAGCCCGCTCGAGGTCACCACCAACGACGTGACGTTCGCCTACGCGATCGCCAGCAACCACCGCCGGCGACTGGCCGCCTCGATCGTTCCCACCCCGCACGCTGCCGTGAAGGACACCGCATGAGCACCGACAGCTCCCAGGACTCCCAGACCGTCACCGCCGTGGTGGCCGCCGCGGCCCGCGCCGCCGCGACCCTGGTCCCCGCCACGACCCAGCTGGTCGCCGGCGCACCGGTCAGCGACCCCGACACCGTCCCGCTGCCTCCGGGTGCGGCCTCGGCCGTCGCGGCCGGCCTGTCCGGCGAGGTCACCGGCGACGTCGTGCTGGTCGTCTCGGCCGACGTCGTCGAGGCGCTGAGCAACTCCCCCGTCGGCAAGATGGACGTCGCCGCGGCGCTGCGCCCGGCCCTGGAGGCCGCCGCGGCCACCCTCGGGCGGGTCCGCGTCGCGTCCGAGCGGCTCGAGGAGCCGGTCGCCGCCCTCGACGGGCTGCGCGACAAGGGCATGTTCGTCGCCGTCCCCCTCATGGCCGACGGCGAGCACCAGGCCACCTTCGCGCTGCAGGTGAACCTGCCCGCCGCCCGCGGCCAGGGCGGCAGCCTGGAGCTGCTGCGGCACGTGGCCATGGAGGTCACGGTCGAGATCGGCCGGACCCGGATGACCGTGCAGGAGCTGCTCTCGCTGCACCCCGGCGAGGTCGTCGAGCTCGACCGCGCCGCCAGCGCGCCGGCCGACCTGCTGGTCAACGGCACCCTCATCGCCCGCGGCGAGGTCGTCGTCGTCGACGAGGACTTCGGCCTGCGCATCAGCGAGATCGTCAGCGACGCCGCCGAGCTGGGGGCTACAGCGTGAGCGAGCTTGCGAGCTCCGCCATGAACAGAGCACGTCTCGGCACGACGTCGCCGAGCGCCAGCGAGGTGTCGTCGTGACGTGGATGATCATCCGGCTGATCCTGTCGCTGGCCTTCATCGGCGGGGTGCTGCTGTTCGCGGCGCGGCTGGCCAAGAAGCGCGGCCTGGGTCAGGGCAACGGCCTGATCGAGGTCGTGGCCCGCCACCGGCTGGGGCGCGCGAGCACCCTCAACGTCGTCCGGATCGCCGACGTCGTCCTGGTCGTGGGCGCCACCGAGGAGCAGGTCACCCTGCTCGCCGAGCTCGACTCCGACAGCGTCGACGACGCGCTGCACGAGCGGACCCCGGCCCGGCAGCTGCCGGCCGCCACGTACGACGACGACCTGGAGCACGACGACCTCGGGCGCCACCACGACGCCGCGGGCCGGCACCACGACGACCTCGAGCCGCGCCACGAGCTCGACCGCGCCCCGCGGCGGGTCCGCCCCTCCGGCGGCGCGCTCGCCGGCTCGGTCCTGGACCGCCAGGGCTGGGGCACCCTCGTCGACCAGATGCGCGAGCGGACGGTCCGCCGGCCATGACCTCCCTGCTCCGGCGGCGCGCGACGGTGGTGCTGCTGCTGACCCTGCTGTCGGCCGTCGCCGCCGTCCTGCTGGCCGGCCCGGCCGCCGCCGCACCCACCGCCCCGACGGCGCCCACCGAGCCGGTCGTCCCCGGCATCGGCGGGGCCGACGGCGGCGTGGACATCTCCATCGGCGGCGGGTCCGCGAGCACCTCGATCACGCTCATCCTGGCGATCACCGTGCTGTCGGTGGCGCCGTCGGTGCTGCTGCTCGCCACGTCCTTCACCAAGATCATCGTCGTCCTGGGCATCACCCGGAACGCGCTGGGGCTGCCGACGTCGCCGCCGAACCAGGTGCTCACCGGCCTGGCGCTGTTCCTCACGCTGTTCGTGATGGGCCCGGTCCTCGGCGACATCAACGAGGTCGCGGTGCAGCCCTACATGGACGGCGCGATCACGACCTCCCAGGCCTACGACGCCGGCGTCGTCCCGCTGCGCGAGTTCCTGCTGGGCAACACCCGCGAGGACGAGCTGAAGCTGATGATCGGCCTCTCCGGCGAGGAGGCGCCCGCGAACGCCGAGGAGGTCAGCATGACCACGCTGATCCCGGCCTTCGTGCTCTCCGAGCTCAAGAGCGCCTTCATCATCGGGCTGGTCATCTTCATCCCGTTCCTGGTGCTCGACATGCTGATCAGCGCCTCGCTCATGTCGATGGGCATGATGATGGTCCCGCCGACCATCGTCTCGCTGCCCTTCAAGCTGCTGCTGTTCGTGGTGGTCGACGGCTGGTCGCTGATCACCACCGCGCTCGTCGGCTCGTACGGGGGTGGCTGATCGATGAGCGACGCCGACGTCACCGAGATCGCGACCGAGACCATGATGGTCGCGGCCAAGGTCGCCGCGCCGATCCTGCTGACGGCGCTGCTGGTGGGCTTCGTGATCTCGCTGTTCCAGGCAGCGACCCAGATCCAGGAGCCGACGCTGTCCTTCGTCCCCAAGATGATCGCCGTCGCCGTGGCGCTGCTGATCACCGGGAACTGGGTGCTGGCCTCGCTGGTGGACTTCACCCACCACCTGTTCGACCAGCTGCCCCGACTGCTCGACCGGACCTGAGCCATGGACCTCTCGGTCCCCGCCGTCACCCTGGCCGCCCTCCTGCTCGGCACCGCCCGGGCGGCCGGGTTCGTGTTCATGGCCCCGCCGTTCAACTCCCGGACCATCCCCGCGCCGGTCAAGGGTGCGCTGGCGATGGCGCTGTCGCTGCTGCTCTCGACGCAGATCGCGCCCACGCTGGCCGAGCCGACCGCCGGGTTCCTGGTCGTCGCCGCGGTCACCGAGGTGGTCATCGGCGCGGCCCTCGGCTTCGTCGTCCAGGTGCTGTTCACCGCCGTCCAGCTGGCCGGTGACCTGATCGACGTGACCGGCGGTTTCTCGCTGCAGCCGGCCTACGACCCGCTGGCGATGACCCAGAACGCCACGATCGGCCGGCTGCACTACCTGCTCGCGATCACCCTGCTGTTCACCAGCGGTGGGCACCTGCTCATGGTCAAGGGGTTCGCGACCTCGTACCAGGGGCTGCCCGTCGGCGGCGAGGTCCCGGCCGACCAGCTCGGTGCGGTGCTGCTCCAGGCGGTCTCGATGATGTTCCTGGCCGCGCTGCAGATCGCCGGGCCGATGGTCGCCGTGCTGCTGCTGGCCGACGTCGCCCTGGCGCTGCTCAGCCGGGCCGCGCCCGCGCTCAACATCTTCTCCTTCGGCTTCCCCGTGAAGATCATGCTGACGCTGGTCATGCTCGGGCTGACCTTCCCGCTGCTCCCCTCGGCCCTCGACGGGCTGATGGAGCACGGGTACCAGGCCATGACGTCGCTCCGGAGCGGCTGACCCGTGACGGTGACCCGTGGCTAAGGACGGTCCCGGCGGTGAGAAGACCGAGAAGCCCACTCCGCAGCGCCTGAAGAAGGCGCGCAAGGAGGGGCAGATCCCGCGGACCCAGGAGCTCGGCACCTGGCTCGGCATGGCGGCGGCCAGCGTGCTGCTGCCGATGATCGCCAGCCGCGGGTTCGCCGAGGTCCAGGAGCTGTTCCTGCAGATCAGGGCCGTGAGCGACGAGCCCGAGATCTCGGCGGTGATCGCGCTGCTCGGGCAGGCGCTGACCGCGTTCCTCACCACGCTGCTGCCGCTCGCCCTGGCGCTCATGGTCGTCGGCGTGCTGGGGTCGGCCGCCCAGGGTGGGGTCACCTTCGCGACCAAGGGCATGAAGCCGACGCTGAAGAAGTTCAACCCCGCGACCGGCCTCAAGCGCATGTTCGGCACCCAGGGTCTCTGGGAGGTGGTCAAGGCGCTGATCAAGACGGTGGCGCTCGGCACCGTCGTCGTCATCACCAGCGACCGGGCGCAGACGCTGGTCTCCGCGGCCGGGGCGATGCCGCTGTCGGGGGTGGTCGACGTCTTCGTCGACTCGGCGATCCTCATGTTCCGCGTGGTCGCGATGACCGGTCTGGTCATCGCCGTCGCCGACTACGTCGTCGTGCGCCAGAAGATGATGAAGCAGCTCAAGATGAGCCGGTACGAGATCACCCAGGAGCACAAGCAGTCCGACGGCGACCCGCACATGAAGGCCCACCGCCGGGGCGTGGCGCTGTCGATGTCGCGGAACCGGATGATGGCCGACGTCGCCGAGGCCGACGTGCTGCTGGTCAACCCCACCCACGTCGCCGTGGCGCTGAAGTACGAGGCCGCGAAGGGGGCACCGCGCGTCGTGGCCAAGGGCGCCGGCGAGGTCGCGGCCAGGCTGCGCGAGATCGCCGCCGAGAACCGGGTGCCGATGGTGCAGGACATCCCGCTGGCCCGTGCGCTGCACAGCTCCTGCGAGCTGGGGCAGGAGGTGCCGCCGCAGCTGTTCACCGCCGTCGCGCGGGTGCTGGCGTTCGTCATGCACCTGGGGGCGAAGGGGGTGCGCGGCGGCATGCACCGTCCCGGCTTCGAGGCCCCGGACATCACCGGCCTGCCCAAGGCGGGCCGCCGCCGCGTCGCCGCGCCCGCCGCCTGACGCGGCGGTACCGGCAGCGCCCGAGGCTGCCGATGAAGCAGAGCGTGAACCAGCCCGCGTCGTCCGCACCCGCTTCCCCGGTGGTGGGCGCGTGAAGGGCATCGGCAAGGCCGCGGTCCCGATCGGCGTCGTCGCGATCGTCCTGATGCTGGTCGTGCCCATGCCGGCCGCGCTGATGGACCTGCTGATCGGGCTTAACCTCGCGCTGTCGCTGCTCATCCTGCTGGTGGCCATGCAGATCCGGCGGCCGCTGGACTTCGCGGTCTTCCCGTCGCTGCTGCTGATCGCGACGCTGTTCCGGCTGGCGCTGAACGTCTCCTCGACGCGGCTGGTGCTCACCGACGGCTACGCGGGCAAGGTGATCGAGGCCTTCGGCCACATCGTCATCGCCGGCTCGCTGGTCGTCGGTCTGGTGATCTTCGTGATCCTCACCGTGGTGCAGTTCGTCGTCATCACCAACGGTGCCGGTCGCGTGGCCGAGGTGGGTGCCCGCTTCACCCTCGACGCGATGCCCGGCAAGCAGATGGCCATCGACGCCGACCTCAACGCCGGCCTCATCGACGAGGCCACGGCCCGCAAGCGCCGCCACGAGGTCACCGCCGAGGCCGACTTCTACGGCTCGATGGACGGCGCCTCGAAGTTCGTCAAGGGCGACGCGATCGCCGGCATCGTCGTGACGCTGGTGAACCTCATCGGCGGGTTCGCCATCGGCGTCATGCAGCGCGGCATGGCCCCCGCCGAGGCGGTCTCGACCTACTCGCTGCTGACCGTCGGCGACGCCCTGGTCTCGATGATCCCGGCGCTGCTGATGTCCACCGCGACCGGCATCATCGTCACCCGGTCCGCGACCGAGGGCGACATGGGCACCGACCTCATCGCCCAGCTCGGCCGGTTCAAGCAGCCGGTCCGGATCGCCGGCGGCGCCGCGCTCGCCTTGTGCCTGATCCCCGGCCTGCCCAAGCTGCCGTTCCTGCTCGTCGGCGGCCTGTTCCTGTTCATGGCCAGCCGCATGACCGACGCGCCGGAGGTCGACGAGGCCGCCGAGGCCGCGGCGGCCGCCGCCGACGCCGAGCCGCAGCCGGACAGCCACGAGGCGATCGTGGAGAAGATGCGGGTGGACCCGCTGGAGCTCGAGGTGGCCTACGACCTGGTGGAGCTCGTCGACACCGCCCGCGGCGGCGACCTGCTCGACCGCGTCAAGGCGCTGCGCCGCAAGGTCGCCATGGAGACCGGCCTGGTCATCCCGCTCGTGCGCACCCGCGACAACCTGGACCTCCAGGGCTCCCAGTACGTCATCTGGCTCAACGGCGTCCCCGCGGCCAAGGGCATCTCCCCCGCCGGCACCGTGCTCGCCATCGGTGACAACCTCGAGGGGCTGCCGGGCAAGGCCACCCGCGAGCCGGTGTTCGGGCTGGCCGCCAAGTGGGTGCCCGTCGAGCTGCAGCGCGCCGCCGAGATGGCCGGCGCCACCGTCGTCGACCGCTCCTCGGTCATCACTACGCACCTGGCCGAGGTGGTCCGCCAGAACGCCGCCGACCTGCTCGGGCGCGAGGACGTGCGCCTGCTCGTGGAGATGATCCGGCGCACGCACCCCGTCGTCGTCGAGGAACTGACCCCCGCGCTGCTGAGCCTGGGAGAGGTGCAACGCGTGTTGCACGCGTTGCTCGAGGAGGGTGTGTCGATCCGGGACCTGGTCCGCATCTTCGAGGCACTCTCTGTGCGTGCGAAGCAGTCGACCGACCTCGACGGACTGGTCGAGGCCGCGCGCGCCGCACTCGGCTCGGCGATCAGCCACCCGTACGTGACGCCCGACGAGCGGCTGCACGTGTTCACCCTCGAGCCCGGCTTCGAGCAGCGGCTCCTGGAGTCGGTCCGGCAGACCGAGGGCGGCGCTGTGCTGGCCCTGGACGCCGGCACCGTCGACGCCCTGGTCGTCGGGTGCAGCGGGCTGCTCGAGGACGCCGAGCGGCAGGGCCTGTCCCCCGTGCTGGTCTGCTCGCCGCAGGTCCGGCCCGCCCTGGCCCGGCTGATGCGCCAGGTCCTGCCCCGGCTGCCGGTGATCTCCTACTCCGAGGTCTCCCGTACAGCACAGATCGAGTCGCTGGGAGTGGTGAGCGGTGCCGTTGCGATCCGTTGAGGCTGCCACCCGCGACGACGCCATCGCGGCCGCGCGCGAGCAGTTCGGCCCGGCCGCCCGCGTCGTCGGGGTCCGTCGCGTCCGCTCGGGCGGGGTGCTCGGGTTCTTCGCGACCGAGCGCTACGTCGCCGAGGTGGCACCCGACCCCTTCGGCGCCCCGGTCCTGCCCGCGGCCGCCCCGGCGCGGCCGGCGGGTGCGCTGACCGAGGACCCCGACACGGGGAGGCTCGCCGCGTTCGGCTCCCCGCTGGCCTCGGCCGCGCCGGCCCGGGCGCGCACGGCTCCGTCGCGCAACGGCGCCGCCGCGTGGGCCGCCGAGGCCGCCCGGCCCGAGCGGCGCGCCGAGGTCCCGGCTCCCCGGCCCCGCCCCGCCGACGACGAGCGCGTCGACGAGCTCGCCGGGCTCCTGGGCCTGACGGCCGCACCGGCCGCCGCCCAGCAGCGCAGCACCCCGGCCACCGGGTCCCGGCCCGGGGTCGCACCGGCCACCTTCCCGCGAGCCACGCGGGAAGCCGCGCGGCCGTCGCCCGAGGTGCCCGGTGCGGACGACGCGGCGGACCTCGACGACGCCCCCTCCCCCTTCACCGCCGCGCTCGCGCGGATGGTGGCCGGCGACCGCGACGTGCAGCACGCGGTGCGCGAGGCGCTGGAGACAGCGGAGACGACCCGGCCGGGGGCCGAGCGCCCCCAGCCGGATCCCGACCCGGAATCAGAGCCCGAGCCCGAGCTCGGAGCCGGACGAACGATGAAGCCAGCGGTGTGGTCGCGCGCGACCCGCCAGAAGGAGGAAACGGTGGGAGACCAGGTCATCGCGCCGCCCTCCACGTCGGTCGACGAGCGGACGGAGTCGCCCTCCTGGGCCGACGAGCTGACGCTCTCCGACGAGGCGTTCGCGAGCGAGTTCGCCGCGGACGGGTTCGGCGCAGCCGAGGCTCCCGAGGCGGACGCCGTCGTGGCCGAGGCGCCGGTGGACGAGCTCCCCGGGGTCGAGGGATTCCTGGACGAGGTGGTCGTGGACGAGGAGCCCGCCGCGGCCCCCCTGCCGGTCTCCCGCGAGGAGGCGATCGCCGAGGTGCTGCGCGCGGCCCTGGCCGAGGGGCACTCGGACGACGCCCTGGCCGGCATCCTGCGCCGCGTGGTGGCCGGTGACGCACCCCAGGCCGATCCGGTCGAGCCCTCCGCGGTGAGCGTCGAGCCCACCGTCGAGGCGCCCGCGCTCCTCGTGGAGGAGGCCCCTGCGCCCGTCGTCCCCGAGGTGGCGGCACCCGTGGTCGCCGAGCGCTCCGTGAGCACGGACCTCTTCGGTCCCCTGCCTTTCACCCCGGCGCCCGTCCCGGCCGCGCCTGCCGCGGTCCCGTCGGCCTCCACCGGGCTCTGGGGCGAGGTGGTCACCGCCCCCGCGGCGACCGCCCCGGCCGAGACCCCCGACGAGCCGATCGCGCCGTCCGCCCCGGTCGAGGAGTTCCGCACCTCGCTGTTCGGCCCGGCCGCTCCCGAGGAGGAGCCCACCGACGAGGTGGCCGCCGACGAGGTGCCCGCCGCCGTGGAGGACGCCCCGGTCGCGGAGACCGCCATCGTCGAGGACGTCGTCGAAGACACCGTCGAGGACGCCACCACCGAGGACGCCGGCTCCGCCGCGGAGCTCGAGGTCGCGCCGCTGCTCGCCCGCACCGCCAGCGACCCCGCGCCCGTCGGGCGGTCGATGACGATGGACGAGACCTCGGTGATGCCGCCCCTGTCCCTGCTGCCCGGGTCGCCGTCCCGTGGCCGGGGGCTGCCGCCGGTCCCGCCGCGCACCGGCCGGCCGCCCGTGCCGCCGTCGCAGTCGCGCGTCCCCGCGGCGCCGTCGCCGGAGGCCGGTTCCCCGTCCGCCCGCGGTGCCGACGACGCCCCGGCGTCCCCTCGCACCACCGAGCTGCTCGCCACGGTGACCCGGCTGCCCGTCGGTCCGCTGATGGCCGACCCCGAGACGCCGGACATGCCCGAGCTGGCCGACCTCGCCGACCTCATCGAGGCCGACGGATCGGGTCTGCTGGACGCCCCCGAGCTGCCCGCCGCCGTCCCGGCACGACCCTCGCGGGTGCGCATCGCCCCGCCGAGCACGCCGGCCGAGGTGGTCTCGCGGCTGTCCGCGCTCGGTGTCCCGGCCGAGCTGCTCGGCCCGGCCTTCACCGCGGACGTCGCTGCCGACGGTATCTACGCCGCGCTCACCCGGGCGCTCGGGCAGCACCTGCCGGAGCCTCCCGAGCTGCCGACCGGTGCGGGTGACGTGCTGTTCGTCGTGGGTCCGGGCGTCGAGACCCTGCGCGCCGCCCGCTCGCTCGCCGCGACGATGCGCCTGGACCCCGACCGGGTGCAGTGGGCGACCCGCGGTGACCTGGTGGGCCTGTCCCCCGAGACCAGCCGGATGAGCACCGTCGACGCCGCGCTGCGCCGCCGGCAGGACGCCGCCACGTCGGGCAGCGTCACCATCGTCGCCGTCGACGCGCCGCTGCGCTCCGACGCGTACTGGATGGCGCAGATGCTGGCCATCTGGACGCCCGTCGCGGTCTGGGCGGTCGTGGAGGCCACCCGCAAGCCCGAGGACATCGAGCACTGGCTCGACGGCCTGGCCCGCGTGGACGCGCTCATCGTGCAGGACACCGACCTGTCGGCCGACCCGGCCGTCGTGCTGGCGGACCTCGCGACCCCGGTCGCCGTCGTCGACGGTCTGCGCGCCACCCCGCACCGGTGGGCCTCGGTCCTGTGCGAGCGGCTGGAGAGCGCGCCGGCATGAACCCGCTGCGCTGGGACGTGCTCCTCGTCGGGTTCGTGCTGGCGCTCCCGGTGCTCGCACTCGGGCTCCGGGGCGACCTCACCGCCGACGAGGTGATGATCCGGGTGCTGTGGTGCCTGGCCGCCGGCTGGGGTGCGGTGGCGCTGCTGCGGCTGGCCAGCGCTCCGCGCACTCCGGCCCGCGCGACAACGGACGCCCCCGAGGGTCCCGACACGCAGCCCACGGAGGCCGAACCCGCCGCCTGACCCGCGGGCGTTCGTCCCGCCCGCCCGCCCCCTCGGGTGTTCTTCCCGCTCCTGGGGTTCTGCAGCACCCCAGGAGCGGGAGAACCGCCCCAGAGGCAGCTGTCCACAGGTGCGCCCCGCATCCACCGGTTCTCTCGGCGGCGTCGTCGGTGCCCCGCCGCGGGCCAGCGTGTCGGGATGACGACCTCCCAGGACGGGCCTTCCTCCCTCCACCTCCGCCGCGACGCGGTCCGCGACGGGTGGTCCGACGACGAGCTCGGTCGGCTCGTCCGGTCGGGGGAGCTCACCCGGCTGCGTCGCGGGGCCTACGTCAACGCCGTCCTGCCCCCGGATCCGGCGGAGCGACACCGGCTGCTCGTCGTGGCGACGCTCGCCGGCCTCCGGCGGGACGCCGTGGTGAGCCACCAGTCGGCCGCCGTGCTGCACGGGCTGCCGCTGTGGGACGTGCCGCTGGACCGCGTACACGTCACCCGCCGCCCGCCCGCCTCGAACGACACCGGCCGGGTCCTGCGGTGCCACGTCGCCCGCCTCCGCGACGACGAGATCGGGGAGGTCGACGGCCTCCGGGTCACCTCGCTGGTGCGCACGGCCCTCGACCTGGCGCGGTCGCTGCCGCACGAGGCCGCGGTGGTCACCCTGGACGCGGTGCTCCGCCAGGGACGGCTGCACCGCGACGTACTGCGTGCCCGGCTGTTCGACCTCGCAGGTGCACCCGGCAGCCGGGCGGCGGCGCGGGCGGTCGACTTCGCGGACGGCCGCAGCGAGAGCGTCGGCGAGTCACGCAGCCGGGTCGTGCTGCACCGCTGGGGCGTCGGCCCCTCGACGCTGCAGTTCGAGGTCCGCGGCGAGGGCGGGCTGCTCGTCGCGCGGACCGACTTCGCCTGGGAGGAGCACGGCCTGGTCGGCGAGTTCGACGGGCGGGTGAAGTACGGCCGGCTCCTGCGACCGGGCCAGGACCCGGGGGAGGCCGTGTTCGAGGAGAAGCGCCGCGAGGACGCCGTCCGGGACGAGGGACTGGGCATGACGCGCTGGGTGTGGGCCGACCTGGCGGCGGGGCACCGGCTGGCCGCGCGGGTGCGCCGGGCGCAGGAACGGTCCCGGCGGTGAGGCGCTCCTCGGGTGTTCCTCGCGCTCAGGGGGCCCTGCCGGATCCCCTGAGCGCGAAGAACACCCCAGCAGTGCGGGTCAGAGCGGGAGGTCCTCCAGCATCTCCGTGACCAGGGCCGCGATCGGCGAGCGCTCCGAGCGGGTCAGGGTGACGTGCGCGAACAGCGGGTGCCCCTTGAGGTTCTCCACCACGGCCGCGATGCCGTCGTGCCGGCCCACCCGCAGGTTGTCCCGCTGGGCGACGTCGTGGGTGAGCACCACCCGCGACCCGGCACCCAGCCGCGACAGCACGGTCAGCAGCACGCCGCGCTCCAGCGACTGGGCCTCGTCCACGATGACGAAAGAGTCGTGCAGCGAGCGCCCGCGGATGTGCGTCAGCGGCAGCACCTCGATGAGCCCGCGGTCGGCGATCTCGTCCAGCACCGCCGACGAGACCAGCGCGCCGAGGGTGTCGTAGACCGCCTGCGCCCAGGGCGACATCTTCTCGTTCTCGCTGCCCGGCAGGTAGCCCAGCTCCTGGCCACCGACGGCGTACAGCGGCCGGAAGATGACCACCTTCTTGTGCGCCCGGCGCTCCATCACCGACTCCAGCCCCGCGCACAGCGCCAGCGCCGACTTGCCGGTGCCCGCCCGCCCGCCGAGGGAGACGATGCCGATCTCCGGGTCCAGCAGCAGGTCGAGGGCCACCCGCTGCTCGGCGGAGCGGCCGTGCAGCCCGAACGCCTCGCGGTCGCCGCGCACCAGCCGCACGTGCTTGTCCGGCAGCACCCGCCCCAGCGCCGACCCGCGCGAGGAGAGCAGCACCAGCCCGGTGTGCGTGGGCAGCTCCGCGGCCGCCGGCAGGAACGCCTGGCCGCTCTCGTACAGCTCGTCGATCTCGGCGTCGTCCACCGGGATCTCGGCCATGCCGGTCCAGCCGGTGTCGACGGCGTCCTGCGCGCGGTACTCGTCGGTCGCCAGACCCACCGCGGCCGCCTTGACCCGCAGCGGCACGTCCTTGGTGATCAGGCAGACGTCGCGGCCCTCGGCGCGCAGGTTGAGCGCGACGACCATGATCCGGCTGTCGTTGCTGTCGTTGCGGAAACCGGCCGGGAGGACCGACGGGTCGCTGTGGTTGAGCTCCACGTGCAGGGTTCCGCCGGACTCCCCCACCGGCACCGGCGCGTCGAGCCGGCCGTGACGGACGCGCAGGTCGTCGAGCATCCGCAGCGACTGGCGGGCGAACCAGCCCAGCTCGGGGTGGTCGCGCTTGCCCTCGAGCTCACCGATGACGACGAGCGGGAGCACCACGTCGGAGTCGCCGAACCGCAGCAGGGCCCCGGGGTCGGCGAGCAGGACGGAGGTGTCGAGGACGTACGTGCGGCGAGTATTCACGTGTCGGCTCCCCAGGGGCGCACAGCGCGCCCCGTTCAGTGGCGGCCGGGCCCCGGCTCGGAGGCCGGGTGCCGGCCCCCCTGGTCGACGAAGTCGTTCGACACCTGCCGGGCCTCCCGTGCACGACCCGGGACGCTCCGGGCCGAGCACCTGCGACGGTAGGACCGACCACCGACGAAAGCGCCGTGACCACCCCGAAGGGAACACAACGTTCACCTGGGCGGGTCACATCTGCCACGCCCATCCCACCCTCCGCGACGGGGTGGACGGCTCAGCGGGGCCGGCGCCGTCCCCACTCGTCGAACTCGGACGGGCGGCGCAGCGCCGGGCGCTCCACGGTGTCGGTGCGTTCCGCCGGGCGCAGTCCGGGCGGCGCGTCCCAGTAGGACGGCGCGTCGTCGTCCCACGGGTCGTCGTCCCAGGAGTCGGGCTCGTCGCCGTACCGGTCGTCGGCCGCCCGGCGCCGGGGACGCGACGCGACCAGCGCCCACAGCAGCGGCACGGCCAGCACCGGCCACTGCACCGACGGCTCCCCCAGCCACAGCATCCCGGCGACGAGGAAGACCGCCAGCCAGCCCGCCGTCCACAGGCCGAGCACCCGGGCGCGCTGCGGGTCGCGACGGGACACGGCGCTCAGGCCGCCACGAGCTCGCCGGCGACGGCGGCCGGGGTCAGTGGCTCGTCGAGCAGCCGGAGGAAGCGGTCGGCGGCCGGCTGGTCGGCCGGGCGGGCGTCCAGCCACCGCGACAGGAGCCCGTAGCCCTCGACGTAGGTGGAGATGTAGGCGCGCCACAGCGGGTCGGTGAGGAAGCGGATCTGCTGGCGGGCCCGGTCCCCGGCGACCAGCGACCAGCGCTGGAGGTAGGCCGCCACCTCGTCGACGTCGGCGCCGCGGTCGTGCAGCAGGATCGCCGCGTCCTGCCGCACCCGGTTCAGCGGCGCCGCCGCGGCGGCGATCCGCTCGGCGAGGTGCCCGTCGAAGCGCAGGCCGAGGTCGCCGAGGATCTCCGCTCCCCACGGTCCCCACCCGTCGCCGATGGCCGCCTCGACGCCGAGATCGGCCAGGCCCTCGGCCATGAGGCACTCGGGGGTGTTGACGAGGAAGACGGTGTGCTCGGCCCGGCCCGACCGCTCGACCAGCCCGCGCTCCTTGCGGCAGTGCTCGGTGTGGTGGCCCGGATAGGACTCGTGGGCGACGAGGTGCGCCAGCTGGGAGAGCCGGTGCGGCAGGTCGGCGTTGATCGCCACGCGCGAGCGGTAGCCGCCCTCGTAGTAGTTGAAGCCCGACCACGGCTTGTCGGTGACCACCTCGTACCGCACGGTCTCGGCCTCCGGCAGGCCGTACTGCCCGCGAACCCGGTCGCGCAGCGCGCTGGACAGCGCGTGGACGGCGGCCTCCAGCAACGCCTTCGGGCACTCCTCGCGACGGCGGTGCGCGGCGTACCGGTCGGTGAGCGATCCCCCGCCGGGCAGCAGCCCGTCCAGCTCGGCGTGCGCCGCGGCGTAGTCGGCCTCGTCCCCCAGGGTCACGTCCACCTGGAAGTAGCGCGACACCTCCTCCACGAAGCCCACCGGTTCGCCGCTCAGCTTCCGGGCGCTGCACTCCAGGCCGGTCAGCTGACCGCGCAGGAACTCGGTCCGGTCGGCGGCCAGGTCGGCGGACTCGAGCTCGCGGAGGAGCTGGCGGGCGCGGTCGCGCAGCTGCTGCGGGGTGGGCGCCGGCTCGTCCTCCACCTGCGCCCGGATGCGCGGGTCTCCGGTGTAGGCGTCGACGAAGCCGGGCTCGAGGCGGTCGAAGCGCAGCCCCAGCCGCACGTACTCGGCGGGCAGGTCGAGCGCTCCTCCGGTCATGCGGGCAGTCTTGCAGCCGCCGGCTACTCGCCGAAGCGGCGGTGCCGGGCGGAGTAGTCGCGCAGGGCGCGCAGGAAGTCCACCCGGCGGAAGTCGGGCCAGTAGACGTCGGTGAAGTGGAACTCGGCGTTCGCGGTCTGCCACAGCAGGAAGCCGGAGATGCGTTGCTCGCCGCTGGTGCGGATGACCAGGTCGCAGTCGGGCTGGCCGCGCGTGTAGAGGTGCTCGGCGATGTGCTCGACCTCGAGCACGTCGACCAGGTCCTCCAGGGAGGTGCCCCGGGCGGCGTGCTCGGCCAGCAGCGAGCGGACCGCGTCGGCGATCTCCCGCCGTCCGCCGTACCCGACGGCCAGGTTCACCGTCGCCCCCGGCCGGTCCCGGGTGTCCTCCTCGGCCTGCTTGAGGACGGCGACGGTCTCCGGCGGCAGCACCTCGGGCGCGCCCACGGCGTTGACCTTCCACCGGCGGCCCGGGCCGGACAGGTCGACGGCGACGTCCTCGATGATCCGCAGCAGCGCGCTGAGCTCGGGCTCGGGACGGCGCAGGTTGTCCGTGGAGAGCATGAACAGGGTGACCACCTGCACGCCGGCGTCGTCGCACCAGCCCAGCAGGTCGACGATCTTGCTGGCACCGCGGCGGTGGCCGTGGGCCACGTCCTCCAGCCCGATCGAGCGGGCCCAGCGGCGGTTGCCGTCCATGATCACGCCGACGTGGCGGGGGATGTCGGCCCCGACCAGGGCACGGGCCAGGCGGCGCTCGTAGACGCGGGTCAGGGCGTCCCGGACACTGCGCCGCACCCCCACGAGCGTCACCCTAGGCCCCCCCGATCCACCCGGCAGGAGCCGGGACCGCATGCCTGGCAGGAAGCTCACAGGGTGTCCGGGTGCCGCCGAAGCTACGGCTCCGTAACCTCGGAGCATGAGCCTTCCCGACCGCCCCGCACGCGAGACCGTCCGGGTGGAGGCCGACAGCGCGGAGATCGAGGCACCGCGCCAGGAGGCGGTCACCGCCGTCCTCGACGAGGGCGAGCGGGTCGAGCGGGCGTGGACCGCCGAGGACTTCGCCGACAAGGACTGGACCCACCCCGACACCCGGCCCCGCATGCGTGGCTGGCTGCACCTGTTCTCGTTCTTCGGCGCGATCGTCGCGGGGGCCGTGCTCATCCCGCTGGCCTACGTCGAGAGCGTGCGCGCGGGCCTCTCGGTCACCCTCTACTGTCTGACGATCTGCGGGCTCTTCGGCGTGAGCGCCCTGTATCACCGCCGCCGCTGGTCACCGCGCGGCTGGCGGATCATGAAGCGGCTCGACCACTCGATGATCTTCCTGTTCATCGCCGGGACGTACACGCCCTTCGCGCTGCTCGCCGTCGACGAGGTCACCGGCTTCTGGGTGCTGGCGGTCGTGTGGATCGGCGCGCTGGCCGGGGTGACGCTGAAGATGACCTGGCCGACGGCGCCGCGCTGGGTGGGGGTGCCGCTCTACATCGCCCTGGGCTGGGTGGCGGTCTTCGTGCTGACCGACATCCTGCACTTCGCCGGGGTCGCCTCGCTCGTGCTGCTGGCGGCCGGCGGCGTGCTCTACACCCTCGGTGGGCTCGCCTACGCCCTCAAGAAGCCCAACCCGTGGCCCGGCACGTTCGGCTACCACGAGGTGTTCCACGCGATGACCGTCGTGGCGGCGATCTGCCACTACATCGCGGTCTACTTCGCGATGTACAAGTCCCCGCTCACCTGAGCCGCACCCCTCAGGGGGTCGGCTCCGGCGCAGGAGCAGGGAGCGGCTGCACCGGCGTCGGGCTCGACGGCGACGACGGAGCGGCCGGGGTCGGCGCGGCAGGAGTCGGCGAGTCGGTGCCGGGCGTCGTCCACACCGGGTTGCCGAACTCGTCGTACTCGAGCACCCGCTGCTGCTGGGGGAAGGAGTTGGCCGGCGCCGGCGGGTCGGTCTCCAGCCGTTGCACCTCCACGCCGTCGAAGGTGTAGGTCCCCACGTTGTCGATCGGGCGACCGTCCTGGTCGTAGAGCAGCACCCCGCTCAGCGGCTCACCCGTCGAGGAGTACGGGTGGATGTTGGTGATCGGCGTCCCGTCGTCGTGGGCGAGCGCGGTCGGGCCCGGGTCGGGGGCGGAGTACGCCATGGCGGGCTCCGGCTCGTCGGCCACCGCCATCAGGGCCACCAGGGTGCACAGCGCCAGCGCGCCGTTCACCAGCACCCCCACCCGCTGGTCACCGTGCTCCGGTGACCGCCGGGCCCGCAGCCCGAGGCGGACCGACCAGGTGATCGCCGCGCCGGTCACCACCAGGCCGACCAGCGGGTTCAGCCCCAGCGACGGCACCGGGAACGAGGTGGACCCGAAGAGGACGGCGTCCAGGGCGATCAGCGGGGCCCACGCGCGCAGCACCCACCAGGCCGGCCGGAGCTCGGGCAGGAAGTTCCGGACCGCCGCGTACTGGGGCGAAGCCGTCAGCCGGTCGAAGCGGGCGGAGACACCGGCGCGCCAGGGCGCGTCCGCCGGGACCGCGGGGTCGCCGGCATCGGCCAGACCGGCCGCCCGGCGCAGCTCCGCCGCGTACTCGGCAGGCGGACCCAGACGGACAGCCAGCGGTTCGCCGCCCTCTGCCGCCACCTCGACGAGGTGCCCCTCGAGGTCCTCGAGCAGCTCGGCCAGCCGCTCCGCCGGGACGTCGGCCAGCGCCGAGCGCACCTGCGCGGCGTAGGCGCGGACCTCGACGTCGGGCTCGACGTGCTCCGGAGCGGTCATGCCGCCACCTCCGTCCGCGCGGCCAGCAGGGCCGCCATCGTGTCGGCGAACCCGGACCAGGTCTTCGCCGAGCTCTCGAGCTCGGCGCGCCCCGACGCGTTCAGGCCGTAGTACTTGCGCTGCGGGCCCTCCACCGAGGGGACGACGTAGGAGGTCAGGTGCCCGGCCGCGAACAGCCGCCGCAGCGTGCCGTAGACCGAGGCGTCGGCGACGTCGTCCAGACCAGCGGCGCGCAGCCGCCGGACGACGTCGTAGCCGTAGCCGTCCTCGTCGTCGAGGACGGCGAGGACCGCGAGGTCCAGCACCCCTTTGAGCAGTTGCGTGGTGTCCATGGCGCACCTCCCGGGTTGGTGCAGCGCACGGTACTGCTCAGTGCGGAGTAGTGCACGTACGGGAGGACCCGCCGTGTCGCGCGAGGCGGCTCAGCTGAAGGGCGGGCGGTCGTCCAGGCGCACCGAGAGCCGGCCGGCGGTCCGCCAGAGCCGGGCGGTGAGGTCGCGGTCGGCGTCGGTGACCAGGTTCCCCATGACGCGCAGCGCCACGGTCATGAGCGGGCGCGACCGCATGCCCACGGGACCGGCGGCGGGCAGGAACCTCGGGATGGTGAGCAGCCCGGCCAGCCGGCGGGCGATGGAGAACGCCTCGCCGTAGTGCCGCCGCAGGGTCGTCGGCCAGGCCGCCGACCAGTCGGGCTCGTCGAGGAGCGCCGCGATCGAGCGCCCGGTCTCCAGCCCGTAGTCGATCCCCTCGCCGTTGAGCGGGTTCACGCAGCCGGCGGCGTCGCCGATCAGCGCCCAGTTGCGCCCGGCCACACCCGACACCGCGCCGCCCATGGGGAGCAGTGCCGAAGCCGGCAGCCGGACGTCGCCCTCGATCCCCCACTCGGCGCGGCGGGCGTCGGTGTACTTCTCGAGCAGCGGTTTGAGCTGCACCCCGGCGGGACGGCGGGCGGTCGCCAGCGTGCCGACGCCGATGTTCACCTCACCGGCGTCCGCGCCCAGCGGGAAGATCCACCCGTAGCCGGAGAGCAGCTCGCCGTCGACGCCGCGCAGCTCCAGGTGCGAGGAGATCCACTCGTCGTCGCTGCGACTGGAGCGCACGTACCCGCGCGCGGCCACCCCGTAGGCGGTGTCGCGGTGCCACGCGCGGCCGAGCACCCGGCCCAGCGGAGAGCGCACGCCGTCGGCGACGACGAGCCGCTGGCAGGCGACGGTCGACCGCTCGCCGTCGGAGTGCTCGAACACCACGGCCCGCACCCGGTCACCGTCCCGCTCGACGTCGACGGCACGGGCGCCGTCCACCGCGGTCGCGCCGGAGTCCGTGGCGACCTGGCGGATGCGCGCGTCCAGCTCGGTGCGCGGCACCGCGCTGCCGTGGTCGGGGAGGTCTCCCCCGGGCCAGGGCAGCTGCCACTCCCGCCCGAAGCCGGCCGCCCGCAGGCCGCGGTTGCGGGCGCGGCTGCACGACCAGTCGCCCAGCCCGAGCCGGTCGAGCTCGGCGACGGCGCGGGGCGTCAGGCCGTCGCCACAGGTCTTGTCGCGGGGGAAGACGGCGGCGTCGGCGAGGACGACGTCGCGACCGGCCCGGGCCGCCCAGGCCGCGGCCGCGGAGCCGGCCGGCCCGGCTCCGACCACGAGGACGTCGGTCGAGGCGGGGACGGCGCTGGCTGGCACGACCCCAGTGTCCCTGGTCGCCCGGATCGGCCCGACACCCGCTCAGCCGAACAGGGGAAACGCCTCCGCCCGCACGCCCAGCTCGGCGCGGTCCTCGTCGCTCAGCGGCTCCCGCCCGGTGCTCCGGCGGGCCGCGGTGGCGTCGTCCCAGCGGGCCGACAGGGGCCCGCCGGCCAGCCCCTCCAGCACCCGGCGCACCTCCGCCAGGACGTCGGCAGCCGGGCCCGGGCGGTCCAGGTGCGCGACCAGGTCGAGGTGGTGCACGGCGGCCTCGACCACGAGCGTGGACAGCAGCTGGTCCACCTCCAGCACCCAGCCCTGGGTGCGGACCCGCTCCCCCGCCGGGACCCGCCCGGCCGCCACCAGGACGGCGGCGGTGGTCTCGGCGTAGTCCTCGACTAGGTCGGCGAATGCGACGGCGGTGCTCGCGACGGCCCGGCTGCGGCGCAGCGCCTCGTCGTTGCCCGGCTCCGGCGGCTCCCAGGCCCGCCAGTACGTGACGGCGTCCCGATCGGCCGGCCCGGGCGCCGGGGTGGCGAGGCCGACGAGGGCCCGCCGCGCGTCGCCGAGCAGGTGGAAGGCCAGGTCGTGCACCGCCCACCCCCGGCAGCCGGTCGGCGCCCACTCCTCGCCGTCCGTGGCCAGGGCCTGGAACAGCTCGGAGAGATCGGCGTAGACGGTGCGGAGCAGCTGCTGGGGGGCGGTCACCGGCGCAGCCTGGCAGATCAGCCCGCCTGCGGACCCCGGGCGCGGACCTCCTCCACCGAAGCCATCGCCTGGCGGAGCTCGGCCAGCCACTCCTCGGCGTTGCGGCCCACGAGTCGAACCGCCCAGACCAGCGCCTCGGACCGGGACCGGGCGACCCCGGCGTCCACGAGGGTGTCCAGCACCAGCCGCTCGGGCTGCCGGAGCCGGGTCATGACCGGCATGGACAGCGTGGTGAACAGCTCGCGAGTGTCCCCGCAGGCCGCCCCCCAGGCGACCGACCGGCCGTAGCGCTGCTGGGCGGCGTCCGCGACGGCCATCCGCTCGCGGCGGGTGTCCTCGCGGAAGCGCGCGATGCGCCCGGCCTGCGCGGCGGCGGCGTCGCCCTCCCCCGCGGCGGGCTCGGGCAGCGTGCCCACCACGGTGATCTCGTCTCGGTCGATGATCAGCTCGACCGGCTCGGTGAACCAGCCGTCGGGCAGCCGCCCGGCGAACCAGCCGGCGACCTCGCCGCGCTCCACGGGGGGTGGGGCGTCCTGTCCACGGCCCCCGGGACCGCGACCCCGGCCGCGACGGAAGCCGGCTCCGAAGTCGGCATCGGCGAATCGATGTGCGTGCATGACAGCCTCCGATGGAGTGGTGATTACACGCTTACACAGTAGCCCGCCGGTGTGAGCCAGGCCACGTCGAGGTTGCGCCGACAGCGGACAGCTCACCGTTCGTGAGATCACCATTGCGTTGGCGACAAGCGCCAAAGGACGCGCCGGGGCACCGCCTCCGATGGTCGAACTCTTGCCGACCGACACGCCGACGTTTCGACAATGCTTGTGGCTTTGCACCCATGGTGCTATTGGGTGTGTCGGCGGGACTCTTCAGGCGGCCACACACCCCACGAGGAGGCCTGTCATGTCCCACTGGATCCGTCGACTCACCCTCACCGCGACCGTGGCGCTCGCCGCCACCGTCCTCCCCGCCACCGCCCAGGCTGCGCCGTACTGCGGCCAGGCATGGGGATCGCTGCCCGAAGTCGGCACGGGGGCCGACGACACGGACATGGTCGTGAACGTCCGCTCCGGCCGGCACGCCTGCTGCGACCGGCTCGTGGTGGACCTGCTCGGCCAGGACACCACCTTCGGCACCTACGACGTCCGGTACGTGCCGGTCGTGGTCGAGGACGGCTCCGGCCGCCCGGTGCCCGTCCGCGGTGCCGCCGACCTGCAGGTGACGCTGCAGGCGCCGGCCTACGACGGTGACGGCAACGCCACCTTCACCCCGGCCAACCGCCGCGAGGTGGTCCGGGTGGGCGGCTACTCGACCTTCCGGCAGGTCGCGTGGGCCGGGTCCTTCGAGGGCTACACCACGCTGGCCCTCGGCGTCCGGGCGCGGCTGCCCTTCCGGGTGTTCGTGCTGCCGGGCGTCCCGCAGTCCGACGTCGGACCGCGGCTGGTCGTCGACGTGGCGCACCGCTGGTAGGCGCACCACCGGCCGGCCGGGGTCAGCTCTGCGACGCAGGGCTCCCCGGCCGGTCGTCGTCGTCCCGCCGGGCCTCGATCGCCCGGGGCTGCCGGCGCAGGGTGTCGAGCAGCTCCGCCCCGGGTGCCGGCTCCACCAGCTCGGCCGGGGTGTCGGGCACCTCGGGCACCGCGTCGTCGGGGTCGAAGCTGCGGGGCACCTTCCGCAGGTGCCGCGACATGGACCGCACGAGCGCCGCCACGGCGATGAGCAGGACCACGATGAGCAGCAGGCCCAGCGGCCCGGCCTTGCCGATGTCCTCGGGCAGCTGCTGCTCGGCCGCGAGGACGGCGCCGACCGCGGTCCTCATCGGACGCCCACCTCGCTGCGCAGCCCGGCGAACAGGTCGTCCTCGGGCGTCGGGGCGTCGATGAGCGAGCGGGCGAGCTCGTAGTCCTCCGTCGGCCAGATCTCCCGCTGCGTGTCGATCGGGCAGGCGAACCAGCGACCCAGGGGATCGATCTGGGTGGCGTGCGCGATGAGAGCGGCGTCGCGGACCTCGAAGTACTCGCCGCACGGCACCCGCGTGGTCACGCGGTGGCTCAGGTCGCGGGCGGGGTCCCAGTTGGCCAGCCACTCCGTGTACGGCGACTCGGCGCCCGTGGCCAGGATCGCCTCGTGCAGCGCCTTCGTCCGGGGCAGCGTGAAGCTCATGTGGTAGTAGAGCTTGCTCGGCTGCCACGGCTCGCCCAGCTCCGGATAGCGGTCCGGATCACCCGCGGCCTCGAAGGCGTGCACCGAGATGTCGTGGGTCTTGATGTGGTCGGGGTGGGGGTAGCCGCCGCGCTCGTCGTAGGTGGTGATCACCTGCGGCCGGAACCGGCGGATGAGCGCCACGAGCGGTGCGGCGGCCTCCTCGACCGGCACGAGCGCGAAGCACCCCTCGGGCAGCGGGGGCAGCGGGTCGCCCTCGGGCAGCCCGGAGTCGACGAAGCCGAGGAACTCCTGCTCGACCCCGAGGATCTCGCGAGCCCTGGCCATCTCCTCCCGGCGGATCTGGGGCAGTCGCTCCCAGACCTCGGGGCGGTCCATCGCGGGGTTGAGCACGGAGCCGCGCTCGCCGCCGGTGCAGGTGGCCACCATGACCTGCACGCCTTCCGCGACGTACTTGGCCATGGTGGCGGCGCCCTTGCTCGACTCGTCGTCCGGATGGGCGTGGACGGCGAGCAGGCGCAGCTGGTCGGGTCGGGTCACCGGTGCATTGTCCCCCGTCCGACGCGGGAACCGGTGGGGCCCACCGACGTCCCTGATGTGATGCCGCAGGTCGGTGCCCCGTACGGGGGACATGTGTGCCGCGTCACTCCCGGGCCAGTACGGTTCCGTGTCCCTGGCGGCGCGTCCGGCTCGTGCATCGGGCCCCGTGGCGGTGTTAGCTTGGCCGTTCGACCAGCGGCCGTCCCCGATCGGGGGCGGCCTCCCGAATTTTCAGGAGTAGTCGTGTCCACCCCCACTGACCAGCAGGACCAGAGCGTCTGGCTGACCCAGGACGCCTACGACCGGCTCAAGGCCGAGCTCGACCAGCTGGTGGCGAACCGCCCCGCGATGTCCGCCGAGATCAACGCCCGCCGCGAGGAGGGCGACCTCAAGGAGAACGGCGGCTACCACGCCGCCAAGGACGAGCAGGGCAAGCAGGAGGGGCGGATCCGCCAGCTCACCGATCTGCTGCGCAAGGCGCAGGTCGGCGAGCCGCCGGCGACGGCGACGAACGCGGCGCTGGGCACCGTCATCACCATCAAGTTCGCCGGCGACGACGAGACCGAGAAGTTCCTGCTGGGCTCGCGGGAGATCGCCGGCACCACGGACCTGGCCGTCTACTCCCCCGAGTCGGCGCTGGGCGCGGCGATCATGGGCGCTGCTCCGGGCGCCACGGTCACCTACCAGGCGCCCAACGGCCGCGACATGACCGTCGAGGTCGTGGGCGTCGAGCCGTTCGTCCCCTGACCGCTCGGTGACCCGCTCGCGCCGAGCAGAGAACACCGGGTTCGCCTGCGTGCACTGCACCCGGCCGGTGCCCGCCAACACCGACGGGCACTACCGCAACCACTGCCCGTACTGCCTGTGGTCGCTGCACGTGGACGAGCTCCCGGGCGACCGGGCCAGCGGGTGCCGGCAGCCCATGGAGCCCATCGGCCTGGTGGAGAAGTCGGGCAAGGGCTGGCAGGTGGTGCACCGCTGCACGGCGTGCGGCCACCGCCAGCCCAACCGGCTGGTCCGCGAGGGCCACGCCCCGGACGACCTGGATCTGGTCCTCTCGCTGCCCTGGTTGTGAGCCGGGCTGCTCAGGCCGGGGCGAGGCCGCGACGGCGGAGCAGCGGGGCCGGGTCGGCGTCCCGGCCCCGGACCGCGCGGAAGGCCGACAGCGGATCGACCGAGCCGCCGACGGCGAGCAGCTTCTGCCGGAACGCGTCGCCGTTGGCCCGGCGCAGCCCGCCGTTCTCCTTGAACCACTCCACCGTGTCGGCGTCGAGGACCTCCGACCAGATGTAGGAGTAGTAGCCGGCCGAGTAGCCACCGGCGAAGACGTGGTTGAAGTACGTCGTCCGGTAGCGGGGCGGCACGAGCTCCGAGGCGACGCCGGCCGCCTCCAGCGCCGCCCGCTCGAACTCCACCGGGTCGCCGATCGCGGCGTCCGGCGCGACCCGGTGCCAGGCCTGGTCGAGCAGGGTGGCGGCCAGGTACTCCAGGGTGGCGAACCCCTCGCCCCACAGGCGGGCGGCGTCGACCGCCTCGACGACCGACGCCGGGAGCAGTTCCCCGGTGTCGACGTGCCGCGCGTAGTGGGCCAGGACCTCGGGCCACATCGCCCACATCTCGTTGACCTGGCTCGGGAACTCGACGAAGTCGCGCGGCACGCTGGTGCCGGCGAAGCGCGGGTAGGTGACCGACGAGCTCAGCCCGTGCAGCGCGTGCCCGAACTCGTGGAACAGCGTGTCGACCTCGTCCAGCGTCAGCAGCGCCGGCCGACCGTCCGGCGGGCGCGAGACGTTGAGGTTGTTGACCACGACCGGCGAGGTGCCGAGCAGCCGCGACTGCGTCACGAAGGAGTTCATCCAGGCGCCGCCGCGCTTGCCCTCGCGGGCGAAGTAGTCACCCAGGTACAGCCCCAGGGCCGTCCCGTCCGCGTCGGTCACCTCCCACACCCGCACCTCCGGGTGGTAGCCCACCAGGTCGGGGCGCGGGGTGAACCGGAACCCGTAGAGCAGCTCGGCGGCGTGGAAGACCCCGTCGACCAGCACCCGGTCCAGCTCGAACCAGGGCCGCAGGGCCGCGGTGTCGACGGCGTAGCGCTCGGCCCGGACCTGCTCGCTGTAGAAGGACCAGTCCCACGGCGCCAGCTCGATGCCGTCCCGCGCGGCGGCCTCGGCCAGCACCGCCGCCTCCGCCCGGGCGTTGGCCACCGACGCCGGGACCATCGAGGCGAGCATCGCGTCGACGGCCTCGGTGGTGCGGGCGGTCTGGTCGGCGAGCACGAGGTCGGCGTGGGTGTCGAACCCGAGCAGGCGCGCCCGCTCGGCACGCAGCGTGGCGATGCGCACCGCCACCGGACCGTTGTCGTGCTCGCCGGCGGACGCGCGGTGCACCGACGCCTCGTGCACCCGGCGGCGCAGGTCCCGGTTGCGCAGCTTGGCGAGCACCGGCTGGCGGGTGGGCAGCAGGAGGGGCAGCAGCCAGCCGTCCAGCCCGCGATCGGCCGCGGCGGTCCGCGCCGCGGCGAGCTCCTCGGCGCTCAGCCCGTCGAGCTCCGCGACGTCGTCGACGTGCACGGCGGCGGCCTCCATGGCCAGCTGCACGTTCTGCCCGAACGTCGTGGTGAGCGCCGACAGCTCCTGGTTGAGCTCGGTCAGGCGGGCGCGCCCGGCGTCGTCGAGCTGGGCGCCGGAGAGCCGGAAGTCCAGGTGGTAGCGCTCCACCAGCCGCACCGACTCCTCGTCCAGGCCCAGGTCGTGGCGCCGGGCGTGCACGTCGGCGATGCGCCCGAAGAGGACGGGGTCCAGCCGCAGGGCGTCGGAGTGGGCGGCTGCCAGCGGCGCGATCTCCCGCTCGATCTCGCGCACCCGCGGCGAGGAGACCGACGAGGTCAGGTTGCCGAAGACGCTCCACGCCCGCGCCAGCAGGCGGCCGGAGCGCTCGAGGGCGACCACGGTGTTGTCGAAGCCCGGCGGTTCCTCCGAGCCCACGATGGCCGCCACCTCGGCGCGCTGCTCGGACATCCCCGCCAGCAGCGCCTCGCGGCAGTGCTCGGGCGTGATGTCGTCGAACGGCGGCAGCCCGAACGGCAGCGGCGAGGGCACGAACAGCGGGTTGGCGGGGGTCACCGGCGAGCTCTCTGCAGCACTCATCGTCGTCATTACATCGCGATCCACCGCACCGCACCGCACCCGCTCAGCGCGAGGCGGTCCGGCGGTAGGCACGGACCGACAGCGGCACGAAGACCACGAGGATGATCGCGGTCCACAGCAGCGTGTAGAGCACGGGGTTCTGCAGCGGCCAGGCGTCGGGGACCGGCGCCCCGGGGACGGTGTTGCCGAACAGCTCCCGGGCTCCCTGGACGACGGTGGACACCGGGTTCCACTCGGCGAACGTCTGCAGCACCGACGGGAAGGACTCCAGCGGCACGAAGGCGTTCGACGCGAACGTCAGCGGGAAGATCACCATGAAGCTGGCGTTGTTGACCACCTCCGGCGTGCGCACCAGCAGGCCGACCAGCGCCATCAGCCAGCTGATCGCGTAGGCGAAGACCAACAGCAGCAGGAAGCCGCCGGCCGCCTCGAGCACCGACGAGTTGATCCGCCAGCCGACCGCCAGCCCGGTCAGGGCCATGACGGTGATCGAGATGACGTTCAGCCCGGCGTCCGCGACCGTGCGGCCGATGAGCACCGCGGCCCGCGACATCGGCAGCGACCGGAAGCGGTCGATGAGCCCCTTCTGCAGGTCCTCGGCGATCGAGGCGCCGGTGACCGTGGACCCGAAGACGACCGTCTGCGCTAAGATGCCCGGCAGCAAGAACTCGGCGTAGTTGATGCCCGGCGGCAGGTCGATCGCGCCCCCGAAGACGTACCGGCACAGCAGCACGAACATGATCGGCGACAGCGTCGCGAACACGATCAGGTCGGGCACCCGCTTGACCTTGATCAGGTTGCGCTTGGTGATGACGACGCTGTCGGACAGCGTCGCGCCCAGGCTGCTCATCGGACTCCTCCGGTCGGGACGGCCTCGGCCTCGGGGGCGTCGTCGTCGGTGGTGGCCACCTCGGCCGCGTGGCCGGTGAGCGCGAGGAACACGTCGTCCAGATCGGGCCGGCGCAGGCCGACGTCGACGATCTGCGCGAGGCCGCCGTCGAACCGGTTCAGGGCCTCGGCCAGCACCTCGGCGCCGCCGCTGACCGGCATCGACAGCCGCCGGCCGGCGAGGTCGACCTGCGGCTCGTCGACGGCCAGCGGCCGCAGCACCTCCGCCATGCCCGGCAGGGCGGTGGCGTCCGTGACGGTGAGCTCCAGCCGCTCCCCGCCCACCTGCGCCTTGAGCTCGTCCGCGGTGCCGCGCGCGATGACCCGCCCGCGGTCGATGACGACCATGCGGTCGGCCAGCCGGTCGGCCTCCTCCAGGTACTGGGTGGTGAGCAGGATCGTCGTCCCGCCGTCGGCCAGCTCGGCGATGAAGTCCCACATCGCCAGCCGGCTGCGCGGGTCGAGCCCGGTGGTCGGCTCGTCCAGGAAGAGCACCCGGGGCCGGTTGATCAGCGAGGCGGCGATGTCCAGCCGCCGGCGCATGCCACCGGAGTACGTCTTCGCCGGACGGGCGGCGGCGCCGGTGAGGTCGAACCGCTCCAGCAGCTCACCCGCCCGCGTCCGGGCCTCGGCCCGGGACAGCCGGTAGAGCCGGCCGACCATCTCCAGGTTCTCGAAGCCGGTCAGGTACTCGTCCACGGCGGCGTACTGCCCGGTGAGCCCGATCGCCGCCCGGACGGCGTCGGCGTCCCGCGCGACATCGAGCCCGGCGACCTCCGCCCGCCCGCCGTCGGCGACCAGCAGCGTCGTCAGGATCCGCACCACCGTCGTCTTCCCGGCGCCGTTGGGGCCGAGGAGCCCCAGCACGGACCCCTCGGTCACGGTCAGGTCCACTCCGTCCAGGGCCGTCGTGGCGCCGAAGCGCTTCACCAGGCCCTCGACGACGATCGCGTCGCTCATGAGCGCACGCTAGAGCCGGGTACCGACGGTTCCCGAGGGCGTTTCGCCGACGGCCGAGCACGTTCTGCGTCTCCATGCCGGGATGGACCGCCCCGCGGCCCCGAACTCACCGGTGCGGAGCCGCCCGGGAGCGAAGCGCTCCGGGGCCCCCTTCCCGCCGTCCGCGTCGTACCGTTCCTGGGGTGACGGACACCGCCGGCGTCTCCGCCGGACCGACCACCCCTGCCCCTGCTGCCACGACGGTGGGTGAGCTGCGCGCGAGCGGCGCCGTGGCCCGCCCCGTCAAGGCCGAGATCCGTGCCAACCTGCTCGCCCGCCTCGGCCGCGGCGAGCCCAGCCTGCCGGGCATGGTGGGCTTCGAGGACACCGTGGTGCCCGAGGTGGAGCGGGCCCTCATCGCCGGCCACGACCTCGTGCTGCTCGGTGAGCGCGGTCAGGGCAAGACCCGCCTGATCCGCACCCTCGTCGGGCTGCTCGACGAGTGGACCCCCGTGCTCACCGGCAGCGAGCTCAACGAGCACCCGCTGGCACCGATCAGCGTCTGGGCGCACCGGCAGCTCGCCGAGCACGGCGACGCGACCCCCGTGGGCTGGCTGCACCGCACCGAGCGCTTCGGGGAGAAGCTCGCCACCCCCGACACCAGCGTCGGCGACCTCATCGGCGACGTCGACCCCATCAAGGTGGCCGAGGGCCGCACGCTGGGCGACCCCGAGACCGTGCACTACGGCCTGGTGCCGCGCAGCAACCGCGGCATCTTCAGCGTCAACGAGCTGCCCGACCTCGCCGAGCGCATCCAGGTCGCGCTGCTCAACGTGCTGGAGGAGCGCGACATCCAGATCCGCGGCTACCGGGTGCGGCTCCCCCTGGACCTGCTGCTGGTGGCCAGCGCCAACCCCGAGGACTACACCAACCGCGGCCGCATCATCACCCCGCTCAAGGACCGCTTCGGCGCCGAGGTGCGCACCCACTACCCGATCGAGCTCGCCGACGAGATCCGGCTGCTGCACCAGGAGGCGCAGACCTCCGCGCTCGGCGGCGACGGCCACAGCGCGCCCCTGGTCCCCGAGCACCTGGCCGAGATCATCGCCCGGTTCACCCGGCTGGTCCGCGAGTCCACGCACGTCGACCAGCGCTCCGGCGTCAGCGCGCGGTTCGCCATCGCCGGGCTGGAGACGGTGGCCGCCTCCGCCGTCCGCCGCGCGGCCATCGCCGGGGAGACCCGGCCGGTGGCCCGCGTGGTCGACCTCCCGAGCATCGTCCCGGCCAGCCGCGGCAAGGTCGAGTTCTCCGACTCCGGCAGCGACAACGACGACGACCGCGAGCTGGAGATCCTCGACCACCTGCTCCGGCAGGCCACCGCGCAGACCTTCCGCGCGCGGTGCGCGGGCCTGGACCTCACCGGGCTGCAGGAGCACTTCACCGGCGGGGAGACCGTCGAGTCCGGCGAGCTGGTGAGCGCACCGGCCCTGCTCGGGCAGCTCGGCACGATCCCGAGGCTCGCCGAGCTGCTGGGCCGGCTCGGCGTCCCCGAGGGCGACCAGTCCGCCGAGCAGGCCGCGGCCGCGGTGGAGTTCGCGCTCGAGGGCCTGTACCTGACCCGGCGGCTGGCCAAGGACACCGACGGCGGCCGCACGGTCTACGGGGCCTGACGGTGTCCCGGAGCCGAACCCCCCGGGGCTACCGGTACGGGCGCTGGCGCGGCGGCCCCGACCCGCTGGCGCCGCCCTACGACCTGGGCAACGCCGTCGACGAGATCGGCGACTCGGTCCTGGGCGGCAGCGGCGTGCGCGAGGCGCTGCGCGAGCTGCTGCGGCGGGGCGCCGAGGGACGCCGCGGTCTCGACGAGCTGCGCCGCTCGGTGCGCGAGCGGCTCCGCCAGGCCCGGACCGCCGGCCGGATGGACGGCACGCTGCAGGAGGTCCGGGAGCTGCTGGACAAGGCGCTGGAGGCCGAGCGCCGGGCCCTGTTCCCCGACCCGGACGACGCCGCCCGGCTGGCCGAGGACGAGCTCGACGCGCTGCCCGAGGAGACCGCGGGCGCGGTGCGCGCGCTCAAGGACTGGCAGTGGCGGTCCGACGAGGCCCGGCAGGCCTACGACCAGATCCAAGACCTGCTCCGCAAGGAGGTGCTCGACAGCTCCTTCGCCTCGATGAAGCAGGCGCTGGAGAACGCCGGCCAGCAGGACATGCAGGCGATCAAGGACATGGTCGCCGACCTGTCGCAGCTCGTCGACGCGCACAACCGCGGCGAGGACACCGACGAGCGCTTCGCCGACTTCATGGAGAAGCACGGTCAGTTCTTCCCCGACGACCCGCAGACGGTCGAGGAGCTCATCGACTCGCTCGCCCGCCGAGCCGCCGCGCAGGAGCGGATGATGGCCGGCCTCTCGCCGGAGCAGCGGGCCGAGCTCGCCGACCTGATGGCCCAGACCATGGAGGACATGGGCCTGGCCAGCGAGATGGCCCACCTGGGCGATGCGCTGCGCCAGGCGCGCCCGGACCTCCCGTGGGGTCGGCGCGGCCAGGTGCCCGACGGCGAGCAGGCGCTGGGCATGGGGGACGCCACCTCCGCGGTGGCCGAGCTCGCCGACCTCGAGGCGCTGTCCAACCAGCTCTCCCAGGGCTATGCGGGCGCCTCGCTCGCCGACATCGACGAGGAGCTGCTCGAGCGGGCGCTGGGCCGGCCCGCGGTCGACGACCTCGCCGCGCTGCGGCAGATGGAGACCGAGCTCGAGCGGCAGGGCTACCTCAACCGCTCGGGCGGCAAGCTGGAGCTCTCCCCCAAGGCGGTGCGCCGCCTAGGGGCGACCGCGCTGCGCCGGGTGTTCGCCCAGTTGGAGTCCACCGGCCGCGGCGACCACGACGTCGCCGATGCGGGCGCGGCCGGCGAGCTGACCGGCAGCTCCCGCGAGTGGCGGTTCGGCGACGAGCAGCCGCTGGACGTCGTCCGCACGGTGAAGAACGCCGTCCTGCGCACGGCGCACGAGCCGCGCCGCGAGCACGACCGCCGCGTCCGCATCGCGGTCGAGGACTTCGAGGTCGTCGAGACCGAGCGGCGCACCGGGGCGGCCGTCGCGCTGCTGGTCGACCTTTCGTACTCCATGGCGCTGCGCGGCACCTGGGGTGCGGCGAAGTCGACGGCGATGGCGCTGCACTCGCTGGTCACCACCCGCTTCCCGCAGGACGCCATCGAGATCATCGGGTTCGCCTCGACCGCGCAGGTGCTGGCGCCCTCGACCCTCGCCGAGCTCTCGGTGGACACGCTGCAGGGCACCAACCTGCAGCACGGCCTCATCCTGGCGCGGCGGTTCCTGGCCCGGCACCACGACGCCGAGCCGGTCGTCCTGGTCGTCACCGACGGCGAACCGACGGCGCACCTGGAGGACGACGGAACGCCGTTCTTCTGCTGGCCGCCGATGCCCGAGACGATCGCCCGCACCGTCGCCGAGGTGGAGCGGGTCGCCCGCTCCGGCGCGACGGTGAACGTGTTCGCCCTCGACCCCGACCCGGGGCTGGTGCACTTCGTGCACGACCTCACCGAGCGGGCCGGCGGCCGGGTGTTCACGCCCGACAGCGACCGCCTCGGCGAGTTCGTCGTCGCCGACTACCTCCGGGCGCGGAGGGGGCGGCGCAGCCGCTGAGTTCCGGCGCCGCGCCCGGTCTGCAGCACATGACCGAGCACGTGCAGGCCCCCGACGGCACCCGCATCGCCTACGACCGGGTGGGTGAGGGTCAGCCGCTGGTGCTGATCGGCGGGGCCGGCCAGTTCCGGGCCGTCGATCCCGACACCTCCGCGCTGACCGGCGAGCTGGCCCGGCGCGGCTTCGACGTCGTCCACTACGACCGCCCGGGCCGGGGCGACAGCGAGGGCGAGCCGCCCTTCGGCCTGGCCCGGGAGGTCGCCGCCGTCGGGACGCTGGTCGAGGCCGTCGGCGGGCGGGCGTGGCTGCACGGGAGCTCGTCCGGCGGGGCGATCGCGCTGGCCGCCGCCGCGGCACTGCCGGGGGTGGAGCGGCTGTCGCTGTGGGAGGTGCCGCTCGGCGAGGAGTGCGGGACCGACGGCGCGGCGTACCTGGCCGCCGTCCGGGCGTGCGTGGCCGCGGGTGACCCGGAGGCGGTCTGGCGGCTCTACACCGACGGCATGCCGCCGGAGTGGTTCGCGTCCATGCGCAGCGGCCCGCGCTGGCCGCTGTACGCGCGCATGGCCGCGACGCTGGAGGCCGACGCCGAGGCGCTGGCGTGGACGCAGTCGGCGCCCCGGGCGGAGCTGTGGGCGGCGGTCGCCGTCCCGGTCCTCGTCCTGCTGGGCACCGACACCTTCCCGTTCATGGCCGACGCCGCTGACGCGCTGGTCACCGCCCTCCCGAACGCGGAGCAGGCGCGGATCCCCGGGAGCGGGCACCGGTGCGAGCCCGGCGACCTCGCCGTCCGGCTCGCCGCCGACCTCCCGGGCCCGGTCAGCGGCCCGCCGGGTGCTCCCCGCTCGAGCTGATGCCCGGGATGGCGCCGGCGCGGAAGGCGTCGACGAAGCGGCGGTGGTCCTCCTGGGTGCGCCGCGCGTAGGCGTGCGCGAACTCGACCAGGTCGGCGACGAACTCCTCCCGGCGGCCCGCGATCATGGTCACGATCGCCTCCTCGGTCTGGAACGGGACCAGCGTGTGGTCGCTGTCGGCGTCCCCGACGCAGTGCAGCTTCGCCGTCGCCCGGCCCAGCTGCTCGAGCACCGGCCGGACGTCGGCGGGCTCGGTGAGGTCCTCCCAGTCGAGGTCCAGCTCGTAGGGCGACAGCTCGGCGACGACGAAGCCGCTCCCCCGGATCTCCGTGTACCCGAGGAACTGGGAGGCGTGCGACTGCAGCGCGCGGCGGCTCACCGCCGTCCGGTGGCCCTCGTGCTCGAAGTACGCGCTGATCTCCGGGTCGTCCACGATCCTGCTGGGCGCGGCGACGCCACCCTGCTTGATCGACAGGACCACGTCGTTCTCCAGCGCCTGGTCGTAGCCCTCGAGCAGCACATTGTAGGCGGGCAGCCCGGCGCTGCCGATCCCGAAGCCGCCCGTGCCGATGACGTCCTTGACGTCGTAGGTGACCTCCCGTCGCCAGGGCCGGGGCGGCAGCGTCGCCTTGTAGCGCTCCAGGGCGTCGAGCACCTCGGCGCGCTCGTCGTCCTCCAGCCGGCGGTTCCGGGCGTTGTCGGCGAAGCGCCGCTCGGAGTTCTCCACGACGGTCATCCGCTGCAGCAGCCCGAGGCGGGTGCGCAGGGCCGTGGCGCGGATGAGCTCGTGCACGGCCCCTTCGGTGTTGCCGGCCACCAGGGCGAAGTCGCGGTCGGCGTCGGAGTGGGTGAAGGCCTCCACCTGGTCCAGCCAGGCGTGCAGGTAGACGGTGATCAGCTCGCCGATCACCTCGTCGGAGAACGCCTTGCGCCAGGCCAGCAGGGCGAAGCTGGCGACGAACCGGCGCAGGTCCCAGCTGACGTGGCCCAGGTAGGCCTCGTCGAAGTCGTTGACGTCGAACACGATGCGGCCGGTCGCGTCCATGTACGTGCCGAAGTTCTCCGCGTGCAGGTCACCGTGGATCCACACCCTCGACGTCCGCTCGTCGGTCCAGCGGTCCTCGGTCGTCGCCATGTCCGCGTAGAAGAGGACGGCGCTGCCCCGGTAGAAGGCGAAGGGGTCGGCGGCCATCTTGCGGAACTTCGTCCGGAAGGCGTCGGCGTCGGCCTCCATCAGGTCCGCGAACGCCTCGACCAGGACGCCGACGATCGTCTCCGTCCGCTCGTCGGGGCCTGTGGGCTGGGTCACACCTTGGGGGGAGAGGGCCACAGCTCGCACCGTAGGCGGTCGATAACCTCGACGGGAGGGTGCGCGGACGGCCCGACGACCGGAGGGAGGAACCGTGATCCGAGCGAGCACAGCACGCCGGCTGGTGACCGGTGCCGCCTACGGTGGCGGCGGGGTGGGCCTCGCCGGTGCCGCATTCGTCGCGCTGCTGCACGAGGAGGCCCGCGCCGCACGCCGCCGCGTGGACGCCCGCCGACAGCCCGACCCGCCCTCCGGCGACGGCGTCTACGGCCGACGCCGCGGGACGCCGATCTCCTTCACCGTGCTCGGTGACTCCAGCGCCGTCGGCCTGGGCGTCGACCGCGCCGACCAGACCCCCGGGGTGCTCATCGCCTCGGCCCTCGCCGAGCTCGCCGAGCGCCCGGTCCGGCTCACCCGGCTCGCCGTCTCCGGCGCCAAGTCGCCGCAGCTCGACGCCCAGGTCGACGCAGCACTGCTCGAGCACCCCGACATCGCGCTGATCATGATCGGCGCCAACGACGTCACCAGCCGCACCCGGCCGGCCATCTCCGTCCGCCACCTCGGGGACGCCGTCCGCCGGCTCACCGCCGCGGGCGCGGAGGTCGTCGTCGGCACCTGCCCGGACCTGGGCACGATCCGCCCGATCGGTCAGCCGCTGCGCACGCTGGCCCGGCGCTGGAGCCGGCAGATGGCCGCCGCGCAGACCATCGCCGTGGTCGAGGCCGGGGGGCGCACCGTCTCCCTGGGCTCGGCCCTGGGGCCCAGCTTCGCCACCGACCTCACCCTCTTCAGCCGCGACCAGTTCCACCCCAGCGCCGCGGGCTACGCGCACGCCGCCGCGGTGCTCCTCCCGTCGGTCGCCGACGCGCTGGGGGTGTGGCCGGCCGCCGCGGACCGCCGCCGCGGCACGATCCGCCGCGACACCGTGCGCCCGGTGGCCACCGCCGCCGCGCGCGCGGCGAGCCGCACCGGCAGCGAGGTCCAGCCCGCCGAGGTACCCGGCCCGGGGGCCGAGCCGTGGGGTGGCTGGGCGCTGCTGCGTCGTCGCCGTCCCCCGGAGATCACCGCCGCCGAGCTCGCCGCGCCCGCGCAGCAGGAGTCCGCGACCACCTGATCCCCGACGGTGACGCGGGCCACAGAGCCTCGGGGCCGTGTGCCGCGGCTCATAGGGCCGCGGGACGCGGGGGTAGTTTCAGGGGCGACCCGACGTCCGGCGACCGCGGCCGGACCCCTCATCGTGGAGGATCAATGCCCGAAGCAGTCATCGTCGCCACCGCCCGCTCCCCCATCGGCCGCGCCTTCAAGGGCTCGCTGAAGGACATGCGCCCCGACGACCTCGCCGCCACCATCGTCAAGGCCGCGCTGGACAAGGTGCCCGCCCTCGACCCCCGGGACGTCGACGACCTGATGCTGGGCGTCGGCCTCCCCGGCGGCGAGCAGGGCTACAACATGGGCCGCGTCGTCAGCGTGCTCATGGGCATGGACCACCTGCCCGGCACGACGATCACCCGCTACTGCTCCTCGTCGCTGCAGACCACCCGCATGGCGCTGCACGCCATCAAGGCCGGCGAGGGCGACGTCTTCATCTCCGCCGGTGTCGAGATGGTGTCCCGGTTCGTCAAGGGCAACAGCGACGGCCTGCCGGACACCAAGAACCCGATCTTCGACGAGGCCCAGGCCAAGGCCGCGAAGGCTGCCGAGAGCGGCGCCGACACGTGGGTCGACCCGCGCGAGAGCGGCGACATCCCGGACGTCTACATCGCCATGGGCCAGACGGCCGAGAACCTGGCGCTGATCAAGGACGTCTCCCGCCAGGAGATGGACGAGTTCGCGGCCCGCAGCCAGCAGCTGGCCGTCGAGTCGATCGACAACGGCTTCTGGGCGCGCGAGATCACCCCCGTCACGACGCCGGACGGCACCGTGGTCAGCCAGGACGACGGCCCCCGCCGCGGCACCACCGTCGAGGCCCTGTCCGGCCTGAAGCCGGCCTTCCGCCCCGACGGCCGGGCCACCGCCGGCAACGCCTGTCCGCTGAACGACGGCGCCGCTGCCGTGGTCGTCATGAGCGACACCAAGGCCGCCGAGCTGGGCCTGACCCCGCTGGCCCGCATCGTCTCCACCGCGGTGACCGGCCTCTCCCCGGAGATCATGGGCTACGGCCCGGTCGACGCCTCGAAGCTGGCGCTCCAGCGCGCGGGCATGACCATCGACGACATCGACCTCGTCGAGATCAACGAGGCCTTCGCCGCGCAGGTCATCCCGAGCTACCGCGACCTGGGCGTCGACATCGACAAGCTGAACGTGCACGGTGGCGCCATCGCCGTCGGCCACCCGTTCGGCATGACCGGTGCCCGCATCACCGGCACGCTGATCAACGGCCTGCAGACCAAGGACAAGACCTTCGGCCTGGAGACCATGTGCGTCGGTGGCGGCATGGGCATGGCGATGGTCATCGAGCGCCTCTCCTGATCCAGCGCTGACCCGACAGCGGCCCGGCCCCCCACGGGGGCCGGGCCGCTGTGCTTCCAGGCGCCGACGGTGTGCGCGGATGCGCCACACAGAGCCCCGGGACGACGCATCCGCGCACCCGGTTGCCCCCACACGACAGTGGCCCGGCCCCCTCGCGGGGACCGGGCCACTGTCAGCTGGTGCTGGGTCAGTCGTTCTGCAGGTAGGACAGCAGACGCAGGATCTCCAGGTACAGCCAGACGACCGTGACGAGCAGGCCGAAGGCGATGTACCAGGCGAACTTCGCCGGGGCGCCACGGCGGATCGCCTCGTCGGCCATGTCGAAGTCGAGCAGCAGCGAGAACGCCGCGACGCCGATCACGACCAGGCTGAAGACGATGGCCAGCGGTCCGCCGTCACGCAGGCCCAGGCCGCCGTCGACGAAGAAGCTCGCGACGAGGTTGACGATGACGAGGGCGAGCACGCCGAACAGCGCGCCCACGATCCAGCGGGTCAGCTTCGGGGTGACCCGGATGGCGCCGGTCTTGTAGACCACCAGCATCCCGAAGAAGACACCGAAGGTGCCGATCACCGCCTGCGTGACGAGGTTGCCGCCGAAGTTGTCGTTGTAGAACTCGCTGACCGCCCCGACCAGGACACCCTGGGTCGCGGCGTACGCCAGCGTGGCGACCGGGTTGGTGATCTGCTTGAACGAGATCACCAGGCCGAGGACCAGCCCGACGATGACCGCCGGGAACATGAGGGCGATCGCCGTCGTGTCCGGCACGGCCATCCAGGTCGCCGCGGCGGCCAGGACGGTCACCAGGAAGGTGAGGCCGGTCTTGGTGACGACGTCGTCCATCGTCATGTACTGCGTGCCCGTGGCCGCGTAGGGCGAGGGGGCCGCGTACGGGTCGTGCGGGGCAGGCGCGCCGTACTGGCCGGGCGCACCGTACTGGGGGGCACCCCAGGCTGCGCTCTGCTGGCCGTAGCCGGCGTTGCCGAGGCCCTTGAACGCCGGGTTGCTGCTGGGCATCGTCATCTCCTCGAGGTGACCGCTTGGATCGTGGCGTACACGGTGGTGCACCCCACTCGGTCTGGTCAACGCTCCGGCGGGCCCGGTAGTTCCGGCGTGTCGTGCGGTTCCACGGCGGAGTCGTTCGCGCCGTCCCCGACGCCGACGACGCCGCCCCTCCGGTCCGGAGGGGCGGCGTCGCGTCGGCGGTGCCAGGTCAGGCGGTCTCGCCGCCGTGGTCGTGGTCGTGGCCTGGCGTCAGACCACCACCACCGGCCGGGCCACCCGAGGGGATCCGGTAGTCCCGGGCGGTCGGGTCGCCCTCGAACGTGCCCCCGGGGACCGGCGTCCCGCGGTCGCCGTTGACCCGCTCCGTCGTGTACGCCAGCGTCAGCACCGCGTAGGCGATGGCGTCGGAGTTCTGGTCGAGCGCGGTCAGGTCGAGGTTGTCGATGGTGTCACCGGCCTGGTGGTAGTTCGGGTCGTACGCGAGGCCCGCGGTGCCGCCGTAGGCCTCGGCCTGGTACGCCTGCTTGATGCCCTCCGCCCCGGTGAACAGGCCGCCGGAGGGGATGCCGTTGTTGATGAAGGCCTGGTAGTCGCTGCGGCCGCTGAACTCGGTGCCCTCGTAGAACAACCCCCGCTGCTCGTAGAAGTCCTCGAGGACGTACTCGATCTGCTCGGAGCCGTCAGGGACCGGTGCGGTGGCCTCGAAGTCCGACTGGTCGCCGTCGTAGATGAAGCGGGCGAAGTTCGGCGAGCCGACCATGTCGAAGTTCAGGTAGAGGGCGATGTCCGACAACTGCTCGGGGGTCAGCGACTCGACGTACTCCGTCGAACCGAGCAGGCCGAGTTCCTCCGCGCCCCACCATGCGAACCGGACGGTGTTGTCGGGCTTGACCTTGGCCATGCTCTCGGCGACGTCGAGGATCGCCGCGCTACCGCTGCCGTTGTCATTGATCCCGGGCCCCGCGAGCACCGAATCCAGGTGCGCGCCGGCCATCACGACGTTGTCCGACGTCCGGCCGGGCAGTTCGGCCAGGACGTTCTCGGTCGTGCGCGTCTCACTCGTCGCGTCGACGGCCAGGTCGACCGTGGTGCCCGCCACGCCGAGCTCCTGGCCGAGCGCCGTGGGCACGCCGATGACGGGGATCCGGATCCCGGGAGCGCCCAGGGTCCCGTTGAGCGGCCCCTCCACGTTGTTGGCGACCACCACGGCCGTGGCGCCGGCCGCCTCGGCGTTCGTCGCCTTGATGGCGAATGCGCAGGTACCTCGCTGGACGAGCGCGACGCTTCCTGCCGGGAAGGCCACGAAGTCAGCAGCCTCGCACCCGCTGGTGCCGGAGCCCAGGTCGACCGGCGTGACGACGCCGTCGTCGACGGTGCCTCCGCCGGTGTAGGTCATCGGGACGTAGTCCGTGCCCTCCTCGTAGGTCGTCGCCGTGGGGGTCACCCGGCTGAAGGAGCTGTCCCGCAGTTCGAAGAAGGGGAAGTCGAACGCCTGCCGGATGACCTCGTAGCCGGCTGCCTCCAGTCGCTGCTGGACGTAGTCCGCCGACGCGTCGTAGCCCGGAGTGCCCGAGGCCCGGTTGTCCCCGTTGGCGTCGGCGATGGCCTGGAACGCCTTCTGGTGCTCCAGGACGCCGTCGACGGTGACGCATTCGGTGAGCTTGGCGACGGTGTTGTTGTTCCGGTTGTCGCAGGACGGGCCGGCAGCGGCCGGCGAGGCGGTGAGTACGGCACCGGCGACGGCCAGCGCTCCGGCGGTGGACCCGGCGATCAGCCGGGTCCTGCGGTTCGGGGTCGTAGAGGTCACGTGTTGCCCGATTCTGTGCAGGCGCGGACGGTGTGTCCGCGCATGGGATCGAGCCTGCAAATGGGTAACGCCACGTGTCAAGTCCTTGACTTTGCGTGAACATTCGATTATCGGCCGATCGAGTCTCGGCATGTCGCGCCTCACGCGCCGAGACCGTCAGCGGCCTGAGCGACGCCGCGGGACCGTCGGCCTGCGACGGCTCGCGGTCGTGGTACCCCCGGTCGGGATCGAACCGACACTGGGACCCTTTTAAGGGGCCTGCCTCTGCCGATTGGGCTACGGGGGCGTCCCGGGAACGCTAGCCGTTCCGGCGGCGAGCTCGGTCGCCCGCGAGAGGACGGCGTCGAGCATCGGCTCGGTCAGCTTGCCGGTGAAGGTGTTCTGCTGGCTCACGTGGTAGCTGCCCAGCACGGTGAGAAAGCCCCGAGTGCCGGTCACCTGCACCTCTACCCCGTGGCCGAATACCGGGCGCGGGCGCGGGACCGCGTAGCCGGCCGCGGCGAGCACCGGCCACAGCGCCGTCCACCCGAACCCGCCGAGCACCACGATCACCCGGAGCCGCGGGAGGAGGTCCAGCTCGCGCGCGAGCCACGGCGAGCAGGTGTCGCGCTCCTCCGGGGTGGGGGCGTTGGCCGGTGGTGCGCAGCGCACCGCGGCGGCAACCCGCACGTCGGTGAGCTCCAGCCCGTCGCCGACGTGCGTGGACGTCGGCTGGTTGGCCAGCCCCGCCCGCCAGAGCGCGGCGAAGATCCAGTCGCCGCTGCGGTCGCCGGTGAAGACTCGGCCGGTGCGGTTGCCCCCGTGGGCGGCGGGCGCCAGGCCGACGACGGCGATGCGTGCGCCCGCGGGCCCCAGACCCGGGACCGGGCGGCCCCAGTAGTCCCAGTCGCGGAACGACGCGCGCTTCTCGCGGGCGACCTGTTCGCGCCAGGCGACCAGCCGGGGGCAGGCGTAGCAGCCGGAGATGCGCTCGTCGAGGACGGCGAGCTCGCGCGTGGCTCGAGCGCTCCGCACCACGCCCGCCGGCGTCCGAGTGACCGGGAACCCCCCGGCGTCCACTGCCACGGCGCCCTCAGCCGCGGGCGAGGCGGAGAGCGATGCCGTCGAGGATGTCGTGCTCGCTGACCACGACCTCGTCCAGGCCGAACTCGTCCATCAGCGTCCGCAGGATCAGCGCACCCGCACCGATGACGTCGACCCGCCCGGGGTGCATGACCGCGAGCGCCGCACGATCGGCCCGGGGCATGGCGAGCAGCGTCTCGCTGACCCGGCGGACGTCGGCGACCGGGATCCGCGAGCCGTGGATCGCGTCCGCGTCGTAGGCGGGCAGGTCGAGGGCGAGCGCGGCGACGGTGGTGACCGAGCCGGCCAACCCGACCAGGCTCGCCGCCTCCGCCACCGGCACGTCCTCGATGACCAGCGCCAGCGCCGCGCGGATGTCGGCGACGGTGGCCTGCACCTCGGCGGCCGACGGCGGGTCGCCGTGCAGCCGGCGCTCGGTCAGCCGCACGCAGCCGATGTCCACCGACCGCGCCGCCCGCAGCCCCGCCGCGTCGCCGAGCACGAACTCCGTCGAGCCCCCGCCGATGTCGACGACGAGGAACGGCGCGCGGGGCGCAGGCGTGCCGTGGGCCGCCGCGGCTGCGTCCAGGGACGCCGTCGCACCGAGGAAGGACAGCTCGGCCTCCTCCCGCCCCGGGACGACGTCGGGGAGCCGGCCGAGCGTGGTCAGCACTATCTGCTCGAAGTCGGCCCGGTTGGCGGCGTCGCGGGTGGCGCTCGTGGCGACCATGCGGACCTGCTCGGCGCCGAGCTCGCGGGCGGTCGCGGCGTACTCGGCCAGCACGACCCTGGTGCGCTCGATGGCCTCGGGAGCCAGCCGGCCGGTGGCGTCGACGCCCTGGCCCAGGCGGACGACCTCCATCCGGCGCACCAGGTCGGTCGCCGCGCCGGTGGGCGGGACGACGGCGACGAGCAGCCGGATGGAGTTGGTGCCGCAGTCGATCGCAGCGACCCGGGTCACGCCGGTTCCTCGGGGAGAGCGCAGGGACCTTTGGCCCACCACTCCCCCATGCCCTCGACCGCGCGGTCGCCGATCGGGTTCACCCCGGGCCCGGCCGCCAGCGCGTGCCCGGCCAGCGCGTGCAGGCACTTGACGCGGTCGGGCATCCCGCCCGCGGTCGCACGGGTGGGCAGCACGTCCTTGGCGTCCCGTTCGGCGAGGTAGGCCTCGTGCGCCGCCCGGTAGGCGGCCGCCAGGTCCTCGTCGGTGCCCAGCTCGTCCTGCCACTCGCGCATCCGGCCGGCGGACTCCAGCCGGCTCGCGGCGGCCGAGGCCCGGGGGCAGGTCAGGTAGTAGAGCGTCGGGAACGGGGTGCCGTCCTCGAGCCGGGGCGCGGTCTCGACGACGTCGGGCTGCCCGCACGGGCACCGGTGGGCGACCCCTTCGAGCGCGCGCGGGGGCCGGCCCAGCTGCCGCTCGACGACGTCGCGGTCGGCCGGGGTGATCGGTTCGTTCACTCCTCGGGCTCCTCGGGGACGTCGCCGTCGGCCCGGGCCACCGACTCCATCAGCCCCTGGAACCACGGCGTCGGCTCCTCGGGCGCGGCCGCCTCGTCCAGCGTTCCGGCGTCGCCCTCGACCGCCTCGCCGTCGACGACGCGCAGCAGCCGGTCACCGGGCAGCACGTAGGTGAGCCGCTCCCGGGCCTGGCGTTGCGTCCACTCCGGGTCGCCCTGCTGCTCCAGCTCGGCCTCGAGCTCGGTGGCCCGCCGGTCGAGGGCCTGCCCCTCGGCGGTGAGCTCGGCCAGTTCCTGCTGCCCGGCCTGGTATTGGCGGAGCGGGCCGGCCAGGGTCAGGGCGAGCAGCAGGACGAGCGCGCCGAGGAGCACCGCGCGGCCGGTGAACAGCGGACGCCGCCGGGTGGCCGGCGCCGTCGCGGTCCGGGCCGGCCGCCGGGGTGCCCGGCGCTCGCCGGGCCGTCGCGTCGGAGGGGTCCCGCTACTCCGCAGCCCGGTGCGCACCGGTCGGGTCGTGTGGACCCGCGGGACGCGACCGGTGCTGCGGGAGCCGGACGGCGGTGACCCGCCGCGCCGGCCGCGGACGCTGCTCATGATCGACCGGTCAGCCCCGGCTCAGACGGGGGAAGGCGGCGGCGCCGGCGTAGCGCGCCGCGTCGTCGAGCTCCTCCTCGATGCGCAGCAGCTGGTTGTACTTGGCCACCCGCTCGCTGCGGGCCGGGGCACCGGTCTTGATCTGCCCGCAGTCGGTGGCGACGGCGAGGTCGGCGATCGTGGTGTCCTCGGTCTCGCCGGAGCGGTGGCTCATCATCGAGCGGTAGCTGCTGCGGTGGGCCAGGTTGACCGCGTCGAGGGTCTCGGTGAGCGTCCCGATCTGGTTCACCTTGACCAGCAGCGCGTTGGCCGCGCCGCGGGAGATGCCGTCGGCCAGGCGGGCGGGGTTGGTGACGAACAGGTCGTCGCCGACCAGCTGCACCCGGTCGCCGAGGGCCTGGGTGAGCGAGATCCAGCCGTCCCAGTCCTCCTCGTCGAGCGGGTCCTCGATGGAGACGATCGGGTAGGCGTCGACCAGGCCGGTGTAGTACTCGGCCATGTCGGCCGCGGACAGCTGCTTGCCCTCGAAGGCGTAGGCGCCCTCGGAGTGGAACTCGGTGGCGGCGACGTCGAGGGCGAAGGCGATGTCGTCGCCGACGGTGTAGCCGGCCTGCTCGACGGCGCGGGCGATCAGGTCGAGGGCCGCGCGGTTGCTCGAGAGGTTCGGCGCGAAGCCACCCTCGTCGCCGAGCCCGGTGGACAGGCCCTCCTTCTTCAGGACGGCCTTGAGCGCGTGGTAGGTCTCGGTGCCCATGGCCAGCGCCTCGGCGAAGGTCGAGGCGCCGATCGGGGCGATCATGAACTCCTGCACGTCGACGTTGCTGTCGGCGTGCGCGCCCCCGTTGAGGATGTTCATCATCGGCACGGGCAGCAGGTGCGCCGACGGGCCGCCGACGTAGCGGAACAGCGGCAGGCCGGCGGAGTCCGCGGCGGCGCGGGCGACGGCGAGGCTCGCGCCCAGGATCGCGTTGGCGCCCAGGCGCGACTTGTCCGGCGTGCCGTCGAGGTCGATCAGCCGCTGGTCGACCAGCCGCTGCTCGCTGGCCTCGTAGCCCACCAGCTCCGGGCCGATGACGTCGAGGACGCCGTCGACGGCCTTGGTGACGCCCTTGCCGCCGTAGCGGCTCCCGCCGTCACGCAGCTCCACCGCCTCGAAGGCGCCGGTGGAGGCGCCGCTGGGGACCGCCGCGCGGGCGATCGTCCCGTCGTCGAGGGCGACCTCGACCTCCACGGTGGGGTTTCCGCGCGAGTCGAGGATCTCCCGCGCGCCTACGGCATCGATGCTCGGCACGGGGGCAGCCTAACCAGCCATCCGCCGGCGACCGGGACACCTCGCGCCGCGGTCTCCCGAAGGTGCCCTCCCACCGGGCACCCGGGGGCGTCGATCCCCGCCCGTCGGCCTGCGGAAAGGTGTGCCGAATGACCCGCGCAGAGACCAGCGCCGGTGGACGCTCCGGCGGCCGGCTGTCGCTCGCCTTCGCCGTGCTGCTCGCCGCCGACCTGCTGCTGATCGCCGCGTCGGTCGAGGCGGAGCGCCGCGGGTGGTCCGACGGCCGGCACCGGCAGTGGCTGCTGGGTGCCGAGGGCGGGTGGCCCGAGCAGTTCGGGTACGCCAAGGAGGCCGGCTGCGCAGCTCTGCTGCTCCTCCTGTGGCGGCGGACCCGCAGCGGTGTGTTCGCCGCCTGGGCCGCGGTGTTCGCGTGCGCCCTGGTGGACGACCGCCTGCGGGTGCACGAACAGGTGGGCGGCTGGGTGGCCCGGCAGCTGGCACTCCCCGACGTGGGCGGCCTCCAGGGGCAGGACCTCGGCGAGCTGGTGGTGTGGGGGCTGGTGGGGGTGCTGCCGCTGGTCGCGGTGGTCGTGCTGCACCGTCGCAGCCCGCAGCCGGTCCGCGCGGTCAGCCGTGGCATGGCCGTGGTGGTGGCCGGTTACGCCTTCTTCGGCGTGGTCGTCGACCAGCTGCACGCCCTGGCGGGGAGCGGCCCGCTCGGGCGAGCGCTGGGCGTCCTGGAGGACGGCGGCGAGCTGGTGCTGCTCAGCGTCGCGGTCTGCTATGTCGGCGCGCTGGTCGCGGCCGTGCACCGGACGCCGACACCCCCGGATCGGGACCCGGCACGAACCTCGGCCGCCGCGAGCCTCTCCAAGGGCTGATCGCTGAGCCGGACTTTCCAACTCCTCACAGGTGGCTAGTCAGCGCCGCCAGTGAGGATGAGGACTCCCGCGACGATCGCCACGACGCCCGCCAACACGGCCTTGACCTGGTTGGGCTTTGTCCAGAGGTCGTGCCCTCGGGAACCGGGCGGCCCGATGAAGAGCAGCCCGCCGACGATCGCGAGCCCGGCGACGATGCACAGCAGACCGCCGACGACCTGCACGTCCGACCACCTACCTCGTCGCTCGTCGCTCGTCGGAGCATCGTCGCTCGAAGTGGCTCACGCCCGGTCCGGGTCGCCTTGGGTCGTCCCCCGACCGTGTCGGTCCGTGGGCCGCCCTGGAGCATCCCTGGTGGACGCCACCGCGTCCGTCGCCTGTGACTCTGCGGTTCAGAAGGGCGGGAGGTCCAGGTCGCTGCCGAATCGGGGCGGGTGACTGGTCATGACGTCGCCGCTGGGCATGGTGATCGCCAGAGCTCCGTCGTCGCCTTCGTCGAAGCGCCAGCCCGGCGCCTGGTGCTTGAGCCGGTGGTGATGCCTGCACAGCGAGATCAGGTTGTCGTGCGCGGTGGCACCATCCGGCCACGTGCGCCGATGGTCGAGATCGCCCGTGCGTGCGCGGGCTCGGCACCCCGGGAACCGGCAGCGCCGGTCGCGCAGCCGGACGAAGCGGTCGAGCTCCGCTCCCGGGCTGTAGCCGGCGGATTCGGGCGGTGGGCCGAGACTCGCACCCCGGCGGATGCCTGCGGCATCGGTCAGCGCGACCAGGCTGCCCCGCAGCTTGTCCACGATCGCGATGCGCGGTCGGTGCGCCAGCCCCGTTCCGTCCACGTGGCGCACTCCCATCAGCGCGCCCGCATCCAGCAGTGCGCGCTGCTCGCCGTCGCACCAGGTGCCGTCGCGGATCGCCTGCACCGCGCCGGTCAGCGCTTCCCGGGCCGCCACCTCGTCCCGCGCCCGGGCGAGCGCCAGCCACTCACCGAGCGTGCGGTTCTCCACCGGAGTCGGCCGAGGGTCGGACGCGTCGGGGGCCCTCTCGGGCGGCGTACCGGAGACCGTGGCGGCGGGGGCCTCCGCGGAATCGCTGCCCGTCACCGCGGCGTCGTCGGTCACCGCGGCGTCGTCGGCCTCCGCGGCGACGTCGGCCTCCGCGGCATCGGTGCCGATCACCGCGGCGTCGTGGGTCACGGGGGCAGCGTCGGTGTCGGGAACCGGGGCGGCAGGGGCCTCCGCAGGATCGGCACCTGTCTCTGGTGCGGTGTCGGCCTCGGACAGGTCGTCCAGGTCCGGTGCCGGGCGGGGCATCAGCCCGAAGGCGTACCCGAGCTCCCGGACCATCTCGGCCGGCACCAGCAGGCCCTCGACCTGACCGGGCTCCGCACCACCGAGCATCGTCTCCAGCGTCGCCACCAGGGTGAGCGCGATGGTGACCGGAGGCAGTCCATCCTCCCCCGACCGCAGGATCAGGGACTGGACGCAGTCGGCCATCCGCTGCAGCTTGGTCCGTTCGTCGCCGTCGACCCGGGCCGCCTCCGCGTACCGCTCGAGCGCCCGGTAGATCGCCGCTGCGGCCGGCAGCGGAAGGTCGATCGACACCGTGGCGGTGCCGTCGCGACGGTCGTGCAGCCGCACCCCCCGCTCGCGCACCGCCGCCACCAGCTTCCGGGCGGCGGCATCCGCGTCCTTGCGCAGCACGATGCGCCGCGCGCAGTCACCGAGCTGCGGCGGCGTCTTGCGGCCGAGGAGCCTCAGCACGTGCGCCTCGATGTCGGCACGCACCGCGTCGTCCGCCACCGGGCCGACCAGGTTGATCATCTGCCGCGCGTGCGCCGGGCTGAGCGCCCCCTCGGCCATCAGGGCGTGCGTACCGGGCAGCCGGTCCACCAGCGCCAGGGAGTCGGCCAGCTGCGCCTCGGCGGCCGACGACGTGATGCCCAGCGTCGGGGCCGCCTCGTCGACCGCCCACTCGCTCACCTCCGACAGCACGGCCGGGCGCGCGGACCGGGTCGCCGCCGACATGGCCGCCTGCTCCCCTGGCCCGCGGTCGAGCAGCGCCGACGGGCGACACCGGGCGAACTCGGCGAGCGACGTCGCCACCACGGCCGACAGCCGCGCGATCCCCCGGGAAGCCGCGGCGGCACGCTCGAGGTGGCCGATGCCGGCGTCGAGCGTCCGGCGCAGCTCCGACGCCCCGTCGCCGCCCTGGAGTGACCGGCCCGACGAACGCCCCGGGCAGCCGACCCCGGACCGCGGAGACCACTCCCACGCCCGTCGCGGAGAAGGCGGGACCACCTCGAACACGAGCCGTGCGGGCCGGTCCAGGAGGGCCGTCGACAACGCACCCTCGAACGAGGAGGAGGCCAGGGCATCGGCCCAGTCACCCTCGACTCGTTCGAACATGTGTTCGATAGTACCGGACGAGCGATCCGCTGACCAGCGTGAATCCACAGTGCGAGGACGCCACGAGCGTGTGGTGGATCAGGACCCGGCGCGGCCCTCCGCCGCCGCGTCCAGCTCCCCGGCGTAGCGGCGCACCGCCTCGCGCAGCGCGTCCTCGACGTCCCAGCCGCGCGCCTGCGCCGCGGTGACGACACCCAGCAGCTGCTCGCCGAGCGCCTCCGGGCTGTCGACGGCGAGGGCGGCCGCCTCCGGCGTGGGCAGCCCCGCGCGCCCGGCCCGCCGGACGAGGGCCGCGCCCCACGAGGCGGCCGGCTGCGACCGGGACACGCCCTCGGTCGGCGAGCGCCGCTGCTTCTCCTGCTGCTTGATCTCGTCCCAGCCCGCCTCGACCTCCGCGACGTCCCGCGGGCCGGCGTCGCCGAACACGTGCGGGTGCCGCCGCACCAGCTTGTCGACGAGGTCACCGGCCACGCCGTCGACGTCGAACCGGCGCTCGGGCGCGGCCTCGGCGGCCACCCGCGCGTGGAAGACGACCTGCAGCAGCACGTCGCCCAGCTCCTCGCGCATCGCCACCGGGTCGTCGTCGACGATCGCGTCGTAGGCCTCGTGCGCCTCCTCGAGCAGGTAGCCGCGCAGCGAGGAGTGGGTCTGCTCGGCGTCCCAGGGGCAGCCGCCGGGCGAGCGCAGCCGGTCCATCACGCGGACGACGTCGAGCAGGCGGGCGCCGACCGGCTCCGGGGCGCCCTGGACGACCTCGACGCCGGGCAGCTCCGCCGCCCCGTCGGTCAGCAGGACGACGGCGTCGGGGTGGGCCTGCGCGGCGGCGAGGTCGGCGACCTCGTCGACGTGCCACCCCTCGGCGCGGAGCACCGACGCCGTTCCGGCCGCACCGGGCAGGGCGACCACCGGCCGTTCCCCGATCGCCCGCCAGGCCGCGGGGCCGAGCAGTCCGGGCAGACGGGGGCTGACGACGACGGCGAGGGCGACGGGCACCTGCTCAGTCTCCGGGAGCGCTCCCGGACGCGTCCTCCGGGCCGTCGAGGAGCTCGACCACCCCGTCCCCACCGGGCACCAGCTGCCCGTCGTCGTCGAGGACGCCGTAGCGCGGGTTCACCCTGACGTCGACGTCGTCACGGACCTCGGCCACCCGGGCGGCGACCTCCTCCTGCGCGTCGGCCTCCGCCTGCGCCTCGAGCTCGGGGCGGGCCTGCTCGAAGCTCGGCGTCACCTCACCGTTGCTGAAGCCGACCACGACGCCGCCGGCCGCCTCGAGCGGCTGCACGAACCCGCTGCCCGGGGGTGCCGCCTCGAGCTGCTCGGCCAGCACCGGCACGATCTCGCCGGGGTCGCCGCGGACGAGCTCCGGCAGCGTGGCGGAACCCTCGTACCGGGCCGCCACCGCCGGGTACGCCGCCGGGTCCGCGGTGAGCTCCGCGAGCACCGCCTCCGCCTGGGCCTGGTCGGGCGCGGTGATGACGCCGAACTCCAGTCCGGCGAGGTCGTCGCGCATCTCGTCGTAGCGCTCGCGCAGCTCCTCCTCGTCCGGAGCCTCGATCTCCCCGAGCTCGGCCAGGACGAGCTGCTGGCGGATGTTCTCGGTGACGTCGGCCCGGCTGATGCCCTGCTGCGCGAGCTCGGCGTAGGCGTCGTCCGCGTCCTGGTCGCCGATGAGCTCCTCGATGCGGGCCTGCACCGCGTCGTCGCCCACGGCCACGTCGTACTTTTCGGCGACCGCCGCCACCAGCTCCCGGTCGACGAGGTAGCCCAGCACCTGCCGGGTGTAGCCGGCCGGGTCGGCTGCCGCGAACTGCGCGATGTCGTCGTCGCGCAGCCGCTCGTCGACCGCCCGCTCCAGCTCGGCGACGGTCACCCGGGCGTCGCCCACGTACGCGGCGACGTCCGGGGAGCTGCGGCACGCGGACAGCGCGAGGGCGAGCAGGATCGCGGCGGCCACCACCCGGGGAGCGCGAGTCATCAGCACGCCCGGAGACTCCCACACCCGGGCGGCCGGCCGCCCTCAGGAGGCGGCCGCCGCCACGGGCTGGTCGAGGACGGCGGTCAGCGTGGCCCGCAGGTTCTCCAGCAGCGCGATGTCGCGCAGCGGCGTCCGCCGGTCGGGGCCGACCGGCATCTTCAGCGCGATGGTCTCCACCGCCGCCTTGTAGGACGCCCCCTCGGCGAGCCGGGCCAGCCGCATCTGCTTGGACTCCGGCAGCACCACCGGGCTGATCCGGATGGCGCGGCCCTGCAGCGACACCTCGGTGATGCCGAGCGCGCGCATCGCCACCCGGAACCGGGCGACGGCCAGCAGGTTGAGGACCGGGGCCGGCGGGGCGCCGTACCGGTCGGTGAGCTCGTCGAGCACCGCCTGCGCCTGGTCCTCGTCCTGGACCGACGCGACCTTGCGGTAGGCCTCCATGCGCAGCCGCTCGCCGGGCACGTAGTCGTGCGGCAGGTGGGCGTCGATGGGCAGGTCGACGCGGACCTCGACCGGCTCGGCCGGGGCCTCCTCGCCGGTGACCTGCGCGCGGTAGTCGGCGACCGCCTCGCCGACCAGCCGGACGTAGAGGTCGAAGCCGACGCCGGCGATGTGCCCGGACTGCTCGCCGCCGAGCAGGTTGCCCGACCCGCGGATCTCCAGGTCCTTCATCGCCACCGCCATGCCGGCCCCGAGGTCGGTGTTATTGGCGATGGTGGTCAGCCGGTCGACCGAGGTCTCGGTGAGCGTCCTCGACGGGTCGTAGGTGAAGTAGGCGTAGGCCCGCTCCCGGCCACGGCCCACGCGCCCGCGGATCTGGTGCAGCTGGGAGAGGCCGAAGGTGTCGGCCCGGTCGACGATCAGGGTGTTGGCGTTCGGGATGTCCAGGCCGGATTCGACGATGGTCGTGGCGACCAGGACGTCGTACTCCTTCTCCCAGAAGCCGACCATGATCCGCTCGAGCTCGTGCTCCTTCATCTGCCCGTGGCCGACGGCGACGCGGGCCTCGGGCACGAGCGCCCGGATCTTCGCCGCGGCCTTGTCGATCGACTGCACCCGGTTGTGGATGACGAAGACCTGGCCGTCGCGCAGCAGCTCGCGGCGGATCGCGGCAGCCATCTGCTTGTCCGCCCAGGCGCCCACGTAGGTGAGCACCGGGTGCCGCTCCTCGGGCGGGGTGAGGATCGTCGACATCTCGCGGATGCCGGTCAGGCTCATCTCCAGCGTGCGCGGGATCGGGGTGGCCGACATCGACAGGACGTCGACCGCCGTCCGCATCGTCTTCAGGTACTCCTTGTGCTCGACCCCGAAGCGCTGCTCCTCGTCCACGATGACCAGGCCGAGGTCCTTCCACCGGGTCGTGGGCTGCAGCAGCCGGTGGGTGCCCACCAGGATGTCGATCTCCCCGGCGGCCAGCTCGCGCAGGATCTCGGTGGTCTCCCTGTCGGTCTGGAACCGGGAGAGCACCTTGACCGTCACCGGGAACTGCGCGACCCGCTCGGAGAAGGTCTTGAAGTGCTGGTTGGCCAGCAGCGTCGTCGGCACCAGGACGGCGACCTGCTTGCCGTCCTGCACCGCCTTGAACGCCGCCCGCACCGCGATCTCGGTCTTCCCGTAGCCGACGTCACCGCAGATGATCCGGTCCATCGGGACCGTCTGCTCCATGTCGGCCTTCACCTCGTCGATGGCGGCCAGCTGGTCGGGCGTCTCCTGGAACGGGAAGGCGTCCTCGAGCTCGCGCTGCCAGACGGTGTCGGGGCCGAAGGCGTGCCCCGTCGTCGCCATGCGGGCGGAATACAGCCGGATGAGCTCGCCGGCGATCTGCTTGACCGCCTTGCGGGCCTTGCTCTTGGTGTTCTTCCAGTCCGCGCCGCCGAGCTTGGACAGCGCCGGCGCCTCGCCCCCGACGTAGCGGGTGAGCTGGTCGAGGGAGTCCGTCGGCACGAACAGCCGGTCCGGCGGCTGGTTCCGGCGGGAGGCCGCGTACTCGACGATCAGGTAGTCGCGCTGCCCGCCGTTGACGGTGCGGCTGATCATCTCGATGTAGCGGCCGATGCCGTGCTGCTCGTGGACGACGAGGTCGCCGGGCTGCAGCTGCACCAGGTCGACGGCGTTGCGCCGGCGCGCGGGCATCTTCACCGCGTCGCGCATCGAGGTGCCGCGCTGGCCGGTCAGGTCGTGCTCGGTGAGCAGCGCCAGGCCGATGCCGGGGAACGCGAAGCCCGCCTCCAGGTTCCCCTGGGTGACCGAGGCGAGCCGCGGCTCCGGCGCCGTCTCGAGGCCCGGCACCAGCCTCGCCCCGAGCTGGGCTTGCGCGAACTGGTCGGCGGCGCGCTGCGCGGGTCCGGGACCGGCGAAGGTGACGACGACGCGCCACCCGTCGCGCTGCCAGCCGCGCATCGTCTCGATCGCCTTCGGCACGTCACCTGCGAACCGGTCGACGATCGTCGCGTCCAGGGTGACCTGCTGCTCGTCGTCCTCGGCCTGCACGGTGAACGACCCCGTGGTCCACCACGGGAGCCCGCGGCCCCGTGCGGCGGCCTTGACGTCGGCGAGGTCGCGGAAGGAGGAGGCGCCCAGGTCCAGGGGAGCCTCGCCGGCCTCCGCGGCGGTCGCCCACGAGGCGGCGAGGAACTCCTCGGCGGTGCGCACCAGGTCCGCCGAGCGGCTGCGCACGCGCTCGGGGTCGGCCACCAGCACGTGGGTGCCGGCGGGCAGCAGGTCGGTGAGCAACTGCATCGCCTCGTCGCCGATGAGCGCGGGCGTCAGCGACTCCATCCCCTCGACGGCGATGCCCTCGGCCAGCTTGCCCAGCACCTCGATGAGGCCCGGGTGCTCGACGGCGAGCGCGGCGGCGCGGGCGCGCACCTCGTCGGTGAGCAGCAGCTCGCGGCACGGCGGAGCCCACAGCCGGTCGGGGCGCTCGTCGAGGGAGCGCTGGTCGGCGGCGGAGAAGTAGCGCAGCTCGTCGACCTCGTCGCCCCAGAACTCCACGCGCACCGGGTGCGGCTCGGTGGGCGGGAAGACGTCGAGCAGGCCGCCGCGGACGGCGAACTCGCCGCGTTTCTCGACCAGCTCCACCCGGGTGTAGGCGGCGTCGGCGAGCGCGCGGGCGACGTCGTCGAGGTCGGCGGTGTCGCCGGGCCTCAGCTCCACCGGGACCAGGTCGCCCAGCCCCGGCGCCAGGGGCTGGAGGACGCTGCGCACCGGGGCGACCAGGACGTCGATGGTCCCGTTCTCGCCCGGGTGGGCCAGGTCGCGCAGCACCGCCAGGCGGCGGCCGACCGTGTCGGCGCGGGGGCTCAGCCGCTCGTGCGGCAGCGTCTCCCAGGCGGGGAACGTGGCGACGCGCTGCCCGGGCAGGAAGCAGCGCAGCAGGTCGGCCGCGACGTCGGCGTCCCGCTCCCCCGCCGTCACCAGCAGCACCGGCACGCCGGCGCCCGGGCGCGCAGCCGCGAGGACGGCGGCCACCAGGGGCTGCACGGGCGGCGACGCGGTGACGGCCAGCTCCGCACTCCCCGCCGCCGCCACGACGCGGGCCATGCCGGGATCGGTGAGGACGACGTCGAGCACGCCGCGCAGAGTCACGGGTCGAACACTCCTGGAGTCGGGTGGCCGCACGCGTCGCGCCGGGTGCGCGGGGGGCCCTCTCCAGGTTAGTCGTCACCCACGACGGTTGCCGGGGGCGGCGACCGACGTCACGGAGATCACTGTCCGTGAGGAGCCGGGCCCGCCCACCCCGTCCGCCGGACACGGCCTGCCCCCTTCGGGTAGTGCACGAGCCGATTCCCTCGACGCCCGTCCCCGCGGATCGCAGGCTCTACCTGCACCGATTCACGACGACCGGCACTGTCTCGGCGTCCGACGCCGACCCCGTGCCGCACCTCCCCGGACCCGGTCCGCGGGCGCACCTCATGACGTTGCGTGAGCAGCGACGGAGGTGACGTGGCTCGGCGCCGAAGACTGGGGGAAGTCGATGCGCAGCGCTGAGGAGTACGTGTCCGTCGGACCGTTCTCGGTGATGGCAGTCCGGGAAGAAGACGTCGCGGCACGCGTGCGCGAGGCCTGGCGGATGGGAGCCGGCGGCAGCATCGCCACGGTGAACATCGACATCCTCCGGGCGACCACCCGCGACAGCGCCCTGGCGGAACTGGTGTCCCACTCCGACATCGTCGTCGCCGACGGCATGCCGGTGGCCTGGGCCGCCCGGATGTCCGGCCACCCGCTGCCCGAGCGCGTGACCGGCGCCTCGCTCGTGTGGACGCTCGCCGAGGCGGCGGCTGCCTCCGGGCGCTCGGTCTACATCATCGGCGGTGATCCCGGCGTCCCGGAGGCGGCCGGTGCCGCGCTGAGCAACCGCTTCCCCGGGCTGCGGGTGGCCGGGACCGACTCCCCGCCCTTCGGCTTCGAGAAGGACCCCGAGCAGCTGGCCGAGGTCGTCCGGCGGGCGCGCCGGGCACGACCCGACCTCGTCCTCGTCGGTCTCGGGTTCCCCAAGCAGGAGCACCTGATCACCCGGCTGCGAAAGGTCCTCCCGGACGCGTGGATGCTGGGCTGCGGGGCCGGGATCCCGTTCGCCGCGGGGCAGTTCCGGCGCGCCCCCGTCGTCCTCCAGCGGACCGGCGCCGAGTGGCTGTTCCGGCTGGCCCAGGAGCCGCGCCGGCTCGCCCGCCGGTACCTGGCGCACGACCTGCCGTTCGCGCTCGCCCTGCTGGGCCGGGCCGCCCTGGGCCGGCTGGGCGGCGCGACGCAGGCCACCCGCCCCGCGCTCGTCCTGCGCGCCGGACTGCCGCCGGTTCCCGTCCAGACGAGCATCGAGCGCCTCGGCCCGGTCCGGCAGCCGAGCCCCGTGCGCGCCCTGGCCTCCGCGAAGCCGCGGCCGGTCACCGTCCGCGTCCCCGACGACGCGCCACCGCTGCCGCGGACCGCACAGGGAGCCTGACCGATGCTGCACGACCGGCCCACCCGGCCGCCGCTCGCCGTCGTCGTCGTGACGTTCAACAGCGCCGGCGTGCTGCCCGCCTGCCTGCGCTCGGTGGACGCCGCGCTGACGGAGGCGGGGCTCGGCGGCGCTCCCGTGGTCGTCGTCGACAACGCGTCCTCGGACGGCACGCTCGCCGTCGCGGAGAGCGCGCCGGGGGTCCGGGTCGTCGCCCTTCCCACCAACGGCGGCTTCGCCGCCGGCGTCAACGCCGGTCTAGGTGCGGTACCGGGCCACGACGTCCTGATCCTCAACCCCGACGTGCGTCTCGACGCCCGGGCGGTCGACCTGCTGCGCCGCCGGCTGGACGTTCCGGGCACCGGCATCGCCGTGCCGCGGCTGCTGGACACAGACGGGGAGCTGCAGCTGTCGCTGCGCCGCCGGCCCACCGCGTTGCGCGCCGTGGGCGAGGCGCTGCTGGGCGGGTTCCGCGCCGGCCGGTGGGCGCCTCTGGGCGAGCTGGTCTCCGACGAGTGCGCGTACGCGGTCGAGCAGCAGGTCGACTGGGCCACGGGTGCGGTCTGGCTGGTCTCGGCCGAGTGCATCGCGACCATCGGCCTGCTCGACGAGCGCTACTTCCTCTACAGCGAGGAGACCGAGTACATGCTCCGGGCGGGCGCGGCCGGCTTCGCCGTGCAGTACGAGCCGGAGGCGTCGGCGGTGCACGTCGGCGGGGAGCAGTCGACCTCGCCGTACCTGTGGGCGCTCTCGGTCACCAACCGCGTGCGCATGCAGCGCGAGCTGCACGGGCCCGCCGCGGCTGCCCGGATGTGGCTGGGCGTGCTGCTCAACGAGCTGTCGCGCGCCGCCCTGCGCGGGTCCGCCGGCGGGGCCACCCACCGGGCGGCCCTGCGCGAGCTCAGCCGGATGCGGCGCTGGCCGCGCCGTCCCGACGAGGGGTCCGGCCCCGCCTGGGTCTGCTTCGCCGCCCAGGACTGGTGGTACCACAACACCGCCCACTCGGACTTCCAGCTGATGCGCTCGATGGCGGAGACCCGCCGCGTCCTGGTCGTGAACAGCATCGGCATGCGCATGCCGACCCCGGGCCGCGGCAGCACGCACGTCACCCGCCGCGTGCTGCGCAAGCTGCGCAGCGTCGCGAAGCTGGTTCGGCGACCGCTCCCGGACCTGCCCGGCTTCCACGTGATGTCGCCCCTGCCGCTGCCCTTCTACGGCTCCTCGGTGACGCGGGCGATCAACGCCGCGTTCGTGCGGGCGCAGGTCCGGCTGGTCTGCCTGCTGCTCGGCATCCGCACGCCGGTGATCATGGTGACCATCCCCACGGCCTGGGACGTCGTCGCGCCGATGCGCCGGACGGCGCTGGTCTACAACCGCTCGGACCGGCACTCGGAGTTCCCCGAGGGCGACCGGGCGGCGCTGGAGGGCATGGAGGAGCAGCTCCTCGCCCACTCCGACTCCGTGCTGTACGTCAGCCGGGAGCTCATGGCGGAGGAGAGCGCGTCCACCGGCGACCGCGCGGCCTTCATCGACCACGGTGTGGACACCGACCACTTCCGCCCGCGGCCGAGGTCCGAGCAGCCGGCCGACGTCCTGGCGATCCCCGGCCCCCGGGTCGGGTTCTTCGGGGCGCTGGACGACTACCTCGTCGACTTCGACCTGCTCGAGGACCTCGCCGCCGAGCTCCCGGACGTCTCCCTGGTCCTGATCGGCGACGCCACGTACCCGATGGACCGGTTCGAGGCCTATCCCAACGTGCACTGGCTCGGCCGCAAGGCGTACGAGGAGATCCCCGCCTACGGCTCGGCCTTCGACGTGGCGATCATGCCGTGGATCGACTCGACCTGGATCCACCGCTCCAACCCGATCAAGCTCAAGGAGTACCTGGCCCTGGGGCTGCCGGTGGTGAGCACCTGGTTCGCCGAGCTCGACGGCTACCTGGACCGGGTGCGTCTGGCGAAGGGCGCCCCGGAGTTCGCCGCGGCCGTCCGGGACTCCCTGGAGCTCGGCCCGCTGCAGGCGCCCGACGAGCTGCGGGCGTCGGTGCTGCCGTACTCCTGGCACTCCCGGGCCGCGGTGCTGCGGGAGTCGGCGGAGGGCTGACCGGGCCCGTCCTCACGGGCCCGGGCGCGCCCTCAGCTGCGTCGGACGACGAGAGCGCGGGCCCCCGCGGCGGCCAGGCCGGCGAGCACCACGATCCCCGCCGCACCGAGCAGGGGGTGCACGGGGAGGGTCGTCACCGCGGGCGTCGTGAACGACTCGACGACCGCCACCTGCACGCCCGCGTCGATACCGCGGCCGGACTGCAGCTCGCGGAGCGTGTCCTCGATGGTCCGGAGCACCGCCAGCGCCGTCGCCGACGCCGCCTCCGCGTCGCTCGCGATCGCGCTGATCGAGATGACGTCGCCGGACCCGCGCACCTCGGTGAACGGCGCGAGGCTGCCGTTGCCCACGGCCAGGGTGAACTCGGCGTGGCCCTCGTCGCGCAGGCGCTGCCGGGTCTCTTCGCTCTCGACCACCCGGACGACGAGTTCGGCGACGCCCTCGGTCTCCAGCTTGCCCGAGTAGATGTTCTGCCCGGCCTGCCCGGGCACCGCGAGGACCACCGTCCCCCGGGCGTCGGCGTGCGGGTCCGCCCCGGCCAGGACGGCGCACCCCGCGACGAGCACGACGAGGGCCGACAGTCCTGCGGCCGCACGTGCCCGCCGTCGCGTGCCCGCGTCGGGTGCCGGCGCGGACGGCCGCGCCGGCTCCGGGGGCAGCACGCGCGCGGCCGCACCGAGGACGCCGAGCAGGAGGAAGAACAGGCCCATGGCCGTCGGGAAGCTGAAGGCGTCGAAGGTGAGCCAGAGGACCATCGCGACGGCGAACGACGCGGCCAGGCCGGCGCACAGACGCCGGTCCTCGGGCGAGGGCAGCCGTCGCGCCAGGCGGACGCCGATGACGACCGGGGCGACGACGAGCGCGATCACGGCGACGAGCCCGATGAGGCCGCCCTCCACGAGGGTGCCCACGTACTGGTTGTCCAGGGTGCGGTAGATCGACGGCAGGAACGTGAACGGACCGCGACCGAGCCACGGCGCCTGCTGGAAATAGCTCAGCGCCGCCGGGTAGTCGTCGGTCCGCGCCGAGATGCTGGTGTCGCTCTCCCCGGCGAGGAAGAGGTCGCGGATGGTGCCGAGGAGCCCCGGCGTCACCGCGACGAAGGCGGCCGCTCCGACCGGGAGCAGCCCGAGCAGCACGAGACGCAGCCGGCGGTCGGCGACGAGGAAGGTGAACGCCAGCCCGATCGCCAGGCCCAGCATGCCCGACCGCGACACGGTCAGCGGCAGCGCGCCGGCGATCAGGAGGGCCTGCGCGACCGACACCGGCGTCCGCCGCCGCATGGCCTCGCTGACCGCCACGGGCAGGGCCATGGCGAGCACGGTGGCGAACTCGATCGCGTGCATCGTGGTCGCGTTGACCCGGGCGAACCCCGCCCGCTCGTACACCGTGACCGCCGTGCTGTTCAGCGTCAGCCCGGGGATGCGCAGGTTGTTGACGATGTCGAAGCCGGTGGTGAACTGGAAGAAGCCCAGCAGCGCCAGGAAGGTCGCCAGCCCGACGATCAGCCGGACGACGGCGTAGAGCTGGGCGCGGCTGCGCAACCCCTCGGCGACGACGAGGGCGACGCCGAGCCAGCCGCAGACGATGACGATCCCGCGGAGGGCCGAGGCGTACTCGATCGCTGCCATCGGGCGCAGCGCCGCGGCCACCGCCGCGAGGGCGAACGCCACGGCGAAGACCAGCAGCAGCCGGTGGACGGCGCCGCCGCGGGCACCGGTCGGCGGGCCGAGGAACCTGCTGACGGCCCAGACGCCGAACATCAGGCAGCTGACGATGCCGGCGGGCGAGCCGACGGCGCCCAGCGGCCCGACGACGTAGACCGACGGGATGCACACGAGCGCGACGAGGTAGCAGCCGATGAGCACCGGGGTGCCCGTCGCCGCACGCCCGGCCTCGTCGACCCCGGTCGGCCGGCCGGCCGGGCCCGCGGACGTGGGGACCGGCGGGGCCTCGCTAAGGCTCACGGGAGCTGCTGCCCGCGACCGCGCCGGCGCGGACGACCTCCCGGCGCGGATCCGGTGCTCCGGCTCCACCTGCGACCGGAGCGACCGCCGTCGGGTCGCGGGGCGGCGAGGTCGTCCGCCGCGGCCGGCTGGACCGGAGCGGTGCGGTACCGCATGCGCGTGCGCCACAGCTCCAGGGCGGCCACGACCAGCAGCGCCAGGACCAGCACACCCGCCGTCCCCACCAGACCGGTGCGGAGCCCCTCCGACCGGGACATGAGCGGAGCCACGTCGCCGGCGAGCGGGCTGATCGTGACCCAGCTGATCTCCGGGGCGCCGGCCGCGTCCTGGAGGGCGGCGAGCTCCTCGGTGAGGGTGTCCTCGATCCGCTCGAGCGCCGACGTCACGGCGTCCGGGTCCGGGGCCTCGGCGGCCACCACGAGCACGGGCGCGGAGGTGGTCGGGTCGAGGCTGACCGTGTACCCGAGACCGGGCTCGGACCCGGTGATCGTCGCGGCGACCTCGCCGCCGGACACCCGCTTGCTCAGCACGGAGGCGGCCATGGCCACGCCGTTGCCCAGCTGCAGGAAGGGGTTCCCGCGTCCGGAGTCGGTGATGACCGGCGACAGCAGCAGGTAGGACTGGCTCTGCGAGTAGCTGGCCGGGGTCATCGCGTACCCGGCGGCGCCCGCCAGCAGGGAGAGGACGACGGCCGGCACGAGCAGCCACCGCCGCCGGACGACGATCCGCCAGAGTTCCGCGAGACTCACGCGTCACCAACCTTCTCGAGCTCGGGGTCGTGGCAGGCGGCCTCGATGGCCGACACGACCGTCCGGTGGGCCGTACCCCACGTCACGTTCCGGACACTGTCAGTCACTCGTTGTGCTGAGACGTCCGCCGACCGGTCGACGGCGCGCTCCAGCGCCTCCGCCAGGGCAGCGGGGGTCGGCCGGCTCCACGCGACGAACGGGTTGTCCAGGTCGGCGCGCGAACCGCGCCAGTCGTTGACCACCGGGACGACACCGGCGGCGAGCAGCTCGTAGGCGATCAGCGAGATGTTCGTGAACGACATCGCCAGCCCCGCCGCACACCGGTTGTAGAGCTCGTTCAGCTCCGTCGGGTGCAGCCCGGAGTGGACCACCGCGGGGAAGGGGAGCTTCCGGGCGGCGATCCCGAAGGTGTTGACGACGACGTCCGGACGGCGCCGCGAGAACTCCTCCAGCGCCATGACGGCGAGCTCGAACCCGCGGCGCGGCGTCCCGGGCCGGGCGTAGAACACGACCTCCTCCCGCGCCCCGTGGTTGGTCACGCGGTAGACGTCCTGGTCGCAGCCGAACGGCAGGACCGTCGCCTCGAGCCCGAGCTGCTGCCGGAGCTCGTCGGCGACCATGTGCCCGACCGTGAGCATCCGGAAGCCGAACCGGTAGCTGTCCTCGGCGAGCTCGTAGGCCGACCCGCGCCCGTAGAAGTAGGGCTCGTAGTCCTGCGCGAGGTAGAAGCGGCGGCCGCGGACGTCGCCGTGGCGGGCCAGCACGTGCGCGGTCTGCCAGGCCGTCGCGATCCAGGCGTCCATGTCCGGCAGCCCGTCGGCGACGTCGCGCACCTCGGCGCGCACCCGCGGCCACCACCGGCGGATGACCTGCTCCCGCTCGGCCAGGCTCCCGGTGCCGGTGTCGTAGAGGTACAGCACGCAGCGGTGGCCGGCGGCCTCGAGCGCCTCGACCAGCCGGAAGATCGTCGTGTGCCCGCCGGACCCCGCGGCCGGGGGCGTGAGCACCCAGCCGATGTCGAGGGCACTCCCCCGCGGGCGCGTCCGCCCGTCCGGCCAGCTGGGCAGCCGCTGGGAGTCCGCCACGTCCGAAGCGCGCAGCATCAGCGGCTCCACCTCGACGCCGAAGCGGCGGACCGCTCGGCGGGTGAGCCGTTCGGCGACGCCGTCCAGGCCCTCGGCCCGCACCGTGCGCACCGCCTTGCTGAGCGCGCTCATCGATCCCCCCGCTTCCCGCCGGCGCACCGGCTCCGGTCCCTGTAGCTATCGGCATCCCGCGGCGGCTCTACAGGCCTCACAGCCCGGTCCGTCGCCAGGTGCGGTTCCGCAGCTCCGTCCGCGCCCGGTAGCGGAGCGCCCCGAGCAGCAGGCCCGGCACGAACCGCGCGCGGGCCGGACCGACCGCGAGGCACCGGCGCAGCCGCGGTCCGTGGCGCAGCCCGTCGAGGTCGGCCACCTGCCGGCGGGCGAAGGCCAGGTAGGCGTCGGTGGTGGCGTTACCGCCCCAGCCGCGGGTGATCGCCTGGCAGACGCGGGCCACGGCCTCCTCGGCCAGTGCCCTCCGCGCGATGCCGAGCAGCCGGGCGTCCTCGTCCGGATCGCCCAGGCCGTCGGTGAACAGCGTCGTGAACGCGTCGGCCCGCTCGTCCAGGTCGGTCAGGACGTCGACGTCCGTGGCGGAGCGGCTGCGGGGGTGCTCGCGGTGCCAGGCCTGGTCGGGTCCGGTGACGTAGCCGACGTCGCTGGCCCGGGCCAGCCGGAACCACATCTCCATGTCGTGCGTGTGCGCCAGGTCCCGCTGCCCGCCCACCTCGCGGACGACCGACGTCCGCATCAGCACCTCGGGAGAGGTGATGCAGTTGACGCCGAGGTGGCAGCGCTGCTCCAGCCAGCTCGCGCCCGACCAGACCGTCCACGACCGCACCCGGGTCCGCGCCGCCGGCGGGTGGTCGCCGTGGAAGTGCAGCGGCCGGCCGTAGACGATGCCGACCGTCGGGAAGGCCTCGGCCAGGGCGACGGCGCGCTGCACCGAGCCCGGCGTCAGCAGGTCGTCGGCGTCGAGCCGGATCAGGTAGTCGCCGGTCACCTGCGCCAGCCCGTCGTTGAACGTGGCCACCGGTCCCGCGTTCGCCGCGTGCGCGACCACCGTCACGCGGGGGTCGTCCGCGGCGAGGGCGCGGGCGACGGCGAGCGAGTCGTCGGTCGACGCGTCGTCCACGACGACGACGTCCACGGCCACGCCGGGCTGGTCCAGCGCGCTGGCGACGGCGGCCGGCAGGTAGCGCGCGTAGTTGAAGCACGGGATGACCACGGTCACCCGCGGCACGCCCCGGAGCTCCGGCACGTCCCGGCCGCGCACGGAGGCGACGACCTCCGGCCGGCTCGTGACGGCCCGGCGGACGACGCCCGCGGCGGTCATCGCTGCACCGCCAGGGCCGGCGACGGCTCGAGACCGGGCGGAGCGGGCTCGGGGTCCGACAGCCGTCCGCGCACCCACCGCTGGAGAACGGCGGCGTAGAGGAGGAGGGCCACCGTGCCGCCGGCGAGGGCGGCCAGGGCCGGGTGCCCGATCTGGGCGGTGACCTGCTGGCCGGCGAGGCCCGCGGGGGCCATGGCGAGCACCGGCTGCCACAGGCTGCCCAGGACGGCGCCGACGGGGGCACCGGCCCGGCGCAGCACTCCGAGGTAGGCCGGCAGGACCAGGACGACGCCGACGACGAGGTGCGCCCAGCCGGCACCGGCGAGGCCGCCCCACCGGACGCCCAGCACCATCGCCGGCACGAGGGCGATGGTCCAGGCCACCTGGATCCACAGCACGCCGGAGACCGCGCCGCGGGCGATGAGGAACGTGGCGAGCATGTCCAGGACGATGCGCAGCCCGCCGAAGAGCGCGAGGCCGGCCAGGGCCGCCGCCGACGGGGCCCAACGCTCGCCGTAGAGGACGGTGACCACCGGCAGGGCGAGGACGGCGAGCAGGACGCCGACGGGTGCGGCGGCGGCGGCCGAGAGCGCGGTGGCGCGGCGCAGCGCGGGTGCGGGGTCCTCGTGCTGCTGACGGGCGAAGGCGGCCAGCGTGACCGGGCGGATGGCGGCACCGATCGCCGTCATCGGCCAGGACGACACGTTGAAGGCCAGCACGTAGAAGCCCAGCGCGACGACGCCGGAGGTGCGGCTGACCACCACGTTGTCGATGTTGAGCAGCGCCCAGGACAGCATGTTGGCGGCCGCGAGCGGCAGCCCGAAGCGCAGCGCCGTCCGCGCGACGGCGCGGTCGAAGCCCCACACCGGGCGCATCCGCAGCAGGACGAACTGCAGGGTGGTGCCGGCCGCCTGGCCCACCAGCCGCGAGACCGCCAGGGCCATCGGACCGGCCCCGGCCAGCACGAGGCCGACGGCGACCGCGGTGGACAGCGCGAAGTTGACGCCCTCGCTGACGAAGAGCTTCTTCTGCTGGAAGTCCCGCGTCAGGTAGGCGACCGGGACGACGCTGGCGCCGCTGAGCAGCAGCGTGAAGGACAGCACCACGACGACCGGCGCGGCGTCGGCGCTGCCCATGGCCGTGGCCACCGGCCCGGCGGTGAGCACCATCGACGCGGTCAGGACCGCACCGCTGAGCAGGCTGAGCGTGGCGACCGTCGGTGCCCGCCGCTCGGGGTGCTCCGCGCGGACCAGGTCCGCGCCCATGCCGAGGTCGGTGAGGGTCATGAGGATCGCCTGCACGGTGAGGGCGACGGCGAAGACGCCGAAGTCCTCGGGCGCGAGCAGCCGGGCCAGCACGATGCCCAGAAGCAGGTTGCCCCCGCGCAGCAGCAGGCTGCTCAGCCCGCTCCACACCAGGCCACCCCGCACCTGGCCGCGCAGCGACGGCGACGTGGCCTCCACGGTGCCGGTCACCGTGCCACCGCCACGGCCGGCGCGGGCCTGCGGCGCTCGGCCAGCGAGCGCACGGCCGGCGAGGTCGTCACGGCCTTGAACTTGGCGACCTCGACGGCCGGTCCGGCGAGCCGCCGGACCCGGCCGGCCGCCGGCCACCGGTCGGCCACGGTGCGCCGGTAGAGCTGCTCGGTGCGCGCGGCCGCCCCGGCGAGGGAGAAGCGCTCGGTCACCAGCTGCCGCCCGAAGGCGCCCAGCCGGAGGCGCTCGCCGGCGTCGGCGAGCAGCGGCTCGAAGGCGGCGGTCAGGCGGACGACGCCGTCGCCGGCTCCGGCGCCGAACCAGCCCTGCTCCAGGAAGATCGGAGCGGTCGCCGGCGTCAGCAGCTCCCAGTAGCCGGCCGTGCCCTGCACGACGAGCGGCTTGGCGAAGGCCAGGCCCTTGAGCGCGGAGCTGCCCATGCCCAGGACGACGTCGGCGGCGTCGTACGCCGCGCGGGGGTCCAGCAGCGCGCCGGCGACGATCACCGTCTCCCGCCCGGTCCGCCGGTTCACGGCGTCCGCAGCCGCGCGCACCGCGGGCAGCGCGGGGCCGTCACCGGCCACGAGGAGGCGCACCGGGAAGCGCGCGGCGAGGGCCTCGACGGCCGCCACCGCCTCGAGCACGCCGGGTGCCTTGTCCAGGTCGGACGTCAGCCGGCACACGACCGAGAGCAGCAGGTCGTCGTCGCCGACGCCGAAGACCGAGCGCGCCCGGCGGGTGTCGCCCGGGGCGTTCAGGTCGGTGTCGATCGGGGGTTCCATCAGCTCGACCCGCGGATAGCGGGAGCGGGCGGACTCCTCGAGCTCGCGCGTGCCCACGACCAGCGGCACGTGCCGGGGCAGGAAGCCGGGCACGTCCATCGACAGGACCGTGGCCACCATCGGGGTGCCCAGCAGCAGGTGCGGCCCGAAGCCCAGGTCGGTGACCGGCCCCCACTCGTAGCCGTGCACCAGGTCGATGCGGCGCTCGCGCACCAGCGACGTCAGCGCGGCGACGTTGCGCCGCGACGGCCACGCCCCCTCCACCGGGGCCCGGTGGTACTCCAGCCCCAGCTCCTCGACCCGCGCGACGAGGTCGCCGTCGGGGCCGAAGAGCACCACCTCGTGCCCGGCGCCGGCTGCCCGGCCGGCCAGTTCGACGGCGTTGAGCTGGCTGCCCCCGATCTCCATGAGATGGGGGCAGACGAGGATCCTCATCCCGCTGCCGCCTCGGACTCGACCTCGCGCAGCCCGGTGCCGGCCGGCTCGAACGCCCGCCCGCAGCCGCACCGCAGGTCCTCGCCCAGGCGCTCGCCGCAGACGCAGACCCAGCCGCGGTGGACGGCGGGGTTGCCGGCGACGAACGAGTGCGCCGCGACGTCCCGGGTGACGACCGATCCGGCGGCGGCGAACGCGTGCGCACCGATCGTCGTCCCGCAGACGACGACGGTGCCCGCCCCGAGGGTGACGCCCTCCCCCACCACCGTGGGGAGCAGCGCCTCGGGGCCCTTCTTCACGTGCGAGCGCGGGCGCAGGTCGTTGGTGAAGAGCACGTTGGGCCCGAGGAAGGCGTCGTCCCCGACGTCCACGCCCTCGAACACGAGGACGGCGTTCTTCACCGTCACCCGGTCGCCCAGCCGCGCCCCGCCCTCGACGTAGGCGTGGTCGCAGATGTTGCAGTCGGCGCCCACGACGGCGCCGGGCATGACGTGCGCCCAGGCCCAGACCCGGGTGCCGGCGCCCACCTGGTCGCTCTCGCACAGCCCCAGCGGGTGCACCCGCACGCCGGCGTCACCCATCGCGGCGCTCCACGGCAGCGGCCAGGACCTCGGCGACGCGCTCCTGCTGGGCCGCGGTGATGCCCGGGAAGATCGGCAGCGACAGGATCTCCCCCGCCGCCCGCTCGGTGACCGGGAAGTCGCCCGCCCGGTAGCCGGCGCCGGCGAAGGCACCGGTCGCGTGCACGGGCACCGGGTAGTGGATGCCGGCCCCGACGCCGGCGGCGTTCATCCGGGCGAGCACCTCGTCCCGGTCGGCGACGCGCACGACGTACAGGTGCCACACGTGCTCGTTGCCCGGGGCGACCTGCGGGACCCGCACGCCCGGGATGCCGGCCAGCAGCTCGGCGTACCGGTCGGCGGCGGCGCGGCGCTCGTCGTTCCAGGCGTCCAGCCGGGTGAGCTTGGCGCGCAGCACGACCGCCTGCAGGGTGTCCAGCCGCGAGTTGAAGCCGAGGATCGGGTGCTGGTACTTCACCTCGCTGCCGTGGTTGATCAACATCCGGACCCGCCGCGCGAGCTCCGGGTCGTCGGTGGTCACGCCGCCGGCGTCACCGAACGCGCCCAGGTTCTTGCCCGGGTAGAAGCTCGTGCCGGCCGCCGCGCCCCAGCCGCCGATGGCGACGCCGTGGTGCGTGGCCCCCTGCGCCTGGGCGGCGTCCTCGACGACCACGAGCCCGTGCCGGTCGGCGATCTCCGTGATCCGGTCCATCGGCGCCATCTGGCCGAACAGGTGCACCGGCAGCACGGCGCGGCACCGGTCGGCGACGGCCTCCAGCGCGTCGGGGTCCATGAGCAGGTGCTCGTCGTCCACGTCGACCAGCACCGGGGTGGCGCCGATGCGGAGCACGGCCTCGGCGGTGGCGATGAACGTGTTGGCGGGCAGCGCGACGCCGTCCCCGACACCGATGCCGGCGGCGCGCAGCGCGAACTCCAGGGCGTCGGTGCCGTTGCCCAGGCCGATGCAGTGGGCGCGGCCGGTGTAGGCGGCGTACTCCTCCTCGAAGGCGCCGACGTCCGGGCCCTGGATGAACGCGGTGGTCGCCATGACCCGCGCGAAGCCCTCCGCCACCTCGGCGGCGATGCGGTCGCGCTGGATGCCGAGGTCCACGAGCGGGACGGGCGGCGCGGTGAGACGGGTGTCGATGGCGGTCACGGTCGTTCCTCCAGGAGCAGCGCGGGAGCGGATGCGGGTACTGCGGATCGGAGCGGACGGGCCGGCGAACCGGCCCAGGTCTCGCCGGCGGGCACGTCCCGGAGGACGACGCTGCCCATGCCGACGAGTGCGCCGGCACCGATGCGGCGGCCCTCGCGGACCAGCGCACCGGAGCCGAGGTAGGCGGCGTCCTCCACCACCACTCCCCCGGCCAGCCGGACACCGGCGGCGAAGGTGGCGGAGTCGCCGACGACGTCGTCGTGGGTGAGCACGACGTGCGGCATGACGGCGACGTGCCGGCCCACCTCGACGGCCGCGGTCAGCACGACGCCGGCGTGCAGGACGGTGCCCGCGCCGAGGGTGCTGTCGGGCGAGACGGAGGCCAGCGGGTGGACGACGGTGGCGTAGGCGGCGTCGGGCAGCCCGAGGCGGGCGACGAGCCGGGCGCGCGAGGTGGGGTCGGTGGGGTTGCCGACGCAGACCAGCAGGGCGGCACCGCGCTCGGCGTGGTCGTGGGCGTCCGCGCAGGGGCCCAGCACCGGCGTGCCGTCGACGAGCGTGCCGAGCCGGCGCGGGTCGTCGTCCAGGAACCCCGCCACCGCGTAGGACTCGCCGGCCGGACCCACCGCGGCGTGGCGGCGGACCAGCTGCACGGTCTCGCGGGCGAAGCCGCCCGCGCCGAGCACCACGAGCGGGCGAGGAGTGCCGGTCATCGGCCCATGACCTCGCGGAACACCGCGACGACCCGGTCCTGGTCGGCGTCGGTCATCTGGTGGTAGAGCGGCAGGATCAGGCTGTCGGCCGTCAGCCTCTCGGTGACCGGGAGCGACACCTGCGGCAGGTCGGCGCAGGCCGGCTCCAGGTGGGCGGCCATGATGCCGCGGCGCGGCGAGATGCCGGCCTCGGTGAACCGGACCAGCAGCTCGTCGCGGCCGATCGGGAAGTCCTCGGGGAGCAGCACCCAGCAGGACTGGAAGTTGCTCTCCCCCCATGCCGGGTCCTCGACCATCCGCAGCCCGGGCAGCGGGGCGAGCAGCTCGCGGTAGCGCGCGGCCAGCTCGCGGCGGCGGGCGACCATGGCGTCCAGCCGGCCCAGCTGCACCCGGCCGATGGCGGCCTGCACGTCGGTCATCCGGAAGTTGAACCCCGGCTCGAGGTACTGCTCGGGCGCCACGCTGCCGGTGGCGTGCCGCTCGGCGGCGCTGACGCTCATGCCGTGCTCGCGCAGCCGCCGGGCGCGGGTCGCGAGCTCGGGGCGGTTGGTCGTGAGCATCCCGCCCTCGCCGGTGGTGACGATCTTGCGGGGGTGGAAGGAGAAGACCGCGACGTCGGCGCTCGCCCCGACCGGCTCCCCGTAGACCGTCGTGCCGATGGCGCAGGCGGCGTCCTCGACGACGGCGATGCCGCGCGGGGTGAGCAGGTCGTAGATCGGCCGGGTCTCGGCCGGCATGCCGCCCTGGTGCACGACGATCACCGCGCGGGTGCGCTCGGTGAGCACCGCCTCGATCGACGCCGCGGTGACGTTGCCCGTGGCCGGGTCGACGTCGGCGAAGACCGGGGTCGCGCCGACGTAGCGCGCCGAGTTCGCGGTGGCGATGAAGGAGAAGGAGGGGACGACGACCTCGTCGCCCGGCCCGATGCCCAGCAGGTGCAGGGCCAGGTGCAGGCCGGTGGTGCAGTTGGAGACCGCCACCGCCTCGGCGGCACCGACCCGGCGGGCGAACTCCTCCTCGAAGGCGCGCACCCGGGGGCCCTGGGCCACCCAGCCGGACCGGACGGCCTCGGCGGCGGCGGTCGCCTCCTCCTCCCCCATCCACGGCACCATCACCGGGATCGCGGGCAGGGTGGCGGCCGGTTCGGTCACCGTGGTCATGGGAGCTCCTCGTGCTGCGTGGTGCGGGAAGGTGGACGACGACGGCGCGGAGCGCCTCAGTCGCGGGCCACGGGGACGGCGACGCCGTTGCCGCGCAGGCTCTCGCTCGCGGCCTCCAGGAGCGCGAGGACGCGCAGGCCGGAGCGGCCGTCGGTCAGCGCCGGGCGGCCCTCGGTGATCGCGGCGGCGAACTCGGCCATCATCGAGCGCAGCGCCTCGCGCTCCGGCAGCGCCGGGGCGACCATGTCGCCGATCCGGTAGGAGATCCGCGTCTGGTTGCGGACGTCGACCCCGAGGGTGCTCGGGTCGTTGGCCTCGACGCTGCGGTCGTAGACGGCCAGGCGCTGGGCGGGGTTGAGGTCGTCCCACACGACGGTGCGCTGCGAGCCGCCGATGATCGTCGTCCGGATCTTGGTCGGCGACAGCCAGTTGACGTGCACGTGGGCGATCGCGCCGTTGGACAGCTCGATCGAGAGGTGGGCGACGCACACCTGGCCGACGTCCAGCGGGTCGGAGCCGCGGGCCGCCACGCTCACCGGGTGGATGCCCTCCGGGAGGACGGAGTCCAGGATCGACAGGTCGTGCGGCGCGAGGTCCCAGATGACGTCGACGTCGGACTGCACGAGCCCGAGGTTGATGCGCACCGAGTCCAGGTACTGCAGGGTGCCCAGCTCGCCGCCGCGCAGCAGCTCGCGCAGGTGCGAGACGGCGGGCGTGTAGCAGTAGGTGTGGTCGAGCATGAGGACCACGCCGGCGTCCTCGGCGGCCTGCACGACCTTGGCGCCGTCGGCCCAGGTCGCGGCGAGCGGCTTCTCGACCAGCACGTGCTTGCCGGCGGCGATCGCGGCCAGGGCGATGTCCACGTGCGTGGCGGCCGGCGTCGCGATGGCGACGGCCTGCACGCGCGGGTCGGCGAGCACGGCGTCGAGGTCGCCGCTGACCTGGACGGTGCTGTACTGACCGAGCACCTCGCGGGCGCGGGCCTCGTTGAGGTCGCAGAGGTACTCCAGCCGCAGGCCCGGAGTGGCCTGCGCGTTGCGGACCAGGTTCGGCCCCCAGTAGCCGGCTCCGATGACAGCGATGCCGATCGGTGTGCTCACGGTGTTCTCCCCCAGGTCGACGCGCGGGTGCGCTCCGTCAGTCTGGGTCAGTCGCCACCGTGTGTGACCGGTTCAGCGGGATGCCGTAACCCGTTGGGGTACCGCTCGGAAGGGTCAGCCCGCCGCGGTGAACGCCCAGGTGAACGGGGCGAGCACGTTCCCGGACGCGTCCGTCGCGCCCCGCACCGTCACCCGGTACTGCTGCCCGGCGGTGAGCGGGGACGTCGGGGTCAGCCGGGCGGTGAGGGTCGCCGGGTCGTACGAGACGGCACCCGGGACGTTCCCTCCGTCGGCCTTGCGCAGCTCCAGCACGACGCCGGTCACCCGCTCGCTGAACGTCACGGCGGGCTGGCCGGCAGCCGTCGAAGTCACCGACGGGGCGACGGAGTCACGGTCGGCGCCGGCCGGGGCGGTGCTCACGACCACCACGTCGACCCAGAAGTCCGCCCCGGGCACGGCCGTGGCCGGGATCGTCCCCGCGGCACCGGTCGCGGCGGCGTGGCTGCCGGCCTCGAGGACGCCGGCGGTGCGCGGACCGGCCGGTGCATCGGACACCGCGTGCACCGCACCGCGCGGCACGGTGTAGCTCACGACGTACGCGACGCCCGGGGCCACGGCCAGCGGCTGGCCGAGACGGGCCTCCTGCCACCCCGCCGTGGGCGCGGCCGGCAGGCGCACCGTCGCCACCCGCTGCCCGTCGGCCCACAGCGACCCGACGCGCTCGTCGGCGGTGGTGGCCGGCGCGTACCAGCGCACCGCGGTGATCCAGCCCGCGCCGGTCGCCCGGAAGTGCAGCCCCAGCTCGGCCGCGGACCCCGCGGTCAGCAGGCGCTCCTCCGGAGCGGCGGCCGGGGCGTCCTGCGCACCGAAGAAGGAGGCGGGAACGGCGGCCGTGGTGGTCGTGGCCGTCGTGGGAGCCGTCGTGGGAGCCGGAGCCGGTGCCGTCGTGGGAGCCGGAGCCGGTGCCGTCGGTGCCGGGACGGCCGCCGCGGTCGCGGTCGGAGCGGCGGCGGTCGTCGCCGTGACCTTCGCAGCCGCGCCGGTCGTCGTCGTCAAGACGACGTCGACCCAGAAGTTGGCGCCCGCGGCGGCGGTGGCCGGAAGCCGGCCCGCCGTACCGGTGACCCCGTTCGCCGCCGTGCCCGAACCGTTGGCCGGAGCCGTCAGCGGGCCGCTGGTCCTCGCGGCGGTGAAGTAGCTCGCCGTCTGCGCCCAGCGCCCGCCGGGTGCGGTGTAGCTGACGACGTACTGGGTGTTCGCCGCGATCGTCACCGGCGCCGACAGCGTGGCGGTCTGCCAGCCCATCAGCGACTCGTTCTGGAAGGTCACCGTGGCCAGCCGCGTGCCCGCCGCGTTCCACAGCGAACCGGTGTGCGTGCCGGTGCCCCCGAGCGGCTTGTAGAACCGGAGGGCGGTGACCTGACCCTCGGTCGCCGACCGGAACTTCATCCCGACCTCGGTCGCCGACCGGCTCGACACCGCCAGCACGGGCGGGGTGTCGGCCGCGGTGAACAGGCTGCACGGGCAGTTCCAGGCGGTGGTGAACGACCACGTGTACGGCGAGGCCAGGGCGTTGCCCGCGAGGTCGGTCACCCCCGTGACGGTCATCGTGTGTGCGGTGCCGAACGCCAGCGCCGCGGACGGCGTGAACGTCACCGCGCGGTCACCGGCGGCGGCCAGGGTGCCCGCCACGGTGGCCGTGCCGGCCTTGAGCACGACCGACCCCGAGGTGGCGCGGATCGGCTCGCTGAACGTCACCGTCACCGGGCTCGACGGCGCGACGTCCGTGGCCCCGGCGGCCGGCGTCACCGAGGTGACCGTGGGCCGCACCGTGTCGGCGGTGGTGAACGTCGACGTGAACGGGGTGGCGAGCGCGTTGCCGGCCAGATCGGTCACCCCGGTCACGGTCAGCGTGTGCGCGGTGCCCGACGCCAGCGCCGCGGAGGGCGTGAACGTCACCGCGCGGTCACCGCTGGCGGCCACGGTGCCCGCCACGGGCGTCGTGCCGGCGGTCAGCACCACCGACCCCGACGTCGCGCGGACCGGCTCGCTGAACGACACCGTCACCGGAGCGGTCGCCGCCACGCCGGTGGCACCGGCGGCCGGCGACACCGAGGTCACCGTCGGCCGCACCGTGTCGGCGGTCGTGAACGACCAGGTGTACGGCGCCGCCGCGGCGTTGCCGGCCAGGTCGGTGAGGCCGTTGAGCGTGACGGTGTAGGTCGTGCCGCCCACGAGCGCGGCGGTCGGCTGCACCGTGACCGTGCGGTCGGCCGTGGTCACCGACGTCGCCACCGTGGTGGCGCCGGCGGTGAGGGTCGCCCGCACCAGGTCGGCACGGACCGGCTCGCTCACCGTCGCGGTGATCGGCGCCGCGACCGCGACACCGGTGCTGCCCGCCGTCGGCGTCACCGAGCTGACGGCCGGCGCGGTGACGTCCGCGGTCGTGAACGACCAGGTCGCCGGCGTCGCCGTCGTGTTGCCGGCGGGGTCGGTGCCCCGGGCGCTGACGGTGTAGGTGGCGCCGCCGTCGAGAGCGGCCCGGGGCTGCGCCGTGGCGGTGGTCCCGGCGGCGTCCAGCGTGACCGTCACCGGCACCGCACCGGACGGGCCCGTGACGGTGAGGTCGGCCGAGGAGATCCGCTCGCTGAACGTCGCGGTCACCGGCGCGGTCGGCGCCACCCCCGTCGCGTCCGCCGCCGGGGCGCTCGCCACGACCGACGGTGCGACCGTGTCGACCGGGGGTTCCGGCGTGGACAGCGTGGTGGTGAACACCGCGTCGACCCAGTAGTTGGTCGCCCCGTAGGAGTTCTGCGGGAAGGAGGAGGGACCCCCATAGGCGTACAGGCCGTTGCCCGCCACCGACGAGCTGGCCGGCGCCTCGAGGGGCGCGCTGCCGGCGCCCGTGCCGTCGAAGTAGCCGGCGTCGGCGGCGTAGTGCCCGTTCGGCGCGTGGTAGGAGACGACGTAGGTGCTGCCGGCCGTGACCGCCACCGGGGCGGCGAAGACCAGCTGCTGCCAGCCCTCCGCCGTCTCGTCGACGAACACCCCGCTCACCAGCCGCTGCCCGGTCGACGACCACAGCGTCCCCGTGTGGCTGCCGGTGTCGCCGGCGCCCTTGTAGAAGCGCATCCCGGTGATGAAGCCGTCGGACGCGGGGCGCAGCCGCATGCCCAGCTCCACCGCGCCCGGGTCGTCGGCGGCCGGCGTCGTGGGCCTCGCGGTGCCGAACACCGTGCACGGGCACGCGCCCGACTCGGCCCCCGCCGTCCGGAAGGACAGCGAGTAGGACGACGCCATGCGGTTGCCCGCGGCGTCCCGGGCCTCGGTGACCACCGCGGTCACCGACGCCCCCGCGGGCAGCGCGGAGCCCGGGGTGAAGACCACGGCCCGGTCACCCGCAGGAGCCAGCGCACCGGCGACGGCGGTGCCGCCGGCGCTGACCTGCACGCGGGCGGAGCCGGCCGCGATCGGCTCGTCGAAGTCGAACCGGATCGAGGTCCCGGTGTCGACCTCGGTGAAGCTCTGCCCCGGGGAGGTGCCGGTGACGGTCGGTCCGGTCACGTCCGCGGGCTCGGCCGTCACGAACACGGCGTCGACCCAGTAGTTGGTCGCCTCCCACGTGCCCTGCGGGAACGTGGACGGACCGCCGTAGGCGTACAGGCCGTTGCCGGCTCCGGACGAGCTCGCGGGCGCCTGCAGCGGCGTCGTGCCGGCGCCCTTGCCGTCGAAGAACCTCGCGTCGGCCGCGTAGCGCCCGTTCGGTGCGTGGTAGGAGACCACGTAGGACGTGCCCGCCGTCACCGCCACCGGCGAGGCGAACGTCAGCTGCTGCCAGCCCTGCGCCGTCTCGTCCACGAAGGTGCCGGTCGCCAGCCGCTGCCCCGAGGTGGTCCAGAGGGTGCCGGTGTGGGTGCCGGTGTTGCCGGTGCCCTTGTAGAAGCGCACGCCGGTGACGAAGCCGTCGGCGGCGGTCCGGAACCGCATGCCCAGCTCCACCGCGCCGGTGTCGGTCGACGCGGCCGTGCCGGGCGCGGCGGCGCCGAGCACCGTGCACGGGCAGCCGCCCGCCGCGGCGGTGGTGAAGCTCCAGCCGTGCGTGCCCGCCTGGACGTTGCCGGCCACATCGGTCGCACCGCTGAGCTCGGCCGTGTAGACCGCCCCCGGCCGCAGTGCCGCGGCCGGGGTGAAGGTGACGGTGCGGGTGGTGGCGTCGTAGGCCGTCGTCCCGGCGACGACGGTGGTGCCGTCGCGGACCACGAGGCGCGCGGAGGCGGCCGAGACGGGCTCGGACAGGACGGCGCGCACGGTCGCCGTCGTCGCGACTCCGGTGTCGCCGCTGCCGGGCGCCGTCGCCGTCACGGTGGGCGCGACGGTGTCGGCGGCGGGCACGTACACCACGTCTACCCAGTAGTTGGCGTTGCCCGGCTGGTCCGGGAAGGCCGAGGCCCCGTAGCGGTAGACGCCGTTGCCGCCGGAGGTGCCACCGGCCAGGGCCGTCAGGGGTCCGGTGGTGACGCCGTCGGCGAGGCCGGCGTGCGTGTAGGAGTAGTAGCCCGCGTCGGTGTGGTACGAGACGACGTAGGTCGTGCCGGCCGTCACCGGCACCGGCCGGTCGAAGCGGATCTGCTGCCAGCCGCTGCTGGTCTCCGCCGTGGCGGTGGCCCGGGCGAGCTCCTGGCCGGTGGCCGACCACAGCGTGCCCGTGTGGACGCCGGTGTTGCGCGGACCCTTGTAGAAGCGCACGCCGGTCACGGTGCCGTCGGCGGCCGCGGAGAAGCGCATGCCGAGCTCGAGCGCGGCGGCCTCCTCCACGCCCACGACGGCCGGGACGGCGGTGTCGTCCCAGATGCTGCAGGGGCACACGCCCGGGACCGCCGGTGCGCCCATCGTGGTGAACGACCAGGACAGCGGCGTGGCGAGGCTGTTCCCGGACAGGTCCTGCGCGCCGCCGAAGGTCGCGGTGTACCGGGTACCGGCCGCGAGCTCCTGGGCCGGGGTGAAGGTGGCGGTCCGGGTGGCTGCGTCGTAACGCACCGCACCGGCGACCGGCCCGCCCCCGGGTGCGGTGACGGTGCCGGTGATGCTCTCCGGCCGCACCGGCTCGTCGAACACGGCGCTCGGGGTCGCCGTCCGGGGCACGCTGGTGCTGTCGGGGAGCGGCCCGCCGACGGTGGCGACCGGTGGGCGCGCGTCCGCCGGGGCGCCGGTGGTGAACACGACGTCGACCCAGTAGTTGGTCGCACCCCAGGTGTCGGCCGGGAAGCCGGCCGAGCCGCTGCGGTAGACCCCGTTGGGGCCGCCGTCGCCGTTGCGCAGGGCCTGCAGGGGCTCGTTGACGACCGCCGCGCCGGCGAAGAAGCCGGCGTCGGCCACGTAGGCGCCCGTGGGCGAGTGGTAGGACACCACGTACGGCGTCCCCGCGGCGATCGCGACCGGCACGGGGAAGGTCAGGGTCTGCCAGCCCGACGCCGTCTCCGAGGTGAAGGTGCCGGTGGCCAGCTGCCGGCCGTCGGTCGACCAGAGGGACCCGGTGTGCGTGCCGGTGTCACCGGCGCCCTTGTAGAAGCGGACACCGGTGACGTAGCCACCGACCGAGGACTGGAAACGCGTGCCGAGCTCGAGCGGCGCGGCGTCGCGCACCGGCGCGGCCACGGGCTTGGCCGACGCCGGCCAGATGGAGCACGGGCAGGAACGCTGGCCGACGGTGGAGTCGAAGCCGACGGGCTCGGACAGGCGGGCGCTGTCGTCGACGGCGCGGACCCGGACCTCGAGCGGTCCCGAGGCGGTGGGCGTGTACGTGTAGCTCCAGTCGGCGCGGCCCTGGGCGGGGTGCCAGGTCTTCCCGCCGTTCACCGTCACCTCGACGCCGGCCACGATGCCGCCGCCGTCGGTGGCGGTGCCGGAAATCGTCACCGGCGAGCCGACCACGGCCTTGGGGTCCTTCGGCGAGGTGATGGTCACCGTCGGCGGCGTGGTGTCGGTGCTGGGCGATGCCGCGACCAGGCCCGACCGCAGGGTGCCCGGCTGGATGCCCATGTCGGCGAACAGGTTGACCGTGGCCTGCTGCATGGCGGTGCTCTCGACCTGCAGCCCGCCGGTGTGCGTGTCGTCGAGGCCCCACGACCACTGCACGGTCCCCGCGCCGAAGACCAGCGCGCCGCTGGCTGCGCGGTAGAGCGTGAGCGAGTGCGTCGCCTCGCCCGGGGCGTAGTTCACGCCGTAGTCGTCCTGGAGGACGTCGGGCTCGGCCACCTGGACCGTCGTCAGCGACAGCTTGGCCAGGCCGGCGGGCCGAAAGCCGTTGTCGACGTCGGAGTCCCACTCGTAGCCGAGGGTGCCGTCACCGAAGGTGTAGGTCTCGCCGGCCTCCAGGTCGGCGACCGCGGTGTTGCGCCACAGCCGTGCGGCGCTGAACTCGGCGGGGACGGCGATCGCGTCACGCCGCCGGCCGTACTCGCCGTTGACCTTGAACTGCTGGCCGATGAGGGAGTTCTCCGGCTCGACGCCGGCCGGTCCGAACCGGGGGTCCCGCCACGTGCCGGTCCACTCGCCGGAGGGGTCGGTACGGGCGCCGTCCAGGCTCTCCTTGTAGCTGACCAGACTGCGGTAGGCCTGCCCGGACCCGTCGATCGAGGGCTCCCAGCGGACCCGCCACCACATCTCGTTGCCGCTGAAGAACGCCAGGTCGACGCCCGCGTCGCGAGCCTTGGTGACGTTGGCCCGCTGCGCTCCGGACCAGTACTCGTCGTGCCCGACGGACAGGAAGGAGCCGTGGTTGGTCAGGAGGTGGCCGAGCCGGTCGGTGTCGACCCCGGCCTGGTAGGAGACGTCGTACCCGTTGGACTCCAGGAACCGGATCATCGGGTACTCGGCGTACATGAGCTTGGCGGTGGTCGCGTTGACCTCGAGGGGGCGGTTGTAGCTGACCTTGTGGGCCCGCCCGGCGCCCCCGGGGCCGTTGCCGTAGTAGAGGTTGGCCCCGCCCCACGCGTTGTAGGCGGCCCACGTGGTGTCCGACGTCTGGAACAGCACGTCGGAGCGGCTGTCGTCGTCGCGGACGACGAAGGTGATCTGGTTCGTGGCGTCGCGGTCCTCGCGGCGCAGGTTGGCCACGTACACACCGGAGACCGCGGTGGTGGGCACGGACCAGCTCGCCGAGACCGCCCAGTTGCCGCAGTCGACCATGCCGGAGGTGGCGTCGCGCCGGCACTCGGGCTGCGCCTGCGGCAGCTGCGCGGTGGGCGCCAGCGTGGTGACGAAGCGGCCACCGGTGCCGCCGTACCAACCCAGCCGGTAGATGTCGATGGCGTACTTCGTCGAGTCGGTGCGGACCTTGAAGTCCACCCGGCCGCCGAGGTCGGTGCTGATGTCGGTGGTGAAGCCCTCGATGCTCGTGTCCAGCGACACCTCCCACGCCGTCGTCCCCGGGCGGGTGTTCTCGCACGCCACCGGGTTCTCGACCGGCGCGGCGCACGGGTCGACCGCGGCCTGGGCCGGGGCGGCCGGCAGCACCGCGAGGCCACCCGCGGGGAGGGCGGCGACGACGAGGACCAGCAGGGCGCGCTGCAGGCGCGACGCGACGGTCCGGCGGGGGGTGGGGTGCACGGTGGCTCGCAGACGGTGGTCAGGACGGCGCATCAGTACGCGCCGCGGGCTCGGAGGACCGCGGATCCGGTCTTCCACAAGATCATCAGGTCCAGCAGGAGGGACCAGTTCTCGACGTAGCGGAGGTCCAGGCGGACCGACTCCTCCCACGTCAGGTCGCTGCGGCCGGACACCTGCCACAGTCCGGTGAGGCCCGGCTTGACCAGCAGCCGCCGGCGGACCGAGTCGTCGTAGAGGGCGACCTCGTCCGGGAGCGGCGGGCGCGGGCCCACCAGCGACATCTGGCCGCCCAGCACGTTGAGCAGCTGCGGGAGCTCGTCGAGGGAGAACCGGCGGAGGATCCGGCCGACGCGCGTGACGCGGGGGTCGGCGGCGATCTTGAACAGCAGGCCGTCGGCGTTCTCGTTCAGCGCGAGGAGGGCGGCCCGCTGCTGCTCGGCGTCCACGACCATCGTGCGGAACTTGAGCATGCTGAACTCGCGACCGTCCCGGCCGATGCGGACCTGCCGGAACAGCACCGGGCCGTCGCTGTCCAGCCGGACCGCCAGGGCGATCGCCAGCAGGACCGGGGCCATGGCGAGCAGCGCCAGGCCGGCACCGAGGCGGTCGACGACCTCCTTGACCAGGCGCTTGGAGCCGGTGAACTCCGGCTCCTCGACGTGCAGGAGCGGCAGCCCGACGAACGGGCGCATGTGCATGCGGGGACCGGCGACCTCCATCAGGCCGGGCGCCACCAGCAGCTCGACGCCGCTCCCCTCGAGGTCCCAGGACAGGCGGCGGAGGTAGGCCGCGGCCGTCTCGCTGGAGCTCGTGACGGCGACGGCGTCGACGCCGAGCGAGCGCACGCTCCGGCTCACGTGCGAGAGGTCGCCGACCACCGCGATGCCCTCGGCCCGCAGCAGGTGGGCGTCGTCGGGGTTCGGCACGCACGCCGCGAGGATCTCCATGCCGTAGTGCGGGTCCTGGCGCACCTGGCGGACGAGCTCGAGCACGGAGCGCTCCCGGCCCACGGCGATGACCGTGCGCATGCACCGTCCCTGCAGGCGCACGGCGTGGAGCCGGCGGCGCAGGCCGTAGCGGCCGAGCGCGCTGAGCACGACCGCGCCGGGGATGGCGAGGACCACCAGACCCCGGGCGACCTCGGCGTCGAGGGCGTAGGAGAAGAAGGCGACGACCGCCATGACGACCAGGCCGGCCTGCGGCAGGCTGCGGAACTCCTCGCTGCCGGCCCCCAGCGTGCCCCGCTCGTACCCGCCGGCGAGGTGGACCACCACGACCCAGCCCAGGGGGAAGAGCAGCAGGACTCCGGCCACCGCCACGGCGGGGGCGACGTCGGCAGGACGGAGGAGGTGGGTGGCGCCCAGGGCGAGCAGCATCGCGACGAGGTCGGTGAGGACCGCCGAGGCGGCGTAGCGCTGCATCCAGCGGTCCCGCGGCCGAGGAGCCGCGTCGGCGTCCGCGCGGACGGCGCGGGCACCCGGTGCCTCCGGCGCCAGCACGGATCGGTCGCGCTGGACGGGAAGCAGGTCCGCCGCCGGCGCCTGCGCGACGGCCGGTACGTCGGCTGTCCATCGATCCACGGTGCTCACTGGTCCCCCAACCACTGGCGTCACACTGCGTCACGCGCGGCCGTGGCGGCAGGAGGGGTCCGGACAGCGTCCTGGTGACGCTTCGTCGAACTGTTCCCCCTGCGCCGACGACGCTGCGTGGCGATTGGCGTCAAGACCATCAAGTACCGGAGCCCGCGGCAACGGTCTGTGACGAACAGCCCCTGAAGGGGTGAGAAAAATCGTGACTCTGCGACTACGGTCTGTGATTGACTTGGCCGGCTGGAGCCGGGATCGCGAACGGGGGCCGCACCTCGCGGCACGACCCCCGTCTGGCGCGGGTCCGGTCAGACGCCGACCGGCACTCCGCTCCAGTTGCGGTCCTCGATGCGCGCGAGCATCTCCTCCGGCGACTGCGGTCGCGACCGGAACCAGGCCACGAGCTCCGCGATCCCCTCCTCGAAGCCCACGCGGGTCCGGAACCCGGTCAGCCCGTGCATGACGGTGGAGTCGACGAGGAGCCGCCGGACGTCGCCGGGGCGGGGCTCCAGGTGCTGGGCGACCAGCTCCGAGGCGCCGGCGTACCGGGCGACCAGCCGGCAGAGCTCGTTGATGGTGATCTCCGAGCCCGAGCCGAGGTTGACGGTCTGCCCCACCGCGGCGTCGGACTCGCCGAGCATCGCGAGGCCCGCGACGGTGTCGGTCACGTGGGTGAAGTCGCGCGTCTGCTCGCCGTCGCCGAACACCAGGGGCGCCAGCCCGCTGAGCACCCGGACGATGGTGCGCGGGATGACCTCGCCGCTGTCGCCCTCGAAGTGGCTGCGCGGTCCGTAGGTGTTGAACGGCCGGGCCACCACCGTCGGCATGCCGTGGGTGCGGAACATGGCGCGCGCGTAGGCCTCGCCGGCGAGCTTGCTGCCGCCGTAGACGGTCTCCGGCCACGTGGGGTGCCGCTCGTCCATCGGGGCGTACTGCGCGGTGCCGAACACCTCGCTGGTGCTCACGTGCACGAACCGGGAGGTGCGCGCCGCCCGTGCCCGCTCGAGCAGCAGCAGGGTGCCCTCGGCGTTGACGCGGTGGTTCTCGAACGGGTCGTGCAGGCTGTGCCGGACACCCAGGCAGGCGAGGTGGAAGACCACGTCCACGCCGTCCAGGGACCGGTCGACGGTGTCCTCGTCGCAGATGTCACCGACCTCGACCGCGAGGCGGGCGTCGTCGGACACCCCGTCGAGGTTCTCCAGGGTGCCGTTGCGCAGGTTGTCGAGCACCCGCACGTGAGCAGCCCCCCGGCGGAGCAGCAGCTCCTCGACGAGGTGGCTGCCGATGAACCCGGCTCCGCCGGTGACGAGCACGCGTGCGCCGTCCAGTGTGGTCATGGTCATTCCCTTCGGGTCAGCACCCAGCATGGAGCAGGCGCGGGGTGCACCAGAAGGAATTGCCGGACCGTCTAACCCTCAGGAATGACGACCGACGGCGATGCCGCGTCGGGGATGAGCAGCGTGGGCGCCCCGCCGTCGACCGGCGACGACCAGACGTCGAAGTCCACCGAGGACGACACCCCGCGCCCGACCGCGTACAGGACGGTGTCGTCGTCCAGCCAGGCCACCTGGTCGTCCACGAGCCGCCCCTCGCCGAGGGGGACGGCGGGCCGCCCGTCGAGGTCGCCCTCGGCCAGCCCCGCGGCGACGAAGTGCTCGTTGCGGGACTCCGGGTCGACCTCCTTGTAGACGACGGTCCGGCCGTCCGGCGAGACCGACGGGCACCCGCCCTCGGTCCCCACGACCTCCATCGTCCGGGTGCCGACGTCGCCCTTCACCAGGAAGATCCGGTCGCCCGTGCCCAGCGTCGCGTAGAAGCCCGGGCCGTCACCGATGAAGCTGACCCCCCAGTAGTTGCGGTCGACGGCGGTGATCTCCTCGCCGTCGCGCACCGTCGTCCACGTCTCCAGGTTGCCCAGCGAGGTGCGCGTGGTGAGGTCGGTGATCAGCGTCTCGGTGGAGAACTGCGCGTCGGTGTAGGCGTGCCCGCTGACGAAGACCGTCGAGGCACCCCAGCTCCCGCCGGCCGAGACGCGGGCCCGGCTGGGCACGCCGCCCACCTCCGCGGCGCCGACCTCCCGCAGCTGCTCGTCGAGGAAGACGGCCCGGTAGGTCGTCAGCATGCCGGTCACCTGCTGCAGGCAGAGGGCTCCGGACGGCGTGGCCGAGATCCGGTCGCAGGCGACGTCGACGATGGCGCGGGGGCCGGTCGGGTCGTCCAGCGGGATGAGCGCCACCTTGCCGAACGAGGGTCCGGGCGCGGTGTTGCGCACGACGAGGTGCGGCACCTCCAGCACGTCCTCGACCTGCAGCCGCGACGTCGCCGCCTCCCGGTCCGCGGCGGCTTCGGCGGCCGCGGCGTCCCGTGAGCGCTGCACCAGCAGGTAGGTCGCGAGTGCGGTCAGGCACAGCAGCACGACGACGCCGAACGCGAGCGTCCGGCGGGTCGGGGACGCGGGGGCGGGATCAGGCATCGAGGGGCTCCCTCGTCGAGGACGGATCGACGGTGCGCAGCAGAATCCAGGCCACCGGCAGCGCGACCAGCAGGGCCAGGGCGAACGCGACCAGGGCCCGGTGCTGGTCCCACGCGGTCCAGAGCAGGCCGAAGAGCACGGCGGAGAACAGCCGGCCGGCGGCCACCGCGGTCTGCGCGAGGGCGATGCCGGAGCCGCGCAGGTTCGGGGCGGTGAGGCCGGCCGCGATGGCAGCGAGGACACCGTCGGTGGCCGCGTAGTAGATCCCCAGACCGCCCAGCACCGCGGCGACCAGGACGGCACCGCCCACCAGGCTCGTGTCGACGAGGAGCAGCACGTAGGTCACCAGCAGCGCGACATGGCCGCCGAGCAGGACCGGGATGCGGCCGATCCGGTCGGACAGCCGGCCCAGCGGGACCGCGAGCACCAGGTAGACCGCTGCCGTGCCCACGAACAGGAGCGGGAAGTACGTGGCCTCGACCGCGCCCCGGTCGCGGAGCAGCAGGTAGACGAAGCCGTCGCTGACGGTCAGCAGGCCCAGGACCAGGCTGACCAGCGTGACCCTGCGCATCCGGGCGTCGGCGAGGAGCCCGCGCAGGGACCGCAGCCGGACCGGCGCCTCGCCGGACCGCGGCACCCGGGGACGCTCCCCGACGAAGGCCCACAGCACCGCGCAGCCGAGGACGGCGAAGGCGAAGCTGGTCACGAAGACGCTCTGGTAGTCGCCGGGGAGGTAGAGCAGCAGGGCGAACGCGAGCAGCGGCCCCGCCAGGGCACCCGCGGTGTCCATCGCGCGGTGCACGCCGAACGCCCGGCCGAGGAGGGCGGGCGGCACGGAGTCGGAGATCAGGGCGTCGCGCGGAGCCGTGCGCAACCCCTTGCCCGTGCGGTCGACGGCGAGCACCGCCGCCAGGCCACCGGGGCCCGTCGCGGCGAGGAGGCCGAGCTTGGAGACGGCGGACAGGCCGTAGCCGACCTGCGCGGTGGCCTTGGGGCGGTCGAACCGGTCGGCGGCGTACCCGCCGAGCAGCCGCACCAGCACCGACACGCCCTGGTAGAGACCGTCGAGGAAGCCGAAGGCCAGCGGCGAGAGGCCGATGGCCAGCGTGAGGTACACCGGGAGCACCGCGGCCACCATCTCCGAGGAGACGTCGGTGAGCAGGCTGACCGTGCCCAGGGCGAGCACGGTCCCACCGACGCGCTGCGCCGGGGCGGTGCCGACCGGGCCGGCGGGCAGGTCGCGGACGGAGGTGTACACCGCGCGTTCCCCCTGGGCTCGTCATCCGTCGCCGACGGGCTGGTCGGCTAACAGATGGTATGCGCCCGCTCACGCAGCGTCTGTCATTGCACACCCCAAGGGGGCAGGCAGCTCAGCTCCGGGGGTGGACCTCGTTCTGCGCGGCCTCCAGGCCACGCGCCAGGAGCAGCTCGGTGGCGTCGGCCGCCTCGACCAGCAGCAGGTCCAGCTCCTTGCGCTCGGTCGAGGAGAAGTCCTTGAGGACGAAGTCGGCGGGGTCCTGGCGGCCCGGGGGGCGGCCGATCCCCACCCGCACGCGCAGGTAGTCCTTCGACCCCGTCGAGCGGGTGATCGAGCGCAGCCCGTTGTGCCCGCCCTCGCCGCCACCCCGCTTGAGCCGCACCACGGAGAAGTCGAGGTCGAGCTCGTCGTGCACGACGACGAGGTCGGTGACGGGCAGCTTGTGGTAGTCCAGCAGCGCCCGCACCGGGCCACCCGACTCGTTCATGTAGGTCAGCGGGCGTGCCAGCACCACCCGGCGGCCGGCCAGCCGCCCCTCGCCGCTGACCGCGCGCGAGCGGGCGCCCTTGCCCGGCGAGAGCCGGACGCCGGCCCGCTCGGCGAGCACGTCGAGCACCATCGCGCCGACGTTGTGCCGGTTGCCGGCGTACCCGGGCCCGGGGTTGCCGAGGCCGACGACGAGGAAGGGGCCCTCGCCCGGAGAGGACGCCGCGGGGGCGCCGGCGGTGCCGGCGCCCCCGCGGGTCGTGCTGTCGGTCAGCGGATGCCTCAGTCGTCCGAGGAGTTCTCGGCCGCGTCCATCGACTCGCCGCTGCCCTGGTCCTGCGGCTCCGGGACGACGTCGCCGTCGGCGTCGGACTCCTCGCGCTCGATGCCGGCCTCGGCCTCGGCGGCCTCCAGCTCGGCCTCGAGGGCCGCCGCACTCGGCGCGGCCATCAGGTTGACGACCAGCGCCTCGGGGTCGGTCAGCAGCGTGGCGCCCGAGGGCAGGGCCAGCTCGCCGGCGGTGACGCCCTGGCCGGCGCCGCGGCCGGTGACGTCGACCTCGATCGACTCGGGGATCGCGGTGGCCGCGACCTCGACCGACACGGTGTTCAGCTCGATGCTCACCAGGGTGTCGACGTCGGTCTCGCCCGTGGTGAGGACCGGGACGTCGACGGTGACCTTCTCGCCACGGCGGACGATGACGAGGTCGACGTGCTCGTGCACGCGCTTGATCGGGTCACGCTGCACGGCCTTGGTGAGGGCCAGCTGCTCCTTGCCGTCCAGCACGACGGTCAGCAGGGCGTTGGACCCGCCGTTGCGCAGCGCGGCGGCGAACTCGCGGGCGGGCAGCGACAGGTGGACGACGTCCTGGCCGTGCCCGTAGAGGACGGCGGGGACGCGGCCGGCCCGGCGGGTCCGGCGAGCGCTGCCCTTGCCGAACTCGGTGCGGATCTCGGCCTCGAGGCGGAAGTCAGCCACGGTGGTGTGCTCCTAGCGAAGAGGGTCTGCGTGCGTGCCGGCGACCGGTCGCAGCGCACCCTGGGGGCACACGCACGTCGATCACGGAGCGGTCGGACCACTCCCTCGCCGGGCAACGGACCCCAGGCTACCGCAGGTGCGCGAGCACCTGGCGGGCGCACTCGTCGACGCTGCGGCCGCGCGTCTCGACGGTCACCTCGGCGTCGACCGGGACCTCGTACGGGTCGCTGATCCCGGTGAACGACGGGATCTCCCCGCGCCGGGCCCGAGCGTAGAGGCCCTTGCGGTCGCGCTGCTCGCAGTCGGCCAGCGACGTCGCGACGTGCACCAGCACGAAGCTCCCCGGTCCGGCCTGGGCCTCCACCTCGCCGCGCACGGTCTCCCGGACCGAGGCGTACGGCGCGATGGGCGCGCACACCGCGATGCCGCCGTGCTTGGCGATCCGCGCGGCGACCCAGCCGATCCGCTCCACGTTCGTGTCCCGGTCCGCGCGGGAGAAGCCCAGCCCGGCCGACAGGTGGTTGCGGACCTCGTCGCCGTCCAGGAGCGTGACCCCGCGCCCCTCCTCGACGAGGAGCTCGACCACGCGGGCGGCGATCGTGGACTTGCCCGCCCCCGACAGGCCGGTGAAGAACAGGACGGCGCCGCCCCGGTGGCCAGCGGGCTGAGCATCCACCCGGGTGCCCAGCAGCGTCGCACCGTAGGCCTCGGCCACGACCGGCCAGCTCACCTCGGGGGCCGCCGCGGTGACCGGCACGAAGACCAGCTCCACCTCGCGACCGCCCGCGCGGACCGCCGTCCACTCGGCCGCGGCCGCCGACAGCGCCGCCGAGTCGGCCGACGTGCCGGCCGCGGGGACCAGTGCGAGCACGTGCGCGGGCAGCTCCGACGGGTCGGCGGGCGGCGACCCGACCCACGCCGTCCGCGCCTCCTGCCGGGTCACGGCGGACGGCGGGCGCCAGCGCGGCACCTCGACGACGACCAGCCGGCCCTGCTCGCGGACCGCCACCAGCACGCCCTGCGCGTCCTCGTAGGCGTCCGCCGGCGGCAGCTCGGGGGCCGCGTTCCCCAGGCCGAAGGACCAGCGGGCGAGGGCCGCCACCTGGGCGTCGCCCAGCCGGAATCGGGTCTCGGGCACGGACGGGGGTGCGGGGCTCAGCTGGCGCCGTCGAACAGCGAGGTCACCGAGCCGTCCTCGAAGACCTCCTTGATCGCGCGGGCGAGCAGGGGGGCGATCGACAGCACGGTCAGCTTGCCGAACTGGCGCTCGGGCGCGATGGGCAGCGTGTTGGTCACGATGACCTCGCTGACCTTGCTGTTCTGCAGCCGCTCGGCGGCCGGGCCGGACAGCACGCCGTGCGTGGCGGTGACGATCACGTCGGCCGCACCGGCGTCGAAGAGGGTCTCGGCCGCCTTCACGATCGTGCCGCCGGTGTCGATCATGTCGTCGACCAGGATGCAGACCCGGCCCTCGACCTCGCCGACGACGCGGTTGGCGACCACCTCGTTGGCGACCAGCGGGTCACGGGTCTTGTGGATGAAGGCCAGCGGGGTGCCGCCGAGCTTGTCGCTCCAGCGCTCGGAGACCCGCACCCGGCCGGAGTCCGGCGACACGACGGTGATGTCGCGGTCGCCCCAGCGCTCCTGGACGTGGTTGACCAGCAGCTCGAGGGCGAAGAGGTGGTCGACCGGGCCGTCGAAGAAGCCCTGGATCTGGGCGGTGTGCAGGTCGACGGTCATCAGCCGGTCGGCGCCGGCGGTCTTGAACAGGTCGGCGACCAGGCGGGCGGAGATCGGCTCGCGGCCGCGGTGCTTCTTGTCCTGCCGGGCGTAGGGGAAGAACGGGGCGACGACGGTGATCCGCTTGGCCGAGGCGCGCTTGAGCGCGTCGACCATGATCAGCTGCTCCATGAGCCAGGTGTTGATCGGCGCGCTGTGGCTCTGCACCACGAAGGCGTCGCAGCCGCGCACCGACTCCTCGAACCGCACGAACAGCTCGCCGTTGGCGAACTCGTAGGACGCGGTCGGGGTGGGCGTGACCCCCAGGTGCCCGGCGATCTCGTCGGCCAGCTCGGGGTAGGCCCGGCCGGAGAAGAGCATCAGGCTCTTGTTGGTGGTCTGCCGGATCGCGCTCATGGCTTCGCTGTCCCTAGCTGTCGTGGTCCGCCCCGATGTTCTTCGGTGCGTTGGTCCCGGAGCCCTCCGCCCGGCCGTCGGCCGCTGCTGCGGCCTCCGCGGCGGGGCTCCCCGGCCGTCGGCGGCGCACCCAGCCTGCCACATTCCGCTGGGGCGCCCGTGCGACGCCGATCGCACCCGGGGGGACGTCGGAGGTGATCACCGAGCCCGCGGCGGTGTACGCGCCGTCCCCCACGGTGACCGGCGCCACGAGCATCGTGTCCGAGCCGATCCGCGCGTGGTCGCCCACCGTCGTGCGGTGCTTGGCCACGCCGTCGTAGTTGACGAAGACCGTGGCGGCACCGATGTTGGCGCCCCGGCCGATGGTCGCGTCGCCGACGTAGGACAGGTGCGGCACCTTGGACCCCTCGCCCACCTCGGCGTTCTTGGTCTCCACGAACGCCCCGGCCTTGCTGCCGCGGCCCAGCCGGGTGCCCGGCCGGAGGTAGCTGAACGGGCCGACCGTGGCCTCCGGCCCGATCACCGCGCCGAGGCAGTGCGAGCGGACCACGCTCGCGCCGTCGTCGACGACGCAGTCGACGAGGGTGGTGTCCGGCCCGACCACCGCGCCCGAGCCGATCGTCGTCGTCCCCCGGAGCTGGGTGCCCGGCTCGAGGACGGTGTCGTTGCCCACTGCGACGGTGACGTCGACCCAGGTGGTCTGCGGGTCCACCACGGTCACCCCGGCGCGCATGAGGTCGTCCAGCACGCGGTCGTTGAGCGTGCGCCGCCGCTCGGCGAGCTCGCGGCGGTCGTTGCAGCCCAGGACGTCGTCCGGGTCCTCGGCGCGCACCGCGGCGGTGGGCGCCCCACCCTCGACCAGCGGCGCGAGCGCGTCGGTGAGGTACTGCTCCCCCTGCGCGTTCGACGTCCCGAGCCCGGCCAGCACGCGCCGCAGCGTGCCGGCGTTCGCGACGTAGACGCCGGCGTTGACCTCGCGGATGGCGCGCTGCTCGTCGGTGGCGTCCCGCTCCTCGACGATGGCGCGGGGCGCACCCTGCTCGTCGCGGACGATGCGGCCCAGCCCGGTGGGGTCCTCGACCTCGGCGGTGAGCACGGTGAAGACGCTGCCCGCCGCGTCGTGCGCCGCGACGAGCGCCTCGAGCGTGCCGGTGGTGAGCAGCGGCGAGTCGCCGTTGAGGACGAGGACCGGGCCCTCGAGGTCGGGGACTGCGGCCAGCGCCACCTCGGCCGCGTGCCCGGAGCCCAGCTGCTGCTCCTGCACGACCGCCACCGCGGCGGGGGCGATCTCGGCGAGGTGCGCCTCCACCTGGTCGCGGCCGGAGCCGACGACGACGACGGTCGTGCCGGCGCCCAGCGGTGCAGCGGCGGCGAGCACGTGGCCCACCAGGCTGCGCCCGCCGAGGGTGTGCAACACCTTCGGCGTCGACGAGCGCATGCGGGTGCCCTGACCGGCGGCGAGGACGACGACCCCGGCGACGGCCGGCTGCCCGGCGGGGCGGGACACGGGCGGAACCTGGCTGGCCACGGATCTCCTCGGACGGTGACGGCGAGACAGCTGGGGGACTCGGACTCGAACCGAGACTGCACGGCTCCAAAGGCCGGCGGGCTGCCGATTACCCCATCCCCCACCCGCGGCGCCGGCGGGCGGCGTCGCGGAGGTGCCCGCGCGGGACCGGCACCCGGTGCGAGCCTAAGGGCCCGGCGGCGCGCGGGGACACCACCGGGGACCGCGTCGGGGCGCCCTCCCTGCTCCCGTCCGGGTGAGCGGAGCCGCTTACGGTCCCGTAGGTTGTGGCCACGTAGCCCGGAGCACGACGGTCCAGACCGCGCCCGGAGCGCACTCGCAGACATCCCAGGAGTTCATTTGTCCGCTCCCGCACTCACCCGGCCCACGGCTCCTCCCCGCGCCGAGCCCTACGCCGGGTTGCCGGCCAACGCCATCGGCCGGCGCAAGAGCACCCTCGAGATCGTCACGCTCTACGTGATCGTGCTGGTGCCCTTCGTCGCCCTGGCCGCCGTCCTGCCCGCGGTGTGGGGCTGGGGCATCTCGTGGCTCGACATCGGCCTGGCGGTCGGCTTCTACTACTTCTCCCTCCTGGGCATCACCGTCGGCTACCACCGGCACTTCACGCACGCCTCCTTCAAGAGCCGGCGTCCGCTGCGGCTGGGCCTGGCGGTCGCCGGGTCGATGGCGATCCAGGGCCCGGTCAACCAGTGGGTCGCCGACCACCGCCGGCACCACGCCTTCGCCGACCGCGCGGGCGACCCGCACTCCCCGTGGCGCTACGGCACCGACCTGCGCTCGCTGCTCAAGGGCATGTTCCACGCCCACCTGGGCTGGCTGTTCGACCGCCGCAAGACCAACCAGCAGCGCTACGCCCCCGACCTGCTCAAGGACGGCGGCCTGGTGTTCATCAGCCGCACGTTCGTGGTGTGGGCCTTCCTCAGCCTGGCGCTGCCCGCCGTCCTCGGCGGGCTGATCACCGGCAGCTGGGCCGGTGCGTGGTCGGCGTTCTTCTGGGCCGGGCTGGTGCGCGTCGCGCTGCTGCACCACGTCACCTGGTCGATCAACTCGGTGTGCCACGTGGTGGGCAACCGCCCGTTCCAGTCCCGCGACCGCGCCACCAACTTCTGGCCGCTGGCGATCCTCAGCGGCGGCGAGTCCTGGCACAACCTGCACCACGCCGACCCGACGTGCGCCCGCCACGGCGTGCTGCGCGGCCAGATCGACATCAGCGCCCGCGTGATCTGGGTGTTCGAGAAGCTGGGCCTGGCCTCGAACGTGAAGTGGCCCGACCCGGTGCGTCTGGCTGCCAAGCGCCGCGTCGAGGCCCCGGCCGCGTCCTGAGCGAGCACCCCGCACCCGCGGCCGGACCACCCCGGCCGCGGGTGCGGATGACCGGTGCGCAGCGCCGCCAGCAGCTGCTCGACGTCGCCCGGGAGCTGTTCGGCCGGCGCGGCTTCGAGGCCACCTCCATCGAGGAGATCGCGGCGCACGCCGAGGTCAGCAAGCCGGTGGTCTACGAGCACTTCGGCGGCAAGGAGGGCCTGCACGCCGTCGTCGTCGACCGGGAGATGCAGCACCTGCTGGGCCGGTTCACCGCGGCACTGTCGGACCCCGGGCATCCCCGCGAGCTCCTGCAGCGGGCCGCGCTGGTGCTGCTCGAGTACATCGAGTCCGACACCGACGGCTTCCTGGTGCTCACCCGCGACGCCCCGGTCACCAGCGGGGTGGGCAGCTACCCGTCGCTGATCGGCGAGGTCGCGCACGAGGTCGAGCACATCCTGGCCGAGCACTTCGGCGCCCGCGGCTACGACCCCGCGCTGGCGGCGCTGTACAGCCAGGCGCTGGTCGGCATGGTCGCCCTCGTGGGCCAGTGGTGGCTGGACACCCGGACGCCGGACAAGCGCGACGTCGCCGCGCACCTGGTGAACCTGGCCTACAACGGCCTGTCCCACCTCGACGTCCGTCCCGGGCTGGTCGAGGGGCCGTCGGGCGGCTGACCCCCGCTCAGCCCACGAGACGGGCGCCGGGCACGGGCCCGGAGACCACGCGCAAGGTGCGGAAGACGCCCTCGCCGGCGAGCGTCGCGGCCAGCCGCACGGCGGCCGGCCCGTCCTCGGCCAGCGCCGCGATCGTCGGGCCCGAGCCGCTCACCAGGGCACCGAGCGCTCCGGCCTCGGTGGCCGCCCGCAGCGCCCGCCCCAGCTCGGGCCGCAGCGCCAGGGCCGGCGCCTGCAGGTCGTTGCCCAGCGCCGCCGCCACCGCCGCGGCCGGTCCGCTGCGCAGCGCCGCGATCACCGGCTCGGCCGGGAGCAGATCGCTGCCGTCGGGCACCCGGCCCGCGTCCCGGAGCCGGTCCAGCTCGGCGTAGACCGACGGCGTCGACAGCCCCTCCCCCGCGATGCCGAGGACGAGGTGGAACTGCGGCCCGGCCAGCACGGGGGTCAGCCGCTCGCCGCGCCCGGTACCCAGCGCGACGCCGCCGAGCAGGCTGAACGGCACGTCGCTGCCCAGCCGGGCCGCCAGCTCGAGCAGGTCGTCGCGGTCGGCCCGGGTGCCCCACAGCGCGTCCAGCGCCACCAGGGCCGCGGCCGCGTCGGCGCTGCCGCCGGCCAGCCCGCCCGCCGCCGGGATGGACTTGGCGATCTCCAGCTGGGCGTCGGCCGGCACCCCGGCGTGCTCGGCCAGCAGCTCGGCCGCCCGCCAGACCAGGTTGCGGGAGTCGGTGGGCACGACCTCGGCGTCCTCCCCGGCGACGGCGAGGGTCAGCCCCTCTCCCGGCCGCGCGGTCACGACGTCGAACAGCGAGACGGCCAGGTAGACGGTGCGCAGCTCGTGGAAGCCGTCGGGGCGCAGCGGCCCTACGCCGAGCAGCGCGTTGACCTTGGCGGGCGCACGGGCGGCCACGGCGTCCGCGGGTGCCGGCGTCACGGCGCCACCGGCTCGGTGGCGGCCAGCCGGGCGAAGTCGGTCACCGACAGCTGCTCGCCGCGGGCGGCCGGGTCGATGCCCGCCGCGCGGAGCCGGGCCTCGGCGGCGGCGGGGCTCCCGGCCCACCGGGCCAGGGCCGCGCGCAGGCTCTTGCGCCGCATGCCGAAGGCGGCGTCGACGACGGCGAAGGTGGCCGCCCGGTCCCCCGGCGGCGGTGGTCGCCGGACCAGGCTCACCAGCCCGGAGTCGACGTTGGGCTCGGGCCAGAACACCCGCCGCCCGACGTTCCCCGCCCGGCGCACCTCGCCGTACCAGGCGGCCTTGACCGAGGGGACGCCGTACGCCTTGTCCCCGGGGTGCGCGGCCAGCCGCTCGGCGACCTCGGCCTGCACCAGGATCAGCGCGCGGTCCAGGGTGGGCAGCAGGTCGAGCAGGTGCAGCAGGACGGGCACCGCCACGTTGTAGGGCAGGTTCGCGACCAGCGCGGTGGGCGGCGGCCCCGGCAGCTCGGGAAGGCGCAGCGCGTCGGCGGTCACGACGTCCAGGCGGTCGGCCAGGTCGGGCCGGCGCTCCGCCACGGTGCCCGGCAGCAGGCCGGCCAGCCGCGGGTCGATCTCGACGGCCACCACCCGCTCGGCGGCGGGCAGGAGCCCCAGGGTCAGCGAGCCGAGCCCGGGGCCGACCTCCAGGACGACGTCGTCGGGGCGCACACCCGCCGTCCGCACGATGCGGCGGATCGTGTTGGCGTCGTGCAGGAAGTTCTGCCCGAGGGTCTTGGTGGGCCGCAGGTCCAGCTGCTGGGCCAGCTCGCGGATCGCGGCCGGACCCAGCAGCCCGTCCGGCTGCTCGGCGTCGGTGCTCAGCTGCGCCCGATCAGAGGTTCTTGCCGCAGTGCGGCCACTGGCCGGCGCCGGAACGCTTGTAGAGCAGCTGCGCGCGGTAGGTCTGCTCGTCGGCGCTGGCCTGCGACGGGAGGCCGGTGCCCCCCACGGCCTGCCAGGTGCCGACCGAGAACTGGTACAGGCCGTGGTACTTGCCGGTGGAGCTCACCGCGTTCGGCCGGCCGCCGGACTCGCAGCGGGCGAGGGCGGCCCAGTCCAGACCGTCGGCCTCGGGGCTGTTGGCCGGGCGGGCCTTCGTGCCCACGGTGACCTGCTCGGTGACCGGCTCCCGGGCGACGGTGGTGTCCAGCTCCTCGCGGGCGGTCTCCACGCCGTCGGTGATGGTGACGCGGTAGGTGATCGTCTTCTCGCCGTCGACACCCTCGGTGGTGACCTCGCGGTCGCCCTCGAACGCCTCAGGGTCCTCGGTCTCCACGACCTCGTGCGGCACCGGCACGGTCTCGGTGATCTCGTCGATGCGGACCCGGAAAACCTGGATGCGCATGTCCTGGGCCAGCGGCTGCTCCAGGTCGACGCTGGCGGTGTCCACCTCGCCCAGGGCGATGCCCTCCGCGGCGAGCAGGTCACCGGCGGTGGCAGCGGTCGTGGTCACGACCCGCTCCTGGCCGTCGGCGACGAGGACGACGGCCTTGGGGGTGATGACCTCCAGGCTCATGCCGTCCAGCGGGAGGCGCTCGCTGCGGCTGGCCGACAGCACCAGACCGTCGGCCCGCAGGCCCAGCTGGTCGAGCGCCTCGTCGACCGACAGCGCGGTCACGTAGATCTCCTGCTCCACGCCGTCGACGCTCAGCTGCAGCGGACGCGCGCGGGTGAGCACGATCGTGTCGCCGTCGCCGACCGGCTCCTCGGCCGCCGGAAGCAGGACGTCGTGGGACGCCGGCTCCAGGCCCTCCTCGTCCAGCACCTCGGCGACGGTGTCGGCGTAGGTGCCGATCCGCTGGGCCTGGCCGTCGACGGTGAGGACGACGGACTTCTGGGCGACGAAGAAGGCCAGCGTCCCGCCCACGAGTCCGAGCAGGACCAGGGCGAAGAGGCTGAGGCGGAGCGAGCGGCGCACGGCACATCCAGGGGTCATGGAACCCGGGCAGGAGGAACGGGCGGGCCGCGAGGACGGCACGCCCGTCGAGGTCCCGTCCTCCACCCCGGCTGACGGTCACGACACGATAACGAGCACGGAGAGTGGAGCAACGATGCGAGACGAGTGAACCAGACCGTCGCCATGTCGCTATGTGGACGCGCCGACACGTGGAGTGACAGCCATGCCGCGGGGATGCGCGTCCCGGCTCCCCCGGCCCGTCAGGCGCCGGTGAGCAAGCCCACAGGGTGAACCGGTGCCGTCCGGGGCACGCGGCCCGGGGCTCAGCCCGCCAGGGCCCGGGCCCCGGCGCGCACCGGCCGGGCCCAGGTCAGCAGGAAGACCGCGACGGCGAGGCCGGACAGGAGCGCCGAGAAGCCGGCGGCCACCAGCGCCACGGGCAGCAGGTCGAAGTGCTCGGTGATCCGGTCCCCCAGGTCGATCCCCGCGGCCAGCAGCAGCACGCCGAGCGGCAGCAGGCCGAGGACGCTCGCGGCGGCGGTGGCCAGGTGGGCGGTCCAGGTGCGCAGCGCCTCGTCGACGGGCACGTCCGCGCCCGTGGCGGGCAGCGGACGCCGGACCGCGCGCAGCAGCGCCACCTCCGCCAGCAGCCCGGCGACCAGCGGCACCGCCACCGCCGTCCCGGCCACGGTCGCGTCGAGCTCCCCGGCCGACCACGACCAGACGGCGGCGACGACCGCGCCGACGACCACGCCGCGCATCGTCCACACCAGCCAGGGCGAGACGAGCTCGGCCCGGCGGGGACGGCGCACCGGCTGGGCCGGCGCCCACCGCGGCCGGGGCCGGGTGACTTCGGCGAGCAGCACCCCGGCGAGCAACCCCAGCACCAGCACCGGAACCCACAGGAAGACCGACGCCTCACCCAGCGCGACGACGCTGCCGACGATCCCCGCCAGGCCCAGGAACAGGCCCAGCCGGCGCCAGCGACGCCCGTGCGCGGCCTGCGCGGCCAGTGCGGCGGTGCCCTCGGCGGTCGGGTCGGCCAGCTCGACGGAGCCACCCGCCACCGCCCGCCGGTCCCCCGCCCGGGCCCATTCCCGGCCGAGGAGCACGCCGGGCACGAGGACGGCGACGAACAGCACGACGGCGATCAGACGGCCCACGGCTCGAGTGTCCTCTCTTTCCCTGTGCGCCCGGGGTGCGTCGCCCCTGCGACTTCTACCAGGCCCCGAAGACCCGTTCGGCGGTCGCGGTGAGGGTGCCGCAGAGCTCCTCGAGATGGGTACCGGTGGTCTCGGCGAGGGCCCGGACGGTGTGCGGGACGAGACGGGAGGCGTTGGGCCGGCCGCGGTGCGGCACGGGGGTGAGGAAGGGCGAGTCGGTCTCCACCAGCAGCTGGTCCGGCGGGGTGAGCGCCGCGGCCTCGCGCAGGTAGCCCGCGTTGCCGAAGGTCAGGGTGCCGGCGAAGGAGAGCACGAAGCCTCGCTCCACGCAGGCCTTCGCGAACACCGCGTCCCCGGAGAAGCAGTGGAAGACGGTGTGCTCGGGCGCGCCCACGTCGTCCAGGACGCGGAGGATCTCCTCGTGGGCGTCCCGGTCGTGGATGACCAGCGCGATCCCGTGCCGCTTGGCGATGTCGATGTGCGCGCGGAAGGACGCCTCCTGCGCGGCCCAGCCCTCCGGGCCGGTGCGGAACCTGTCGAGGCCGGTCTCCCCCACCGCGCGCACCCGCGGCTGCGCGGCCAGCCGGTCGATCTCGGCGAGCGCGTCATCGGTCGCCTTCCCGGCGCCGGCCTCGTTGGGGTGCAGGGCCACGGCGGCGAGCACGCTCGGGTGCCGGGCGGCCAGCGCGGCCGACCAGCGCGACGAGGCGACGTCCACCCCGACCTGGACCAGCCGGGTCACGTTGACCGCCGCGGCGGCGTCGATCTCGGCGTCCACGGCGGCGTCCGAGGCCCACTCGCCGTGCTCGTCGTCGGCCGGCCGCTCCCCCAGGACGATGTCCAGGTGGGTGTGGCTGTCCAGCGCCGGTGCCGGCAGCGGCTCCGGCGACGGCGGCGGCTCGCCCCGCCGGTTCGCCCGGGAGGACGCCGACCGACTCACTGCGCCTTCTCCTCCAGCCGGGCCAGCTCCTCGGCGACGATGGACTCGTCGAGCTTGGTGAAGATCGGCTTGGGCGGCGCGAGCGGCGTCCCCGGCGCGGCCAGCGGCGTCGAGGCCCACGCCGCCTGCCCCTGGTCGTAGGGGCCGGTGATGATCGGGTACGGCGAGCCGTCGTCGAGGTCGGTGACCTCGTGGATCTCCGGCGCGACCGACCACACGCCGTCCCCACCCAGGAGCTCGTGCACCTGCTGGGAGGAGTGCGGCAGGAAGGGCGTCAGCAGCGCGTTGCAGTCCTTGATCGCCTGCAGCGCGGTGTGCAGCACGGTGTCCCGGCGGGCCGGGTCCTCCTTGAGCTTCCACGGGGCCTGGTCCGACAGGTACTTGTTGGCCTCGCCGACCACCCGCATCGCCTCGGTGATCGCCGCCTTCTGCCGGTTGCGCGAGAGCAGGTCGCCGACGGGCGCGAAGGCACCGCTCGTGGTGGCCAGCAGCCCGCGGTCGGCGTCGGTCAGCTCACCGGGGGTGGGCACCGCCCCGACGTTCTTGGCCGCCATCGAGACCGTCCGGTTGACCAGGTTGCCCCAGCCGGCGACGAGCTCGTCGTTGTTGCGGCGCAGGAACTCCGCCCAGGTGAAGTCGGTGTCCTGGTTCTCCGGGCCGGCGACGGCGATGAAGTACCGCAGCGCGTCGGCGTCGTAGCGGGAGAGGAAGTCGCGGACGTAGATGACGACGTTGCGGCTGCTGGAGAACTTGCGGCCCTCCATCGTCAGGAACTCGCTGGAGACCACCTCGGTCGGCAGGTTCAGCCGGCCCAGCGACCCCGGCGTGCCGCCCTTGTCGCCCTCGCCGTCGTAGCCGAGCAGCTGGGCGGGCCAGATCTCGGAGTGGAAGACGATGTTGTCCTTGCCCATGAAGTAGTAGGCGTCGGAGTCCGGCGTCTGCCACCACTGCCGCCACGCCTCGGGGTCACCGGACCGGCGGGCCCACTCGATCGACGCCGACAGGTAGCCGACGACGGCGTCGAACCACACGTAGATGCGCTTGTCCGGCCGGTCCACCCAGCCCTCGAGCGGGACCCGCACACCCCAGTCGATGTCGCGGGTGTAACTGCGCGGCTTGAGGTCCTCGAGCAGGTTGACGCTGAAGTTGAGGACGTTGGGCCGCCAGCTCTTCCGGGTGGCCAGCCAGTCGCCCAGCGCCCGGGCGAACGCCGGCAGGTCGAGGAAGTAGTGCTCGCTCTCGACGAACTTCGGCGTCTCCCCGTTGATCCGGCTGACCGGGTTGATCAGGTCGATGGGGTCGAGCTGGTTGCCGCAGTTGTCGCACTGGTCGCCGCGCGCACCGTCGTAGCCGCAGATCGGGCAGGTGCCCTCGATGTAGCGGTCGGGCAGCGTGCGGCCGGTCGACGGGCTGATCGCGCCCAGCGTCGTCTTCGGGAAGACGTAGCCGTTCTTCAGCAGGCCGAGGAAGATCTCCTGGCTGATGGCGGCGTGGTTCTGCGTCGTCGTCCGGGTGAAGAGGTCGTAGCTGAGCCCGAGCGACTGCAGGTCGCCCACGATGATCCGGTTGTTCCGGTCGGCGATCTCCCGGGGCGTGACGCCCTCGGCGTCGGCAGCCACCGTGATCGGGGTGCCGTGCTCGTCGGTGCCGCTCACCATCAGCACCCGGTTGCCGTTCATCCGCTGGAAGCGGCTGAAGACGTCGGAGGGGACTCCGAAACCGGAGACGTGGCCGATGTGCCGCGGGCCGTTGGCGTAGGGCCAGGCGACCGCGGTCAGGATGTGGCGATCACTCACGCCGTCAACAGTACGGAGCGCCGTCCAGCCGGTTCCCCGGCAGTGCGGTCAGGGCTGGTAGACGGTGGTGGCGGCGGTCTCGCCGGTCCGCACCTGGTCGTCGACCGGGCCGAGCAGCGCGACCGCGCCGAGGGCCAGGCCGATGAGACCGAGCGTCGCCGTGGCGAGCACGCGGTACGTCGTCGCCGGGTCGGGACGGCGCTCGGAGGGGCGCGGGCCGGCCGCGACCCAGGCCACCGCGGACGGCGACCCGGCGAGCAGCAGCTTGACGACGGGGACCGCGACGGCCGGCAGGAACCCCGTGGGCAGGGTGAGGGGCGTGACCACCAGCAGGGCGCCGGCCACGGCCCCGAGCCCGAGCTCGGCGACGGCGACACGGACCAGCAGCCGCCGGCTCGACCCGTCGATCAGCGCGGCGCCACCGGCGGCCGACGCGACGATCCATCCGGCGAGGGCCACGAGGACGAGCGCGAGCACCGGGCCGGCCGGGCGCGCGGAGGCGGTGAGCAGCGTGTCGAGCCCGTGCAGCGCGACGGCGAGCAGACCGACCGCCTGGACGATCGCCACCAGACCGGCGACCAGCGCGGGCACCGGCACGCGGTGGGTGGACCCCAGGGCAGCGGTCAGGCGCGCGGGCAGCACCAGGCGCGGACGCGCGAAGGTGTCGCGGACGTCGTAGACGCTGATCGCCACTGGGATCTCCTGACCGGTGCGGTGCTGTTCACCGGTCTGCTCGTCCCGTCCGAGCGCCGGCTGTAGCGCCTCGGCCGCGTTCCACCCGGTCGGGTGAGCAGGCTCAGCCCACCGGCGCCGGCTCCTCCCGCGACAGCCGGCTGTGGCGGCGGCCGTAGACGGCGTAGACGACGAAGCCCAGGGCCATCCACGCGAGGAACCGCAGCCAGGTGTCACCGGGGAGGTTGAGCATCAGGTAGAGGCAGGCCAGCGCGGACAGGATCGGGACGACCGGCATCAGCGGCACGCGGAACGCCCGGGGCAGGTCGGGACGGGTGCGCCGCAGCACGATCACCCCGATCGAGACGAGCAGGAACGCCGCCAGGGTGCCGATGTTGACCAGCTCGGCCAGCTCGCCCAGCGGCACCAGCCCGGCGAGCACCGTCACCAGCAGCCCGGTGGCGATCGTGATGCGGTACGGCGTCCCGTACCGGGGGTGGACGGCGGCGAGCCACGGCGGCAGCAGCCGGTCGCGGCTCATCGCGAACAGCACCCGCGACTGGCCGAGCATCAGGATCATCACCACCGAGGTGAGCCCGATCAGCGCGCCGATGCTGATGAGGGTGGCGAAGAACTCCAGGCCCACGGCGGAGAACGCCCCGGCCAGCGGCGCCTCGGGGTTCAGATCCTGGTAGTTCTGCATGCCGACGACCACCAGCGACACCGCGATGTAGAGCACGGTGCAGATCGCCAGCGAGCCGAGGATGCCGCGGGGCACGTCCCGCTTCGGGTCGCGGGTCTCCTCCGCGGCGGTGGCCACGATGTCGAAGCCGATGAAGGCGAAGAACACGATCGAGGCGCCGGCGACGACCCCGCCCCAGCCGTAGGTGCTGGGCAGCACGCCGAACAGCGTCTGGATGAGCGGGGCGTGCAGCCCGGAACCCTCCGGATCGGCGGGCTGCGCCGGCGGGACGAACGGCGTGTAGTTGTCGGCCTGGACGTAGAAGACGCCGACCGCGACGACGACGAGGACCACCGCGACCTTGATCGCCACCACCACGGCGTTGAACCGGCTGGACACCTTGATGCCCGCCACCAGGACGCCGGTCATGGCCAGCGCCAGCACCATGGCCGGCACGTTGACCGCCCCCTCGCCGCTCAGCCAGCCCGGCGCGGTCAGCCCGACGTCGTCCAGCAGCTGCGCGAGGTAGCCCGACCAGCTCGACGAGACCGCGGCCGCGCCGATGGAGAACTCGAGGACCAGGTCCCAGCCGATGATCCAGGCGATCAGCTCGCCGAACGTCGCGTAGGAGAAGGTGTAGGCGGAGCCGGCCACCGGGACGGTCGAGGCGAACTCGGCGTAGCAGAGCGCGGCCAGCGCGCAGACCACGCCCGCGACGAGGAACGAGACCGCGACCGCCGGGCCGGCCTGGTCCTGCGCCACCACGCCGGTGACCACGAAGATTCCGGCGCCGATGACCACGCCCACCCCGAAGACGGTGAGGTCGAGTGCGGAGAGGTTCTTCTTGAGCCGGTGATCCGGTTCGTCGGTGTCCCGGATCGACTCCTCCACCGACTTCACCCGACGGTTGGATGCCACGGTTCCTCCTCGACGTCGACCCGGTCGGGCGCGCCTAGGCTTCGGGGGCCCGCAACCGAGGAGATGCCCCGATGAGCAGCGCCGACACGTCGTCCCCAGCGTCGACCCCGCCGCTGCCGGACCGCGCCTCGCCCACCCCTGCGCAGGAGAGCTCGCGCCCCGGCCCCCGGCCCCGGCCCGCCGGCCGGCAACCGCGCACCGCGACCCGCCGCGAGGGGGTCGACGCCGTCGTCGACTGCGCCGTCTACGTCGACGGACGCCGTCAGGCACCGGTCGAACCCGGGGACGCGCTCCGCGTGGCGCGCGAGCAGGGCGGCTTCGTCTGGCTGGGGCTGTACGAGCCGACGGAGGAGGAGCTCGGCGCGCTGGCGGAGCAGTACGACCTGCACCCGCTGGCCGTGGAGGACGCCGTCTTCGCCCACCAGCGCCCGAAGCTGGAGCGGTACGACGACGCGCTGTTCATGGTGCTCAAGACCGCGACCTACGTGGAGCACGAGGAGCTCACCGCGACCAGCGAGGTGGTCGACACCGGCGAGGTGATGGTCTTCCTCGGTGCGCACTACGTGATCACCGTGCGGCACGGGCACCACGGCGAGCTGGGCGACCTGCGGCACCGGCTGGAGGAGCAGCACGACCTGCTCTGCCTCGGGCCGGCCGCCGTCCTCTACGCCGTCTCCGACCTGGTGGTGGACACCTTCGTCGAGGTCGCCGGCGCCGTGGAGGACGACGTCGACGAGCTCGAGGCCTCGGTCTTCAGCTCGTCGCGCACCGACGACGTCGGCCGGCTCTACCAGCTCAAGCGGGAGCTCATGTCGCTGCGGCGGGCGGTCTCCCCGCTGGAGGTGCCGCTGCAGAAGCTGGCCGAGCGGCAGATCGACGTCGTCCCGGAGGCGATGCGCTCGTACTTCCGCGACGTGCTCGACCACGCCATCCGCGTCCGCGACCAGGTGGCCGGGCTGGACGAGCTGCTCACCTCGATCCTGCAGGCGTCGCTGGCCCGCACGCAGATGGCCGACAACGAGGACATGCGACGGATCTCCGCGTGGGCCGGCATCATCGCCGTCCCCACCGCGATCGCGGGCATCTACGGCATGAACTTCGAGCACATGCCCGAGCTGGGGTGGCGCTACGGCTACCCGGCGGTGCTGCTGGTCATCGCGCTGGCCTGCGTCCTGCTGCACCGCGGCTTCAAGCGCAACGGCTGGCTCTGACCCCTGCGGGCCGTTGCGCCCTTATCCACCCCTCACCACCTCCGAGACGTGGGCCAGCGCGCACTCACCCGAGGGCGCGCGCGATCCGTGCGATCAACGCGGCCGGGTCCCGGAGATCGGCCGCGGTCACGAAGACCACGCTCCAGCCGGCCTCGCGCAGAGCGTTGAGCCGGCGTCTGTCGCGCGCGAACTGCCCGGGTTCGCCGTGCCACAGCCCGTCGTACTCGAGGGCCACCTTCCGCTCCGGCCAGGCGAAGTCCACGCGAGCCACGAACCGGCCCTGGTGGAGGACGCGGAACTGGGCGACCGGAACCGGCAACCGGCTGCGCCCGATCAGCAACCGCACCCTCGTCTCAGGTGGGGACTCGGCCAGACCGTCGGCAAGCCCTGCCACGCGACGGCCCCGCGCTGACCCCGGCCCGCAGGCGACGTCCGCCCGCTGCCGCACCGCCTCCAGGTCCACCACGCCGGCCGCGATGAGCTGGTCGACGGCGGCGACGGCGTGGTCCGGCGGAAGGACGCTCGCGAGCCGCAGCGCAGTGGCCGCCGGGGACGAGACCCTCAGCCCGCTACGACGCCGGACGTCGGTGGCAGGCAGGGCGGCACGCCGCGTGTGCAGGCCGAGCACGCGGACCATGTGGGAACCGGGAGGCAGGGTCAGCTCGACGTCGTCGTCCGGGCCGGCGAGGTCGACACCCCACAGGACGGCGGCGCTGCGACCGGTGACCACCGCGCCAGGCAGCCGGAGCAGCGCCGCCTCGGCCCTGAGGGCATGCGTGACCGGGACGTCGCGATGCACGTAGACGCCGTGCACCAGCCGTCGCCAGGTCGCCCCCTCGAGCTGGCGCAGCGACAGCAGGCCCGCGGCGACGGCGGACGAACCGAGGAACGGCTTCTCCTCCAGCTGTGGTGGAACGCGGGCGGGCCGGGGCACCGCAGCACCGTGCCGGATCGACGGCCTCCACCGCCGAGGTCGTCCACAGGGTCACGGCCATTGCGCCCTTCCCCACCTCTCTCCAGGGGTCCACGCGTGGAAAAGGGCGCAATCGCCGCCGGGGGTCAGGGGGACTTGGCGGCGACGACGGCGTCGTAGACGACCCGGCGCGGCATGCCGGTGCGCTCCACCACGGCCCGGATCGCGTCCTTGCGGGTGGCCCCGGACGCCTCCTCCGCGGCCACCTCCGCCGCCAGGTCCGCCGGCGTGAGCTCCACCGTCCGCTCCGGCGCCCCGCCCACCACCAGCGTGATCTCGCCCTTCACGCCCTCGGCGGCCCACTCCGCGAGCTCGGCCAGCGGCCCCCGGCGGATCTCCTCGTAGGTCTTGGTGAGCTCCCGGCAGACCGCGGCGGGCCGGTCCGCGCCCAGCACCGCCGCGGCGTCGGCCAGCGCGTCGGCCAGCCGGTGCGGTGACTCGAAGAAGACCATGGTCCGCCGCTCGTCGGCCAGCCCCGTGAAGCGGGCCCGCCGCTCCCCCGCCTTGCGCGGCAGGAAGCCCTCGAAGCAGAACCGGTCCACCGGCAGCCCGGAGACGGCCAGCGCCGTCGTCACCGCGGAAGGTCCGGGCACCGACGTGACGGCGATCCCGGCGTCGATCGCGGCCCGCACCAGCGTGTAGCCGGGGTCGGAGACCGAGGGCATGCCGGCGTCGGTGAGCAGCAGCACGGTCGCGCCGTCGGCCAGGGCGCTCATCAGCCCCGGGAGCCGCTGCTGCTCCACCGACTCGTGGAAGGTCACCACCCGCCCGGTGAAGGTGACGCCGAGGTCGGAGGCCAGCCGGTGCAGCCGGCGGGTGTCCTCGACGGCCAGCACGTCGGCGGTCTCCAGCACCGAGCGCAGCCGCGGGCCGACGTCCCCGGGCTGCCCGAGAGGCGCCCCACCGAGTACCAGCCGCCCGCTCACGTCGCGAAGCCTGTCATGCCGCCCCTCCCCCTACGCTGGCCGCATGGCGGTGCTGGCACCCGAGCGGGAGGAGCGGGAGCCGCCGCCGCGGACGCCCGCGCCGGTCCGCCGCCGGCTGCCCGCCCGCCCGCGCCGCGACCGCACACCGCCGCTGCCCGGCGACACGAGGCTGTCCTGGCTGCTCACCGCGGCCCTCGGGGTGCTGACGCTGATCAGCCGCCTGGTCGGGATCGGCTATCCGAAGGACCTGCTCTTCGACGAGGCCTATTACCCGCCGGAGGCCGCGGAGCTGCTGCGCTGGGGCTACGAGTACAACCGCGGCTACACCTTCATCGTCCACCCGCCGCTCGGGAAGTGGCTGATCGCGAGCGGTCAGGCGATCTTCGGCGACGACTCCTTCGGCTGGCGGTTCCCGAGCGCGGTGGCCGGCACGATCGCCGTCGTCGTCCTCGTCCGGCTGACCCGGCGGCTGACCGGCTCGACGCTCCTCGGGCTGCTCGCCGGGCTGCTGCTCGCCCTGGACGGCTTCTCCTTCACCCTGGCGCGGATCGGCCTGCTCGACGTCTTCCTGCAGACCCTCGTCCTCTCGGCGGTCGCCTGCCTGGTCGTCGACCGGGACCGCGTGCGCGCCCGCATCGACGCCGCCGGGGAGCGCGCGGCCGACGGCTTCCGGCTCGGCCCCCGCGGCTGGCGGATCGCGGCGGGGTTCCTGTTCGGCTGCGCGTGCGCGGTGAAGTGGAGTGGCATCTGGTTCCTGGCCTTCTTTGCGGTCGCCTCGCTGGTGTGGGACCGCGCGGCCTGGCGGGACGCCGGTGCGCCAAGGCCCACCCGCCGCGCCGCGCGGTACGGCTTGCCCGGGGCGGTGTGGGCGCTGGGCGCGGTGCCGGTGCTCACCTACCTCGCGAGCTTCACCGGCTGGTTCCTCGGCGAGACCTCCCAGGGCAAGGCCTGGGCCCAGCAGAACCCCGACACCGCCTTCCCGTTCGTCCCCGACGCGCTGCGCTCGCTGTGGCACCAGCACGCGGAGTGGCTGCGCTTCCACAACGGGCTGTCGACGCCGCACCCGTGGGAGTCGGGCCCGTGGTCGTGGCTGGTCAACGGCCGGCCGATCCTGCTGTGGAACCCGCAGGACCTCACCGACGACGCCGGCGAGCCGGTGGTCCGCTACATCCTCATGGTCGGGACGCCGACCCTGTGGTTCCTGTTCGTGCCGGCGATGGTGTGGCTGGTCTGGCGCCGCCTGGCCCGGCGCGACCCGGCCGCCGGCGTCGCCCTCACGGCACTGGCCGCCGGCTGGCTGACCTGGCTGGTGAACACCGACCGGACGATGTTCATCTTCTACCTGGCGCCGGCGCTGCCCTTCCTGGTGCTGGCGGTGACGTTGCTGCTGCAGGACGTGCTCGGCCCGCCCCGGCCGGGCCCCCGGCGCACCGTCGGCCTGGCCGCCGTCTGCCTCTACGTCGCGGTCGTCGGCCTCACCTTCGCCTTCTTCTGGCCGGTGCTCACCGGGGAACCGCTCAGCACCGCGGAGTGGCTGCGGCGGATGTGGTTCCCCTCCTGGTTCTGACCGGGCGCCCTACGGTGACCGCACCAGCGGCACCCGGAGGGACGACCACGATGACCGACGCCCAGCCCCGCCCGCACGTGCTCACCGATCTCGACGGCGACGTCTGGCGGATCACCCTCGACCGGCCGGAGACGGGCAACGCCCTGACGCCCGCGCTGGTCGCCGACCTGCTCGCCGCCGTCCGCGCCCGGCCGGAGCGGGCCCGGGTCGTCCTGCTGCTGGCCAACGGGCCGCGCTTCTGCGTCGGCGGTGACATCGACTCCTTCGCCGGGGCGCCCGACCCCGGCGCGTTCGTGGGCCGGCTCGCCCACGACTGGCACGAGGTCATCCGCGCCCTCCTCGCCTGCCCGGTGCCGGTGGTCGCCGGCGTGCAGGGCGCCGTGGCCGGGGCCGGGGTCGGGCTCATGGGCGCCTGCGACCTGGTGATCTGCGCGCGCACGACGAAGATCCGCCCGGCCTACGGCGCCATCGGGTTCTCCCCGGACGGCGGGACGTCGTGGGCGCTGACCCGGGCCCTGGGCGCCCCACGGGCGCTGGACCTGCTGCTGACCAACGGGGTGCTGACCGCGGCCGAGGCGCACCTGTCCGGGCTCGTCGCCCGCCTGGTCGAGGACGACGAGCTGCGGGCGACCGCCGAGTCGGTCGCCGCCGAGATCGCCGACGGCCCGGTGCGGGCCATGGTGCGCACCCGCGCCCTGGTCCGCACCGCGGCGATCCGCACCCTCGAGGAGCAGCTGGACGACGAGGCGCAGCTCATCGCCGAGTCCGCCGCCGACCCGGAGGGGCGGGAGGGCGTGCGGGCGTTCGTCGAGAAGCGGGCGCCGGACTTCCGCACCCCCCGCTGAGCTGCCCGCTCAGTAACGCCGGTCGACCACCCGCCCGGTCGACGCCGTCCAGGTGATGTAGCCGCGCTCGAAGTCGGTCCGCCGGCCACCGGGGATGGCGAACTCGTCACTGGTCGGGTAGCCCAGGTAGGACTGCTCCCAGCCGAGCGCGGCCCAGCGGTCGCGGATGAGGCCATGCACCTCGTGCGCCCCGGTCCGGGGGCTCCAGTACACCGAGCCGCCCTCGAAGTGGTTGTACCGCCCGACGAGGTCCGGCGTCGGCAGCTCGCTGGTCCGCGGGAAGCCGAGGAGGCCCGCCTCCCAGCGGAACTGCCCCCACTTCGCGTAGATGGCGCCCAGCACGCTGCGCGCCCCGAGCCCCGGCGCCCAGTAGATGCCACCGTTCTCGAAGGAGTTGTACCGCCCGCGCTGGTTCGGGGTCGGCCGCTCGTCGGTGCGCGGATAGCCGTGGGGTCCCCGTTCGAAGCCCGTCGTCCGCCACTGCCGCAGGATCGCGCCGTGCACCACGTGGGCGCCGGTGGTGGGCGTCCAGTAGAAGTGCGCCTCGTCGAAGGTGAACGCGTTGAACCGGCCCCGCCCGTCGGGGGTGCGCCGCTCGTCGGTGCGCGGCGCCCCCCAGACGCGCTCGGCGCCGGTGGCGTCGAACGCCGCCAGGATGGAGCCGTGGACCTCCCGGGCGCCGTGGGCGGGGGTCCAGTAGATGCGTCCGGCGGCGTAGTCGCGCGCGCGGAGGGAGCTGTCGCCCCGCTCGGCCCCGACCGGCGCGCCCAGCAGGGCCCGCAGGGCGGCGTCGGAGGAGTACCGCAGGTCGATCGGCGTCGTGTACTCGGCCCGCAGCGTCAGGTCGGAGTCGGGCATGACGACCTGCCGTTCCCGCGGCTGGCCGTCGCTCCAGCGCGTGAAGGTCGCCACCCCGTCCCCGGCCACCGTCGGTGCGCTGACCGAGATGCGGGCGCCCGCCGTGACCTGGGCCGTGGCCCGCGGCGTGCCGTTGACCGTGACCGCGCTGGGCGGCGTCGACGCGATGGTGAGCGTGCGCAGCTGGGGCAGGGCCACGAAGATCTGCTCGGCGCGGACGCCGAACTCGTCGGTGGCGCTCGCGGTGATCTGCAGCCGGGTGTCGTCGCCGTGGTCCTCGAACGGCACGTCGTAGCGGTCACCGGTGAACGACGGCCCGGGGTGGTCATGGCAGTAGCCGCCGCTGCAGTGCACGAGGACGACGCTCCACGTCACCGGGAGGGGGACGCCGTCGTCCACCGCCGTGGCCGAGAGCTGCACCCGCTCCCCCACGACGTACCGCTCGGTGGCCGGTGGCGCGACCAGGGTGAGCGTCGGGACGCGGTTACCCGGGACGACGGTCAGCGTCGAGGTGCCCCTCGCGCCCTGGGAGTCGGTCACCGTCAGCCGTGCGGTCAGGGGCTGGGTGCCGGTGCCGCCGTAGGTGTGCGTCACCCGGACGCCGGTCGCCGTGGTGCCGTCGCCGAAGTCCCACGCGTAGGTGAGCACGCCGCCGTCGAGATCGGTCGACCGGCTCGCGTCGAAGGTGAAGGTGCGGTCCGAGACCGGGTCGCTGGTGATGACCGCCTCCGCCGTCGGCGGGCGGTTGCCGGCGGCGTAGACGAGCCGCTTGAGCCGGCTGCCGCCGATGTCGGCGTAGACGATGTCCCCGTTGCCGGCCGTGCCGAACTTGACCGGGAGCCCGTTCTCGACGCCGAACCCGTTGGCCTCCGGTGCGCGCACCAGCCGGCCCTGGGCGTCGTAGCGCAGCGTGTACACCCGCTGGGAGGCGTAGTCGCCGAAGAAGTAGGCACCGCGGTACTGCTCGGGGTAGGACGCCCCCGTGTAGACGACGCCCCCGGTCACGCTGGTGCCCATCGGGCCGTGCACGTAGGTGTAGAGCGGCGCGGTGTTGGTCTTGCCCGCGCAGCCGGGCAGGTCGCGGTACCCCGGGGTCTGGGTGTTGCCCTCCCAGCAGGGCCAGCCGTAGTTGGCGCCCGGCCGAACCAGGTTGATCTCCTCCCAGGTGTTCCAGCCGACGTCACCCACGACCGGCGCGCCGGTGGCGGGGTCCAGGCTCAGCCGGAAGGGGCTGCGGAAGCCGCTGGCGTAGACCCGGCTCCGCCACGACGACGGCGCGGCGGCGTCGTAGAAGGGATTGCCGGCCACCCCGCGCCCGTCGGGCAGGACGTGCAGCAGCTTCCCGTAGCCGGTGTTGACGTCCAGCGAGCGCAGCGCCGCGGCGTCGACGAACCGGAAGTCGGCGGCGTCGCCCATGGTCACCCAGAGGGTGCCGTCGGGGGCGGCGATGATGCCGGTGATGGTGTGCACATCGGACCCGATCGGCAGGTCCCACACCACCCGTTCCCCGGACAGCGACGTCGGCGTCGTCGCGCTCACGACCGTGAACGCGCTCAGCCGCATCGTCCACTGGTTGTTCACCATCAGCGTGCGGGCCAGGTAGATGACCTTGGAGGTGTTGTAGTCGTGCGCGACGGCGATGCCGCTGAGCCCGAGATCCTGATTGGTGACCACGGGCAGGGTGGCCAGCGTGCGGACGGTCGCGCCGTCCGCGGACACCCAGGCGACCCGGCCGTTCTTGCCCGTCGTGAAGTAGCTGCCGTCCGGGGCGAAGGCGAAGTCGGTGAGCAGCTCGCTCTGGCCGCTGGGCATGTCGCGGACGGCGAACCCCGGCGGCAGGGACGGCGCGGCCTGGGCGGTCCCCTGCGCCACGACGAGGCCCGCCGCCACCATGACCGCCACGACGACGACCCGCACCACGGCCGCCAGCGCGCCACCCGTTCGCGTGCGCTGCCGCGCCGCATCTGCCCTCATCACCCGGGATGGGTAGCAGTCTGTAACGGCGAACCACAATCGCGCAGGGGACATCCCCTGCCCGATCGGGGCTGAGGCGGCCGGACTTCCTGAGCGTCGTCACTCTGGGTGACCAGGCGACGCCGGGCCCGCGCGTTCGCCGGGCTCGGACGTACGAACGCCGCCGGGCGGAGGCCCGACGGCGTTCGTGTCCTGCTGGGGTGGAGCTGAGGGGAGTTGAACCCCTGACCCCCTCGATGCGAACGAGGTGCGCTACCGGACTGCGCCACAGCCCCAGTGCCGACGACTTTACCGTGCCGCTCGCCGGACGCCACCACCGGGCGGCACCCGGCGAGCCGGGACGGCGGACCGCTACAGGTTGGCGACCTTGCGGGGGCGGTACTCGTCGATGTCGGCGAACCCGATGTCGTCGTCGTCCAGGCCCACGACGGCGCTGTGCTGCCAGCCGGCCGGGGCCGGGGTGCGCGCGGCGACGACGCGGCCGCGGAACTGGGCCACCGGCGCCAGAGGCACGCTGGGCAGCGGCAGGCTCGGCAGGGCCTCGGCGGCCACGGTCTCGCGCACCTCGGGCGCCGGGCGCGGCGCCGGCGCGGGCGCGGGCCGCGGCTCGGGCAGGGACGCGGTGCGCAGCGCCTCGCGAGCCGCGGCCCGGGCTGCCCGGCGGGCGGCGAGCCGCTCGCGACGGGCCACCTTGCGCAGCACGAGCACGTACCCGACGACGGCGAGGTCGAGGACCAGCTGGGCGATCCACAGCCAGGGGCTGTACGCCAGGGCGCCGACCAGCGCGACGACGGCGAGCGCGACCAGGCCACCCAGGGTGCGGCGGCGCAGCGCGTGCACGTCGACCTTCAGCTCACCGCTGGTGAACAGCGCCTCGCGGTCGATGGACACCCGCTCGGTCTCCGCGTGCGCGACGGGGCCCGTCGCACGGCGGCGCTGCAGCGTCCGACCCGAGTCGGCACGCACCGTCCGGTCGTCCTGCGCGTCGCCGCGGGTCACCACCATGGGGACCAGCACGACGAACCAGAGGACGACCAGAGCTGCCAGGAGCACGCCTGATCCCACTTCGAACACCACCCGTCACATGAGTCACTCGCGAGGGCGAGGTTATGCAGACGGCCACCCCATTCGAGGGAGGCGCGCGGCGTGTCGCTGATCAGTCGTGTGACTGGTGTGACGAGCGGGCGGCGTGTCGACACGGGAGAGACGGTGACCGGTGCGCCACCGTGCTAGCGCGCTGGTCACGGCGCCGCGCCGTCCCGCCAGCGGGCCAGGGCGCCGCGGGGCAGGTCGTCGGCCAGCAGGGCGTAGGCCAGGTGGTCCCGCCACTCCCCGTCGATGTCCAGGTAGCGGCGCAGCACGCCCTCCCGGGTGAAGCCCAGCCGCTCCACCAGGCGCCGGCTGGGCTCGTTCTCCGGCCGGATGTCGGCCTGCAGCCGGTGCAGCCCCATCGCGCCGAACGCGTGGTCGCAGACGAGCGCCACGGCGAGGGACCCCATGCCGCGGCCGGCGACGCCGCGGTCGATCCAGTAGCCGAGCCAGCCCGACCGCATCGCTCCGCGCACCACGTTGTCCACGGTCACCTGCCCGGCGAGCCGGCCCTCGACGCGGATCGCGAACGGCACCGTAACCCCCGTCCGCGCCCGGCGTGCCAGGGCGCGGCGCATCGCCCGGTAGGCGGCCGGGCTGTGCCGGGCGGGCCAGGACTGGCCGGACGTGGGCTCCCACGGCCGCAGCCACTCCTCGTTGGCGTTCCGCAGCCGGCTCCACTCCGCCGCGTCCCGCCGGCGCAGCGGGGAGAGCTCCACCGGCCCCCAGCCCAGGCGCGCCGGCCAGCCGGGGTGCGGGACGGGTTCCAGCTCAGCCGCCGAGCAGTAGGGGCATGACGGTGACGAGCGCGCCGGCGGCCACCTCGGTGACGTCCTCGTCGATGACGATCAGGCAGTTGGCGCGCGCCATGCGGGCCAGCAGCGCGTCGGTGCCGTCGCCCACCGGCTCGACGACGTACCCGCCGTCCGGGTGGCGCATGACGGTGCCGTGCAGGTACTGGCGGTAGCCCAGCGGCGAGACCAGCGGCTGTCCGGCGACGGCCTGGACGGTGCGGCGGAACAGCTGCCGCTTGCCCAGCATCAGCCGGATCGCCGGGCGGACGAACACCTCGAACGCCACCAGCGCCGCGACCGGCTCGCCCGGGATGCAGATGACCGGGACCTGGTCGCGGCCCAGCCGGCCGAAGCCCTGGACGGGGCCGGGGTGCATCGTCACCTGCCGGAACTGCATCTGCCCCAGCTCGGCCAGCACCTCCTGGACCATGTCGAAGCCGCCGGGGGCGAAGGTGCCCGCGATGAGCACCAGGTCGCTGCGCAGCAGCTGGCTCTCGAGCACCTCGGTCAGCCGGCGCCGGTCGGTCGGGAGGATGCCGGAGCGGTAGGCCTCGGCGCCGGCGTCCCGGGCCGCCGCGGCGAGCGCGTAGCTGTTGACGTCGACGACCTGGCCCGGTGCCGGTGCGGTGCCGACGTCGACCAGCTCGGTGCCGGCGCACAGCACGGCGATGCGCGGCCGGGGCCGCACCGCGACGCGCTCCCGGCCGACCGCGGCGAGCAGGCTGATCTGGGCCGGGCCGATCGGCGTCCCCACCTGGACGGCGGGATCGCCGGGGGCGACGTCGTCACCGGTGCGCCGCACGTAGCCGCCGGCCGGCGGGCCGGCCAGGACCTCGACGCGCACCGTGCCCTGGTCTGTCCACACAGCGGGGACGACGACGTCGGCGCCCGCCGGCAGCATCGCGCCGGCCGCGACGCGGACGGCCAGGCCCGGGCCGATGGACGACGGGACGCCGGCGCCCGCGACGCTCTCGCCGACGACGGCCAGCGACACGGGTGCGTTCGGGCGCGCGCCGGCGACGTCCTCGGACCGGACGGCGTACCCGTCCAGCGCGGCCTGGTCGAAGGCGGGCAGCGCGCGCTGGCTGATGACCTCCTCGGCGCACAGGAGGCCCTGGGCGTCCAGGACGGCGAGCTCGATCGGGTCGGGCTGCGGAACGCTGGCCAGGATCTCGTCGAGGTGTCGCTCCACCGTGCAGATCACCGACAGCGGCACGGACTCCGCGGGGGGCAGCGGGACGACGCCCTCGGTGACCGACCGCGGGGTAGGCAGCGGCGGGACCTCACCGGGCGGCCGCACGGGGCCGTCGACGAGCTGGGTGTCCCGGATGCCCGGGATCGGCCCGCCCGCGCCGTCCGTGCCGTCGTCCTTGCCGGTCATCCTCACCACCACCGTTCTGCCGTGCCGTCCGCCCTTCGGCGGCACCGCTGCGCGCGGCAGCACCCGCCCCGATCGGGAGCGGGCGCGGTGCCCCGCGGCCCGATGGTGCCCCGGCGGACGCCGCTCAGGACGACGACGCGCCCTCGGCGGGCAGCTCCGTGACGAACTCGTGCAGCCAGCTGCGCAGCGGCGGGCCCAGGTCGTCGCGCTCCACGGCCAGCCGGATGACGGCCTTGAGGTAGTCCAGCTTGTCGCCGGTGTCGTACCGGCGGCCGCCGAACACCACGCCGTGGACGGGCTCGCCGCGCGCCACGAGGGTGGCCAGCGCGTCGGTCAGCTGGATCTCCCCGCCGCGCCCGGGCTCGGTCGCGCGGAGCACGTCGAAGATCTCGGGCGCCAGCACGTAGCGGCCGATGATGGCCAGGCTGCTGGGCGCCTCTTCGACCGGCGGCTTCTCGACCAGGCCGGTCACGGTCACGACGTCGCTGCCCTCGGCACCCGGCTCCACTGCCACCGCGCCGTACTTGTCGATGTTCTCCATGCCGACGTCGAGCAGGGCGATGACCGAGCCGCCGTGCTCGGCCTGGACCGCCAGCATCTGCTCGAGCAGGTGGTCGCGGGCGTCGATGAGGTCGTCGCCCAGGAGGACGGCGAACGGCTCGTCGCCCACGAACGCCGCCGCCTGCAGGACCGCGTGGCCCAGGCCGCGCGCCTCGCCCTGGCGGACGAAGTGCACCTGCGCGAGCTCGGTCGAGGCGCGGACCGACTCGAGCCGGCCGGCGTCGCCCTTCTTCTCCAGCGCCGCCTCGAGCTCGGGGGTGCTGTCGAAGAAGTCCTCGATGGCGCCCTTGTTCCGCCCGGTCACCATGAGGACCTCGGGCAGACCGGCGCGCGCGGCCTCCTCGACGATGTACTGGAGGGCCGGCCGGTCGACGACCGGGAGCAGCTCCTTGGGCACGGCCTTGGTGGCCGGCAGGAACCGGGTTCCCATCCCCGCCACCGGGATGACGGCCTTCCGTGCAGGCCGGGTGCCCTGACTGGTCATGGCGGCAGCCTAACTAGCCTGCGGCCATGACTCCTGGCCGAGATCCGGCCGCCGCCAAGACGACGCTCCGCGACCGGGTCCTGGCGGCCCGGCGCGCGCGCCCGCCCGCCGAGCGGACGGCGGACTCCGCCGCGATCGCCACGGCCCTGCTCGAGGGCCTGGCGGGGGCCCGCACCATCGCCGCGTACGTGCCGGAGGAGACCGAGCCCGGGCACGGCCGGCTGCCCGCGGTGCTCACCCGGCTGGGCGCGCGCGTGCTGCTGCCCGTCGTCGCGCCCCGGGGGCGCGAGCTGGCGTGGGCGGTCGACTCCGGCCGCACGGTCCCGGGGCGGTTCGGCCTGCTCGAGCCGGTCGGCCCGCGGCTGGGCGCCACGGCGGTGGGGACGGCGGAGGTGGTCGTCGTCCCGGCGCTGGCGGTGTCCCGCGACGGGGTGCGGCTGGGGCGGGGTGGCGGCTACTACGACCGGGCGCTCCGGCTGGCCCGGCCGGGCGCCGTCGTCGTGGCGCTGGTCTTCGACGAGGAGTTCCTCGACGACCTGCCGTCCGAACCGCACGACCACCGGGTCACCGCCGTCGTCACCCCCTCGGGCGGGTGGCAGCAGCTCGCCGGCGGGTGACCTCCCCGGGGTCGGTGTCGGCCGCGGGACCGCCGCCCGGAATCATCGGCGGACCCTGTGCCCGATCCGTCGAACGGAGCTCCGATGCCCTCGCCCTCGCGGCTGGATGCCCGCGCGCTGCGCGACCTGGTGCTGGACCCGGGGTCGTGGCGGTCGTGGGACTCCCCCATCGCGGCCCGCGACGTCGGCGAGGCCTACGCCCGCGAACTGGCGGCCGCGGCGGAGAAGACGCGCCAGGACGAGTCGATCATCACCGGCGAGGGGCTGCTGCGCGGGCGGCGCGTCGCGGTGGTGGCCGGTGAGTTCGGCTTCCTCGCCGGCTCCATCGGGGTGGCGGCGGCCGACCGGCTGATCGCCGCCGTCGAGCGGGCGACCGAGGAGGGGCTGCCGCTGCTGGCCGCGCCCGTGTCGGGCGGCACCCGCATGCAGGAGGGCACCGTGGCCTTCCTGCAGATGATCGGCATCACCGCGGCGATCGCCCGGCACAAGCAGGCCGGGCTCCCCTACCTCGTCTACCTGCGCAACCCCACGTTCGGCGGGGTGCTGGCCTCCTGGGGCTCGCTCGGGCACGTGACCATCGCCGAGCCCGGCGCCTCGATCGGGTTCCTCGGCCCCCGGGTCTTCGAGGCGCTGTACGGCGAGCGCTTCCCCGAGGGCGTGCAGACCGCGGAGAACATGGCCGAGCACGGGCTCATCGACGCCGTCGTCCCGCACGAGGAGCTCGCCGAGGTCGCCGACCGCGCGCTGCGGGTGCTCGCCGCCCGGCAGACCTGGCACGTCGACGTCGCGTCGGCCGACCGGCCGGGTCCGGACGACGGTGCCGCCGACGACGCCGGTGCGCCGCGCAGCGCGTGGGACGTGGTGACCGCCTCGCGGCGGACCGACCGTCCCGGGGTGCGCCGGCTGCTGCGCACCGCGGCCACCGACATCGTGGGCCTGTCCGGCACCGGCGCCGGCGAGAAGGACCCGGGCCTGCTGCTGGCGCTGGCCCGGTTCGGCGGGGCGCCCTGCGTCGTCCTGGGGCAGGACCGGCGCGGCCAGTCGCTGGCGGCGCCGCTGGGCCCCGCGGCGCTCCGCGAGGCCCGCCGCGGCATGCACCTGGCGCAGGAGCTGCGGCTGCCCCTCGTCACGCTCATCGACACGCCCGGCGCTGCGCTGTCCCGCGAGGCCGAGGAGGGCGGGCTGGCCGGGGAGATCGCCCGCTGCCTGCAGGACCTGGTGATGCTGCAGGCACCCACGCTGGCGGTCCTGCTCGGGCAGGGCACCGGCGGCGGGGCGCTGGCCCTGGTGCCGGCCGACCGGGTGCTCGCCGCGGCCAACGGCTGGCTGGGGCCGCTGCCGCCGGAGGGGGCCTCGGCGATCGTGCACCGCGACACCGACCACGCCGGCGAGATGGCGGAGGCGCAGGGGGTGCGCGCCACGGACCTGCACCGGGCGGGGATCGTCGACCGCGTCGTCCCGGAGCGGCCGGACGCCGCCGACGAGCCGACCGAGTTCTGCCTGCGCCTGGGCCGGGTGCTCGGCGAGGAGCTGGCCGGCCTGCTCGGCCGGGACGACACCGAGCGCCTCCGCACCCGGCTGCACCGGTACCGCCACCTCGGCCGCTGAGCCGTCCGGGGGCGGTCAGTCCGCGAGCTCGGCGCCCTCCCGGACGCGGCGGCTGTGGTCGGGGTCGAGCCCGTCGAGCACCGCCGCCAACGCCTGCCCCAGCAGCCGGGTCTGCTCGGTGGTCAGCGGGTCGAACAGGGCCGCCCGGACGGCGTCGACGTGCCCGGGGGCCAGGCTGCGGACGACGTCCCAGCCGGCATCGGTGAGGACGGCGCGGTTGCCGCGACCGTCCTCGGCGGCGCGCTCCCGGCGCACCCAGCCCCGCTCCTCGAGCCGGCGCACGGTGTGGGACAGCCGGCTCTGCGACTGGTTGGCCCGCCGCGCGAGGTCGCTCATCCGGCGGCTGCGGTCGGGCGCCTCGGACAGCATCGCCAGGACGACGTAGGCGGCGTGGCTGATGCCGGCGTCGCGCTGCAGCTGGGCGTCGAGGGCGCGCGGGAGCAGCTCGGCCACCGAGAGCCAGGTCCGCCAGGTCCGCTGCTGCTCCTCGTCCAGCCACTGCTGCGCCACGGATCGACCGTACTGCTCACCTCCCGGGCCCCGACGTCGTCACGGCCGGGGATTCACGCGGGTCCAGCCGCGGTCGTCCCGGCGGCCGCCCAGCCCGGCCCGGCACCGGCGGCAGACCTCGCGCACCTCCTCGGCGTGCCGGCCGCTCTCCGGCTGGACGTCGGCCCACGTCACGTGTGGGAAGCGCCGCAGCCGCGACCGGTGCAGCGAGAGCCCGCAGACGGTCTCGTTGCGCCCGGGCTGCCAGCCGTGCACCTCGCCGGCCGGGTAGCGGACGCCGTCGTCGGGGTCGATCCACTGGTCCGTGGCCGCCCCCGCGCTCCCTGCTGCCATGACCGGCCCGTACCCCGGGGCGGCCGGGTCAGGCCAGCGGCAGCCCGGCCAGGCCGGCGGCGAGGCCGAGCAGCGCGCAGACGCCCAGGGTGCGCAGCACCGACCACTCGAGGCGGAACAGCAGCGCGGCGGCGACCAGGGCGATGGCCAGCGGCACCGGCCGCAGCGTCGTCAGGTCGGGCAGCTCGAGGGCGAGCGGGCCGCCGTCGACCGCCACCGTCCCGTCGAACAGCGTGTGGACGGCGAAGTAGACGCCGAGGTTGGCGATCACGCCGACGACCGCGGCGGTGATGCCGGTCAGCGCTGCAGACAGCGCGCGGTTGCCGCGCAGCCGCTCCATGTAGGGCGCCCCGAGCAGGACGAACAGGAAGCTCGGCACGAAGGTCACCCAGGTGACCAGCAGCGAGGCCAGCACCGCGGCCACCCACGGGTCGAGGTCGCCGGGGTCGCGGTAGGCACCCAGGAACGCGACGAACTGGACCACCATGATCAGCGGCCCGGGCGTGGTCTCGGCCAGCGCGAGGCCGCGCACCATCTCGCGCGGGGCCAGCCAGCCGTAGACCTCCACCGCCTGCTGGGCCACGTAGGCCAGCACCGCGTAGGCGCCGCCGAAGGTGACCACCGCCGCGCCGGAGAAGAACAGCCCCTGCTCGGTGAACACGCTCCCCGTGCCGGTCAGCAGCGCCACCGCCGCGACGGGCAGCGCCCAGACCAGCAGCCCGACGAACAGCACCCGGACGCTGCGGCGGGCCGACGGCGCCTCGTCGTGCAGCACGTCGTCGGCGACGACCGGCGCCGGACCGTCGTCCGGGACGTCGGAGGACGTCGGCTGCGGGAGGGCGGCGGGCCGCCACCGGCCCAGGGCCCACCCGGTGAGGCCGGCGAGGGTCACGACGACCGGGAAGGGGACGCCGAACACCGCGAGCGCGACGAACGACGCGACCGCGAGCGCGACCAGGGCCCCGCTGTCGAGCGCCCTCTTCCCGACGCGGATCACGGCCTGCACGACGATGGCGAGCACCGCCGCGGCCAGTCCGGTGAACACGGCGGTGACGACGGTGGTGGTGCCGAACCGGACGTAGATCACCGACAGCGCCAGCAGCGCGACCACGCCGGGCAGGACGAACAGCCCGCCGGCGACCAGCCCGCCGCGGGTGCCGTGCAGCAGCCAGCCCACGTAGGTGGCCAGCTGCTGGGCCTCGGGGCCGGGCAGCAGCGTGCAGTAGTTGAGGGCGTGCAGGAAGCGGCGCTGGCCGATCCACCGCTTCTCGTCGACCAGCGCGCGCTGCATGACTGCGATCTGCCCGGCCGGGCCGCCGAAGGTCTGCAGGGAGATGAGGAACCAGGTCCGCACCGCGGCACCGAACGGGACGCCGTGCTGGTCGGTCGCGGTCCGCTGGTGCACGTGGTGATGCAAGCGGGGGCGCACCGACCTGTCCAGGGCGAGCCGTGGTGAATCGCCGTGACTCCGGGTATGGCCCGGCCGCAACGGACCGGCGAGCAGAGGTGCACACGTGAGGGATTCGAGCGGCGGCGAGGAGCTGCGCTCCCGCGTCGGGGACGCCGAGGCGGTGCGCGCGGCCTTCGAGGAGATGCCGTTGCTGCTGATGAGCACGGAAGGTCCGGAGCACGCGTTCGTGGCGGCCAACGCCGTCTACCGGGAGTTCGTCGGGAAGCCGGCGTTCATCGGCATGCCGGTCCGCGAGGCGATGCCCGAGCTCGCCGGCCAGCAGGTCGTCGAGATGTTCGACCGGGTGTACGCCACCGGGGAGCCGCAGACGTCCCGCGAGTGGCGGGTGCAGCTCGAGCGCGAGGGGGCCGACGAGGTCGAGGAGGTGTACGCCGACTTCACCTGCGTGCCGCGCCGGACGCCGGACGGCACGGTGATCGGGCTGCTCGCCTTCGCGACCGACGTGACCGAGCGCGTCCGCGAGCGCCGGGCGGCGCAGGAGCGGGTGGACGAGGCCCAGCAGCGGTACCACGACGCCCGCGACGTCGTCACCGCGCTGCAGGAGGCGCTGCTGCCCACCGCGCTGCCGGTGCTGCCGGGGGCCCGCATCGCGGCGCGCTACCTCGTGGCCGCCGAGGACCAGATCGCCGGCGGCGACTGGTTCGACGCCATCCCGCGCGCCGACGGCAGCGTCGTCCTGGTCGTCGGCGACGTCGTCGGGCACGGCGTGACCGGGTCGGCCGCGATGGGTCAGCTGCGGGCGGTGCTGGCCGACGCGCTGGCCACCGACGACGACCCGCTGGTCGCGCTGACCCGGGCGGACGCGTTCGCCGCGCGCACCCCGCTGCTGCGGGCCACCACCCTGGCCATGGTGGTGCTCGACCCGGCGACGGGCACGCTGAACCACGCGAACTGCGGCCAGCCCCCGCCGCTGGTCGTCGGGCCCGACGGGGCGACCCGGTTCCTCAGCGGGACCGGCACCGGCCCGCTGGGCACGGGGTCGGTCCCGGTGCTGGCAGAGGACGCGCTCGCCGCGGACGAGGTGGTCCTGCTCTACAGCGACGGGCTCATCGAACGTCCGAACCGCACCCTCGAGGACGGCATGGTGGAACTGGCGACCGTCGCCGCCGACGCCGCCGCCAACCGGGCGCTCCCGCTGCACGCCCCCACCTCCCCCGCCGAGCGGATCTGCCAGCTCACCGTCGAGCTGCTCACCCGCACCGGCTACGCCGACGACGTCACGGTGCTGGCCGCCCACCGCCTGGCCGGCCCCGTGCCGCCCCTGGACCTGCAGACGTCGACCACCGTCGAGAGCATCCGGCAGCTGCGGCGCGACCTCGACGCGTGGCTCGACGCCCTCGACCCGGCCGACAGCGACCGCGTGGCGCTGGAGCTGGCCGTGTGGGAGGCCGTCGCGAACGCGGTCGACCACGCCTACCCGCCCGAGGAGCCCGGTCCCGTGCGGCTGCAGGTCATGCTGGGTGTCGACGGCGTCCTGGAGTGCCGGATCAGCGACCGGGGGCACTGGCGGCAGCCCGATCCCACGGCCACCCACCGGGGGCGGGGCCTGCTGCTCGCCGAGCAGCTCGTCGACTCCCTCGAGGTCCGGCACCCACCGCACGCCGACGCTCACGGCGAGGGGACGGTCGTGCTGCTCCGCCAGCGGCTGCACCGTCCCGCCGTGCTCGGTCCCCACACCGAGGCGCCACCGCCCGCTCCCGCGCCCCGGCCGGAGTTCGCCGTCGACGCCGAGCACCGCGACGGCCTTCCGCGGCTCCGGGTCCGTGGGCCGGTCGACATCGTCACCGGAGAGGAGTTCGCCCGTGCCCTGTCCGGGGCCTCACGCGGTGGGGTGCTCCCGCTGACGGTCGACCTCACCGAGGTCACCCACCTGGCCAGCGCCGGCGTGCAGGTCCTGCACCGGATGCGCGACCAGCTCGGCGCCCAGCAGCAGCACCTGCGGCTGCTCGCCCCACCCGGCAGTCCCGCGCACGCCGTCCTCGACCTGGTGCGTCTGCCCTCCCTGGCCAGTGACGCCTGACCGGCGGCCCGCTTCGCCTCCGGGCGAAGCGGGCGGCGCGGGTCTTCGCCTGCGGGGGCTAGCCGGTCGGGGGCCGGCCGCTGCCCAGGTGGCGTTGACCTACGACACCACCGCCGCGGACGCCGCCGAGGACAGCGACCCGGCCGGGCCGCGCCCCGACCGGGCGGCGTGGGCGCGCACGCGCACGGACGAGCAGCGCCGCCTGGCGGTGCAGATGTGGGCCAGCCCGGCCGCGCTGGACTCCACCGCCCGCTGACCGACGGGCGAACCGACACCCCCGTCGTGCGCAGTCGCGGGCGGGCTGATCCGGCGGGACCCGCCTCTGCCGCGTTCGCTGACCGTCGGCGGCCGCGCGCGGTCGATCGTCTCGAACAGACGGGACGCCCCGGGTGCACGCGGGAATCTCCGCGCGCGGCGCCGCACGATCAGGAGGGGGCACCCGTGGGCGCGAGGGCCGGCAGCGGGGAGCGCGTGGCGGCGGAGGACCGGTCCTCGGTGGTGGCGCGTCACGACGCGGCCGCGCGGGCCCGGTCCCGCGCGGCCGAGCTGGGGGCAGATGCCCGGGCCTCGTCGCAGCGGGCCGAGGCGCTGCAGCGGGGACTCGAGGCCCGCCGGGTGCGGGGCGGGTACGGCGTCTCAGGTCCGCAGGGTGTGGCTGGGGAGCACGCCGTAGGCCGCGCGGTAGTGCTCGGTGAACCGGCTGGGCGTGAAGCCCCAGCGCGCGGCGACGGCGGTCACGGTGAGCCCGTCGCCCGGGGTGGCGTCGCGTAGCTGCTGGTGGGCCTGCGCCAGCCGGGCCGTGCGGAGGTAGGCGGTCGGGGTCGTGTCGAGGTACCGGCGGAAGGCCAGCTGCACCGCGCGCGGGGTGACGTAGGCGGCGCGAGCGATGTCGGCCAGGGAGATGTCGCGGTCGCAGTCGGCGTCGATGAACGCGACCGCGCGCCGCAGCGTGCCGGGATGGGCGTCGACGCTGTCCGCGGGCGCCGCGTCCGTGACGAGCGTGTTCGGGAAGACGGTGAGGGCAGTCGCGGCCAGCAACCGTGTGGCCGGACCGAGCAGCAGCGGTGACGCGGCGGTCGCGGGCTCGGCGAGCAGGTCGTCGACGAACCGGCTGGTCGCCCGCCACCGGGCGGCGTCGCTGGGGGTGCCCTGCATGGCTGTGAACTGCCACGGGGGCCCGGGCTCGCCGGCGCCGCGGGCCACATCGGTGAGCAGCGACTGCGGCAGGGTGGTCGTCAGCGCCCGGGCCTCGCGCGTGTACCCGATGTCGTCGCCCCGCGGGTCGCTGGAGATGTAGACGTCCCCTGGCGCGTAGCGGTAGGTGCTCTGTCCCCACTCGAACCCGATCAGGCCTCCGGTGACCGTGCCGATGACGAGGTCGTCCTGGCCGGCGAGGCCGAACGTGAGGTGGGCCGGCAGCACGATGTCGATGGAGCTGAACAGGCCGGCGTCGACCATGCGCAGGCCCAGCAGCCAACTGGCATCGCGGGGAGCCTCGACCTCGAGCCGGACCCCGTAGAGCGTGTCGAGGAACGCGCGCGCCTCGGCCGGGTCGCGGGTGCGGAACTCGGCGCGCCGCGGCGCTGTGGTGGTCGGTGCGGTCATGACGCTCCTCCGTGCGGGGTCGGCCGCGGGGCTCTAGGTGCGCAGGGTGTGGCTGGGGGGCACCCCGTAGGCGGCGCGGTAGGCGGCGGCGAACCGGTCGGGCTTGGCGAACCCCCACCGGGCTGCGATCGCCGCCACGGTGTCCCCGGAGGTGGGGTCGGCGGCCTGCAGCTCCCGGTGCGCGCACTCCAGCCGCACCCGCCGCACGTAGGCCATCGGGCTGAGCCCGAGGTGGCGGGCGAAGGCCAGCTGCAGCGCTCGTGGGCCGACCCCGGCGGCGCGGGCGATGTCGGTGACGGTGATCGGGAGCGAGGCGTGCGCGTCGACGAAGGCGACCGCCCGGCGCACCACCGCCGGCGCCACCGCGCCGGCTCCAGGCAGGTCGCCCGAGGTCATCGTGGTGTTCGGGAAGGCCGCCAGCGCGGCCGCCGCCACCAGCTCGGCCAGCTGCGCGGCGACCAAGGGCTCGCCCAGCCCGCTGCCCGGATCGGCCATCTGCTGGTGCACGAACCTCATCAGCCCCAACCACGTGCGGCGCATCGGCTCGGACACCGGGCTCATCCCGTCGAACCGGACGTCGACGGGTGACGCACCCAGCCGTTCCTCTGCCACCCGCTCGACCACCTCCAGCGGCAGCCGCACGATGCCCACGTCCACGTCGTCCCACTCGTTCATGAACGGCTCGCCGGTCGGGCACCGGAACACTACGCCCGGGCGGGTGGTGACCTCGTCCCGGCCCGCCACGTACCGGCATCCCCCGCTCACCGGGCTGGCCACCACCAGGTCGCTCAAGGGCGCGACCGTGCAGCGCATGCCCGCGGTGAACCGCAGCCGGTCCGCGGCCAGACCACCGGCCGTCGCTGACCGCAACTCGCAGGCGAACGCCCCCCGGACGCCGGAGAACGCGAGCGGGCGCTCCGAGCGGTAGAGGTCGGTGAGCACGGCCTGGGCGGCATCCGGCTCCTGGAGGGACAGCTCGACGACCTCGACCGGCATGACGGGCCTCCGGATGCGTGTTCCTCGGGGCCGTTGCTGAGCCGCCACCGGCCGCGCCGGCCCCGTCGACGCTAGTCCCGGGTGCCCGTTGTGCGAAACCCTTCGCCTGCCGGCGCAGTCGGAGCCGGTTGCCGAACCGGGCGCACCGCCGCGGTGGTGACGCTCGTCCACGTTCGTGGACGGGCGGGCGACGATGACGCATCATTGGCAGTCGCCGGGTGAGAGTGCCAATCCCGGCACCCACCTCCGCTCGATCAGGGAGCCCAGCACCGTGCCCACGTACCAGTACGCCTGCACCAACCCCGAGGGGAAGCACGAGTTCGAGGCCGTGCAGTCGTTCAGCGACGCCGCGCTCACCGAGTGCCCGCAGTGCGGTGCGCCGGTGCGCAAGGTCTACGGCTCCGTCGGCGTCGTCTTCAAGGGCTCGGGCTTCTACCGGACCGACAGCCGGAAGACCTCGTCCGCGTCGGAGTCGGCCTCGACGAGCAGCTCGTCGTCGAGCTCGACGGCCGCCTCCACCCCGGCGGCCTCGAGCACGCCGGCCGCGACCTCCGGCAGCGGGGCCAAGGCCGCCGACTGACCGAGGCCCGTCCACAGCCGACGGGTCCGTCCACAGCTGCTCCGCACCGGCCCCCCGGGCGCCGCCGACCCAGCAGGCTCGGCGCATGCCGCGCTTCCGCCGCCCCCGCTCCCCGGCCGCACTGGCCCGCCGGGTCGCGGCCGCCCTGCTGGCCGCCGTCGCCGTGGCGCTCGCCCTGCGTCCCGGGCCCCCGGCCGAGGGGGCGGGGCCGCAGCCGCAGCCGGTGGTGGTCGCGGCCCATTCCCTGGACGCCGGCCGGCCGCTCGCCGCGGGTGACCTGGCGCTGGCGCGCTACCCGCCCGGCACCGCTCCCGCCGGCGTCGTGGCGGAACCCGACCTCCTGGTCGGCCGGCTCCTCGCCGGCCCGGTCCGCGCCGGCGAACCGCTCACCGACACCCGGCTGGTGGGACCGGGCCTCACCTCGCTGCTCCCCGACGGCCAGGTGGCGGCGCCCGTGCGGCTCGCCGACCTCGCGGTGGCCGGGCTGGTGCGCACCGGTGACCGGGTCGACGTGCTCGCCACCGAACCGGGGGCCGGCGAGGCCGGGACGCTGGCCTCGGGTGTCCGGGTGCTGGCGGCGGGGGGCTCCGGCGACGGCCCGACCGCGGGGCTGCTGATCGTCGCCGTCGACACCGCCACCGCGGCACGGCTGGCCGCGGCAGCGACCAGCGCGACGCTCACGGTCAGCCTTCCGCCGCCCTGACCCGACGTGGCGCACGGGCAGCGGCCGACGCAGCCGGTTGGATGGCGGCCATGATCAAGGGATTCAGGGACTTCCTGCTCCGCGGCAACGTCGTCGAGCTGGCCGTCGCCGTCGTGATCGGCACCGCGTTCACCATGCTGGTCACGTCGTTCACCGAGTCGTTCCTGAAGCCGCTGATCGGCCTGGTCGGCGGTGGCGGCGTGCAGGGCGGCACGCTGGAGGTGGACGGTCAGGTCTTCGCGTGGGGCGCGTTCGTGAACCAGGTGATCACGTTCGTGCTCACCGCAGCGGTCGTCTACTTCGTCGTGGTCCTGCCCATGAAGACGCTCCTGGAGCGGCGCCGGCGCGGCGAGGAGCCGGGTCCCGTCGCACCCACCCAGGTCGAGCTGCTCGCCGAGATCCGCGACCTGCTCCGCGCCCAGCAAGAGGAGGGACGCTCCAGCACGACCCCGTGATTAATCACTGCCCCAGTGCGGCGGCCGGTCCTCCAGGTAGCGACGGTCGCTGTCGGAGGAGTCGGCCGGGCGCTCGCCCCAGCCCACGTCGCTGTCGTCGGGCGCTCGGCGTACGGCGGGCGCCACCGCGGGCGCCGCGGGCGCGGCCGGCGCGAGCGGCTGCCCGAGCCCGTCGAGCACCTCCGCCGCGGGCAGGGCGGCCAGCACCGCACCGGGGACGGCGAGCTTGCTGCCCCGGGTGCCCGAACCGATGACCACGAGGTCGGCACCGGCGACGGCGGCGTCGACCAGCACCGGCCACGACGACGGCAGCCCGACCGGGGTGATCCCGCCGTAGGCCATCCCGCTCTCGGCCACGGCGACGTCCTGCGGCGCGAACGACGCCTTGCGCGCTCCCAGGTGCCGGCGGACCAGGCCGTTCACGTCGGCGCGGGTGGTGGCCAGCACCAGGCAGGCGGCCATCGTGGTCTGGCCGGCGCGGCGGGCCGCGACGACCACGCAGTTGGCCGACGCCTCCAGCGGAACCCCGTAGGCGTCGGTGAACGCCGCGGTGTCGGCGAGCTCGTCGTCGATCTCGGCCACCCAGGCCGGCCCGGTGAGCTGCGACAGCGCCGCGGCGACCGGAGCGCCCAGCAGCTCGGGGTGCTCGGCGGCGGGCAGCCAGGTCAGGGAGCCCAGGACGGGCGGGTTCGGGGCCACGCTCCAGATCCTGCGCCACGGCGTCCGCGGGGAGCGCCGTGGGGGTGGTGGCTCGATCGGCACGGTTCGCGGCCGGTTTCCGGCTGGAGACGGTCGCATCCGCCCACCAGGATGGGCAGCATGATCGGTCAGCTGCACTCCGTCGTGATCGACGCGCCCGACGCGCACGCCCTCGCCCGCTTCTACGCCGACCTGCTGGGCATGGAGGTGAAGGGCGACCCCGGGGACGACTGGGTGGTGATCACCGGCGCCGGCTACCGCATCGCGTTCCAGCAGGCCCCGGACCTGCGCCCGCCGGACTGGCCCGATCCCGAGCGCCCCCAGCAGTTCCACCTGGACATCCGCGTGGCCGACATCGCCGACGCCGAGCCGAAGGTGCTCGCCCTGGGCGCCCGCAGGCTCCCCGGTGAGGGCGGCGACTTCCGCGTCTACGCCGACCCGGTCGGCCACCCCTTCTGCCTGGTGTGGGACGCATGAGCGCCGAGGGCACCGTGTCCGGCTTCGTCGGCGCGATGGGCTTCACGACCGACGAGGTGAGCGGCACGAGGGTGACCGGCACCGCCGAGCTGGGCCCGCAGCACCACACCCCGTGGGGCGTCGTGCACGGCGGCGTCTACTGCGCGATCGTCGAGTCCGCGGCCAGCATCGGGGCCAGCACGGCGGTGCAGGAGCACGGCCAGTTCTCCGTCGGCGTCAACAACAGCACCGACTTCGTGCGCTCGATGACCGCCGGGCGGATCGACGTCGTCGCCGAGCCGGTGCAGCAGGGCCGCACCCAGCAGCTGTGGCAGGTCACCCTCACCCGGGAGGACGGCACGCTCGTCGCCCAGGGCCGGGTGCGGCTGCAGAACGTCCCGCTGCCGGGGAGCTAGCCGAGCGCCCGATCAGCCCAGGACGTCAGGGTCCAGGACGACGCGGAACAGCGCGCGAGGGTCCTGCAGCGTGGCCGGCGGGCACGCGGCCGACCGCGGCACCACCCGCTCCCAGCGGGCCGGTCGCCGGTGCGGCAGCAGCTCGCGGCCCTGGAAGAGGTACTCCCCCACCACCTCGCCCAGCAGCAGCCCGGCGCCGTGCTCGACGGGCAGCCCCACGCGGTCGCCGGGCGCCATCTCGTCCAGGAACGCCGAGAGCTGGCGCAGGTCCTTGGCCGGCCGGCGTCCCGACAGCTCCTTGGACAGGGCGCGGAGCTCGGCCGGCGTCTGCCCGGTGGCGTCGACGTCGATGCCCGACTGGGTGCCCAGACCGACCACGCCCGCGGCCAGGCATGCCCCCAGCTCGTTGTGGTTGCGCGGCCGCACCACCCATACGCCGACGCCCTCGGGTGCCGGCGCGGGCGGCACGTCGTCCGAACCGGGCCACTTGTACGGGAGGTCGTCGGGGTCGCCCGGGAACCGGGGCCGGTAGAACTCGGGGTCCTTGGCCAGCAGGTTGGAGCGGTGCGAGAGGTGCAGCTCCTCGTCCCCCACCCAGCTCGGCAGCAGCCCGGCGGCCGCCGCCTCCTCCTGGGTCATGGCCGCCGCCTCGGGCGCGAACTCGGAGATGAGGGCCTCGGTGGTGTCGGCGAAGCCGCGCTCCCGCCAGACGCGGACCATCGCCAGCGAGTAGACGACCAGGCCAGCGGTGCGGCCGCGCCACATGGTGACCACCGGGTGGTTGGCCCAGCCGTAGTCCGGTAGCTCCAGCGCGCGCAGCACCTGCAGGCACTCCACGCGCTGCTTGCCGAGCCGGGGGTTGTCCAGGAGGCGGGCGGACTCGGTGAAGTCGGCGACCGGCAGGAAGGTCTGCATCGCCGCCCAGTCTCGGCTACTCCTCCAGGTCGCGCAGCGCGGTCTCCCAGCGCTCCCGCCGCTCCGCGTCGGACTGCTCCCACCAGGCGGTGCCGCGCTCCCCCAGCCCGGTCTTGGCCAGCTGCACCCGCGCGCGTGCGGCGGCCACCGCGGCGTCGTCCCCCGCCGCCAACGCCTGCCGCACGCCGGAACGACCCAGGCCGAGGTGGTGCAGCAGCCGCGCGCGGACGTCGTCGGGCAGCGCCGGGTCCGCGGTCCGCCAGCGCCGCCCGTCGACGACGATCCACCGCCCGTCGTCGGTGCGCTCGACCTCGCGGGTCATCCGGCCAGGCGCGCGGCGAGCGCCGGCAGCACCTCGCCCAGCGGGGCGTCGACCCGGACGTCGGCCTTGGCGTCGCCCCGGGTCGGCCCGACGGTGCAGATCGCCACCGGGATGCCCCGCTTCGCCGCGTGCAGCACGAACCGGTAGCCGCTCATCACGGTCAGGGACGAGCCGAGCACCAGCAGGCTGCCGGCGCCGTCGACCAGCGAGAAGCAGTGGTCCACGCGGTCGCGGGGCACCGTCTCGCCGAAGAACACGACGTCGGGCTTGAGCAGGTCCTCCCCGCAGGCCAGGCAGCCGACCATCGTGAACCCGTCGAGCACCTCGTCGGGCAGCTCCGCGTCGCCGTCGGGGTTGACCTCCTCGACCCGCGGCCCGAACCCGGGGTTGGCCGCGTGCAGCCGCGCGTCGAGCGCCTCCCGCCCGGCGACGTCCCCGCAGCCCAGGCACACCGTCCGGTCCAGCCCGCCGTGCAGCTCGACGACGTCCCGCGCGCCACCGGCCTGGTGCAGGCCGTCGACGTTCTGCGTGATGAGACCACCGACCAGCCCGGCCGCCTGGAGCTCGGCCACCGCCCGGTGCCCGTCGTTCGGCCGGGCCGCGCGCATCTGCCGCCAGCCGACGAAGCTGCGCGCCCAGTACCGGTGCCGGCCGCGCGGGTCCCGGGTGAAGGTCTGGTACGTCATCGGGGTGTGCCGGCGCAGGCTGCCGGTGGCGCCGCGGTAGTCCGGGATGCCCGAGTCGGTGGACAGCCCCGCGCCGGACAGGACGACGACGTCGCCGTCGCCCACCAGGTCGGTCAGGGCGTCCAGCGCGGTGCCGGTGACGGCGGGGTGGGCGAGGGTCACCCGACCATGGTCCCTGCCGAGCGGCCCGCGCGCCCGCGTCAGACCGCGGCGAGCTCGGCGTCGAGGCGGTGCAGCAGATCGACGTAGACCCGGCCCAGGCCCTTGGGCGCGAAGGTGCGCTCGAAGAAGCCGCCGATGCCGCCGGCGCCGTCCCACGTCGTCCGCACCTTCACGGTGGAGCCGCCGGTGCCCTCGGCCAGCACCGTCCAGGTGGTGACCATCGAGGAGTTCCGGTCGGTCTCCACCAGGGTGCCGAGCGCGGGCTCGGTCACGTCGACGAGCTGGTCGCGGACCCGCTTGGAGGTGGCGGCGAACCTCCAGTGCACGACGGTGCCGGCACCGTGCCCGCCGTTCTCGACGCGGTACTCGCTGAACTGCTCGGGCAGGATCCGCGGGCGGACCGCTTCGTAGTCCGCCAGCGCCCGGGTCACCTGCTCGGCGGGTGCGGAGATGATCTTCTCGGCGTTGACCACGATCTGGCTCATGCGGTCATCCTGCCCCGGCGGAGCCGGCGGATGACACCTCACCCCGCGGGAAGAGCCGGCGCAGGACGTCGGCCAGCGTGACGACGCCGACGACGCCGCCCCCGTCGGTGACCAGCGCGAGGTGGTTGCGGGACTCGCGCATCGCCTTGAGCGCCGCGTGCACGGTGGTGCCGGCCGCCAGCTCGAACACCGGCCGGGCGAACCCGGCCACGGGGGCGTCGTCGGGGGCGGCCAGGGTGTCGCGGACGTGCACCACCCCGGCGATGCGCTCCCCGTCGCGGATGAGGATGCGCAGGTGGCCGGTGCGCCGGGCTTCGGCGCGCACGTCCCCTGCGGTGGCGTCGACCGGCACCGAGGTCAGCGCCGACGCCGGGTCGACCAGCTCGCGGACGGTGAGCTGCTCGAGCTCCAGCACGCCGGAGATCTGCTCGGAGAACGACGCGTCGAGCGCCCCGACGTTGGCCGAGTGCTCCACCAGGTGCCGCAGCGCGCTGGGGCTGTGACCCACCGCGAGCTCGTCGACCGCCTCGACGCCGGCCCAGCGCAGCAGCCGGTTCGCCGCGGCGTTGAGCGCGCGCAGCACCGGCCGGAACACGGCCATGAACGCGCGCATCGGCAGCGCGAGCAGCGTGGCCGAGCGCTCGGGGTGGGCGATCGCCCACGACTTGGGCGCCATCTCCCCCACCACCAGGTGGATGAACGTGACGACCAGCAGGGCGAGGACGAACCCGGCGACGTCGGCGGCCACGTGCGGGACGCCCCAGCCGTCGAAGACCGGCGTCAGCCAGTGGTGCACGGCGGGCTTGCTGATCGCGCCGAGGGCGAGCGTGGCCGCGGTGATGCCCAGCTGCGAGCCGGCCAGCAGCACGGTGAGCTCGGCGGAGTTGCGCAGCGCGGCTCGGGCCGCCCGGCTGCCGGGCGCGGCCTCCTCCAGCCGGTGCCGCTTGGCGGCGAGCGCGGCGAACTCGACGGCGACGAAGAACGCGCTGAGCGCCACGATCACGACGGTCGCGGCGACGACCACCCACGCGCTCATCGGGACGCCTCCGGGCCGACGTCGCCGGCCCCGTCGGGCAGCTCCAGCCGCACGCGCGCGGGCACGTGCCGCTCCACGTCGAGCACCTCGACGCTGAGCAGCCGCGGCTCGGGGTCGTCGGCGTGCACCAGGTCACCCGGGTCCGGCGGCAGCTCGACGGTCAGGCGGGTGCCCGGCTCGGGCAGCGTGCCGGCCGCGGCGATGACCAGGCCGGCGATCGTCTCGTAGTCCCCGCGCGGCAGGTCGACGGCCAGGGCCCGCTCGACCTCGTCGACGTGCACGTCCCCGGCCATCTCCCAGACGCCGTCGCCCTCGATCGGCTGGTACGTCGGGTGCTCGTCGTCGTGCTCGTCGGTGATCTCCCCGACCAGCTCCTCGGCGAGGTCCTCCAGCGTGATCACGCCGGCGAAGCCGCCGTACTCGTCGATCACGCAGGCCATCTGGTTGCCCGAGTCGGTCAGCTCGCGCAGCGCGTCGGGCAGCGAGGTGAAGGTGGAGACGACGAGGCACGGGCGGGCCACCTCGGTCACCGGCGCGTCGTCGCGCGCCGTCGTCGTCAGCAGGTCGGCCAGGTTCGCGACAGCGACGACGTCCCCGTCGGCCGCGTCGAGCACCGGGTAGCGGGAGTGGCCGTGCGCCATGAGCTCGCGCAGCCGGCCGACCGTGTCCGTCGTGGACACGGTGTCCACCCGCGGCCGCGGGATCATCGCATGCTCGACGTCGCGGTTCGGGAAGTCGAGGATCCGGTCGAGCATCATCGAGAGCTCCGCGGGCAGGTCCCCGCTCTCCCGCGACTCCTCCAGGATGTGCTCGAGGTCGCGGGCGGTGGCGGCGTGCTCGACGTCGTGCACGGGCTCGATCCGCAGCGCCCGGAGCAGCAGGTTCGACGCCTGGTCGAAGACGCGGACCAGCCAGCCGAAGAGGGTCAGGTACAGCACCGTCGACGTCGCCAGCCAGCGCGCGACCGGCTCCGGCCGCGCGATCGCCAGGTTCTTGGGGAACAGCTCGCCGAACAGCATCTGCACGAACGTGGAGAACAGCAGCGCCAGCACCGCGCCGATGCCGACCGCCACCCCGGTCGGCACGTCGACGCCGCCGAGCAGCGCGCCGATCGACTCACCGATCAGCGGCTCGGCGACGTAACCGACGAGCAGTCCGGTGACCGTGATGCCGAGCTGGGCGCCGGACAGCATGAACGAGGTGCGCCGCGTGACGGTCAGCGAGCGCTCGGCCGCGGCGTCCCCGGCCGCGGCCCGCGCGGCCAGCGCCGAGCGGTCGACCGCCATGTAGGCGAACTCCTGGGCCACGAAGTAGCCGGTCGCCGCGGTGATCGCGAGGACGACCAGGACGCCCAACAGGAGGGAGAGCACTTCCATCACCGGCCACGCACCCCCTCACCGGTGGAGGGAGTCGTGGCCCGGGGACTGTGACTGCTGCTCATGGCTCGCTTCGTCGGGGGGTGCGTGCGCCGACCGGCGGCACTCCCGGACTCCAACGACGGGGTGCGGCGGCGCGTTCCGCCGTCGCCCGATTCAGTGGAACCGGTGGACGACGGCGTGCCCCTTGCCGCGCCCGATCAGCCAGCGGTTGACCGGGACGGTGACGACGAAGGCGACGGCGAGGGCCAGCGCCAGGGCTCCCCAGAACAGCCCGCTGTCCAGGCCGGCGTCCATCGCGCCGGGCACCAGCAGCATGACCGCGTTGTCGACGACCTCCATGACGGTGATCGAGACGGTGTCCGCCGCGAGCGCCACCGGGATGGCAGCGGACAGCGCCAGGCCGGAGCGCATGACGGGACCGATGGTCAGGGCGTACCCGAAGACGAAGGCGAGCGCGACGGCGAGGACGATCGTCTGCACGTCCGACCAGCCGAGCGCGGTGCCGATGACCATGCCGAGCACCTCGCCGATGGCGCAGCCGGTGAGGCAGTGCAGTGTGGCGCTGACGGCCAGCCGGGTGAGCGCGGTGCCGGTCGGGCGGTCGCCGTGCATCGAGTGCTCCATGACGGCCCCGAACATTACCCGGTGGGGGTATGTTCCGCCGGGTCAGCCATCGGCCGCCATCGCGGACTCGACCGGGTCGTAGAGCTGCCCGGCGAGCTCGGCACCGAGCGTCGCGTCCGCCTCGAGCACCAGGTAGGCGCCGAAGCCGCCGTCCAGGTCCAGCCACGGCACCGCTCCGTACGCGCCGGGGTCGGTGATGCGCCGGCTGTCGTCGCGCTCCACCCACCAGCCCAGGCCGTATCCCGTGCCCGTGAACGTCTCGCCGCCGTAGGCCTCGATCCGGTCGGTGTGCATCCGCTCGACCGACTCCGGCTCCAGGACCTGGGTGTCCCCGCACCGGCCGCCTCTCAGGTGCATGAGCAGCAGCTCGGCGTAGTCGACCGGGTCGATGTACATCCCGCCCTCCATGTGCGGGTTCTCCGTCTCCGGCAGCAGGCTGGTGTCGCCGTCGAACCCGGCCGGGTAGTCGAACCCGCCGCCGAGCACGGCCCAGTGGTTGCTGTAGCCCATCGACCCGACGCCGCACGGCTCCACGTAGGTCTCCTGGATCAGCTGCGACCAGGGCCTGCCGGAGACCGTCTCGGCGACGGCGCCGGCGATCTGCCACTGCACACCGCCGTAGCGGAACTCGGTGTCGGGAGCCGCGATGTCGGCGTCGTCGTCGGGCGTCGTCCAGGCGGTGGTCGCGCAGTCCTCGATCTCGGCCGTCGGCACGAACTGGCAGATGTAGGGCGCGTAGGTGGCATCGGGCAGCAGCCCGACGAACCCCGAACTGCTCGACAGCAGCTGGGCGACGGTGACCTCGGGATTCTGGCCCGCCGCCCAGTCGACGTACTCGGCGATGGGCTGGTCGAGGTCGAGCAGGCCCTGGTCGGCGAGCCGCACGAGCACCCCGGCCGTGACCATCTTCGAGGCCGAGGCGACCAGCGACACCCGGTCCGCGGCGAACTCCCCGAAGTACTCCTCGCCGACGATGCCCTCGTCCTCGTCGACGACGACCAGGCCGGCGCCGTCCAGGTCGTGCTCGGCGACGAACTCCTCCACGATCGGCCGGACCGCGGAGAAGTCGTGGGCCACGGGGGCGTCGTCGACGTCTGCCGGCTCGTCGGCCGAGCACCCGGCGGCGGCGAAGGTCGCGAGCACGACGAGGGCGGCAGCCGTGCGCCGGGACCTGGTGGGGGTGGCGGTCACGATGCCTCTTTCGCCGTGGCGGGCAGTTGTGGGGACGAGCCGGACCGGAGCGGGGACACCATGGCACGCCCGGATGCGGTGGACGGCGCCAGGCCATAGCCGGCGCACGAGTCGACCGCGTCACCCAGGGAACTCGGGCCTCGCACCGGACGACCAATGGCACGTGCCCACCGACATCACCGGCCGCCGTCGCGCCGCCCTCGCCATTCCCCTCGCCCTCACCATCGTGCTCAGCACGGGCGGGCCCGCCGGCGCGCACGTCGAGGTGACCGCCCAGGGGGCGCAGGCCGGTACCGGACCCGCGACCATCCAGTTCTCGGCCGAGTCGGAGTCCTCCACCTCCGGCATCGTCGGCATGCGGACCCAGCTCCCCGGCGGGATCGACCCGACCAGCGTGTCGCTCGCCACCGGCCCCGCGGGCTGGGTGCTCACGCCGACCGCCGACGGCTTCGAGGTCGCCGGCCCCGCGCTCGGACCCGGCGTCGACGCCGAGTACGCGATCACCGTCGCCGAACTGCCCGCCGACTCCACCGAGCTGGTCTTCCCCACGCTGCAGCGCTACGCGGACGGCCGCGAGGACGCCTGGATCGAACCGGTGATCGAGGGCTCCCCGGACCCGGAGATGCCCGCGCCCACCCTGACCGTGGCGGCCGCCCCCGTGCCGGCGGCACCGACCACACCGACCGGCTCGGCGCCGTCGAGCCGGTCAGGGCCCACCTCGTCCGCGCCGACCGAGAGCGCCGCCGACCCGGCGGCCGACGAGTCGAACACCGGCACGATCGCGCTGACGGCCGCCGGCCTGCTCGTCGTCGCCCTCGGCGCAGGCGTCTGGTGGTGGCGGTCCCGGCGCACCGGCTGATCCCCGCCGGGTCGAGCGGACCGGGCGGCCTTCGGCCGGACTCTGCTGAAGGTGCCCCCGGCAGGATTCGAACCTGCGACACACGGTTTAGGAAACCGATGCTCTATCCCCTGAGCTACGGGGGCCGCGGCGCGCCAGGCGCGTCCGGGACCGCGTCGCAGAGGCTATCCGGTGGCCGTGGGAACCCCCGCCCCACCCGAGTCGTGATATCGAAGAGAGACGAACCGCTTCCCAGGCGTTACGGTCTGGGGCACACGTCGGGCCCCGGCAACGGCGCCGGAGCGACGGAAGGTGGATGCGATGGAGACCTCGGTGGTCGACGTCCCCGAGCGGGGACGGTTCGAGATCCGGCTGGGCGAGCGCGTCGTGGGGCTCGCGAGCTACCACGTCGACAACGGCCAGATGACGCTCCCGCACACCGAGGTCGACCCCTCCATGGGCGGTCGGGGCATCGGCACCGCGCTCGTCGAGGGCGTCCTCAACGCGGCCCGCGAGCGCGGCCTCACCGTGCTGCCGTACTGCTCCTTCGTGCGCCGGCACATCCTCCAGAACCCGCAGTTCCTCGACCTCGTCGCCGTCGACGACCGGCCGCACTTCGGCCTGGAGACCGCCGACCGCTGAGGCGCCGCCCGGGCGCGCCACCTACGCTGCCCGGATGCCCGAGGGCCACACCCTGTACCGCCTGGCGCGGGAGCAGTCCGCGCTGTTCGCCGGCCGCCCGGTCCACGTCACCAGTCCCCAGGGCCGGTTCGACGCGGGCGCGGCCCTGCTCGACGGCCGGGTGCTCGACGAGGTCTTCTCCTACGGCAAGCACCTGTTCGCCCGCTTCGGCAGCGACCACCTGCACGTGCACCTGGGCCTCTACGGCGCCTACCTCACCGGCACCGGCACGCCGCCGCCCGCGAAGGGCGCCCTGCGCATGCGGTGGGAGGCGGCGGGGCCCGACGGCCTCGGGGTGTGGACCGACCTGCGCGGACCCACCGCCTGCGAGGTGCTGCCCGAGCCCGAGGTGGCCGCGATCCTCGACCGGCTCGGCCCCGACCCGCTGCGCCCGCGGGCCGACGGCGGCCGGGCCCTCCGCCGCATCGCGGCCAGCCGCACCGCCATCGGTGCGCTGCTCATGGACCAGTCCGTGCTCGCCGGCGTCGGCAACGTCTACCGGGCCGAGATCCTGTTCCGCCACCGGGTCTCCCCGTTCCGCCCCGGCCGTGCCGTCGACGAGGCGCTCTGGGCCCAGCTGTGGGCCGACCTGGTCACGCTCATGAAGGCCGGCGTCCGCATGGGCCGCATCGTCACCACCCGGCCCGAGGACCGCACCCGCCGCAGCGGCGCGATCCGCCGGGAGGACGCCCACTACGTCTACCGGCGCACCGGCCTGCCGTGCCGGATCTGCGGCACCGAGGTCCGCACCGAGGTCATGGTCGGCCGCAACCTGCACTGGTGCCCGACCTGCCAGGCCGTCTGAGAGCACCACTCCGGTGGCCGCGCCCGGTACCGTCAGGGGGTGCGCATCGGGGGATGGGGTAGGCGGCTGCATGCCGTCGCCCTGACGCCGGTCGCCGCGGCCGTCGTGCTCGCCCTGCAGACGCCGGCCGTCGCCGCGCCGTCGGAGTCCGACGTCCCGGTCAGCCCGGCCGGCGTCGACATCTCGCACCCGCAGTGCGAGGCCGAGCTGCCCGACGAGCGCGCCTTCACCGTCGTGGGGGTCAACGGCGGGGTGGCGACGAAGGCCAATCCCTGTCTGGCCGACCAGCTCGCGTGGGCCTGGGAGTCCAACGGCTCGGTCCGCGAGCAACCACCCGCCCAGCTGTACGTGAACACGGCCAACCCCGGCCAGGTGCGGGGCCTGGTCACCACCTGGCCCTCGGCCGGAGTGACGCCGTACGGGCGGTGCGACGGCGAGAACTCCCCGGCCTGCTCTTGGCGGTACGGCTACGAGCGGGCCCGCGACAGCGTCACGGACTACTTCGTGCCCGCTGCGCGGGAGGCCGAGGTCTCCAGCCTCGCGTCGAGCTACACCTGGTGGCTCGACGTGGAGACGTCGAACACCTGGCAGAACGGGTCCGACGACGCCCGCGCCCGCAACCGGGCCGCGATCGAGGGCATGGCCGCCTACCTGGACTCGCGGGGCGCCGACGTCGGCGTCTACTCCACGGGGCGGCAGTGGGCGCAGATCGTCGGGAGCGTGCCCGACGACAGCTCGCTCGCGGGCCTGCCCAGCTGGCTGGCCGGGTCGACCAGCCTCGCCGAGGCCGTGGCCGCGTGCGAGCTGCCCCCGCTCGTGCCGGAGGGGCGGGTCACGCTGACCCAGTACGTGCCCGACGACCTCGACCGCAACCACTCCTGCGGCTGAGGGCGCCGGGTCCGCACTCGGGTCAGACGGCGCCCTTGTCGGCGTCGCCGGCGGGCAGCGGGGTGAGCCGCCGGATGTCCGGGGCGGCGGCCAGCTTGCCGGCCAGGGCGGCACCCAGGGTGGCGAGCGGCTCGGCCGTGCCGTGCACCTTCATCGCCTCGGCGCTCTCCCAGCGCTCCACGAAGACGAAGACCCCGTCGGCCTCGTGCAGGGCGTAGCGCTCGCATCCGGGCTCGGCGTGCACCTTGGGGACGGCGGCCAGGAGCGCCTCCCGCACGGCGTCGACCTCGTCCGGCTTGGGGGTCAGGGTGGCGACGACGACGATGGACATGGAGGGGCCTCCTCGAGCGACGATGATCGGGAAACCGGGCGCGCGCTCTGGTGGAGCGGCCCCCGGCGGGGTCAGGATGCCAGTCATGGTCGCCGACGGCTCCGCCGCTCCCCCGTCCGAGCGCCGCCCCCTCCGCGTGGCGATCATCGGCGCCGGCCCGGCGGGCATCTTCGCCGCCGACGCGCTGACCCGCCAGGACGACGTCCCGGTGGCCGTCGACCTGATCGACCGGCTGCCCACGCCGTTCGGCCTGGTGCGGCACGGCATCGCGCCCGACCACCCGAAGATGCGGGCCATCCGCGAGACCCTGCACCGCAGCCTCGACCAGCCGCTGGTGCGCTTCGTCGGCAACGTCGACGTCGGCGTCGACCTCTCGCTGGAGGAGCTGCGCGCGCACGTCGACGCCGTCGTCTACACCTACGGCTCCGCGGTCGACCGCCGGCTGGGCATCGAGGGCGAGGACCTCCCCGGCAGCCTCGCCGCCACCGACGTCGTCGCCTGGTACACCGGGCACCCCGACGCCGACCGGAAGCGGATCGAGGCCGCGCTGTCCGACGCCCGGTCGGTCGTCGTCGTCGGTGTCGGCAACGTCGCCCTCGACGTGGCGCGGGTCCTGGCGCGGGCGCCCGAGGAGCTCGAGCCGACCGACATGCCGCAGCACGTCCTGGACGCGTTGGCCGCCGCACCGGTCCAGGAGGTGACGGTGCTGGGCCGCCGCGGTCCGGCGCAGGCGAGCTTCACCACCCAGGAGCTGCGCGAGCTGGACGAGATGACGGCCGCGACGGTCCTGGTCGACCCGGCCGAGCTGGAGCTGGACCCGGCGTCGGAGGAGCGCGCCGCCGCCGACCGGGTGGTCGGCCGCAACCTCGGCGTCCTGCGCGGCTGGGCCGGGCACGCGCCGGAGCCCGGCCGCGTCCCGCTGCGGCTGCGCTTCTTCCGGCGGCCGGTGCGGCTCGTCGGCGAGGACCGCGTCACCGGCCTGGAGGTCGAGCGGACCGCGGTCGACGGCGACGGACGGGCCGTGGGCACCGGGGAGCTGGAGCTGCTGCCGGCCGACCTGGTCGTGCGCTCGGTGGGCTACCGGGGCACCCCGCTGCCCGGCCTCCCGGTCGACGAGCGCAGCGGCACCGTCCCCCACGACGGCACCGGCCGCGTGCTGCGCGACGGCGCGCTCGCACCGGGCGAGTACGTGGCCGGCTGGATCAAGCGCGGCCCCAGCGGGGTCGTGGGCACCAACAAGCACGACGCCCGCGAGACGGTGGACGCGCTCCTCGCCGACGCGGCCGACGGCACCCTGGCCGTCCGCGGCGGCACCGACGACCTGGTCACCACCCTGCGGGCGCGCGGGGCGCAGCCGGTGCTCCTGGAGGACTGGCGGGCCATCGACGCCGCGGAGGTCGCGCTCGGGGCCAGCCGCGGCCGGGCGCGCACCACCATGCACGAGCGCGAGGCCCTGCTCGCCGCGATCCGGTCCGCCACCACCTGAGGCCGGGGCGCTCTCAGGCGACGGCGCTCTCAGGCGACGGCGTCGAGCAACGTGCGGGCCAGCGCCTCGTCGGCGGCCGCGACGAAGCGGATCCGCCCGACGGTGTCCGGCTCGAGCACCACCGCGGCGCCGTCGACCGTGAGCGCCGCCCCGCCGGCGGCCAGCAGCACGGCCAGCCCGCCGGCGACGTCGTGCACGTGCGTGCCGGTGCGGTCCACGTCGTGCCAGGCGGCGGCCGCGCCGTCGGCGACCAGGCAGAGGTCGACCGCCGTGCACCCGGTGATCCGCACCCGCCCGAGCGCGCCGACCGAGCCGCCGTTCAGCCCACTGGGGACGACGAGGGTGCTCCCGCTCCGGGTGCGCACCGGCACGCCGTCCCGCGCCGCGCCGCCGTCCCCGGTGGCCGTCCACCGCCGCCCCGGGGAGAGGTCGCAGACCAGGCCCGCGACCGGGCGGCCCCCGTGCACGAGCGCGGCCGAGAACGCCCACGGCGGCAGCCCGGCGAGATAGTTGCGGACCCCGTCGAGCGGGTCGATGACGATCCACGGCATGCCCTCGGGCACCTGCCGGACGGCGCTCCCGCCGCTGAGCACCGGCACCCCGAGCACCCCGAGGACGTCGACCGCCGCGGCGTGCGCGGCGTCGTCCGCCGCCACCGGCGGGGTGCCGTCGTCCCGCGCGAGGGCGACGGCGGTCTCCACCCGGGTGGCCGCCAGCGCGGCGAGGTGGGCGAAGCGGACGTCCAGCGCGGCCGACTCCGGCGCGGGCGGCACCGGCACGAACCGGTCGTTGGCCAGGTGCCGCACGCGGTCGCAGCCCCAGTCGGCGGCCGCGGCCAGGACGTCAGGGTGGTCCAGCGGGACGCCGGCCCGGCGCACGACGACGGCCTCGGCGGTCGCGTCGGCGGCCCAGCGCCGGCGCAGCAGCACGACCTGCCCCTCGGCGCCGATGAGCCCGCGGGCGTCAGGCTCGACGATCGCGGGCGCCAGCGCCGGCAGCGGGAGCCCCAGCGCGTCGGCCACCGCTGCGAGGTCGGACCGCGTGGCGGTCCGGAGCGCAGCAGTGGCCGGGGTCACGTCGCCAGTATCCGCTCCGCGCCTCGCGGCCCCTGCCGGGCGGGGGGGCTCAGCCCCGTTCGAGGCCGCGCAGCGTCTGGGCGGCCAGCTGGTCGCCGGCCTCGGCGCCGAGCCGGAACTGCTCGACCGCGCCGTCGAGGTCGCCGCGGTCGGCCAGCAGCACGGCCAGGTTCTGGTGGCAGTAGACGTCGCCGGCGGCGATGCCGGCGCGGAAGGCCTCCTCGGCGGCCTCCTCGTCCTCGAGGTCCTCGCGGTAGAGGTTGCCCAGCGGCAACCAGGCCACCTGCTCGCCCAGCTTGGCGCCGCGCTCGAGCACCGCCCGCGCCTCGGCGCCCCGGCCGCTCTCCCGCAGGAGGTGCGCGAGGTCGGTGCGCGCCGCCGGGAAGTGCTCGGCGCCGGCGCGCAGGTCGTCCTCGAGCGCCGGGTCCAGGGTGGTGCAGAACCTCCAGCAGGCGACGACGCCGGCCGCCTCGGGGTCACCGGCGGCGGCGACCTCACCAGCGACGGCGAGCGCCTCCTCGCGCTCCCCCTGCTCGCGGAGCAGGAAGGCCAGCTGCAGCCCGCCCTCAAGGTCGCTGGCGTCGAGGGCACCGCGGTAGGCCCGCATCGCGCCCGCGAGGTCGCCGAGGTCCTCGAGCACCAGGCCGAGGTTGCGCCACGCGTCGGCCTCGCCGCCGGACAACGCGGCCTCGTAGGCGTCGACCGCCTCCGTCCACCGACCCTGCGCGGCGAGGGCGTTGCCCAGGTTGAAGGAGGCGACGGTGTCACCGGCCTCCGAGGCGGCGCGGAAGCAGGCCTCGGCGTCCGCGTGCCGGCCGGCGTCGGCGAGGTCGCAGCCGAGGTCGACCAGAGCGTCGCCGTCCCCGGAGGCCCGCAGCCGCCGGAGGCGCCTGTCGAGGTCCTCGGTCATGCCGCCGATCTTCAGGGGCACCGGGCCTGCTCCGCGCCGCCCGCAGGGGTGACCTCACCCCAACGGGAGGGGCCCCGGGCCGGTCAGCTGCCGAACGCCTCCCGCCAGGCCGGCAGCAGCGTGCTGCGGGTCCACTCGAGGTAGGGCTCCTGCTGGTCGCCGCCGATCTGCACGAGGGCCAGGTGGGTGAAACCGGCGTCGGCGTACTCCTTCGCCGCCTCGATCACCGCGGCGACGTCGTCCCCGCACGGGAGGCTGCTCTCGACGTCCTCCTCGCGGACGAATTGGCTGGCGGCGTCGAACCCGGCCGTGCCGGGGAGGTCGGCGTTGACCTTCCAGCCGAGACCGAACCAGCGGAACAGCTGGTGCGCGCGGGTGACGGCGGCGGCCTTGTCGGTGCCGTAGCTGATCGGCATCTGGCCGACCTTCCTCTTGCCCGCACCGCCCGCGGCCTCGAACTGCCCGACCAGCTCCGGCTTGGGCTCGGTCGCGATCAGGACGTCGGCGTACTCGGCGGCCAGCTCGACCGACTTCTCGCCCGACACGGCCAGCCCGATCGGCACCCCGCCCTCGGGCAGGTCCCAGAGCTTGCCGCCGTCGACGTCGTAGTACTCGCCGTGGAAGGTCGTGTACCCGTCGCCGCGGAGCAGCTCCTTGATGATCTGCACCGCCTCGGCCAGCATCTCGTGCCGCACCGCGACCGGCGGCCAGCCTTCCCCGATCACGTGCTCGTTGAGGTTCTCCCCCGCGCCGAGGCCGAGGGTGAACCGGCCGTCGGCGAGCAGCTGCAGCGTCGCGGCCTGCTGGGCCACCACGGCCGGCCGGTACCGGATGATCGGGCAGGTCACGTAGGTCATCAGGTCGATCCGGCTGGTGGCGTGCGCGGCGGCGCCGAGCGTCACCCACGCGTTGGGCGAGTGGCCCATCTCGTCCAACCACGGGAAGAAGTGGTCGCTGCTCACCGCGAAGTCGAACCCGACGTCCTCGGCGCCCACCACGTGGCGGACCAGGTCCTTCGGCCCGGCCTGCTCGGTCATCATCGTGTAGCCCAGCTGCATGCCCATGCCGCGCGGCTACCCGCAGGTCGGGCGGGCAACCCCTCAGGCGCGTTCGGCGGCGAGCGCTTCGCGGAGCTTGATCTTCCCGCCCGTGCGGAGCAGCGCGCCGGAGTAGACGCGCCCGCCCACCCGGACCACCAGCACGATGGCCACCAGCATGAGCGCGACCGCCAGCGCGATCTCCCACGCCGCCACCTCGCCCGCGGCCTGCCGCACCGGCATGACCAGCGGGGAGAGCCCCGGGACGTAGGAGGTCACCCGCGCCAGCAGCCCGCCGGGGTCCGACGCCGCCTGGATGCCGATGAAGAAGGCCACGATGAGCACCATCGACGTGGGCATGAGCACCGTCGCCAGGTCCTCCTGCCGGCTCACCAGCGACGCGGCGACGGCGAAGACCGCGGCGTACCAGGCGTAGCCCAGCACGAACCAGGCGATCACGATCGCGACGGTGCTGATCAGGTCGCCGGGCACGTCGACGACGTCGAAGGCCAGCGCCGCCCCGACGGCGACGACGCCGATGGCCACGATCTGCCCCAGCGCCAGCAGTCCGAGCCCGAGGATCTTGCCCGCGAGCAGCTGCCACGGGCGCATCGTGGCCAGCAGCAGCTCCACCACCCGGCTGGACTTCTCCTCGACGACGCCCTGCGCGATGAACTGGCCGAACAGGATGAGCAGGCTGTAGAGGATCACCACGCCGAAGATCGCGGCCACGACCTGCTGCTGGTCGGCCGCGGCGTCGGCGTCCAGGGCCGTCACGGCGACCTCCGGCACGTCGAGCTGGCCGATGCCCGCGTCGGTGAGCTGCTCGGCGACCGCGAGCTGCCCCACGGCGCCCTGCACGATCGCCTCCAGGGTGCCGCCGGCGGACTCGTGGACGAGCAGCTCGTCGTCCCCGGCGAGCAGCGCGCCGTCGACGTCCTCCTCGTCCACCGCCGTCCGGGCGGCGGCCGCGTCGTCGAACTCGACCACCTCCACGTCGACGTCCAGCGCCTCGCCCTGCGCCTCCAGGGCGCCGACCAGCGCGGCGTCGCCCCCGACCAGCCCGACCCGGCGCTGGTCCTCCCCGGAGCCGGTCAGGACCTGGACGAGCACCGCGCCGACGATCACCAGCAGGATCACGATCGAGCTGATGATGAAGCCCTTGTCGCGGATGCGGGTGGCGATCTCGCGCCCGGCGACCAGGCGGACCAGCTCGCCGCTGGAGGGGTCGTGCGGCGCGGTCATGCCGCCACCTCCGCGCCGGCCGGTGCGGCGACGGCCCCCCGGAACAGCTCCACGAGGGTGGGCTGCTGCCAGGCGAAGTGCGTGACGCGGCCGGTCCGCAGCGCCGCACCCAGGACGGTCTGGTCGTCGGTGTCCGGCGCCAGCTCCAGCAGGGTGTCCCCGGCCCGCTCGGACACCACGCGGGTGCCGCCCAGCCCGTCGGCCCACCCGGGTGCGGCATCCGGGACGACGACGCGCAGCAGCCGGCCGGCCTCGCGGCGGCGCAGCTCCTCGACGGTGCCGGTGGCCACCATGCGGCCGCGGGCCAGGATGCCGACGGAGTCGCACAGCCGCTCGACCAGGTCGAGCTGGTGGCTGGAGAAGACCACGGGGACGCCCTCGCGCACCTGCCCGAGCAGCGCCTCGGCCAGCGAGTCGACGCCGACCGGGTCCAGACCGGAGAACGGCTCGTCGAGGATCAGCACCTCGGGGCGGCTGACCAGCGCCGCGGCCAGCTGGACGCGCTGCTGGTTGCCCAGCGAGAGCTTCTCCACCTGCTCGTCGCGGCGGGCGCCCAGGCCGAGGCGCTCCACCCACTCCCCCGCGGCCCGCGTGGCGGCCGCGGCGTCCAGCCCGTGCAGCCGGGCGAAGTAGGCGACCTGCTCGCCGACCTTCATCTTCGGGTAGAGCCCGCGCTCCTCCGGCATGTAGCCGACCCGGCGGCGGGAGGCCTGGTCCAGGAGGCGGCCCCGCCAGCGCACCTCGCCGGCGTCCGGCCGGACCAGGCCCATGGCGATGCGCATCGTGGTGGTCTTGCCGGCCCCGTTGGAGCCGCAGAACCCGAACATCGAGCCCGGCTGGACGGTGAACCCGACGCCCTCCAGGACCCGGACCTCGCCGAAGCTCTTGCGGAGCCCGTCGAACTCGAGCACCCGTCCTCCCGCCGTCGTCCCCGTGCCTGTCCCGACCGTATCCGGGCGGCTGCGGAATCGGATCGTCCGGCGGACGTGTCAGGGGTCCGCCGGTCGACTGCTCGCATGGGGGCGCTCGAGGACCGTCGCGTCCGGCGGCGCGAACCCGAAACGGGCATAGAGACCGTGCGCGTCCGCCGTGTGCAGCATCCAGCGGAAACCCGCCCCGGGGCCGCGCTCGACCATCTCCTCGACCAGCCGCGCCCCGAGGCCGCGGCCGCGGTGCTCCGGCAGCACGAGCACGTCGGCCAGGTAGGCGAACCCCACGCCGTCGGACACGGCCCGGGCGAAGCCGACCATCGCGCCGGTGTCCGTGTCGTAGCAGCCGACCACCCGCCACGCGCCTGCTACCTGTCGCCGGAAGTCATCGGTGCCGCGCCACCGACCCCAGTAGGCGTCTCGCTCGAGGAAGGCCCAGGCGGCATCCACGTCGATGCGGGCGGGGTCGTCGTCGAAGGCATAGGGCACGGCGGGACGGTAGCGACGGCTCGCGGACGGCGCGGTCCTGCGGTGTCATCGGGTGCATGAGCGAGGGCAACGGGATCGCGCAGCCGCCGTCCGGGGTGGGCCTGGACGGCCTGGCGACCGCCGCGGCCGACTGCCGGGCCTGCGAGCTGTGGGAACCGGCGACGCAGACGGTGTTCGGCGAGGGCCCGCCCACGGCGCGCATCGTGTTCGTCGGCGAGCAGCCCGGCGACCAGGAGGACAGGAAGGGCGAGCCGTTCGTCGGCCCGGCCGGGCGGCTGCTGGACGACGCGCTGACCGGCGCCGGCATCGACCGCCGTGACGCCTACATCACGAACGCGGTCAAGCACTTCCGGTTCACCGTGAAGGGGAAGCGGCGCATCCACCAGACCCCGGGGGCCGAACACCTGCGCGCCTGCGCCCCGTGGCTGCGGTCCGAGCTCGCCATCCTCCGGCCGGAGGTGGTCGTGGCCCTGGGGGCGACGGCGGCCAAGGCACTCATCGCGCCATCCTTCCGGATCACCCAGGACCGCGGGCGGCTGCTGCCCTGGGACCTGCCGGGGCTGCCGCCGCCCCCGCTCGCGGACGAGGCCGACGACGACGAGCCCGACGAGGCCGCCCCGGCGCAGACCTGGATCCTCGCGACCACCCACCCCTCGGCGGTCCTGCGCACGCCCGACGAGGCGCGGGCCGCCGCCTTCGACGCGCTGGTCACCGACCTGAAGGTCGTCGCCGCCGCCCTCGCCTGACCTCGAGCGCGGGGTTCGACACGTTCCGCGGGCGGCGGTGAGGTGTCCTTCCCCGCGGTCGGCGCCAGGCGCGGGTCAGACCGCCGCGCGGGAGGCGCGGAAGAGCCAGAACGTGGGCACGAGCACCGCCACCAGCGCCATCGCCAGCACGACGACGACGCCGCCGGACACCATCGCCACGGTCACCGACGCCGCGCTCGCCAGCGCCCCGGCGCGCAGGTCACCCAGCCGCGGGCCACCGGCGACGACCACGATGAAGACGCCCTGCATCCGCCCGCGCATCTCCTCCGGCGCCGCGAGCTGCAGCATCGACGAGCGCAGCACCGCGCTCACCATGTCGCCCGCCCCGGCCACCGCCAGGCAGAGCACCGCCAGCCACAGCGTCGGCGCGAACCCGAAGCCGATGATCGCCACGCCCCACACCGCGATCGCGCCGAGCACCACCGCGCCCTGCCGGTCCACCCGGGACACCCACCCCGAGGTCAGCCCCATGAGCAGCGCGCCGATCGAGATGCCGGCGAACAGCCACCCCAGCGCGTTGGGCGAGTCGGCGAACCGGTTCTCCGACAACTCGGGGAAGACCGCCTGCGGCCAGGCGAAGCACATCGCGATGATGTCGACGACGAAGGTCATGAGCAGCACCGGCTGGGTGCGGAGGAACACGAAGCCTTCCCCCACGCCCCGGACGGCGGCACCGAGCCGCAGCGGCCCGGCGTCCCGGCCCGGGGGCAGCGAGGGCAGACCGCGCAGCAGGAGCGCGGCGGCGAGGAAGCCCAGCGCGTCGATCGCGTAGGCGAGGAAGAGCTCGCCCGCCCCGATCAGCACGCCGGCCAGCAGCGGCCCCACGATCACCCCGGCCTGGCGCACGGTCATCGACAGCGCGTTGGCCGCCGGAACCCCCGCGGCGCCCACGATCGCCGGGATGGCCGCGCTGCGCGTGGGCTGGTTGACCGCCGCGAAACCCGACACGCACGCCGTCAGCACCCACAGCACCGCCAGGTTGCCCTCGCCCGGCAGCAGCGCCTGCAGCGCCAGCAGCGCGCTGGTCACCGCGGCGCCGACGGACGTGATGAGCATCAGCCGGCGGCGGTCCATCGAGTCGGCGATCGCGCCGCCGAGCAGGCCGAAGACGATCAGCGGCACCAGCGCGACGATCGACGTCACGCCGACCATCAGCGAGTCGCCGGTGAGCGCGTAGACCTGGAAGGGGACGGCGACCAGCGTCATCTGCTGGCCGAGCATCGTCGCGGCCACGCCCCAGAACAGCCGCCGGTAGGCGGGGTTCTGCAGCGGTGTGGTGTCGATCGCCCAGCCGCGCCGGCTCACGGGGCGAGCCGCTGGACGATCCAGCCCCCGCCTTCGGCCTCGTCGCGCACGAAGCGGATCCGGTCGTGCAGCCGGTCCGCGCCGCCCTGCCAGAACTCCACCCGCTCCGGCACCACGCGGTAGCCGCCCCACGCCGCCGGCCGCGGCACCGGGCCCTCCGGCGTCTGCTCGTCGAGGCGGCGCACCCGCTCCAGCAGCTCGTCCCGCGACTCCACCACGGTCGACTGGATCGACGCGGCGGCGGCCAGCTGCGCGCCGCGGGGCCGCGGGTCCCACAGCAGGTCCGAGGCGGTGCTGCCGATCCGCTCCACCCGGCCGGCCACCCGCACCTGCCGCTGCAGCGGATGCCAGGGGAAGACCAGGGCCGCCCGCGGGTTCACCGCGAGCTGCGCGCCCTTGGTGGAGGCGTAGCTCGTGCCGAAGACGATCCCGTCGGCGTCGTACCCCTTCATGAGCACGATGCGGGCGTCCGGGGCGCCGTCGGCGTCGGCCGTGGCGACGACGACGGCGTTGGGCTCGGGCACCTCGGCGGCCACGACCTCGGCGAACCACCGGTCGAACTGCTCGACCCAGGTCGGGGCGAGGTCGGCCTCGCTCAGCTGCCCGAGCGTGTAGTCGTTGCGCATGCGGGAGAGATCGGGCACCGGACCATGCTGACACCGGGACCGCCGGCCGGCTCACCCCAGCTCAGGCCGTCACCCCCACTTGCGCCAGGCGTGTCCTGACGGCCTAGTGTCGGCAGGCAATCCCGTGCCCCGCGCGACCCGCGGGTCAGGGTCCCGCGCGCAGAGGAGCATGCGAGATGGCCGACGACTTCGTACCCGGCCTGGAAGGCGTCATCGCCTTCGAGACGGAGATCGCTGAACCGGACAAGGACGGCGGCGCGCTCCGCTATCGCGGCGTCGACATCGAGGACCTCGTCGGCAAGGTGACCTTCGGCAACGTGTGGGCGCTGCTGGTGGACGGCAAGTTCGGCCCCGGCCTGCCCCCGGCGGAGCCGTTCCCCATCCCGGTGCACACCGGTGACGTGCGGGTGGACGTGCAGGCCGCGCTGGCCATGCTCACCCCGATCTGGGGCTACCGCCCGCTGCTGGACATCTCCGACGAGGAGGCCCGCGAGGAGCTCGCCCGGGCCGCCGTCATGGCGCTGTCCTACGTCGCGCAGTCCGCCCGCGGCATCGGCACGCCCGCCGTCCCGCAGAAGCGGGTCGACGAGGCCAAGACCATCGTCGAGCGGTTCATGATCCGCTGGCGCGGCGAGCCCGACCCCCGCCACGTCGCCGCCGTCGACGCCTACTGGACCTCGGCGGCCGAGCACGGCATGAACGCCTCGACGTTCACCGCCCGCGTCATCGCCTCCACCGGCGCCGACGTCGCCGCCTCGCTCTCCGGCGCGATCGGCGCCATGTCCGGCCCGCTGCACGGCGGTGCGCCCTCCCGCGTGCTGCACATGCTGGACGCGGTGGAGAGCACCGGCGACGCCGAGAAGTACGTGAAGGACCTGCTCGACCGCAAGGAGCGCCTCATGGGCTTCGGGCACCGGGTCTACCGCGCCGAGGACCCCCGCGCCCGCGTGCTCCGCCGCGCCTCCGAGGAACTGGGCGCGCCCCGCTTCGAGGCCGCCCTGGCGCTGGAGAAGGCCGCCCTCAAGGAGCTGCGCGAGCGGCGTCCCGACCGGCCGGTCGAGACCAACGTGGAGTTCTGGGCGGCGATCGTCCTCGACTTCGCCGAGGTGCCCAGCCACATGTTCACCTCGATGTTCACCTGCGCCCGCACCGCCGGCTGGTGCGCGCACATCCTCGAGCAGAAGCGGACCGGCCGCCTCGTGCGCCCGTCGGCCCGCTACGTCGGGCCCGACCCGCGCAAGCCCGACGAGGTCGAGGGCTGGGACACCATCCAGACCACGACCACCACCCAGGTCTCGCCCGCCTGAGGCAGGACTCCACGGCCCCCCACCGCACGCACGCTCGCGGTGGGGGGCCGCTCCGCACCCACCCACGGAAGGTCCGTCCCGGATGAGCATCACCATCCCCGCCGAGCTCCTGCCCTCGGACGGGCGGTTCGGCTGCGGACCCTCCAAGGTCCGCCCGGAGGCCCTCCGCGCCCTGGCCACCGACGGCGCCGCGCTCATGGGCACCTCGCACCGCCAGGCACCGGTGAAGAACCTGGTGAAGAAGGTCCGCGAGGGGCTGCGGACGCTGTTCGACGTGCCCGACGGCTACGAGGTGGTGCTCGGCAACGGCGGGACGACGGCGTTCTGGGACGCCGCCCTGTTCGGCCTGATCCGCGACCGCGCAGCCTTCGGCACGTTCGGTGAGTTCTCCGCGAAGTTCGCCTCCGCCGCGCAGGAGGCGCCGTTCCTCGGTGACCCGGTGATCGTCCGGGCCGACCCCGGCACGCTGGCCATCCCCACCGCGCAGCCCGGCGTCGACGCCTACGGCTGGGCGCACAACGAGACCTCCACCGGCGTCATGGCGCCGGTGGAGCGGCCCGCCGGCACCGACGACGCCCTGGTGCTCGTCGACGCCACCTCGGGCGCCGGCGGCCTCCCCGTCGACGTGTCGCAGACCGACGTCTACTACTTCGCCCCGCAGAAGTCCTTCGCCGCCGACGGCGGGTTGTGGGTGGCCCTCATGTCGGCCGACGCGCTGGAGCGGGTCGCGCAGATCAAGGCCTCCGGCCGCTGGATCCCCGGCTTCCTGGACCTGTCGATCGCGATCGACAACTCCACCAAGGAGCAGACCTACAACACCCCCGCGATCGCCACCCTCTTCCTGCTGGACGACCAGATCCGGTGGCTGCTGTCGCTGGGCGGCCTCTCCGGCGCGGTGGCCCGCACGCGCGACTCCTCCGACCGGCTGTACTCGTGGGCGGAGAAGTCGCCGTACGCGACGCCGTGGGTGACCGACCCCGCCGAGCGCTCCTACGTCGTCGGCACCGTCGACTTCGCCGACTCGGTGGACGCCGCGGCGGTGGCGGCGACACTGCGCGCCAACGGCGTGGTCGACGTGGAGCCCTACCGCAAGTGGGGCCGCAACCAGCTGCGCGTGGGCATGTTCCCGGCGGTGGACCCCGACGACATGTCGGCCCTCACCGCCTGCATCGATCACGTGGTCGAGCGCCTGTAGTCCCCTCGGGCGCCCCTTCCGGACCTGCCGGTACCGTTCCGGGGCGATCCGGACCGCCGCGGGGGCGTCGGCCGGGAACCCGTCGATGACCGAACCGGACGAGCGACGCCGTCCGCGGCTGGAGGTGAGTGTGGTCCCCGATTCCCGGTCGGGACCCGGTGGTGACCTGTTCGCCGCGGGCGGTGAGGCGGGCCGGCTCATGGCGGCCTTCGACTGGGCCGCCAGCCCCGTGGGTTCGGTGGACTCCTGGCCGGCCGGCCTGCGCCACGCGGTGCGCACGGTGCTCGTCTCGAAGTTCCCGATGATCCTCACCTGGGGACCGGACTTCACGCAGTTCTACAACGACGCCTACGCGCCCTTCATCGGCGCGAAGCACCCGGCGATCGGCGAGGACATCCGCGACACCCTGGCCGAGGGCTGGGACGCGCTCGGGCCCCCCATCGCGCACGCCATGGAGACCCTCGAGGCCTCCTGGCTGCCCGGCCTGCTCCTGCGGCTGGAGCGCTACGGCTTCGTCGAGGAGACCTACTTCACCGTCTCCCACGCCCCCGCGTTCGACGACGAGGGCCGGGTCGCGGGCATGCACGGCGTGTGCACCGAGGTGACCGGTCAGATCCTCGGCGAGCGCCGGCAGCGACTCCTGCACGACCTCTCCCTGGTCGGCGGCCAGCTCGGCGACGAGCAGGCGACCGTGGCGGCGATGTGCTCGACCCTGGAGGCCGACGCCCTGGACCTGCCCTTCGCCGCGGTCTACCTCTCCGCGCCCGGTGAGCCCGGGTTCCGCCGGGTGGCGGCGACCGGGTGCGACCCGGCCCGTCTCCCGGAGGTGGTCGGGGGCGCGGCCGACCTGGACGGGCTCGTGGCGCAGCTCGGGGTCACCGGCGGCCCCTTCGGGGACCGGGTCACCGACGGCGTGGTCCTGCCCCTCACCGCCTCCCGGGACGGCGAGCCGCTGGGCCTGCTGTTCGCCGGGCACAGCCCCAACCTGGCCCGGGACGCCGAGTACCGCTCCTTCTACGAGCTGGTCGCGGCGCAGTTCGCCGGCGTCGTGGTGAACATCCGCGCCTTCGCGGCCGAACGCCTGCGGGCCGAGTCGCTCGCCGAGCTGGACCGGGCGAAGACGACGTTCTTCTCCGACGTGAGCCACGAGCTGCGGACGCCGCTGACGCTGTTGCTCGGCCCGATCGGCGACGTCCTGGCGAACACCGCCGAGCCCGTGCCCGACCGGGCCCGCGAGGAGCTGGAGCTGGCGCTGCGCAACGGCCGGCGCCTCCAGCGCCTGGTCAACGACCTGCTCGACTTCGCCAGCATCGAGGCGGGGCGGGTGCACCCGGTGCGCGTGCGGACCGACGTCGCGACCTTCACCGCCGAGCTCGCGGGCATCTTTCGCGCCGCCGCCGAGCGGGCCGGCCTGCGGCTGACCGTGGACTGCCCGCCGGTGGCGCAGCCCGCCTACGTCGACCCGCGCATGTGGGAGAAGATCGTCGTCAACCTGCTGGCCAACGCGGTGAAGTACACCTTCGTCGGCGGCATCGAGGTGGCCCTGGACTCCGACGAGGTGGGTCTCCGGCTCACCGTCCGCGACACCGGCGTCGGCATCGTGGCCGACGAGCTGCCGCACCTGTTCGAGCGCTTCCACCGGGTCACCGGGGCCACCGCCCGCACCCGGGAGGGCACCGGCATCGGGCTGGCGCTGGTCCAGGAGCTGGCCGCGCTGCACGGTGGGGACGTCTCCGTGGTCAGCGAACCCGGCGTCGGCAGCACGTTCACCGTGGCGCTGCCCTACGGCGCCCCAGACCTCGGCGCGGACGGGGACGGTGCCGCGGCACGGCCGTCGGAGGCCGCCCGGGGCGAGGCGGCCAGCTGGGAGGACGACACGAGCCGGCCCGGGGAGCCGGCGCCGGGCACGTCCCTGGGCGCGCACGTCCTCGTCGTGGACGACAACGCCGACATGCGCAGCTACCTGGCCCGGCTGCTGGGCGGGCACTGGGCGGTGCGCACCACGGCCAACGGCGAGGAAGCGCTCCAGGCGGTGGCCGAGCGGCAGCCCGACGTCGTCGTCACCGACGTGATGATGCCGCGGGTCGACGGCTTCGAGCTGCTGCGCGCACTGCGGTCGGACCCGGCCACCCGGCACATCCCGGTGATCATGCTGACCGCCCGGGCGGGCCAGGAAGCGTCGGTCGAGGGCCTGGAGGCCGGTGCGGACGACTACCTCGCCAAGCCCTTCCGCGCCGACGAGCTCATCGCCCGGGTCCGGGTGGTGCTGGAGCGCGCCACCGGGCGCACCGGCCCCATCCCGCTCCCCACGCTGCCCAGGGCCGACGGGGCCGCCCCGGTGCCGGCCGCACCGGTGATGCCGTCGGCGGCCCCCGCGGTGGCGACCCCGGCGCCCCGGACGCCCGCCGACCCCGAGCCGGCGGAGGAGCTGGGCCGGTGGCGGCTGCCCTCGGAGCCCGCGGCGGTCCCGGTGCTCCGGCGGGGGCTGCGCGGCGTGCTGGCGGAGATGGGCATCGACGAGGACCGGGCCTACGACCTGCTGCTCGCCGCCGGTGAGGCCGTGACCAACGCGATCGAGCACGCCCAGGACCCCAGCGAGCCGTTCGTCGACGTCACCGTCGGCAGGCGCGGGGACCGGCTGGAGATCGTCGTCCGCGACTACGGGCAGTGGCGCGAGCGCGTGCCCAGCATGGACCGGGGCCGGGGGTCGACGCTGATGAGCGCGTTCGCCGACGTCAGCGCCGTCCCCAGCCCCACCGGGACGACGGTGGTCATCAGCAGCTCGCCGGTCTGAGCGCGGGGCAGCTCAGGGCAGCAGCCAGGTGTCCTTGCCGCCGGGGACGGGCCCGCCGAGGTCCACCTGCGTCCACGGGGCGGGCAGCGCGCGGGTGCCACCGCCGATCGCCACGGAGAACACCCGCAGCCGCGCCGTCCGGGGGTGCAGCGCGCCGCCCACGAGAGCGGGCAGGGTGGTCTCCTCGACCGGCTCCCGGGCCACGAATCGGTGCGGCGCGGCGTCGACCGCTGCGGCCAGCCGCTCGAGCGCCGCGGCTCCGCAGGTGCGGCCGTCCACCGCCCCCTGCCCGCCGTAGCCGGCGACCTCCTCGACGACCAGCTGCTCCAGCCGCCCGCGGACCTCGGCCAGCGCGGCCGGGTCGGCCAGCACCCAGGTGCGCGGCGAGGCCAGGAGCGGCTGCTCGCCGAGGTAGAAGCCGATCATCGCCGGCACCCAGGCGAAGGTTGCGGCGTCGTCGGCGACCCCGTTGCCCGGCACGTTCACCAGGCCCAGCCGTCCGGCCCGCACCGCCTCGGTGAGCTGCACGTCCAGCGCCTGACCCAGCGACGTCCGGTAGGCGCCGAGGCCGCCGTCGTCGAACCGCCGGTACAGGACGTCGACGGGGCGGCGCCGGCCGTCCACCACGATCTCCAGGCCGCCGTCGGCCCGCGGCCAGAGGTCGGCGGCCCGCACCAGCGGCACCCCGAGGGCCTCGGCGAGCACGGCGTGCTCGTAGGAGGAGGCGTCGGTCTCCGCCGCGCTGAGCACGGCGACCTCCGGCGGGCCGGTGCAGGCGGGTGGTGCGGCCTCGTCCAGCGCCCGGCGCAGCAGGGCCAGGGCGGCCCCGGGGTCGGCCGGGGCGCTGCCGGCGAACAGCCCGGGCAGGGCGGCGCGCAGGGCCAGCCGGTCCTCGAGGGCGAAGCCGAGACCTGTCGGTGCGCGCAGCTGATCGGCGGTGACGGCCCATCCGCCGTCGGCGGTGCGGACCAGGTCGGCGGCCGCCAGCCCCGCGCGGGGCTGACCGGGCCAGGCCTGGCTGATCGCCCCGGGGTCGCGGGCCGGGTTGTGCACCACCGCCCACTCCGGCAGCGCTCCCGCGCGGACGATCTCGGGTGCGCGGTCGACGTCGCCGCGCCGGCGGCCCGCCGCGCGGTAGGCGTCCGCGAGGAACGCGAGCAGGGCCCGGTGGCGCTGCTCCACGCCGGCCGCCAGGAGCCGCCACTGCGCCGCAGGCAGCAACCGGGGCAGCGGGTCGAGCGGGACCGGGTGCCGCTCGTGGCGGCCGTCGGTCCAGCTGCCCAGGGCCACGCCCCGGGCCCCGCGCAGCTCGGTGAGGGACCGGGCCGCCGCGCCGAGACCCGCGGTACCCAGCTCCGCGAGCGCCGGCTCGAGGACGGCGTAGTCGGGGCTCAGCCGGCCGTCGGGGGTCACCGCCTCGTCGGGGGTGGGAGCGGGGTAACCGGCGAGCAGTCCGCCGCTCACAGCCAGCGGTCGAACCAGGCGGTCACCCGGCCGCTGAGCTCGACGAGGTGGTCGCGGCCCACCACGGTGTGCCCCTCGCCGGGCAGCAGGAGCAGCTCGCAGGGCGCACCCCGCGCGACCAGCTCCTGGTGCGCCTGCACCGACTCGGCGACGGGCACGTTGGTGTCCCGGTCGCCGTGGGCGAGCAGCAGGGGCGCGGTGACGCGGTCCAGGGCCGACATCGGTGAGATCGCCGCCAGCATGTCCCGGTCGGCGACGGGGTCGCCGTACTCGGTGACGGAGGCCGCCGCCATCCACGGTTCGGTGCCGGCGAAGAAGGTCCGCAGGTCGCTCATACCGGCCAGGGTGGCACCGGCGGCGAACAGCTCGGGCCACCGGGTCAGCGCGACGAGGGTCAGGTAGCCGCCGTAGGACCAGCCGTGCGCCCCGATCCGGCCGGGTGCGGCGATGCCGGCGGTGACCAGCTCGTCCACCGTCGTCCGCACGTCCTCGAAGGAGCCCTCGCGGGCGGCGCCGTCGTCGGAGGTCATGAACGCGCGGCCGAACCCGCCCGAGCCGCGCACGTTCGGGGCGAAAACCGTGAGCCCCGCGGCCACCAGGGTCTGGGTGAGCGGGCTGTACGACGGCCGTTCCTGGCCCTCCGGTCCGCCGTGGAAGCTGACCACGGTCCGGTTCGGGGCGTGCGCGTCCCGCGGGGTGTACAGCCAGCCCGACAGCGGCATGCCGTCCGGTGCCCGGTACTCGTACCGCTCCGGCGCCACCATCCGCCCGGCGGGAGGACGGCGCGCGGAGCCGGGCAGCCGCGCCGGCCGCGCGGGGCCCTCGAGGTCCACCCGCCACAGCGCGCGCGGCGTCGTCGGCCCGGTCAGCTCGGCGATCATCGTGCGGCCGTCCGGGGTCAGCGACCAGCCCGGCAGGACGGCGTCCGGCAGGGGCGCCCGGCGCACCAGCGCGCCGTCGGCCAGGGAGTGCAGGGCCAGCTCGGTCTCCCCGCCGGCGTTCCAGACGGCGAGCACGGTGCCGTCGGGACGCAGCGCGTACCCGTCGAGGTCGGCGTCGGCGCGGTACAGCACCGTCCGCCCCTCCCCCACCGGGCCGTCGGGGCCCAGCGGCACCTCGACCAGGCCGGCGCGGTCGGCGAGCAGCGGGCCCGGCAGCGAGGCACGCAGGTAGACCGCGCGTCCGTCCGCGGCGAAGCGGCCGTCCTCGGAAGCGATCCCGCCCGGTGCGTCCGGCCGGAGGACGGGACGCTGCGTACCCGCCGCCACGTCGACGGCGACGACGTGCCGGAACCCGCGCGGGCCGCGGCGGGCCAGCAGCGTCCGCCCGTCGGCCGACAGCGCCGAGACGGACAGGAAGCCGCCGCGGGCCAGCGTCCGGGAGGTGCCGGTGGCCACGTCGACCAGGACGACGTCGGCGTCGGGACCGGTGCCCGGGGCGATCGAGCAGAGGTAGGAGCCGGGGCCGGTCCAGAGACCGGCGAACACCGTCGCGCGCGGGTCGGCCCCGGCGACGCGGCGTGCGTCGCTGCCGTCGGGCCGCACGACGTGCAGCTCGGCGCAGATGGAGCCCCCGGGGCTCACCAGGTAGGCCAGCCAGGCGCCGTCCGGGGACCAGGCGACGGAGACGACCTCCTGGGCCGGGAGCGACAGCACCCGGGGCGGGTCGCCACCGTCGAGGGAGACCAGCTCCAGGCGCGGGATGCCCGACCGGTCGGTCACGTAGGCGACCTGCCGGCCGTCCGGCGACACGGTGGGGCACCAGGCGCCGGCGGCGCCGGCGACGGACGCGACGACGGCGGGGAGCCTCGCGGGCGCGGCGGGCGCCAGGTCGGTCACGGGGCCGGCCATCGCACCTCCTCGGCTCGTACGGGTGCGTCCCGGGCGGAACGCGATCGGCAGGATTCCACGCCGCCGGGCCGCTCCGGCTCCCCCGGCGACGAACCGACGACGCGCCGTCGCCGCACCTCCCCAGCGGCCACTTCCGTCACAGCGCGCGGGACCACTGTGCCGAGCGCACGTTTCCGGGACGTGTCCTCCGCGTCAGGGCCGATCGCATTCCTGCCCCGCACCCGCGCAGCCGGGACGCGCCGTGCCGCACCGCCTGCGGCCCGCCCCGGGCGCGCGCCGATAGCCTCGGGCCCGGTCTCTCTCCGGAGACCCCGATCGCTGACGCCTGGCAGGAGGTGGCCCGTGCGCACGCTGCGCCTCGTGGGGCTCTCCGACGACGGCTCCAGCCTGGTCCTGGTCGCCGACACCGAGGACGGCGAGGAGCGCTTCTCGCTGCCCGTGGACGACCGGCTGCGTGCCGCCGCCCGCGGGGACTCCCGCCGGCTCACCCAGATCGACGTCGACCTCGGCACCGAGCTCCCGCCGCGGGTGATCCAGTCCCGCATCCGGGCCGGCGAGACGCCCGAGCAGGTCGCCGCGGCGTCCGGGACGCGCGTGGAGCGGATCATGCGCTTCGCCCACCCCGTGCTCCAGGAGCGCGAGCGGGTGGCCGAGCAGGCCCGCGAGGCGCGGGTGCGGCTCACCGACAGCACGCCGGGCACCACGTTGCAGCAGTTCATGACCGAGCGCCTGCGGCTGATCGACACCGACATCGACGCCGTCACCTGGGACGCCTTCCGCAGCGACACCGGCACCTGGGTGGTCAGCGGTGAGTGGCGAGCCGGTGACAAGTCCGGCACCGCACGCTGGACCTTCGACCTGCCCTCGCGCACCGTCACCCCGCTGGACGCCGTGACGACGGACTTCGCCGAGGGCACCCGCCTGGTCCGCGTCGTCCCCGACGTCCCGGCCGGGCCGCCGCCCGCACCCGTCCAGCCGGCCCGGCCGGTGTCCGTCCTGCGCGAGGAGCCCCGACCGGCCCCCGCCGCCGAGCCGGCCGCCGCCGCGCCCGAGGAGCTCCCGGTGCGCGACGTCCATCCGCCCAGCGGCTCGCCAGACGACGCCCGCGCGATGGACACGTTCCTCGACGAGATCGCCGACCACGACACCGTCGTCCTCGGCCGCCCCGGCGAGGACCTCGACTCCGACGACCCCCGCGCCCGCATCCCGGCGTGGGAGGACATCGTCTTCGGGGTCCGCCGCAACCGCTGACCGCCCGGCCGCTCAGCCGCCCCGGGCGGCCCACCGCAGCACGTCGACGTCCGCGCCGAGCTCCTGCCGCAGGCGGTCCAGGTCGCGGGGGGACGGGTCGACGACGTGCGGCACCTCCGCCCGCCGCAGCAGCGGCAGGTCCGAGGCGCTGTCGGAGTAGGCGTGCGCGACGGGGAACCGGACCCCCGCCGCCTCCAGCGCCCGCACCTTCCCCTCCCCCCGCACCGGCACGACCCGCTGCGGCCGGCCCCAGGTGCGCCGGACCAGCCGGGTCCCGGCCACCTCCACGTCGGTGAGGCCCAGGACGGCGCACACCTCCTCGGCCAGCGGCGCCGCGCACCCGGTCGCCACGACCACGCGGTCGCCCCGCTCGCGGTGCTCCCGCAGCCGCTCCAGGCCCACCACCGCGGCCCGCCCGCCCCCGGGACCGGCGTGCTCACCGGCGAACCGCCGCAGCTCGGCCGCGACGGCGTCCTCGTCCCGGCCGGCGAACGCCAGCCAGACCAGGTGGCGCTCCGCGGCGACGCGGGTGACCGGCACCAGCAAGGCCGGCACCCACGCCGGCGCCGAGAGCAGGGCGGCGGCGAGCCGGAGGCGCGACCGGGTGAGCAGCTGCCGCAGGAGGAGCCCGAAGGCGTCGCCGGAGACCAGCGTCCCGTCCAGGTCGAACACCGCCACGGGCCGGCTGTCGACCGGTTCGGCACCCATGCGCGTGATGCTGCCAGCCCCGCCGAAAGTCGGTCGCTCCTGTCGGAGGTGCGGCCTAGCCTCGATTCCCCATGGACGCCGCCACCCCTCCCGACGGCCGGGGCCGGCTCTCCGCCCTGCGCCGGCTGTGGCCCTACGCGCGGCCCTACCGCGCGCTGATCGCGCTGACCTTCGCCGCCGCACTCCTGGCCACGCTCGCCCAGCTCGCGGTCCCGCTGGTCACCGCCGCCGTCGTCGACGGGCCGATCGCCGAGGGCGACCGCGCCGGCCTCGTGCCGCTGCTGGGGCTGGCCCTGCTGTTCGGCGTCGCGGAGGCCGCGCTGTTCTTCCTCCGCCGCTGGGCCATGACCCAGAGCTGCCTGGCCATCGAGCGCGATCTGCGCGGCGCCCTCTACCAGCGGCTGCAGCGCCTGCCGGTGGCGTTCCACGACCGCTGGCCGTCGGGCCAGCTGCTCTCCCGCGCGTCCAGCGACATGTCCACGGTGCGCCGCTTCGTGGGGTTCGCGGCGGTGTTCCTCGCGGTCAACCTGATCACCTGCGTCGTCGTCGCGGTCCTGCTGCTGGTCACGTACTGGCCGCTCGGCCTCGCCGTGCTGCTCACCACCGTCCCGCTGACCGTGCTCGGCCAGCGGTGGGAGCGGCGGTACAACGTGCAGTCCCGCCAGGTGCAGGACGAGCAGGGCGAGCTGGCCACCGACGTCGAGGAGGCCGTGCAGGGCATCCGGGTGGTCAAGTCGCTCGGGCGGCGCGGCCTGGTGTTCGACCGCTTCGACGGCAAGGCCCGGCGGCTGCGCCGGCTCGAGCTGGACAAGGTGCGCACGCTGGCTCTGCTGTGGTGCCTGTTCGAGCTGCACCCGCAGCTGACGCTGGCGCTGATCCTGGTCGGTGGCGCGACCGCGGTGAGCACCGGCGCCCTCACCGTGGGCGGGATGATCGCCTTCGTCGCGCTGTTCACCGTGCTGCTGTGGCCGATCCTGTCGCTGGGCTGGCTGTTCGCCTTCGCGCAGGAGACCGCGAGCGCCTGCGACCGCATCGGCGAGCTGCTCGACGAGCCGCTGACCGTCACCGACCGGCCCGGTGTCGTGCCGCAGCCGGTGGGGACGCCGGCCCGGCTCGCCTTCGAGGGCGTCGGCTTCCGGCACCCCGGCCCGGCCGGTCCGGTGCTCACCGGGGTCGACCTGATCGTCGAGCCGGGCGAGACCGTCGCGCTCGTCGGGGCGACCGGCTCGGGCAAGACCACGCTCACCTCGCTGGTCGGGCGGTTGCAGGACGTGACCGAGGGCCGGGTCACCGTGGACGGCGTCGACGTGCGCGACCTGCCGCTGGCCCAGCTGCGCGGCGTCGTCGCCACCGCCTTCGAGGAGGCGACGCTGTTCTCCATGAGCGTCCGGGAGAACCTGACGCTCGGGCGTGCCGACGCCACCGACGCCGACATCGCCGAGGCGCTGCGCGTGGCCCAGGCGGAGTTCGTCCACGACCTGCCGTGGGGCCTGGACACCCGCATCGGGGAGCAGGGCCTGTCCCTCTCCGGTGGCCAGCGGCAACGGCTGGCGCTGGCCCGCGCGGTGCTGGGCCGGCCGTCGGTGCTGGTTCTCGACGACCCGCTGTCGGCCCTCGACGTGCACACCGAGGCACTCGTGGAGCTGGCGCTGCGCGAGGTGCTGTCCGGGACGACGGCGCTGGTGGTGGCCCACCGGCCCTCCACCGTGCTGCTGGCCGACCGGGTGGCGCTGCTGGCCGGCGGCCGGATCGCCGCCGTCGGCACGCACTCGGAGCTGCTGGCCGCGCACCCGGCCTACCGCGACCTGCTGGCCCAGGAGAGCGACCTGGCGGAGGTGCTCCGGTGAGCGCCCAGGACTGGCGCGGGGTCGCGACCGAGGACTCCGACGACCTCCCCCCGGACGCCGGGATCTTCCTCCGCGCGCGCTCGCGCCGGCTGCTCGGCGAGCTGCTGCGCCCGCACCGGCGGTCGCTGTGGTGGCTGCTGGCGACCGTCGTCGCCCAGAACGCCGCCTGGCTGGCCGGCCCGCTGCTCATCGGCGTGGGCATCGACGTCGCGGTGCCGGCGCTCGTGGAGGGGGACTTCTGGCCGCTGGTCTGGATCACCGCGGCGATGGTCCTGGCGGCGGCGCTGGACACCCTGCTGCGCTTCGTCTTCCTCACCGTCTCCGGCCGGGTCGGCCAGGCGGTGCTGCTGACCCTGCGCCGCCGGGTGTTCACCCACGTCCAGGTGCTGCCGCTGTCCTTCCACGAGCGGTACACCTCGGGCCGCACCATCAGCCGGCTGACCAGCGACGTCGAGGCGCTCGCCGAGCTCCTGGACGAGGGCCTGGACGGGCTGGTCACGGCGCTGTTCAGCGTGCTCGGCATCGGCATCGTGCTGGTGGTGCTCGACCCGCCGCTGGGCCTCACCGCGCTGCTCGGCTTCCCGGCGCTGTTCTGGGTGGCGCGCTGGTTCCAGCGCAACTCCACGGCGGCCTACCGGCGCACCCGGGAGACGATCGCCGCGCTGATCGTCCAGTTCACCGAGACGTTCGGCGGCATCCGGGCGGTTCAGGCGTTCCGCCGCGAGCCGCGCAACGACGAGCTGTACGCCGTCCTCAACGAGGACAACCGGCAGGCCCACCACCGGGCGTTCTGGCTGATCGCCGTGTTCGTCCCGGCCGTGGTGCTGATCGGCAACCTGGTCACCGTGGCCGTCCTCGGCTACGGCGCGCTGCGGGTCATGGACGGCGCGATGGCCGTCGGCACGCTGGTGTCCTTTTTGCTCTACCTGCGGCGGTTCTTCGACCCCCTGCAGGACATCGCGATGTTCTACAACAGCTACCAGTCGGCGACCGCGGCGCTCGAGAAGCTGTCCGGGGTGCTGGAGGAGACCCCGAGCGTGCCCGAGCCGGTCGACCCGGTGCCGCTGCCGGCCGCGTCGGGCGAGCTGGTGTTCGACGACGTCCGCTTCGGCTACGGCGAGGCCACGGTGTTGCCCGGTCTGGCGCTCACCCTGCCGCCGGGGCAGACGGTGGCGCTGGTGGGCACCACCGGCGCGGGCAAGTCGACGCTGGCCCGCCTGGCGGCCCGATTCTACGACCCGGTCGCGGGCGAGATCCGGCTGGACGGCGTCCCCCTGCACCGGCTGGCCGACGCCGACCTGCGGCGGGCGGTCGTGATGGTGACCCAGGAGAGCTTCCTGTTCTCGGGCACCGTCGCCGACAACATCGCCTTCGGTCGCCCGGGAGCCGACCGCGCCGAGATCGAGCGCGCGGCCCGGGCCATCGGGGCGCACGGGTTCATCACCGCCCTGCCCCAGGGCTACGACACCGAGGTGGACAAGCGGGGCGGGCGGCTGTCGGCCGGGCAGCGCCAGCTGGTCAGCTTCGCGCGCGCCTTCCTCGCCGACCCGGCGGTGCTGATCCTCGACGAGGCGACCAGCTCGCTCGACGTCCCCAGCGAGCGGTCGGTGCAGCACGCCCTGCGCACCCTGCTCGCCGACCGGACCGCGCTGATCATCGCCCACCGGCTGTCCACCGTGGAGATCGCCGACCGGGTGCTGGTGATGGAGGGCGGCCGGATCGTCGAGGACGGCTCCCCCGCCGACCTCGTGGGCGGCACCGGCCGCTTCGCCGCGCTGCACCAGGCGTGGGCCGACAGCCTGGTCTGAGTGGAACACCCGCCCGGGCTGGGTAGTTCAGCAGGCATGAGTGCTTCGGTGTCCATGCCGCTGGGCGGCGTCCAGGTCGGCTCCTACGACAGCTACGAGCGGGCGCAGGCCGCCGTCGACCACCTCTCGGACGAGAAGTTCCCCGTCGAGAACGTCACGATCATCGGCTCGGACCTGCGCCAGGTCGAGAAGGTCCTCGGCCGGCTCACCACCGGCCGCGCGATCGCCGCCGGCGCCGCGGGTGGCGCGTGGTGGGGTCTGTTCGTCGGCCTGCTGCTCGGCATCTTCGCCGTCGACGGCAGCGACTGGATCGGCTCGGTGCTGACCGGCCTGCTCATCGGGCTGGTCTTCGGCGCGCTCTTCGGCTGGATGGGCTACGCGGCCACCCGGGGACGGCGGGACTTCACCAGCACCAGCGCGATCATCGCTGCCCGCTACGACGTCATGTGCCAGCCGGCCCACGCCGAGCAGGCCCGCGAGATCCTCGCCCGCTTCTCCCTCCGCTACTGATCTGCTTCTCCGCGGAAAAGCGGCCTGCTTTTCCGCGGAAAAGCGGTCTGCTTTTCCGCGGAGAAGCAGGGTCAGCGCAGGGTGGCGAAGGCGATGGCCGCGGCGGCGGCCACGCCCAGGGAGTCCACGCCCGAGCGCATCGGGATGCGGGCGCGCACCGAGGCCGCCCGCTGCGCCTCGGGGGTGAGCCCCGGGCCCTCGGCGCCCAGCAGGACCGCGGTCCGCCGGTGCTCCCCCGGATCGACGTCGGCCAGGTCGACGGCGTCGGCGGCGGGGGTGAGCGCCACCGTCCGGTAGCCCGCGTCGTGCAGCCGGTCCAGGCTGGCGGGCCACTCGGGCAGCACGGCGAACGGCAGCGACAGCACGTGCCCCATCGACACCCGCACCGACCGGCGGTACAGCGGGTCGGCGCAGCGCGGGTCCAGCAGCAGCCCGTCGATGCCCAGCGCCACGGCCGAGCGGGCGATCGAGCCCAGGTTCTCGTGGTCGTTGAGCGCCTCGAGGACGGCCAGCCGGCGCGGCGCCGCCGGGTCCGGGCCGGCCAGCAGCTGGTCGAGGTCCGCCGGGGGCAGCCGGTCGGCCGAGGCCAGGACGCCCCGGGTCAGCCGGAAGCCGATGACCTCCGACAGCACCCACTTGTCGGCGACGTAGACGCCCACGTTCTCCGGCACCTCGAGGCTCTCGACGCGCCCCGGCACCCCGAACACCGCCCGCACCCGGTACGGGGAGAGGAGCAGCCGCTCGACGGCCGCGGTCCCCTCGACGATCACCGGTGCGGTCCCGGCCGGGGCGCCGGCCGGGCGGTCACCGGCCTTGAGGTCGCGGAAGTCGGCCACCCGGGGGTCGGCGGGGTCGGTGATGGTCACGGGCACCCGCGCGATTGTGCCGGGCGGGCGCCGGCGCTCCGCAGCCCCCAGGATCGGGCCATGGCACTCGAGCGCGGACCCCTGACCGTCGTGGGGGCCGGCATCGCCGGTCTGGCCTGCGCCCGCGTCCTGGCGGAGGGGGGCCATGACGTCGAGGTGCTGGACCGCGGGCGCGCCCCGGGCGGGCGGCTGTCCTCGCGCACCGTGCGCGGACGCCCGGTGGACCTCGGTGCCTCCTACCTCACGGCCGGCGAGGGTTCCCCGTTCGCCGACGTCGTGGCCGGCTGGGTCGACCGCGGGCTGGCGCACCCGTGGACCGACACCTTCTCGGTCGTGGGGCCGGACGGCTTCCGGGAGCGGACGTCCGGGCCGCTGCGCTACGGCACCCCGGAAGGCATCCGCAGCCTGGCGGCCGATCTCGCCGCCGGCCTGACCGTCCGGTCGGGCACCCCCGTGCGCACGGTGACCGCCGGCCCCGCCGTGGACGGCCGGCCGGTGCCGGCCGTCGCGCTGGCCATGCCGGCGCCCCAGGCTGCGCGGCTGCTCGACCCGGCGGGCCCCGTGGGCGGCCTGGTCGCCGGCGAGGTCTGGGAGCCGGCGCTGGCGGTGGTGCTCGGCTGGAGGCAGCGACGCTGGCCGGCCGACCTGCACGGGGCCTTCGTGCACGACGACCCGGCGGTGGCGTGGATCGCCGACGACGGCGACCGGCGCGGCGACGGCGCCCCGGTGCTGGTGGCCCACACGACCGCCGGCCTGGCCACCCGGAACCTCGAGACCCCCGCCGCCGCGGTCCCGGCGGTGGTGGCGGCGGTGCGTGCCGCCCTGGGCATCGCCGAGGAGCCCGTGTGGACCGAGGTGCAGCGCTGGACCTTCGCCCGGCCGGCCGCACCGCGGGACGAGCCGTTCGCCCTGGTCGACGGCGTCGGGCTGTGCGGGGACGGCTGGCACGCGCCGGCGAAGGTGGAGAGCGCCTGGTCCTCGGGCACCGCGCTGGGCCGCGCGCTCACCGCTTGACCGACGGCGCCGAACTCATCTAGCGTTGAGTTCATCAGCCGTTGACATCGAGGGAGGCGTCATGGACGCCGTCGTCGTCCGGGACCTCGTGGTCGAGCGCGGCCGTCGCCGCGTGCTGCAGGACCTGTCGTTCGCCGTTCCGCCGGGCCAGGTGACCGGCCTGCTCGGACCGAGCGGGAGCGGGAAGAGCACGCTGATGCGCGCCGTGGTCGGGGTGCAACGGGTGCGCTCCGGGCAGGTCACCGTGCTGGGCGAGCCGGCCGGTTCGCCCGGCCTGCGGACCCGCGTCGGGTACGTCACCCAGGCCCCCAGCGTCTACGCCGACCTGACCGTCCGGGAGAACGCCCGCTACTTCGCCGCCCTCTACGGCCGCGGCGCACGGGAGGCCGACGCGGCCCTCGCCGACGTCGGGCTCCACGAGGCGGCCTCCCAGCTGGTCGGGAACCTCTCCGGCGGGCAGCGCGGCCGGGCCTCGCTCGCCTGCGCCCTCGTCGGCGAACCGGAGCTGCTCGTGCTGGACGAGCCGACCGTCGGGCTCGACCCGGTGCTGCGCGTGGAGCTGTGGGAGCGCTTCGCGGGGCTGGCGGCGGCGGGCACCACCCTGCTCGTGTCCAGCCACGTCATGGACGAGGCGGCCCGCTGCGACCGGCTGCTCCTGCTCCGCGACGGCGCCCTGCTGGCCGACACCACCCCCGCCCGGCTGCGCGCCGACGGCCGGAGCGATGACCTCGAGCAGGCGTTCCTCACCCTCGTGCGCGCCTCGGAAGCGGCAGCGGCATGACCGCGGCCACCGCGGGCCGGGTCCTGCGCCAGCTGCGCCACGACCCCCGCACGATCGCCATGATGCTGCTGGTCCCGAGCCTGCTGCTGGGGCTGCTGTACCTGCTGTGGAAGGACCTCCCCACCGCACCGGGGCAGACCAGCACCTTCGACCGGGTCGGGCTGACGATGCTCGGGATCTTCCCGTTCGTGGTCATGTTCCTGGTGACCAGCATCGCGATGCTGCGGGAGCGCACCTCGGGCACCCTCGAGCGGCTGCTCACCACTCCGCTGTCGCGGCCGGCCCTGCTGTTCGGGTACGGCACCGCGTTCGGCCTCGCGGCCACCGTGCAGGCGGTGGTCACCGTCGCCGTGGCCACCACCGTCTACGACCTGGAGGTGGCCGGCTCCCTGGCGCTCGTGGTGCTCATCGCCGTCGTCAACGCCGTCCTCGGTGTCGCCCTCGGGCTGCTGGCCAGCGCCTTCGCCAGCAGCGAGTTCCAGGCCGTGCAGTTCATGCCGGTGATCGTGCTGCCGCAGTTCTTCCTGTGCGGTCTGCTCGTGCCTCGCGAGCAGATGGCCGGCTGGCTGCAGGCGGTCAGCGACGTCCTCCCGCTGACCTACGCGGTCGAGGCCCTGCAGGAGGTGGGACGCTCGACCGAGGCCACCGGCAGGATGTGGGCCGACACCGCCGTCGTGGCCGGGGTGGCCGCCCTCGCGCTCGCCCTGGCGGCCGGCACCCTGCGGAGGAGGACCAGCTGAGCGAGCAGCCCGGCACAGGCGGAACCCGGCGGCCGGGACGGCGCCCCGGCAACTCCGGCGCCCGCGAGGCGGTGCTCGCCGCGGCCCGGGCCGCGTTCGCCGAGCGGGGCTTCGACGGGGCGACGATCCGCGGCATCGCCACGGCGGCCGAGGTGGACCCCGCGCTGGTGCACCACTACTTCGGGAGCAAGGACCAGCTGTTCCTCGCGGCGGTCGAGGCGCCGGCGGATCCGGCCGAGCTGCTGCCCACGGTGCTGGCCGGCGGGCGCGACCGGCTCGGCGAGAGCGTCGTCCGCCTGCTGCTGCAGGTCTGGGACGGGCCGATGCAGCCCGCCGCGCTGGCGCTGGTCCGCTCGGCGGTGGGCAACGAGTGGGGGGCGAAGCTGCTGCGCGAGTTCCTGGTCACCCAGGTGCTGCGCCGCGTCGTCGGCTCGCTGGACCTGCCGCCCGAGGAGGCGGAGGTGCGCGGCGCGCTGGTCGCCTCCCAGCTGATCGGACTGGCCATCGGCCGCTACGTGCTGCGCATCGAGCCGCTCGCCTCGGCCGAACCCGACTGGCTGGTCGCGACCGTCGGCCCGACCGTGCAGCGCTACCTCACCGGCGCCGTCGACCTGCCGGGCTGATCCGGGTCAGCGGCCGCGCGAGAGCCGGGCGAGCTGGCGGGCCTGGACGACCAGCCGGCCCTCGGAGTCCCAGATCGTGCAGTCCTCGTCGATCCAGCCGCCGGCGATCTGGGTGGCGCGCGCCTCGGCGAGGCACCAGCCCGGCGCCGGCATCGCGCGCACGAGCACCTGCAGCTGCACGGTCGGCGCCCAGCCCCGCTGTCCCATCGCGAAACCCAGCGGCGGCAGCACGTCGGAGAAGGTGAGCAGGGCCAGCGGGTCGGCCGGGCGGCCGTCGACGAACCGGATCCACGCCCGCATCACCGGCTCGTCGGACGGCTCCCCCACCGTCCAGCCGGCGGTCGCCGGGTCCAGCCGGCTGTCGACGTGCCGGCTCAGCCCCGGCCGCTTGGCCGGGTCGGGGTTGAGCCGGGCGGAGAGGTCGACGCACTCGTCCGGCGGCGGCATGTCGGGCATCCGCGAGGCGTCGTAGTCCGGGGTCTCGTCGCCGAGGGTCGCCGTGGTGGCCTGGACGACGATCGAGGGGCCGGCGCCGGAGCTGGACAGCGTGACGACGGAGTGCGCCAGCGTGCGCCCGGCGGCGCCGGGCGTGACCTCGATCGCGGCCTCCCCCGCCGGCGTCGGCCGGACGTAGCTCGCGGCCACCGCGACCGGGTGCGGGTGCGGGCTCTCCGACACCGCGGCGCGCGCCGCGACCGACAGCAGGTAGCCGCCGTTGAGGATGCCGCCGCCCACCTGCCAGGTCTGATCCAGGTCGGCCAACAGCCCACCCCCCTCGCCCCGCCGCACCGCGGTGGCGGTGTCGAAGTCGTAGGTCGGCTGGACGTCGTCGGTCTGCGGCACGCATCACAGAGTGCCAGGGTGATCGACATGGACTACACGCACCTCGGCCGCAGCGGCCTCACGGTCTCCCGCCTGTGCCTCGGCACGATGAACTTCGGCTGGAAGACCGAGGAGGCCGACAGCCACGAGATCATGGACCGCGCCCTGGCCGAGGGGATCAACTTCTTCGACACCGCGAACGTCTACGGCTTCGACGCCGGCAAGGGCCGCACCGAGGAGGTGCTCGGCACCTGGTTCGCGCAGGGCGGTGAGCGGCGGGACAAGGTCGTGCTCGCCACCAAGGTCTACGGCGGCATGTCGGACTGGCCGAACGACACCTTCCTCTCGGCGCGCAACATCGTGCGGGCGTGCGAGGCCTCGCTGCGCCGGATGCAGACCGACTGGATCGACCTCTACCAGTTCCACCACGTCGACCTGCGCACGCCGTGGGAGGAGATCTGGCAGGCCTGCGAGACGCTCGTCGCCCAGGGCAAGGTGCTCTACGTCGGCTCGTCCAACCACGCCGCCTGGCAGCTCGCCGCCGCCAACGAGGCCGCGGCGCGGCGCCACTTCGTGGGTCTGGTGAGCGAGCAGTCGCACTACAACCTGCTCACCCGGCACGTCGAGCTCGAGGTGCTCCCGGCCGCCCAGCACTACGGCATCGGCATCATCCCGTGGAGCCCGCTGGCCGGCGGCCTGCTCGCCGGCGTGCTGGAGAAGACCGAGGGCGGACGTCGCAACGAGGAACGGACCCAGGCGCGCATCGAGGAGCACCGGCCGGCGCTGGAGCAGTACGAGGCCTTCTGCCGCGAGCTCGGGGCCGCGCCCGCGGACGTCGGTGTCGCCTGGCTGCTGCACCAGCCGGCCGTCACCGCGCCGATCGTCGGGCCGCGCACGATGGAACAGCTCGAGGGCGGTCTCCGCGCGCTCGACGTGACGCTGACCGACGACCAGCTGGCCCGCCTCGACGCGATCTTCCCGGGTTACAAGGCGGCACCGATGGAGTACGCATGGTGACGACCTCCGCAGTTTCGACATCGCACCGCTGTCGGCCGGACACGTAGCGCAACACGCCGTCCTCTGACCCCCAGTTCTGGGGGGCCTGACCCCCTCCGGATACGTGTGTCCGGGACCCCCGCCCTCGACCGACGCTCGTCCCCGCCGGGCAGCCGACGGGGCCGCTCGCGCGCGAGGGCGGGGGATCATGCGCGAGTTCGACACGACGTCCGGAGCGGTCTGCCCCTTCAGCGGAGCCCGGGCCGCCGAACCACCTGCGGCCGCCGCCGGCACGCTGTCCCGGCGGTCGATGATCGCCGGCCTCGCCGGACTCCTCGCGATGCCGGTGGTCGCCGGGCTCGGTGGCACGGCACAGGCGGCGCCGGCCCGCCGCCCTCCGGCCGCGCCCGCCGCGCCGCGCCGGCCCGCCCGGGCCACCCGCGGCGCCCACGCCGTCGGCAACCCGCGGGGCAGCGACATCGCGGTGCGGGCGGGCCGGGACAAGGAGGCCCGGTTCGGGGTCATGTTCAAGCGCCTGCCGGCGTTCAACCCGCCGGACGCGCTGCTGCTCGCGCTGGCTGCGCAGATGAACGACGGCAAGGCGCCGCTCAGCGACGTCAAGGACTCCGACGTGGAGTTCGACAACCCCGGCATCCCGGCCGGTTACATCTACCTGGGTCAGTTCATCGACCACGACATGACCCTGGACAAGACGCCGCTCTCGCAGCAGCAGCAGGACCCGCGGGCCATGACGAACTTCGACACGCCCCGGTTCGACCTCGGCAGCGTCTACGGCAAGGGACCGGCGGGGAGCCCGGAGCTCTACGACCGCGACCGGCCCGGCTACCTGCTCGTCCACGAGCACGACGGCCTCGTCGACCTGCCGCGTGACGAGGTGGGTGCGGCCTACCTCGGCGATCCGCGCAACGACGAGAACCTCATCGTGGCCCAGCTGCACGTGGCCTTCCTCCGGCTGCACAACAAGCTGCGCGACGACGGCGCGACGTTCGAGCAGGCCCAGCAGCAGGTCCGCTGGCACTACCAGTGGCTGATCGTGAACGACTACCTGCCCCGGATGGTCGGCCGGAGCGTGGTCGACGGCCTGCTCCGCCGCCGCGGGGCCGGGCCGATCACGGTCGCCTGCCGGTTCTACACGCCCCGGAACAAGCAGCGGCCGTACATGCCGGTCGAGTACTCGGGCGCCGCGTTCCGCTTCGGGCACAGCATGATCCGCGCCGAGTACGAGATGCAGGACGGTCACACCGTGCCCATCTTCGGCCGTGACGGCTACGAGGACCTGCGGGGCAGCCGGCCGATCCCGCACGACCTGTGGGTCGACTGGAACTACTTCTTCGACATCCCCGGCATGAGCACCCCCGACGACCGCAACATGTCCCGGAAGATCGACACCCAGCTGTCGCTCCCGCTGTCCTCCCTGCCGTCCACCGTGGTCGCGCCGACCGCCGGTGCCATCGTCTCGCTGGCCGAGCGCAACCTGCTCCGCGGGAAGCGGCTGGGCTTGCCGTCGGGCCAGGACGTCGCGGCCGCCATGGGCCTCCGGCCGCTGACCAACCAGGAGCTGGGCCTCACCGGCAAGGACTGGCAGCGGCTGAAGAAGGCGCCGCTCTGGTACTACATCCTCAAGGAGTCCGAGCTGCTGGGCGGGAACCGGCTGGGCCCGGTCGGGGGCACGATCGTCGCCGAGGTGATCCTCGGGCTGATGGCCTGCGACCGCGACTCCTACTTCACCACCAACCCCTCCTTCCATCCCGGCGACGGCTACGCCATGGGCCACTTCCTGCAGTGGGCAGGCGCCATCGATCCGCGCGCCTTCGAGAAGCCGGCGGAGGAGGTCCCCGAGCCCGACGTGGAGGAGCCGGAGGCCGAGGAGCCGGACGTGGAGGAGCCGGACGTGGAGGAGCCGGACGCCGAGGAGGAGGAGGGCATCGGCGGTGCGCAGAAGCTCGAGCCCGACGAGGTCATCCAGCCCGAGGCGACGGCTCCGGTGCCGGGCGTGGTCTGAGCGGGCCGCTCAGCCGACGCCCCACGCCCCCACCGTCTCGTAGCGGGGCGCCGGGCCGAGGAAGCTCTGCCACAGCCGCACCTCGGTGACCGGCCAGAACGGGCCGCGGTAGGAGGCCAGCCGGTCGGTCAAGGTGCCGTCCGCCGGGTGACCCGTCCGCCATCGGCCGAGGGTCAGGTGCGGCCGGAACGGCCGCTCCTCCACGGGCAGCCCCAGCGTCCGGGCTCCGGCGGCGAGCCGGGCGGCGAGGTCGGTGAGCGGGCGGACGTCGCCGTCGAGCCCGGCCCAGGCCACCGACGGCCGTCGGGCGGACCCGAACCGGCCCCCGCCGGCCAGGCGCAGCCGCATCGGTGGCGCGACGGTCACCGCGGACGCGGCCCGGGCGACGAGCTCGGGGAGAAGCGGGTGCTGCACCGCACCGAGGAACAGCAGCGTGAGGTGCCAGCGCCCCGGATCGGTCCAGCGCGGTGCGCCGGGCAGGTTCCGCAGCGGCCCGATCGCCTGCTCGAGGTGGGTGCGCGCCGCCTCGGGTGGGTCGACGGCGAAGAACAGCCGGGCGGCGGTCAGTCCCCCACCGCCAGCCCGGCGGCCTCCAGCTCGGCGAGCAGCCGCAGCCGCTCCGCGTCGCGCGCCCGTCCGAGCGGCTCGGTGGTCAGCGTGTGCGGCACCGCGAGCATCCGTGCCGCCTCGACGAGCACGTCGTCGAAGGCGGCCTGCAGCGCCCTGCGCCGCGCCATCGGCGCACCGGCGGGCACCAGGCCGAGCTGGCGGCGCAGCCGGCGGACGTCGGCGGCCACGGCCTGCAGCGGCCGCCGGTCCAGCGGCGGCAGGGTGCGCGCATGCCGCCGGGCGGCCAGCTCGGCCAGCCACCGCTCGGTGGGACCGAAACCGACGACGACGGCGCAGAACGCGGCGAACATGAGCCCGAGCGCGATCAGCGAACCGGTCATGGCATCTCCGGACCGTCGTGGGCCGACGAGCCGACGGTACCCGCGGATCAGCCGCCCGACGACGCGGACTGCACGCCGGGCGCCCGGCCGGCGACGACCTCCTCGGCGGCCCGCTCGGCCGGCGGTGCGACGGCGCGCTCGCTCACGTGCAGGCGCATCCACGGCCGCTCGCGGAGGGGCTCCAGCCGCACGGCGCGGCCCCGGGCCAGGAGGGCTCCGGCCACCCCGGCGGCCACGAGCACGATCCCTCCGCCGAGCAGCAGGCCCCAGCGCGGGCCGAGGTGCTCGGCGATCACGCCGATCAGCGGCGCCCCGATCGGCGTCCCACCCATGAAGCACATGAAGTACAGCGCCATGACCCGGCCGCGCATCTGCGGGTCGACGCCCAGCTGCACGAAGCTGTTGTTCGCCACGCTGAAGACCAGGGCCGCCGCCCCCGTGGGCACCAGCAGCACGCCGAACCAGACGTAGCCGGGCATGAGCCCGGTGACGATGGTGAGGACGGCGAAGACCAGCGCGGACCCGACGAGGAAGCGGCGCCTCGGGCGGCGGCTGCGGCGGGTGGAGAGCAGCGCGCCGCTGAGCGAGCCGACGGCGAACACGGTGGCCAGCAGGCCGAACGCCTCGGCACCCAGCTGGAACTCCTCGCGGGCCATCAGCGCGATGGTGATCTGGTAGTTGAAGCCGAAGGTGCCCACGACGAAGGCCAGCCCCATCGCCAGCACCAGGTCGCGGTGCGCCCAGGCGTAGGCCGCCCCCGCGCGCAGCTGTCCCTTGCCGCGGGCGACCGGCGCGCTGGGCCGCAGCTCGTCGGCGCGCATCGAGGCCAGCGCCAGGATGGTGACGCCGAAGCTGGCCGCGTTGATGAAGAACGCCGGGGCGGTGTTGCCCGAGGCCGCGCCGATGAGCAGCCCCGCCACCGAGGGGCCGACGAGGCGGGCGCCGTTGAAGATCGTCGAGTTGAGGCTGACCGCGTTGGTGAGCAGCTCCGGGCCGACCATCTCCGAGACGAACGACTGCCGGACGGGCGCGTCGATCGCCGCGGCCGCCCCGAGACCGGCGGCCAGCACGAAGACGTGCCACAGGGCCACCGAGCCGGTGGCCACCAGGACGGCGAGCACCAGGGCCAGCAGGCCCATGGAGGCCTGGGAGATCTGGAGCAGCCGCCGCTTGGGGTAGCGGTCGGCGAGCAGCCCGCCGTAGGGGCTGAACAGCACGGTGGGCGCGAACTGGAGGGCGGTGATCAGCCCGAGGGCGACGCCGCTGTCGTCGGAGAGCTGCAGGACCAGCCAGTCCTGGCCGATCCGCTGCATCCAGGTGCCGGTCTGGCTGACCAGGTTGGCCGAGGCGTAGCGGCGGTAGTTGGGCACCCGGAGGGCACGGAACATGCCGCCGTCCGAGGTGGTCTGCGCAGCGCTCACCCGGCGGCCAGCTCGTCCATGATCGCGGCCGCGTCGCGGAGCACCGCCCGCTTCTCGGGGCTGAGCGCCTGGAGCTTCTCGGCCAGCCACGCGTCCCGGGCGCGTCCCTCGGCCGCGAGCAGCTCCCGGGCGGGGTCGGTGAGATCGAGGACCACCTGCCGCCCGTCGGTGGGGTGCGGCGTCCGGGTGAGCAGCCCCATCCCCTCGAGCGCCACGACGACCCGGGTCATCGACGGCGGCTGCACCCGCTCGTGCGCCGCCAGCTCGCCCGGGCTCATCGGCCCGTGCCGCTCCAGCGTGGACAGCGCGGAGAGGTGGGTGATGGTCACCGACGTGTCGACCCGCTGGTGCCGCAGCCGGCGCGCGAACCGCATGACCCCGAGCCGCAGGTCGTGCGCCAGCGCTGCGGTGTCCAGCGTCGTCCGGGTCACATAGTTAGCTTATCTCACTAACCGCCCTAGAACACCTGCTGCAGCGGCTCGAGAGCGAAGTAGACGACGAACAGCACCGCGATGACCCACATCAGCGGGTGGATCGCCCGGCGGCGCCCGACGGCCAGCTGGAGCACGACGTAGGAGACGACGCCGGCGCCGATGCCGTTGGTGATCGAGTAGGTGAACGGCATCAGCGCGATCGTGAGGAACGCTGGGATGACCAGCGACATGTCGTCCCACGCGAGGTTTCGGATCTGGGTGATCATCAGCGCGCCCACGATGACCAGCGCGGGTGCCGCGGCCTCGGACGGGACCATCTCCACCAGCGGCGTGAACAGCATGGCCACGAGGAACAGCACGCCGGTGACGATGCTGGCCAGACCCGTGCGGGCGCCGTCGGCCACACCGGCGGTGCTCTCGATGTAGGTCGTGTTCGACGAGACGCTGCCGGCACCACCAGCCGCGGCGGCGAGGGAGTCGACCAGCAGCACCGGCTGGGACCGGGGCAGGTTGCGCTTCTCGTCGAGCATGTCGCCCTCGGCACCGACGGCGGTGACCGTGCCGACGGTGTCGAAGAAGTCGGCGATCATGATCGAGAAGACGATCAGCAGCGCGGCGATGACGCCGATCCGCTCGAAGCCGCCGAACAGCGAGAAGTTGCCGATCAGCGACAGGTCCGGGCTGCTCACGACGTCGTCGGGCAGCTGGGGCACCTGCAGCGCCCACCCGCGGTCGTTCACCGCGCCGTCCGCGCCGAAGCGGGGGCCGATGTCGGCGATCGCCTCGACGACGATCGCGAGGACGGTGGTCGCGATGATGCCGATCAGCAGGGCGCCCTTGACCTTGCGCACCACGAGCACGGCGCTGAGCAGCAGGCCGATGACGAACACGAGCATCGGCCAGCCGGCGAGCTGCCCACCGTCACCGAAGCTGATCAGCGGGTTGCCCGGCCGGATCACCCCGGCGTCGGCCAGCCCGATGATGGTCAGGAAGAAGCCGATGCCGACGGCGATCGCCGTCTTCAGCTGGGCCGGGATGGCCTCGAAGACCGCCCGCCGGAAACCGGTGAGCACCAACAGCGTGATGAGCAGGCCCTCCAGCACGACCAGGCCCATGATCTCGGGCCAGGACAGCTGGGTGCTCGCGTAGACCGCGACGATGGCGTTGATGCCCAGGCCGGTCGCAAGCGCGAAGGGATACCGGCCGACGACGCCCATGAGGATGGTCATGACGCCGGCGATCAGCGCGGTGACCGCGGCGACCGAGGCGAAGGGCAGCGAATTCCCGTCGACGTCGGCGCCGGACAGGATGATCGGGTTGAGCACCACGATGTAGGCCATCGTGAAGAAGGTGGTGAGCCCGCCGCGGACCTCGCGCGTGACCGTGGAGCGCCGGGCGGTGATCTCGAAGTAGCGGTCCAGGCCGTTCCTCGGCTTGGCCCGCGGGCCCTCGCTGCGGTACGGCCGGGCGGGTGCGTCGGCGACGACGTCGGCGGGCGTGTCGCCCGCGATCGAGCGGGGCTGGTCGGCCATGGTGGTACTCCCGGGGCGTGCGGCGGCGGTCGAGCGGCGACAGCGTGCCACAGGCGGAATCCCGTGCTACTACGGGCTGGGAACCAGGGTCCTAGAGTCGCACCGTGCCGACCCCGACGAAGCAGGCCCCTCCCTCGCTGCAGGTGGACACCGCCCGGGTGGTCGTCGTCGGCATCGGGCTGTGGGCGGTGGCCCTCGTCGTCGTCCTGCTGCTGGGCGACCGGGTGGACGCGCTGTGGACCTGGACGTGCCTCGCCGCCATCGGCCTCGGCGTCCTCGGTCTGGGCGTCATGCGCTGGCAGGGCCAGCTGGGCCGGAAAGACTAGTCGCTCAGGACGTCGTAGGTCCCCGTGTCGTAGCGCGCGGTGTGGACCACTTCGGTCGGGTCCGCCACCACGAGGGTGGCCTGGCTGTGCGCCCCGCAGCCGTAGTCGGCGGTGACGACGCGGCCGTCGGCCGGGGCGTAGGCGTTGCCGCAGGCGCCGACCCGCTGCCGGAGCGAGCCGGCCAGCGGCAGCCAGAAGCCGCAGCTGGCGCACGGGCCGGGGGCGGAGCGGGCCATCGCGGAGGCCGGGCCGAAGTCGCCGTCGGCCCAGCGGGTGGCGGCGTCGGCGCGGCCCTCGGCCGACATGACCCGTTCGCGGCCCAGGCCCAGCTCGGAGGCGACGATCCGGCCCTCGGGGTCGTCGGCGGAGTCGTCGTCGGCGGTGTAGGCCGGCACCAGCCGCGGGTCGTCCTCGGTGGAGGGCAGCACGTCGCCGACGGAGAGGTCGCCGGGGCGCAGCCGCTCGTGCCACGGCACCCACGCCGGCGCCAGCAGCGCCTGCTCGCCGGGCAGCAGCACGACCTCGTCGATGGTGACCTCGTCGTCGCCGGGCGCCGCGGCCACCGTGACCGCCCAGTGCCACCCCACGTAGCCGGGCAGCCGGCTGGCGAAGGTGTGCGTCGCGGTGGCGCCCAGCTCCTCGGCCGGCACCTCGCCGGTGACCGGCGCGGCGACCTCCGGCTCGACGCCGAGGTGCTCGCCGACGAGGGCGGGATCGCCGGCCGTCTCCGCCGCCGCGGCGCGCGCCTGCTCGACCGCCGCCGCCTCCGTCAGGGACGCGGGGAGGGAGGAGGCGGACCGGGGGTGGGCGACGGGATCGGACACGTCGCCCATGGTCCCAGAGGACGCCGGTCCGCGGGAGCCGGACCCTCCGCGAGGGAACGGGCCGTCGGACCGGCCGGGTGCGGCACCATGGAGCGGTGCCTGCCTTCCGTCGTCCGGTGCCACCGCCGCCGGACCGCGCGGACACCACGCCACTGCAGCGACCGCAGACGACGCCGATGCCCGCAGCGGACTCCGGATCGACCCGCGTCACCGTCACCCGGGTCGCGCTCGCCCGCAGCCGGGAGCTGTCCCGCGCCGCCGCCCGGCGCGTCCAGGCGGCCAGCCGGGCCGACGGCGCGGACGACAGCGGCCTGAGCCGGCTGCTGTGGGTGAACGCCCTGCACATGGCCGGGGACGCGCTCATCGCCGTCTCGCTGGCCGGCACGCTGTTCTTCGCCGCCACCACGGACGCCCAGCGCGGCAACGTGGCGCTCTACCTGCTGGTCACCATGGCGCCGTTCGCGGTGCTGGCCCCGGTCATCGGGCCGCTGCTGGACCGGCTGCAGCGCGGCCGGCGGTGGGCGCTGGCGGCCAGCTCGTTCGGCCGCGCGGCGCTCGCGCTGTTCATGGCGGCGCACTTCGACGACCTGCTGCTCTATCCCGCCGCGCTGGGTGTCCTGGTGCTGTCGAAGGCGCACAACGTGCTGCGCGCCGCCGTCGTCCCCCGCGTCCTGCCCCCGACGCTGTCCCTGACCTCGGCCAACGCCCGGCTGTCGGTCTTCGGGCTGGCGACCTCCGGGGTGGCCGGTGCCCTCGGCGCGGCCGTGGCCTGGGCGCTGGGCTTCACCCCCGAGCTGTGGCTGACCGCCGCCGTCTTCACCGCCGCCGGGGTGCTGGCGGCCCGGCTCCCCCGCCACGTCGACGTCCCGACCGGCGAGCAGCCCGCGGACGTGCTGAGCACCGCGGAGATCCCCGTCGCCGGGCGGCGCCGGCGCCGGGTGAGCCCGCACGTCGTCCTGGCCCTGCGGGCGACGGCGGCGCTGCGCGGGCTCACCGGCTTCCTCACCATCTTCCTGGCGTTCCTGGCCCAGGCGGAGTTCGCCGACGGGTGGTCCGCGACGCTCGCCCTGGGCGCCGTCGCCGTGGCCGCCGGTGCGGGCAGCTTCCTCGGCACGGCCGCGGGCTCGCGGCTGGGCTCGGCGGCCCCCGACCGGGTCGTGCTGATCGCGGCAGGGACCGCGACGGCGGTGACCGTGCTGGCGGCGGTCTTCTACGGGTTCGGCATGGCCGTGCTCGTCGCCGGGGTCGCCGGCATCACCAACGCCCTCGGCAAGGTCGCGCTGGACGCGATCATCCAGCGCGAGGTGCCCGAGGAGCTGCGCGCGTCGGCCTTCGCCCGCTCCGAGACGGTGCTGCAGCTCGCCTGGGTCGCCGGTGGCGCGCTGGCGATCGTGCTGCCGACGACCGGCTGGATCGGCTTCACCGTGGCCGCGGCCCTGCTCGTGCTCGCCGTCGGCCTGGTGGTCTGGAGCCTGGTCGGCGGCCGCCCCTCCCCGGCGCCGGTCTCCCCCGACGCCCCGACGACCCCGGTGGGACCGCAGTGGACATGAGACGGACGACGGCGACCGGCGCGCTGGTGCTGCTGCTGAGCGGCTGCGCGAGCGGCGACGACGGCCCCGGCGAGGTGCGGGTGCAGGCCGGCGCCCAGGACGTCACCGCCCAGGCCGTCCAGGGGTGCGACGACGGCGAGGAGGTCCGCTACGACAGCACCCCGCCGATCGTCGAGGTGTCCCCGGACACCGACATCACCCTCACCGTGCCGGAGTCGGTGGCCGAGCGCGGCTGGGGCGTGCAGGTCTTCGACGAGGCGCTCGAGGAGAAGCTCGGCACCGTCGACGTCCCCGAGGGCGAGGAACGATTCGCCGACATCAACTCCTCCGACGTCGTCCCCCCTGCCTTCTACCTCCTCGTGGTGGAGGACAAGGGGGGCGACTGCGGGGTGTGGTCCCGGGCGTGGCCGGTCGGCTTCATCCGCGCCGGCGGTTAGCAGAAGGACCCCCTCCCCCTCAGCCCTCGCACGCTCGGGCCGAGCCTCTGGAGGGGGCCTCAGGCTTCCAAATCGGCGGCGACGGCGCGCAGCACGGAACCGATCTTGCGGGACTCGGCGCGGTCGGGGTGCCGGCCGTGGCGCAACCCCTCGCCGACGTCATCGAGCAGCTTGATCAGGTCCTCGATGATCGGGATCAGCTCGTCGGGCTTCTTGCGGCTCTTCGCCGCGACGGTTGCCGCCACCGAGGGCAGCGGGTCGAGGACGCGCACCTGCAGCGCCTGGTCGCCGCGCTTGCCGGCGACGATGCCGAACTCCACGCGCTGCCCGGGCTTGAGCTCCGAGGTGCCGGAAGGGAGGGCGTCCTTGTGCACGAAGACGTCCGGTCCGTCCTCGCGCGCGAGGAAGCCGAACCCCTTCTCAGGGTTGAACCACTTCACTTTCCCGGTGGGCACGTCGGATCCTCGGTTCCTCGCTGGCAGGGCTTGCGTGGTTCCAGGCTAGTGCCGGTCAGCCCCCGGCGAGGCCGGGGACGACGTCGAGCCGCCCGAGCAGGTGCAGGAACACCGCCGCGATGGGCTGACCTGCGGACACGGGTCGCGCCGCGGGGGCCGCCGGTAGATCATGTCGCCATGGCCCGCACCGGATCGACGCGCATCTTCGCCCTGCTCGCCACCGTCGTCCGCGTCGTCGCGTCGGTGATCGGCGCGCTGATCATCGCCCACGCGGTGTTCGTGTTCTTCGAGGCGAACCCGACCAACCCGCTGGTGGAGTTCACCGCGGGCATCCGGGACAGCTTCGGCTGGTTCACCAAGGACCTGTTCCAGCCGGATGACGCCAAGATCGGCGAGACGATCAACGACGCGCTGGCCGCCCTCATCTGGGTGATCGCCGGCAACCTGCTCTCGAAGCTGATCGTCCGGCTGGCACCCACCTCCAGCGCGAAGGCCTGAGGCGGGCGCCAGCCCCGGGTCAGCGGTTCTCGGGGAGCTGCACGCCGGCGCGGTTCGGCTTGTCCGTCGGGTGCGCGTAGCGGACGAGCTCGACCGGCATCGGGAAGCCGTGGTCCTGCCCGAACGGGGACAGCCCCCCGGCCACGGACGCCGAGAGCTCGGTCAGCGGCGGGCCGCCGTCCTCGGACTCGCCCCAGGTGGGCTCGACCAGGTGGGCGTTCTTGGTGGTGCGCTTCGACATGGGCCCATCTTCCCCGACGCCCCGACGGATCCGCACGGCGCCGCTCCATCGGGCCGTCGTAACGTGGTCCGGATGCCCACCGCCCCTCCGCCGACGCTCGCCGCCTGGCTGCGCACGCGCGACGACGCCCAGCTCGGCGCCCTGCTGGCCGCGCGCCCCGACGTCGCCCGTCCGGCGCCGTCCGACGTCGTCGCGCTCGCGTCGCGGCTGGCGGTGCCGGTGTCGGTGGACCGCGCGCTCGACGAGCTCGACGCCGGCACCCTCCAGGCGCTCGACGTCGTGCTGCTCGCCCCCGGCGACGGCATGGCGCCCGAGGACGTCGTGGCCGCGCTCCCCGACGTGCCCGAGGACGTGGTGGCGTCGGCGCTGGAGACCCTGACCGACCGCGCGCTGCTCTGGGGCGACGACGTGCTGCGGGCCCCGGACCCGGTGCGCCGCGCGGTGCGGTACCCCGCGGGGCTGGGCCGCCGGGCGGTGGACCTGCGGGTGCAGCTGCCGGCCGATCTGCCGGCGGCGCTGGGCGCGCTGTCCGACGAGGAGCGCGGCGTGCTCGAGCGGCTGGCCGGTGACCGTCCGGTCGGCCATCTGCCGGAGAGCGGCGGCGGAGCCGACTCGCCCGCCCGCCGGCTGCTGCAGCGGGGGCTGCTGGCGCGCATCGACGCGCTCAACGTCGAGCTGCCCCGCGAGATCGGGCTGCACCTGCGGGGCGACCGCCCCTACGGCCCGCCACGGGTGCGCCCCGAGCCCGAGCTGATCTCCCGCGACCCCACGGCCGTGGACCGGCAGGCCGCCGGTGCCGCGCTGGAGTCGGTCGGCCGGATCGGCGAGCTGCTGGCCCTGCTGGAGGACGAGCCGGCCGGGCTGCTGCGCAGCGGCGGCGTGGCGGTGCGCGACCAGAAGCGGCTGGCGCGCGAGCTGCACGTGCCCGAGCCCGAGGCGGCCTGGCTGCTGGAGCTGGCGTTCGCCGCCGGGCTGCTGGACGTGGGCGGACCGCACCGCGACGAGTGGCTGCCCACCCGCTCCTACGACGGCTGGCGGGAGCAGGACCTCGCCGACCGGTGGGCGGTGCTGGCCGCGGGGTGGCTCGCGGGCATCCGGCTGCCGGCGCTGGTCGGCCAGCGGGACGTGGCGGGCAAGGCGGCCAACGCGCTCTCCCCCGACCTGGTGCGGCACACCGCCCCGGCGATCCGCCGCTCGGCGCTGACCGCGCTGGCCTCCTACCCCGCGGGCTCGGGTCTCGCCCCCGACGACCTGGTGGCGCTGCTGCGGTGGCGCACGCCCCGGCGCGCCGACCGGCTCGCCCCGGTGCCCGGCATGCTGGCCGAGGCGGCGCGGCTCGGCGTCCTGGTCGGGGGCGTGCTGTCCTCGGGCGGGCGCGGCCTGCTGACCGGCGGCGAGGACGGCGCGGCGGCCGGCATGAGCGGCCTGCTGCCGGAACCGGTGGACCACGTGCTCGCCCAGCCCGACCTGTCGCTGATCGCGCCGGGCCCGCTCGTGGCCGAACTGGCCGACACCCTCGCCGTCGTCGCGGACGTGGAGTCCTCCGGCGGCGCGACGGTCTTCCGGGTCACCGAGTCCAGCGTCCGCCGGGCCCTGGACGCGGGCTGGTCGGCCTCGGACCTGCACGACTTCTTCGCCCGCGCCTCGCGCACGCCGGTGCCGCAGGCGCTGGACTACCTGGTGGACGACGTCGCCCGCCAGCACGGCCGGCTGCGCGTGGGGGCCATCGAGAGCTACGTGCGCTCCGACGACCACGGGCTGCTCGCCCAGGTGCTCAGCGACCGGCGGACGGCGGCGGCCGAACTGCGCCGACTGGCCCCCGGGGTGCTGGTGAGCGGGCTGGGTGCCGACGAGGTGCTGACCGTGCTGCGCGACGCGGGGTACGCCCCCGCCGGGGAGAACCCGGGCGGCGCCGTCCTCACCCGCCCGCCGGGCCGGCCGCGGGCCGCCGGACGCCGGCCGACCGGCACCGAGGGCCCGGCCGCCCCGCGGCCCCTGACCGAGGACGAGGTCGCGGCCACCGTGCGCGAGATCCGGGCCGGTGATGCCGCGGTCGCGGCCCGCCGGGGCGAGGCGGTGCGGCAGGTTCCGGGGGTCACGACGGCGTCGACGCTGGAGCTGCTCTCCCGTGCCGTGCGCGAGGGGACGCCGGTATGGCTCGGCTACGTCGACGCGCAGGGCAGCGGCAGCCAGCGGGTCGTGCAGCCGGTGTCACTGGTCGGCGGCTTCCTGCAGGGGTTCGACGAGCGGCGCGGCGAGAGCCGGACGTTCGCCGTCCACCGGATCACGTCGGTGGCGCTCGTCGAGGACGACGACGCGCCGGTCGCCGGCTGACCGCGGGCCAGGACTTTTCCGCTTCCCTCCCTCGGCAGCCTGCGCAAGGATCTTGCTCCTCCCGGGTGACGAGGAGCGGGCATGGCAGGACGACGGACCGTGGCGGACCGGCTGGCGGAGGCGTTCGGCGCCGTCCTGGGCACCGACCGGATCCCGTTGCGCCTGCGCGGGTGGGACGGCTCGGTGGCCGGGCCCCCCGGTGCTCCGGTGGTCGCGGTGCGCTCGCGCCGCGCACTCCGGCGGCTGGCCTGGTCGCCCGGGCAGCTGGGCCTGGGGCGCGCCTACGTCGCCGGCGAGATCGACATCGAGGACGACGTCTTCGACACCTTCGCCGCACTCCGCTCCGCGGGCCGGCTGGCCGAGAAGGGGCGGGTGGTGCCGCCCACAGCGCGCGACCGGCTCGGGCTCGCGGCCACGGCGCTGCGGCTGGGCGCGATCGGCCCAGAGCCGGAGCCGCCGGCGGAGGAGGCCGACCTGGGCCGCTCCGGCCGCCGGCACTCGCGCCGGCGCGACGCCGCGGCGATCGCGCACCACTACGACGTGGGCAACGACTTCTACGAGCTGGTCCTGGGCCCGTCGATGGTCTACTCCTGCGCGGTCTGGGAGTCCCCGGCCACCGGGCTGGACGTGGCGCAGGAGGCGAAGCTCGACCTGGTCTGCCGGAAGCTGGGGCTGACCGAGGGCGACCGGCTGCTCGACGTGGGGTGCGGCTGGGGCAGCCTGGCCATCCACGCCGCCCGCCGGTACGGCTCAGGCGTCGTCGGCATCACGCTGTCGGAGGAGCAGGCGCAACGGGCCCGCAAGCGGGTGGCCGAGGCGGGGCTGACCGACCGGATCGACATCCGGGTGCAGGACTACCGGGAGGTCGACGACGGCCCCTTCGACGCGATCAGCTCGATCGGGATGTCCGAGCACGTCGGGCGCGCCGAGATGCCGGCGTACGCCCGGCGGCTGCACGACCTGCTGCGGCCGGGCGGGCGGCTGCTCAACCACGCCATCGCCTGGAACGCCGGCACCGCGACGTGGAACCCCGACACGTTCATCGCCCGGTATGTCTTCCCCGACGGGGAGCTGCTGGGGCTCGGCGAGACCGTGGCCCTGCTCGAGGACGGCGGCGCGCTCGAGGTGCTGGACGTCGAGGCGCTGCGCCGGCACTACGCGCTGACCCTGCGCGCCTGGGTGCGCCGGCTCGAGGAGCACTGGGACGCGGCGGTGGCCGCCTCGAGCCCGGGCCGCGCGCGGGTGTGGCGGCTGTACATGGCGGCGTGCGCGCTGGCGTTCGAGTCCGGCGAGATGGGCGTGAACCAGGTGCTGCTCCGGCGTCCCGGCGGCGAGCAGCCACCGCTGCGCCGCGACGCGTGGGTGTGAGCCGGAGCCCCGTCCGGGCCGGAAGGACCTGCCCTCCGACGGCGTTAGCCTGGACAGTCCGGCGCGCACGGCTGCGCCGAAAGCCCCCCGAACGAAGGACGCTGACGCGTGTCTGACGGCCCCCTGATCGTCCAGTCCGACAAGACGCTGCTGCTCGAGGTCGACCACCCGCTGGCCAAGGAGTGCCGGGCCGCCATCGCGCCGTTCGCCGAGCTGGAGCGCTCCCCCGAGCACGTGCACACCTACCGGGTCACCCCGCTCGCGCTGTGGAACGCGCGCGCCGCGGGGCACGACGCCGAGCAGGTCGTCGACGCGCTGGTGCGCTACTCGCGCTACCCGGTGCCGCACGCGCTGCTGGTCGACGTCGCGGACACCATGGACCGCTTCGGCCGGCTGACCCTGGCGAACAACCCGGTGCACGGCCTGGTGCTCACCTCCTCGGACCGGGCGGTGCTCGAGGAGGTCATCCGCTCGAAGAAGGTCGCCCCCATGCTGGGGGCGCGGATCGACTCCGACACCGTGGTCGTGCACGCCGCCGAGCGCGGACGGCTCAAGCAGGCGCTGCTGAAGATCGGCTGGCCGGCCGAGGACCTCGCGGGCTACGTCGACGGCACCGCGCACCCGATCGACCTCGACCAGGCCGGCTGGCACCTGCGCGACTACCAGCAGGAGGCCGTCGACGGGTTCTGGGCCGGCGGCTCGGGAGTCGTCGTCCTCCCCTGCGGGGCGGGCAAGACGCTGGTCGGCGCGGCCGCGATGGCCGAGGCCAAGGCGACCACGCTGATCCTGGTCACCAACACCGTCGCCGGGCGGCAGTGGAAGCGGGAGCTGATCGCCCGCACCACGCTGACCGAGGACGAGATCGGCGAGTACTCGGGCGAGCGCAAGGAGATCCGCCCGGTCACGATCGCGACCTACCAGGTGATCACCACCCGCCGGAAGGGGGAGTACATCCACCTGGACCTGTTCGACGCGCAGGACTGGGGCCTGATCGTCTACGACGAGGTGCACCTGCTGCCGGCGCCGATCTTCCGGCTGACGGCCGACCTGCAGTCCCGCCGGCGGCTGGGGCTGACCGCGACGCTGGTGCGCGAGGACGGTCGCGAGGACGACGTCTTCTCGCTGATCGGCCCGAAGCGCTACGACGCCCCGTGGCGCGACATCGAGGCGCAGGGCTACATCGCGCCGGCCGAGTGCATCGAGGTGCGCGTCTCGCTCGACGACGAGGAGCGGATGACCTACGCCGTCGCCGAGCCCGAGGAGCGGTACCGGATCGCGGCGACCGCGCAGTCGAAGCTGCCGGTGATCCGCCGGGTGCTGGAGCGGCACCCCGAGGAGCAGAAGCTGGTCATCGGGGCCTACCTGGACCAGCTGGAGGAGCTCGGGACCGCACTCGACGCCCCGGTGATCCAGGGGTCGACGACGAACAAGGAGCGGGAGAAGCTCTTCGACGCCTTCCGGGCGGGCGAGATCCGGACGCTGGTCGTCTCCAAGGTCGCGAACTTCTCCATCGACCTGCCCGAGGCCGCGGTCGCCGTGCAGGTGTCGGGCACGTTCGGATCGCGGCAGGAGGAGGCGCAGCGGCTGGGCCGGGTGCTGCGGCCCAAGGCCGACGGCCGGCAGGCGCACTTCTACACGGTGGTCAGCCGGGACACCCTGGACAGCGAGTACGCCGCGCACCGGCAGCGGTTCCTCGCCGAGCAGGGCTACGCGTACACGATCGTCGACGCGGCGGACCTGGCCGGCCCGGGCGAGGTCAACGGCCCCGACTGGGTGGACGAGTCGGCCGATTAGAGAAGGACCCCCTGCCACCGCTCGCTCGCTCGCGTCGGGACCCTGCAGAGGGCCGTAGGTTGCTGCCCACCACTGGCACATCGGAAGGGCAGGACCCATGGACGAGATCCAGCAGCTGGTCGCCGAGAACGAGATCCGCAACCTGGTCGCGCGCTACGCGCAGTACACCGATGACACGCGGCTCGAGGAGTGGACCGCACTGTTCGTCGAGGACGCCCGGATGAAGGCCCAGGGGCGGCCGCTCGAGGGGCGTCCGGCGCTGACCGAGTGGATCACGGGCGTGACCTCGACCATGAAGCTCCGGCACATCATGGGCGGAGTGACCGTGAGCCTCGACTCGGCGACCGAGGCGCACGGTGCGGCCGACATGATCCTGCTCGCCGCCGTCGAGGGTTCGTGGGTGCTGGTCGGCGCCCCGCGTTACGTGGACCGGTACGTGAAGACCGACGGCGGCTGGCGCTTCGCCGAGCGGATCCTCGAGGACCGTCCCGCCGCCGTCTGACCGGCCTCCCCCACCGCCGTGACCGACCACTGACGGTCAGAACGGCGGTGGGGTGCTGTCCGCCCGCAGTCCGGACGGCGTGGTCACCGTGAGCGTTCCGTCGGCCCCGAGCTCGTGCCGCCAGCCGGGCGCCTGGTGCTTTCCCCGGTGGTGCCGCGTGCAGTAGCCGACGAGGTTGCCGGCGCTGGTCGGACCACCCGGCCAGGGGTGGTTGTGGTCGAGCTCCCCTCCGCGCAACACGGGTCGCCGGCAGCCCGGTTGCCGGCACCGTCTGTCCCGCGCGCGGACGAACCGGTCGAGCGCAGCACCCGGCCGATAACCCGCGGTCGCCGGCGGCGGGCCCAGCCCGGGCCGGCCGTCCAGGTCGTGCGCGCACCCGCGTGGCCGACTCCGGCAGGCGGGCCGTGCGCAAGTCGCTGTGCGACGGAGTTCGGCGCTGTCGGTCAACGACAGGAGCGCGCCGTCGAGCGCGTCCACGACCGCGATGCGGGGGCGGTCGGCGAGGGAGCCGCCCGCCGTCGAGTCGAGCAGCCGGGCCAGCACAGCGCGCTGCTCCGCTCCGGCCGCGGCGAGCGCTGCGACGGTGTCCGTCGCAGCCGACACCCGGCCCGCCGGGGAAGAGCGCCAGGCCTCCTCGTCGGCTGCGTCGGCGCGCTCGGCACGACCGACCGCGACGGCAGCCCGACGGACGGCGCGGGCGAAGTCGAGCTGCGCCTGCCCCGCGGCCAGTACGGCGTCGTCCGCGGCGGCACGCGTCGAACGCACGGTCGAGCCGATCGGTCCTGCCGAGCGGGGTGCATACCGGCCGGCATGGTGCGTCGGCGCGTACTCGCGGATCACGGAGCGGCGATCCGGCGGCCGCGCGGGTCGAGCACCCCACTGCTCGTCCCGGGCGCGTTGCTCGACCTCTCGCCACCACTCCTCCAGCGCACGCTCCACCGCCGACGGCTCGCAGGGCCCGAGGAGCGCGTCGTCGACCCGGCCGCGGAGCCGGCTCGGGCCGCGGGGCTGACCGGGCGCGGAGCCAGGATCCGTCGGGTCACCGTCCTCCCCCGGCTCACCGACGGCATCCGCAGCCGCCTGGACGATCTCGCCCTCCGCGCCCTCGTCCTCCGCAGCACCCTCGTCCTCCGCGGCGCCCTCGTCCTCCGCGGCGCTCCCGTGCTCGTCGGCGGCGGCCTCGTCCTCTGCGGCAGCCTCGTGCTCTGAAGCGCCCCCGTGCTGGTCGGCGGCGACCCCATCCGCCGCGGCGGCCTCGTCGTCGGAGGGGATGGCGTCAGCGTGGTCCGTGTCCGGCAGCAGACCGAGAGCCCGCGCCAGCGCGCGCACCGTCTCCGCGGGGACGACCTGGCCGTCGACCTCACCGGGCGCGTCTCCACCGAGCAACGTCGAGATCGCTGCGACCACCGTGAGGTGCGCCCGGACCGGAGCCAGGCCGTTCTCACCGGGCCGCAGCACCAGGTCGAGCAGGCAGTCGGCCATCTTCTGACCCCGGGTGCGCGTGTCACCGGGTTCGTCCAGGGCGTCGGCGTAGCGGCCGAGGGCGTCGATCAGCGCAGCCGCCTCGGGCGCGGTGAGCAGCGCGATCGCCTGCGCCATGCCGTCCTGCTGGTCGGGCCGGGCGAAGACGCCCCTCCGCCGCACCGCCTCGGCCAGCCTCCGGGCGGTGTCGCGGGCGTCGACCAGCAGACCGAGTCGCCGCGCCTTGTCCGTCAGCTGCGGTGGCGTCGTCACCCGACCGGCCATCCAGTCGAGCAGCTTCGCCTCGACCTCGGCGCGCTTCGCGTCGTCCGCGATGGGAGCGACCCGCTCCAGCATCGGGTACAGGTGGCCCGGGTGCAGCGCGCCGGACTCCAGCGCCGCCAGCGTGCGCGGCAGCCGGTTCACGAGGGTGAGCGACCGCTCGAGGAGCGTCTCCGCGGCCTGCTCGCTGATCTCGAGCGCGACCACCAGCTCCGGCGCCGTCCACTCGCTGACGTCCGCGAGCACCGCGGGGCGCGCTGCCCGCCGGTCCGCGCTCATGGCCCCGGGTTCTCCGGCCGGACGGTCGGCAGATGCGGGCCGCGTCGCGGCGAAGGCGGCGACCGCACGTGCCCGCAGCGCGGTCTGGCGGGCGATCTCCCGATCGGCAGCCTGGACGGCCCCGAGCGCGCCCGGGGCCCAGCCCGCCGTGGGCTCGCGCACCGTGCCGCCGTCCGCCATGTCTTCGATCATATGTTCGACCACCGACATTTTCGGCAGTCCGCGGGGCGGCTGAGAACGCCGGGACCCACGGGGCGTGACGTAGCCGTCCCTCACAGGATGGGAATCACCACAGGACTCGCCGGCGGAATCGCATCGTCGCAGGTCAAACGGCTGCCGCGCGGCCCTATACGATGGCCGGGGCGGGGCGCGCGGCAGGCCCCGGGTTGGGCGTGTTGCCCCTCCGGCAGCCAAGATGGACCCCGACATGGGGAGCGCAGCACGAGCGGAGGCCTTGAGCCCGCAGACGACCAGCCGACCGCTCCGGGCCTGGCAGCAGACCGCCCTCGCGCAGTACGAGGAGGCCTCCCCGAAGGACTTCCTCGTCACCGCGACGCCCGGCGCCGGCAAGACCACCTTCGCCCTGACGCTCGCCTCGCGGCTGCTCGCCCGGCGCGAGGTCGCCCGCGTCGTCGTCGTCTGCCCGACCGACCACCTGCGCCTGCAGTGGGCCGACGCCGCCGACGCGATGGGCATCGTGCTGGACCCGGGCCTGACCAACGCCGTCGGCCCGGTCCGCGCCGGCACGCAGGGCTACGTGACCACCTATGCGCAGGTCGCCGGCAAGCCGATGCTCCACGCCGCCCGCTGCACCTCGGTCAAGACGCTGGTGATCCTCGACGAGGTGCACCACGCCGGCGACGGCCTCTCGTGGGGCGAGGCGGCCGAGGAGGCGTTCGGCATGGCCGCCCGCCGGCTCTGCCTGACCGGGACGCCGTTCCGCACCAAGCCCGACGAGCGCATCCCCTTCGTCCGCTACGAGGAGGACACCTTCGAGGGCGATGCCGGCGAGCGGGGTGTCGGGCTGGTCAGCCGCGCGGACTACACGTACGGCTACAAGGAGGCGCTGGCCGACAACGTCGTCCGCCCGGTGGTCTTCGCCGCCTACACCGGCACCTCGCGCTGGCGGAACTCCGCCGGCGAGGTCGTCGCCGCCTCGCTGTCCGAGGCCGGCACCCGCTCGGTCGAGATGCAGGCCTGGCGCACCGCCCTGGACCCCAAGGGTCAGTGGGTGCCGCACGTCATCGCCGCCATGGACGACCGGATCACGCACCTACGCGAGAGCGGCATGCCCGACGCCGCCGGACTGATCCTCGCCAGCGACCAGGACGACGCCCGCGCCTACGCCAAGATCGTCCGCCGGGTGACCGGCAAGGCGCCGGAGCTGATCCTCTCCGACGACCCCAAGGCGTCGAAGAAGATCGAGCGCTTCGCCACCGGCTCGGCACGCATCGCCGTCTGCGTGCGGATGATCTCCGAGGGCGTCGACGTCCCCCGCGCCGCCGTCCTGGCCTGGATGACCTCCTACCGGACGCCGCTGTTCTTCGCCCAGGCGGTCGGCCGCGTCGTGCGCTCCCGCTCCCCGCACGAGTCGGCGACGGTCTTCCTCCCCGCGGTGCGCCCGCTGCTGTCGCTGGCCGCCTCGATGGAGGAGCAGCGCAATCACGTCATGCCGCCGCCGCGCACCCAGCCCGACGAGGAGCTCGAGGCGCTGGACCTGCCGCCGCGGGAGCCGCGCGAGGGCGAGATGAAGCAGTGGGAGGCGCTGGAGGCGGACGCCCGCTTCGCGCACGTGCTGCACAGCGGGACGGCGCACACCGGCGAGGGCTCCGGCCCGGCCGTGGTGGTCGGCGAGGAAGAGGAGGAGTTCCTCGGCATCCCCGGGCTGCTCACCCCCGCGCAGACCGCCGCGCTGCTCGCCAAGCGGGACGACGAGCTGCGGATGCGGATCGCGGCCAGCCACCGGGCGGACGCCGAGGACTTCATGCTCGTCGAGGACCACCCCGACGAGGACGACGCCGGCCGCTCGTGGCGGGACGCCGCGGAGCTGCGCCGGGAGATCAACAAGCTGGTCAACCGCGTGGCCGCGCGCACCTCGCAGCCCCAGGCCGTCGTGCACACCCAACTGCGCCAGGCGGTGCCCGGACCGCCGTCGGCGTCGGCGTCGGTGGACGTCCTGCGCGCTCGCCGGGAGCGCCTCCGCACGATGCTCTGAGCCGTCTCTCGACCAGCTCGAGTCGACGTCCGCGGCTCCCCGGAAGACCGAGCCGGAACCGTCGGGGGCCCCCTCGGACCCACCCGTTCGGAGGAGACCGGCGGCGACCCCGGTTACGGGGACCGGTCCGGCGGGCACCTGCCCGGCCCGCGGCACCCGCCGCCGGCGCGGGCCTGCCCGCGCGGTGAGAAGGGAGTACGACATGAGGCTCGGAACCGGCATCGTCCTGCTCGCGCTCGGCGCGATCCTGACCTTCGCCCTGACCGTCGACGTCAGCGGTGTCGACCTGCAGGTGGTCGGCTGGATCCTGATGGTCGTGGGTGCCCTGGGCATCGTCCTGGAGCTCGCGGTCTGGGCCCCGCGCCAGCGCCGGGTCACCCGCACCACGGAGGGCTACGCCGACCCGGGCGCTCCGGTCCGCCGCAGCACCACCGAGGAGACCTACTGAGCGACCCCGCACATGCGTCGGGCCCCCGTCCAGCGGACGGGGGCCCGACGTGCGCATGAGGTCCGGACCGGATGACGGCCGCCTCGCGGCGAGATGCACAACACGGCTCCAGGCCCCCGGCCAAGGCCGGGGCGGTAGTCCGTGAAGGCGTAACCAAATGGCACCCGGGGGCACGTGGCACCCGGCCCGGACGATCTCCAGGGTACCCGCCGGGGCCCCGACCATGCCCCGCCGCGGAGAACCGCGCGAGCTCCTAGTTGACGCCGCGGTCGTCCTGTTTGAGCGCGGTGTCGACGGTCAGCGCCGACGCGATCACGAGGCTGGCCAGCGGCTCCGGCAGCCGCGCGTGCACCCGCACGACGTAGCGGTCGGCCGTGGTGAACAGGGTGCGGGCCAGGCCCTCCCACGTCTTCGTGATCCGGGCGACCTCGGTGCCGGCCGCGTCGGTGATCGCGAAGTCCCAGGCCCGCCAGTTCTCGGCCTGGATGGCACCGACCGGCTGCCCGCCGGCCACCAGGTCGAAGCGGATCCGCCCGAAGACGGTGGCCTGCACGATTTCGCCGACCGGGCTGCCGTCCGGCCGCCCAACCCGCACGCGTGACTTCACCAGCTTCGCCGGCCGGGTCAGCACGAGCACCGGCCCGCGGGAGTCGCGCACCTCGAGCGTGTGGGTGAGGAACTGGTCGAGCTGGCTGAACAGCCGCACCGCCTTGGTGACGGCGGTCTGCCCCACCTGGACGACGGCGCCGATCTGCCGCCCCTCGCCGTCGAGGACCGCGTACTCGTTGGTGAGCTCGATGAGCTTCGTCTTCTGGTTCACCAGCAGGACCGGCTGCTCGTAGAGGGACGGCCCGGAGGCCGCCAGCGGGGCGGGCTGCTGGACGTGCTCGGTCCATGCCCCGCCGTCCCACCAGCGGGCGCCCGGGGTGCCGGCGGGGTCGGGGTACCAGCCCGCGGGGGGCGGCGGCTGCGTCACGGCCGCACCGTATCCGAACCGGCTCCCCGTGCCAGACTCGCCGCGTGAGCGAGCTGGTCGGCTTCGAGGCGTGGGCGGCGCTGGCCGGCGACTCCCCCACCTCGCGCACCGAGTGGGCCGCCGTCGTCCGCGCCTGGAGCGAGCCGCACCGCCGGTACCACGACCTCGCCCACCTGGCGGCGGTCCTCGGCATCGTCTCCCGGCTCGCCGACGACGCCACCGACCCCGACGCGGTGCGGCTGGCCGCCTGGTACCACGACGTCGTCTACGACCCGCAGCGCTCCGACAACGAGGCCGTCAGCGCCGGACGCGCCACGGCGGGGTTGCGCGGGCTGGTCCCGGACGAGCGGGTGGCCGAGGTCGAGCGGCTCGTCCTGCTCACCGCCGGCCACGACGTCGATCCCGGCGACGCGAACGGTGCCGTGCTGTGCGACGCCGACCTCGCCGTCCTCGCCTCCCCGCCGGAGGCCTACGCGGCGTACGCGTCGGCGGTGCGCCTGGAGTACGGGCACGTCCCCGACGACCGGTTCACCGCCGGCCGCATCGCGGTGCTGGAGCAGCTGCTGGCGCTGCCGCGGCTCTACGGGCTGCCCGTGGTGGCGGAGGCCTGGGAGTCGCGGGCGCGGGCGAACATGACCGCCGAGCTCACCCTGCTGCGTTCGCGGGCGGCGTCGGCCGGCGGGGCTTTCGGGCGCGCAGCCCCGCCGCCAGCAGCCGGCTGAGCAGCTCCCGCGCGCCCACCGGCTGCGCCCCGGCGGCGACGGCGACGTCGTAGAGGTCCTCCGGGACGTCGTAGTGGTCGCCCTGGAACGCCCGCCGCGGGATGCCCAGCTCGGCCTCGACGAAGGCGTGCAGCTCGTCGTAGGAGACGTCGCTGACCAGGTGCGACCACCTCCGGCCCCGCCACGGCCACACCGGGGTGTCGATCAGCACCGTCACGGTGGCAGTCTGCCCCGCCTCGGCCCGCGGCTACCGTCGCACGCGTGAGTGCAGAGATCCGCTGGGGAATCGTCGGGCCGGGACGCATCGCCGAGAGCGTGCTCCCGGACTTCGCGCACGTGCCGCACGCCCGCCCGGTGGCCGTGGCGTCCCGGTCGCAGGAGCGCGCCGACGCCTTCGCCGCCCGGCACGGCCTGGAGCGCGCCCACGGTTCCTACGACGCCATCCTGGCCGACCCGGACGTCGACGTCCTCTACGTCGCGACGCCGCACCCCCAGCACCACGCCCTCGCGCTGGCCGCCCTGCGCGCCGGCAAGGCGCTGCTCGTGGAGAAGGCGTTCACGGCGACGACGGCGGGCGCGGCCGAGGTCGTCGACCTCGCGCGCGCGACCGGCGTCTTCACGATGGAGGCGATGTGGACCCGCTTCCAGCCGGCGGTCGTGGCCCTGCGCGAGCTCGTCGCCGACGGCGCCATCGGCGAGGTGCGCTCGGTGCAGGCCGACCTGGGGGTCTCGCGCGAGTACGACCCGGCGGACCGGCTCTTCGCGCTGGAGCTCGGCGGCGGGGCGCTCCTCGACCTCGGCGTCTACGTCGTCTCCTTCGCCCAGATGCTGCTGGGGACGCCGCAGCGCGTCGTCGCCACCGGCTCGCTGTTCCCGACCGGCGTGGACGCCGAGGCGGGGATCCTGCTCGGTTACGACGACGGGCGGGCCGCCACGCTCCTCACCTCGCTGCGCAACGCCCTGCCGGGGCAGGCCCGGGTCTTCGGGACGGCAGGCTGGATCGACGTCCTGCCGCGGTTCCACCACCCGGACACGATCGTTCTGCACCGCGCCGGCGCCGAGCCCGAGACGATCACCCGGCCGCAGACCGGCGCCGGCTACGCGCACGAGCTGATCGAGGTCACCGAGTGCCTGCGCGCCGGGCGCCGCGAGAGCACGGTCATGCCGCTGGCCGACACCCTCGCCGTCCAGGACGTCCTGGGCCGGGCCGCCGAGCAGCTGGGGGTGCGGCACGCGGAGGCCGTCGTCCTCTGACCGGGTGACAGATGCCCCGGCCGGCTCCAGTCGGGGCCGGTGGGTGCCGATACCCCTGTGACGGGCCGCACCGGCGGCCCCGGCAGGAGGGACCGGTTCCATGGCACTGCTCGAAGGCCTGGCCGCTGTCGTCGCGAAGGTCGCCGGCGCGGGTACCGCCGCGCAGGTCGCGGCCGGACTCGGCATCGCGACCGCCGGGGTCACCGGGGCCGGTGCAGCCGGCGCCCTGCCGGAGCCCGTCCAGGACGTCGTCGCCAGCAGCGTCGAGACGCTGTCCCCGTTCGATCTGCCCGACTCCCACGACCCGTCCTCCGACGACTCCTCCACCGACGACTCGACCGAGACCGACGACTCGGGCGTCGACGGGCCCGGGGACGACGGCAGCAGCGACGACAGCAGCGAGGACGGCAGCGACGAGGACGGCAGCGACGACTCCGACCTCGACGCGCCCGGGGACGACGACGCCGACGACACCCCTGGCGAGCACGCCGAGGACGGCACCGACGACTCCGGCCACCACGGCCTGGAGAACGCGCGCGAGCACGCGGACGAGCACGCACAGGAGTCGCTGCGGGAAGCGCAGGAGCGCCACGCGGCCCACGAGGCGGACAAGGCTGCCCGTGACGCCGCCCGCGACGCCGAGAAGGCGGCCCGCGACGCCGACAAGGCCGCGCGCGACGCGGCCCGGGAGGCCGAGAAGGCCGCCCGTGACGCAGCCCGGGAGGCGGAGAAGGCCGCCCGGGACGCCGAGAAGGCGGCGCGGGATGCCGACGAGGACGCCCGCGACCACGACGAGGACGAGGCCGAGGACGAGCACCGCGCCGAGGACTCCGAGCAGCGCGACCGCGACGACGACTGATCCCACGTCGGCCGGCTGACCCGGCCGGCTCCGGATCCGGTCCGATCAGACGGTCCAGGCCGGCCCGGTCGCCTGGTCGGCGGTGGGCACGCGGGTCGTCGTCCCCCCGGCCCGGCGGACGGCGTCGGCGAACCGGACCGCGTCGATGACGGCGTTGCACCCCGGGTCGTTGTTGAAGTACACGAGGACGTTGGCGTCGCCGTAGGTGGACACGACGCGCTCGGCCCACAGCTCCAGGGTCTCGGCGCGGTAGCCCCATCCCTCGACGCCGTGGTGGAAGCGCAGGTAGCCCCAGTCGGTGGTGCGCCACAGCGGTGCCACCGGCTGCTCGTCGCGGTCGGCCCAGCACAGCGCCGCCCCGTAGCGCTCCAGCAGCGCGCGGATCTCGTCGGTCCACCACGACTCGTGCCGCGGCTCGACGGCGACCCGCGTACCGGCCGGGAACTGGGCCAGGCAGGCGCGGAGCAGCTCGGCGTCGGCCCTGAGCGTGGGCGGTAGCTGCAGCAGGATCGTGTCGAGCTTGGCGCTCAGCCCGACGGCCCGGCCCATCAGCCGCGCGACGGGCTCCTCCGGCTCCCGGAGGCGCTTGATGTGGGTCAGGAAGCGGCTGGCCTTGACCGCCCAGCGGAAGTCCGGCGGGGTGCGGTCGCGCCACGCCTGGAACGTCTCCAGCTCGGGCAACCGGTAGAAAGCGTTGTTGCTCTCGACGGTGGCGAAGTGCTGGACGTAGTGCTCGAGCCACAGCCGCTGCGGCAGCTTCGGCGGGTAGAAGGCGCCGCGCCAGTCGCGGTACTGCCACCCCGACGTCCCGATGATCACGGCCACGGGAGGCCGCCTACCCTGCACGCCCATGGCTGACGCACCCGCCCGCTTCAAGGACCTCTGCCTCGACGCCGACGACCACCACGCGCTCGCCGATTGAGGAAACACCCCCTGCCCCCGCCACTCGCACGCTCGTGGCGGGACCCTGCAGGGGGCCGAGCCGCGCCCGCACGACTGGCCGATCCCGATCGTCGATCCGGCCGGCGAGGGGCCGTTGATCTGGATCGTCCCGGTGCCCGAGCGGAAGACGGTCAAGAACCGCATGCACTTCGACGTCGTCGGCGAGACGTGGCCGTTGATCGCCGCGGGCGCCCGGATGTTGCGGGAGCAGGACGACGAGATCGAGTGGAGCGTCCTCGCCGACCCCGAGGGCAACGAGTTCTGCGTCTTCGCCCCGGAGGACTGAGGCCGACGGCCGGGCACCAACTGCGGGAAAGATGGCCCTCCTCGCGCCGTCCGGAGCCCTCGTTCCCCGCAGATGGCGGCCAGCAGGCAGCCCCACGAACGCCGACAGGGGCGGCCCGCCGTAGCGGACCGCCCCTGCCGAGGTATTACGAGGTGGCTGGACTCAGAAGTCCATGCCGCCCATGCCGCCGTCGGCGCCGGGCATGGCCGGAGCGTTCTTCTCCGGCTTGTCGGCGATGACGGCCTCGGTGGTGAGGAAGAGCGCCGCGATGGAGGCGGCGTTCTGCAGCGCCGAGCGGGTCACCTTGGCGGGGTCGATGATCCCGGCCTGGATGAGGTCCACGTACTCGCCGCTGGCGGCGTTGAGGCCCCAGCCGGTGTCGGAGTTGCGCACCTTCTCCGCGACGACGCCACCCTCGAGGCCGGCGTTGACGGCGATCTGCTTCAGCGGGGCCTCGAGCGCGACGCGCACGATGCTGGCACCGGTCGCCTCGTCGCCCGTGAGCTCCAGCTTGTCAAACGCGACGGCCGTGGCCTGCGCGAGGGCGACGCCACCACCGGCGACGATGCCCTCCTCGACGGCGGCCTTGGCGTTGCGCACCGCGTCCTCGATGCGGTGCTTGCGCTCCTTGAGCTCGACCTCGGTCGCGGCGCCGGCCTTGATCACCGCAACACCGCCGGCCAGCTTGGCCAGGCGCTCCTGCAGCTTCTCGCGGTCGTAGTCGCTGTCCGACTTGTCGATCTCGGCGCGGATCTGGTTGACCCGGCCCTGGATCTGGTCGGCGTCACCGGCACCCTCGACGATCGTCGTCTCGTCCTTGGTGACGACGACCTTGCGGGCGCGGCCGAGCAGCTCGAGGTCGGCGTTGTCGAGCTTGAGGCCGACCTCCTCGCTGATGACCTGGCCACCGGTGAGGATGGCGATGTCGGTCAGCATGGCCTTGCGGCGGTCACCGAAGCCCGGGGCCTTGACGGCGACGGACTTGAAGGTGCCGCGGATCTTGTTCACGACCAGGGTCGCGAGGGCCTCGCCCTCGACGTCCTCGGAGATGATGGCCAGCGGCTTGCCCGACTGCATGACCTTCTCCAGCAGCGGGAGCAGGTCCTTGACGGTGCTGATCTTCGAGTTGACGACAAGCACGTACGGGTCGTCGAGGACGGCCTCCATGCGCTCGGTGTCGGTGACGAAGTAGGGCGAGATGTAGCCCTTGTCGAAGCGCATGCCCTCGGTGAGCTCGAGCTCGAGGCCGAAGGTGTTGCTCTCCTCGACGGTGATGACGCCTTCCTTGCCGACCTTGTCCATCGCCTCGGCGATGAGCTCGCCGATGGCCGAGTCAGCGGCGGAGATCGACGCGGTGGCGGCGATCTGCTCCTTGGTCTCGACGTCCTTGGCGGTCGAGAGGAGGTACTCGCTGACCGACGCGGTGGCGGCCTCGATGCCCTTCTTCAGGGCCATCGGGTTGGCGCCGGCGGCGACGTTGCGCAGCCCCTCGCGGACGAGAGCCTGGGCGAGCACGGTGGCGGTGGTGGTGCCGTCACCCGCGACGTCGTCGGTCTTCTTGGCGACCTCCTTGACGAGCTCGGCCCCGATCTTCTCCCAGGGGTCCTCGAGCTCGATCTCCTTGGCGATGCTCACACCATCGTTGGTGATGGTGGGCGCACCCCACTTCTTCTCAAGAACGACGTTCCGGCCACGGGGGCCGAGGGTCACCTTGACGGCGTCGGCGAGGGTGTTCATCCCTCGCTCGAGGCCGCGGCGCGCCTCTTCGTCGAACGCGATCATCTTGGCCATGTGGTGATGTCCTCCGAGCATGGATCGCTGCACGGCCGGGTGGTGCCCGCGACGGACGACACCGGTGGCCGTGGGCGCTCCGTCGGCCCACGAACCGGTGCCTCACCGTTCCGACCTGATTGGCACTCAGGAGCCCCGAGTGCCAGAAACGAGTCTGGCACTCGACCCCTGCGAGTGCAAGAACGGGGTCCCGGTCCCGGCTGTTCCCGGGCCCGGACGCACCGAGGCCCGGCCCCCGCACGGGGGGCCGGGCCTCGGGAGCGCGGTGGTGCTCAGGCGACGCGGACGCCGTCGGCCTGCGGACCCTTCGCCCCCTGGACGACCTCGAACTCCACCCGCTGCCCCTCGTCGAGGGACTTGTAGCCGTCCATCTGGATGGCCGAGTAGTGGACGAAGACGTCCTGACCCCCGTCGACGGCGATGAAGCCGAAGCCCTTCTCGGCGTTGAACCACTTCACGGTGCCCTGTGCCACGTGTGCTCCCACGGTCGTGCGTGCGGTCGCCCCACCCGTGTGGTGGGACGAGGCCTCTCTTCCGCCCGCGAACACGAACGAGGAGAAAAGAACCGCGCGGAACCTACAACAGAGTGACCTCTAGCACACTCTTATGGCGCACGACGCGTTCCCGGATCCAGCGAATCGTCGTCACACGTTCCGGTGACGACCGCGGCGGTCAGCCGATCAGGCCGGCCTCGCGGGAGGACGCCAGCGAGGGCTGCACGCGGTGCGTCGGGCCGACGACCGGCTCCAGCGGGTCGAGGGTCTTGAGGCCCTCACCGGTGTTGAGGACGACGGTCTCCTTGGCGGGGTCCAGCCGCCCGTCCTCCACCAGCCGCCGGAGGACGGCGACGGTGACGCCACCCGCGGTCTCGGCGAAGACGCCCGTGGTGCGGGCCAGGTCGCGGATGCCCTGCACGATCTCGGCGTCGCCCACGCGACCCACGGCCCCGCCGGTGCGGCGGATGGCGTCGAGCGCGTACGGGCCGTCGGCGGGGTTGCCGATGTTCAGCGACTTGGCGATGCCCGTGGGCTTCACCGGCTTGACGACGTCCCACCCGTTGTCGAAGGCCGTGGCGATGGGGTCGCACCCGGCCGACTGCGCACCGAAGATCGTCCACTCGGAGGCCTCGACGATGCCCGCGGCGGTGAGCTCGCGGAACGCCTTGTCCACCTTGGTGAGCAGCGAGCCCGACGCCATCGGGATGACGACCTGGGCCGGGATGCGCCAGCCGAGTTGCTCGGCGAGCTCGTAGCCCATGGTCTTGGAGCCCTCGGCGTAGTAGGGCCGCACGTTCTGGTTGACGAAGGCGGTGTCCTCGAACTCGTCGGTCTCGGCGAGCTCGCTGGTCAGCCGGTTGACGTCGTCGTAGGAGCCGTCCACGGCGACCAGCGTCTGGCCGTAGACCGCGGACTGCACGACCTTGCCGGGCTCGAGGTCAGAGGGGATGAACACGAAGGAGGGCAGCCCCACGCGGGCGGCGTGCGCGGCGACCGAGTTGGCCAGGTTGCCCGTCGAGGCGGCGGCGATCTTCGTGTAGCCGAGGCCCTTGGCGGCGGTGGCGGCGAGGCTCACGACGCGGTCCTTGAACGAGTGCGTCGGGTTCGCCGAGTCGTCCTTGACCCACAGCCCGCCGGTGAGGCCGAGCTCCTCGGCGAGGCGGTCGGCCCGCACCAGCGGAGTCATGCCCGGGTCGAGCGAGACGCGGGAGGCGGGGTCCTGCCCCACCGGCAGCAGCGCGACGTAGCGCCAGATGTTCTGCGGACCGGCCTCGATCTGCTCGCGGGTGACGGCCTTCATCAGCTCGGGGTCGTAGTCGACCTCCAGCGGGCCGAAGCACTCGGCGCAGGCGTGCTCGGCGATGAGGCCGAAGGTGGCGCCGCAGTTGCGGCAGATCAGCCCGCGCGCCGGACACGGCGGCACGGGGCCGCCGGCGGACGAGTCGGCCTGGAGAGAGCCCGGAGCGGTCAGTGTCATGCGACGACTACCTCCTCATCTTTCCCGCGTCGGGCCGTCGAGCCGCGCGGGACGGAATTGGCACCTCCCGCTGCGCAGGCGCGCAGTCGGCGGTTGCCGGGGCTTCATCGGGCCGTGTCCCTCTGCCCCTCTGGATGAGTGAACCTCCGCACTGTACCCACCCGCCGGCGTGGGGCGGGCGGCGGACAGGATGGGCGGGTGGCAGCGCGGATCGTCTACACCGACCTCGACGGCACGATGGTGGGACCGCGGGGGTCGTTCTGGCACACCGCGGGCCGCGACCTCACCGCCGATCCGGCGACGGCGCTCCTGGAGCTGCACCGCGCCGCCGTCCCGCTGGTGCTGGTCAGCGGCCGGACGTTCGAGCAGGTCGTCGAGGCGGCGCGCATCTTCGCCGCCGACGGCGCCATCGCCGAGCTGGGCGCGATGCTGAGCTGGGACGGCGGGCGGGGCACCCACCGGTTCACCGGCGAGCTGCCCGCCGAGCACGCCGGCCGCACGCCGATGGAGGTCATGGCGTCCCTCGGGGTCCTGGAGGAGCTGTTCGCCGCCCACCCGGGCCGGCTGGAGTGGCACGCGCCCTGGCACACGACCCACGACACCGACGCGCTGCTGCGCGGCCGGGTCGACCCCGTCGCCGTCGACGCGTGGCTGGCCGAGCGGGGCGCCGGCTGGCTGACGCTCAAGGACAATGGCGCCCTTCCTGTCACCTCGCGGATGACCCTGGACCCCGACCCGGCGCCGCCGCGGGTCTACCACCTGATGCCGCGCGGCATCTCCAAGGGCGCGGCGATCGCCTGGGACCTCGAGCGCCGCGGCATCGACCCGGCCGACGCGGTGGCGATCGGCGACAGCGTGAGCGACCTGGAGATGGCGCCCGCCGTGGGCCGGCTGTGGATCACCGCCAACGGCGCGGCGGTCGACGGCATGGCCGACCGGATCGCCGCCGTCCCCAACGCCGTCGCCACGGACGCCCCGATGGGCGAGGGCTGGGCGCAGGCGGTCCGGGCGAGCCTGTGACGGGGACCGATGAGTGCCGCCACCGGGGCCGGTCTCCCTCGCATGCCCACTGCGCACATGAGCCGCCTCGCCCCACTGATCGGGCGCTGGCAGACCTCGGGCACCGTCCACGGCGCCGCAGGCGCAGTGTCCGCGTCGATCGACGGCACCGACGTCTACCGCTGGCTGCCCGGCGGCTGGTGGATCGCCCACGAGGTGGATGTGGTCATCGGAGCCGAGCACGTGCTGACGCACGAGCTGATCGGCGGGGTGGACGCCGCGACCGGCGGCTGGCAGATGCACGCGTTCGACGCGGGTGACTCGCCGTCGCTGACGGCGCTGGTCCCCCAGCCGGACGGGCGGCTGCTCCGGCGTGCCGACGGCGTCCGTTCGTGGTTCGACCCCCACGCCGGTGCCGACCTGATGACGACGCGCTGGGAGCGCGAGGCGTCCCCGGGCAACTGGGCGCTCTGGATGGACATGCGCTTCCGGCGCGCGGCCTAGCTGGTGACGTCGCGGCGGGCGAAGTGCCGGAAGCCCAGCGCGGTGAAGACGGCGGCGTAGACCAGCGACTGGACGACCCCGCGGAACAGGTCGCCGTCCTGCACCGGTGTCTGGAGCAGGTCGGTCCAGGCGAACTCCTCCGCGGTCGGGAACCAGTCGCGCAGCGAGCCCAGCTGCTCGACCTGGTCGAGGATCGCGAAGACGAACATCGTGAACACCGCGCCACCGACGGCGGCCAGCGGCGCGTCGGTGATGGTGGAGAACCAGAACGCCAGCGTGCCCACGACCAGCAGGTGGACGGCGAGGTAGCCGAGCATCCCGGCCAGGCGCACGAACCCCTCGCCCTGGGACAGCGTGACCCCGACCGGGGTCTCGATGGGCCCGAACCCGAACGCGAGCGAGCCGGCCAGCACCGAGACGGCGGTGAGGGTGAGCAGCGCCCCGACCGAGAGCACCAGGGCCGCCAGCCACTTCTGCCGGAGCAGCCGCATCCGGGGCACCGGGGTCGCCAGCGTGTACCGCAGCGCCCCCCACTGGGCCTCGCTGGCCACGGTGTCGCCGAAGAACAGCGCGTAGACGACCACCAGGAAGAAGCCGGTGGTCGCGAACAGCACGAACAGCGTGAAGTTCAGCCCGCTGGCGGTGGCGACGTCGACCAGGTTGATCCGGTCGTTCTCGCCGGCGTCCTCACCGGCCCCGAGCTCCAGCGCGGCGATGAGCAGCAGCGGGAGGGCGACCATGAGCGCGCCGACGCCGAGGGTGCGGCGCCGGGCGAACTGCCGGCGCAGCTCCACGGCCAGCCGCAGGGTGCGCCCGGGCCGGTACCCCACCGCTGCACCGCTCCGGTCCGTCATGACTCCCCCACCAGCGCCAGGAAGGCGTCCTCGAGCCGACGGCGCGGCGTGAACTGGTCGACGGCGATCCCGGCCGCCACGAGCGCCTGCAGCGCCGCGGCACGGCCGTGGCCGTCCAGGTCGGCCACCAGGCCGTCGTCGGTGCGCGCGGCGGTGACGCCCGGGAGCGCCTCGAGGACGGCGATCGCCCGGTCGGTGTCGGCCTCGGCCACCCCCACGAGCACCGCGCCGCCCGCGCCCACGATTTCCTCCACCGTGCCCTGCGCGATCTTCTGCCCCTTGGCCATGACGACGACGTGGCTGCAGGTCTGCTCGATCTCGCTGAGCAGGTGGCTGGAGACGATGACCGTGCGCCCGGTCGCGGCGTAGGAGCGCAGCACGTCGCGCATCGCGTGGATCTGCGGCGGGTCCAGCCCGTTGGTCGGCTCGTCGAGCACCAGCAGGTCGGGCAGGCCCAGCATCGCCTGGGCGATCGCGACGCGCTGCCGCATGCCCTGGCTGTAGCGGCGCACCGGCCGGTCCAGGGCGGCACCGAGGCCGGCGACCTCGATCGCCTCCTCCATGTGCGCGTCCTCTGCCGGGCGCCCGGTCGCGGCCCAGTACAGCCGCAGGTTCTGCCGGCCCGAGAGGTGCGGCAGCAGACCGGTGCCCTCGACGAACGAGCCCAGCCGGGACAGCACCGGGGCGCCGGGCCGCGCAGCGTGGCCGAACACGCTGATCCGCCCCTCCGTGGGCTGGATCAGCCCCATGAGCATGCGCAGCGACGTCGTCTTGCCGGCGCCGTTCGGGCCGAGCAGGCCCAGCACCTGGCCGCGGCGGACCTCGAAGGAGAGGTCGCGCACCGCCACGAAGCCGTCCTGGTAGGCCTTCGTCACGCCCTCGAAGCGCAGCGGCACGTCCTCGCCGTCGGGCTCGACCGCGCTGACCAGCCGGTCGCGGCGCCGTCCGACCAGCCACGCGGCACCCCAGCCCAGCAGGCCGAGGAGCACCAGGCCGCCGAGGAGCAGCCACCAGCGGGACGTCCCACCGGCCGACTCGACCGTGCCGGCCACCTGGGGCACGCTCACGCCGGCTCCGGCGTCGGCCAGGGCCACGGAGTAGACGGCCGGCTGGGCCGGGAGGGCGAAGCCCTGGTCGGTCGAGGAGACCACGACCCGCATCGTGTGGCCGGCCTCGAAGCGGTGCACGACCGCGGGGAGCGTCACCTCCACCGTCGTGGCCCGCGCCGGGTCCGTGGACAGGCCGGTGAGCTGCAGCGGCGCCACGAGGCCGGCCGGCAGCACGGTGGCGCCGCCGGGCGCGACGTCGTACAGCTTCGCGAACAGCGTGGCCGAGCCGCTCTCCGAGGAGACGTCGAGCGTCACCGTCGGGGCGCCCACCACCTCGACCGCGGCGTCCAGCGGCGCGCTCTCGAAGCTCGCCGACTGCCCGGGGATCTCCAGCGTCGTCCCGGAGAGCGCCGCGGTCAGCGCACCCAGCCCGGGCACCGTCGTCAGGGCCGCCGGCGTCCCACCGGCCGGGTTGACCACCGGCTGCAGGGACCCGGTCAGCTCGATGCCGGTCCGGCGGACGGGCTCCCCGCCGTCGAGACCGGGATAGCCGTCGGCGGTGACCGTGCGGGTGCCGCCCTGGACGCGCCCCACGGTGCCCGCGGTGCCCAGGCCTGTGGGTGCGGGGAAGGCGAAGGGGGCGAGCTCGGCGTCCCCTCCGCGCAGGTGCACGTCGAACCAGTCGCCGACGGCGTCGCGCAGATCGCCGGCGACCCGGTCGGAGGCCGGGGTGTCGTGCCCGCCGGCGTACCAGAGCACCTGCACCGGCGTGCCGTTCGCGGCGATCCCCCGGGCGTTGGCGTCGGCCTCGCCCAGCCCGAAGAGCGAGTCCTGGGTGCCCTGGATCAGCAGCGTCGGCGCGGTGATCCGGTCCAGGACACCGGCCGGGCTGCCGCGGTCGAGCACCGCGGCGGCCTCGGGCGTCAGCGTCCCGGTCGAGGCGGCGGACTGGTAGGCCGCGCACACCTCGGCGCTGAACCGGCCGCAGGTGAGCGCCTGGCTGACGTTGTCGGCGCCGACGCCGGCCGGCACCGGTCCGCCGTCCTGGAGGCCGGATCCGCCGAGCACGTCGAGCAGGTCGCCCGACGGCGCCGCACCCAGGCCGAAGAAGAGCCCGGACCACAGCCGCTTGTAGACGCCGGTGTCGCCCTGCGGTGTCGCCGCCGGGGTGCCGGCGGGCACCGCGCCGGTCTGCGACGGGAACAGCGCCGAGGTCAGCGAGTGCCAGGTGATCTGCGGTGCGATGGCGTCGATGCGCTCGTCGTAGGCCGCGCCGAGCAGCGCCAGGGCGCCGCCGTAGGAGGCCCCGGCGACGCCGACCCGCGGGTCCCCGTCGCCGTCCTGGACGACGTCGTCCCGCTCGGCGAGGACGTCGACCAGCGTGCCGAGGTCGGCTCCCTCGCGGTCCGGGTCGACCAGCCCGATCTGCCCCGTGCTGTCGCCGAACCCGCGCGCGGAGAAGGTGAGGACGACGTAGCCGCGCCCGGCCATCGCGCGGGCGTCGTCGGCCACGGACTGCTTGCTGCCTCCGAAGCCGTGCGCGAGCACCACCGCGGGCGCCGGCAGCTCGTCCCCGGCCGGCAGGTACAGCGTCGTGTCCAGCTCCACCGCGTCGGCACCCGATCCGCTGGAGATCCGGGCGTCCTCCGTGCGGACGCCGTCGGCGGCCGCGGCGGGGGCGGCCCCGGCGAGGACGGCGCCGGCGACCAGGGGCAGGAGGACGGCGAGCGCGCGCCGGGCGCCGGGGCGCGGACGCACGAGCCCGCGGGAGCGACGCACGAACCGGCCAACGGACGGCGTGCGGGGGGTGTTCCGCAGGCGGTCAACCAGCGGAGATCAGGGCACCCACTCGCCGGCGGCGACGATGACCAGGCTCGAGGCGTCGACCTCGGCGGGCAGCTCGAAGAAGCGCGGCGCCGGCCCCTGCAGCTGCGGGAACTGCTCGACCAGCTGCAGGGCCGCCTGGCGCTGCGTCTCGTCGCCCTCGGTGTAGTAGACGGTCGTGGCGGGCACGTCGTCGCCGTTGTAGGCGCCGACGCCCGCGGCCTCCCAGCCGCCGCCGACCACGACGCCCGAGATCTTGGCGGCCAGGCCGGTGACGTCGGTGGCGTTGAGCACGGCGAGCGGCACGCGCACCGGGGCGCTCGGCGCGACCTCCTCCACGGGGACCGTCTCGGCCCCCGTGTCGAGCTCGGGCAGCGGGGGCAGCGGCGTGACGGGGGCGACCGACGTGGTCGCGGGGGTGGTGCGCGTCGAGGCGGCGGCCTCGTCGGTCTTGGGCGAGGTCACCTGGTAGACGCCGAGCACACCCAGGGCGACGACGCCCATGGCGACCAGACCCTTGGCCACGCGGCGCGGGGCCCGACGGGGCTCGTCGTCCAGCAGGGTGATGCCGTTCTCCTTGGCGGCCCGCCGGCGGGCGTCGTCGGCCGCCTGCCGCTCGGCGCGGAGCGCGGCGCGGCCACCGACGGCGGCACGCGAGGAGCCGCGGGCGGGACGCGCCGGGGTCTCCTCGTCGAGGTCGGGGATGTCCTCGTCGCGCTGGGCGACGGAGCGCTCGGGGATGAGCGAGGTGGCGGGGACGGGCGCGAGCGCCGCCCGCATCTCCTCCTCCGAGGGCAGCTCGCCGGAGCGGGAGGGCTTGGTCCAGTCGCCGTAGCGGGCGTCGGAGCTCCCGCCGGCCTGCCGCGGGAGGCGGGGCGCGGGAGCGCCGCTGCCGATGCCGGTCGGGCCGGTGCTCGCGGGCGCGGCGTCGTCGTCGACCCACACGCTCTTGCGGCGGGCGGCGGCGGCCTCGGCGGCGCGGAGGCTCTCGGCGAGCGCTCCGGCGCGCTCCTCCAGCGGCGCCGAGGGGCGCGAGGAGACCGGGACCGGAGGCAGGGGCAGGCGCGCGCGGGACACGGGGGCACCCGGCTCGGCCGGCCGGTTCGCCACGGCGGCGGCGGTGGGGCGGCGCGAGGGGGCCGGGTTCAGGCGGGCGCGATCGCGTCCGGGAGCGGTCGGGTGCTCGCCCAGCCCGGCGTCAGGAACCCCGCGCCAGAGGGCGCCGGGAGCATCCGTCCGACGGCGGCCACCGGCCACCGGAGCACTCATCCCGTCACTGCCTGATCCCGCGTGCCTGCCCACGGTGACGGAATCTAATGCTTGTCACTCTCGATGCCCAGGACCTCGGGACGGACGCGTCCGTTGCCGTGCCGCGCGCACCCGCCGCAACCTGCGGACCAGCAGGGGGTCGGCCGCCAGCGCCTCCGACCGGTCGACCAGGGCGTTGAGCACCTGGTAGTAGCGGGTCGGGCTCAGGCCGAAACGGTCGCGGATCGCCGTCTCCTTGGCGCCGGCCGCCCGCCACCACTGCCGCTCGAAGGCGAGCATCGCCAGCTCGCGGGCGGTGAGCCCCGGGGCTGTGACCTGCACGGATGCCGGTGCAACGGCCTCCGCGGCGTCGTCGTCGCGGGCTGCCGAGGCCGCCGCGGCGAGGTCGGTGGTCATGCTCGTGCGCCTCCTGCTGGACCGGGCCGACCCGTGGTGCGGGCGGCTCGAGAGGAACGCTAGAGGGGACCTCCGACAGTTCCGGGCAGCGCGGCGGCGCCGCGCGCGGACGGCGGCGGAGGTCACAATCCGGCCGGGACGACCTCCGGAATCGACCGGCGTGTCCCTGCACGGGCGTGTCGCAGGCTGTCGGCGGTGAAGACCGCCAGGGCCACCCAGACGACGGCGAATCCGGCCAGCCGCGCCGGGGGCATCGCCTCGTCGTAGACGAAGACGCCGACCGAGAGCTGCATGAGCGGCGTGAGGTACTGGAGCAGCCCGACCGTGGACAGCGGGATCCGGCGGGCGGCCGCCGCGAACAGCAGCAGCGGGACGGCGGTGGCGATGCCGGAGCTGGCCAGCAGCAGCGCGTGCCCGGCGCCGGCGAACGTCCCCGCGCCGTCGGCGTGCAGGAAGCCCAGGAGCGCGATCGCCGGGAGGGTCATGACCGCCGTCTCGAGGAACAGGCCCGGCGCGGCCTCGACCCGGACCACCTTCTTCATCAGCCCGTAGAGGCCGAAGCTGGCCGCGAGTCCCAGGGCGATCCACGGCGGCCGGCCGTAGTCGACGGTGAGCACGGCGACCGCGACCGCCGCGATCCCGACCGCCACCCACTGCAGCCGGCGCAGCCGCTCGCCGAAGACGACCACCCCGAGCAGGACGCTCACCAGCGGGTTGATGAAGTAGCCGAGCGAGGTCTCGACGACGTGGCCGGAGTTCACGCCGTAGACGAAGATCAGCCAGTTCGCCGCGATGAGCACCGACGCGCCCGCGAGGACCAGCACCGTCCGCCGGTCGGCGACGGCGGCCCGCACCAGCCCCCAGCGGCGGACGACGGTGAGCAGCAGGGCGACGAACAGCAACGACCAGACGATCCGGTGGGCGACGATCTCCACCCCGCCCGCGGGCTCCAGGAGCGGGAAGTAGAGCGGGAACAGGCCCCACATCGTGTAGGCGGCCAGGCCGGAGAGGATCCCCAGACGTCGCTCGTCCACGGGGGGTCACCGTACGCCCGCGGGGGCATACCGTCGTACGCGTGGGGAGCGAACGGCCGAACCCGGCGCAGTGGCTCTGGTACGCCCTCGGCGGCGGCCTCCCCCGGCGGCTCTCCCCGTGGGTGCTGGCCGACACGACCTGCCGGACGTGGATCTGGCGGCACTTCGCCCGCGCGCTGGTCCAGCTGTTCCCCGTCGTCGTCCTGTGCCCCCTGCTGCCCCCGGTGCCGCTGGCCTACCGGGTGTCGGCAGCGGCCGGCGGGGTGCTCATCGGGCTGCTGTTCTCGACGGCGTTCATGACCGAGACGAACGAGCACCGGGCGGTGAAGGCCGGCTATCCCCCGGGCACCGCCGGCCGGCTGCGCGAGGAGCGCGCGGAGCGCGACCGGGTGGAGCGGAGGTCGCCCTACCGCCGGGACGGCGCCGGCAGCTTCGACTGAGGCTCACCGGCCCCTAGTACAGGGGGTCCCCGACCCCCCATCGGTGGCCTGTGGCGTGCCCGCAGGGCGGCGAAGGATCGAGCCGCTCGACAGGCAGCCCGCCAGGGTGCACACAGGGAGAAGCCACCCATGACCGTCCACCAGCAGCCCAGCCCCGCCGGCGACGCTGCGCCCCCACCGACGACTCCGCGGCAGCTGTCGCGGCGCACCGTTCTCCGGACCGGGGCCAGGGGTGCGGCGCTGGCCACCGCCTACACCCTCCACTCGATGCTCGCCCCGTCGCTGGCCCGGCAGGGCCTGAACACGCCGGAGGGCGTCTTCAACGCGGCATCGATCGAGCTGGCCGACTCGCTCTACACGGAGGTGTTCCCGACCAGCCCGCTGGTCCTCGAACCCTTCAAGGACCAGCTCCCGATCCCGGCGGTGCTGCAGCCGACCTCCGGCCTGCCCGAGGCCGGCAAGGGCAAGCAGTCGAGCCTCGCCAAGAAGGACGGGTCCTTCCAGGCCCACCAGTGCTGGTCCGACGACGAGCGGATCATGGCTGGCAACGGCGGTATCCCCTACCCGGAGCCGATCCAGTACCACCTGCCCGTGCAGATCGCCGAGCACTCGTTCACCTCGTCCAAGGTGCTGCCCATCGACGCCAACGGGAAGCCGACGGTCTCCTTCGACCGCGACGGCCGGACCTACCCCGCAGGGGTCCCCCGGTTCCTGCCGGCCAGCACCGTCTACGCGTTCGCCGGCACGTTCCCCGGGCCGGCCATCCACGCCCGCTACGGCCGTCCCGCGCTGGTGCGCTTCGCGAACCAGCTCGGGAACAACCCGCAGAAGTTGCCGACGATGGACTTCGGAGCGCCGGACAAGACGTTCCTCACCCACCTGCACAACGGCCACACGGCGCCGGAGAGCGACGGCAACCCGCACTACTTCTTCAAGGACTTCGACGACGTCGAGGTCAATGGCTACGGCCCGGGCACGTGGTGCGACAACCTGTACCTGAACTGGCCGGCCGGCGGCGACGACGCCGAGAAGCAGAGCTTCTTCTGGTTCCACGACCACCGGATGGACCAGACCGGGTCCAATGTCTACAAGGGCATGGTCGGCCTCTACCCGATCTACGACCCCAAGGACTACCGGACCGACGCCACCTACCTGAAGTTCAACCCGGACGCCGGCACCCCGGGCAAGCCGAACGGCTTGAAGCCCGGCGGGCTGGACGACGGGGACGAGACCAAGGGCCTCGGGCTGCCCGGCGTCCCCAACGGCAACGGCGTGGACTACGACATCCCGCTGGCGTTCTTCGACGCCCGGCTGGACGACGGCGTCACCGTGCACCACGACATGCACGACCGGGAGTTCCTCGACGAGAACGGCGCGCCCATCCCCGGCAACCTCAAGCACCCCGAGTGGTGGGGCCGCACCTTCTACAAGCACTTCCCCAACCACGGCTTCGTGGGCGACCTGTTCACGGTGAACGGCACCGCGTACCCGGTGCTCAAGGTCAAGCGGCGCAAGTACCGGTTCCGGTTCCTCGACTGCTCCCTGGCCCGGATCTACGAGTTCAAGCTGATGAGCTCGGCGGGCGGGCCGAAGGCGGCCCGGGACCTCGGCCTCTCCGGGGACGAACTGCAGGGCCAGTACCGCATCCCCGACGGGGAGCAGTGCATGCAGATGATGCAGATCGCCTCCGACGGCGGGCTGCTGCCCAAGGTGCTGACCCGCGACTCCTTCGAGCTGTGGCCGGCCAAGCGGCGGGAGATGGTGATCGACTTCCGCACCTACGGCGCCGGCAGCAAGAAGGGCAGGGCCACCCGGAAGGGCGAGCGCATCTACCTGACCGACGTGATGCGGATGAAGGACGGGCGGATGTTGAACAGCTCCACGCGCTCCTCCCCCGACCCCACCTACAAGGTGCCGGTGCTGGCCTTCGAGATCGAGGACGACGCCGAGGCCCCGGACGCCAGCAACGTCTTCCCCGGCAAGCTGCTGCGGCCGCTGCCCGAGATGCGCCTCAAGCCCGGCACCCCCGAGTTCGACGCCGCCATGCGCAACCGGCTGGTCTTCGAGGTGCAGCGCGGCAGCGGCAGCGGGGAGACCGAGTGGCTCATCAACGGTCAGGAGTTCGACCCGAGCACCCCGGTGACCAGCCTGAAGAACCCGGCCGGCAAGACGCCGAAGGCAGTCGTCAAGAAGGACAGCTACGCCCTGTGGGAGATCCGCAACGGCGGCGGCGGCTGGGTGCACCCGTTCCACCTGCACATGGAGGAGCACCGCACGGTGATGCGGAACGGGAAGCTGATGATCAACCCGGACGGCTCGCAGAAGACCGACGCCGCCCATCCCGACGACGGCTCCCGCGAGGACCTGGTGGCGCTCGACCCGGGCGAGTCGGTGATCATCTACCGCCAGTTCCGGGACTTCGAGGGCGACTACGTGGCGCACTGCCACAATCTCGCCCACGAGGACCACGCCATGATGTTCGGCTGGACGATCGCGAAGTAGGCCGACGGTGTCCCTCGCCTCCGCCCCGTCGCTCGAGGCCGACCGCGCCCGGCGCACGCCGGGCGCGGTCGCCTGGACCACGGTCGCCGTCCTCGCCGTCGTGATGGCGTTCGCCGACGGGTTCGTGCTGACCGCGGTCCAGGGCGCGGTCGGTGCGATCGCCCGCGCGCAGGAGCCGGTCACCTACTGGCTGTGGATCTCCGCGGCCCTGGTCCCGGCCTTCGCGCTCGCGGTGCTCGCGGCGATCTACTACGCCCGTCGCCTGTTCGGCCCGACGCTCCGCTCACCGCTGCGGGTCGTGGGCGCCGGGCTGCTGATCGCGCTGGCGGGCAGCGTCGTCGGCACGGCCGCGCTCGTGGTCAGCGCGATCCACGACTACGACCAGCAGTCGCAGATGTCCTCGACCATGCAGATGGATTCCTCGCCGGCGCCGCCCGGCGTCTGCACCGGGGAGTGCGCGGCCGACCAGGCGCAGTACGACGTCCACCTGAGGGCGGCGCGGCTGGGCAGCGCCCTCGACATCGGGGTCAACGTCGTGCTCGTCGGCTGGATCGTGGCGTTCCGCGGCGGTCGGCTGGAACGCCCTGAGGTCGAGCGGGCCGGGGACGTCGAGGAGCGGAGCCGACGAGGGGACTTGAACCCCTAACCGCCCGATTACAAGTCGGGTGCGCTACCAATTGCGCCACGTCGGCGGGACACGGGAACACGTCCCGCCGACGAGTCTAGGGACAGCACCCGGACGAGGTCCGCGCCGTCAGCCTGCGGCGGACCCGAGGGCCCGCTGGATGACCGCGAGAAGTCGGAGGTGGTGCTCGAGCAGCAATGGCCGGTGCCCGTCGGGTCGCAGGGCAGCGAGGTGCCCGGCCGCGATCCAGAAGTCGTCGCCGTCGTCCGTGGCGAGCAGTGCCTGCCGGACCGCCGCATCGTCGGCCACCTGTCGGGCACCCGCATCACGACCGAGCACGCGCCAGCGCGCGTCGAAGCGCTCGTCGCCGGTCTCGAGACGGGCCAGGCCGTCCGGGTCGTGCAGCCACAGCCGGGCCGGCGTCAGGCGCACGGTCGGCGCACCGGCCGGCACGGCAGCCGCCGTCACCGCCCACTCCGCGATCCACCCGGTCGTCGCGGAGACGGCGATGTCGAAGGCGAGCACGTCGAGGCCGTCGACGGAACCGGCGATGACGTTGCGAGGGTGGTGGTCGCTGCCGATCCGGCGAGCCGGCGCGCTGCGCACCAGCTCGTCGGCGACCCTCTGCCGCCGTCCGGATCCGTCGACCGCCTCCCACCCCGCCCGCCGGGCCCAGGTCCGGATGCCCACCCGGTCCGCGTCACTGGCGAAGACCTCGTCGGCTGGTCCGCGGCCGTGCCCGCGGCTCATCCCGAGCCCGAGCCGACCGGGCCCGCCGGCGTCCCGCTGCGCCTGGCCTACGTGCGGGTGTTCTCGATCCCGCGAGAGGTCGCTCACCGGGCCAGCTCCCGGTGGGCGGCGGTCAGGACGGCGTCGCGCACGCGGTCCAGCATCGCCGAACGGAGCCGCCACTGCTGCCAGTGGTCTTCGCGCGCCCCGTGGCCTAGCGGGTCCTCGACGGCGTCATCGCCGTCGTCATGACCGCGCTGGCCGTCTCGCTCGTCCTCCGCGGGCTGGACGCCGGCTGACCGTCAGGCGGCGCCGGTGCCCGCGGCCGGGAGGTCGCGCACGTGGTCGGCGGGGTTGCTGCTCGTCGTGGGCCCCTCGGCCAGCCAGCGCGCGAAGCCGGTGCCGTCCCGCCGCTCCAGCTCGTCGAGGATGGACACCCGGCGATCCACCACCGCCCGGCGCAGCGCGGGCTCGACGCGGGCCTCCAGCAGCGCCGTGGACTGCAGCCACTCCTCCCCGAGCTCCCGGCAGCTGAGCTCGGGGACCGAGGGCCGCGGTGAGACCGGCGCCTCCTGACGGACCGGGGCCGTGGAGCGCGCGCGGCGCAGGTGGACGACCAGCACGGCCGTCGCCACGGCGCCGGCGACGAGCAGGGTGACCACGACGCCGGCGACCGCCGCCAGGCCGGCCAGCACCAGCAGCACGCCGGCGGTCCACCCGGCCGCGCGCCCGCCGGCGTCCAGGATCCGACCCCGGGCCGCGCCGGGCCCCTCGGAGGCCAAGCCGGCGGCGACGGTGCCGACGACCGTCGCGGTGACGAGCACGGTGACCAGCCCCGGCCCGCGCAGCGCCAGGCCACCGACCACCGCGAGCGCGGCGCCGACCAGCAGCGCGAGGACCTGGGCTGACCGGACGAGCGGTGCGGGCACGGGACGGCCTCCGGGAGAACTGCGGCGACGACGCGGGCGGTCTGCCGGGCGCCGCGTGCGGCCGCACTACCCGTGGATCGCCGACCATGCACGCGTTCCCGGTGTGTGGCGTACCGACCGGCGCCCTCAGCCGGCGCCGGGCTCCTCGCGCAGGAACTCCGCCGGGTTGCCGCCCCGCTCCGTCCCGAGCGCCAGCCAGCGCGCGATCCCCTCGGGATCGCGCCGCTCCAGCTCGTCGAGGACCGACGCCCTCCGGGCCGCCACCGCCTCCTGCGTGAGCGGCTCGGGTGCGGCGTCCAGGAGTGCCGTCGTGCGCAGCCACTCCTCCCCCAGCGACCGGGTGCTGAGCACCCGCACCGGCGGGAGGACCGCCCGGGCGACGCCGGCCGCACCGATGCGGAACGTCGGGGCCGCGGGGTGCAGCGGGGAGAGGAGGACCGGGCCCTCCGGCTCGTCGGGGAGCGCCGCCCCGGCCGGTGCGGCGCGGCGCGGGCCGGGCCGGTGGAGCACCAGGGCGGCGACGGCGAGCAGCGCACCGGCGAGCAGGGTCACCGTCATGCCGACGAGCAGTGCGGCCCCGCAGAGGACCAGCAGCCCACCGACGGTCCAGGCCGCGGCCCGTGCCCCGGCGACCAGGGCCACCTCGCCCGCCCGCGACTCCTCCCAGGCGGCGCCCGCCCAGGCGGCACCCACCAGTGCGGTGACGACCCCCAGGCCGAGGACCGCCGAGCCCTCCAGGGCGAGCCCGCCGACGACCGCGAGCACGGCCGCGAACGGCGCGGCCAGCACCAGTTCAGGCCGTCCGGGGAGACGGGGCACGGGCGTCCTCCTGCTGAGGTCGGGCGTCGTCGACGGCCGGCCGCCTGGCCACCCGTGGTACCCGGCAGTATCCACGCCCGTGGGCTCCTCCGTCGTCGACCCGGATCTGCGGCTGACCGTCGTCCTGCTCGTGCTCACCGCGCTCGCCGCGGCGGCCGGCCGGTTCTCCGGCCTCGGTGAGGAGCGCCCGATCCTCGTCGCCGCGGTCCGCGCGACGGTGCAGCTGGCCGTCGTCTCCACCGTCCTGCTCGCCGTCGTCGAGTCCCTGCTGCTCTCCGCGGCCTTCGTCCTGCTGATGACCGGCATCGCGGCGATCACCGCCGCGGGGCGGGTGACGGGGCGCCCGCTGCGCTCCCCCGGCGCCCGCGACCGGTTGCTGGCGACCGCGCTGCCGATCGCCGGCGGCGCCGCACCCGTCGTGCTGCTCGTCCTGGGCAGCGGGACGGTGCCCTTCCGGGGGGAGGCGGTCATCCCGATCGCCGGCATCCTCATCGGGGGCGCAATGACGGCGACGTCGCTGGCCGGCCGGCGGCTGAACGAGGAGCTGGAGTCCCGCCGCGGCGAGGTGGAGGCCGCGCTCGCCCTCGGGCTGCTCCAGCGCGACGCCGTCCTCCTCGTGCTCCGGACCGCCGCGGCCTCCGCCCTCATCCCGCCCCTCGACCAGACGCGGACGGTCGGCCTGGTGACGCTGCCCGGCGCGTTCGTCGGCGTCCTCCTGGGCGGCGGGACCCCGCTGGAGGCCGGCGCCGCCCAGCTGCTGGTCCTCCTCGGGCTGCTGGCCGCCGAGATGCTGGCCATCTGGGCCGTCACTGAACTGGTCGGACGCGGGGCATTGCTGGAACGCGTCCCGCGTTGAGCCGTCCAGACATTTCACAGGGATCCTCCAGCCCCGAATCAGTGCGGGGCAGGACAGTGGGACCGTCGCGCCGGCCGGATGGCCGCGCGGAGGGAGGAGAGGACCAGTGAGCGAAACCGGATCGTCGGGCCACACGGGACCGGTCGGGCCCGCGGAGGGCTCCGGCCAGCAGCCGGGAGGTCCTGACCGCGCGCCGACCGCTCCGCAGCCGTCCTACGGCCAGCCGAACGCGAACCCCCAGCCCTACGGGCCCCCGACCGGGCAGCAGCCCTACGGCGGGACGCCGTACGGGCAGCCGTACGCCCGGCCCTACACCCCGCCGCCGCCCAATTCCCCGCCGCAGGGGCAGCCCTACTGGGGCCCGCCGCGCCAGCCGACCACCCCCGTCCCGCACGCCTCCGGCGGGCTGCCGCCGGGTGCCGGCTCGGCGGAACCGGGCGCGGTCGCGGTCGCCGCCCCCGCCCCCGCCCGCCGCAGCGGCCGCGTCCGCATGGGTCTGGCCGGGCTCGTCGCCGGCGCGCTCATCGGCGGCGCCGCCGGTGCCGGCGTGGCCACCCTGGACGACGACGGCGGCCGGTCGGGCACCGCGACCACGGCGGCGCAGAACGTCGTCATCCAGAACCCCGAGTCGGCGACGACCGCCACCGCGGCCGCCGCGAAGGCCGCGCCCAGCGTGGTCACCGTCTACGTGACCAGCCAGTCGAGCGCGGGCAGCGGCTCCGGCGTCGTCCTGACCGAGGACGGCTTCGTGCTCACCAACAACCACGTGGTCGCCGGTGAGGGCGGAGGCGGCGGGACGGTCCAGGTCCGCACCTCCGACGGCACCCTCTACGACGCCGAGGTCGTGGGCACCGACCCGTCGGCCGACATCGCCGTGCTGAAGCTCGACGGCGCGCAGAACCTCACCCCGGCCACCTTCGCCGACTCCGACGACGTCCAGGTCGGCGACGTCGCGGTCGCCATCGGCGCTCCGCTGGGCCTGTCCAACACGGTCACCGACGGCATCATCAGCGCGACCGGGCGGGCCGTGCAGACCGGGTCCTCGCAGGACGACGCGACCGTCATCGACGCGCTGCAGACCGACGCCGCGATCAACCCGGGGAACTCCGGCGGCGCGCTGGTCAACGGCGCCGGCGAGGTCATCGGCATCAACACTGCGATCGCGACCGTCGCCTCCGGGGGCATCGGCGGCGATGCGCAGAGCGGGAACATCGGCGTCGGCTTCGCGATCCCGAGCAACACCGCCAAGCGCATCGGCGACGAGATCCGGGAGACCGGCAAGGCCACCCGCGCGTTCCTGGGGGTCAGCTCCCGCACCGCGGCCGACGGCGGGAACACCGAGGTGGGCACGGGCGCCGAGGTGGTCTCCGTGGAGGCCGACAGCGCCGCCGCGGAGGCCGGCCTGGAGGCGGGCGACGTCGTGGTGGCGGTGGGCGACCGCCCGATCACCAGCTCCACCGAGCTGACCGCCGCGGTTCGCAGCGAGGCCCCCGGCGCCACGGTCGAGCTCACGATCCGCCGCGGCGGGGACGAGAGCACCGTCGAGGTCACCCTCGGGTCCACCGGCTGACCCCGACGGGAGGAGCGGTCGAGGGTCCCTTATCTAGGCTCGGGAACGTGCCGGAACCTCGACCGTCCCTCCCGTTGGTCGGCTCCCTCGACGATCCGCAGCGGGCACGCGACCTGGCCCGGATGAAGCGGCTGGCCACCGGGCTGTTCCTGCTGGCCGCCGCCGTCTTCGTCGGCTGCGTACTGCTGGGCGAGGAGCACGGCGCCTGGGTCGGCTACGTCCGGGCCACCGCGGAGGCGTCCATGGTCGGCGCCCTGGCCGACTGGTTCGCCGTCACCGCCCTGTTCCGGCACCCCCTGGGGCTGCCGATCCCGCACACCGCGATCATCCCGCGCAAGAAGGACCAGATCGGCGAGAGCCTGGGCACCTTCGTCCAGGAGAACTTCCTCACCCGCGGGGTCGTCGAGGACAAGCTCGGCACCATCGACGTCCCCGGCCGGCTCGGTGTCTTCCTGGCCGCACCGGACCGGGCCGAGCGCCTCTCCGGGGACGCAGCCGCGGCGCTCCAGGCGGTGTCCGAGCTGCTCCGCGACGAGGACCTCGAGCCCGCCGTCGCCGCGCTGGTGCAGCGCAAGCTGCACGACACCCCCGCCGCACCGGCTCTCGCCCGGGCCCTGGAGCTCGTCGTCGACGGCGACCGGCACCAGGAGGTGCTCTCGGCGGCGATGCGGCTGCTGTCCCGGTTCCTCGAGGACAACCGGCTGGTCTTCCGCGCCCAGCTCGGCGACGCGACGCCGGCCTGGGTCCCCGACTGGGTGGACGACCGGGTGTTCGACCGGGTGTTCGCCGGCGTGCAGGACTTCCTCGACGAGGTCGGCTCGGACCCCCGGCACGAGCTGCGCCGGGCCTACGACGCCCGCCTGAAGGCCTACGTCGAGGCGCTGCGCACCGACCCGGAGACGGCGGGGCGGGTGGAGGCGCTGAAGAAGGAGCTGCTCGAGCACCCCGCGGTGCGCACCTGGTCCGGTTCGCTGTGGTCCAACGCGAAGACCGCCGTCCTCACCGCGGCGGCCGACCCGGACTCGGAGCTGCGCGCCCGCGTGACCGCGCTGATCCTGCAGGGCGCGCGGCTGCTGGAGTCCGACCCGACCGTGCGGGAACTGGTGCAGCGGCACTCGCGCACCGTCGCCGGCTACCTGGTCGAGCGGTTCTCCGGCGACGTCGCCGACCTCGTGAGCAGCACCGTCGCCCGCTGGGACACCGACGAGACCAGTCGCCGCATCGAGCTGCAGGTGGGCCGCGACCTGCAGTGGATCCGGGTCAACGGCACCGTCGTCGGCGGCCTGGCCGGCCTGGTCATCTACACCGTGGCGCAGCTGATCGGCTGAGCCCCGCTCAGGTCTGGATGTAGTTGACGAGCTGGCGCCGCTCGTCCTCCAGCTCGTCCAGCCGCGCCTTGACGACGTCGCCGATCGAGACGATGCCCACCAGCGCGCCCTCGGCTACGACGGGGACGTGCCGGACGCGGTGGTCGGTCATGGTCCGCGCGAGGTTCTCCACGTTCGCGTCCGGCGCACAGACGTGCACCTCGGCGGTCATCACGCTGGACACCGGATCGGCGAGCAGGTCCGCACCGCGCTCGTGCAGACCGCGGGCGACGTCGCGCTCGGAGACGATGCCGTCGACCCGGCGGCCGTCGGAGGAGACGACCAGGGCACCGATCCCCTTCGCCGCCAGCAGCGCGAGAGCCGAGCGGACACTGGCCGAGCCGTCGACGGTCGCGACCTCGGGATCCTTGTGACGGAGCAGCTGGCTGATCAGCACGAGGGCCTCCTCGGGGGCGGTGGCGCGGAGTGTGCTCCTCCCCCCGCCCCGGAGGCAATGGCCGGGTCAGCGGCGCGCGGCCGCCGCTGCGTAGAGGGCGATGCCGGCGGCGACGCTGACGTTGAGGGACTCGGTCTCGCGGTCGATGGGGATGCGCACGACGACGTCGCACTTCTCCCGGACCAGCCGCGACAGGCCGCTGCCCTCGGCGCCCACCACCAGGGCGACCGGGTCGGCGAAGCCGTCGTACTCGTGCAGGTCGACGTCGCCGTCGCCGGCCAGGCCGACCGTCTGCAGGCCCGCGTCCTGGTAGGAGGCCAGCGTGCGGGCCAGGTTCACCGCGCGTGCCACCGGGATCCGCGCGGCCGCGCCGGCGCTGGTGCGCCAGGCCGACGCCGTCATGCCGACGGCTCGGCGCTGCGGCACCACGACGCCGTGGGCGTCGAAGGCGGCCGCCGAGCGCACGACGGCACCGAGGTTGCGCGGATCGGTGACGCCGTCGAGCGCGACCAGCAGTGGCGGGCGCCCCGAGTTCCGGGCGAGGTCCACGAGGTCGTCGGGGTGCGCGTAGTCGTAGGGCGGCACCTGCAGGCCGATGCCCTGGTGCAACGCACCCTGGGACATCCGGTCGAACTCGGCCTTGCCCACCTCGAGCAGCGGCAGCCCACGGGCGGCGGCCAGCCCCAGCGCCTCGGTGATCCGCTCGTCGGTTGCCCGGGCCGTGTCGCCGGTGACGACGTAGAGCGCCGTCGCGGGGATCTGCGCGCGGAGCGCCTCCACGACGGGGTTGCGACCGAGCAGGAGCTCGGGCGCCTCCTCGGCGCGCTGGCGGGCCCGCGTCCGCTCGGCACGCTGCCGCTCGGCGGCCTGCGCCCGGCGCTGGGCGGGGTGGCCGTACCGCTCGGCGGCCGGCGGGGTCGCCCCGCGACCGGCCAGCGCCCGGCGGTTCTTGCCGCCGGTGCCGGCCGTGGCGGTCTTCTTGCCTGCGCCGGTCGTGCGGCCGCGGCGCTGGCTGTTGCCGGCCATCAGCGGGTCAGCTCCCATCGGGGTCCGTGCGGGGTGTCCTCGACGGTGACGCCGAGGGTGGTGAGCTGGTCGCGGATCGCGTCGGCGGCGGCGAAGTCCTTGCGGGCGCGGGCGGCCTGGCGCTGCTCCAGCGCCAGCGCGACGAGCCCGTCGGTCGCCGCGGCGAGGCCGGAGTCGGCACCGGTGGCCCACTGCGGGTCGAGCGGGTCCAGCCCGAGGACGCCGAGCATCGCGCGCACCGCGCCGAGCGCGGCGGCCGTGGCCGCGTCGTCGTCCGCGGCCAGCGCGGTGTTGCCGTCCCGGACCGCCTCGTGGACGGCGGCGATGGCGGCGGGGGTGCCCAGGTCGTCGTCCATCGCGGCACGGAACGCGTCGGGGAGGCTGGTGTCGACGTCGCTGCCCACCCGCTCCGCCGCACGCTTCACGAACGACTCGATCCGCCGGTAGCCGGCGGCCGCCTCGTCCAGCGCGGCGTCGGTGAACTCGATCATCGACCGGTAGTGCGGCGCGACGAGGTAGTAGCGCAGCTCGACCGGCCGGACCCGCCGCACGACCTCGTCGACCAGTGCGGTGTTGCTCAGCGACTTGCTCATCTTCTCGCCGCCGAGGGTGACCCAGCCGTTGTGCATCCAGTACTGCGCGAACCGCTCACCGGCCGCGCAGGACTGCGCCCGCTCGTTCTCGTGGTGCGGGAAGCGCAGGTCCAGGCCGCCGCCGTGGATGTCGAAGGCGTCGCCCAGGTACTTGCCGGCCATCGCCGAGCACTCCAGGTGCCAGCCCGGCCGCCCGGCGCCCCACGGCGTCGCCCACGACGCGGTCTCCGGCTCGCCGGGCTTGGTCGCCTTCCACAGCGCGAAGTCGCGAGGGTCGCGCTTGCGCTCGTCGGTGTCGGTGTCCGCCGCGGGCTCCAGGTCGTCCAGCTTCTGCCCGGTCAGCTCCCCGTACGAGGGGAACGACCGCACGTCGAAGTACACGTCGCCGTCGACGGCGTAGGCGTGCCCGCGGTCGATGAGCCGCTGGACGAGTTCGACCATCTCGGGGATGTGCCCGGTCGCCCGCGGTTCGTAGGTGGGGGGCAGGATGCCGAGGACGTCGTAGGCCCGGGTGCAGGCGCGCTCGTTGAGGTACGCCCAGGCCCACCACGGGACGTCGCGCTCGGCGGCCTTCGCCAGGATCTTGTCGTCGATGTCGGTGACGTTCCGGACGTAGGTGACCTCGAGGCCACCGGCCTCCAGCCAGCGCCGCAGCACGTCGAAGGAGACCGCGGCCCGGATGTGGCCGACGTGCGGCGGACCCTGCACGGTGAGCCCGCAGACGTAGACGGATGCCTGACCGGCACGCAGGGGCGTGAAGTCGCGGACCGCACGGGCGGCCGTGTCGTACAGGCGGAGGCTCACTGCTGGGAGTCTACGGAGTGCCGGGAGCGGCCTCGGCCTGCGGAGAGCCGGTCTCCCCCGTGCGGACGACCAGGGCGGTGGCGACGGCGGCGCGGCCCTCACCGCGGCCGGTCAGACCCAGGCCGTCGGTGGTCGTCGCGCTGACGCTCACCGGGGCCCCCAGCGCGGCCGACAGCACCGCCTCGGCCTCGGTCCGGCGCGGCCCCACCTTGGGGCTGTTGCCGATCAGCTGCACCGACGCGTTGCCCACCTGCCAGCCCGCCGCGGCGAGCACCTCCCGCACGTGGGCGAGGACGTCGGCACCGCGGGCGCCGGCCCAGCGCGGGTCGTCCGTGCCGAGCAGGCCGCCGATGTCACCCAGCCCGGCCGCGGCCAGCACCGCGTCGGTGAGCGCGTGCGCGACGACGTCCCCGTCGGAGTGCCCGGCGCAGCCGTCGACCCCCGGCCACTCCAGGCCGGCCAGCCAGCACGTGCGGCCGGCCTCGACGGGGTGCACGTCGGTGCCGGTGCCGACCCGAGGCAGGGCGGTCACCACGAGGCCTCCGGGCTGTCGTCGGAGCGCAGCACGAGCTCGGCCAGGACGAGGTCGTGGGCGACGGTGACCTTGGCGCACAGCTCGTCGCCGGCCACGGTGGCCACGGGCACGCCGGCCCGGCGCACGACCGCGGCGTCGTCGGTCAGGTCGGCGTCGGCATCGAGCCCGGCGTAGGCCGCCTCGAGCGTGGTGCGGTCGAAGCCCTGCGGGGTCTGGACGCGGCGCAGCGGAGCCCGTGGCACGGCGTCGGTGACCAGGCCGTCGTCGTCGACCAGCACGGTGGTGTCGACGACGGGCAGCACGGGGACGACCGCGGGGGCGCCGGCGGCGATCGCCTCGAGCACGCGGACGACGACGGCGGCCGGGGTGAGCGGGCGGGCGGCGTCGTGCACCAGCACGGCGGTCGCCGCGGGGTCCACGGCGGCCAGGCCCGCGCGCACGGAGGCGGTGCGGGTGGCGCCGCCGTCCACGACGACGACGCCGGTGGGCAGCGCGGCCTCGAACTGGGCGCGCTGGGCGGCCGGCACGACGACCACCACCTCGGCGACACCGCCGTCGAGCAGCGCGTCGACCGCCCGGCACACCAGCGGCCGGCCGGCGAGGGGCACCAGCGCCTTCGGCAGATCGGCCCCCAGACGCGAACCACTCCCGGCCGCTGCGACGATCGCTGCAGCGTGCACGGGAGTGGTCCGGATGTCTCGAGCGCTCAGGGAGACGCCGTTCAGCTGGCGAGGACCTCGTCGAGGAGGATCTCGGCCTTGTCCTCGTTGGTGCCCTCGGCGAGCGCGAGCTCGCTGACCAGGATCTGCCGGGCCTTGGAGAGCATGCGCTTCTCCCCGGCCGACAGACCGCGGTCCTTGTCCCGACGCCAGAGGTCGCGGACGACCTCGGCGACCTTGTTCACGTCACCGGAGGCCAGCTTCTCGAGGTTGGCCTTGTAGCGCCGCGACCAGTTGGTCGGCTCCTCGGTGTGCGGGGCGCGGAGCACCTCGAACACCTTGTTGAGGCCCTCCTGGCCCACGACGTCGCGAACACCGACGATCTCTGCGTTGTCCGCGGGGACGCGGACGGTGAGGTCGCCCTGGGCGACCTTGAGCACCAGGTATGCCTTCTCGACGCCCTTGATGGTGCGCTGCTCGATCGCCTCGATCAGTGCGGCACCGTGATGCGGATAGACGACGGTCTCGCCGACAGTGAAGCCCATGTGAATGTGACCCCTTTCGCTGTCCCCAGACTACCACGGCAGACTGACCCACCGGACCCGACGGCCGCCGCAAAGGCGCAGGTCAGAAGGCAGGTCCGTCCTCCGACGAGGGGTTGACACAGGCATGGCCGATGTGCGTGCACCGGGCCCGCGGACGGGTCTCGTCCCCGCCCTGGTGCGCGCCAGCCACCCCGGGCCGGCGATCGCGGTGACCGTCGTCGGCACGCTGCTGGCCGTCGCGGCCGGCGCCGGCCCCGGGCGCACCGCGCTGGTCTGCGCGGCCGTTCTCGCAGGTCAGCTGTCCATCGGGTGGAGCAACGACTGGCTGGACGCCGACCGGGACCGCGCCGTCGCGCGCCCGGACAAGCCCGTGGTGCAGGGGGCGGTCGAGCCACGGCTGCTGCGCACCGCGGCGCTCGGGAGCCTCGCGGCCGCCGTCGCCCTCTCCCTCCTGCTCGGAGTGGTGCCGGGGCTGCTCCTGCTGGTCCTGGTGGCCAGCGGATGGGCCTACAACGCCGGCCTGAAGCGCACCGCGGCCTCCGGGGTGCCCTACGTGACCGGCTTCGGGGCGCTGCCCGCGGGTGTGGTCGCCGCCGCCCCCGGCACGCCCGCGGCGCCGTGGTGGCTGGTCGCCGCCGGCGGCGCACTGGGTGCCGCCGCGCACCTGGCCAACGTGGCTCCCGACATCGAGGACGACCTCGCCACGGGGGTGCGCGGCCTGCCGCACCGGCTGGGCCCGGTCCCCTCGGCGATCACCTGCGCCGTGCTGCTGCTGGGCGCCTCGCTCGTGCTGGTCCTGGGCCCCGGCGGGCCGCCCACCCCAGCAGGCTGGACCGGCCTGGTCGTCGCCGCCCCCGCGGCCGTCGTCGCCGCCCTGGCCGGCAGCTCCCGGGCCCGGCGGCTGGCCTTCCCTGCGGTGATGCTGCTGACCGTGCTGGACGTCGTCCTGCTGCTGACCAGCGGCGCCGGCGTGACATAGCTCAGAGCGGATCGGTGCCGCGCTGCTGCTCCTGCTCGACGACGGCGGACAGGTCCCCGAGCCGGTCGAGCCCCTGCAGCGGGCGGCGCATGCGGTGGTTGCCGGCCAGCCGCTCGCGGGTGCGGTCGAGGAAGGCCCAGTAGCCCGCGGTGTACGGGCAGGCGTCGTCGCCGAGCCGTTTCCGGGGGTCGTAGCGGCAGCCGCCGCAGTAGTCGCTCATCCGGTCGATGTAGGCACCGCCGGAGGCGTAGGGCTTGGTGGCCAGCACCCCGCCGTCGGCATGCTGGCTCATGCCGACGACGTTGGCGACCATCACCCACTCGTAGCCGTCGACGAAGCTCTCGTGGAACCAGTCGGTCATCGCCGACGGGTCGATCCCGCGCTGCAGCGCGTAGTTGCCGAGCACCATCAGCCGCGGGATGTGGTGCACCCAGCCGTCCCGGCGCAAGTCGCCGAGGACGTCGGACAGGCAGGCCGCGTCGACGGCGCCGTCGTCCAGGTCGGCGAGCCAGGCGGGCACCTCCGCGTGCGCCCCGAGGTGGTTGCGCGCGCGGAAGTCCCGGCCGAGGTGCCAGTACATGTGCCAGATGTAGTCCCGCCAGCCCATCACCTGCCGGACGAAGCCCTCGACGCTGTTGAGCGGCAGCAGCTCGCCGGCCGCCGCGCGGTCGCGGGCGCTCCGCTCGGCCGCGACGACCACCTCCAGCGGGTCGAGCAGCCCGAGGTTGAGCGCCGGGGAGATCAGCGAGTGCGCCAGCCACCGGTCGCCGGCCAGCATCGCGTCCTCGTGCGGGCCGAACGCGCCCAGCCGGTGCTCGAGGAAGTCCTCCAGCCGGCGCAGCGCCTCGGCCCGCGTGACCGGGAACAGCCGCGGTCCATCGTCCCCGACGAAGGAGACCAGCCCCTCGGCCTCCCACCGGTCGAGGTCGTCGCGGACCTCGGCGTCGATGTCGTCCTCCTCCGGCCACCACGGCTCGGGCACGCCGATCCGGCCGTCGGCCGGCGGGGGCTCGCGGTTCTCCTCGTCCAGGTTCCACCGGCCGCCCACCGGCTCGGCGCCGTTCATCAGGACGTCGTGGCGCCGCCGAGAGTCGCGGTAGAAGTCCTCCATCAGCAGGCGCCGCCTCCCCCGGCCGTCGGCCCAGCCGGCGAACTCCGCGTGGGTGGTCACGAACCCGCGCGCGTCCAGCACCTCCAGGCCCGGCCGGCGCAGCACGAAGTCGCGGCTGCGCCAGGACGTCGGGGCGCACACGCTCAGCGGCTCCCGGACCCGGTCGAGCGCCTCGGCGTAGGTACCGACCTGGCGGAACTCGGCCTGGTCACCCAGCTCGGCGGCGCGGTGCCGCAGCGCGGACAGGACGAGGTGCGCCTTCTGGCGGTGGAAGCGCCGGCGGGCGAGGACGGCTCGCGACTCGATCAGCAGCACCGGCTGGTCGGGCCGGTCCAGGAAGTGCGGTCCGAGCTGGTCGGCGAAGCACCACCGCCGGGTCGCCGGCGCGGAGGACGGGAAGTCGGCGAGGGCCGGGTCGGGTCGTGCACCGCCCCCTGCTGCGCCCGACGCCACCACTGGCCTCACCTCCCGGCGATCATCGTGGGGGGACCGATAGTCTGAGCGCGACTCGGTCCCGATCCCGGGAACCGCTACCCCCGAACACCGTGTGGAGGTCGACGGCCGTGACCCGCGCTCTGCGCGCCGCTCTCGTGGGCGTTGCTCTGTTCTCCCCCGTCGCACTGTCCGCGTGCAGCGCCGGCCAGGTCACGCAGACCGGGACGCAGGAGCGCGACAAGGTCGGGGCCATGGCCCAGGTGGGCGACATCACCCTGCGCCAGGTCGAGCTCGCCTACCCGCGGTCGGGCAGCTACGACGCCGGTGACGACGCCGAGCTCACCATGGCGGTCGTGAACACCGGTGAGGAGGCCGACACCCTCGTCTCGGTCGAGGGCGAGGGCTTCTCCTCCGCCGAGATCTCCGGCACCTCCGCCGACGTCAACACCGCCGGCAGCCCGGCCGGGCGAGCCCCGGTGGCGACCGCCGAGGAGATCGAGATCGCCCCGGACACCACCGTGTTCGTCGGCTCCGGGGACGCCGAGGTCACCCTGACCGACCTGGACGAGGAACTCACGGTCGGGCAGCACCTCACCCTCCTGCTCACCTTCGAGAACGCCGGCGAGGTCGAGGTCGCGGCCACCGTCAGCACCCCGGACCGCGAGGAGGAGCGCGAGGAGGGCTTCGACTTCCACCAGGAGGAAGGCGAGGGCACCGAGGGGGCCGAGGACATCGCGCGCGAGCGGGAGTCCGCCGAGGACTGAAGAAGGACCGCCCGAGGATTGTCGGTGGCCGCAGTTTGCGTCGCCGCGTGCCGCCCGCTGGAGTGAAGTCCGCCCGTCCCGCCCACCGCTGCACCGAGTGCGGCTACGCCTCGGCCAAGTGGGTCGGGCGCTGCCCCGAGTGCCAGGCCTGGGGGACGATCGCCGAGGTCGGCACGACCGGCCCGGGCCTGCGTGCGGTCTCCGCCGGCCCGGTCACCGCACCCGCCCGGCCGATCGCCGAGGTGGAGCTGGCCGGTGCCCGCGCCGTGCCCACCGGCATCGGGGAGTTCGACCGGGTGCTCGGCGGGGGCCTGGTGCCCGGTGCCGTGCTGCTGGTCGCCGGCGAACCGGGCGTGGGCAAGTCCACCCTGCTCCTCGAGGTGGCCCACCGGGTGGCCGCGACCAACGGCCCCGCACTGGTGGTCTCGGGCGAGGAGTCCGCCGGCCAGGTCCGGCTGCGGGCGGAGCGGATCGGTGCGCTGCACGAGCGGCTGTTCCTCGCCGCCGAGACGGAGCTGTCCGCCGTCCTCTCCCACGTCGAGCAGGTGAACCCCACCCTGCTCGTCCTCGACAGCGTCCAGACGGTCCGCTCCCCCGGCGACGGCACGGACGGCGGCGCGACCCAGGTCCGCGCGGTGGCCAGCGCGCTGACCGCCGTCGCCAAGAGCCGGGGCATGACCACGATCCTGGTCGGCCACGTCACCAAGGACGGCGCCATCGCCGGGCCGCGCACCCTCGAGCACCTGGTCGACGTGGTCGTCTCCTTCGACGGCGAGCGCCACTCCACCCTCCGGCTGGTCCGGGCGACGAAGAACCGGTTCGGGCCGGCCGACGAGATCGGCTGCTTCGAGATCGGCGACGGCGGCGTCGTCGGCGTCCCCGACCCCTCGGCGCTGTTCGTGTCCCGCCGCGCCGCCCCGGTCCCGGGCAGCTGTGTCACGGTCACGATGGAGGGCAGCCGGGCGCTGCTGGCCGAGGTGCAGGCACTGGTCGCCAGCTCCTCGGGGGGCGGCTCCCCGCGGCGGGCCGTGAGCGGGCTGGACGGCCAGCGGGTGGCGATGGTCAACGCCGTCGTCGAGCGGCGCGGCCGGGTCAAGCTCGCCGACGCCGACGTGTTCGCCGCCTCGGTCGGCGGTGTGCGCATCGGCGAGCCCGCTGCCGACCTCGCGCTGGCGCTCGCCATCGCGTCGGCCGCGCACGACCGCGCGCTGCCGGCCGGGATGATCGCCCTGGGCGAGGTCGGGCTGTCCGGGGAGATCCGCCGGGTGGGCGGTACCGGCCGGCGCCTGGCGGAGGCCGCCCGGCAGGGCTACACCGTCGCGCTCGTGCCCGAGGACGCCGGGCCGCCGCCACCGGGCATGCGCCTGGTGGAGGTCCCCGACCTCGGGTCGGCCTTCCAGCGGCTTTTCTGACCCCACCCCGTTCCGCATCTGCGATGCTGGCCGGACAGGACCCCGATGCCCGGAGGACGGGACACGTAGACTCGAAACCCGTACCACTCGACCGTCAGGAGCGCTCGTGCCCGCCGTTGAGGACCCCGAGGTCGCCCTGCGCGAACTCCTCGGCCGGATCGCTCCGGGTACCGCGCTGCGTGACGGTCTGGAGCGCATCCTCGCCGGGCGGACCGGGGCGCTGATCGTCCTCGGCTACGACCGCACCGTCGAGGGGCTGTGCACCGGCGGGTTCGCCCTCGACGTCGCCCTGTCGGCCACCCGGCTGCGCGAGCTGGCCAAGATGGACGGCGCGGTCATCGTCTCCTACGACGGCACCCGCATCGTGCGCGCCGGCGTGCACCTGATGCCCGACCCGACGGTCCCCACCGAGGAGTCGGGCACGCGGCACCGCACCGCCGAGCGGGTCGCCATCCAGACCGGCTTCCCGGTGATCTCGGTCAGCCAGTCGATGCACATCATCAGCGTCTACGTGGCCGGGCGCCGCTACACCCTGGAGCACCCGACCACGATCCTGGCCCGCGCCAACCAGGCCCTCGCGGCCCTGGAGCGGTACAAGCTGCGGCTCGACGAGGTGGCCAGCACCCTCTCGGCACTGGAGATCGAGGACCTGGTCACGGTCCGCGACGCGATGAGCGTCAGCCAGCGCCTGGAGATGGTCCGCCGGATCGCCGACGAGATCGAGGGGTTCGTCGTCGAGCTCGGCACCGACGGCCGGCTGCTCGCCCTCCAGCTGGACGAGATGCTCGCCGGCGTCGAGGAGGACCGCGGCCTGCTCGTCCGCGACTACCTGCCTGACGGCGGCCGGCGGGTGCGCACGATCGACCAGGTCCTCACCGACCTGCGCGCGCTGACCGCGACCGAGCTGCTCGACCTGTCGGCCGTGGCCCGCTGCTACGGCCTGCCCACCTCGCCCGATGCGCTCGACTCGCCCGTGAGCCCACGCGGGTACCGGTTGCTCAACCGGGTGCCGCGGCTGCCATCGGGGATCATCGACCGGCTGGTCGACCACTTCGGCGGGCTGCAGAAGCTGCTGGCGGCCACCATCGAGGACCTGCTGGCCGTCGAGGGCGTGGGCGAGGCCCGGGCCCGCGGCATCCGCGAGGGGCTGTCCCGCCTCGCCGAGACCTCGATCCTGGACCGCTACAGCTGAGCCGCCGGCGCGGGCCGCCACGGCGTCGCGAGCACCAGCATCCCGACGTACGACACGGCCAGCGCCGTCCCCAGCAGGGCGCGGACGACGTCCACCCACGCTCCGTCGGCGCCCAGCAGTTCCTGGCCGATGAAGCGGAACACGACCCCCACGCAGTAGACCGCGATCGCCGTCTCGGACCAAGCGCGCGCCCGGACCACTGCCGGGTCGTCGGACACGCCCGGTACCGACCAGGCGCGGCGCAGGAACACCGGTGCCAGCAGGCCGGCGACGACCGCAGCGAGCAGCAGGATCGTCGCGGCCGGCCACGGGTCCTCCCGCGGCGGGAGCCGGCTGAGCACCCCTGCACCGGCCGCCGCGACGGCGCCCCAGCCCAGCACCAGGCCGGTGCGCCGCCATGCCACGACGCTGCGCGCGCTCGCGGCGTCCTCGTCGGTCATGTGAGGGTGAACGGCGCGTCCGGGGAGCTCTTGGTGTCCAGCCGTCCCCGGACGGCGTAGGCCCCGGGGGGCGGCGGGGTGCGCTCGGCGGCGCAGCCGGGCGTGCTGGCCAGCCCGCCCCACAGCACGGGGAAGACGACCACCTCACCGGCGGCGAGGGTGCGCACGTCGGCGCCGGACTCCGGGAAGCAGTCGTTGCTGCCCCACACCCGGGCTCCGTCGCCGTCGAGCATGATCAGCTCCTGCACCCCCTTGCCGAGGTCGCGCACGCACGACACGGTCGCGGCGTTGACCACCACCAGCTCGAACACCGGCTTGCTGCCCACGGCGGCCGAACCCGGCGTCCGCACCTCGATGGTCAGCATCTCGTCGGTGCACGGACCTCCGGCCACCGGTGCGGGTGCCGGCAGCTCCGCGGCCGCGCTCTCCGCCGCGGCCGACAGCTCTTCGGGGGCCGGCGGCGGCACGGGCGTCCGCACCGCGCTCAGCGACGGCACGACCTGCGCCAGGGCCGGGGTGCGGGGGGAGGCGGCGGTGCGCTCCGCGACGGCGTCCCCGTCCGAGCCGCCCCGGACGCTGGAGACCAGTGCCACGGTGCCCCAGGCGCCGGCACCCACCACGACGAGGAGCACCGCCAGCACGACCAGCCGGCGGCGCCAGTAGACGCGCGCCCGCAGCGGACCGACCGGGTGCAGCACGGGCACGACGCTAGCCCGGGCCCCCCCGGCGCCCGACCCGGCACGCCGCTCCCCCGGGACGGCACACTGGACCCCCGTGACCAGCCTTCCCACCCGTCCCGCCCGGGAGCCGGGACCGGAGAGCGGCGACGCGATCGTCGACTGGTTCGCGACCGCCGCCCGCGACCTGCCGTGGCGCCGTCCCGGCGTGGACGCCTGGGCGGTGCTGGTCAGCGAGGTGATGCTGCAGCAGACCCCCGTGGCCCGCGTGGAGCCGGTCTGGCGCGAGTGGCTGGCCCGCTGGCCCACGCCGTCCTCACTGGCGGCGGCCAGCCCGGCGGAGGTGATCCGCGCCTGGGGCAAGCTCGGCTACCCCCGCCGCGCGCTGCGCCTGCGCGAGGCCGCCGCGGCGATCGCCCAGCGGCACGGCGACGTCGTCCCGGCGTCGGTGCCGGAGCTCGAGGCGCTGCCGGGCATCGGCACCTACACGGCCCGGGCAGTGGCCTGCTTCGGCTACGGCCAGCGGCAGCCGGTGGTGGACACCAACGTGCGGCGCGTGGTCGCCCGGCTGGTCCACGGCCGCGCGGAGGCTGCGAACGCCCGCGCCTCGGACCTCGTCGACATCGCCGCCCTCACGCCCGAGGACGACGACCGCGCGGTCCGGTTCTCCGTGGCGATCATGGAGCTGGGAGCCCTGGTGTGCGTCGCGGCCACCCCGCGGTGCGGCGCCTGCCCGGTGCGCGACCGCTGCGCCTGGCGCCTGGCCGGCTCTCCCGCGCGCGAGGGGCCGGCCCGGCGGGTGCAGAAGTTCGCCGGCACCGACCGGCAGGTGCGCGGTCGGCTCCTCGACGTCCTCCGCGGGGCGTCCGGCCCGGTGGACGCCGCAGCGCTCGAGCCGGCCTGGGACGACGCCGTGCAGCGCTCCCGCTGCCTGGACTCGCTGCTGACCGACGGGCTGGTCGAGCAGACCGAGGACGGCCTGTTCACCCTCCCGCGGGGTTGATCATCGGCAGCTGGTCGTCCGGCCCGCCGTCGTGGGCAGCCGACCGGCGATGATCAACAGCTGAGGACGCGGAAAGGCCCCTCCGCTCGGGGAGCGGAGGGGCCTTCCTGCGTCGTACGGGGTGTTACTCGCCGGCTGCCGCCGACCCGTCCTCGTCGCCCTCGGCGCCCGAGAGGGCCACCGGCGGGGTGTCGGGCAGGTCGACCGGCTTGGCCTCGCCGCGGAAGGTGAACTTCTGCAGCGGACCCTCGGCGTCGTCGACGTCCACCACGATGATCTGACCGGCGGCCAGCTCGCCGTAGAGGATCTTCTCCGACAGCGCGTCCTCGATCTCGCGCTGGATGGTCCGGCGCAGCGGCCGGGCACCCAGGACGGGGTCGAAGCCACGCGAGGCCAGCAGCTGCTTGGCCGCGGGCGTGATCTCCAGCGCCATGTCCTTGTTCGCCAGCTGCGACTCCACGCGGGCGACCATCAGGTCGACGATCTGGATGATCTCGTTCTCGGTGAGCTGGTGGAACACCACGATGTCATCGATGCGGTTGAGGAACTCCGGCCGGAAGTGCTGCTTGAGCTCTTCGTTGACCTTGAGCTTCATCCGCTCGTAGTTGCTCGTGGTGTCGTTACCGGCCTGGAATCCGAGACCGACGGCCTTCGAGATGTCCCGCGTACCGAGGTTGGTCGTGAGGATCAGGATCGTGTTCTTGAAGTCCACGATCCGGCCCTGACCATCGGTGAGCCGGCCGTCCTCGAGAACCTGCAGCAGCGTGTTGAACACATCTGCGTGCGCCTTCTCGATCTCGTCGAAGAGGACCACCGAGAACGGCTTGCGCCGCACCTTCTCGGTGAGCTGGCCTCCTTCGTCGTAACCGACGTAACCGGGAGGAGCACCGACCAGGCGCGACACGGTGAACTTGTCGTGGAACTCACCCATGTCGATCTGGATCAGTGCGTCGTCCTCGCCGAAGAGGAACTGCGCGAGCGCCTTGGCCAGCTCGGTCTTACCGACACCCGAGGGGCCGGCGAAGATGAACGAGCCGCCGGGACGGCGCGGGTCCTTGAGGCCCGCCCGCGTGCGCCGGATGGCCTGGCTGACGCTCTTGATGGCCTCTTCCTGGCCGATGATCCGCTTGTGGAGCTCGTCCTCCATGCGGAGCAGCCGGGAGGTCTCCTCCTCGGTCAGCTTGAAGACGGGGATGCCGGTCCAGTTGGCCAGCACCTCGGCGATCTGCTCGTCGTCGACCTCGGCGACGACGTCCATGTCGCCGGCCTTCCACTGCTTCTCGCGCTCGGCCTTCTCGGCGAGGAGGGTCTTCTCCTTGTCGCGCAGCGACGCCGCCTTCTCGAAGTCCTGCGCGTCGATCGCCGACTCCTTCTCGCGGCGCACGGCCGCGATCTTGTCGTCGAACTCGCGCAGGTCCGGCGGAGCGGTCATCCGCTTGATCCGCATCCGGGCGCCCGCCTCGTCGATCAGGTCGATCGCCTTGTCGGGCAGGAAGCGGTCGGAGATGTACCGGTCGGCCAGCGTCGCGGCGGCCACGAGGGCGCTGTCGGTGATGCTGATCCGGTGGTGCGCCTCGTAGCGGTCGCGCAGGCCCTTCAGGATCTCCACGGTGTGGGCGAGGGTCGGCTCGCTGACCTGGATGGGCTGGAAGCGGCGCTCGAGCGCGGCGTCCTTCTCCAGGTGCTTGCGGTACTCGTCCAGCGTGGTGGCGCCGATGGTCTGCAGCTCGCCCCGGGCCAGCATCGGCTTGAGGATGCTGGCGGCGTCGATCGCGCCCTCGGCGGCACCGGCACCGACGAGGGTGTGGATCTCGTCGATGAACAGGATGATGTCGCCGCGGGTGCGGATCTCCTTGAGGACCTTCTTGAGCCGCTCCTCGAAGTCACCGCGGTAGCGGGAACCGGCGACGAGGGCACCGAGGTCCAGGGTGTAGAGCTGCTTGTCCTTCAGCGTCTCGGGCACCTCGCCCTTGACGATGGCCTGCGCCAGGCCCTCGACCGCGGCGGTCTTGCCGACGCCGGGCTCGCCGATGAGGACGGGGTTGTTCTTGGTGCGGCGGGACAGCACCTGCATGACCCGCTCGATCTCCTTGGCCCGCCCGATGACCGGGTCGAGCTTCTGGTCGCGCGCGGCCTGGGTCAGGTTGCGGCCGAACTGGTCGAGGACCAGCGAGGTCGACGGGGTGCCCTCGGCGGGGCCACCGGCGGCGGCCGGCTCCTTGCCCTGGTAGCCCGAGAGCAGCTGGATGACCTGCTGACGGACGCGGTTGAGGTCGGCGCCGAGCTTCACCAGGACCTGGGCGGCGACGCCCTCGCCCTCGCGGATCAGGCCGAGCAGGATGTGCTCGGTGCCGATGTAGTTGTGGCCGAGCTGCAGGGCCTCGCGGAGCGAGAGCTCCAGGACCTTCTTCGCCCGCGGGGTGAAGGGGATGTGACCGGACGGCGCCTGCTGGCCCTGCCCGATGATCTCCTCGACCTGCTGGCGGACGCCCTCGAGCGAGATGCCGAGGGACTCCAGTGCCTTGGCGGCGACACCCTCACCCTCGTGGATCAGGCCCAGGAGGATGTGCTCGGTGCCGATGTAGTTGTGGTTGAGCATCCGGGCCTCTTCTTGGGCCAGGACGACGACGCGGCGGGCTCGGTCGGTGAACCGTTCGAACATCTGCTGCTTCTCCTTCGACCGGCTGGTCCGGCACTGTCCTTCCCTGTTCTGGGGAAGGAGCACCCGACATCCGTCGGCGCTGGGGGGCACCGGTCATTCCACTGTAGTCGCGAACCACGCCGTCCCGTCGTCACGCGACGGGCGCGGTGGATGGCTGCCCGGTGCAACGGGTGCCCCTCCCGGGCTGTTCCGTCGCCGTTACGCCGTCAGCGGACGCCGGCGCGGCGCCCCGGGTACGACGAAGGCCCGGCCCCCCGCCGGGGAACCGGGCCTTCGACAAGTCGTTCACGGCCCCGTCCAGAGGCTCACCCCGAGCGTGCGAGGGGTGAGGAGGACGGGGTCCTTACTTCAGTGAGCGCCTTCGTAGGCCTCGACGACGCTGGCCGGGATGCGGCCGCGGTCGCTGACCTGGTGGCCGTTCTTGCGGGCCCAGTCGCGGATCGCGCCGGCCTGCTCGCGGTCCATGCGGCCGCCACCCGTGGCCCGGGAACGCCCCCCACCGGAGGCGCCACGGCTGCCGCGACCCACCTTGCGGGCGGCCGACACGTAGCGCGCGAACGTGTCGCGCAGTTCCTTGGCGTTCTTCTCGGCGAGATCGATCTCGTACGACGTGCCGTCGAGCGAGAAGCTCACGGTCTCGTCGGCGGGGAGGTTCTCGTCGAGGTCGTCACTGAGGATGACCTGTACCTTGCGCGCCATTTCCTGTTCCTCGCTCCTGTTTTCCCAGCCCCGTGTTCGGTCAGCTGCGTCACCGAAGGCGACGTGGCCATTACATCACACCGTCCGACCATTCGATGCAACCAATGTCGACACCCCCTGAATAGGGGGTGTGCAGAAACGGGGGATTCTCGGAATTCTCAGGAACTCAGCGGCCGGACGAGCGGGAAGAGAATCGTCTCGCGAACACCGAGTCCGGTGAGCGTCATCATGAGCCGGTCCAGCCCCATGCCCATACCGCCGGTCGGCGGCATTCCGTACTCGAGCGCCTCGAGGAAGTCCTCGTCCAGCGCCATGGCCTCGGGGTCGCCCGCGGCGGCGAGGAGCGCCTGGGCCGTGAAGCGCTCGCGCTGCACCACCGGGTCGACCAGCTCGGAGTAGGCGGTCGCCCGCTCCACTCCTCCGATGTAGAGGTCCCACTTCTCCGCCAGGCCCGGCGTCGTCCGGTGCGCGCGGGTGAGCGGCGAGGTGTCCACCGGGTAGTCGATGACGAACGTCGGCGCCTGGAGAGAGTCCTGCACCAGGGCCTCGAAGATCTCCTCGACCACCTTGCCGGGCACCCAGTTGGGGTCGACGCCGACGCCGTGGCGCTCGGCGATCGCGCGCAGCGTCTCGATCGGCGTCTGCGGGGTGATGTCCTCACCGACCGCCTCCGACACCGCCGTGTACAGGGGGACCTGCGGCCACTCCCCCGACAGGTCCACCTCGGTGCCGTCGTGGTGCCGGGCGACGTGGTCGCCGAACAGGGCGACGGAGGCGTCCTGGATCAGCTCGCGGGTGAGGGTGGCCATCACCTGGTAGTCGGCGTAGGCCTGGTACGCCTCGAGCATCGCGAACTCCGGGGAGTGCGTGCTGTCGGCGCCCTCGTTGCGGAAGTTCCGGTTGATCTCGAACACCCGGTCCAGCCCACCGACGATGGCCCGCTTGAGGAACAGCTCGGGTGCGATGCGCAGGTACAGGTCGAGGTCGAAGGCGTTCATGTGCGTGCGGAACGGCCGGGCGGACGCGCCGCCATGCACGGTCTGCAGCATCGGGGTCTCGACCTCGAGGTAGCCGCGCGCGGTCAGCCCGGCGCGCAGCGAGGCCATGACCGTGGCGCGCTGGCGCACCGTGCGGCGGGCCTCGTCGCGCACGATGAGGTCCACGTAGCGACGGCGGACCCGCAGCTCCTCGCTCATCGGCTTGTGCGCCACCGGGAGCGGGCGCAGCGCCTTGGCGGTCAGCTGCCAGGAGTCGGCGAAGACCGAGAGCTCGCCGCGCCGCGACGTCCCGACCTCGCCGGTGACCAGCACGTGGTCGCCGAGGTCGACGTCGGCCTTCCACGCGGCCAGGGACTCCTCGCCGACCCGGTCGCGGGAGAGCATGACCTGCAGCTCGGCGTCGCCCTCGCGCAGCGTCGCGAAGCACAGCTTGCCGGTGTTGCGCGCGAAGATCACCCGCCCGGTGACGCCGACCCGCTCGCCGGTCATGGTGTCCGGCTCGAGGTCGGGGTGGGCGGCACGGACCGCGGCCAGCGTCGTCGTCCGCGGGACGGTCACCGGGTAGGGATCGATCCCGGACTCGCGGAGGCGGTCGAGCTTGGCGCGGCGGACCCGCATCTGCTCGGGCAGCTCGTCGACGCCGCCGTCGGTCTCGTCGGGCTCGGAGGGGCCGTGGGGTCCGTCGGTCACGGGGTCCGAGCCTACGGGGAGGCGCCTACCGGCTGTGCTGCCGCTCGAAGGCCAGGCGCAGACCGTGCACGGTCAGGTCCGGCTCGCGCTCGGAGATCGTCCGGCAGTTGTCGGCCATCAGCGGCGCCAGCCCCCCGGTCGCGACGACGACCGGCGCGGTGCCGAACTGGGCGACGAGCTCGGCGGCGATCCGGCCGACCAGTCCGTCCACCAGGCCGGCGAACCCGAGCACGAGCCCGGACTGCAGCGCGGCGACGGTGTTCTTGCCGATGGCGTGCGCGGGCACGGTGAGCTCGACGGAGCGCAGCTGCGCGGCCCGGGAGGCCAGGGCGTCGTGGCTGACCTCGACCCCGGGGGCGAGCGCACCGCCCAGGAACTGCCCGTCGGGCCCCACGGCGTCGACGTTGGTGGAGGTGCCGAAGTCGACCACCACGACCGGCCGGCCGGAGCCGTCGGGCCGGCGGCCGAACATCTCGTGCGCGGCCAGCGCGGTGACCACGCGATCGGCCCCCACCTCGCGGGGGTTGTCGACGTGCAGCGGGACGCCGGTGCGCACTCCCGGGCCGATGAGGACCACCGGCACCTCGAGGGAGTCCAGCAGCTGGCGCAGCGCGGGCAGGAGCGCCGGCACCGCCGAGCAGACGGCCACGCCGGTGACCGTCGTGTCGCGGAGCAGGCCCCGCCACAGCATGCGCAGCTCGTCGGCCGTCGCCTTGGGCGCGGTGGTGACCCGCCAGCAGTCCCGGCGCCGCGGGCCGTCGAACGTGGCGAGGACGGTCTGGCTGTTGCCGACGTCGACCGTCAGCAGCGTCACCGGACGGGCATGCCCAGGTCGCTGCGCCGCTGCGGAAGGACCTCGTCCTCCCCTCCGCTCGCAAGCTCGCGAGGGGACCCGGGACGAGGCCGACTGCCAGTTGAGAGCGGGCTCCGCTCATGATCTTCCGCGCCCGGGACGGGGGCCGAGGGGTCGCCCCCGAGCTCGACGATCCGGTTGTCGGCGTCGACGTGGACGACGGTCGGGATGTAGCTCTTGGCCTCGGTCTCGTCCATCAGGCCGTAGCTGATCAGGATGACCAGGTCGCCGGGGTGCACCAGGTGCGCGGCGGCGCCGTTGATGCCAATGACGCCGGTGCCGCGCTCGCCGGGGATGACGTAGGTCTCCAGGCGGGCGCCGTTGGTGATGTCGACGATCGCGACCTGTTCGCCGGCGATGAGGTCGGCGGCGTCGAGGAGGTCCTCGTCGACGGTCACCGAGCCCACGTAGTGCAGGTCGGCCTGGGTGACCGTCGCGCGGTGGATCTTGGACTTGAGCATCGTGCGCATCATCGGGGCTCTCCCGTGGGCGTGGTCGGGTGGGCGAGTGTGATCGGGGCGTTGTCGAGGAGTCGGGTGCTGCCGGCGCGGACGGCGACCAGCAGGCGGGCGGGCCCGGCGGCGGGCGCCGGCCCCAGATCGGTATCGGTGAGTTCCAGGTAGTCCTGGAGCAGGTCGGGGCGGCCGTCGAGCACGGAGCGGGCGGCGGCCAGCACCGCATCGGCCCCCTGCGGTCCGGCCGCGGCGCCGGCACGCAGGGCGGCGGAGATCGCCGCGGCCGCGGCCCGCTGCTCCGGGTCGAGGTAGCGGTTGCGGCTGGACAGCGCCAGGCCGTCGTCCTCGCGGACGGTCGGGACGCCGACCACCTCGACGGGCAGCGCGAGCTCGCGGGCCATCGCCCGGACGAGGGTCAGCTGCTGGTAGTCCTTCTCCCCGAACAGCGCGACGTCGGGGCGGACCAGGCCGAACAGCTTGGCGACGACGGTCAGCACGCCGGCGAAGTGCCCCGGCCGGACGGCGCCTTCGAGGACAGAGCCCAGCGGGCCCGGGTCGACGGTCACCCCCACCGCACGCGGCGGGTAGACCTCGTCGACCGGCGGGTGGAAGACGACGTCGGCGCCCTCCTCCGCGAGCGCGGCGAGGTCGGCGTCCCAGGTGCGGGGGTACCGGTCGAAGTCCTCACCGGGCCCGAACTGGGTCGGGTTGACGAACACCGAGACGACGACGGTGGCCGCGCGCTCGCGGGCCGCGCGGACCAGCGTGCGGTGGCCCTCGTGCAGCGCACCCATGGTGGGCACCAGCGCGACCGGGCCGGGCAGGTCGGCGAGGACCTTCCGGAGGTCGGCGGCGGTGTCGGCGACGACCGGGCCGCCGGTCACAGCGAGCCCGCCTCGTCGCGGCTGGTGGCCAGCAGGTCCAGCAGCGGTGCACCTTCGTGCCGCTTCAGCCGCCCGGCGTCCAGGGCGCGCTCGGTGGTCCGGCGGGCCATCGCGACGTAGGCGGCCACCGACGCCGGCGCCCGCTCGGCGAGGGTCTCCAGGTGACGGCCGACGGTGCCGACGTCCCCGCGGCTCACCGGGCCGGTGAGGCCCCGGTCGCCGCGGCGCAGGCCGTTGTCCAGGGCGGCGGTGAGCAGCGGGGTGAGGATGCGGCCGGGCTCGGCGACGCCGGCGGTGCGCAGCAGGTCCGCGGCCTCCGCGACGAGGGTGACCAGGTGGTTGGCGCCGGTGACCAGCGCCGCGTGGTACAGCGTGCGGTCGGCCTCGGCGACGAAGAACGGCTCGCCGCCCATCTCCAGCACGAGGGTCTCGGCGACCGCCCGGTACGCCGGGGAGCTGGTCACCCCGAAGGGGCAGCCCACGAGGCGGTCGGCGTCCTCGGGTGCCCCGGTGAACGTCATGGCCGGGTGCAGCGCGAGCGGCAGGACACCGGCCCGCTCGGCCGGCGCCAGCACGGCCAGCCCGTGCGCACCGGAGGTGTGGAAGGTGAGCTGGCCGGCCCGCCAGGCGCCGGTCTCGGCCAGCCCCGCGACCAGTCCGGCCAGCGTGTCGTCCGGCACGGCGAGCACCACCAGGTCGGCTGCGGCGACCACCTGGTCGGCGGGCAGCAGGGGCACGCCCGGGAGCAGGCGGGCGGCGCGCTCGGCGGAGGCCGCGGAGAGGCCCGAGGCGGCGACGACGTCGTGACCTGCGGCGGAGAGTGCGGCGCCGAGGACGGCACCGACACGGCCGGCGCCGATGATCCCCACGCGCAGGCGGGCGGGCGCATCGGCGGCGACGGGGAGTCCGGCAGCGCGGACGGTCCTGCGGGCAGCAGGCATGGAGGGCACCTCTCGTTCCAGTCCCTGACGGGTACCGGACGTCGGTTCTCGGCTACCGGGTCGGGAGCCGGGGCGTGCGGGTCGTGCCGGTGGTGCGACGTGCTCCTGCTGCAACCGTCGGGTGTCGCGCAGGGAGAACGCCGAGGGCGAGTGTGGAACTCCCCCGACCGCCGTGCAACGCGCCGGCCGTGTGGCATGCCTCACCCGAGGTATGTGCCGACCGCGGGATAACCGCCCCTACCGTGACCGGGAACACCCCCGACATCGACAGGAGACGGCGTGGACAGCTTCGAGGGACGGACCGCACTGGTGACCGGCGGCAGCCGTGGGATCGGCCTCGGCATCGCCGAGAGCCTGGTGAAGCGGGGCGCCAAGGTGGTGCTGACGGCGCGGAAGCCCGAGGCGCTCGCCGAGGCGGTGGAGTCGCTGGGCGGCCCCGACGTCGCGGTCGCCGTCGCGGGCAACGCCGGCGACGCCGAGCACCGCGCCGAAGCGGTGCGCACCGCCGTGGAGACCTTCGGCAGCCTGGACGTGCTGGTCGGCAACGTCGGCATCAACCCGGTCTACGGGCCGATGATGGACCTCGACCTCGGCGCGTTCCGCAAGATCCTCGACACCAACGTCGTCTCCGCGCTGGACCTGGTCCAGCAGGCCTGGCGGGCCTGGATGTCCGAGCACGGCGGCTCGGTGCTGTTCGTGGCCTCGGTGGCCGGCCTGCGCTCCTCGCCGATGATCGGCGGCTACGGCGTGAGCAAGGCGGCCCTCATCAACCTGACGACGCAGCTCGCCGTGGAGATGGGCCCGAAGGTCCGGGTCAACGCCGTGGCGCCGGCCGTGGTGAAGACCCGCTTCGCCGAGGCGCTGTACGAGGGCCGCGAGGAGGAGGTCGCCGCCGGCTACCCGGCAGGCCGGCTCGGCGTCCCGGAGGACATCGGCGAGGCAGCGGCCTACCTGCTGGGCGACGGCGCCGGCTGGGTCACCGGCCAGACGCTGGTCCTCGACGGCGGGTCGGGCTCGCGCGGCCGCTAGTCCCGGCCGAGCACGCGGGAGAGGACGTCGTCGGACTCGTCGTCCTCCCGGTAGCGGCGGCGCCGACGGCCACCCGCCGCGGGGCTCACGCCGTTCTCGGCCAGGATCTCGGCCAGCCGGTCCCCGGTGGCCGGCGAGGCGGCGGGCGGGGGCGGCGGCGAGGGCGGCACGGCGGCCGGCGGGACCGGGGGCACCTCGGGCAGCGCGACCCGGTAGCCGCCGCGGTCCTCGATGCGGGTCCGCGGCGTCGGGCTCGGGCGCTCCGTCGTCCGAGCCTCCGCCGCGGGCACCGCAGGCGCCTCGGCGTTGTCCCCCCGGCGGCGGCGCGGCGCGGTCTGCGGCGGTTCCGGGGACGGCTCCCGGGACGGCGGGGCGACGGGGGCGTCCAGCAGCTCCCGGGCCACGAGCCAGTCCAGCGGGGACGGCGGCGGGGTGGGCGGCGGATCGGCTGGGGCAGGACCCGGCGCTGTGCCCGCCGGCGACGGGGGCGGCTCGAGGCGCGAGGGCTGAGGGCCGGTGAACGTCGTCGTCGGGGGCGCCGGCGGGGTCCACGACGCCGACGTGTGGGTCTCCCGCGGCTGGGGCGAAGGGCGGACGTCGGCCCGCTCCACCCGCACCTGCTCGACCTGGCGGGTTTCGCGGGGCTCGTCCAGGCGCACCGCCGGCCAGCCACCGGTGAGCTCGCGGGGCGTCTCGTCGTTCCAGACCGCGTCCAGGGTCCGGGTCGGCTCCCCCGGCACCCGGCTGGCCTGGGTGCGCATGACGATCCGCTCGATGAGCATCTCCGACGACAGCTGCTCGGTCAGCTCGGCGCGCAGCCGCCCCATGTCGTCGCGCAGGCCGTTCAGCTGGCCGAGCTCCTGGCGCAGCGACCCGAGCGCGGCGAGGTCCTCGCGCATCGCGGTCACGCGGGCCACCTCGTCGCGCAGCGTGGCCAGCGCCGCGATGTCGGAGCCCAGTGCCGCGACGCCGGCCACCTGCTCGCGCAGATCCGCCAGCGCGGCGAGCTCCGTGCGCAGGGCGTCGAGCTCCTCGCGCATGCCCTGCTCGGACTCGCGGCGCAGCTCGTTCTCCAGCTCCAGCTCGTACTCGCGCCGGGCGGCCACCTCGAGGTCGAGCTCGTGCTCGTAGGTACGGCGCAGCTGCGCCTCGCGGGCCGCGGCGGCTGCGCGGTCGCCGCCGCGGCGGCCCGCGGCGAAGGTCGCGAGCACGAACGCCCAAGCAACGGCGACGACGGCGACGCGGAGGTGCTGCGGGTTGTCGGTGAGGAACACCGCCAGGGTCGCGGCGGCGGCCAGCAGGAAGCCCGCCCCGGTCAGGAGGGAGCGCCGCGCGGGGACGTCGGGGCCGCCGGCGACGTCGTCGTCCTGGCGGCGGGGCATGCACCTAGCGTAGCCGCGCACAACCCCGTTGCTCATCCTCCGGCGGCGGTCATGCTTCTCGCGTTGCGCCCGGCTGCCACAGTGGGCCGGTGACCCTGACCCTGCTCGACTGGCGCCGCCGCACCGCCGCCCTGTACTCCGCCGCCCGCTCGGCGACCGACCCCGAGGCGGGCTGGCGGACGTGGCGGGACGGACGCGACGACCTGTTTGCCGGCCACCCCGACTCCCCGCTGGACGCGGCCGCGCGCGAGACGTTCCGCGGACTGCCGTTCGCGCCCTACGACCCCGCCCTGCGGTTCGAGCCCGTGCTGGAGCCGGCGGGGCCGGCGCGGCTGGAGGTGCCCACGGCCGCCGACGGGACCGTACCGCTGGAGCGGATCGGCGCCGTGACCCTGCCCGGCCTGGGCCGGCTGGACGTGTGGTGGGTCGCCCTCTACGGCGGCGGGGTGTTCCTGCCACTGCGCGACGGGACCGCTGGGCTCGGCACCTACGGCGGCGGCCGCTACCTGCTCGACACCGTCAAGGGCGCCGACCTCGGCGGCGGGGACGGCCGGCTGGTGGTCGACCTCAACCTCGCCTACCACCCGTCCTGCGCCTACGACCCGCGCTGGTCGTGCCCGCTGGCGCCCGAGGGCAACCGGCTCGAGGCGCCGGTCGCCGCCGGGGAGCAGGTGCCCCCCGGCGGCTGGTATTGACGCTCAGCCCTGCGCGAGGGCACCGTCGGAGCTGAACACCAGGCCGATCGAGACCTCGCCCTGCTGGATGGCGGCCTTGGTCAGCGGGCCGCCGGCGTCGTACTCCTGGAAGGAGTCGAACTCCAGCCCGTAGGTGTCCTCCAGCCCCGGCTGGCAGGCGGCGCGCGTCGGGCACTCGCCGGGCCCACCGAGGCTGAGCGAGCCGTCGCCGCACGCGTCGGCCAGCTCGGAGAGGGTGCTGACGCCGAGCTCGTCGGCGAACTCCTGGGTCACGGCGAAGGCGTTCTGGTCGGCGGCCTCGGCGGGCTCCCCGACCACCAGTCCGTAGCCCTCGGCCAGCGGCGTCAGCGCCTGGACCGTCTCGTCGACGTCGCCGGAGGCGACCTCCGTGTCCTCGTTGCCCTCGATGAACTCGGTGAGGGTCGCGAGGTACTCGGGGAAGGCCTGGATCTCGCCGCGCTGCAGCGCCGGCAGGTACAGCTCGCGGTTGCCGACCGTCTGCACGCTGGCGTCGAAGCCGGCCGCGGTGAGCACGTCGGCGTACACGTTCGCCAGCACCTGGGACTCGGTGAAGTCCGCGGCGCCGACGACGACCGCCCCGCTGCCGCCGCTGACCCCGGAGCCGAGGTCCTGCTCCTCGACGTAGGCCGACGCCACGTCCTCGGCCGGCTGGCGCTCGACGTCGACGGCGGCGTTCATCTCGATGAGGTCGTCGGTGGTGAGCACCTCGGAGACCGCGTTCAGCGTCTCCAGCAGCGCCGGGTTCGCCGCCGCGGCGTCGGCGTTGACCGCCGGGATGATGTTGTCCGCGTTCTGGAGCTGCTTGTCGTCCTCGAGGACGACGAGCTGGTCGCCCGCGACGGGCGCGCAGGCCTCGCCCGACGCCTGGGTGCTGTCGCCCTCGTCACCGCCCCCGGTGCCGGAGGAGCCGGACTCCCCGCAGGCCGTCGCCACCAGGGCAGCGAGGGCGAGGGGGAGGAGGAACGTGGTACGCGCGCGCATGCAGCCCGCCTTCTGTGTCCCGTGGTCTCTCTTCTGGACCACGCGTGTCTGGCGGGAGGACTCCCGCGTCCTCATCGAACTCTGCCGATCGGTGGTGCGCAATGCGTATGCGCGCCCGTCACCGAGTCGTGATCACCGGCTCAGAGCGGGACCCCCGCCGCCGTCGGTTCCGGCACCGGCGAGGCCCGCCGGGCGGTGAGGAACGGCAGCCGCTTCTGGCCCGGGGTCAGCGCCCACGACACCGCGACCAGCGCCACCTCGGTCAGCACGGCGAGGGCGGCCACGAGGATCGCCCCCGCGACGACGGCGCCGTAGTCCTGCTGGCGGAAGCCCAGCGTGATGATCCGGCCGAGCCCGCCGCCGGCCACGAGCGCGGCGAGGGTCGCCGTGGCGACCACCTGCACCGCCGCCGTCCGCACACCGGTCATGAGCAACGGCATCGCCAGCGGCAGCTCCACCCGCGTGGCCACCTGCCGCTCCGAGAAGCCCATGGCACGGGAGGCCTCGACGACGTCCCGGTCCACGCCGCGGAACCCGACGTAGGTGTTGGTCAGCATCGGCGGGACGGCGAAGACCGCGAGCGCGATCGTCGTCGCCGTGGGCCCGAAGCCGATGGGGGTGACCGCGAAGACGGTGAGCAGCGCCAGCGTCGGGACGGCGCGCGAGACGTTGGACAGCGCCACGGTGAACCCGCCGCCGCGCCCGGTGTGCCCGAGCAGCATGCCCACCGGGACGGCCACCACCATGGCCGCGAGCACCGCGAGCGCGGAGATCCGCAGGTGCTCGACGAGCAGGTCGAGGATGCCGTCCCGGCGGGTCCAGTTGAACGGGTCGTTGAGGTAGCGCAGAGCATCGCCGAGCCGGTTCACGCCCGCACCCCCCGTGCCCACGGCGTGAGCAGCCGTTCGATCCCGGACAGGAGCAGGTCGGCGAACAGGGCGAGGAGCACGCAGCCCAGGGCGCCGGTGACGATCTGCGCCCGGTAGAAGTTCGCGGCGAACCCTCCGGTGATGAGCTGCCCCAGCCCGCCGTGGCCGACGATCACCCCGACGGTGACCAGCGCGACGGTGGACACGGTCGCCACCCGGATGCCCGCCATGAACGCCGGCAGGGACAGCGGCAGGTCGACCTGCCAGAACAGCCGGGTCGGGCCGTAACCCATCCCGCGCGCGGCCTCGCGGACCTCGGCGGGCACCGCCTGGAGCCCGGCGAGGAAGTTCCGCACCAGGATCACCAGCGAGTAGAGCACCAGGCCGATCAGCACCGTCGTCGTGGTCAGCCCGGTGACCGGTGCGACGAAGGCGAACATGGCCAGGGAGGGGATCGTGTAGATCAGCGTCGAGGACACCAGGACCGGCCCGGCCAGCCACCGGCTGCGGCGGGCCAGCACGGCCAGCGGCAGGGCGATCAGCGCACCGAGGACGACCGCGCCCACCGTCAACCGGACGTGCTCGCCGAGGAGACGCAGGATGGACTCGCGGTTGTCGGTCACGTAGGAAAGGTCGAACCACGGATTCGGGGCTGCGTCCGCCGCCAGCACCGCACCGTCCACCGCGTTCAGCATCGAGCGCATGTCAGGAAGGCCACGTCGTGGACGCTACTGCTCCGAACCCACCCCTCGCAGCGTCCGGGGACGCGGAGGAGATCCGGCTCGAGGGCATCAGCAAGGTCTACGCCGACGGCACCGTCGGCGTCGCCGAGCTCGACCTCACCTTCGCGGCGGGCGAGCTGACGGTCCTGGTCGGGCCGTCGGGCTGCGGCAAGACGACGACCATGAAGATGATCAACCGGATCATCGAGCCCACCACCGGGCGGATCATGATCGGCGGGGAGGACGTCACCGGCGTGGACGCGGTGCAGCTCCGCCGCCGGATCGGCTACGTGATCCAGAACGTGGGGCTGTTCCCGCACCAGACGATCCGCGCCAACGTCGGCACGGTGCCGCGGCTGCTCGGCTGGGACCGCTCCCGCACCCGCGACCGGGTCGAGGAGCTGCTCTCCCTCGTCGGCCTCGACCCCGCCGTCCACGCCGACCGCTATCCCCACCAGCTCTCCGGCGGACAGCGGCAGCGGGCCGGTGTCGCCCGGGCCCTGGCCGCCGATCCCCCCGTCCTGCTCATGGACGAACCGTTCTCCGCCGTCGACCCGGTCGTGCGCGAGCGGCTGCAGTCGGAGTTCCTCCGCCTGCAGGAGCAGGTGCGCAAGACGATCGTCTTCGTCACCCACGACATCGAGGAGGCCGTCCGCCTCGGGGACCGCATCGCGGTCATGAGCACCGGCGGGACGGTCGAGCAGTTCGCCTCCCCCGCCGACCTCCTCGGCCGGCCGGCCAACGCCTTCGTCGCCGACTTCGTGGGCGCCGACCGGGGCCTCAAGCGGCTGGCCGTCACCGGCGTCGACGCCGCCGACCTCGAGCACCCGCCGGTCGTGCACGTCGAGGACGGGCTGGCCGACGCGCGCAGCGCCATGCAGCGGGCCGGAGCCCGGTGGGCCGTGGTGCTCGACGACGCGGACGCCCTGCACGGCTGGCTGTCGGTGGAGCGGGCCGCCGGCGCCGGCACGGTGGGCAGCGCGGCACGGCGGATGGAGGCCTGGGTGCCGGCGGACGCGAGCCTCAAGAGCGCGTTCGCCACGATGCTGCAGCACGAGGCCGGCTGGGTCGCGGTGCTCGACGGGGACCGGTTCCTCGGCGTCCTGACCCCGGAGTCGCTGCACGCCGCCCTGCGCCGGTCGGTGGAGGGCACCGTCCCCGAGACCGCGGGGGCCTCGCTGGTGTCGGGCGCGTCGCTCAGGCGCTGACGCCGGGTGCGGGCCCGTCCTCGTCGGGTGGGATGCGGCAGACGGACTCGAGCCAGAGCGCCGCAGCGACCAGGCCGATCGAGCAGACCACGCCGATCACCGCGGTGACGGTGTCGCCCCCGGCGGCCTGCACGCCGTCGGCGGCGGCGGGCCAGACGTGCGCCAGCACCCCGCCCCAGATGCCGGCGAAGACCGCGCCCACGTAGGCGCTGGCCTGGGCGAGCACCGCCAGCCGCGCGACCAGCAGGGGCTCGACCAGGCGCACCTCCCCGGCCTGCGGTGGCCGGCCGGCCCGCGCGGCGCGCTGGTCGGCCAGGCGCCCCCGCAGGGTGCGCGCGGCGAGCCCCTCGGCGACCGCCAGCACCGCCAGCGGCGCCGGCAGCCACCAGTCCAGCGACGGCAGCTCGCCGTACCAGGAACGGACCAGCAGCCAGGCGGCCAGGGCCAGGCCTGCGGCGAGGACGACGAGGTCGCGGCGGCGCACCGGGGTCATCGGCTCAGCCCACCGGGGCCCAGGGGACGACGGCGGCGACCTCCGCGGGGTCCAGGACGGCGACGAGGTCGCGCACCGGCCCGTGCCCGGGGAGCTCCGCGGCGGCGTCGACGGCCAGCCACGGCACCAGCACGAAGGCCCGCTCGTGCGCCCGCGGGTGCGGCAGCGTCAGCTCCGGATTCCCGGAGACGACGGGCCGGCCGTCGTCCCCGGTGACGGTGACGACGTCGACGTCGAGGGTGCGCGCACCCCAGCGGACCTCGCGGGTGCGCCCGGCTGCCTGTTCCAGCTCCCGCGCGCGGGCCAGCCAGCCCCGGGCGTCGCGGTCCCCGTCCAGCACCGCGACGGCGTTCAGGTACGGCGGCTGCTCGACCGGCCCCCACGGCGGGGTCTCGTACAGGCCGGAGGCGGTCACCGCGCCGTCCTCGGCCAGGGCGTCGAGGGCGGTGCGCAGGGTGCCCGCCCGGTCGCCCAGGTTGGCCCCCAGCGAGAGGACGACGCGGGTCACCGCTGGCGCCGGATGCTCACGGTGACGTCGTCGAACGGGACACCGAGCTCGGCCTGCGGCTTGTGCACGGTGATCTCGACGGCCTCCACCAGCGGGTCGGCCAGGCAGACGTCGGCCAGCCGCTGGCTCAGCGTCTCGAGCAGGTCGACGGGCTCCCCGGCGAGCACGGCGTGCAGCCGCTGGGCGAGATCGGCGTAGTTCACCGTCAGCGCGAGGTCGTCACCGGCCGCGGCGGGCGCGGTGTCCAGCTCCAGGACGGCGTCGACGGAGAAGATCTGCCCGCGCTCGCGCTCGAAGGCGTAGACGCCGTGGTGGGCGTGGGCGCGCACCCCGCGCAGCGCGATCCGGTCGGGCACCCGGCGCGGCTCAGCCACGACGCCCCCGCCCGGCCGCGCGGACGGCGTCCAGGGTGCGCAGGGCGTCCACCGAGGCGGCGGCGTCGTGCACCCGCACCCCCCAGGCGCCGGCCTGGGCGGCCAGCACCGTCGTCGCCAGGGTGGCGGCGTCGCGCTCCTCGGCGGGGCGCGGGGCCTCGTCGGGTCCGGCGAGCAGCCGGCCCAGGAAGGTCTTGCGGGAGGCGCCGACCAGGACGGGCAGGCCCAGCGCGGTCAGCCGGTCCAGGCCGGCCAGCAGCGCCCAGTTGTGCTCGGCGCGCTTGGCGAACCCCAGCCCGGGGTCCAGGACGAGCTGCTCGGGGGCCACCCCGGCGGCGACGACGTCCTCCACGCGGGCGGTGAGCTCGGCGCAGACCTCGGTGACCACGTCGCCGTACTGGGCCGCGGCGTACATCTCCCGGCTGTGGCCCCGCCAGTGCATGAGCACCCAGGGGACGCCGGCCTCGGCGACGAGGTCGGCCATGTTCTTGTCCGCGAGCCCGCCGCTGACGTCGTTGACCAGCTCGGCCCCGGCGCCCAGGGCCGCCTCGGCGACCTCGGCGCGGGTGGTGTCCACGCTGGTGCGCACCCCGGCGGCGGCCAGCTCGCGGATCACCGGGACCACCCGGCTGCACTCCTCCCCGGCGTCCACCCGGTCGGCGCCGGGCCGCGTAGACTCCCCGCCGACGTCGACGTAGTCGGCGCCGGCGGCGTGCATCGCGAGGCCGTGCGCGATCGCCGTCGCCGGGTCGGAGAAGCAGCCGCCGTCGGAGAAGGAGTCGGGGGTGACGTTGAGGACGCCCATCACCACGCAGTGACCCGGTCGCGGGAGGGCGGTGCTCACCTCGACGTCACCGACCGAGCACGAGGCTCATCGCCTCGCTGCGGGTCGCCGGGTTGTCCCGGAAGATGCCGCGCACCGCCGACGTGACGGTCGTCGCCCCCGGCTTGCGGATTCCGCGCATGGCCATGCACAGGTGCTCGGCCTCGATCACCACCAGCACCCCGCGGGGCCTGAGGATCTGGTCGAGGGAATCGGCGATCTGGCCGGTCATCCGCTCCTGCACCTGCGGACGGCGGGCGTAGACGTCGACCAACCGGGCCAGCTTCGAGAGCCCCGTGACCCGACCGTCCTCACCGGGGATGTAGCCGATGTGCGCGATGCCGTGGAACGGGACCAGGTGGTGCTCGCAGGTCGAGAACATCGAGATGTCCTTGACCAGCACGAGCTCGTCGTGGTTCTCGTCGAACGTCGTTGACAGGATCTCGCCGGGGTCCTGCCCGAGCCCGCCGAAGGTCTCGGCATAGGCACGGGCGACCCGATCGGGCGTCTCCTTCAGACCGGGCCGGTCGGGGTCCTCCCCCACCGCCAGCAGCAGTTCCCGCACGGCCGCGGCCGCGCGCGCCTGGTCGACCCGGCCGGGGCCGGGACGGAACGGGTCATCGGGCTCGGGCGGGTCCGGGGTCATCGCTGGGCCGGGGCCCCGACATCCCCGATCGGGTTCGGCCGGTCCTCGGTCAGGTGCCCGTTGCCGTTCTGCGCGGCGACCTCGGCCGGGGTGAGCACGGGAGGCTGGTCCGACGGCGTCCGCTTGCCGAAGCCGTTGTACGGGGCCAGCGAGGGACGCTTGGCGACCGGCGCGCAGATGCGGGCCATGTCCTCCTTGGACAGCGTCTCCTTCTCGATCAGCTCGAGCACGAGCTGGTCGAGGACGTGCCGGTACTCGACCAGGATCTCCCAGGCCTCGTCGTGCGCGGCCTCGATCAAGGCCCGGATCTCGGCGTCGATGTCGGCGGCCACGGCCTCGGAGTAGTCCGGACGGGAACCCATGTCGCGGCCCAGGAACGGCTCGGCGTCGGTGCTGCCGTACTTGACCGCGCCGAGCTTGGCGCTCATCCCGTACTGGGTGACCATCGCGCGGGCCATCGAGGTGGCCTTCTCGATGTCGTTGCCGGCGCCGGTGGTCGGCTCGTGGAAGACCAGCTCCTCGGCCGCCCGGCCCCCGAGGGCGTAGGCGAGGGTGTCGATCATCTCCGACCGGGTCTGGGTGTACTTGTCCTCGGTCGGCAGGACGAGGGTGTGCCCGAGCGACCGGCCGCGCGGCAGGATCGTCACCTTGTGCACCGGGTCGAGGTTCGGCAGCGCGTGCGCCACGAGAGCGTGCCCGCCCTCGTGGTAGGCGGTCACCTTCTTCTCCTTCTCGCTCATCGCCCGCGTCTTGCGCTCGGGGCCGGCGATGACGCGGTCGATCGCCTCCTCCAGCACGGCGTCGGTGATCAGCGAGTTGTTGGTCCGCGCGGTGAGCAGCGCGCCCTCGTTGAGCACGTTCGCGAGGTCGGCGCCGGTGAAGCCGGGGGTGCGGCGGGCGACGGTCTCCAGGTCGACGTCGGGGGCGAGCGGCTTGCCCTTGGCGTGGACGGCCAGGATCGCCTTGCGGCCGAGCAGGTCGGGCCGGTCGACGGCGATCTGGCGGTCGAAGCGGCCCGGCCGCAGCAGCGCCGGGTCGAGGATGTCGGGCCGGTTGGTCGCGGCGATCATGATGACGCCGCCCTTGACGTCGAAGCCGTCCATCTCGACCAGCATCTGGTTGAGGGTCTGCTCGCGCTCGTCGTGCCCGCCGCCCATGCCGGCGCCGCGGTGCCGGCCGACGGCGTCGATCTCGTCCACGAAGATGATCGCCGGGGCGTTCTCCTTGGCCTGGTTGAACAGGTCGCGGACGCGGCTGGCGCCGACGCCGACGAACATCTCGACGAAGTCCGAGCCGGAGATCGAGAAGAACGGGACGCCGGCCTCGCCGGCCACGGCGCGGGCCAGCAGCGTCTTGCCCGTCCCGGGCGGGCCGAACAGCAGCACGCCCTTGGGGATCTTCGCGCCGACGGCCTGGAACTTGACCGGGTTCTGCAGGAAGTCCTTGATCTCGTGCAGTTCCTCGATCGCCTCGTCGGCACCGGCGACGTCGGCGAACGTCGTCTTCGGGGTGTCCTTGGTGACCTGCTTGGCCTTGGACTTGCCGAAGGCCATGACCCCGCGGCCGCCGCCCTGCATGGAGTTGAACAGCCAGAACAGCAGCAGCAGGAGGATCAGGAACGGCAGGAAGCTCACCAGGAGGCTGACCAGCAGGCTGTCCTGGGTGACGTTGGTGTCGAAGTCCTCGGTGTCGTTCTCGCGCAGCAGCTCGACGATCGTGTCCTCGACCGCGAGCGGGTACGAGGCGGCCACCTCGGTGCTGCCGTCCACCTCGTCGCGGAGGACGAGGTCGAGGGTCTGCTCCTTGGTGTTGAGCGTCGCGGACTCGACGTTGCCGTCCTCGATCTGCGTCAGCGCCGTCGCGGTGGAGACCTCCTGGAGGTTCCCGCCGCCGCGGAACAGCGAGGAGAGCGTGAGGGCCAGGAGGACGACGATGACGACCCAGAACCACACGGAGCGGTAGAACTTCTTACGTTCCATACACCGATGCCGGGCACCGGCGGAGCCGGTCTGCCCGTCGACCCTCCTGCTCGTCCGGTGACACTGCCTGCGACCCGGGCAGGACCCCCGGCGCTCCGTGCAGCGTCGTCGGACCCGAAGGTACACCGGACGACCTGTGGAATCCCTGGCCGTGAGCCGGGATGCACCTATCGGGGGCACGCTGCCGCGAGCCGCCGGTCGATCATCGGCACATGGCTGTCGGACACGCCGACGGGCGCCGCCATCTGCCGATGATCACTGTCGCCTCAGGCGTAGACCTCGGGCTTGAGCGTGGCGATGTAGGGCAGGTCGCGGTAGCGCTCGGCGTAGTCGAGGCCGTAGCCGACGACGAACTCGTTGGGGATGTCGAAGCCGATGTACTTCACCGGCACGTCCACCTTGACCGCGTCGGGCTTGCGCAGCAGGGCGCACACCTCGAGCGAGGCCGGGGCGCGGCCGCCGAGGTTCTTCAGCAGCCAGGACAGGGTCAGCCCGGAGTCGATGATGTCCTCGAGCACGAGCACGTGCTTGTCGGTGATGTCGCGGTCGAGGTCCTTGAGGATGCGGACGACCCCGGAGGAGCTGGTGGCCGAGCCGTAGGAGGAGACGGCCATGAACTCCATCTGCGTCGGCAGCTGCAGCGCGCGGGCGAAGTCGCTCATGAACAGCACCGCGCCCTTGAGGACGCCGACGAGCAGCACTTCGCGGCCCGCGTAGTCACTGGCGATCTGGGCGGCCAGCTCAGCGATCTTGCCCTGGATCTGCTCCTCGCTGAGGAGCACGTGGTCGATGTCCGGTCCGTAGCCGTGGTCGGGGCCCAGGGCCCCGGGACTGGTCGCAGACTCGGTCACGCGTCGGGCTCCTCGCGGTCGTGTGGTGCTGGGGGCGGGCCGCCGCCGTCGCGCACGGGTTCCAGTCCCAGGGTGCCAGACGCCCGGACGACGCCTGCGCCACCGGGTAGGTCCACCCGGCCCTGCCCCCGCCAGCGCACGAGGAGGGCGTCGACGGCGTCCAGGTGCACCGCCTGCAGATCGGGCACCCCGGCGCCGCGCAGCCATCCGCGCAGCACCCGGGTGCGCAGTGCCGCGGGCAGCTCGGCCAGGGGCCGCACCGGCAGGCCGTCGTCGCAGCTCAGCGCGGCGAGGTGGCCCGCGGCGAGCTCGTCGAGGGCGTCCAGGTCGGCGCGCAGCAGGGCGGCGGTGCGGGCCAGGGCGGGCGCGACTCCGCCGCCGAGCACCTGCTCGAGCAGGGGCAGCACCTCGGTGCGCAGCCGCACGCGCGTGTAGGCGGGGTCGCCGTTCCACGGGTCGTCCCAGACGGGGAGGCCCTGGGCGGCGCAGGCGGCGCGCGTGGTCGTCCGGCGGATCCCCAGGAGCGGCCGCCACCATTCGGTGTCGCCCGTCGTCCGGTGCTCGACCATGCCGGCCACCGAGCGGGGGCCGGAGCCCCGTCCCAGGCCCAGCAGCACCGTCTCGGCCTGGTCGTCGAGGGTGTGCCCGAGGGCGACGCGCGCCCCGTGGTCGGCGGCGGCGCCGGACAGCGCCGCGTACCGGGCCGCGCGGGCCGCTCCCTCGGGGCCGCCGTCGGTGCCGACGGCCACCGGGACCACCAGCACCGGCGCCAGCCCGAGGTCCCGCAGCAGGACCGCGATGCGCTCCGCGCGGTCCCCCGACCCCGGCTGCAGGCCGTGGTCCACCGTGACGGCGCCGGCCCGGACGCCGGCTCGCGGGGCCTCGAAGGCGACCGCCGCGGCGAGCGCGAGGGAGTCCGCTCCCCCGCTGCAGGCGACGAGCACCGGCCGGTCGTCCCCGGTCAGCCCGGGCCGGACGGCGCTGCGGAGCTGCGCGACCGCCGGGTCGGGACCGGCCACGCTCAGGCGGGGATGGCCGGCCGGCCCAGCACCCGCTCGACCCAGCGCTCGGGGGCGGTGAGCTCCTCGATGAGCGGCAGGTTCTCCGGCTTGACCCACACCTGGTTGAAGCCCTCCATGCCGGCACGGTCGACGACGCCGCCGACGAACACCCGACCGTCGGCGTACTGCTTCATCTTCTGCTCCAGCCCGAGCAGGCGGCGCATCACGCGGTCGAACGGCCCGCGGCCCTTGCGGCGCTGCGCGAACCGCTTGCGCAGCGTGCGCACCGACGGGACGACGTCCGGCCCGACGCCGTCCATCACGTACTCGGCGTGCCCCTCGACCAGGCTCATCACCGCGGTGACCCGGTCGAGGACCTCGCGCTGGCGGGGGTCCTTGATCAGCGCCATGAGGCCCTCGGACCCGTCGTCGTCCCCGCGCACCGCACCGGCGACGCTGCGCAGGACGTCCTGCAGCCGCTCGCGCAGGACGTCGGCGGTCAGGTCGGTGGCGTCGACGAACTCGGCGATCTGGCTCTCGAGGTAGGGCCGCAGCCACGGCACCGCGGTGAACTGGAGCTGGTGGGTGACCTCGTGCAGGCACACCCAGAGCCGGAAATCCGACGGGTCCACGCCGAGCTTCTGCTCGGTGGCGACGATGTTCGGCGCGACCAGCAGCAGGCGGCCGCCGGTGCCGAAGACCTCGTACTGGCCCAGGACCCGGGAGCTGAGGAACGCCAGGATGCCGCCGGCCTGGACGCCGGTGGCGCGGGAGCCGATGGCCGTGGCCAGCGCACCCGGCCGGCTGCCGCTCCTCTCGGCCAGGGCGTCGACGAGCGGGTCGAGCAGCGCGGCCATGCCGCGGGCGTTGGCGTCGACCCAGCCCGGCCGGTCGACGACGGCGACCTCGGGGACCGGCCCGCCCGCGACGGGCGTCATGCCGGTGAGCTCCTCGACGTGGGCGACAGCGACCGCGGCGGCCTCGTGCAGCTCGCGGACGACGGCGGCGGCGTCCTCCCGGGTGGTCTGCGGGCCGGGTCCGACGAGCCGGCGGGCGGTGCGACCGGCGAGGTCCCAGTCCACCATCGAGGAGGCGCTGCTCATCGCCTCACCGTACCCGCGGCGGGGGAAGTGACCGGCTGTCGACTACCCGCAGCCGCAGGCGGCCAGGGCCGCGGCGACGTCGTCGAGGGCCGCCTCGGCGCTCGCCTCGCTGCCGGACTCGTCGGCGATGACGGCGAAGGCCAGCAGCCGCCCCTCGGCGGTGATCGCGGTCCCGGAGAGGGCGTGCACGCCCAGCAGCGTCCCGGTCTTGGCGCGGACGACGCCGGGTGCGGTGTCGGCGTCCCCGCGGTCGAAGAGGGTGCCGTCGTAGCCGGCCACGGGGAGACCGGACAGCAGCGCGGAGGCGCCCCGGAGGGAGCCGTCCGCCGCCCCGGCCACGATCTCGGCGAGCACGCTCGCGGGCACCTGGTCCAGCCGGGAGAGGCCGCTGCCGTCGGACAGCGTGACCCCGGTGGTGTCGATGCCGGCGTCGGCCAGGGCGCCGACGACCCCCTCGGCCGCCCCCTCGAAGGAGGCCGGCAGGTCGCGGCTGAGCGCCACCTGCCGGGCGAGGGCCTCGGCGAGCACGTTGTCCGACATGGACAGGGCCTGCTCCACCAGGCGGGCGATCGGCGCCGACCGGACCTCGGCCAGCTGCTCCGCGCCGGCGGGCGCCTCCCCGAGGGCGACGGTGGCGCCGGGTGCCCCGAGCGCGTCGGCGAGGGCGACGCCGGCGTCGATGCCGGGCTGGCCGCTGCGGGCTTGCGAGCGGGAGCTCACGCGGGCGCCGTCCACCGCGGTCGCGGTGACGGGAGCGGCGTAGCTGGACGGCGCGTCGGCCGGCCCCCAGCCCGGGGCGGTCAACGGACCGGTGAACAGCGAGCTGTCCACGACGACGCGGGTGACCGTGGTGCCGGGCAGCGCCGCGACGACCTGCGCGGCGAGGTCGGCCACGGTGGGCGCGCCGGGGTAGGTCTGCGACGGCGAGGTGCGGGACAGCGTCGGGTCGCCGCCGCCGACGAGCACCACCTCTCCGGGCGCGCTGCCGGCCACGACCGTCGTCGCCAGGGTCTGCGCGGGGTCCAGGGCGGTGAGCGCAGCGGCCGCGGTGAGGAGCTTGGCGGTGGACGCAGGGATGGCCGGCGAGTCGCCGTCGAGGTCGAGCAGGACCTCGCCGGTCTCGACGTCGACGACCTCGGCGGACACCCCGGACCCCAGGCCGGGTGCCTGCAGCAGCGGACCGACCGCGGCGGCGAGCGCGTCGGGGTCCGGCGCGGGGGCGGCGGAGTCGAGAGAGGCGAGCACGGGCGTGGCGTCGCCGAGGTCGGGCAGGACCGCGTCGGGGACGGTCACCGTCTCCGCGGACGCCGTGTCGTCGTCGCCGCCGAGCCCTCCGGCGAGGGCGACGCCCCCGCCGACCAGCAGCAGGACCAGGGCGATGACGGCCAGCGCGATACGCCTGCGGAAGCGCCCGGTCCTGGCTGTGACGATCGTCGAACCGCTCGACGCGATGGTGCCCACCCCCCAGAAATGGCGACCCGCCGATTGCTGCGGGCCGCCGTGGGTCACACTACGTCCGTGCAGTTCGACGTGACGGTAGAAATCCCGAAGGGCCAGCGGAACAAGTACGAGCTGGACCATGCCACCGGACGCATCCGCCTGGACCGGATGCTGTTCACCTCCACCCGCTACCCGGCGGACTACGGCTACATCGAGAGCACCCTGGGACAGGACGGCGACCCGCTCGACGCCCTGGTGCTGCTCGAGGAGCCGACGTTCCCCGGGTGCCTGATCACGTGCCGGGCGATCGGCATGTTCCGCATGACCGACGAGGCCGGCGGGGACGACAAGGTCCTCACCGTCCCGGCGACCGACCCGCGGATGTCCCACCTCAAGGACATCACCGACGTGTCGGAGTTCGACCGCCTGGAGATCCAGCACTTCTTCGAGACCTACAAGGACCTCGAGCCGGGCAAGTCGGTCGAGGGCGCCGAGTGGGTCGGCCGCGAAGAGGCCGAGGCGGAGATCCTCGCCTCGCTCGAGCGCGCCAAGAACGCGGCGCCGCACCACTAATCTTTGTCCCCGGCCCTCCGGGTCCCCGAGCGCACCGACGGCGGCTCACCTCTTCCGAGGTGGGCCGCCGTCAGCGTTCGTGGGGCGGCACGCGGCCGGGCCCGCACACGACCCCGGGAACGACGCAGCGGGCCCGTCCCTGAGGACGGACCCGCTGCGGTGAGGAGAGCCGCCTGTCGGAATCGAACCGACGACCTTCTCATTACGAGTGAGATGCTCTACCGACTGAGCTAAGGCGGCGGACGTGCCCGCACAGACTACGGCACCGCCCCAGCCGTCCGGCGCAGGGGCGGGGGTCGGCGAGGTGCGTCAGGCGGGCAGCCGCAGCGCCACGGTCAGCGCCTCCAGGGCGATCTGCGGCTTCACGTTCTGCTCCAGCGCCGTCCGGCAGTCGAGGATCGCGGTGATCCGCCGCAGCGCCCCCTCGGGGCCCAGCCGGCGGGACAGCTCGACGGCGTCGGTGCGCCGGTCGGGGTGGTTGAGCGGCAGCTCCGCCTCGGGCGCGGCGGCGAGCACCATCGCGTCCCGGTAGAGCCCGGCGAGGTCGACCAGCGCGCGGTCCAGGGCGTCCCGGCCGATGCGGGTGGCCCGCGACTTCTGCCGGCGCTCGAGCTCCTTGAGCTGGCCGGCGCTCCCCCGGCTGGCCGCGACGACCCCCGGACCCCGCGCGCCCACGCCGAGGCTGTTCTTCAGCGCATCCGTCTCCGCGCCGTCGAGCACCTCGGTGGCCGCCTCGGTCTCCTCCTTCGCCGCTCCGACGAGGTCGTCGGCGGCGTCCATGCACGCGGCCAGCGACACCAGCCGCAGCGGGACGTCGAGCACCGCCTTGCGGGCCAGCCGCGCCTCCTCGTCCCGCGCCAGGCGGCGGGCCCGGCCGACGTGCCCACCCGAGGCGGCGGCCGACCAGGCGGCCAGCGCCGGGTCCACGCCGTCGCCCACCAGCACGTCGGCGATCGCGGTGACCGCGGGCGTCCGCAGCGCGACCACCCGGCAGCGCGAGCGGATGGTGACCGGGACGTCGTCGGGGTGCAGGCTCGGCGCGCACAGCATCACGACGGTGCGCGGCGGGGGCTCCTCGATCATCTTGAGCACCGCGTTGGAGGCGGACTCGCTCATCCGGTCGGCGTCCTCGACGATGATCATCTGCCAGCGGCCCTGCGACGGTGAGCGGCCGGCGACCCGGACCAGCTCGCGCGCCTCGTTCACGCCGATCGAGAGACCGTCCGGGACGATCACGGTGACATCGGCGTGCGTGCCTGCCAGCACCGTCCGGCATTCGTGGCAGGTGCCGTCGCCGCCGTTCGGGCACTGCAACGCGGCCGCGAACGCCCGCGCGGCGACCGAGCGCCCCGACCCCGGCGGCCCGGTGAACAGCCACGCGTGAGTCATCGCGCCCGGGTCGTCGACGGCGGCGCGCAGCTCCTGCACCACCGCGGGCTGACCGATGACCCGCGCCCACACCCCGTCGTCCGCCGTGACCGTCATGGGTGCAGCTGGGGGGTCGCGCCGGTCTGGGCGTGCGGGTGGTGATGCTCCGGCGTCGTCGGCTCGGCGGCCGGTCCGGGCTGCTGCGGCAGCGTCTGCAGCGGCAGGCCGGAGAGCAGGTCGGTGATCCGCACCCGGATGGCGGCGGCGAGCTCGTCGGCCCCCTGCGTGGCGTCGAGCACCAGGTAGCGGTCGGGGTCGCTCTCGGCCAGCGCGCGGAAGGTCTGCCGCACCCGCTGGTGGAAGTCCAGGGACTCCGACTCCATCCGGTCGGCCACCGACCGGCCCCGGGCGCGGGCCAGCCCGGTCTCCGGTGGCAGGTCCAGCAGGATGGTGAGGTCGGGCTGCAGACCGCCGGTGGCCCACCGGGAGAGCATCCGGACGTCCTCGAGCGGGATCGTGCGGCCCGCGCCCTGGTAGGCCAGCGAACTGTCCACGAAGCGGTCCGTGATCACCACCTCGCCGGAGTCGAGGGCCGGCCGCAGGACGTCGTGCACGTGCTGGGCGCGGTCGGCGGCGTACAGCAGCGCCTCCGAGCGCGGGGAGATGGCCGTGTGCGAGCGGTCGAGCAGGATCGCCCGGATGCCCGCGCCCGACGGCGTCGCGCCGGGCTCGAACGTCGTCCGGGCGACCAGGCCCTCGTCGGTCAGCCACTCCTGCAGCCGCTTGACCTGGGTGGACTTGCCCGCGCCCTCGCCGCCCTCGAAGGCGATGAACACGCCGCCGCCGGCCAGCCGCCGCCGCGCCGTGGTGTCGCGGCGCAGCGCGGTGAGGACGTCGGCCAGCAGCGGGACGGGCCGGCCGTCGTCCATCTGCCGGTAGGCCAGCACGCCGACGCCCACCGCGAGCAGCCCGGCGGCGAGCAGCATGATCCGCTCGCCGGTGACCGGGACGGTCAGGCCGCCGACGTCGAACGAGTGCCGCCCGATGAGGCCCACCCCGAAGGGCACGACCGCCAGCGACAGGATCAGCGCCGCCCGGACCAGCGACTGCACGATGGCGAAGGTGCGGCCGCGCACCTCGTCCTGGACCTCGGTGCCCAGCAGCGTGAAGCCGGCCAGGTACGCGATGCCCGCGAAGAACCCCATGAGGACGACGAGGACCAGGGCGAACCACAGCGTGAGCGTCCAGGACATGATCACGACCATCACACCGGCGCCCACGATGGCCAGGCCGAAGATCCGCTCGCGGGCCAGGTCGTGGGCCACGCTCGGGCCCAGTGCGATGCCCAGGCCGAGGCCGATGAAGACGGCGCCGAACAGCAAGCCGTAGGCGGCCTCCCCGCCCCCGAGCGCGTTGGCGTACGCCTGCCCGGTCGCGATGATCACGCCCGCCGCGGCGAAGGCGCCGGTGATGCCGATGACCAGGCCGCGGACCAGCGGGGTGTGCCCGGCGAAGGAGAAGCCGTGCCGCAGCGAGCCGAGGAAGCTCTCGTGCCCGGCGCCGGCCCCCGGTGCCCGCCGGCCGCTGATCGAGGGCAGGGTCCAGATGACGGCCGCGGCCACGAGGAAGGTCAGGGCGTTCAGGTAGAGCGCGACGTCGACCTGGTCGACCGAGGGGAACAGCGACTGCAGGCGCCCGCCGGTGGAGTTGAGCAGTGCGAAGACGATCGCGGCCAGCACCGGGGTCAGGCCGTAGGTGGTGACCAGGGACAGCTGGTTGGCCGGTTCCAGCTGGTCCTTGCGCAGCATGTTGGGGACCGCGGCGTCCTTGGCCGGCATCCAGAACATGCTCAGTGCCTCGATGAGGAACTGGGCGACGAACAGCCAGATGAGGTTGTCGACGAGCGGGATCGAGGCGAAGAAGCCGAACCGCAGGACGTCGGTGACGACCATCGTCTTGCGCCGGTCGAACCGGTCGGCGAAGGCGCCGGCGAGCGGGCCCAGCACGATGGTGGGCAGCAGCCGGAACAGCAGGACGGCGCCCAGGGCGAAGTTCTTGCCCGCGAAGCTGTCGACCAGCGACGTCGCGGTCGCGGTGATGGCCAGCAGGCCCAGCCAGTCGCCGAAGCTGGACAGCGACATCGACAGCCACAGCTTGCGGAAGTCGCGCACCCGCAGCACGGCCCGCAGCTTGGCGCCCAGGCCCACCGACGCCATCCCGTCCGGCTGCGGGACGGCGCCGTCCCGCTCCGTGCCGGCGCCGTTCGGCGAGGGCCCGGGCCGGTCCGCGTCGACCTCGCCGAGCGGCACCGCGGCGTCCGCGGGCACCGGCGTGTTCGCCGGTGGCAGCCCGTCGGGCGGCGGCGTGGTCCGCTCGGCCGGTGCCGCCGGCTCCTCGCGCGGCGACACCGGAGGCGTCGGGTCGGACTGGATCTCGGCTCCCGGGGTCGTGGGAGGGGGACGGAGGCCGGTCCCCCAGCGGGCTCACGGTACCGGCCGGGGCCGACGATCCGGACCGGATTCCACCCGCAGGGCTACCGGTCGCCTCCACGTGGGATCGCGAGCCCCCGCCCGGCGACTAGCGTCCCGGTGATGAGCAGCAGCGGCGCCTGGGACCCAGCCGCGTACCTGCGGTTCGCCGGCGAGCGCGCCCGGCCCTTTCTCGACCTGGTGTCCCGGGTGGACGTGCCGTCGCCGGGCACGGTGGTCGACCTCGGGTGCGGGGACGGGTCGACCACGGCGCTGCTGGCCGACCGGTGGCCGGCGGCCCGCGTCACCGGCGTCGACTCCTCCCCCGAGATGCTCGCCGCCGCCCCCGCCCGGCCGGGGCTGGAGTTCCGGCTCGGCGACGTGCGGGACTGGCGGGCGCGGGAACCGGTCGACGTTCTGGTCTGCAACGCCGTCCTGCACTGGGTGCCCGGCCACGACCGGCTGCTGGCGTCCTGGGCGGAGCAGCTCGCCCCCGGCGGGGCGCTGGCCGTGCAGGTGCCGGGCAACTTCCGGGCGCCGACGCACGCACTCCTGGCCGCGCTGTGCCGGTCGCCGGCGTGGGCGCAGCGGCTGGCCGACGTGGCGCCCTCGCCGTCGGCGGTCCTGGAACCGACCGGCTACCTGGACGTGCTCACCGGTGCCGGGCTGACCGCCGACGTCTGGGAGACGACCTACCTGCACGTGCTGTCCGGGGAGGACCCGGTCCTGGCGTGGGTGCGCAGCACCGTGCTCCGGCCGGTCCTCGCCCGGCTGGACGGTCCGGCCGCGGCGGAGTTCACCGCGGAGTACGCGGCCGCGCTGCGCTCGGCCTACCCGCGGCGCCCCGACGGCAGCACCGTGCTCCCGTTCCGGCGGCTGTTCGCCGTCGGGGTCCGGGCGGGCGTCAGCCAGGCGTGAGGCGGTAGGCCATCGTCCGGTACGGCAGCTCCAGGACGTCGCGCCCCCGGGTGTCCGGGTGCTCGGCCAGCAGGTCGCGGACGCCGCCGAGGAAGGCCACGCGGGTGTCCTCGTCCATCACCGCCACGTAGCTGCGGGTGGCGACGCCGCGCACCACGTCCTCCGGGGACAGCCGCTGCACGATGCCCGATTCCGCCACCGCGACGTCGGCCCGCAGCGCCGTGGCGAAGGACCCGACGACGGCGGCGTCCGCCTCGTGCCCGCGGGCCTCGCCGGCCAGGAGCGCACCGAGTGCCGCCACCCACGGAACGCGCTCGTCGCGGGTGTTCCAGATCAGCCCGAGCGTCCCGCCGGGGCGCAGCACGCGGCGGAACTCGCGGGCGGCCGGTCCGGGATCGAACCAGTGGGCGGCCTGCCCCGCCACGATCGCGTCGACCGCCGCGTCGGTCAGGGGCACCGCTTCCGCGGTGCCGGCGACGGTGGGCACCCCGGGCAACCGCGCGGTCAGCTGGGCGAGCATCTCCGGAGCCGGGTCGACGGCCACGACCCGGTGGCCCGCGGCCACCACGACGTCCGTGAGCAGCCCGGTGCCGGCGCCGACGTCCAGCACCTCCCGCGGCCGACCTCCCCGGCCGAGGAGGTGGCTCACGGCGTCGGCCGGATAGCTGGGCCGCTGCGCCGCGTAGCCGGCCGCGACCGACCCGAACGAACGCCCCGGCGACCGTGCGCCGCCGTCGTCCGGGCCGGGCACGGTCAGCCCGCGGTGACCGGGTCGGCGGTCGTCTTGGCGGCGGTCTTCTTGGCCGTCGTCTTCTTGGCGGTGGCCTTCTTCGCCGTCGTCTTCTTGGCTGTCGTCTTCTTCGCGGCCTTCTTCTTCTTGGCCGGGCCGGCGGCGCGGCGGTCGGCCAGCAGCTCGGCGGCGCGCTCGAGGGTGATCGTCTCGACGTCGTCGCCCTTGCGCAGGCTGGCGTTGGTCTCGCCGTCGGTCACGTAGGGCCCGAACCGGCCCTCCCGCACCGTGATCGCACCTTCGGTCACCGGGTCGGGACCCAGCTCCTTGAGCGGCGCCTTGGCCGCCGCGCGCCCCCGCTGCTTGGGCTGGGCGAAGATCGCCAGCGCCTCGTCGAGGGTGATCGTGAAGAGCTTCTCCTCGCCCTCCAGCGAGCGGGAGTCGGTGCCCTTCTTGATGTAGGGCCCGTAGCGACCGTTGAGCGCCTGGATCTCCTCGCCGTCGGGCGCGGTGCCCACGGTGCGGGGCAGCGTCAGCAGCCGGAGCGCGTCCTCGAAGGTGACCGTCTCCGGCGACATGGACGAGAACAGGCTCGCGGTGCGGGGAGCCTCCTTGCTGCCCTCGGGGACGACGGTGGTGACGTAGGGGCCGTACCGGCCGGCCTTGACGACGACGGGGAGCCCGGACTCGGGGTCCGTGCCGAGCTCCCGGTCGCCGGACGGCGCGGCGAGCAGCTCGCGCACCTTCTCCTCGGTGAGCTCGTCCGGCGCCAGGTCCTCGGGGATGCTGACCCGGCCGCCGTCCTCGCCGGCCTGCAGGTAGGGGCCGTAGCGGCCCACCCGGGCCACGACCGGCTCCCCCTCGGGGCTGGTCGCCCGCAGCGGGATGGAGTTCACCCCGCGGGCGTCGATCTCCTCGAGCCGCTGCCCGATCACCGACTTGAGCCCGCCGGACTCCGCGATGGCTCCGGCGTGCCGGCCCTCGCCGCCGAAGTAGAACTCGGTGAGCCAGTCGACCCGGCCCAGGGTGCCGCCGGCGATCTCGTCGAGCTCGCTCTCCAGCGACGCGGTGAAGTCGTAGTCGACCAGCTGGGCGAAGTGCTGCTCCAGCAGGTTGGTGACGGCGAACGCGATGAAGGAGGGCACCAGCGCGTTGCCCTTCTTCCACACGTATCCGCGGTCCTGGATCGTCTGCATGATCGAGGCGAAGGTGGACGGCCGGCCGATGCCCAGCTCCTCGAGCCGAGCCACGAGGCTGGGCTCGGTGTACCGGGACGGCGGCTGCGTCGTGTGCCCCTTGGGCTCCAGCTCGCGGGTGTCCAGCTGCTGGCCGCGCTCCAGGCGGGGCAGCCGGCGCTCGGCGTCGTCGGTGCCGGGGTCGTCCTCGTTCGCGTTCTGGGCGCCCTCGTCGCGGGACTCCACGTACGCCCGGAGGAAGCCGGGGAAGGTGATGGTGCGGCCGCTGGCGGTGAACTCGACCGCCTCGTCCGTGGTGCTGCGGCCGGCCAGCCGGATGCTGACAGTCTGCCCGACGGCGTCGGCCATCTGCGAGGCGACCGTGCGCTGCCAGACCAGCTCGTAGAGCCGGAACTCGTCGCGGGCGAGCTCGGCGGCCAGCTGCCCCGGGGTGCGGAAGCTGTCACCGGCGGGACGGATCGCCTCGTGCGCCTCCTGCGCGCCCTTGGACTTCTTGCTGTAGCGGCGGGCCTCGGCCGGGACGTAGGCGTCGCCGTAGAGCTCGCGGGCCTGCTGCCGGGCGGCGTTGATGGCCTCCTCGGACAGGTTCGTCGAGTCGGTCCGCATGTAGGTGATGTGACCGTTCTCGTAGAGCCGCTGGGCCACCCGCATCGTCTGCGCCGAGGACCAGCCGAGCTTGCGACCGGCCTCCATCTGCAGCGTCGAGGTGGTGAACGGTGCGTAGGGACGGCGCCGGTAGGGCTTCTCGTCCACCCGGCTGACCGTGACCTGCCGGCCCTCGAGCCGTGCGGCCAGGCCTCGCGCGCCGGCCTCGTCGAGGTGCACGACCTCACCGGTGGTGCGGCCGGTGGCGGCGTCGAAGTCGCGCCCGGTGGCGACCCGGCTGTCGTCGACGCTGACCAGCTTCGCGCGGACCGTCGTCGGCTCGCCCTCGTCGGCGCCGGCGGCCCTGCCCGGGACGGCGAAGGTGCCCTCCAGCGACCAGTAGTCGGCGGCGTGGAAGTTCATCCGCTCGCGCTCGCGCTCGACCACGATCCGGGTGGCGACCGACTGCACGCGGCCGGCCGAGAGCTTGGGCAGCACCTTCTTCCACAGCACGGGGCTGACCTCGTAGCCGTAGAGGCGGTCGAGGATGCGGCGGGTCTCCTGGGCGTCGACCAGGTCGGTGTCCAGCTCGCGCGGGTTGGCCACGGCGCGGGCGATCGCCTCGGGGGTGATCTCGTGGAAGACCATCCGCCGGACCGGGACCCGCGGCTTGAGGGTGTCGACCAGGTGCCAGGCGATGGCCTCGCCCTCGCGGTCCTCGTCTGTCGCGAGGTAGACCTCGCTGGCGCTCTTGACCAGCTGCTTGAGCCGGGTGACCTGCTGTTTGCGGTCGGGGCTGACCACGTAGAGCGGCTCGAAGGAGTTGTCGACGTCGACGCCGAGGCGGGCCCAGGAGGCACCCTTGTGCTCGGCCGGGACGTCGGCGGCGTTGCGCGGCAGGTCGCGGATGTGCCCGACGCTGGCCTCGACGACGTAGCCGTTGCCCAGGTACCCGGCGATCTTGTTGGCCTTGGTCGGCGACTCCACGATGACCAGCGGCTTGCCACCGGCCGTCGCCGAGCTGCGCCGGGGCGGCTTGCTGCCCCCGGCGGTGGGCTCGGTGCTCCCACCTGCGGTGTTCGTGGTCTTCGTGGGCACGGTGCTCCTGTCGGTGGTGCCTGGGTCGTGCTGGCGCGGCGTGCGGGTGGTGCTCGACGTCGTGCCCGGGGGCCGGCGCCGGGCGACGCGGTGGCGATGAGGCCCCTCGGCGGGCCACGGTAGGCCACCTGGGCGACCGGAGCCCCGGGACGAGGTCGGATGGGCGTGCCGTCCCCTCACTGAACGTGCACGCGGCGCTGCTGTTCCCGAGGGCGCGAAGGGACCTCCCACGACCGGGTCAGCCGGTCCGGCGCCCCGCCACCACCTCTCCCATCGCCGCGAGCGTGGGCCGGTCCCGGTCGAAGTAGTCCGAGTGCCCCGTGCCGGCCTCGATGGGCAGGCCCGTGGAGCCGAACCGCTCCGCCCACGTGTCGGTGCCGAACCAGCCGGTCCACGAGATCGGGTCGGCCGGCGACGCCGCGTCGTACACCTCCGGCGCCTCGAGCTCCGCGGCGTCGTCCTCCATGCCGGGGCTGCCGAGCAGGACCACCGCGTCCGCGGCCAGCCGGCCGGGCCGGTCGGCGGCCTCGTCGATGACCACGGTCCCGTAGCTGTGCCCCACGACCGTCGTGCGCGGCAGCCCCGCACCGGCCGTGGTGCGTGCCCCGGCCAGGCCGGCCAGCGCCCCGGCCAGCAGGGCCCCTCCCCTGTCGGCCGCGCCGCGGGTGAGCGCCGCGGCCACGCTGTGCGGCGCCCGGTAGCCCAACCAGGCCATCGCGGCCACCGCGACCTCCGGGTCGGCCCGCGTCGCCTCAGCCGCGAGGTCACGGGCGTCGCCGGCGACGGCTGCGAGGTCGTCGGCCGGGGAGTTGCCCACCCCGGGGACGACCACCGCGACCGCCTCCGCATCGTCGAGGTCGCCGATGGAGACCGCCACCCGGTCTCCCGCCAGGTCGAGCAGGTGCAGCTGCGCGACGCGCCCGGCGGCGTCCTCGGCGGCGAGCACGTCGGCCACGGCCCGGGCCGTGGCGCGGTGGTCCTCGTCGGCCCGGGGATCAGCCAGCACCTGCTCGAGGAGGTGCCGGTTCGCGCGGTCCCTGGCCCAGCCGGGCACGCCGTCGGACGAGCCGACGACGTCGGGACGCGACCGGACAAGGGTCAGCTGGGCGGCCACCGGCAGCGCCGCCCACCAGCGCGCCGTCGCGGCCGGATCGCCGCCGGCGGGTGGGTCGACGTCGGGATCGACCGCGGCCAGAGCACCGAGCCACGCCGCCGGGCCGACGCCGACGTCGGGCGCCAGCACCTCCCGGGCCCGGTCGGCCGCCGCCTCCGCCGCGGCCGCGGCGTCCAGGGCGTCGCGGGCCAGGGCGACCGCCGGCGGCACCGAATCGGGGCCGAGCACGAGCCGGTCGACCAGGGCCCCGAGCGTGTCCTCGGCGGCGAGCGCGGCGTCGAGCGGTACCGGCAGCTCGCCGCTCAGGGCCAGCGCGGCGGCGGCGCTCTCGGCCGCGGTGGACGCCTCGCGCACCAGGAGGGCGCACTCCTCGCGCGAGGTCGCGAACCCATGGTCGGCAGCGGCCGCTGCCGCCGACAGGCGCAGCAGCAGGTCACCGGCACGGTCCGCGGCCGGACCGGACCAGGCGCCGCCGTCCTCGAGCTCCCGCACCACGGCGTCCAGCCGGCTCCGCCAGGCCGGGAAGCTTTCGTCCAGAGCGGCCACCGGACGCAGCCCGGCCCGCAGCGCGGCGACGTCCCAGCCGGCCACGGTCTGCAGGCGGGCCACCGGGTCGGGGTGCGTCACGGCCGCCCTCCCCCAGCTCCGCTCAGCACGACCCTGCCCCGCCCGGGAGGGCCGGCGGCCCGAACCACCCGGCCAGTTCCTCGTCCGTGCAGCGGTAGGCCGACGCCGCCGCGCGCACGGTCCCGGCAACCGCTGCCGTGCCGTCGGCGAGGACTCCGGCGAGGTCCGCCCAGGCGGTGGCGACGGCGCCCGCGGCCGCGCCCTCCCGGCCACCCAGCGCGGCGTCCAGCGCACCGGCCGCCGCGCGGCAGTGGTCGCCGTCGGTCGCCAGCGCGGAGGCCAGCCCGGCCAGCTCGTCGGCCAGCGCGTCCAGCGCCTCGGGCTGCACGGAGATCCTCGGGGCCACGGTTGCCTCCCGGTCGGTCGTCGCCCGTCCGGTGTGGACGGGAGGCGGCGACGCTAGGCAGGCGCGGCGACGGCGCGGGCGCGGGCGTCCACAACGGATGAGGGCGTCCACAGCACGCACATCGACCCTCCCGCCGGGGCGTGGCCGGCGGGAGGGTCGCGGTGTGCGCGGGTCAGGGAGCGGTGCGGGTGAGCGACCCGGGGTCCGGCTCGGTGGCGACCTCGCCGACCACCACGGAACGCCGCTTGGAGACCACGACCGCGGCCACGATGCCCACGGTCGCCACCAGCGCGATGGCCACCCGGAACCCGTCGTTGGCGTCCTCGCCCACCGAGAGGCTGACGACCGCCGGGGCGATGATCAGCGCGACCAGGTTCATCACCTTGATCAGCGGGTTGATCGCCGGGCCGGCGGTGTCCTTGAACGGGTCGCCGACGGTGTCGCCGATGACCGTGGCCGCGTGCGCCTCGCTGCCCTTCCCGCCGTAGGCGCCGTCCTCGACCATCTTCTTCGCGTTGTCCCAGGCACCGCCGGAGTTGGACAGGAAGACGGCCATCAGGGTGCCGGCCGCGATGGCGCCGACCAGGTAGGCGGCCAGCGGGCCGAAGCCCAGCCCGAAGCCGACCGCGACCGGGGCGAGCACCGCCAGCAGGCCGGGCGTCGCGAGCTCGCGCTGCGAGTCCTTGGTGCAGATGTCCACGACGGCGCCGTAGTCGGGCTTCTCGCTGAAGTCCATGATCCCGGGCCGGGTCCGGAACTGCTCGCGGACCTCGAACACCACCCGTCCGGCGGCCCGCGACACCGCGCTGATCGCCAGCCCGGAGAAGAAGAACACGACGGCCGCACCGATGACGGCGCCCACGATGTTGTTCGGGTTCACCAGGCCGAACGCGTCGCCGAGGGTGTCCCCCGCGTCCTCCAGCGCGATGTCGATCTGCGCGTTGTAGGAGCCGAAGAGCGCCGTCGCCGCCAGCACCGCCGTCGCGATCGCGATGCCCTTGGTGATCGCCTTGGTGGTGTTGCCGACGGCGTCGAGGTCGGTGAGGACGCGGGCGCCCTCCTCGTCGATGTCGCCGGACATCTCGGCGATGCCCTGCGCGTTGTCGCTCACCGGGCCGAAGGTGTCCATGGCGACGATGACCCCGGCGGTGGTCAGCAGCCCGCAGCCGGCCAGGGCGACGGCGTAGAGCGCCGCCCCGCCGCCGATGAGGAACGCGCCGTAGACCGCTCCGCCGATGAGCAGCGCCGCGTACACCGCGGACTCCAGGCCGAGCGAGATGCCGGAGAGGATGACCGTCGCCGGGCCGGTCAGCGAGCTGCGGCCGATGTCCTTGACCGGCTTGCGGCTGGTCTCGGTGAAGTAGCCGGTCAGCTGCTGGATGGTCGCGGCGAGCACGACACCGATGAGCACCGAGACGAACCCGAGGACCTGCGGGCTGACCTCCATGTCCACCCCGTCGGAGATCGAGGGCAGGTAGGAGAAGGCGGCCGCGGCGACCAGCACGAGGGACACCGCGGCCGAGGCGAAGAAGCCGCGGTTGATCGGCACCATGCCACTGGCGTCACCGGCGCCCGGACGGGTGGCGAGCACGCCCACCACCGAGGCGATGATCCCGATCGCGGCGATCATCAGCGGGAACACCATGCCGACGTTGCCGAAGAAGACCTGCCCGAGGATCAGTGCGGCGACCAGCGTGACGGCGTAGGACTCGAAGAGGTCCGCGGCCATGCCGGCGCAGTCGCCCACGTTGTCGCCGACGTTGTCCGCGATGGTCGCGGCATTGCGCGGGTCGTCCTCGGGGATGCCCGCCTCCACCTTGCCGACCAGGTCGGCGCCGACGTCGGCGGCCTTGGTGAAGATGCCGCCGCCCACGCGCATGAACATGGCCAGCAGCGCGCCGCCGAAGCCGAAGCCCTCGAGCACGACGGGGGCGGTGTCGTCGAAGAGCAGCAGCGCGAGCGAGGCGCCGAAGAGGCCGAGCCCGATGGTGATCATGCCGACGACACCACCGGTGCGGTACGCGATGCGGAAGGCCGGCTGATAGCCACCGGCACGGGCGGCCGCCGCCACGCGGACGTTCCCGCGGGTCGCGAGGGTCATCCCGATGAAGCCCACCGAGGCGGAGAACAGCGCACCGATCAGGAAGAACACGGCCCGCCCGGCCCGTGTCCCCCACCCGCCGTCGGCCACCGGCAGGACCAGGAGGAGCAGGAAGACGATGACGGCGAAGATGCCCAGCGTCCGGAACTGGCGGCGCAGGAAGGCTGCCGCCCCCTCCTGGACCGCCAGCGCGATCTCGCGCATCTTCGTCGTGCCCTGATCGGCGGCCATGACGGCCTTGATCAGGTAGGCGGCGAAGGCCAGGGCGGCCAGGGAGATGACGAGGATGACGGCGACCAGCGCCGCATCCCCGCCGGACAGCGAATCGTCGGGCATGTGGGCCTCCCAGCTTCGGCTGCCGCCGGAGGGCGCCGGTGCTCCCCGGTGCGGCGGAGGTACCGCTGCGGTGCGGACGGGTCCGCACCGTAACGGGCGGAAGTGTAAGGGAGATCACACTTTGTGCATCCCCCTTGAACGCTGCGTTCGTCCTGGGCCCGAGCAGGCCGGACGACCGTCGGCAGCGGGTTGCCCGGAGGTGTGACAGTGGAGGTGCGGGGAGCGAGGCGGCTCCCCCGGAGTGGATGCAGTCAGCAGCCGGCACGGAACCGGCCGGCACCAGCGAGGAGGTCCGGTGACCACGCTCTCCCCGGGCCGCCCGGGCGCCCCGGCAGCGACCGACGGGACTCCCCGGACCGGGAACGCCGGCGGGCCCCCGCCGGGTGCCGAGCTGCTGGAGTCGCTCCTGGCCGCCACCGCGGAGGAGGACCGCCCGGTCACGCACGTCCACTCGGTCCCGGTGCGCGAGCGTCGCGTCCTGCCCTGGCCGGAGTGGGTCGGCGCTCCCCTGCGCGAGCGGCTGCAGGAGCGCGGTGTCGCCTCCCCCTACGCCCACCAGGTGGAGGCCGCGCAGCTCGCGCACGACGGCCGGCACGTCGTCGTCGCCACGGGGACGGCGTCGGGCAAGTCGCTGGCGTACCAGCTGCCCGCGCTGAGCCGCCTGGCCGAGGACCCGAGGGCCTGCGTCCTCTACCTCGCCCCCACGAAGGCGCTGGCGCGCGACCAGCTGGCCGCGGTGGCCGAGCTCGCCGACCCCTCGGTGCGGCCGGCCGCCTACGACGGCGACACCCCCGGCGAGGAGCGCGACTGGGTCCGCCGCCACTCGCGGTGGATCGTGACCAACCCCGACATGCTGCACCGCGGGATCCTGCCGGCCCACCAGAAGTGGTCGAGCACGCTGCGCCGGGTCGCCTACGTCGTCATCGACGAGTGCCACGCCTACCGCGGGGTCTTCGGCTCCCACGTCGGCCACGTCCTGCGCCGGCTCCGCCGGATCTGCCGGCGGTATGGCGCGGAGCCCGTGTTCGTGCTCGCCTCGGCGACCGTCGCCGAGCCCGCCGAGGCCGCCTCGCGGCTGGTCGGCGAGCCGGTGGTCGCCGTGACCGACGACGGGTCGCCGCGGCCGGGGGCGACCTTCGCGCTGTGGGAGCCGCCGCTGACCGAGCACACGGGAGAGCGCGGCGCCCCGCTGCGCCGGTCCGCCGCCGCCGACGCCGCGGGCCTGCTGGCCGACCTCGTGGAACGCGGCGCCCGCACGCTGGCGTTCGTGCGCTCCCGGCGCAGCGCGGAGTCCGTGGCCGACCAGGCCCGGCGGCTGCTGCGCGACCGCGGACGGGACGACCTGGTGCGGCGGGTGGACTCCTACCGCGGCGGCTACCTGCCCGAGGAGCGGCGGGAGTTGGAGCGGTCGCTGTCCGAGGGCGACCTGCTCGGCGTCGCGACCACGAACGCCCTCGAGCTCGGCATCGACATCGCCGGGCTGGACGCGGTCGTCCTCGCCGGCTACCCGGGCACCCTGGCCTCGCTGTGGCAGCAGGCCGGGCGCGCGGGCCGGGCGCAGCGGGAGTCGCTGGTGGTCTTCGTGGCCCGCGACGACCCGCTGGACCACTACCTCGCCCACCATCCCCGGGCGGTCTTCGGCCGGGCCATCGAGGCGACGGTGACCGATCCGGCCAACCCCTACGTCCTGGGTCCCCAGCTGTGCTGCGCCGCGGCCGAGCTGCCGCTGGTGCCCGCGGACCTGCCGGACTTCGGCGGCCCCGCCGCGGAGGCGGCCCTCGAGCAGCTCGTCGCCGACGGCCAGCTGCGCAAGCGTCCCGCGGGCTGGTACTGGGCCGGACGCGGTCGGCCCGACGTCGACATCCGCGGCAGCGGCGGGGAGCCGGTGGCCATCATCGAGGGGGCGACCGGCCGGCTGCTGGGCACCGTGGACGGCGGCGCCGCGCATGCGACGGTCCACGAGGGCGCCCTGTACGTGCACCGTGGCGAGACCTTCGTCGTGGACGAGTTCGACGTCGAGGACGCCTGCGCCGCGGTGCACCCGGAGAGCCCGGAGTGGACCACCGTCGCCCAAGACGTCACCGACCTCTCGATCGTCTCGTCGGACCGCAGCCAGCGACTGGGCACGGTCACCGCGCACACCGGCGTCGTCGACGTGACCAATCAGGTCGTGGCCTACCAGCGCCGGCGGCTGGGCACCGGCGAGGTGCTCGCCGAGTTCCCGCTCGACCTGCCGGCCCGCCAGCTGCGCACCCGGGCGGTGTGGCTGACCCTGAGCGACCGCGCGGTGGAGCGGGCGGAGCTCGACGAGGTGGCGCTGCCCGGCTCGCTGCACGCCGCCGAGCACGCCGCGATCGGCATCCTCCCGCTGCTGGCGACCTGCGACCGCTGGGATCTCGGCGGGCTCTCGACCGCGCTGCACCCGGACACCGGGACCGCGGCGATCTTCGTCTACGACGGCCACCCGGGAGGTGCGGGCTTCTCCGACCGTGGCTTCGACGTGCTGCGCGAGTGGCTGCAGGCCACCCGGGCCACCGTCGCGAGCTGCGAGTGCGAGAGCGGCTGCCCCTCGTGCGTCCAGTCGCCCAAGTGCGGCAACGGCAACGACCCGCTGGACAAGGCGGGCGCCGTCCGTGTCCTGGACGTGGTTCTCGACGAGCTCGCCGCCGCCGGCGACCGGCCGGCCGCCAGCGAGGCCGTCCTCGATGGCAGGGACGCGGCCGACCCGCCCGAGCCCGACCTCGTCTTCTGACGCCGCCGCTCTCGAGGCCGCCGCCGGCGCCGCGCCCACGGGGCCGGCCCGCGCCCGCGCGGTCGCGGTCCGCTGACCCACGGGGCCCAGGCGCACCCGCACGCTGACCCCCACCTCCACCACGCCGCCGGGTTCCCGGAGGCAGTCCTCCAGGCGCGCTCCGTTCGCTGCGGCGATCTCGGCGGCCACGTCGCAGGCACGCGGGTCGGCGAGCACCGCCTGGCCCGCCGCGGCGAGGGCGGCGAGGTCGGCAGCGCCACCCGCCCGGTGCCTCGCCACCGCGGCCGCGCCCACGAGGACGCCCGCCAGGCCCACCAGCGCGAGGACGCCGGCCAGCGCCAGCACCCACACTGTCGCCGAACCGCGCTCGCCCTCCCGCGTCACGGCGGCCCGCCCGGTTCGCGCTGCGCGACCGCCTCGGCCGACACCCGGGTGCGCAGCGGGACCGGGCCCAGCGGCGACACCTCGACGCTCACCGTGACCCGCATCTGGTCCCCGGACGGCTGCACGCCGGTGACCGCGCCGTCGGGTGCCACGGCGCCGGCGAGCTCGGCCACCACGCCGGCGGTCTCACCGCGCGCGGCGGCGCGGGCGCCCTCCCGCGCCGCGTCCACGCAGCGCAGCTGGGCACCGACCACGGTCACCGCCGCGACGGCGCAGACCAGCACGAGGAGGAGCACCGGCAGGACGACCGCGGTCTCGGCGGTCACCATGCCCGCCTCGCCGTCGGCGTCCCGCCGGGCGCTCGCAGCACGCCGCACGTCAGGCGAGCGTGGCCAGTGCGCGGTCGACGAGGTCGGTCAACCCGTCGACCACGGAGTCCCCGGTGACGACCCGGTACAGGACGGCCGCGAAGGCGCAGGCGGCCACCGTGCCGACGGCGTACTCGGCGGTGCTCATGCCGGCCTCGGCCTCCTCGCGCAGGGCCACCAGCCGCCGGTGCAGCGCGGCGCGCGCCCGGGTGGTCGGAGGAGGCGCCGGAGCATCCGCACTCGGTTCGGTCGGGTCGGGCAGGGCTCCGGAAGTGGTGGGCACGGCGGCCTCCTGGCGTCGAGGGCCCGCGGATCGGGCCGTGCACCGAGCCTCGGCCCGCGCGGCCGGTCGTCCCACGGGTCGACGGCATCTGTGGACGGCGATCCCGGCTGTGGACGCCGTGTTCGGCGGGCCCAAGCGCACCACCAGCGCGCCCCAAGTCGTCCGCGGCAACGTTGGCGGCGACCGCACCACGCCACCACCACAGGACGCCCCGATGGACACCGACGTGCTGGACGACGGCAACCTCCGACTGGAGTTCACGATCACCGGCGAGGACAGCCAGGGCCGGTTGCACGAGATGCGGGCCACGTACCGGCCCGGCTCGACGCTGCCGATCGCACACCTGCACCCGAACCAGACCGAGCACTTCACCGTCGAGAAGGGCCAGATGTGGTGCCGGGTGGACGGCGTGGAGACCGTCCTGCGCGCCGGCGACACCCTCGACGTCCCGGCGGGCAGCGTGCACCAGATGCGCAACCCCGGCGTGGAGGACGCCGTCGTCACCTGGCAGACCCGGCCGGCGCTCCGCACGGGTGAGTTCCACCGCCGGCTCGCCGACGCCCGCCGCACCGGGGACATCGCCGCGGTGCTCGAGGTCGTCGCCGAGTACGCCGACGTCTTCGTGGTGGCACGCCAGGAGCCCTGACGGGGGCCACCCTTGTCATCGGCTCGCGCCGGTCCGTCACTCCGCCGCACGGTCAGCCCAGGACGTCCTCCGCGATCCCGAGCACCAGCGGAGCGACCCCGAGGCAGAGGAAGGCGGGCAGGAAGCAGGCGCCGAGCGGCGCCAGCACCCAGACCCCGGCGCGCTGCACCGCCGCCTGCGTTGCGGCCCGGGCCGTCGCGCGGCTCTCGGCGGCCAGCGTCCGCAGGGAGCCGGCGACCGTCGCCCCGGACTCGCCCGCACGCACGAGGACACGGCCCAGCCCGGCCAGTTCCACCGGCACCTCCGCCCAGGCGCGGCGCGGGTCGGCCCCCAGCCGGGACAGCGCGGCCACCGACCGCAACTGCTCGCCCAGCGGTCCCCCCACGGCACCGCCGACCGCCTCCAGCGCGCCCTCGACGGGCAGTCCGGCGGACAGGCAGACGCCGAGGAGGTCGCAGGCAGCGGGCAGGTCGCGGACCAGGAGCACCCGGTCGGCGGCCTCCTCGTCCGGTGCCCGGGCGCGCAGCACGCGCTCGACGCCGACGGCCAGCACCCCTCCGACGACCACGCCGGCGGTCCCACCGGTCAGCAGCGCGCCTGCTCCGCCCAGGGCCGCCGCGAGGACCCACCGGCGGAGCCGCTCCCGCCCGGCGTCCGGAGCGGGTCCCGGTGCCGGGAGGCGTGCGGCGCCCGGCTCGGCCGTCGCGCGCAGCGCCGCCCACCGGGCGGCGCCTGCTCCGACTCCCCGGGGCCACAGGGCCACCGCGGCGGCGAGGACCAGCAGGGCCGCCCAGGTCCGGTCCGGTGTCACAGCCGGCGGCCGGGGCGGCTCACCGCAGCGCCCGCTCGACCAGGCGGTGCGACCAGACCAGCCCGGCGGCCTCGAGCGCGACGCCGCCGACCAGCAGCACCTGGCCGGTTCCGGTGGTCGTGAGCACCCGCCACGGGTCGGCGCCCACCCCGCTGCCCATGAGCAGCCCGAGCACCGGCAGCCCGGCGAGCACGGCGGCGCTCGCCCGGGGCCCTGCGGTCGCGGCCCGCAGCTCCGCGCGGTGCCGCGCCCGGGCGCGCAGGTCGTCCTCCACCGCGGTGGCCACCGCCGCCAGCGAGCACCCCGTGCGCGTGCTGAGCCGGGTGGCGGCCGCGATCCTGCCCAGGGCGTCGGCGATCTCGCGGGGCTCCTCGGCCGGGGTCACCTCGGGCGTGCGCACCGCGCGGACCAGCGAACGGCCGGCCGCCGGGTCCCCGCAGGCGTGCTCGGCGGTCGACACGGCGGCGACCAGCGAGCGACCGCTGCGCAGGTCGGCCGCCAGGGCACCGAGCCCGTCGGCCAGCCCGCGGATCGCGGCCTCCACCTGCGCCGTGGCCCGCCGCCGGGTCCATGCGCGCACGCCGGCCGCCGCGGCCGCCGCACCCAGTGCCGCCACGAGCGGCGTGCTCAGGATCGCGCCGGCCGCCGCGGCGGACGCGGCGGCCAGGACCACCGGCCTCCCCGCGGCCCCGCCCCCCACGGCCCCACCCCGACGCGGGGTCGCAGCGGGCAACCGGGCGCCCGCCCACCGGCCCGGCCAGAGGAGCAGCGCCACCGCGGCGAGCAGGAGCGCGGCGCTCACCGGGGCGCAGTCCCATCGAGCAGTGCGTGCAACCGGTCCGCGGCCGGGCACGGCCCTCCGTCGGCGCGCCAGCCCGGCTCCACAGCCACCAGCTCTCCCGCACGGCGCAGGACCCCGATCTCGTCGACCCGGCGGCCGGCCGGGGTGCGGCGCAGGTGCACGACGACGTGCAGCGCGGCGGCCGACAGGCTGTGCACCGCGGCGCGGTCGAGCCCCGCGGCGACCCCCAGCGCCTCCAACCGGGCCGGCACCTCGGCCGGCGAGTTGGCGTGCAGGGTCCCGCAGCCGCCCTCATGGCCGGTGTTGAGGGCGGCCAGCAGGTCGCCCACCTCCGCGCCACGGACCTCGCCCACGACCAGCCGGTCGGGTCGCATCCGCAGCGCCTGGCGCACCAGGTCGCGCAGCGTCACCTCTCCGACGCCCTCCACGTTGGGCGGGCGGGTGAGCAGCGCGACGACGTGTGGGTGGGCCGGCGCGAGTTCCGCGGCGTCCTCGCACGTCAGCACCCGCTCGGTGGGCCCGACCTCCCCCAGCAGCGCGGAGAGCACCGTCGTCTTGCCCGATCCGGTACCTCCGGTGACCAGGAACGCCAGCCGTCGCTGCACCACGGCCCGGAGCAGCCGCGCGCTGTCGCCGGGCAACGCGCCGAGGGCCTCGAGGTCGGCGAGGCTCCGCGAGCAGCGCCGCAGCACCCGCAGGGAGAGGCAGGTGCTGCCGGCCACCGGCGCGAGCACCGCGTGCAGCCGGGTGCCGTCGGGCAGCCCGACGTCCACCCAGGGGGCGGCGTCGTCCAGCCGCCGCCCCGCGGCCCCGGCCAGCCGCACCGCGAGCCGGCGGACCGCGTCGTCGTCGGGGAAGCGCACGGCGCTGAGCTCCAGCCCCTCCCCCCGGTCGATCCACACCCGGTCGGGGGCGGCCACCAGCACGTCGGTGACGTCGGGCAGCCGGAGCAGCGCCTCGAGCGGGCCGGCTCCGGCCAGCTCGTCGACCGCGTCCCGCACGGCCCGGAGCACGTCGTCGTCCCCGAGCAGCCCGCCGCTCTCCTGGCGGACCACGGCGGCGACGTCCGCCTGCGTCGGCATCCCCGGCTCCAGGGCCAGCCGGGCCCGCACGCGCTCGAGCAGGCCCGCGGTCATGCGGCAGCACCCCGCAGCCGGGTCAGCGCCCGGCGCGCGACGCCGCCCAGCGGGGTCCGCGGCGCGACGGCGGGCACCTCGCCCCGCTCGCTGCGCGCGACGGCGCTGCGGTCGTGCGGCAGTTCGGCGAGCAGGGGCCGGCCGACCACGTCGGCGACCTCGGCGGTGGACAGGCCACCGGGCACCGGACGGACGACCAGCTGCGCCGCCGCCCACGGCGACCCGGGGCCGGCCACGAGCACCCGGGCCGCGGTGGCCGCCCGCAGCCGCGCCGGCACGACGAGCAGCGCGAGGTCCGCCTCGCTCAGCACCGCGTGCGTCGTGGCGCAGAACCCGTCCGGCCCGGGGCGCGGCAGATCGACGACGACGGGCGCACCGTCGGAGCGGGCCGCCTCGACCACCGCCCGCACGGCCTCCTCCGGCAGCGGCGCGTGCGCGGAGCGCGAGGCCGCGAGGACGTGCACGCCCGCCACCTCGGGCAGGCAGGCGCGCAGTGCATCCCCCGAGACGCGCCCCCGGAGCCCGGTCAGCTCGGGCCAGCGCAGGCCCTCGGCCCGTTCGGCGCCCAGCAGCAGGTCCAGTCCGGCACCCCAGCCGTCGACGTCGACCAGGACCGCACCGGGTGCCGCCGCCACGGCGAGGGCGGCGGCCACGGTGCTGGCACCGGCACCCCCGCAGCCGCCCCCGACGGCGAGCAGCCAGCCGCGCGCGACCGGGGTCCGGACCGCCGCGACGGCGCGGGACAGCAGCCAGCCCTCGTCGGCCGGCAGCACCGCCACCCGCTCGGCCCCCACCTCCACCGCCGCCGCCCACTCCTGCGCCGGCAGCTCGTCGCGGGCGACGACCACCACACCGGGCCGGCGTCCCAGCTCCCGCACGACGGACGTCGCGAGCACGTCGGCACCGAGCAGGACCAGCGGCGCGGACCGGTGCGCGCGGCGCAACGGCGCGCCGCCGACGGCGATCTCGGGTTCGGCGCCGGCGGCGGCCAGCACGCGCAGCAGGTCGTCGAGGAGCTGCTCGTCGCGGCTGACGACCAGCGGCCGGGAGGACGGATCAGAGGGCGAAGGGGCGGCAACCACCGGGCCAGCCCAGCCGAGCGTGGGCGAACAGTGCCAGATCGGCGGCCGAACTGTGGATGACTCGTTCGGGTGTGGACGGCGCGCGTGATCTGTCACACCCGTCCAGCACTACTAGCCTCATGCCTCGTGACCCGCGCCGCGGCGTTCTTCGACCTGGACAAGACGATCATCGCCAAGTCCAGCACCCTGGCCTTCGGCCGCCCCTTCTTCCAGGGCGGGCTGATCAACCGGCGCACGGTCCTCAAGACCGCCTACGCCCAGTTCGTGTTCTCGATGGCCGGCGCCGACGCCCAGCAGATGGAGCGGCTGCGTGCGCAGATGACCGCGATGGTCACCGGCTGGGACGCCGCCGCGGTGCACGAGATCGTCCGCGAGACGCTGCACGAGATCGTCGACCCGCTGGTGTACGCCGAGGCGGCCGACCTCATCGAGGAGCACCGCGCCGCCGGTCGCGAGATCGTCATCGTCTCCAGCAGTGGGGCGGAGATGGTCGAGCCGATCGGCGAGATGCTGGGGGCCGACCGCGTCGTCGCCACGCGGATGGTTGTCCAGGACGGCCGGTACACCGGCGAGATCGACTTCTACGCCTACGCGGAGAACAAGGCCGCCGCGATGCGCGAGGTCGCGGCCGAGGGCGGCTACGACCTGGCCGACTGCTGGGCCTACAGCGACTCGATCACCGACCTGCCCATGCTGGCGGCCGTCGGGCACCCCACGGCCGTCAACCCCGACCGCGGCCTCCGGAAGGCCGCGCTGCAGAACGGCTGGCCGGTGCTGCGCTTCGAGCGGCCGGTGAGCATGCGCGCGCGGTTCTCCACGACGGCGACGCCCATGGTCACCGGCGCGGCGGCGATGGGCGTGGGCGCGGCGGTGGTCGGCCTGGCCTGGTACGCCCGGCACCGGAACGGGCGGGCCGTCCTCCCGGCCCCCGCCGGCCCGCCGAGCGGCCGCTGGCGGCGCCGAGGGGCCTGACCCCGCACCTCCGCGGAACGCGCCTCCCGGCGCCGGTCCGCGGCGAGGCGCCGGGCGCACCGCCGGCCCGTCGGTCATCCTGCGGACGTGCTCACCGCGGTCCTCGCCTGGCTCGCGGCCTTCGCCGTGTGCGTGGCCGCGGTGCTCGTCGGCCAGTCCGTGCGCGCCGCCCCCCGCCGGCGCCGCCGCCGGCCGCTGGCCCGGATCGGGCTGTTCCTCTCGCTGTCGGGCCCCTGGCTGTCGGTGCTCGCCGCCCTCGGCTACGGGGCGCGCACCGGTGCCTGGGTGCCGGCCGCGGCGGCGGCTGCGATCGCGGTGACCGTCGTGGCGCTGGCCGGACTGCTGCTGGCCCCCGCCTGACCTGCAGGGTCGCGGCAACCGGCGCGCGCTCAGCCGCGCAGCAGGCTCTCGCAGATGGCCAGGCCCTCCAGCGCGCCGTGCTCGGTCGCCTGGCAGCAGTGCACGAGCCAGCGCGCGACGCCCGCGGGCTCCCCGGAGGCGTAGCCGGCCAGCGCCTCGGCGTAGGCGGCAGCGCCCAGCTCCGCGAACCCGACCTCGGGGGCCGAGACCGCCTTGGGGTCCAGGCCGCGGGTGATGCCGGTGAGCCGGGCGGCCGCGCGGGCGACCAGCCCGTCGGCGACCCCGAAGGGAGCCAGCGCGGCGATCTCGCCGTGCACGAGCGCGGCCACGATCACCGCCGGGGCGGCCGTCCGCCCGGTGACGAGCGAGAACAGCCCGGACAGCCGCGGACCGGCATGCGGGGCCGGCCGGCCGAGGTGGGCGTTCGCGACGCGGTCGCTCGCGGCCAGCACGTGCATGCGGGCGAGCACCTGACCGGGCGCCTTGGGCCAGGTGTCGATCATGCCGCCGAGGCCCGCGGACAACCGCAGGGAGCCCTGCACCACCGGGTCGTCGACGGCGCCGGCCCGCAGGTCGGCCAGGGGCACGTCGACGCCCTCGAGGGCCGCCGAGGCCCGGGCGCCGCGGAGCGCGGACTCGGTGCTCACCCCGGCGGACTCCCGGCGCAGCACCTTGTGGCCCAGCAGCCGGTCCACCCCTGCGCGCGCGGAGTCGGCGGCCGCCCGGACCCCGGGCAGGTCGAGCAGCGGCAGCAGGGGGTCGGGCGCGCCCGGGCGGGCGGTGGCGCGGGCGGCGCCGGGACGGACGGGGATGCTCACGTGCTCTCCTCGCTGCGCCGGCCGGTCGCCGGCCCGCGTCGCTGTGCTGGTGCGCGACCGCCTCGGAACGGCCGCGACGACGACGGTACGAGGCGCGCCGCCCTGCGCCGCCGCCCAGGTGGTTACGCTTTCATCCACCATGGCCCACCCCCTGACCCTGCTGCTCGTCCGCCACGGGCAGAGCGAGTGGAACGCGGCGGGCCTGATGCAGGGCCAGACCCCCCACATCCCGCTCACCGACCTGGGACGCAGCCAGGCCGAGGCGGCGGCCGAGGAACTGGCGGGGCTCGCGCCCGGCGTGCTCATCAGCAGCGACCTGCTGCGCGCCGTCCAGACGGCCGAGCCGTGCGCGCGGACCACAGGGCTGCCCATCGTGACGACGCCGGCCCTGCGCGAACAGGGGTACGGCGTGCTCGAGGGCCGCCCCTCGCGCGAGCTGTGGGACGTCGTCGACTGGAGCGACGCCCGGTGGTCGGCGGAGGGCGGCGAGAGCCTGGCCGAGCTGCACGGGCGGGTCGAGGCCTACCTCAAGGACCTCTGCGCCGAGCCGCCGGCCGACGTGATCGCCCTGGTCACCCACGGCGACACGATCCGCGCGATCCAGGCCGTGGTCGCCGGCCTCGGCCCGGACGCGATGCCGGCGGTCACCCCGCACAACGGCAGCATCACCCGCCTGGAGTTCTGCCCGTGAGGCCGGCGCACCGGCCCGGGGTCCTCGTCGCCGGGCGTGCCCAGCAGCCTCGATGAGGCTCACCGGCCCGCTGGAGTCGGCGGCGCTGCTCACCGCCCTGCCGGTGCCGGCCCGCGCGGCGACGTCGACCCGCGGCGTGCTGCCGTGGGCGCCGCTGGTCGGGCTGGTCCTGGGCGGGATCGCCGCGGGCGTCGCCGAGGCCGGCACCCGCACGGTGTCGCCGCTGACCGGTGCGGTGCTCGCCGTCGTGGCGCTCGCCCTCCTCACCCGGGGCCTGCACCTCGACGGGCTCGCCGACACCGCTGACGGCCTCGGCCCGCTGCGTGGCCGTGAGCGCGCCCTGCAGGTCATGCGGCAGAGCGACGTCGGCCCGTTCGGCGTGGCCACGCTGGTGCTCACCCTGCTGCTCCAGGTCGCCTGCCTGGCAGCGCTGCTGCCGCAGGACGGGGGCTGGCTGGCGCTCTGGACGGCGGTGATCGCGGCGCGGCTGGTGATGAGCCGCACCGGGCTGCCCGGCGTGGCCGTCGCGGAGGGGTCGTCCCTGGGTCGCACCGTCGCGGGCACCGTGTCCGCCGCCTGGCTCAGCGGCGCGGCCGTGCTGACCCTCGTCGTCGGCGGCCTGGCCGCGGCCGCGGTCCGGGGCCCCGAGCACGCGGCGGTGCTGGTCGGCGCGGTCGCGGCCGGCGTGCTGGCCGCCGAGGCCCTGCACCGTCGGGCCCTGCGCCGCCTGGGCGGTACCACCGGCGACGTCATGGGAGCGATGGGCGAGACGGCGACGGCGGCGACCCTGTTGGTCGCCGCCGCCCTCTGGTAGTTCCCCGGCTACCGGGGCGCGCTCACCGGGCGCCGAGGGCGTCGGCCATCCGGTGGTGCGCCGCGGCCTCGTCGTGCCGGCTCTGCCGCTCCAGCGTCCGGGCCAGCGCCCGCCGGGCCCACCCGTTGGCCGGGGCCAGCTGCACCAGCCGGACGAGGGCGTCCTCGGCGCGGGTGAGCTGGGCCGAGCCGAAGTAGGCGCGCGCCAGCGCCTCGAGCGCGGCTTCGTTGGTGGGTTCGCCCTCGACGACGGTTTCCAAGATCCGGGCGGCCTCGGCCGGCTGGCCCATGGCGAGGAAGAGGTCGGCACGCAGGAACTCGGAGTGCAGGTCGATCTCGAACGGCTGGCTCACGTCGTCGTCAACGCACCGGGCCGCGCCGGCCTTCGCCCCCGGGGACACGCGGACCCGGCGCATCCGGACGCGCACGGAGAGCGGAAGAGCGGGCATCCACCCCGACCGAGGAGCTTCCATGCAGCGTCGCCCCCTCAGCGGTGGGACGCGTCCCGCCGTCGCCACGGACGAGCACGGCCGCCGCTACGACACGCGGGTGTACGCCGTCCAGCGGATCGGCGCGCTCGCCGTCGCCGCGGTGATCCTGGTCTTCGGTGTACTGGGGTTTGCCGGCGGCCTGGACTTCTTCTCGACCGACGGCGAGCAGATCCTCGGGCTGTCGTCGAACGGCCTGCTCTCCACCGTCTCCGTGCTCACCGCCGGCGTGCTGGTCCTCGCCGCGCTGCGCAGCCCGCGCACCGCCTCGACGCTGATGATCGTCGTGGGCATCCTGTTCCTGCTGTCCGGCCTGGGCAGCCTGGCGGTGCTGCGCACCGAGGCGAACCTGCTGGCGTTCCAGATCGAGAACGTGGTGTTCGCCGAGGTGACCGGGCTGGTCCTGCTGCTCCTGGGCGCCTACGGCCGGGTGAGCGGCAACCTCCCGGCCGACAGCCCCTACGCCCGGCCGCGCGCCGACGCGGTCGACAACCCCGACGGCGTCCCCTCGACCCCGGCGAAGTTCGCCGCCGAGCGGGCCATGCGGGAGGCCGAGATCGCCGTGGTCAACCACACCCCGACGGCCGACCAGCGCCGCCGCGTCGAGGCCATGGCCCAGGTCCACACCCGGGCCGACCGGCGCCGGGTCTGGATGTCCTTCGACTGAGCTCAGTCGTCCTCGGGCTCGGGGAGGCGGGCGCCGGCGGCCAGGTGGGCGCCGGCGTCCACGGCGGCCCGGCGGCCCACCAGCGTGATGTCGCCGTCGCCGCCGACCGTGGCCGACTCCCCGATCTCGACGCAGTCGTCGAGCACGGAGCGGGTGACCGTCGCCCCGGCGCGCACCCGGGCCCCGGGCAGCAGCACGGAGTCCACGACCGTCGCGCCCTTCTCGACGACGACGCCCGGCGACAGGACCGAACCGCGCACCTCGCCGCCCACCCGGGTGCCGCCGGAGACGAGGCTGTCCTCCACCACCGCCCCGCGCAGCAGCCGCGCCGCGCTGTGCCGGCCCCCACGGGTGCGGATCGCCCACGACGGGTCGTCGAGGTCCAGCGGCGGCTGCTCCTGGATGAAGTCGCGGTGCGCCTCCCAGTAGGCGGGCACGGTGCCGACGTCGCGCCAGTAGCCCTCGAGCGCGTGCGCCCGGGCGAGGCCGTCGGCGGTGATCGCGGGCAGGAGCTTCGTGCCCAGGTCCTCGAGCCCGTCCTCCCCCGCATCCCGGGCCAGCGCCTCCAGGCGGTCGAGGGTCGGCGTGGGCGTGAAGACGAACACCTCGTTGGTCGCCGTCGTCGTCGCCGGCTCGTCGGGCTTGTAGGCGTAGTCGGTGACTTTCCCGCCCTCGCCGACCTGCACGATCCCGTAGCGCGAGGCGTCGTCCGGAGCGACCTCGGTGGTCACCATGGTCACCTCGGCGCCCGAGCCGAGGTGGGCCTCGGCGACCTCGCGGTAGTCCAGCTTGTAGACGGCGTCGGAGCTGACCACGACGAGCGCGTCGGGGTCGAACGCCCGGACCAGGTCGGCCTGGCGCCACAGCGAGTCCGCGGTACCGGTGTTCCAGCCGCCCCGGTCGGTGCCCTGGAACGGCGGGAGGGTGAGCAGGCCGCCGGTGGTCCGGTCGAGGTCCCAGGGACGACCGTTGGCCAGGTGCTCGGTCAGCGACGTGGGGTGGAACTGGATGGAGACCCACACGTCGGCGATGTCCGAGTGCAGGCAGTTGCTCAGCGGGAAGTCGATCAGCCGGTAGACCCCGGCGAACGGGACGGCCGGCTTGGCCCGCTGGTCGGTGAGCAGTTCGAGCCGGCCACCCGCGCCGCCGGCCAGGACGAGGACGAGGATGCGGGGAAGCGCCATGACCGGGCTCTACCCGGAACCGCACCGTCCCGACACGCTTCCCGGGAATCTGCACCGGGCGACGGGACTTCGTGTCTGTCGTGCCCGAGTCGCGACGTCTGCCCCGGGCCCCCGCCTTCTGGTCGGTGGCCGTCCTGCTCGTCCTGATGCTCGCGGCCTCCGGCGTCCCCTCGCCGCTGTACCGGGTCTACCAGGAGGAGTTCGGCTTCGGCCCCGGAGTGCTGACGACGATCTTCGGCATCTACGCCTTCGCGCTGCTCGCCTCCCTGCTCGTGGTCGGCGGTCTCTCCGACCACGTGGGCCGGCGCCCGGTGCTGATCGCGGCGCTCCTGCTCGAGGCCGTGGCGATGGTGCTGTTCCTGGCCGCCGACGGCGTGGGGTGGCTGCTGGCCGCGCGCATCGTGCAGGGGCTGGCGACCGGAGCGCTCACGAGCACCCTCGGCGCGGCGCTGCTGGACCTGCAGCACCGCGACCGGCCGATGGGGGCCGTCATCAACAGCGCCTCCCCGGGTCTCGGCCTCTCCATCGGGGCGGTCGGCGCCGGCCTGCTGGTGCAGTCGGTGGCCGCACCGGACACCTGGGTGTTCGCGGTGCTCACCGTCGTCTTCGTGCTCGCCGCCGTGGGCGCGCTGCTGCTGCCCGAGAGCTCGCCCCGCCTCCCCGGCGCCGTCGCGTCGCTGCGCCCGCGGGTCCACGTGCCCGCCGCCCACCGGCCGGCCTTCGTCGGGGCGCTGCCGCTGCTGCTCGCCTGCTGGGCCGTCGGTGGCCTCTACGCCTCGCTCGGCCCCTCCCTGGTGGCCGAGGTGTTCGACATCGACAACCACCTCGTGGGCGGGCTGCTCATCCTGGCCCTCAACGGCACGGGCATCCTCGGGTCGCTGGCGCTGCGCACCGCCGCGCCCGAGCGGGCCATGCTGGTCGGTGCGCTGGTCTTCACCGCCGGCGGCCTGGGCACGCTCGCCGCGCTGACGACCACGTCGGCCCCGCTGCTGTTCGGTGCGGCCGTCGTCACCGGCTTCGGCTTCGGCGCCGCGTTCCTCGGCGCCGTCGCCACGATCACCGCCGGCGTCGCCCCGGGACACCGGGCCGGGCTGCTGGCCGCGGTCTTCGTCGTCGGCTACCTCGCGTTCAGCATCCCGGCGATCGCCGCGGGCATCGCCGCCGGGCACGCGGGGCTCACCCGCACGACCGAGGTCTACGGGGTCGCCGTCGTCGTCCTCGCGCTGGTGGCCGTCGCCGGGCTGCTGCGGGCACGGCGCCGGGCCGGCTCGCTCGCCGCCGGGCGGGCGGCGGTCGAGCGCGACGACCGGCCCGTCTCCGCTCAGCTGCCCGGGTAGGAGCTCGCCTTCAGCAGGCGAGCCAGGTGGGCGGCGTTCTCCGCCAGCGTGGCGGTGGTGGAGGCGACCGCCTCGGGGGTCTCGTCGAGGTCCTGGTAGTCGCGGCTGCCCATCGCCTCGTCGTTCCAGTAGGTGCCGCCCTGCGACGGGATCGTGAAGCCGATGTCGTTGAGGCCCTGGAACAGGTCGGCGGTGATCTTGTGGGCGCCGTCCTCGTTGCCGACGACGGCGGTCACCGCCACCTTGCCGGCGACCAGCGGCCGCCCTGAGTCGTCGGTCTCGGACAGCTCGCCGTCCAGGCGCTCCAGCACCCGCTGGGCGACGCTGCTCATGTGCCCGACCCAGGTGGGCGTGGACACGATCAGGATGTCGGCGGCCATCATCCGCTCGCGGATCGCCGGCCAGGCGTCGCCGTCGCCCATGTCGACCTCGACGCCGGGCTTCACGTCGTGGTCCACGACGCGGACGACGTCGCCGGTGACCCCGTGCTTGCCCAGCTCCTCGAGGATCTGGCGGGCCATGAGGTCACTGCTGGACGGCGCCGGCGAGGCCTTGAGGCTGCAGACGAGGGCGAGGGCGGAGAGCGGGGTGGGCGCGGTGTCTGTCATGCGCCATCAGATGCCCCGCCATCGACCGCTCCCACACATCGGCGGTGGTCAGGCGGGCAGATCCCCCGCGGGGCCGGCCGCCTCGGCGAGCAGACGGTCCCGCTCCTCCTCGGGCAACCGGTCCACGTAGACGATGCCGTCGAGGTGGTCGACCTCGTGCTGCAGGCAGCGGGCGGCCATGCCCGTCGCCTCGATCCGCACCGGGTCGCCGTGGACGTCGACGCCGTCGACCCGGGCGCGGAAGGTCCGCGCCAGCTCGGCGTAGGGGCCCGGCACCGACAGGCAGCCCTCCTCGGTGACCTCCTCGGCGGGCTCGCCGTCGGCGGGCTCCAGGAGCGTGAGCGTCGGGTTGACGACGTAGCCGACCACGTCCTCCCCGGCGGCGTCGGGGCAGTCGATGACGAAGATCCGGGCGTCCACGCCGATCTGGTTGGCCGCGAGACCCACGCCGTCGGCGGCCTCCATGGAGGCGAACATGTCCAGCACCAGGCGCCGCAGGTCCCGGTCGAACACGGTGACCGGCGTGCAGGGACGGTGCAGGACGGGGTCGCTGCCGTAGGTGACGATGGGCCGGGCGACGCCGTCGTAACGGCCGGGCAGGCGCATGTCGACCGATCCTAGGGAGGGCGGTTCCGGGCGAGCGGGCACCATGTCGCCCGTGGACGTCCCGACCGCCGCCGGCCTGGCCCTCGGCTCGGCCGCCGATCTGCTGCTGGGCGATCCGCGGCGCGGGCACCCGGTGGCGGGGTTCGGCACGGCCGCGGCCGCGCTGGAGCGCCGGACCTGGCGGGACGACCGGCGCGCCGGCGTCGGCCACGTCCTCGTGCTGACGACGGCGGCGGGTGCGGTCGGGGCGGCGCTGCGGCGGGCCACGGCGGGACGGCCGCTCGCGCGCACGCTGGTCACCGCGGCCGCGACGTGGACGGTGCTCGGCGGCACCTCGCTGTCCCGCACGGCCGGGCGCATGGCCGACGCCCTCGACGACGGCGACCTCCCCCGGGCCCGCGCGGTGCTGCCCTCGCTCGCCGGCCGCGACCCGAGCGGGCTCGACGCCGCCGAGCTCTCGCGCGCGACGGTCGAGTCGGTCGCGGAGAACACCTCCGACGCCGCCGTCGCCCCGCTGTTCTGGGGCGCGGTCGCGGGGATCCCGGGCCTGCTCGTGTACCGGGCGGTGAACACGCTGGACGCGATGGTGGGGCACCGCTCGCCGCGGTACGAGCGCTTCGGCTGGGCGGCCGCGCGCCTGGACGACGTCGCGAACTGGGCGCCGGCACGGGTGACCGCCGCGCTGACGGTCGCCTGCGCCCCGCTGGCCGGCGGCTCCGGGGCCGGGGCGCTGCGGGCCTGGCGCGCGGACGGCGCGGCGCACCCGAGCCCGAACGCCGGGCGGTGCGAGGCGGCGCTCGCCGGCGCCCTGGGACTGCGGCTGGGCGGGCGCAACGTCTACGGCTCCCGGGTGGAGGACCGCCCGGTGCTGGGCTCCGGGCGGCCTCCGGGGGTGGGCGACATCCGCCGCGCGACGCGACTGTCGGCCGCGGTGTGGACGACGACAACGGCCCTCGCCGCCGGTGCCCGTCTGCTGCGGGGAACCTGGCGCGGCTGAACCGACCGCTTGCGGTGCGTGACGGCGCGTCGGTCCGGGCGGCTCCGCTCGGCTTCCGGCTGCGGATCGCCCGGCACAGACGTACGGTCCACCGCATCGGAGCGGCCGCCCCTGTGCGGGCGGTGGATCCGCGCGAGTCGAGACAGCGGCTGCGTGGTCCCACCGGGGATGCCGGTGCGCCTTCCGCATGGAGCGAACGCCATGTCCTCTCCCACGCTGCCCCGTCACCGGCTGCGGTCCCGCCGGCCCCTGACCACTCCTGATCCCCTCCCCCAGCCGGGGCTCCCCGCCGGCGGGCACGCCGACGCCGAGCGCGCGGCCGCGCTGGAGCTGGAGGTGGCACAGCTGCGCACAGCCATGGCCAGTCGCGCCGGCATCGAGCAGGCCAAGGGCATCCTCATGCTGCTCACCGGCTGCACCGACCAGGTGGCCTTCGACCTCCTGTCGCACATCTCCGGGCACACCCACCGGAAGCTGCGCGACGTGGCCTCGGCCATCACCGCGTCGGCCACCGGTGGGGCCGGGCTCCCGGCCGACATCCGGGGGATCCTGCGCGACGCCTGCCCGCCGGGCACCGCCCGCACCTGACTCCCGGCGCGGCGGGGCGACCTGCGCGGAGCCGGGCCGGGCCGTCCGCGAGAATGCGGACGCGCCCGTGCCGTGCGCTCCTGCCGGCGGTCGACGGCGGGCCGAGGAGGGGAGCACCCGGTGTTCTACGTCGTCGCCCGCTTCGTCATCCGCCCGCTGCTCTGGGTGCTGCTCCGCCCCCGGGTCACCGGTCGGGAGAACGTGCCCCTCGACGGGCCGGTGATCCTGGCCAGCAACCACCTGTCCTTCATCGACAGCATCGTCATCCCGACCGTGGCCCCGCGGCGGGTCGCGCTGCTGGCCAAGGCCGAGTACTTCACCGGGCGCGGCATCTCCGGCTGGTTCACCCGCACGCTGTTCACCGCGCTGGGTGCGCACCCGGTGGAGCGGGAGACGCACCGGGCCGCGCAGGCCGCGCTCGACACGGCGCTGGGCGTGCTCCACAGCGGGCTGGCCTTCGGCCTCTACCCCGAGGGCACCCGCTCGCGGGACGGGCGCTTGGCCCGCGGCAAGACCGGCGTGGCCTGGCTGGCCCTCACCGCCGACTGCCCGGTCGTCCCCGTCGCGGTGCGGGGCACCGACCGGGTCCAGCCGGTCGACGCCCGCTGGCCGCGCCCCCACCGCGTGGCGGTGACGTTCGGGCGGCCGATGACCTTCCCCGCGCACCGCGGCCAGGCCGGCAAGGGCCGGGCCCGGCGCGAGGTGACCGACGCGATCATGCTGGAGATCGCCGCGCTGTCCGGCCAGGAGAAGGCCGGCTGGGGCGCCACCCCGGGTGCGCCCGGGTGAGCGGAGCGCTGCTGGTCGCGGGGACGACGTCCGACGCCGGCAAGTCCCTCGTCACCGCGGGGATCTGCCGGTGGCTCGTGCGCCAGGGGGTCTCCGTGGCGCCGTTCAAGGCCCAGAACATGAGCAACAACTCGATGGTCACCGCCGACGGCGCGGAGATCGGCCGCGCCCAGGTCATGCAGGCGGCCGCGGCCCGCGTGGCCCCCGAGGCGGCGATGAATCCGGTGCTGCTCAAGCCGGGCGCTGAGAACTCGAGCCAGGTCGTCGTCCTCGGCCGCGCGGTCGGCGAGGTGACGGCGCTGTCCTACCGGCCGCGGAAGGCCGCGCTGATGGAGCAGGTGCTGGCCAGCCTGACCGACCTGCGGGCCCGCTTCGACGTCGTCGTCTGCGAGGGCGCCGGCTCCCCCACGGAGATCAACCTGCGCGCCGACGACATCGCCAACATGGGCCTGGCGACCGCGGCCCGGCTGCCGGTGGTGGTGGTGGGCGACATCGACCGCGGTGGGGTCTTCGCCGCGCTGCACGGGACCGTGGCGCTCATGCCGCCGGAGGACCAGCGGCTGGTCGCGGGCTTCCTGGTCAACAAGTTCCGCGGCGACGTCCGGTTGCTGCGCCCCGGGCTGGACCGGCTCACCGAGCTCACCGGCCGGCCGACGCTCGGCGTGCTGCCCTGGCTGGCCGACCTGGAGCTCGACGTGGAGGACTCGCTGGGCCTGGCCGCGCCGCGCCCGCCCGCCGGGCCGGCGCACGGGGAGGACGTGCTGCGGGTGGCGGTCGCCCGCCTGCCCCGCATCTCCAACTTCACCGACCTCGACGCGCTGGCCGCCGAACCCGGCGTGCTGCTGCGCTACGCCACCCGTCCCGAGGAGCTCGCCGACGCCGACCTGGTGGTGCTGCCGGGCACCCGGGCCACCGTCGCCGACCTCGGCTGGCTGCGCGCGTCGGGGCTCGCCGACGCGGTGTGCCGCCGCGCCGCCGACGGCGTCCCCGTGCTGGGCATCTGCGGCGGGTTCCAGATGCTGGCCCGCAGCATCGACGACGACGTCGAGTCGCGCGCCGGGCTCGTCCCCGGACTCGGCCTGCTGCCCACCGAGGTGCGGTTCGCGCCGGAGAAGACGCTGGGCCGCCCGGTCGGCTCCGCGCTCGGCGAGCCGGTGACCGGCTACGAGATCCACCACGGCGTCACCACCGTGGACGACGGCGCGGAACCGTTCCTCGACGGCGCCCGCGCGGGCTCGGTCTTCGGGACGACGTGGCACGGCGCGCTGGAGAACGACGGCTTCCGCCGGGCCTTCCTGCGCGAGGTGGCCGCGCGCACCGGCCGGCGCTTCGTGCCCGCCCCCGGTACGGACTTCGCCGCGATCCGGGAGGCGCGGCTGGACCGGCTGGGTGACCTGGTGGCCGAGCACGCCGACACCGACGCGCTGTGGCGGCTGATCGAGCAGGGGGCGCCCGGCGGGCTGCCGCTCCTGCCCCCGGGCTCGGGCTTCTAACCGGTCGGCCCCGGGCGCGGTCTACCGTCGTCGCGTGGCTGCCGTTCCCGCCCCTGCCGACCGCGCCGTCGTCGCGGGGTACCGCACGCCGGGCGGCCTCGTGCTCGACAAGGTGATCGACCACCTCGACCCGCACTGCCGGGAGTTCATCGCGCACTCCCCCTTCGCCACGCTGGCCACCGCCGACCCCGACGGCTGGCCGGAGATCTCGCCGCGCGGCGGCGACCGCGGGTTCGTGCACGTGCTGGACGAGCACCGGCTCGCGCTGCCCGACCGCCCGGGCAACAACCGCGTGGACAGCCTGCGCAATGTCGCGGCGAACCCGCGGGCGGCGCTGATGTTCTTCGTCCCCGGCGTCGACCAGACGCTGCGCGTGTACGGGACGACGTCGCTGGTGCGGCCCGAGGACCTCGACGTGGACCTCACCGAGTTCGGCCGGGCGCCGCTGTCGGTGCTGCTGGTGCAGGTCCGCAAGGCCTACTTCCAGTGCCCGAAGTCGGTGATGCGCTCGGGCCTGTGGGACCCGGCGCAGCGGGTGGCACCGGGCACGCTGACGCCGTTCGGGCGGGTGCTGAAGGACCACTGCGCGCTGGAGTCCGACCTCCCCGACGACGCGACCATCTGGGCCGACCTCGCCCAGGAGCTCTGACGCGGAGCAGGAGCCCCCGGATCGTCGGTGGTCGCCCGTACGGTCCCGGCCATGGCGTTCGATCTCCAGGTGGTCGTGGACTCCACCGCCCCGCACGAGCTCGCCGACTGGTGGGCGGAGGCGCTGGGCTGGCAGGTGGAGCCGCAGGACGAGGCGTTCATCACCCGCATGGTGCAGGCGGGTGCGGCGAGCGAGGCGGACACGATGCGGCACCGCGGTGCGCTCGTGTGGGCTCTCGGCGCCGCGATCACCTCCCCCGAGCCGGGGCGGCCGCGGGTCCTCTTCCAGCGGGTCCCCGAGGAGAAGACGGTCAAGAACCGGCTGCACCTCGACGTCCGCGTGGGCCCGGAGCGCCGGGAGGAGGAGGTGACCCGGCTGCTCTCCCTGGGCGCCACCGAGCTCTGGCGCGGCGCGCAGGGCCCGATGTCGTGGGTGACGCTGGCCGACCCGCAGGGCAACGAGTTCTGCGTCGCCTGAGTCAGCTGTCGGGCAGGTCGCGTTCGAGCTTGCGATCGGCCACCGCGCGCTCGGCTCGGGCGCGGACCAGCTCGGCACGCCGACGGCGGCCGCTGCGCTCGTACCGGGCGTCCTCGACGAGCTGGAAGGCGGCCAGCACGCTGGCCTGCACCTCACCGGTGCGCGGTGCGGCGGGGCGGACCGGCTCGGCCGATGTCATAGGGACCCCTCTTCCACCGGGGAACCGCCGCGAACACGCCGTCACCGCCCGACCCCGTGCGGCCAGGGTTCCCCGCGAGACGGCGTCCTAACCACTCCGTGATGAACCGATCCCGATCTGTCACGCAGAACACATCTCCGCCGTCGGACCGGGCCGCCCGCCCGTAGCGTGCCGGGCATGGCAGCGCACCGGGGTCTCCGTTCGGCGGCACGGTCGGTCCTCGGCCTGTTGCGCAGGGTCGGCTCCCCCGGCCCGGCGTCACCGCGGCGAGCGGGCTCCTCGGGACCCGACGTGGAGTACCGGCCGCGGCAGGACGGCGCGGCCGACCCCGGGGAGATCGTCTGGGCCTGGGTGCCCTACGACGAGGGCGACGGGCGCGGCAAGGACCGCCCGGTGCTGGTCATCGGCCGGCGCGGGTCCGACCTGCTCGGGCTGATGCTGAGCAGCCAGGACCACGACCGCGACGCCGCCGACGAGGCGCGGCACGGCCGGGTGTGGACCGACCTGGGCAGCGGCGCCTGGGACGCGCGGGGACGGCCGAGCGAGGTGCGCCTGGACCGGCTGCTGCAGCTGGCGCCGGGGGACGTGCGCCGGGAGGGCGCGGCGCTGGACCGGGCGCGCTTCGACCGCGTCGTCGCCGCGGCCCGCCGCGTCCAGGGGTGGTGACCGTCGGATGCTCCTATGGATCGTCAAGAGGTCTTGGGTGAGGTGAGCAGGTAGTAGAGCTCGCGGGCCATCAGGCGCTTGAGGCAGCGGATGATGTCTTTCTTGGAAAGTCCTTCGGCGGTGCGTCGTTGC